>NZ_JADQBZ010000007.1 GCF_016278365.1 Methanolobus sp. | reverse complement strand
CAACCAGCCTATTGCATTCTGCTCAGGAAGCTGAGAACTTGAAGTGCAAGCTCCCTACTTAATTGGGGAGTCGTTGACGATAACTAATATGTTTTCAAATACACAAAATTCTTAATGTTTGAGTCCATTAACAACACTTAAGGTTTAATGGTAAATATTTTAGGAGCATTAGGGCTGGTGTAAAATCAAACATGAACTTAAGATTCTTCGTACCTGCAGACATCAGACTGGTAATGGCACTTGTCCTTCTTACGGACCTGTTTATACTTTTTCCACCACTTAGCAGCAATCCCATACGTACTGTGCTGGGCCTGCCCATGGTGCTCTTTCTCCCCGGCTATGCTCTCATAGCCGCCCTCTTTCCGGGAAAGGATGATCTGGACAGTATAGAACGTATTGCTCTGAGCTTTGGCCTGAGCATAGCAGTGGTCCCTCTCATAGGTCTGGCCCTCAATTATACTCCTTGGGGCATACGGCTTGTTCCTGTACTTATATCGATTTCGGCTTTTACCCTTGCAATGTCCGTTATCGCTCTTCACAGGCGCGAAAGTCTGGGAAACAGCGCCTTCTCTGTCCCTTTCAGGGAAATGTATGCATCCTTCAAGGCCGAAGTGACCACAAAACCAGAGTCCCGACTTGACCGTGTACTGAGCATCATTCTTGTTGTCTCGATTCTATTGTCGGTCATCACCTTGGTATATGTGGTAGTGACACCCAAGCAGGGTGAGAAGTTCACGGAGTTCTACATACTGGGCCCACAGGGCATGGCCGATAATTATAACACCCGTCTTGTAGCAGGCGGGAAAACCGATGTGATAGTTGGTATCGTCAATCATGAATATGCACTTGTCAACTACTCCGTAGAGCTGAGGCTCAACGATGAGATAATAAATGTCCCGGATAGCTTTGCTCATATCTCCCTGGACCACAATGCCACATGGGAACAACCCCTCACCTTTGCCCCGGAGATCACCGGAAGTAACATGAAATTACAGTATCTGCTTTACAGGGAGGATAATATGAGTGAACCTTATCGCGACCTTCACCTGTGGATCAGTGTGGCAGAGACTCAGGAAGATATCGATGGGCCTGAAGCAGGAACCGTGATCCAATGATATTGTGATCATTGCATCTTTTATGGTATCAACACGGGTTTTTACGGTCCATAAGAAGTCTTTTCTTTGTATGACAGTTTCCAGACTTGTGAGCTCATGCCACGGGATAAACCCTTCAGGACTGTTAGCTGATGATTTTGTTTCAAATATCCTTTTCATGTTGCGCTCATTTTGAGCCTGGATGATGGGTTAACATGACAATAGTGGACTGATCTGGTCTAAAAGTGCATAATTTGTCGTGTTGCGGCATTTCATGGCACACCTGTTCGGTAAAAATTGTGTTAAATCCTTAAATTACTGATGATAATTATCTAAAATGCTTAGTTTTACTCTTTCCAAGCTAAGATACCTTGCCTTAAATTCCTCCAAATTATCGTTCTACTCCTAAAAATAGGGTTGATTCCTTTCATCGCACGATAATATTATAAACGTAGAGCAATGTTTGTATATTGGAGTGGACTGGATGTACAGCTTCTGGAATAGCAGCTGCTATGTCTGCTTTTAAGTTTGTATTCAAGGGGGCTTGAATGCTTACTATAATGCTAACGGGGGAGTATAATTGGGAGTTACATGTATAATTCCTGCCTATAATGATGAGGCTAATATACATGATGTCATCAAAAAGGCAGGCCTATATGTAGATAATATTGTAGTGGTGGATGACGGAAGCACCGACTCCACAGCATACATCGCTCAGAAAATGGATGCACATGTAATAAAGCACGATAAACATAAAGGGAAAATGGAATCTCTCAGGGCTGCTTTCAGGTATTCTGAAAAGTTTGGCAATGGTCCGGTTATTATAATAAATGCCGATGATATATACGATCCTGATGCCATACCAAAGCTCATCACTTCAGTCATGTGGAGGGAAGCAGATGCTGTTGTGGGTTATAATGAATACCCGGGTCAGGGTATTAATACCGATCTGCAGTCGCTGATCGATATGGCTCCTTATCTTGACTCAGATGGTAAATATCTTTCAAACTATCTTTCACAAAATATCGGTTTTACAGCTTTTTCATCAATTTCGACAGCGTCTCTTACGTTCACTGAAGACAGTCTGCCCGAGGAATTGTGTCTGGTAAAGGATGCTTTGAACGCAGGATTCAAATTAAAGGAGGTAAGCGTTAAAAAGACCCATGAAAGTAACAAGGACATATTCGATAAATATAAAATTGGTGTTGTAGTGCCTGCCTATAACGAAGAGAAACTGATACGCACAACTATTGAAGGTATTCCGAACTATGTAGATCGTATATATGTTATCAACGATGCCAGTACTGATAGCACTGCAGATGTGCTTAAATCGGTCCGGGACCCCCGGCTCTCTGTTATAACACATGAGACAAACCAGGGTGTAGGTGCTGCTATCCTTCACGGGTACAAGCGTGCGCTTCAGGAAGATATGGATATTATGGTCGTAATGGGTGGGGACAACCAGATGAACCCGGCACATATGCCCAGCCTGCTGATGCCTATCATCGAAGGCAAAGCCGATTACACAAAAGGTAACCGGCTGGGATGTGATGAATTCCGTTGTGGAATGAGCTCGTGGCGTCTTTTTGGCAATTCCCTGTTGAGCCTGATCACTAAGATCGGAAGTGGCTACTGGCACATAATGGACCCGCAAAATGGTTACACTGCCATCTCAAAGAATGCTCTTTCCAATATCGAAATCGATACTCTTTACACTTATTATGGCTATTGCAATGATATGCTGGTCAAGCTCAATACATTCGGCTTCAGAACACAGGATGTCACCATGCCGGCACATTACGGGGAAGAAAAGTCCAGTATCAAATACAGCAGATATATGTCCAAAGTATCTGTTATGCTGTTCAAAAAATTCCTGTGGAGACTTAAGGTGAAATATTCCATAACTAATTTCCATCCGCTTGTGCTCTTTTATGCGTTCGGGATGATACTTCTGCCACTGGGGGTCCTTTCAGGGGTGTACATACTCTTATCCGGCCTGATCACCGGATGGTATATTCCTGCCAGTCTGCCATTGATAGGGGCATTGTTCTTCATTGCCGGACTTCAGCTAATCCTCTTTGCCATGCTCTTTGACATGAGGGAGTGTTACAAGGCAATGGATGTCAATGTATGAGCGCCACCTGAATAAAAAAATAAACCTCCGAACCCGTTGACAAGGAGAAACGGAGGTATTCTTTATTTATCGCTAAAAGCAAAAGCCTGTCCTTGTGACAGTTAAGAAAATAATGTTTTACTTAGCGCAAGCTCTTCAGGTTGCATGTGCTTCTCAATTGAGCAAGCTCTTTAGTTTTATTATTTGCCGTCTGCACCGGAGAATACATTATTCTCAACGACAGGGGCATCAACGTTTTCCATTAATATAGCTTTTTCATCTCCGTTATTCCAGTTAGCGGCGTCTTCCAGGGTGTTGCCAGAAACAATTACATGCTGATAAGTTTTTGCGATATCACCCGATATCTTGGTCGCTCCAATGACACGGATACCTGTGGCCTGAGCTTCTGCATCGAAGTTCCCTTGAATGTTGTTACCTGTTATCGTCAGGTGATGCAAAGGTACCGGATATCTGTCATTATCATTGATGTGGGCGATGTATATGGGTATCCTGGAGTCTGTTATCGTGTTGTTCTCTATATAAAGATGGTTTGCTCCATGGCTATCGATAGCTTCACCCAGTGGATTATTTTCGATAGTGTTGTTGCGTATGTATATATGATCTGAATATCTGTAAGTGCTGCTGTCTTTCATTATAGCGACACCATAGGTGTTAGGGCTCGTTCCATTCACATTGATGTCCCTGAACAGATTATCATCAACGATCACATTGCTGGCTCCTTTGCCGATCATCACTCCAGCGTGACCATACTCAAGGAACTGGTTATCCTGAATGGTTATGTCCTGGTTGCGATCGGATGTGGAGTTGGTCGCCAGATAAATACCAAAATCCCTGAAATTGCGGAAAGTGTTCTCCCGGATAAAGGCATTACTACTGTTCTGGATGTAGATCAGACCATTATTACCGGCTCGGTCCAGATGTTCCTCGTCAGGATTGATGAACTCGAAACCACTGATCGTGACATTTTCCAGGTCTGCTATTGTAAATATGCTATATCCTGTGATAACAGCATTGTTCCCTATCAGTTCTATGTCTGACTTAAGGGCTACAGGTGAGCTGATAGCATAGATCCCCTGCTCGAATGTAATGGTCCCGTTGTCAACCGCATTAACTGCAGTCTTAATAGCGTCACTGTCACTGTCACCTACGTATACAGTTTCTCCGCTGCCTGTAAGGACAGTTGTCGTATCGTTATTCTTAGAAATAGAAATGCTGGGGTCTGTAACACCAGCATCATTCACTGCTTCAGCAGTGTTTTGGGAAGAGTCGGCCGTCAGTTCCATTGCACCGTTGGATGCAGCGAACTTCGAGGTATCCTGTTCCTGTGCACTTACGGCATATATGTGACCGTAGCCGGGGGTTGAAAAGGCATCATAGTCAACAGAACTATCGAACTCATTGTTCTTCATCGTGACACTGAAATCCTTTGCAACAGGCATCATCTCAACACCAAACGTGGAGCCTGATATCCTTTTGATGTTCTTGACGCTATTCTCTTCAAGTACCAGGTCGTTAGCATTATTCAGGTTGATACCTGTGCCACCTACGCCGGATATCGTATTATTCTTAAGGATACCGCCGTCGACATCCCTGAGCACTATGCCTCCATCATCGCTGACAAGCCAGCTGTTAACATCCTCTATGACATTATCCGAGATGGTCACATTCTGGTGCGGTCCGGCATTGTTGCGTGCACCAAGTACATGTATTCCGGAATGCTGTTTGTCTGGGGAATCCATGTTCCCTTTGACATAGTTCCCGGTAATGACCATGGTGTGCAACGGCAGGGGATATGTACCTTCATTGGTCTGGTAGGAAGCTGCTATAGGTACTTTGCAGTCGATGACTGTGTTATCCTGGATGTACACATGGTTTGCACCGTGACTGTCGATACCTTCCCACACGGGATTGTTCTCTATCCAGTTGTTCCGGATGTATATATACTCCGAATGCGCATAGGAATTGCTTCCCTTGGCAAGTGCTATACCATATGCATTTGCATTCACTTTCTTTACATTGATATCCTTGAAGGTGTTATCCTCCACATATATGTGATTGGATTGCTTCCAGATCATAACTCCACAGTAACCGTAATCAAGGAACTCGTTGTTCCTGATAGTTATCTGCTCGTTGAAGTGGGATGTTGAGCCAACTGCAAGGTTGATACCGTAATCCCTGAAATTGCGGAAAGTGTTCTCCTCTATCAAACAGTTCTGGCTGTTTGTGATATCTATAAGACCCTTGTTGGTAGCAATTGCAGTGTACTGTGCAGCAGGGTTGGTGAACTCGAAACCTCTTATTATGACATCTGTCTTGCCGGTTATAGTGAATATCGTATAACCTTGCAGAACCGCATTGTCTCCAACAAGTTCTATATTGGACTTCAGTTCCACAGGTGAGCTGATAGAGTATGTTCCGGGGGTGAACAGGATTACACCTTCATCTACGGTGTCGACCGCAGATCTCACGGCCTGCACGTCATCTGTTCCGGTGTATATAATCTCTCCGTCGGTCATCCGGACACTTATAGTACCGGCTTCTTTTGATATGGTGATCGATCCATTTGTCTCTGCAGGACTGATAGCAGCCGCAGAGGCTGTTGCTCCCAAACTCAAGTTGAGGAACAATATAACCATTAAAAGGTTTGTGGTGGTTTTCCATGTGATAGCCATTATTGACCTCTTAAACGTGTTAATTTTAGCTAGTGAGGAGCTTATTTTAAGCTACTGGGTCATTTACCTGCCAATTTAGTTCCATCAGCATGCCCGGCAGGAAACACATGATCCGGATATGGGGAAATATCCGTGGGGAGACCATGCCGTTGCCGAACAAAATGTGATTGTTATGAACATATTATGACGGGCTCTGCGTAGATTCTGCTGACTGTATATAAACCATGGCATGCCTAAAAAAACACTTGTGTTGTTTTAAAGGTCATTTTGAGGTGTTTTAAACCTTTGTTTTATACAATAAGTATTGGTTATGCATTCCATCTGTCTTTAATACAGTTTCTATCATATCGACAGATAAGTGTTCTTTGATTAGTATATGCGCATCCTGTTGACTTTTAAAGCACATGCACAGCAGTATGGTACCCTTTAATGTCAAAGGAAGGTCCAGTAATTAAGGAACCCTTCTTTATGATGCTCTTTAACTGTAATCTGAAAAATGAGGTTATCAACATGGAGTGATCCGGCTCAAAATGAACAAAAGACTTCCCGGACAGAAAACGTTTGGCTGCAAATGAGCAGATTATTTTAGAAATGCTGGAAATGGATGCCGCATGTGGCATGAAAACGCATGAAAACGCATGAAAAAATGTGGATGACGGACACCTATTCATTGGCCCGCCAACCCGATTTTGTCTTAAGTCTTCAGTTTACGATCACTGTTAAGGTGTCCGTGCTCGTCTGTCCCCTCATGTTGCTTATTGTCAGGGTGACGGTATATCTGCCTTGTTCTTCGAAAGTGTGGTTCACTATCATACCGGTTGCATCTCTCTGGATACCGTTGGAAGCGTCAAAGTCCCATGAATAGTTGACTATTCCATACCTATCGAAGGATTCGCCTCCATAGAATATGACTGTACTTCCTGCCTCAGCAACCCTGCCTGCCGCATTCGCAACAGGAAGGTCGTTTACTGGTTCAGCTGGTTCTGAAGGTTCAGTTGGTTCTGAAGGCTCAGTATCTTCAAGGACTATCAGTTTCATACTATCGTTTGAATTATCAAACATGGATGTGTCCTGATTCGTTACGCTTACTTCGTATGCGTGTCCTGATCCACTTTCGGTACGCGCATGGTATCCTACAGAGCTGTCAAAGATATTGCTTATGAGAGCAGCGTGGTTATCCATGCCATTTGCCAGCATCTTAACTCCTACGGTAGAACCTGAGATCTCTCTCATGCCACTGAAGGTGTTGCTCTGCATGACAGCATTGTCCGTATTCTCCAGATTAATACCCACACCGCCGGCGCCTGAGATCTTATTGTTCTCAATGACTGTCCCGTTGATGTTGCGCATTACGATCGCTCCATCTTCACTGACCAGCCAGTTGTTCACATCAACGATGATGTTACCGGAGACGTTCACTTCCTGGTAGGGTTGGACAATGGTTCCATCCTTGCTTATTCCTCCGAAGATGTAAATACCTGAGTTCTGCTTTTCCAGGCTGAGGTTTCCTGTCACTGAGTTTCCAGTCACAGAAAGATTGCTCAATGCGGCAGGGTACTTGTCATCCTGATTTTCATGAAGGATGATGATAGGTATCCTGCAGTCTGTGATGGTGTTGTTCTCAACAGAAAGGTGGTTGGCCCCGTGACTATCGATAGCTTCCCCGGTTGGGTTGTTCTCGATAGTGTTGCCGCGGATATTGACATACTCTGAATAATCGTATGTGCTGCTATCCTTCATGACCGCTACTCCGTAGGAGTTCGCATACATGGCCTTAACATTGATATTCCTGAACAGGTTGTCATCAACATTTACATTGCTTGCCTGCTTTCCGATCATTATTCCACAGTAGCCGTAATCAAGGAATTCATTGTCCTGTATAGTGACATTCTGGCTGCTGTCAGATGTGGTGCGGGTTGAAAGGTATATGCCGAAATCCCTGAAGTTGCGGAAAGTGTTATCCTGCACAAGAACATCTTCACTGTTCTGGATGTCTATAAGCCCGTTGTTCCCGGCACGCCCCAGATACTGGGCATCGGGATTACTGAACTCGAATCCTCTTATTGTGACATTTGTTTCATCTTTTATGGTGAATATGTTGTAACCGTTAAGTACAGCATTGTTACCGACCAGTTCCAGATCAGAACTTAGAGCGACTGGTGAGCTTATAGAATAGGTTCCCTCCTCGAAAACGATAGTTCCCTGGTTTACATTGTTCAGAGCAGCCTTCACAGCTTCAACATCATTGTTTCCACTGTACACTATCTTGCCATCATCGGTCTTGACAACTGTTGTACCTGCAATCTTGGATATACCTGTCCACGATGGGTTTATTACATCAGTGTTATCCGGTGTACTGTCAGTATTGTCAGTATTGTCAGAACTGTCAGTACTGGTACCTGGCTGTGGTGGTGTTAGTGGTGGTGTGTAAGGTGACGTAACGACATTGGAGTCTGTCTGAACATTAAGTCTCAACGCACCTGCGAACTTGGACTGAACCTGGTTAACCAGAGTAACGGAGTATGTGTTACTGTTCTTGGGGTATGCATAACCATGGTAGTTCACAGTGCTGTCATACTTATTGTCCTTGATAGTGGCACTGAAGCTCTTTACAACAGGTGACATTTTGACGCCCATCGTAGAACCGGAGATCTTTTTCAGGTTCCTGATATCATTATTCTGTACCAGTGCATTGTCTGTATTCAACAGGTTGATTCCTGTATTGCCTACACCACTAATGAGATTGTTGTCGACAACAACTCCGTTAACGTCTCTAAGAACAATAGCTCCGTCATCGCTGACCAGCCAGCTGTTGACGTCGATGACAGTATTGCCTGACACAGTTACATTAGTATATGGTTTTGCATAGTTGCGTGCACCAAGTACATGTATTCCGGAATGCTGCTTTTCTGGGGATGCCATGTTCCCTTTGACATAGTTTCCGGTAATGACTATGGTGTGCACAGGCAGAGGATATGTACCTTCATTGGTCTGATAGGAAACTGCTATGGGTACTTTACAGTTTATGACTGTATTATCCTGGATATACACATGATTAGCGCCGTGACTGTCGATACCTTCCCATACCGGACAGTTCTCTATCCAGTTGGACCTGATATAGATGTGCTCTGAGTGCTTGTAGGAATTGCTTCCCTTGGCAACTGCTATACCATATGCATTTGCATTCACTTTCCGTACATTGATGTTCTTGAAGGTATTATCCTCCACATATATGTAATTGGACTGCTTACCGATCATCACTCCACAGTAACCGTAATCAAGGAAGTTGTTGTACCTTACGCTTATATCCCTGTTGGATTGGGACGTTGAGGTGACTCCGATGTTGATTCCATAATCCCTGAAGTTGCGGAAGGTGTTCTCTTCTATCACACAGTTGTTGCTGTTGTAGATGTTGATAAAGCCCCTGCTGGAAGCAATTGAAGTGTATGTTGCAGTAGGGTTACTGAATTCGAACCCTTTTACCTTAACATTTGTCGCACTGGTTATCGTAAATACGTTGTATCCCTTGATCACTGCATTCTTTCCAACTATTTCAATGTCGGATTTGAGTGCTATGGGAGAGGCAATATTGTACGTTCCCTGGTTGACAAGGATGGTGCCTTTGCTGATAGCATTGACCGCGGTAGTAAAAGCCTGTACATCGTTGGTACCGCTGTATAGGGCCTTGCCGTCGTTTGTCTGTACCTGCGTAATGCCGGCGTCTTTCGATATGCTTATTGAGTAGTTCACCTCTCCTGAGCTGCTGACAGCAGCTGAAGAGATCGCTGCCCCTAAACCTATGTTAAGGACTAAAAAAGCCAATAAAAGGCTTAATATCTTCGTTTTATCCATTTTTGACCTCTTAAGCATGTTTTTCACAATAGGGTTTTTCGTTGTTAGGTCAACCTGTGTTCAATAATGCATAGAAATATTTTGTTTGTTCCTTATCGCCGAAGCACATATTATGCTATAATGCATATCAGTAGGAATAAACTCCTCACTTCTATGATATATTGTGACAAGCTAATCGTAAGTATTCTTAAAAGTATATATAATGTGTCAGATTCAAAAAGTGGCTAAAGTATAGTTTTGAGCCAACTAATATTGAAAATTATAAAAAATATGTATGATACTCATAATATATTATTATAGTAATTTTAACAGATTTATATTTTGCATCTTTAACAGACGAAGGGAGTTACACTGGCAGGGTATGTTTATGCAGAAATAACCTTGAAGAGAAACAACTTATTATTTGGCGAAGGTATAGTCGGCATCATAATAGATGTAATTCTCTTTTAGATCTATTATATTATCCCTGATGTCAATGATGTAATTATTTTTTACATTTGATACGCTCACACTATAGATCGGTTTGGATATCATGACAATATTCTTTATGTCATTATTATATACCTGTACATTGTTCGTGGCAGCCAGGTTAATTCCTATCCCTCCAACATTTGATATATTGTTGTTATATACCTGGGCACTGTCCACATTCATTAGCACGATTCCTCCGTCATTGGAGTGCAGCCAGTTATTCACATCAACTACAGTATTATCAGATACGGTGACATCCCTGTAGGGCTGGATAGTCCCTCCCGGGCCACGTCCCCCAAGTACATAGATACCTGAATCCTGTTTTGCAGCGCTCATATTTCCTTTCACATAATTCCCTTTGATGGTGATATTGTGTACAGGCTCAGGGTACTGGTTATCGCTGTTAATCTGGGCAACCGAGATCGGTATCCTGCACTCTGTAACTGTGTTGTCCAGAATGTAAACATGGTTTGCCCCATGGCTGTCAATTCCTTCCCACATAGGATTGTTCTCGATGGTGTTGTTACGGATGTAGATGTACTCGGAATAGCTGTATGTACTGCTGCCTTTTGCAAGAGCTACTCCATATGCATTAGGATTGATTTTCCTTGTATTTATATCTCTGAACAGATTATCATCAACAAATATCTGACTGGCCTGCTTCCCTATCATCAATCCTGCATAGCCATAATCAAGAAATTGGTTGCCTTTTATAGTTATATAGGTGTTATGATGGATCGGGGAAAGTGTGGAAAGGTATAACCCGTAATCGCCAAAATTCCGGAAAGTATTGTCAAGTATGTAGCAGTTATCGCTGTTTGTGATCTCTACTATGCTTTTGGTGCCCGAGTGGCGTACATAGGTCTCATCCGGGTTGCTGAGATCAAATCCTTTTATGGTTACATTTGATGCATCAGAGATCTTGAATATCCTGTACCCTATGATGGAAGTGTCTTTCCCGATTACTGTAATATCCGATTTAAGTTTGATTGCTGAGGCAACATTGTAACTTCCCTGTTCAAACAGGATCACACCTTTGTCAATTGAACCGACTGCCACCCTGATAGCCTCTTCGTCATTCGTTCCGTTGTATAGTACTATTCCGGTACTGTTTTGTATGACGGAGATCGTTTGGTTTTTAGTAATTAATATATCGATCTCTTTGGATATTTCATCCATGTCGGTCATGAAATAACCATAGGTTAAGTACAGGGTTATCATAACTGCAAGAACCAAAATGGGTAAAAATATATTTCTTGGCAAACGGATCTTTCCAGGCAAGAGTGTTTCTTTGATTCTCATGTTATTGCTCAGCGGATTTGTTATTTTTAATATCCGTTTTTGCAGTGTGATCCGTTTTAAAATCAAATAATGAATAGTTATTATGATTTATTACCTTGCTGCTGCATTTAGAATAACGCATATTGGATGTCCTGAATGTAATTTGTTTTCTTCTCTTTGTAAGGAAAAGGTTTGATCGATCTCATATTATATTTGTGCCAAAAAGATTGCCAATGACTATTTAAAAATGATTATATATGAGTTCTGTACTATAGTTATGGGGGTTAAATGAAAGTTCTAGTCGATATAGGGCATCCCGCCCATGTCCACTTTTATAAGAATATTGCTTGGGCGGTGGAAAAGAATGGCCACGATGTTTTGTTTACGGCCAGAGAAAAAGATGTCACTGTGGATCTGCTTGATTCCTATGGCTTCAAATATGAGGTCATAAGCAAGATGGGTACCGGTAAAGGTAACTTGATGAAGGAATGGGCTGGCAGGGATCTAAAACTGCTCAAAATAGCTCATAAATTCAATCCTGATATCCTGACTGGTATCCTTAATCCTTGCGTGGCGCATGTAGCATGGCTTATGCGTAAAAGGTCACTGATTTTCACGGACACCGAACATGCAAAATTTGCCAATTGCGTTACTCTCCCTTTCGCAGATATGGTATTTACTCCTACTTCATACAATCGCGATATAGGGATGAAACAGGCAAGGTACAATGGCTACCAGGAGCTTGCATATCTTCATCCTGCATACTTTCATCCGGATCCGGCTTTCCTTTCAAGCCTGGATCTGGATGAAAATGAACGGATAATAGTGCTTCGTTTTGTATCATGGGGTGCAAGCCATGATGTCGGCCAGCATGGAGTTACCAATAAGCTGGAAATGGTCCGGGAGCTTGAAAAATATGGAAAAGTATTCATAACTTCAGAACAGGAATTAGAACCGGAATTAGAGAGATACAAAATACATCTCCGACCGGAAAAATTGCATGATCTGCTATATTATGCCAGTCTGTACCTGGGGGATGGAGGTACAACGGCAGTGGAAAGCGCAATACTGGGTACTCCTTCGATATACGTTTCCTCTCTTGCGGGGACAATGGGCAACTTCACTGAACTTGAGGAAAAGTACGGGCTCATGTATTGCTTTAAAGATTCAGGGCAGGCTCTCCAAAAAGCAGTGGAGATCCTCAATAATAAGCAGGCTAAACAGGAATGGGGTAGAAAGAAGGATCAACTTATACGGGACAAGATAGATGTGACCGGGTTTATAGTGGAACATCTGGGTCTCATGTCTGGCCAGGCCCGAAAATAGTTTTGTGGGTGTAAATATGTATGAATCGATAAAACAGCATCCTTACATGTGGAGCAGGTTTACTGCAAAAGGTGATGCATTTGGCCAATATTCATACGTGGACAGTTATTGCGACCTTAAACATCGTGATATCAGTGAGGTCCTTTCTCCGGATGTCTCCAGGACATTTGTGGAAAACGGCCTTGAAATTGCGTTCCCTGAAGACCGGGAATTCGGGGTGTGCCTGACCCATGATATCGACGACATCTACCCTCCTCTCCATCATACTTTTCTATCAATGCTGTACTCGGTCAAAGATGCAGATATGAACCAATTGAAAAAGCATAGTTTATGGAGGGTAAATAGTAAGATCCCATCCCCCTACCTCAATTTCAAGGAAATAATGGATATTGAGGAGAAGTTTGATGCAAAGTCCTCTTTTTATTTCCTGACTGCAGAAAAGGATCCCAGGAGGTTCAGGTATGATATAGAGGATGCAGGTAGCTATATGGGGGAAATCGTTGACAGGGGGTGGGAAGTAGGACTGCATGGAGGTTACTATTCCTATGACAACTATGAGAATATGGCTCAAGAGAAACGAAAGCTTGAAGCGGTCCTGGGGAAGCCGGTTATTGGGTTCAGGAACCATTACCTCAAGTTAAAGATAAGCGAGTCATGGGAAATACTCTCCAAAGCGGGCTTCAAATATGATACCACCCTGGGATTTAATAATGTCGTAGGTTTCAGGAATGGTATGTGTCATCCTTTCAGGCCATATGCAGAGGGAAAGGCGCTGGATATCCTGGAGATACCTCTCAATATCATGGATATAGCACTTTTCGAATATGCTGACTCTTTCAGGCAGGCCTGGGAGATATCAAAGCAGATACTGGATGCCGGGCAGAAGTATAATGGTATAATTACTCTTCTCTGGCATAATAACACTTTCAGCTCTCCACATTTAAAGGAGTGGAGAAAGTTGTATGAAAAAATACTTGATTATTGTAATCAGAAAAATGCCTGGATTACTAATTGTGGGGATATTTATGAGTGGTGGAACAATGCAGATGTCGATTATCCATGAACGTGAAGTGTGGGATAGATTTATTGACCAAAGTCCTGGTGGAACTGTATTCCATAAGTGGGACTTTTTAAAAACTGTGGAAAAGCACACGGGGTATAGGCTTTTATCCTATGGTTTTTTCATAACTGATGAGGTATTGTGTGTAGCCCCTCTTTTCTACAAGAATATCCGGGGTGTAAAAATGCTGTTCTCCCCTCCCCCGCAGTCCGGTATACCATATCTGGGATTTGTGCTGAGCCGAAACTGCATGAATATGAAGTTAAGCAAAAAAGGCCAGAGACTGTATGAGATGGGAAAAATATTCTCAGATGAAGTGGACAGGTTATCACCGAATTATGTATCTATTTGTCTTACTCCGTCTATAACGGATGTCAGGCCCTTCAAGTGGAATGGTTTCATGATCGATCCTTTGTACACATTTTATTTCGATCTCGACCAGTCTCTTGAAGATATATGTGATGGTTTCAATACTTCTAAACGCAGTGCCATTAAAAAAATGGATAGGTATAATCTGAAACTGATCGAGAGTAAAGATATATCACAGTTCTATGATAGCTCCGTGGAGAGGTACAGGGAACAAGGGCTTACATTTCCCATTGTAAGCAAAGGATATATTCAGGAATTGTGCCAGTTATATCCCAATCACATCAAGGTGTACTCTATTCTGGATGCTGATGATAATATGGTCGGAGGTGTGCTGACATCCGAACACAGGAAACTGACCATGTGGATCGGGAGTGTAAAGCCCTCAATAAAGGCACCTGTAAATGAGTTCCTCTTTTGGGAGTTCATTAAGAAAAGCAAAAGTGATGGTTATTCCATACTGGAGATGGGAGGAGCGGATATCCCCCGGCTGTGCGCATTCAAATCCCAGTTCAATCCCGATATGTATGTTAATTATAGGGTATATAAAAAAGACCTTATCGGAAGCATGGCAGAGTGGTTCTATCTCAATGTCCACAGAAAGAAGACGGCATGAGACAAATGTCTCAACCGTCTGTTTTTTCATCCTGTTTTTATGTGAAGGTTTCGACAACTGTTTCACGAGGTTTAACCATCTTGATGGGCCAAGTCTCGGGCAGCTCTATGGGCATGGCTGCGAGAGGCTGTTGCTTTTCAATGTAGAGTCGCATCCATAGCTCAACTGATATACATCTCCATATCTCTGTGCCCACAAAGATACCTGATGCTTCCTTAGATATCATCTTGTCATACATATCTGTCACAAGCACCGCGTTCCAGAAATCCCTGGACCTGAAACTATCTGAATTTATTATCCCATTCATGAGCTTGATCATTGCTTCTTCCCGGAGCCATTTCTGTTCGGGTGTTGCAAAACCTATCTTGTCATATCTTGAGAGTATGCTTTGCGGCACTTCTCCTTCCATTGCTTTGCGGAACGCGTACTTGGTCACACCCCCGTTGATCTTCATTTCCGAAGGCATGGAAAAAGCGTATTCTACAAAGCGATAGTCAAGAAAAGGCACCCTGGATTCAATGGAGAATCTCATAGAGTTCTTATCTTCGAATCTCAGCAAATGAGGAAGTGAATACACCATCATACTTTCGTATAGAGCTTCATCCAGTGATGACAGGTGCCATCTGCTATCTTTGCGTTGCTGGTTCTCTTTAATGAAACCCTGTGAGAGGAAAGGTACTTTCCTGTGCTTGTAGAGAAGCTTCTTCATATTCTCAGTGGTTGCACGAAGTAGCAGGTACATCATTGGTGAAAGGGATTTGGATCTGGAGTAATACTGGTTTGCTTCTTTCATCAGATGAGTGATATCGAACCCCTTTAGCAGTTCGTAATAGTAGTATCCATGGAAGTAGTGGTACCCTGCCAGTATCTCGTCTGCCCCCTGCCCGTCCAACAGGACCTTGATACCGCTATCCTTTGCAAGTTGCATGACCCTGTATTGCCCGTACACGCTTGTTCCACTGAAAGGTTCTTCCTGTGTCATTAAAAGGTCCTGCAGGTCCCGCATTAGCTCGGAAGGTTCAGGGGTCACAGAATAGCTGACCGAATCTACCATGTTGCTGACCTCTTTCTGGTAAACGGTCTCATCGCTCTTCATATCCGGGAATCTCAGGGAAAACGTTTTTATCCGGGCAGACGGGTCAATTTTTCTCATTGTGACAACGATGGCGGAAGAATCAATACCACCACTAAGGCAACTTCCCACGGGAACATCTGAAATTAATCTCTTACGAACAGCATCCGTGAATATCTCTTTCAGTTTGCCGCAATCAGTGGCACCTTCAGATAGCCTGTCGTGGATATCGTAATACTTGCTGATCTCCATTTTACTGGTATTGAGGTCAAAGGTGAGGTTATGTCCGGGCATCAGTCTTTTGATACCCTCGAAGAAGGTGTCCTCCGTATGATCTGTCAGATTGTAATACAGGTAATCGAAAATAATTGCCCTGTTCTCTTTTCTGGGGATATCGTGTTCAAGAAGAGCCTTGATCTCTGAGGCGAAAATGAACCTGCCATTCTCATAGTGATAATACAGCGGTTTTATTCCAAACCTGTCCCTGCTCAGGAAAAGAGTCTCTTTTGTTTTATCATATATGCAGAATGCCCACATCCCGTTGAAATGCCGGACACAGTCCGTACCATATTCCTGATAGCAATGGAGTATTACTTCTGTGTCAGTTCTGCTCCTGAAGTGATGTCCCTTCGATATCAGTTCTTCCTTTATTTCTAAAAAGTTGTAAATCTCACCATTATATACCAAAACCAAGTTCCCATCTTCACTATACATAGGTTGGTGACCTTTCTCGGAAAGATCAAGTATGGACAGTCTTCTGTGTCCAAGAGACACAGTGTCATCCACATGAGCTCCTTCGTCATCAGGTCCCCTATGTTTTATCGCATCGCACATCTTTTTAAGTAGCTTCGCTTCTTTCCAGTTAAACCCTGTAATCCCACACATTTTACCACATATTATACTGTGCATGTTCCTTTATAAGAATTTCTGATTTGAGCCTCTGGTTAGTTGATATTGAACCTGCTGTGTGCAAACATTTAATTCAAAAAGATATTAAGTGAATAGCACATAATGGATATATTAAGGAGATAGCGCACATCTTTGGAGTGAACGATTGGTTCAAGCTGCTATCCGCAGACAATGCTCGGCTGCTTCTGGCTTGGGGTGGCCTGGGGTGCCGGGTGTATCATTACTTCAATACACATATTTTTCATTTGAATATCGGAAGGGGATTATGCAAGTATTAACTATAGATGATTCCAGCATATGGGATAATTTCATTGACAAAAGTCCTTATGGGGCTATTTTTCACAAGTGGGGTTTTTTAAAAATAATTGAAAAGCATACCGGTTACACTTTGCTTCCGTACGGCATGTGCGTAAAAGATCGATTAGTATGTGTATTTCCAGTTTTTCTAAAGACTAATTATGGTGTCAATGTGATACTTTCTCCACCTCCGCGCACAGGGGTGCCTTACATGGGCTTTGTAATGAGCAAAGAATATGATACTCTTACACAAAATGGTAAGGAGATACGCATGAGGGAAATTGTTCAGGGGATTACAGGGAAGTTAGATGAATTTTCTCCCATTTATGTGTCAATACAGGTAATTCCTTCTTTCATTGATATCAGGGAATTCAAATGGAACGACTATTCCATAGAACTTCTGTTCACATATTATCTCCCCACTGAGGCTTCCTTGGAAGGGATATTAAAAGGATTCAGCCGCTCTACACGAAACGTAATAAAGAAAATAATCGAAAATAAATTCAATATTGAAATGAGGAAGAGTAATGACGTTTTGCCGTTCTATGAGATCTTATCTAAAAGATATGAAGAGCAGGGTATAAGATTTCCTATTATAAGTATTGAGTATCTTGAGGATTTACTCCGGTTATATCCCCAAAACATCAATCTATATTATGTGTATGATGAAGAAGATAATATTATTGGATCTAGTCTTGCTGTAATCTATAACGGCAAAGTAATCTCATGGCTGGGTACTCCGAAACCGGATGTAGACCTGCCGGTGAATGATCTCATATTCTGGGAGCTTATAAAAATATCTAAAGATCGAAACTGCGTATTTGAGATAGGTGGTGCTGACACCCGAAGACTCTGTTCATTCAAATCACGTTTTAATCCTTCCATTGAAACAAATTACAGGGTTTTCAAACGCAGGAATATAGGAGCTCTGGCTGAGTGGGTCTACCTGAATGTATATAAAAGAAAGTAATAAGTTAATATGATAATGCTTTCAAAGACTTTTCAGGCATTGCAGGATGTTCTCCCGAAGCGAACTTCATTTTTCACATTTGACCCTATACGGATACCATGATGCTGTTCTTCTCTGCAACGGGTATGAATTCCTGCCCCTCGATGAACATTTGTATCCATAGTTCAACTGATATACATCTCCATATCTCAGTCCCGACAAATATGCCATGGGATTCGTCGGAGTGTAGTTTTATGAACATCTCCCTGACTAGCTTCCAGTTCCAGAAATCCCTTGATCTGAAGCTCTCTGAGTCTATAATACTGTAAACAAAGTCTTTAATTACTTTGTTATTGAGCCAATTCTCCTCAGGAGTTGCAAACCCTATTTTGTCATGTCTTGAGAGTATGCTTTGCGGCACTTCCCCTTCCATAGCTTTGCGGAATGCATATTTTGTGACCCCGTTGTTGATGCGTTGCTCGGAAGGTATGGAAAGCAGATATTCTACTAACTTGTGATCAAGGAAAGGAACCCTGGATTCAATAGAAAACATCATAGAATTCTTGTCCAGAAATCTAAGCAGGTGAGGGAGTGCATATAAGCTTACACTACCACAGACTGCCTCATCAAGTGAGGAAAGATACCATCTCACATCCTTACGTTGCTCATTCTCTTTAATGAAACTCCTGGACAGGTACGGTACTTTATGGTTATTGTAAAGGGACCTCTTTATATTTGTCGGAGCCACGCGAAGAAACAGATACATCAGCGGGGACAGACATTTGGATTTCTGATAACTATAGCTTGCTTCCCGGAGCAGGTTGACTACATCCAGTCTTTTCATCAACTCATAGTAATAATATCCGTTAAAATAACTACTTCCTGAAAGGACCTGATCGGCCCCCTGCCCATCCAGCAGGACCTTGATACCATTGTCCTTTGCAAGTTTCATGACCCTGTACTGTCCGTACACGCTTGTTCCGCTGAAAGGTTCTTCCTGTGTCCTAAATAAATTCTGCATATCCTGCATAAATTCAGCCGCTTCGGGAGTAACCGAGTAGTTCAATGCGTTTACCTTTGTACTAACCTCTTTCTAGTATGCGCTTTCGTCAATGTTCTTTCCCGGGAATCTCATGGAAAATGTTTTTATTTCTGCCGCAGGGGCAACTCTTCTCATCGTAACAACAACTGATGACGAATCAATACCGCCGCTAAGGCAACTCCCCAGAGGGACATCTGCAACCAGTGCTCTCTTAACTGAATCTGTGAATAGTTCTTTTATTTTCTCATAATCACATTTAGTCTTGGAGATCCTTGCTTCAAGGTCGTAATACTTGCTGATCTCCATTTTACTGGTATTGAGGTCAAAGGTGAGGTTATGTCCGGGCATCAGTCTTTTGATACCCTCGAAGAAGGTGTCCTCCGTATGATCTGTCAGATTGTAATACAGGTAATCGAAAATAATTGCCCTGTTCTCTTTTCTGGGGATATCGTGTTCAAGAAGAGCCTTGATCTCTGAGGCGAAAATGAACCTGCCATTCTCATAGTGATAATACAGCGGTTTTATTCCAAACCTGTCCCTGCTCAGGAAAAGAGTCTCTTTTGTTTTATCATATATGCAGAATGCCCACATCCCGTTGAAATGCCGGACACAGTCCGTATCATATTCCTGATAGCAATGGAGTATAAGCTCAGCATCGTTCTTACTTTCCAGCTGATGACCTTTCGATATTAATTTTTCTCGGAGTTATGGGAAGTTATAGATTCTGCCATTGAATATCAATATAAGGTTCTTATCTTCGCTGAACATGGGTTGATGGCCATTTTCTGAAAGATTAAGTACCGCCAGTTCCAGGTGTCCTAATGAGATATTGCTACCTAAATAGGTCCCATTTCCATCCGGTCCTCTGTGTTTGATGGCTTCGCCCATTTTCTGAAGCATTAACCCATCTTTCCAGTTAAATCCTGTAATCCCACACATTTTACCACGTATTATATTATTTTTATTCAGATATCATATGTAAGTGTCAATACTGCTGGAATCGTATATCTTGCTATATCTATTCAGGGATGACCATAGTTCTTCGTTATCGGAATAGTAATATTCTAGTGCAGAACTCATACTGGGCCATTTTATGAATCCCTGGTCGCTGATAAGGAACCTTAATGGCCTTTCTTCAAGTTCTCCTTTTCGTATCAATATAAGGTCTGAGGGCCCACTTCTCAGGAAATTCAAATCATGGGGGTTCACTTCCAGCATATGGCCGTTCTCCCTGTAATGTGCAGTTTCCATGTACCTGTATGTGACAAAATCTGACATCACAAATCCTCTTGCTGTATTGCCTGCATGATCAAATCCGTTAATCTCTTCCTCTGTCAGGTAGAATGTATAGAATGGGCGTTTTACAAGCGGATTGTCCGAGGCGATAAAATCGTTGGATACAGAGAGAAATACAAGGACCATGAACAGTATTATCAGGACACTTTTGAGGGGTTTTTTGGATCTGGTATAAAGCGTGTAGAAACCAAATGATACAGCAATGACAATTATAAAGAACACGTATTCTCCAAACCTGTCAATATTGAAGTTCCCACCCAGTTTCGTAATGAGTAAACTAGGACCTGGAAAGGACACAACTGTGAACAGTAATCCTGCCAGACATATGATTTTTGCAGTTTGCGACACATGATCTTTTTTCATGGCTTCCAGTGACCCTATGAGCAAAAAGAGCAGAAGCGGTGAATAATGCAGGTAGTTGAACAGTTCATTCAGTGGAGCCCGGAATACCCCGGTCGCTGTAATCTCGTCAGGAGCTGCCGCCATTATGTTTCCTATAAGGGTTGCAAACAGGTCCAGAGAAATATACATCCAGTAGGCTAACATCGCGATAGTGGCAAACATCATGTAATCAATATCGACTATCTTTTGCTCATTCAGAGTGCCATATACTTTCTGGAGCAAGTATAGTACTGCCAGTACAACTATTACAAAGGGTATGGATACAGTATGGAACACAATGATGGAAATCGTCATTGCGACAGCAACCAATGTAGCAGCGAAACTCCTGTGGTATAATAGTGCAACTACGAGCAGCATGCCTAAAAGTGATATGGGGCTCCTGGCAAGTGCCGCTATTCCGTATTTGAGCACGTCCGGGTAGAATGATACAAAAAGAGCAGCAAGAAGCGCTATTTTTTCTTCATTGAACAGCCTCTTTGAAAGAATGTAGATTCCTGGAGGAATGGCTGCAAAGATGATGCCGTTTATAAAGTACATTGCCCTGTAGAACGAAATATCCAGGGCAGCTATCTTGTAAAAAGAGGCACATAATATGTGCCATAGAGGAAATGTCTTGTAGAGATCAAAGTACTCATTAATGGCGCCTTCTTCCACCAGTATCTGGATCATCCACGAGTGAAAGAACGAATCTGTTCTTTCGATGGAGAAAAAGTAATTCAGGTTCACTCCCCATATGAGATCAAGTAGTAACAGGCTTGACTGGAAGAGTATTAACATTGACCTGCTTCTGTTACTCTGGAAGAAGAGTATCTGGAACAGTATTAGTGTTGCCATGACAGTGATGACTGCATAATAAGTGTATGGCCTTATGTAGCTGGTATAGAGCAATATGATGGATATTGCCAGGAAGAAGAAAAAGGCTGCAGGGAAGAGATTGTAGTACTTGCTGTCTATCTCACTGAAACTATCTGCATTGTTCTTCTGTCTGACATATAAGATCGGGGCCAATATCATGGGAATGGCTAAGTATGAGCCAAGCATAGCCAGATTGGTCTGCCCGGATACCAGCGGTAATATCACACCAGCAATTGCAACCAGACAACTTCCTATAAGTAAAACTCTATACGTATTTTCATATTTATTGATAAAACTCCACAATTTACCAACCACCTTAAACCCACACTAAATTTTCACGAAATGATTTAAATCCATCCCTCTTTTCTGGAAAGCCAGAGTGTTATTACTGTAAGCAGGATGTGTGTAAATGTCCATGCATATCCGAATCCGATAAGCCCATAGTCACGAAGGAAGATGTAGGAAAATCCTAACAACAGACAAAATCTTACAAAATTCAGTTTTATCAGGCTGCTTATCCTCATCTTTATGTTGAGAATGGGAATGAACAGGTCATGCACAGCCACAAAGAAGCTTGACAGAACCAATACATGCAAAAGTGGCAGGGCCTCAACGTAGTCCTGGCCAAATATCTCTAACACGAAACCACCGAAGTAATATATGAAAAAAATACTGGGTATAAGCACAATAAGTATTGCCTTTCCTGATTTGAGGACATTCTTTTTCAGGTTCTCTCCGTAACTGCCCTCAATAAATAGTGAGGCACTGAGGGACATAGGCGCTATCCATATCAGACTGCTCACAGCCATAGCGATATAATAAAGAGCTGCCTCCTGTTTTCCTATCATGCTTAGTATTATAGGAGGCATTAATAATGAAGGACTTTCGTACAACAAGTTTGAAATATAATTACCGGAAGAGAAACTGAATGATTTTTTTAAGTAATCCCTGTCTATCCTGTAGTTGAGTTTGATCCGCCTGCTCAGGATAAATATGCTATATATGGTCGCCAGTAAATATGCCGCTCCTATTGCACCGAATATGCCGAAACTTCCCAGGAACACAAGAGGAAACAGTAGCAGCACTCTGGTAGAAAGGACGGTGTTCTGCATAAAGTAATCTTTTGTATCCCTTAAAGCCTTGAAAGATTCGCCTGTTATGAAATATATCGAATGCATCACTACAGTAAGCAGGAAAAAGAGCCCGTAAGAAGCGTTCTGTATAAGGGCGCTGTTCTCAAAGAACACCTTTAGGATGAGCAGATATGCTATTCCTACTACAACCGCAGCTGTCGTAGTAATGCATATTGATGTATTCAGCACGCTCTCTTTGCCACTTATCTTTATAAAGCGTATCAGTGAGAAGTTAAAGCCAAAACTTGCGATGAACATTATCAATGTGACAGAGGAGATAAGGGCCGTCGCAACACCAACCTCTTCTGTATGGTAGAGCCTGGCAGCTATAAGCCAGAAAAAGAATCCCACTCCCACATTCAATAGCCTTCCAAGAACAAGGAAAGCTGAGTTCCTGAACAATGGATCTCTCATACTGAGGGACAAACTATCGACATTCCATGTAGTCTTTGTTTTTACGGATTCTAACAAATAAGATTTACTCATGCTTGTACCACTTTAGATATCCAATCCCTGACACAGGATTTACCAGTGCCTTTCTAATTACTTAATGAAAGATGCCAATTTATTGCCCGACAAATCGCATTATATTGAAAGCAAGTATTGCAATAAATGCTATTATCAGTGGTATGATACCCATCTCCAGAACCGAGCTGATATCCTGGCCCCATCTGTCCGACTCCTTCAGCATCTTTTTGGATGCAAGAAGTATTACAAGTGCAGCAACCCCGAAAATGCTGTACTCTGATAATCCCACATTATTATACATACTTAAATTCTCTATTGAGGTCAGATCGATAAGTACGCTTGGATGGGTAAGAACTATTGGCATATTACACACTCAACCTATTGTTTACACTCAACCCTTAACTTGAAATCCCTCTTCTAATATTCAGTTAAAAGACTTAACATTTGCTGTCAGAAAATATCTGACATAGTTGCTTTAAATAGCTTAGTAAAATCCGGACATTTTGTATGTAATACTGGCTTGACCCGGTAAGTTTCAGAGTGTTTCTTATTCCGGGTTGAAACATTTTTATAAGTCTTCATACCTATGCCTTATTGAGTGGTGTCAAATTATGGTCAAAAGTAGGGTACCTTGGGATATTCTGGGCATAGTTGCAGGTGTACTGCTTACGAATATGCTTGTATTCAATCCTTTCATCAATACAACGGAGTTGCGCATTTTGCCCGCGATCCTTATCGTATTGTTCCTGCCGGGATATGCTATGACAGCTGCCCTTTTCCCCCGGAAGGATGAAATTTCAGGTGCTGAAAGGATTGCATTCAGTATAGGACTGAGCGTTGCACTTGTGCCTTTCATTGGATATGGTCTTCTCTACACTTCATGGGGCATGAACACTGATTCTCTGGTAATATCAATTTCTATTGTAACCTTGGTAATGTGTGCAGTTGCGTTCTTTCGCCGCCGCAGGCTGCCGCAAGGGGATGCTTTCTCTATTCCCGGATCATTTTTCAGGTTATCGGGGAGTTCTTCTCCGGAAGGGAAGCGCTCCCGCCTGGAAACTGCATTGGCATTGCTACTGTTAATATCTGTATTTATGTCTGCAATCACGGTCGCATACGTCACCATAAATCCACGGCAGGGTGAGGGTTTCACTGAGTTTTATATACTGGGGCCTGATGGTATGTCAGATAGGTATCCGGTAAGCTTAAATCGTGGCGACAGCGGTGAAGTAATAGTGGGTGTGATGAACCAGGAAGAAGAGACAGTCGACTACCGGCTGGCTGTCCTGCTTGATGGGAATCCTCTTCCCCTGCAGACTGAAGAGGAAAATATACGTATTGAGAACAATGAACGTTGGGAGAGGACATTGTCCTTTACACCTGAAATATCTGGCAACGACATGAAGCTGCAATTCCTGCTTTACAAAGATGCAGACCTTTCAGAACCCTATAGGGAACTATACCTTTGGATAGATGTAAACGAAAACTGAACACGGGTAATTCAAGTAGCGGGGAGTTAAAGTGGAGTGTGAGGAAGATACATATCATAGTGATGCATTTCATAAAAAGCAGCACAATCTGAAATGGGAAAGAGTTCAACATTCTTCAGATGAAGAGCGCTATCATCAAAGCAGTTTTTACAAATGGTTCGTTATTCGATCGATGTCTCCCGGAAGAACAGTCGCCATATTGTTTATGGCCATTGTCTTTGCGGAATTACTTCTATTTGCAGGCAACATCAATGGGGGTATGTCACTTCATTTCCTGATACTGATCAGCATGCCCTTTCTGGTAGTGGTTATAAGGAACCGTCAGGGAATACACGCACTTCAGGCACTGATGCTTCTGCCCCTTCTAAGGCTGATCAATGTTTCCATGCCGGTATCAGAAGCGTCACTATTGATGTTCATAGCAGTGTATGTTCCGTTATTGGTGCCTGTCTATTTGCTGATAAGACATCAGGGCCTGACCGATGTTCAGCTTGGAGTCTCCTATAAACATATTGTCTTTTACATTCCCCTGGCTATCATTGCTGGTGTTATTCTTGGGACCGGAGAATACTTTATAGTAGGCTCAGGTTATGTCATACCGGGTCTGTCGGAGCTCTTTATTCTGATATTTGCCAGCATTGTATTCTTTTATGTAGGGCTGATGGAGGAGCTGATATTCAGGTCCCTGATACAGGTAAAACTTGAAGGCCTGTTCGGAATGGCGCCCGGATTGCTTGCAGCGAGCCTGCTTTTTGGGGTAATGCATTCTATCTCAGGTGAGGTCATAGAGATGACCTATATTTTTGCTGTGGGAATCATACTTGGTTATATGTTCCAGAGGACTCGCAGCCTGCCACTGGTTGCTACAGCTCATGGTGTTGCTAATGTAGTACTGTTTGTGGTGCTGCCTCTTGTATTGCTATGACCGGAGCCTGCAGCATGAATGATATCAAGAGAGAATCTGAGAAAGAACCAGGAAACAATGGCGAGAGGTGACAATGCCATATCCTCCAGGCCATTTGCTCTTTTTCATGTTCTGCGTTCTGCTGGCAGGTGTGCTTTGCATGACAGCAATGGCTTTCAAAGACAAGTTGCGTCTGAATGATGCAGGGCATTTGGGTGTGCTGCTTATAGCCGGAGGTCTTGGTTCTCTCTTTCCGGATGTGCCGGCCCTGTGGAATTACATACTGCACGGCAACCTTAAACATGTGACAATAGGGCCGGTGCCCACACATTCCTTGTTCTTTGGCATCGTTTTCTTTATCAGCGCCCTGACAGTCGGCTATTTTATTTACCGTGACAGGACAAAAGTTTTATCCGTAGGAATATTCGCAGGTGCAGGATTTATATCGCACCTGATGTTGGATGACATATCAGGAGGCGCCATCTATTACCTGTACCCTCTCTATTCGAAGCCTTTCAGTGTGTTCTATAACTTCTTTGTATGATTTGGGTATTGGGTTATATACAAAAGATAATTATAAAAAAAGAACCTACTTTTTATTATGATCCGCTCCAAAGAACGCACCAAATCCAACATATATGGGATAAAAGGCATGCATAATGTCCATTCATGGCAGGGGCTCGCTATTCATTTCAAAAATAGCTCAAGGGTAGTCAAATGCGAGGGCTATCCTACCTGCTCATCTGATAAAAGGTCGGCCTTCTGTAACTTTTCTATTAAAAGACCTGATGCTGTGTATATGCTCCAGTCTGAATTCAATGTAACCCTGAGCCTGGCTGAGAAGCTCGTTGACACTCTTATCGATATGAGGATAGCGAAGACCCTGAGGTGCTATAAGGCAGGTAGTTCAGCCAATTTTGATGAAGGCATGCGCATGGTGGTCTTTGACGAAGACTTATAAGCAGCAATCAAAACTTTATTAAGCCAACAGGCATAATCCTGCATCCATGTTCACGATCATCACAGGTGCGCAGTTTGGCGACGAAGGTAAAGGAAAGATAGTTGACCTTATGTCAGAGGATTATGATGTGGTTGTCCGTTTCCAGGGTGGGGACAATGCAGGGCACACGGTGAAGGTAGGAACGGACGTATACAAACTCCATCTTATACCTTCCGGTTTCCTGCTGGATTCCAGAGTGCTGATAGGTCCGGGTACTGTACTGAACCCGGAGGTTCTTGCACAGGAAATGGACATGCTGGCACAGGGCGGCATTGTGCTGACTCCTGAAAAACTAGGTGTGGATGCCAAAACCAGCATTATTATGCCATATCATGTTGAACTGGATGGCCTGCGGGAGTCCAAAAGGACCGAGAAGATCGGTACGACCAAACGAGGCATTGGTTTTGCTTATATTGACAAAGTTGCCAGGGATGAGGTTCGTATGGCTGACCTTGTAGACCCTGAAAGGCTCAGGCTCAGGTTGCTTGAACTCGCTCCGTCAAAAGAGGCGGCTATAAAGGAACTTGAGGGTGACCCTTCTATTGTGACCAGAAAGGATCTTATGGATAAGTATCTGGAACTGGGACGCCGCCTGGCTCCTTATGTGACAGATGTCTCCTATGAGGTCAACAAGGCTATTGAAGATGGCAAAAATGTGCTTGCGGAGGGTGCCCAGGGTACTCATCTGGATGTTATCCATGGCACACAGAAGTTCGTTACTTCTTCCAGCACTGTGGCAGGTTCCGCCTGTGCTAACCTGGGTGTTGGCCCTACTAAAGTAGATGAGGTGCTTGGCATTGTGAAGGCATATATCACACGTGTAGGGGAGGGCCCTCTGCCAACTGAACTTACCGATGAGACAGGCAGGCAGATCCAGCAGGTGGGCAAAGAATTCGGCACTACTACCGGGAGGGAGAGGCGCTGTGGGTGGTTCGATCTTCCTTTGCTCAGAAAGGCTATCTATCTCAACGGGTACACTTCCCTGGCACTCACAAAACTGGACGTCCTCTCAGGACTTGATGAGGTAAGGGTGTGCGTGTCCTATGAACTTGACAGCCTGATCGTTGATTATCCGCCTGAGGGGACCGCTGAACTTTCAAGATGCAGGCCGGTCTATGAGAATCTTCCAGGATGGGAAAGCGACCTGACCGGGGTCAAAAGCTTTGGCGACCTTCCCGAGGCTGCACAGAATTACGTTCTTTATCTTGAAAGGAAGATGGGTGTGCCAATCACATACATTTCTGTAGGGCCGGGCAGGGAACAGACCTTCCGGAAATAGGGCGGTTCTCAGCAGATAGTTATTCATATTGGGCCTGATAATTGGCCTGATACCTGAATATCTGCCGAAAAGGGTATATACTACTCAATAGTTTACACAACAAACTCCAGCACGAACGAAAGAATCTATTTCCTTGAGTCCGAAATAGATATTTATCAAAAATAAGGAGAATATTAATGACAACTGCATATGATGTTCCTGCAGCCGAGTTGATCGGTAAGGTAGCAGAGAAGCTTAAAGAGAATGACAAGGTTAACCCGCCTGAGTGGGCCGCATACGTAAAGACCGGCTCACACAAGGAGTTACCTCCGACTGACAAAGAATGGTGGTACACCCGCTGTGCTGCGGTCCTGAGAACTGTATATACCCAGGGTCCCATAGGTGTGGAAAGACTGCGCTCTGTGTATGGTGGCAACAAGAACATGGGTGTAAGCCCCAACCATAAGGTAAAGGGCAGTGGCTCTATCGCAAGAGAAGCCCTGCAGCAGCTTGAAGCAGCAGGTCTTGTGCGCTCCCTCAAGAGCGGCCGTGTGGTAGCCCCGCCGGGACAGTCCCTTCTGGACAATTCCGCATACGAGGTTAAAAAGGAACTCGTGGAGAAGATCCCGGGCCTTGCAAAATATTGAGCCTGAATACCTGTTCAATAATGCTATAAGGATATAATGCTAACATCTCTTTATACCGGAGGTGAATTCCATGGCGGATGATCTTGAAAACATAAGACGGAAAAGGCTTGAACAACTTCAGCAGCAGCAGGCTGCTCAGCAGCAAATGGCCCCAGGCGATATGCAGGCGGCAATGCAGCAGGAGCAGGCACGTGCTGAAATGGATGCGAAGAAACAGGCACTGCTTCGCCAGATCCTTACGCCTGAGGCGCGCGAGCGCATGACGACATTAAAGATGTCGCGTAAAGAGATGGTAGAGCAACTAGAGTCCCAGTTGATAACGCTTGCACAGAATGGCCGGATCCAGTCAAAGATAGATGATGAGAAACTCAAACAGCTATTGGTCCAGTTACAGCCCCCAAAGCGCGAACCAACAATAAAACGCATGTGAGCAGATCTTGATGCAGGTCTCAGTGCTGTTCAGCGGAGGAAAAGACAGTTCCCTTGCAGCTATCCTGCTGGAGCGGTTCTTTGAGGTTGAACTTGTTACCTGCAGTTTCTCGGTGCTTCCCGTAGGGGATGTTGCCAGGGAGGCTGCGGATAAACTGGGATTTTCACACAGGGTCGTCCAACTTGAATCGCAGGTGCTTGAACAAGCGTATGAACTGCTTATTCAGGACGGATACCCAAAGAGGGCAATAGATCACATCCATCTGGCAGCGATCAAAAGTCTGGCGAATGATTCGGATGTCAGGTTCATTGCTGATGGAATAAGGCGTGATGATCGCGTACCGGTGCCGGAGATCTCCCAGATAAGGAGCATCGAGGACAAGTACGGGGTCAGCTATATATCCCCTCTGAAAGGCTTCGGGCGTGTTGTGGTCAATGAGCTGGTAAAAGAGCATCTTGTGATCGAGGAAGGCCTGAGTGAAAGTGTGATCAAGGCTGATTACGAAACCGAACTCAGGGAACTTATCCGGATAAGGGCTGGTGAACAGAGAATTAATGAACTGTTCCCCTCGCATATCCAATCGCATGTAATTGAACGAAAAAGGGTATCAGGCAAAGAGCTTCAAACTGTCTGTATATGTGATTAAAGATTTATACAATAATCATGTTATAGATTGAAACTCTATCGGTATTTCATATTATAATACAATTCATAAGGTGAGACAAGTGAGCCATAAAACCAAAGGACAGAAAATGAGGCTGGCAAAGGCACACAGGCAGAACCACAGGGTTCCCGTGTGGGCTATAATCAAGACCAACAGGAAGGTCGTGGGCCACCCCAAGAGAAGAAACTGGAGAAGAAACAGTCTTGATGTGAAGTAAGTAGGTGATGACCATGGTAGATGACGCAGTAAAAGAACAGATCTATACTATCCCTCTCCGCTCTATTAAAAAAGTACCAAGATGGAAGAGGGCCAGCAAGGCTATGATAGCCATTAGGTTGTACCTTACAAAACACATGAAGGTAGAACCTGAAATGGTAAAACTTGACAAGACCATCAATGAGAAGATATGGGAACGCGGTACTGAGAAACCACCTCTGTCTATCCGTGTAAGAGCGGCAAAATTCGAGGACGGAGAGGTTCAGGCAGAACTTGCATAAATGTAAGGCCCGTCTCATCCACAACATATACGGTAGATAATGATACGTACATTGAGCATCGATGAAAGCCCCATAATAGGGGCTTTTTCAACCTGCACCGAGGATATCGCACTCGTACCTTCGGGTACAAGGGCGGACATATGCGCTGTACTTGAGGATATCCTGGGTGTCCGCACTTTTCAGACACTTATCAATGGTAGTATTGTGGTAGGTTCCCTGTGCAGAGGTAATTCTAATGGCCTTCTTGTTGCGAGCCACGCTACCGTAAAAGGCTCTGATGAGATTGGAGTCCCGGTTCATTACGTACCCAGTAAACTGAATGCAATAGGTAATATTGTGCTTGCCAATGATACGGCGGCACTGGTCCATCCCGAAATGACCGACAGGGCAGTAGGGATAATCGCAGAAACCCTGAAGGTAGATGTCCGCAGAGGCACCATCGGTGGCATCAGAACCGTTGGAATGGCAGGCGTTGCGACCAACAAGGGCTTGCTCGTACATCCAAGGGCCAGCGCAGAAGAACTGGGAGTGCTTGAGGAGCTTTTCGGGCTTCCTGTAGATATCGGCACCAGTAACTTCGGCACTCAGATGGTAGGCTCCGGCCTTATTGCAAATTCCAAGGGCTATGTTGCAGGGTCTCAGACCTCCGGCCATGAGCTCGGAAGAATAGAGGATGCACTGGGTATCTAAACAGATTATTCTATACATGGATTATTAAAGGTGATTTCATATGAAGAATTTCCAGGTCAAAGGTAGTTTCAAAGCAGGTGTTGCATGGGAAAGATTCGCAAAGATGGTCGAAAGCCATAATGAGAAGAACGCCCTCGATAAGGTTTACTCCTTATTCGGAAGCAAACACGGAATCAAAAGAAACTACATCAAGATTGAGAGCATAACAGAGGCGTAAGCCATGTCCGGTGTGAATGAACAGGATCCCCGGGCACTCGTAATGCAGCACCGTGAGTTCCAGAAACGTGCAGAGCTCCTGCAACAGCAGATGACTATGGTAAAAATGTCTGCTGAAGATTGCACTAAAGCCCTGAGCACCATCGAAGAGCTCTTTAACGTCAAAGAAGGTACGGAAATGATGTTCCCGATAGGTTCCGGTTCATTTGTATATGCGAACATCGCGCGTGTTGATAATATAGTAATTGATCTTGGTGCAGGCATAAGCGTTGAGCGCCCGCTCAGTGACGCAAAAGAGATTATGGCGCACCGCAAAGAAAGGCTTGAAAAAGCCTTTGAGAACATGTCTGCTTCACTGTCCAAGATAAGCCAGCAGATGCAGGCTATCGAAGCATTCATTGCTAAACATCAGCAAGCTCAGGGACAGGCGCAGGTTCCAAGATAATTCCTTTTTTTATTTATTTGCGGGTTGAAGTAAGTGTTCAATAAGCTCAAGTCGAAACTTAGCAGTTTCAAGGATAAGATCGGTAATAAGATCGACGAAAAAGCAGTTGTTGTAGAGTCCGGGATTCCCATTGAGCCTGAAGAGGAGGCGGACCTTGACGATGATGTGGAAATAATTGATGTTACTGAAGTAATCACTTCTGATGTCGCCCCGGATGCAGAGGAAACTCCTTCAATTCTCGCTGTTGGAACTGAAACTGAACAGGTAGTATCAGAGGAGAAGGAACCTGGCACTGAAGAACCCGAAAAGAAAGAGCCCGATAAGAAGGAACCTGAAAAAAGAAAGTTCTCTTTTGGTTGGCCGGGATCAAAAAAAGAGCCGGAATCAAAGGAAGAACCAAAGCAGGGATCAGCCCCTGAACAAGTCAAGGTTCAGACTGACCAGGAAAAGGCCGGGGCTGAGAAAGAGAGGGCAAAAAAGATTGGTTTTGCCCAGAAAGCAAAAGCTTTTGTTATGGAGAGAGAGTTCATCCTTGAAGAGGATGACCTGGAAGAACCCTTATGGGATCTTCAGATGGCGCTCCTTGAAAGCGATATTGCGCTGTCGGTCTCTGAAGCTATTGTTGATTCTGTCAAAGGACAGCTCGTGGGCACACGTCGCCGTATCGGAAAGGATACTGGTGAGATTGTTGAGATCGCCCTCAAGAAAGCTATTTATGACGTGATGAGTGCCAATGTCTTTGATTTCGATGACTATATCCGGGATGCTAAAAAGCCGGTACATATAGTCTTTGTAGGAATTAACGGTACGGGAAAGACAACCTCGATCGCAAAACTTGCAAAGCGTCTCACCGATCAGGGTTATTCCGTAGTTATAGCTGCAGGCGATACTTTCAGGGCAGGAGCTATTGACCAGATAGCCATCCATGGAAAGAACCTGGGCGTAAAGGTCATCAAGCATCAGGAACAGGGTGACCCGGCCGCGGTTGTCTATGATGCACTTCAGCATGCTAAGGCAAATAAGGTCGACGTTGTGCTTTCCGATACTGCCGGACGCATGCACACTAACATTAATCTTATGGCACAGCTCAAAAAAGTATGTCGTGTCAGTTCGCCGGACCTGCTTATCTTCGTTGACGAGGCTGTGGCAGGCAATGATGCTGTTGAGAGGGCTTCGCAATTCAATGATGCAGTGCCTCTTAGCGGTTCCATACTTACCAAGACGGATGCTGACGCAAAAGGCGGGGCAGCCATTTCGATTGCCTACATCACAGGCAAGCCCATACTGTTCCTGGGAATGGGTCAGGGTTACGACGATCTTCAGAAATTCGATCCGCAATGGTTCGTGGATCAGCTATTCGCTGAATGAAGGGCACTACGCCCTCATTCAGTCTTTGGATATTCTTCTGGTATTCTTTTTTAGTTTCCGCTTCTGCATGCCTGCTTGAGTTCCCTTGTCAGCGTTTCGACCCTTTCGTTCACATTCTCTCCCGAAGCGATGATGTTCACAAAAGCAGAGCCTACTATCACAGCATCTGCACCAGCTGCTATTACTTCACAGGCCTGTTCCCGGTCAGATATCCCAAAGCCTACAGCCTTTGGCACATCCGTATGTACCCTGGAAAGTATCTCTTTTGTAGAGTGCGAGACATCTGCCCGTGTTCCTGTAACACCCAGCCGGGAAACAATGTATACGAACCCGGATGTTTTACCAAGTATCTTTTCCATCCTTGCTTTATTGGTAACGGGTGTGACCAGAAATATGAGGTCAACGCCATGCTCCCGACAGGCTGTGTGAAGATCATCTGACTCTTCTGCAGGCAGGTCCGGCACTATAATGCCTGATATCCCGGACCTGGCACAATCACTGGCAAATTTCTCCAGTCCCCTCTTGTAGATGAGGTTGTAATAGGTCATGCATACCAGCGGTACACCTGCATCGATCGATGCAATGAGCTCGAAATACCTGTCGGGGTTCATTCCCTCATCCAGGGCGCGGTGGGAAGCAGCCTGTATGGTGGGGCCGTCAGCAACAGGGTCTGAAAAAGGCAGGCCAAGTTCAACGATATCTGCCCCTCCTCGTACAAGGGCACCTACGATCTCCTTCGTAGCTTCCGCATTCGGGTCACCTGCACATACATATGCTATAAGTGCTTTCTCGTTCATTTTATTAAGTTGTGCAAACTTATCCTGGATTCTCATAGGCAAACCTCCCTGTCCTTCATCTCCCTTAAACTAAAAACCGTTTCAAGGTCCTTGTCCCCTCTTCCGGATAGATTGACCACCACAAGGTCACCCAACTCCCCGCTCTGCGCCATTTTCATCACATAGGCTATGGCATGTGACGATTCGAGTGCAGGTATGATCCCTTCGGTCCTGCTCAGCTCGTAGAACGCTTCCAGCGCTTCCTCATCGTTAACATTGCATGGATTTATCCTTCCAGTATCAGCAAGGTGGGCAAGCTCTGGCCCGACTCCTGAGTAGTCCAGCCCTGCTGAAACAGAACTTGATTCAAGTATCTGGCCGTACCTGTCCTGTAATACCCGGGTATGTGCACCTTGCAATATCCCGTCCTCTCCAATACACAGTGATGCAGAATGCAGCGCTTCCTTTGCTGTACTCTTCAGACCGCATCCTCCTGCTTCTACAGGAAACAACCGGACTTCCCTGTCATCAATGAACGGGTGGAATATACCCATGGCATTGCTTCCACCGCCTGCACATGCAACTATGGAATCAGGGTAACGTCCCTCTTTTTCCATTATCTGCCTTTTGACCTCGTCACCTATTACGCTCTGGAAATCCCGGACGATCATCGGATATGGATGGGGTCCCACAACCGAACCTATAAGATAGTGAGTATTCTCTACATTGGTCACCCAGTCACGCAGTGCCTCGTTGATTGCATCCTTGAGTGTCTTTGAGCCGGACTGCACAGAGTGCACGGTAGTTCCCATAAGTTGCATGCGGTAAACATTCATATGCTGTCTCTGCACATCTTTTGCTCCCATGTAGACTTCCGTCTCAAAACCCATGTTTGCTCCCACCATGGCAGTTGCAGTTCCATGCTGCCCCGCTCCCGTCTCTGCGATCAGGCGCTTTTTGCCCATGTATTTTGCCAGGAGGGCCTGCCCGATAGTATTATTAAGTTTATGCGCTCCTCCGTGCACAAGGTCCTCCCTCTTCAAGTATATCCTGGTTCCGTATTTCTTACTGAGGTTCCTGGCAAAGTATAGCGGAGTCTCCCTTCCGGCAAACTCCTTCATGTAATAGGCAAGCTCTTCAAGGAAACAGGGATCTTCCTTGTATGTATCATAAGCCTCTTCCAGCTCAGCAAGTGCCGGCATCAGCACTTCAGGGACGAACTGTCCTCCGTATCGTCCATACATCGATCTTTTCATTTCAAAACCTCTGCCATATCGCTTATTTCATAAAATATCATCTTAGCGCTTCAACAAGCTCTTTCGTTTTTGCATAAACATCGTCACTTTCTATTATGGACGTGCCTACAAGTATCCCATCGGCGCCGGCCTCAATCACTTTACGTACATCGGCTGCATTGCTTATCCCGCTCTCACTAATGATCATGTGCCTGGTCCCGTTCTCCGTATCGTACTTACGAATAAGCGGTGCCAGGCGTGAGGTAACTTCAAGGTCAGTTTCAAGTGTACTAAGGTCCCTGTTATTGACCCCTATCAGGCGGGCATCGGTTGACAGGGCGATATCGAGTTCTTCCTTATTATGGACCTCGACCAGTGGCTCCATTCCTTTACTCCGGACAAGCCTGACCATTTCCCTGACCGATTCCCCAAGGACGCTTGCGATGAGTAATACAATATCAGATCCTACTTCTTCAATCTGTATCCCGTTAATGATAAAATCCTTGCGCAGCACCGGAATGCTAACAGTTTCTCTGACTGCCAGCAGGTTATCCAGGGACCCCCTGAAAAATTGTGGCTCTGTCAACACGGATATTGCCACAGCGCCTGCATCTTCCATCAACTTGGCTATAACGGCTGCATCCTCAGGAGGTATGTCCTTCAGTTTCCTGCGAGGTGAGGCCGGTTTAACTTCTGCTATTACAGCTACTTTTCCCTCTTGTCTCTTCTTTTCAATTGCTGCCACAATGTCTCTTTTCTCCGAAGATGAGTATCTATCACATTGAGAATGGTTGATAAGTTTTACTCTTTCTTCAGTCGATTTGATTATATCCTGGATAACAGAATGCATAAATAACCACTTTTGTTCTTTAATGTACAAAAAAGTACATAGGATTTATGCTATTTAACTATATTGGTAGAAGCATACCGAAAAATAACCTTGGCCAATAAGATAGATAGATTCATCGCTTATAGGATGATAACAACTAGCGCTCATACTCTGTCTTAAACTCTGGCTAGACCCTGCTATCCAGTGTCAGCGTGTCAAGTTCTTTTTCAATACCATCAAAAACGTATGTTTCAATGTTATGTTCCTGAATGCCGAGCCTTTCCTGTATTGTCATAGGCGGGAAGTAGGCGAGATACGCAAGAACTGTCCCTATCAGGACGAAAAGCCTGGAGAAGACCTGCATGACGTCGATAATTGCAATGACATCTGTCAGCATGAAGTCAAATACAAAAGATATAGCCACAAGAGGCAGGACTGTCCTGTAGCGTATCCTCTTTGGTACTCTCTGTAGCAGGATGAGCATTAAAAGTCCAAGTATCATCGCTGTTGGTATAACGAAAAGTCCCATCAGGTATATGTGGATCGCAAGTTCGCTGTTTACACTGAACAGGGATGCCCACTCAGTTACTTCGGGGCCTATGATTCCGCTATCGTATAGGAATGCAAGGTATGCCGCCCCAAGAAATATGAATACTAGTGCAAGATATTCACTGGTCTTTTTACTGCCTGTTATTATATAGATAATAAAAAAGACCATGGGCACTGAAACAAAAGCAAAGGGAACTGCAGATATAAAATATAGTATGGCGTCTATCTCCATGTTTCCCAGGTACGCAGCCATCATCCTTACGGATGTAGGCAGGTATGTCAGGCCTACCAGTGTCCAGAATACTACAAGTGAAAAGAGGGCTGGCCTACTGGTTTCCCTGTTCTGTTCATTTTTTGCTAAAAGAACCCAGGCAAATGCAAGCGATGATAGGCCAATAGCGAAGCAAATTGTGCTGTTTAAGAGCAGTCCTGTATTCATTTCATTCTCATTATCTGATTTAATTAAATCTATTTATATATTTGCGTTGTGTAATTGCGTCTCGTTTGTAGTTTGACATTTCCAACCAAATGTTATATATATTAATTAATTATATATAATTTACATATCCAATAATATCTGGATAATAGGAGGATTGTACATGAAAGCAAACAGAACACATTTAATGAAAACCAACACGCGAGCCCAGGTGGGTATTGGTACTCTTATCATATTCATCGCCATGGTACTCGTCGCGGCTGTCGCGGCAGCCGTGCTGATCCAGACATCCGGCATACTGCAGCAGAAAGCCCAGTCAACCGGTAAACAGTCGACCCAGGAAGTATCATCCAACCTGATGGTCAAGAACATCGAAGGCGTGCGTGCAAAAGATAGTAGCAATACCTCAGAGACAATTGACATGCTCAAACTTCAGGTAGGTCTCAATGTAGGTAGTTCTCCTGTCGACGTGAATCAGGTAGTTATCTCAATAACTGATGGTACTATTGCGCATAATCTTGTATATGCAGGCAACGATAAAACTTATGATGACAGAATGGGTAGTTTCGGTGATGTTGCTGAGACTAATCTCAAAACCTTGCTTACAGTGAGTGGAAATCCGACTAAGTTTTATACTGTAGATAGAATTCGCGATGAAGATAAGTCTTTTTCACAATCAAATCCTGTAATGAATACTGGTGACCTCATTATAGTATATCTTGCAACTACGTCGGATGATGCAGTAGGGCTCTCTCATATGGGTGCTCTTGATACAAATTCAACCTTAGTGACATCACAATTGGAGCTTGTCCCAAGGACTACTGTAAACATCGTGCTAACTCCTGAATCTGGTGCAGCAACTATTGCTGAATTCGTAACGCCCTCTTCATACGGTGTCAAGGAGACCGTACAACTATATCCGTAAGATAAGGCATGTACAGTCATCCTGTACATGTTTTAAAGGAGAAGGTATTATGAAAGCAAACAATAAAATGCACCTTAGTATGGATACACGTGCCCAGGTGGGTATTGGTACTCTTATCATCTTCATTGCTATGGTCCTGGTTGCTGCAGTCGCTGCTGCTGTGCTTATACAGACATCCGGCATCCTGCAGCAGAAGGCACAAGCTACTGGTAAGCAGTCAACCCAGGAAGTATCGTCTAACCTCATGATCAAGAACATTGAAGGTGTCCGTGCAAAGACCAATGCCACTGACATGGCAGGTAATATTTCCCTGTTGAAGCTTAATGTCGGTCTGAACGTTGGAAGCTCTCCTGTTGACATAAACCAGGTTGTTATTTCGATAACGGATGGTACTACGACCAATAATCTGGTATATGCAAATAATGGCAAAACTTATGACAATGTAATGAATGGTTTCTTAACGACGAACAATGCATCTGCAAATCTGAAAGAGCTTCTAACAAATACTCGGACTTCACCCGGTGATAATGCAAAGTATTTCTTCACTGCAGAAAAGATACGCGATGAAGATGGATCTTTTACTCAGGAAAAGCCTGTCATGAATACAGGTGATCTGATGACCTTCTATGTCTCTACTGTTTCTGCAGGAGATGTAGCTTTCACAAAGGTGAATACTCTAGACACTGGTACGCTAAAGAATAGCGGTCTTGTCGTCGGTCCCAGAGCAACAATGAATATTGTATTAACTCCTGAATCAGGTGCTGCAACTATCGCAGAATTTGTAACTCCGTCTTCATACGGAATCAGAGAGAACGTACAACTTTATCCGTAAGGTGATCTTTCACCTTATTCTTTTTTATTCATAATTCGTCTCAGCATTTTGCTATTTGCGACCTGAAAGAAAGACATTTTAATTAGCACCCTGGCTAAAAAATATGCCATCATTGCAGACAAGATATTCATATTACTCTCAGGCTCATCACTTTGTTTCATTCAGGATCTGGATAATACTTGTTTGTTATTTGATATTTCCAACTGATCTCTTTATTAATATGATTGCATATTTTAATATAATTCATAATGAACAATTAACATATCGCATCTGCTGAAGGGGGAATAAAATACGAAAGCAAACCGAACCTGCTTAATAAAAAACAATCTACAAGCTCAGGTAGGCATCGGCACTCTTATCATCTTCATTGCTATGGTTCTGGTTGCTGCAGTCGCTGCTGCTGTGCTCATACAGACTTCAGGTATTCTGCAGCAGAAAGCCCAGTCCACAGGTAAACAGGCAATACAGGAAGTATCGTCCAATATTATGATAAAGAGTATTGAGGGTGTTCGTGCAAAGAACAGCGCTACTGACATGGCAGACAATATATCCCTGTTGAAGCTCACTGCGGGCCTGAATGTTGGCAGTTCCCCTGTAGATGTGAATCAGGTTGTCATTTCCATAACAGATGGTACTACTACCAATAATCTGGTATATGCCAACAATGATAAAACTCATGGGTATGTGATGAAAGGTTTCTCAGTTTCGAATAACGCATCTGTGCATTTGAAAAAACTGCTGACGGATACGCAGGCATCTCCCGGTGACAATGCAAAGTACTTCTTCACTGCAGAAAAGATTCGCGATGAAGATGGTTCTTTTAGTCAGGACAAACCAATCATAAATACGGGCGACATGGTCACCTTTTTCGTTTCTGTAGTTGCTCCTGCCGATATGTCCTTCACAAAACTGGGCTCTTTGGCAACTATGGAGTTAAAGGGAAGTGATCTGGTTGTCGGGCCAAGGGTGACAGTGAATATTGTGTTGACTCCTGAGGCCGGTGCTGCTACAATTGCAGAATTCGTAACTCCTTCTTCATACGGCACCAAAGAGAACGTGCACCTTTATCCGTAAGGTGCCAACAATCTTATTTTTGTAAATATGATATTTGCATCAGGGCATTCTTTCTATTATCTCGCCCATTCTCTTGTTCTTCTTGTAGAAAGCTGTCGTATCCTTGAGGAAATTAGATGCGGTAATTCCCTTGTCAGTGATGGTATACCCGCCTCTTTTCACTTTCTCTGCCAGGCCTTCAAGCTGGAAAATGGTTTTCATCTTGCTACCGATACTTCCCTTATCTGCGAACATATCAGTGTATTCGCGTATCTCTGAGAACTCTGTTATCTTTCCCTCATTCTTACTGAGGACTTTCAGTATGAGCCTGTATTGGATATCCCCTGGTCCCTGATGTATACCCAGTGACTGGTAAAATTCAGCGACTTGCTGTTCAAGCCTGACATCTATATCATCAGACATTGATATCAGCCTCTTCCTCATCATATTCGTCGAATTCTGTATCCTCTTCCTTCTCGTACAGGTTATACTCATATTTTTGGATCCCTAGCTTTTCCTGTAAGGTCAGTGGAGGGAAGTAGGCGAGGAATGCCTGTACCGTGCCGATGAGTACAAAAATTCGTGCGGCAAGCTGCATTGCATCATCGAGCGTTATCATGTCGGTAAGCATGAAATCAAAGACAAAGGAAATAGCTACCAACGGTAAAGCTGTCCTGTAACGCAGCCTCTTTGGCATACGCTGGAGGAAGATAAGGAACAATAATCCTATTATCATTGCAGTGGGTATTACAAAGAGCCCTATCAGGTAGATGTTTATTGCGATATCACTGTTGATAGTGAACAGGGATGTCAGGGGTGTGATAGTCGGGCCAATGACCCCGCTGGAAAAGAACAACGCGAGGTAAGCAGCACCAAACAGAACAAAAAGGGCTGATATGACGCCACTTATTTTCTGGTCACCTATGATCACATACAGGATGAAGAAGACCAAGGGCACTGCAACGAAAGAGAAGGGAACTGCAGCAATATAATACATAAAGAGGTCGAGTTGCTGATTTCCCATGTATGCAGCTATCATCCTCACTGTTGTAGGCAGGTAGGTTAGTCCGACAAGTATCCATAAGACAATGAGAGACCAGAGTGCAGGTTTACTCTTTTCATTATGCTCCTTGCCATCGCGTGCAAGCACCCATGCAAAAGCAAAAGAAGATAAGGCTATTGCAAAACATATGGTTGCATTTAACAGTATCCCGGTACTCATCTTGACCTCATCCCTCATTTTTATTTATTATTATATATTAATAATCTAATAGTACAAAAAGATAGTGTTTGAAGTTTGATATTTCCAACCAATGATTATATATATTTGAATTATATATAATTTACATATCCAATAATATCTGGATAATAGGAGGATTGTACATGAAAGCAAACAGAACACATTTAATGAAAACCAACACGCGAGCCCAGGTGGGTATTGGTACTCTTATCATATTCATCGCCATGGTACTCGTCGCGGCTGTCGCGGCAGCCGTGCTGATCCAGACATCCGGTATACTACAGCAGAAAGCCCAGTCAACCGGTAAGCAGTCAACCCAGGAAGTATCATCTAACCTGATGGTCAAGAACATCGAAGGTGTACGTGCAAAAACTGGGGCAAATCTCTCTGAGACCATTGACCTACTCAAACTTCAGGTAGCTCTTAACGTGGGGAGTTCTCCTGTTGACGTGAATCAAGTAGTAATCTCCATCACAGATGGCACGATTGCACATAATCTTGTCTATGGAGGCAATGGTAAATCCTATGGTGTAATGACCAATTTTTCATCTACTGGTACATCTGCAGAAAACTTGGCGGCATTGTTAACTGAGGGTACCAATCCTAGTAAATTTTATACAGTCGATAAGATACGCGATGAGGACGGTTCTTTCTCACAGGCAAATCCTGTAATGAATACTGGTGATCTTATTGTGGTATACATTTCAACCACATCATCCACAGGAGCTACCCTCGGTGCTATAGGATCGACTACGGGAACACTTGTATCCTCAGAACTGACCCTTGTTCCAAGAACTCTAGTGAATATTGTACTGACACCTGAATCAGGTGCAGCCACTGTTGCTGAGTTTGTAACGCCTTCCTCTTACGGCGTTAAGGAAAATGTACAGCTGTATCCGTGATGCAGCTAATGATGTGTAGCTAATCTACACATCACCCAATTTTTCGGAAGTGGTTTCCATGAAGACTAAAATGAAGACTGGGATGCTCGCTGATGTGCAGGCTCAGGTTGGTATTGGTACGCTTATTATCTTCATTGCCATGGTGCTTATCGCTGCGGTCGCTGCTTCTGTACTTATACAGACATCCGGCATTCTCCAGCAGCAGGCCCAGTCTACTGGTAAGCAGGCAACCCAGGAAGTTTCATCTAACCTGGTCGTCAAGAACATTGAGGGTGTCCGGGCAAAGAACAATGCTACGGATATGGCTGGCAATGTCTCTCTCCTGAAGATGCGGGTTGGCCTGAATGTAGGGAGTGCCCCGGTGGACCTTAACCAACTGATAGTTACGATCTCCGATGGTTCTAACACTAACGATCTGCTCTATGCGAACAATGACAAGACTCATGGGTATGCGATGGCAGATTTCTCAGACTCAGCTACTGCATCTGTGAATTTGGGAAAGCTGCTGACATCTACTCAGACCACTCCCGGTCATAATGCAAGGTATTTCTTTACAGCACAGAAGATCCGGGACGATGATACGTCGTTCACCCAGGGAAATCCTATCCTGAATACCGGGGACCTTGCAACTATATATGTGTCCACTGTCTCAGGTAGTGATCTTTCGTATACGACCATTGGCGATATATCTACTGCCGGTGGTCAGAGGGATTCCAATCTTGACGTTGGACCGCGCACAACAGTTACGATAGTACTGACGCCTGAATCGGGCGCAACGACGATGGCTACCTTTTTAACCCCTTCGTCTTATGGTACAAGGGAAGCAGTCCAGCTCTATCCATGAGCCTGGCTGTCCTTATCTTTTTAGAGGGATGATATGAGCAAAAACACTACCTGTTTACTCCTGATTATATTTTGCTGCTGCTTAGTTTCAAATGCTTCAGCAGGAGCTTCGTTTACAAATCATATAGAAATGCTTGAGAGTTCTATTACATTTACGGTGAATGAGACATACACCGATGCGGATGCCCTGGCTTTCAGGGAAGACCTCGATACAGATGATAATGGCACTCTTGACACCTTAGAAATCGAGGATTTCCGGGAACGTTACTTGTCAAATGGCGGGGCGCAATTCCTGGAATATATCATGATTGATGATGGTGCCCTTCCACTGACAATAGATTCTATCGATATTCAGTTCGTAAATGCACAGGGTCCGGTGGATAATTCCACTTTGAGCGTGACAACAACAGTACAGTACAGTATGAGCTCTGTTCTCTCCGCAGGAGTACATGGTGTATGGGTACTCGGCCACCCTCTTATTGATAACATGGAGTTCGTTCTTCCCAAAGGCATGGAAGTGGTCTCTTATGATGGACTTGACAATACATCCCAGTCAGTGCACGGTGGCCGTGTTGTGTTGGAAGGAGTAAGTGGTATACGGTCTTTTGTGATAGAGGACAAGCCTGCGTTCGAATATGCAGCCTATGTAACTTTTCAGAAAGAACCATTCTATAAGGGCAGTTTCTTTCTCCCTCTCCTTGTAGTGATTGAGATCATACTCGCATCAATAGCGTTATATATAATTAAAAAGAATAAAAATAAATAATCTCCAATAAAAATACCTCTATAATTTTTATCGATCCATTTGGTGCTCACATGAAACACAGGTCATCTAATATCATTTTAATCCTTGTCCTTGCATCTGTCATCTTCCAAAGCGGTTGCATTAGTCAATCCTCTGAAGAGTCGGTCGAATCGACAGTTGTGGATTTCTTGAATGCTGTCAATGCAGATGATTCGGGTTTAGCTTTTAGTATGTATAGTGGCAAAGATTTCCTTGCACCTGCAAGCATCACGATGATATTCAAGAACAAGGACATCCAGGCAGGGGGTATCAAGGAGACGAATATATCTTCTATGGAAATATCCGATTCCCTTGCGCTTGTGGAAGCTGAATGTGTTGTTGCCAGCCTGGACATATCCGGGAAGGAGAAGAACACTTTTATTATTCCTATCTATTTCAAACTTCAGAATTCTGAGGTCGGCTGGATAATCACCCGCGTTTCTTTCCTGCCTCTTGAAATGGGTGAAGCAGCAGCACTCAATATAGAGGTTCAACGAACGGTCATAGATGATATCGCTGATAATTCCGGAATAATATTCGTGGCATCGGTCATGATGCTGGGTTCAGGTGTTTACCTGAATAAGAAGGACAAGAAAAAGATGAAAGGCCAGAATCGGACAGTAGATACTTCCAATGCTGCATTACTGCCCAAAGAAACCCTTGCCCAGTATATCAGACTCGTACCTGCCCAGCAGGTCACTGTTGGAAATAAGACGGCTGTTGATGTGTGGGTAAAGAATTTTGCGCAGCAGCCATATGTGAACTTTGCCATCAAAGCAAAGTTTGGGAACACTGTGGATATCGAAAGTATAAATCTTTTCTTTGACAGTATAGCTCCAGGCGAAACTGCAAAAAGAACATGGGTTCTGAAACCAAAGCTTGCAGGCTGGGTAGCTGTTGAAGAGCCCACTGTGGTCTTTGAATATATGGGCAACAGGTACACGGGTGTGCTAGATCCGGTATGGATCCAGGTCCAGTAAACATACTTTTGAGGTGATAACATTTCTGCAACTCAAAAAGAAAAGGCAGGCAGGCAGGATAATGAGCATATCGATGTCATGAAAGCGCTAAATGACGTAATGTCTTCCTACTTTAACGATCAGCTTCAAGACACCAACCTTTCTGATGTTTCTCATGAAGTTACAAAACTTCTGGAAGAGATTAAAGACGGTATTGCCAGTGATACTTCTGATGATAACCCTGATAACCTCCCCGTTACTCTGGAAGAAGTGAAGCAGCCTTCTCAGGAAATCTCTGAGAATATTCCTGACGATGCAACAGCAACTGACGACGGGCCTCTTACCCTTCCAGGAAATGCTCTTTTTTCAGATGCATTCAGGGAAGTGGAATTCCAATCAGTTGATATTGCTATTCAGGAGGATGATCGTGTATCTGTAAAGGATGAAGATGACCTGATCTATTCAAAGATCGTATCTGAAGCATTGAAGGCTGTTCCAAAGCAGGTAGTTGCAACAGTTCTTGACCCTGTTGTGAAAAAATCTGTCAACAAGCCAGTTGAGCCGGTACCTTCTGGGGAAATAAAGGACAGTAGTGATACTCCCGTAATAATTGCTAATTCCAGTGTTAGTCCTTTGCCTGTTTCAGCAGATAAAGGAGTTCATTCCCCCGGTCAACTAACCCCTTCAATTAACAAAGCAACAAGAAAGGATTCCTTCTTAAATATCAAAGCTGCACTGGAAGTTAAACAGAAAGCTTTTCCTAAAAAGAAAGATTCTAAAGGTGATGTTCCTGACAATGTGCCTGATGCTGCAATAAAAACAGTTTCTTCCGGCAAAATAGCTTTTCTGTATAGTGGAAAACATACTGCACATAATCCTTCTGTGCTTTCTATCAAGACATTTGAAGTTCCTGACAGGATCACAAAAGCAATGTGGTATCTCGAGAAAAGCAACATATTCCAAAGCAGTCGATATAGTCTGGTAGATGATTTCCCGATGGCGTCAGAGAAGGATCTCTTGCGGGTACATGATGACTCTTATATACGTTTTGTAAGCAATTATGCCTTAAACGGTGGCGGTTTCCTTGGTGATAGCACCTATATCACTCCTCATACCTATGATATAGCAAAGCTGGCAGCAGGAGCTGCAGTAAAAGCTGGCGATATGGTTGCCGGTGGTCAGTACTCTTTCTCTTTTGTCATGACAAGGCCTCCAGGACACCATGCAGGAAGGAACAGGTATGGTGGTTTCTGTCTTTTCAACAATGCAGCTGTTCTTGCCAGATACCTGCAGGAAGTAAAGGGCATAGAGAAAATAATGATACTTGACTGGGATGCACATGCAGGGGATGGTACCATGGAAATATTCTATGATGACCCGACTGTGCTTACAGTATCCTTGCACCGTGATCCTCACGGATTCTATCCTCGAAGGGGTTTCACCAAAGAAACCGGATCAAAGGCAGGTAAAGGATATTCTGTCAATGTTGAGATGCCGCCGGGTTCAGGGGATGCGGAATATATGTTCGCCTTTGACGAGGTCGTGCTCCCGCTTATAGAAAGCTTCTCGCCGGGATTTATAATATGTTCGTGTGGATTTGATGCTTATTACAAAGAGAAGAACGTCGGATTGAACCTGACATCAGAAGGTTTCCATGGAATGACTTCCAAAGTAAGGTCTGTTCATAGTAGTAATTTTGTGCTCCTGATGGAAGGAGGATATCACGATCTTAACGGGCAGCTATGCCACAGTGTGTTAAACGCTCTTGAAGGAAAGCCAAATCCGATGCATGATACACTTGAAGTCTCAAGTTTCAGGCAGAATCAGCAGAAGCAAATATTCGCAGATGCCATGAACAAAGTAAACGAAGTAAAAAAAGTTATCCCGATGCTTCATGAGGTGTTAGTATAGTCCGCGTCGGCCTTACTCATAATGAGAATCATCATCTGCATGATCCTCTGCTCAATGGATATCCCAGTCCTGAGAACCCATCCCGGCTGGACCGGATACTTAGATACCTGTCTGAGAGAAGGTACCTGGATGACGGAGGATGTTATTTATTCAGGTCTGAACCTGCCACTATAGAAGATATACTGAGGGTGCATACGGAAGAATATGTTGCCAGTGTAACAGCAAGTATCCAGCAATCCCGGAAGAATCTCGGAAAGGACACTTACCTGTGTGAAGGTTCCTTTGATGTTCTTCTCCAGTCAATAGGCGCTGTGCTACGTGCAGGCGAAGTAGTGGCGAATGGTTCATGTGATCATTCTTTTGCCTTAGTGCGTCCTCCGGGACATCACTCAGGAAAATGTACCTCGGGTGGATTCTGCATATTTAACAATTCAGCCATACTGGTTCATTTCCTGAGGCATGCCTTCGGAATCAAAAAAGTAGCAATACTGAATATAGATGCTCATGCTTCCGATGGCACATACGGCATATTTTCTGCCGACCCGGAGGTGCTATGCATTTCCGTCCATCAGGACCCTTTGAAAGTTTATCCTTACACAGGATTCATAAAAGACATAGGTGTCCGTCCGGCGCTTGGTCTTTCAATCAATATGGAAATGCCTCCCCGGTCCGGGAATAGGGAGTATGGCATACTTTTTGAAGACATCATCGAAAAGGTAATGAGAAAATTCGATCCTGAAATTATTATCGTGGAATGTGGTTTTGATGCCTACCATAAAGAGTCCTTATCAGAACTTGATCTTACTGTCGATGGATATTATGATATGATCAATCTTCTTGCCAGCCAGTGGAAAGTTGTCTGCCTGCTGGAAGGAGGTTATCATGAGGATATCGGTTTGTTGTCAGCAGTTGTACTTGAAGGACTTATGGGCAGAAGGACAATTAAAGATGGTATTGACCAGGTAGACCTGCTTGCATCCCGGCATATAAACACGAGAAAGGAGTTCCAGGAAAAACTATCAAAATTGAAATTGATATTGAATCCTTACTGGGACCTGAACAAACCTGCTCTCTGTCATACAAAGTGAGTGTTTCCATATGATCGAAATTGCAAAAAATGCCGAAGGAGTACGTTTTTGTGTCCTTGAACATCCTTTTGAGCTTGATAAGCTGGAAATCGGAGAGTTCACTTATTTTAAAAAGCACCTTGGCATGTCGGACTACATGGCAAACTTCAAAAGCTGGCTTAAGAGGCCGACAGTATATCTTATTGTGGCGGTGCGGGATAATCATATCGTAGGCTGGTCGATGAATGAGAGCTGGAGCAAGCCTTCCAGTGACAGAAGGCCAATATTTGTGCTCCGCGCAATCGAGATCTCTCCTCTCCTCTCCCATAAGGGCCTTGGTCGCGCCCTTTTCATCCTTATCTCCAGAATCCTCCCGGGCCATATGATCACAAAACCCGTGAATCTGGAGGCTAAGAGGTTCTTCAGTTCATTGAATTTCAGTTTGCCTGCGAAGAATTACCCTATTGAGCTGGCAGATCATCCGGGTTATTTAATACTTGATGAGGGTACTAAACTTAGCCTGTCTCTTGATGGCATGGGTGTGGTTCAGGACTGGACAGCCGCCTGTAAAATGAAATTGTTTCCCAAGGAAACGCCTGCTACCCATAAAGAACCTCAACTACCTGTTCCTGCAACCTGTAAGGTCGGGAACATGAGTAAGGGTGCTGATCAACCCGGGAATGAAATTAAAGGCATTGCAGAGCATGAAAAAGGTAGTGCAGTTGAGGTAGCTCTGCAAAGTGATTCTCTTTCATCCATAGCCGGAGATGTACAGGAAGGATTTATCGGGAACCAAAAAATGCTCTCCTCGTGTGAATGCGGTGAAAATATGGCTGATAAATTCCTCCTGGACGGTAAAAAGCCCGGAACCGCTTTTGTATGTACGTCCTGCAAAAAAGAGCGCTATTTCCTTCCACTGAAAAAGACTGGCTGACCGGAAGTTCCATTCACATACTCTGGATGAGTGTGTTTCTCCCGGGTTCATTTTATATTATTATTAAAATAGAAGAGTATTAATAGACGTAGTACATAGATAGTTTAATTATAATTATCTTTATATATTAGTTATTAAGGTCAAATATTAGGTGTAGACTCATGGCTCAAGAGCAGGGTATAGCAAAAGTAGATCTAACATATATTTTCAAGGCTGTGATGATGGGCAACTCCCTGTATTCAGATAACTGGGAAAAAGGTGTCCTTTATCTGACCAATCTTAATCTCTGGTTCTCGGAAGGTGGGGGCTGGTCAACGATACCTTTGCAGAACATCACAATGATAGGCAGGGAGGTTACGGACTCTATAAAAATGAAGGCTCAAAGGTCCATTGGCACTTCTCATGTTCTCATAATAGATTACGTACAGGCATCCAGTGTCATTCAGGGCGCAACCTCTCCGGCAGTTGCCCTGTTAGCAGGTAACGAGGCTGTGATTAACACTTTAAAGACATATCTTCAGCCAATATGTGGCACTCCTGCAAAGAAACAGTCCCTTTCTGATATTGATAAAAAATTACTGTATATGTTGTACACAGGTGTAAACGACCTGCAAAAACTTGCATTCTTCACCGGAGCTGACAGCCAGACACTGTCTGACAGTTTCAAGAGCCTTAGGGATCAGAAGTTGTGTGATAACTCCGGCACCCTGACAGAAGAAGGCAAGAAACAGATTATGGAGATGATGTAAGATGTGTCACTTTAAAGCTTTCCTGCCGCGGAGGTGGCAGTATGAGTGATGTTCCTCCCGGCCTGCCCCCGTTCATGACCGCTTCGCCAGGTGGAACGCCTCCGATGAATGAAGGTAGCTTTGCACAATCCATGGGTGTTTTTGGTGCGTTGCTTAAGATACAGCAGAACATCAGCGACAGGTTCCCTCTGGCAAAAGTTCCCTGGAAGGAGACGCGAAAGCTTCTGAAGTCATTCACGATCGATGCCATCAAATCAACTGCTCTATATAATTTCCATGTCAAGCTCTTTGCGGAAGCAGGCCTGGGGTCGATGCAGTTGATATCATACGCTCCGATGAATTACATTTTTGCGGTTCCGAACAATCCTGTCTGTAATTGTTACCCTGCCCTGAATAACCAGAAAGTGTGTGTTGCGACCACTGACGCTCTTTACAGGTTCTTTACCGAAGAGCTTGAGCTGGAATGCTCGGTCGAGGAGATCGAATGCATCAAGAATGGTGATCAGGTCTGTAAGTTCAAAGTAGCCCTCCAGCCAATATCTGCCTATCAGGTCCTGCTCGATGAGAATGACAAGATGATCCTTTCAGGTATCAGGCCGCAAGTTGATGAAAATGAGCTTGTGGAGAGGGTCAGGGCACTTACAATATATAAACTATTGGATAGTGGAAAGCTTTCTGAGATAGGTCACGCTTACATGCAGTTTGCAGCTAACATGAAAAAGCCGGAGAAAATATTCGATCCGCCATGGAAAGCACAGGAAGAGCTTGCATCTATAGCTTCAACTCACAATACTTTTGGATCGGCCTTTGGTGCAATGGCACAAAAAGTCCAGGCTAGTGCTCCGGTACCGCCACAGCCTGCCATGCAGGTAGCACCGGAAAGGAGTGTAGAGATTCCGGAAGAAGCTAAGAAAGCAGACAGTTTTGCCGAACTTATGGCTAAGATGAAGAAAGGTTAGAAGAGGTCACATAATGTCCGGTTCAAAAAAAGATTCCATGGATGATTATCTTTCAGATTTCATCGGTAAAATGGTCCGTGTTATTACGCCATCATCACATTACAGGGGAGAATGTGCAGGTATGGATGCAAAAACCAATAATATCCTGCTGAAAAAGGTTGTTAAGAAGAACGATTTAGGATGGGTTGACATAAGCGATCATATGCTGGTGATGGGCTCCTCGATCGAGGCTATATATGTAGAGAAAAGTTTTCCCTTTGATAGTAATGAATCATTGATCCTTTCCGTTGAAATGGGAGAATTGAAGGCAAATGAACCTGAATCGATCGACTTTGAGGTATGTGAATGAGCAGAGAGAGAAGGATCCCAACCGGGATAGCAGGTCTTGACAGGGTCATTGAAGGCGGTGTCAGAGATAATACTACCTTGCTTGTTGTTGGCTCAAGTGGTACGGGTAAATCTACCTTTGCCATGCAGTATCTTAATTACGGGCTGGAACACGGTGAGAATGGTCTTTATATCAGCATGGAAGAGCCACCTGAGCAGATAATGCGTGAAGCAAAGATGCTTGGTTTCAATCTGGATAAGTATTACGAAAAAGAGTTATTCTTTTTCCATTCAAAGGGCAAGGATTTTGTAAAGCTTGTAGATGAGCAGCTGCCTGCACTGGTGGAGATGAACAAGAACTTCTCTGTGAAGACACGTGTTGTTATCGATCCCCTGACGCCTCTTACATGGGCTATCCAGGATAAGCAGGAGCAGCGTGAGGTAATCACCAAGCTGTTCTATACTCTAAAGCAACTGGGTCCGGTCCTGATAACAACCGAGGAGCATGCAGCTCCGGGTGAGACCATAGGCGAAGATGTACTTATACCCATATACATGTCCGATGGTGCAGTCCACCTTACCTATCGCCCTATAGGCGGTGCTTTCAACAGGGCTTTGGAGATTATAAAAATGCGTGCCACACGGCATGGTGAGGAAGTGTATCCTTACATATTCGTGCGAGGTATCGGGGTTGTAGTGCGTACCACTCCGCTGTTGTCAGCTGAAGACATGCGTAAGTATGACGATCTGTTCAACAAGGCTATAAGGACAGCTGCAGACCTTGGTGCCAACGAAACAGTGCTTGAGCGTCTTGCCTATGTCAAAGAGAATTGGTCCTATCCATTCTCACCTAAGGAAACACTGCAGATATTCTTCGAATCCCAGGGACTTACTGATGCGCTTACCAAAGATGAGATCGCCCGACGAAAAGAAGAGAGCAAGCCTTCTGACATACAGCTTGACCTGAAGGAATTGTCAGTGAAAGCTCCGATTGAATCCGTTGTCGCGGAGCCTGAAGAAGAAGGCCTGATAGAGATCGAGAATCTCCGTGATCTGGAAGAGATGATACAGTAATAGTACAGAAGTGGTGAACTTGGTGGTTAAAAAGACAAAGGAAGACCTGGAAGATGTATCTCTTCTGAAGTTTGCCCTGGTTTCACAGTTAAAACGGACCTATGAGTCCAGTGATGCCGACGTATTGCTATTTGCAGGTGCAGATGGCAGAATATACGCTTCGTATATCCCTGATAGTATAGGTCCCAAGATATTTGAGCTGACAAATCTCATCAGCCACAATCTGCTGCATGTAAGCCAGCAACTTGCTATGGGACTTAAGCAGTCGGTAATAGAATATGATTTTGGGACTGTCATCTTCTCATCCGTGGGAAGAGGTGCACTCCTGATATCTCTTTTTGCGGGTAAGGCTGACCTTTCCGATGATATGCATAAGATACAGGTTGCAAGGGAGGTCATACAACACATATTTGAGCAACGTCCAATGACGGCCGACCAGCTATCGAATTATTCGGAAGAGGTAGCTTCAGAACTGCGCATACTTGCCAAGATCGTGTTCAATGAGATGTACACTCAGTCTTCGGAATATAAAAAGAATATGGAGATACTTGCTGACATCAAGGAGAAGATTACGGGTGTCATGGGCAGGGGTGAGGTGGAGCCTACACTTGCAATGGCCTTCAATGAGATCGCCTCTTCTCCCAAGTGGATGACAGAAGACCTCTGGCCTTTGCTTGTCGAGATGATCATCAGGGACCAGATACGCCCTCTGCATGGGGATTATGTTGCTGATGTGTGTGAGGCGGAGTGGATCCCGGATATAAAACACAAACTGGAGTCGTTTGTATGAAGTGGTGGTACTAGGATGGGTAGCGAGATATGTGCCAGGACTCAAGCAGAGGATAATCCTGCGTCCCCTGCTTCTGACTGTGCTGATGACGGTGCAGGGAGCCTTCAGGGTCACGAGTACAACGAGGAATGCTCTGGGAAAGAAGCTGAGATATCCAAAAAATCCCCTTACATGGGAAATGCATCTGTTTCTGACTCCAGGCACCGGGAAATGGAGGAGAAACTGGCACTCTTTGAGAGGGAATTAGAAGAGCTCCGGGTGCAAGTGAGCGAGGGATTCAGTGAACATGGCGGTTCGATCTCTTCTATCCACACCGAGTTGTCTAAAATGTCCCCGCAGGCTGAGTTCAGACAATTAAGAAGGGATTTCGATGTATTCTCTAAACGCCTCAGAAGGATCGTAAAGTCAGAGGATTCACTCAGTGCTGAAACGCTTGACGCTGCAAAGGTCCCTCCCGATGTGCTTGAGATAACTTATGCCAAAACCCTGAACGATCTGTATGCTGCCATGCTGAATATATTCGGTGACAGGGAATCGTCAGAGATTGTCGAGAATACCAGGGATAAGGTCCGTCAGTTCAGTGCAGGAGTTGACTTTTTCAGGTTTGAGAATGGAATATTCCTTGTCAGGGGGCTCTCAGATGCCGTGTCCTCAAAGCTCGTCTCAATAAAACAGATCCATGCAACCTATATTGAACTTTTTAAGATATTGTCCCAGGCGGTTCCTAATTTTAGCTCACAGGACTTCAGGTCTTTTGTCGAAACCGGCAGCCGGGAATATACTGTACAAAAAGTCGTTTCCCATGACAAGTCCATTGAAAAGATATCTTCCAGGTTGCCGGTTATAACTGAAGAACTTACAAACCTGACAGAGAACATGCAATTCATGGCCGAGCTTCAGAACAACCAGCTCGAAGATACCAGGTCACATGCAGAGGGAATCGAAGAGATCAAATCCCAGATGAAGAATATTACAAAAGCAGTAAACCTCCACACAAAGGCATTACGGAAACTAGGCAAAACCCTTGAGGAGTTCCGCACTCTGGATAACACTGCAACTGTGTCTCCTTTTCAGGAACCTCCTGAAGCACTTCAATCTGACCTGGTTTCACTTAAAGAGAGTATGGATTTAAAAGTGAACCGTGATGAGGTGCTTACTATCTCTGAAGCTGTTGCTTCTTTGCGGGATGAGATCAACATTACTCTTGAACATATGCAGCAGCAGGTGCTCCAGTCCATACATGACTCCGAAAAGATACAAGACATCCATGCAGATATTTTAAATGTGCGAGAGGAGCTCGTCCGGCTCAGGTCTGAAAATGGGAGTACCCGGAATACATGTACAGATGAGTTCTCTTCTGGGCATATTGAGCAGATGGTCCTTGAAGAAATAAAGGATTCCGGGCCTGTGACCCTGAAACAACTGGAGAATCAGATAAGCTCCAGATGCGGTTTAGATTCTGAGGAGATATCAGCTCTTGTCGGTCAGATGGAGCAGGCTCAGTTGCTGCTGTCTTTTAAAAAGGGCAGATATACTTATTTTACTTTGAGGGAACTGGCTAACGTATAACAGAGCGGTATGGGAAAATGTCTGTTAATGGTATGTGCATATTGCATAAGGCTGGGAATATCTCTTACTGCCTGCTTGAATCGGAGGATGTAGTAGACGATCTCAAGATTGAGGTAGGCCTGTCCAGTACGCCGGGATTCAATTATTTTCATAATAAATTTGCAACACCCTATGATTTCCTGATGAAAACCTCTGTTTCCTCAGGACATGCGCTGTTCGTTTCCATTGATGCCAGCAACCGGCTTCTTGGATTTGCCCGGTTTGAGAAGGTGTCAGATAATATTGAAAAGATACACAGGGGAAAGAAAAATGTTGTTCAGCACTCTGTTCATCTCCTCCGCAGTATTGAGGTTCATCCATCTTCACGGAACATGGGAATCGGTAGACTCCTTTTTGCTATCGCTGCTAAAACCTTGAGATCAAATGTGATAACAAAACCTGATAATCCTGATGCTTCTCGTTTCTTTAAGGAAAGGCTGATGTTTGATGTCATATGCGGCACTGACTGTATATCACCACGCTACAGGGATTGTTTAATCCTGCCATATCCTAAAGCCAGGTTCCTTCTCAGGCAGCTTGCATGTAACTATCCGCGGATGGTCATGCCTGAACTGGTTGATTCATATGAATCCCTCAAGTTCAAATCAAATATGGGTAAACCTATCTCAAAGAATGATGTGCTTGATTTTGAACAATACCTGGCCAGTTCCAGACACCTGCTGGATCGAAAGCTTTCAGAAGAGATGGACATTCTTCTCGAAAGCCTCTGTATCTGAGTACCGGAGCCCAGTTTCCTTTTATAGCAATTCTATCCCTTTCACGCTTATCACAAAGGGATGCCTGCCGGGAATAAAGTCGCTACCACGTGTCTTGATCACTTCCAGATGCCTTTCAAGCCCATTCTCAGCAATTTTTTTTTCAAGGGACAGGATTGTATCCACCATATATGACCAGTGGCTGACATTAATGGATTCCGGGCTTATTTCTCCGGTGACAATGAGCAATATACCCTTTTCTTCAAATTCCATGAACAGGTTCTGAACGAAGGTCCTTAGTTCACAGCCCCGAAACTCTCTTTCCTCAAAAGTACTGCATATTGCTTCCAGGGTCGTTATAGTGTCAATGACAACCATGGTCGGGGAAGTGCTCAGGACATTATCAGTAATGTATTCGAATATGGAGAAATCTCCTTTGGCGATGATATCTGTGCTGATCGAGTGGATGGCAAGCATTCCGGAAGTGATCACCTGTTCATCGAAGAAATCAAGCTGTCTGGTGGTTGATATTATCTTGTCCCTTGAACCTGAGAACAGGGATATATATGCACATTTCACCCCTCTCCCGGAAGCATGGAACAAAGACTGCAGGCAGAGGTTTGTTTTGCCGGTGCCGGTGGTCCCTGCAACAAGGACTGTTGACGGCGAGATAAATCCCCCGCATAGGATATCATCCAGTCCTTTTATGAAAGATGAACTTTTCATGTTTTCTCACCATGTGTTCCATGCTGTGTCTATTTATATATTTATCGAGAAGTAAGTGTATGCACAGGCAACTTCTATCCTGTTTTAATGCTTTCGGATATTTTCCAGATTTCTAATTAGTCAAACTTATATATTATCACATCTATTAAATTTTACACATAGTAGTCCAATCACAATATGCACTGATATTTATGTCTAACCTGCACAATGATCCCGATATCCTGGAGTATCTTAATGATATAAACAGACGTTTAAATAACCTTGAGTTGCGTCTGTCGAAAATCGAAACTTACTCCCCGCCCCAGATCGATGATAAAATGGCTGTTTTTCTAACAGTTCCTGATTCTATCCGTAAGTCGCTCTTCGCTGTTTCTGACCTTAAGTCATGTACCGCGGATGAAGTAAGTGTAGTTACATGCAGGCACAGATCCATTGAGAATAAATACCTCAATGAACTTTATCGGGGTGGATGGCTTGTGAGGGAAAGGAAAGGTAAAAAAATATACTACTCGATGAAGAAAAAAGATGAGCCCGATGAAGATGGCCACTGGTCCGCAGTCGAGGAAGTAGAAGACAAGCTTGACCGCTTGCTGGGGTGAGATAAGTGCTGCTAAGTTTTCATTCATATAAAGGTGGAACGGGTAAAACAACATTTGTTGGGAACCTCGGCGTGCTGCTATCGATGCGGGGGGAGAGGGTATGCATTATCGATACAGATGTTAATGGCCCTGGCATCCATTCCCTTTTCGACATCAAGTATGAGTTGACACTTATTGATTTCCTGCAGGGGCAGTGCAGGCCATCTGATGTGGTTTACAGGCATGGCAGCAATGAACTTTACATAGTGCCTTCAAAGGCGTGTGAGGAAGATATTATCACAATGTTCGATACTCCCGGAGAAGGCAGAGAAAAAATGCTTGAGCTTGTAAACACCATCCATAAGGACTTTTCCATTGATCATTTCCTGTTCGATTGCAGTCCGGGTATTAACAGGTCCAGTTTGCTTGCTATGAATATTGCTGACAGGGCGACTATCATCTCAACCATCGACGTACAGGATATAAGGGGAACTTATCTTCTTTCCAGTATGGCGGACAAGCTGGGAACCCGGGCATATCTGCTTTTTAACCGTACTCCCTCTGATAAGCGCAAGGAGATCGATGAAGTTGTAAAGGAATTCAGTAAAAAGCTTGGTACCAGGCTCATGGGCTCAATCAGTTTTGATAATTCGGTAGCACGTGCCTGGTCGCGCAAACTTGTGATGGAAGATGAACCGGATTGTGACTACTGCTTGCAATTAAAAGAAATTGCAGAGAGATTGGTCTGAGATTTTGCTTAATCATTAGATAATGAGACTTTATGTCAGGTGATATTAAGGTCTCTTATCTGCTTATTTGCAATAGCATCCAGTTCATTTTGTTCTTCAGGCGTAAGCCTGAATATCTCTCTTATCTTTTCCATATCAACATCCACAACCTGTGTAGTGGCCAGTTCTTCGCCATAAAGATTGTAACAGTTCTTTGGCTGCCCGTCCAATCCTACTTTTTGTATGTTGCTGATATTAACTCTGAAAATATTATTAAAAATGCCGTTTATATTTGCTTCATATCCAAGATCCTTAAGTCGTGTCCCGGAAGTAGCCAGCAGGGTTGAACGTTTTTCAATGCACTTATTAAGAAGCGCCTCAAGGAACTTGAGAAAAGGTTTCCTGTCTACTGAGGATGCCATATCATCGAAATTCTGGATAAGTATTATGTGCTGTTTATCAGCGAGCAGTTTTCCCAGTCCGATCAAAGTACTCGTGAAGTTCCTTGAAATAGGGAGGAGTAAAAAGTCTGCATGGAGATTCCTGGCCATATGTTCGGGCGCTTTACCCCAATGCAGACAGATGACAGGCAAGCTGGAAAAAAAACCAAGGCTGGTAATCATATCTGCCAACGGCTCTGTCTGCTTGGAACCCTCGTGGAAGAAAAGTGAACACTTCCCTTCAAGCAGCTTCAGAAAATCAGTTGATACCTGAATCGATTTATTTTTGCTCATATTGTTTGGGCCGCGGTTTCAGTGAACTTCTCGCTTAGTAATATTGATATTATCACGTATTAATATAATGGTCCAAATTAATTTTCAAATGCACGATTAACTTTGTTTTAGATTTTTTTCCTTTTTTTTCCAGTTTCTCTTGCAAGTATATTCTTTTTCGGCTCAGAGCCCGAAAAGATTAAAACCTATAGCAACAGATGTTAACCGAGGTGCTTTAGTATGTCAAAGTTCCAGAAAAGAGGTTATGAACGTAAGGGTGAAAAGAAACACGAAGAACTCGATGAAAAACTGCTTCAGGAAAACCTCAACGACCTTGTAAAAGAAGGTGGTGAAATAACAGATTGAACATACAAATGCACATTGAAGTGTTGAACAGCGATATTTCGAATACGGAATTAGAGGTTTCGCAAGGAACCACTTATGAAAAGATTCTTGAAACAATCGGTCTCAATCAAGAGACCGTCCTCATTTTAAAAGACGGACAAGCCGTTCCGATAGATGGGATGGCTATGTCCGGCAGCTTAACGATCATATGCATTGCATCACAGGGATGAACTCTGGCAATGATTCTGAAAGCAGGGAAGAGTGAGTTAACTGTAATCCTGTTCGAGAACAGGTTGTACTCTGAAAAAAAGGATTGAGATATTTTGTTTCATGACACACGTGGTTTTCATCCCCTGCCTGCCGGCCCGCAGCTGTCAGGAAAGGGGACTCCACCTTTCGATAGATAAACTAACCGTAAAACTAACATGCATCACATTTTACGTGTGATGTTCTTGAGTTTGGTAATAGCATCCATCGTTGTTCTTGTGTCTTCTATTATCTTGCGCTCATAATGCTTGATTATATCTTCAACAGGAGCGGAAAGCTTGTAGATCTTTGTAGGTCTGCCCTTTCCAATAGCTTTTTTGTTGTGGATATCTATCCAGCTTCTTTCGCGCATCTGCCTCATGGCAACACTTACTTCCGGCTGTCTTAGTCCGGTGCTCATCTCTATTTCCTGTGAGGATGCTTCCTGCACATTGGAGAGATAAGTAAGCGTTGTGGCGACGTTCCTAGACATTCCCAGACTTTTCAATGCGTCAATGAATCGGTAGTCTGTGTCATCCAGTATTTTTACTTCATATTCTTTCATAATAACCCCTTATTTAATTGTGCTCACTAGGAGCTCTACTACATAGTATGCAATTATTATATTTAAAGTTATATATGGTTATATTTAAAGTCCTGAAAAACTAATAATTTCGAGTAAAATTCACGCAGTTTTTAGATAAAGATGTAATTTTATTCTTCAACTCCGTTAAGGAGTTGAAATAAGCATCTTTGTTGCCACCAAATATCTCGGCTTGTATCTTTTTCCCGACAATATCATCGTATCCGGCCCGGAGCCTGAGCACCAAAGATCCCGGAAATATGTGTTTCCTGTGTGCAAAGCCGTCACTATCCCCGTCAGTGATTCCTATGATGGGTACTCCAAGCCTGTAGAGTATATCCCCCGCAATCTCGGTGGTATCATCACCTATAGTGACCGCTACCTGCGCGCCAGCTGCCAGCTCAAAAGACTTTTCTGCCTCATGGTCAATAATGACCGCCCTGATGCTGCCCGAAGGGTTCATGAATTCTTTTAAGGGCATACTTTCAGATGTAAAAACACTTGTCTTTTTTTCCTTATACAGGCGTGCTGAGAAGTTGTTGCCTCGCAGAGGGCCGCTTTTTATCCAGCACTTCGTGATGTCAATAGGCGCTCTTTGCTCATATCTGTGAAGTTTCTCAAGGCCATGCTCCTTTATTCTGGCTCCTGTTATCCCGGTGATAAAACCGTTCTCTGTGATAACGCTGACATCTCCGGTGAGCGCATAGGCGACCACTATGCCATTAATGAGTATATTCTCTCCGGGATGTACTCCGAACACTTTTCTCACTATCCGGTGCCCGTGATCCTCAATGCTTATGGGTTTAATCACTTCCGGGACTGCCGACAAACCAATCCCCAGCACCTGAGCAAGTTCTGTGGCAAGGTTAATTGAAGACTCATTCCACGGTATCACTTCCCCGTCATCACATGAAGGCCGCTCAATCTGGATAAGTGGCTTTATATCTCGGTTTTCAAGATTCCATACTACAAGGCTAGCAAAAAAGCGTCCATTATCAATGGTCTTACCATGGTTCAACAGAAAAACGACATCTTTTGTCATGAAGAAATTATCAATGCATGCGCTTGGCCTGAGAGATGCCTGTATATCTATCAGTTCCTCAAGATGAGCATCAAGTACGGCAGTCTTACCTATAGTGCCTGCCATGATTGAGCTGGTATTCCCGAACCCTTCAAGTGTTTTTATTATCTTCAGCGCCATTCCCGAATCAATGATATCCGGGCCATGGATGACTATGCCTATCTCCATATTGCTTTTCATAGGTCTGTTTATGTATTTTGTTATATGGATATAACTATTCTTCTATGACAAATTATTAGTCGGATAAAAACTACAATCTGATCATGAATAATGTCAGACTGACATGGCTTGGTCACTCGTGTTTTGAAGTGCTCTCAAAAGACAGGTTGCTGATAGATCCTTTTCTTGATAACAATCCTGCAGCAACTGTCCGCTCCACACAAGTGGAGCCAGACTTCATCGCAGTCACACACGGACATTTTGACCATCTGGGTGATACTGTCAGGATAGCGCGACGGACCGGATGCAGGGTGGCCTGTATTCATGAACTCTCACAGTACCTCCGGTCCAGGAATGTCCTGACAGAAGGAATGAACATCGGTGGCTCTATAACACTGGGGGATATTGCACTTACAATGACCGATGCCTGTCATTCATCCTCTATAGATGAAGCCGGACACTCCTTTGATGGCGGAAAGGCTGCAGGTTTCATCATTCGTGTGGGAGATGTCTGTATTTATCATGCTGGCGACACAGGCTTATTCAGGGACATGCAGATGATAGGGGACCTGTATAAACCCGATGTTGCAATAGTACCTATCGGAGGACGATATACAATGGATGCTTATGATGCAGCCCTCGCTGTGAGTATGTTGCGCCCGAAAGTTGCAATACCTATGCATTATAATACATATGATCGCATTTCGCAGGATCCATCTATTTTTACATCTTATGTAAAAAAGGCATCAGGTATCAACGTCATCATTCTCAAGGTAAATGACTCTATTGAACTATAAGCCAAGATATGCTTACCTTAACTGTATTTTTACTTCTCCTATGGTTAGGTTTATATTTCTGTATGTCGAAGAGTGTTAAGGCAAAAGTCGATTATAGTTATAAAATATATATCCCCTCTAGTTCTCGTCATACGACTTTTGCCTTTCTCTGATCATTCGCTGTTCCTGAATGCTATTTGGAAAAAGCAAACATGCAGAATATGCTGAAAAGCATTTTTAACCTCGTGCAGAAACTTCAGAAAACTTAGAAATGAACTTCAGGACATTTACAAATGACAGTCATTCTAAAAAAGAAATGTGGACATTACTAGCTGTCCACCTTTTTCGGCTGCATCGGAGCTCCTGATCTTTATCTTTTCCTTATTTACCAAAGCATTTTTCCAGATGTTCCTGAGAAACTGGTTTTGTGAGCAGGCTTACAATAATAGCTGTCAGGAAAGCCAGAGGCGTAGCAATTATTATCGGGTCAACGACTGTCCATGTTCCGCTCAGGAGTGTCGCTTTTCCAAAGATAGCCTGGCTGAGACCAAAGGGCACAGCCTCTTTTGCATGTACGAACAAAAGCCAGAAAAGGCTGCTGAAAGCTCCCACCAGCATGCTTGCTATCGCTCCTTCTCTGGTCATGCGTTTCCAGAAGAGGGCGCCTGTGTACATAGGCAGGAAAGAGGCTGCGCAAAGACCAAAGAAAATAGCTGTGGCAGTTGCTATAATGCTTATCGGCAGGATGTACGCGAGCACAACGCTGACCAGGATCGTAACCGGTATTGCTATTTTGGTGACGTTGATGGCTTGTCCCAGTTCCCCTTTCTTGACATACTCCCTGTAAAAATCATGACCTATAGCAGTTCCCATTGTATGGAACTGTGAACTCATCGTGGACATTGCTGCAGCCAGCAGAGTCAGCATGAACAGGATAACAAAAACATCAGGCATTGCGCTGTTGATATACTGGGGTATTATGAGGTCTGTGTTTCCCCCGGCAGCCACTATAGATATGACATCCAGATTATTGAAGAAATACACATTGGAGAGTGCCCCTACCGTGAAGGCCACACCTGTCATCATAAGTATAAAGGGTCCTCCGACCAGTACTGCCCTGTTCAGGGCTTTGTCACTGTTTACTGTCATGAACCTGACAGCAAGCTGTGGCTGGGCAAGCACTCCAATACCTACACCAAGCACAAGTGTCGATACAAGGTTCCACCAGATGGGCGATCCGAATTCAGGCATGGCTGTCCATCCTAGATGCCCTCCTGCCTGCAGGCTTTCGGGTACAAGGTAAGCCATATTGGTTAGTGCCTGATGAGCTTCCACAACACCGCCCAGTTTAATATAAGTGAAAGCAAGCAGTACTGCCATTCCAAGGAACATGAGAGCACCCTGCAATGCATCTGTGTACATGACTGCGATAATGCCTCCTGTGATAACGTAGGCAGCAACTATCACTGTAAGAATAAGGACTGCGACATCATAATTTATATTGAGGGTGGTTTCGACAAACCTTGCTCCTCCGATAAGTACTATTCCGGCATATAATGGCATGAAGAGACCGATAAGTATTCCGGAGAATCCCTGGATGAAACGGGACTGGTATCTTCTCCCAAGGAGTTCGGGAAACGTGACTGCACCTAGTTTCAATCCTATGCGACGGGTCTTTTTTCCAAATATCACAAAAGCCAGGAAAATCCCTACAATGATGTTCATTACCGCAAGCCAGAGCAATCCCATACCAAGAGCTCCTGCAGCTCCGCCAAACCCGACAATAGCAGATGTGCTGATAAAAGTGGCACCGTATGATATGGCCAGGACATAAGGATGCATCTTCCTGCCACCCACCATATAGTCTTCTGTCTGTTGAGTTTTTTTGTAGCCAAGCCATCCCAGATAGAAAATGATCATCAGGTAGATGAGCACGACAATACTGAGCACTGGTGTACTGACAGCCATCAGCATCCCTCTTCTTCTTCGCCATCATTCCATTTCAGCGCACCATAGATGATGCAACCCAAGGCACTTAAAAAACAAAGTACATAAGCAAGCCATATTTGAGGATCGTCAATTCCAAGCATTTTTCATCTCCTTCTATTTAACAATAAATCATGATAGTTACCGTGTTAAATGTTATCACATAGCACTATTTAAACCTATCCAAAATATCCCGGAATCACCTTTCAATTTTATTGCGGGAACGCTTGGCAGAAACAGATGATGAAGTCGGTTAGCTAGAAAATCACCTCTGGCAGTTTCCGGCCAGAAGGCTTCAATGATTTCAGATCAGAAGTGGCATATAAAAATAAATTATATTTTTAATTATTCACTGTTGAAGTCATGAAACAGCGGTCAATATGTTCCTGAGAATCAGGTTCTGTCATCAGGCTTACGATGACCGCTGTCAGGAAAGCCAAGGGTGTGGCGACTATTATCGGGTCAATAATCGTCCAGGTACCTGTCAGGATGGTGTCCACACCAAAGAGAGCCTTGCTTATACCCAGTGCACTTGCCTCTTTTGCATGCACGAATATAAGCCAGAAAAGGCTTGTGAAAGCCCCTACAAGCATGCTTGCTATCGCTCCTTTCCGTGTCATGCGTTTCCAGAAGAGAGCGCCTGTGTACATTGGCAGGAAGGAGGACGCGCAAAGACCAAAGAAAACAGCTGTAGCAGTTGCTATAATACTTATTGGCAGGATGTACGCGAGTACAACGCTGACAAGGATAGTAACTGCTATTGACATTCTGGTGATATTGATCGTTTGTCCAAGTTCTCCCTTTTTCAGGAACTCGCGGTAGAAGTCATGTCCTATCGCAGTTCCCATTGTATGGAACTGGGCGCTCAACGTTGACATTGCTGCAGCCAGCAGAGTCAGCATGAACAGGACAACGAAAATATCGGGCATTGCGCTGTTGATATACTGAGGTATTATAAGGTCTGTGTTTCCCCCGGCGGCTACCACAGATATTACGCCAAGCTTATCGAAGAAATATACATTAGAGAGTGCCCCTACAGTGAAGGCCACACCTGTCATCATAAGTATAAAGGGTCCTCCGACCAGTACTGCTCTGTTCAGGGCCTTGTCGTCTTTCACTGTCATGAACCTGACAGCAAGCTGTGGCTGGGCAAGCACTCCGATTCCCACGCCCAGGATCAATGTTGATACAAGGTTCCACCAGATGGGCGACCCGAGCTCAGGCATGGCTGTCCATCCAAGATGCCCTCCCGCCTGCAGGCTTTCGGGTACAAGGTAAGCCATATTGGTTAGTGCCTGATGGGCTTCAACTACACCGCCCAGTTTGACATACGTAAGGGTAAGAAGAAGTGCCATTCCAAGGAACATGAGAGCACCCTGCAATGCATCTGTGTACATGACTGCGATAATGCCTCCTGTGATAACGTAGGCAGCAACTATCACTGTAAGAATAAGGACTGCGACATCATAATTTATATTGAGGGTGGTTTCGACAAACCTTGCTCCTCCGATAAGTACTATTCCGGCATATAATGGCATGAAGAGACCGATAAGTATTCCGGAGAATCCCTGGATGAAACGGGACTGGTATCTTCTCCCAAGGAGTTCGGGAAACGTGACTGCACCTAGTTTCAATCCTATACGACGGGTCCTCTTTCCAAATACCACAAAAGCCATGAACACTCCTACAAAGATAGTCATAAAAGACAACCATAGAAGACCCATGCCAAGTGCACCGGCAGCTCCCCCAAACCCGACGATTGCAGATGTGCTGATAAAAGTGGCTCCATATGAGACTGCCAGGATGTAGGGGTTCATTTTCCTACCGGCAACCATATAATCTTCAGTCTGCTGGGTTTTTTTGTAGCCAAGCCATCCCAGATAGAAAATGACCATCAGGTAGATGAGCACGACAATACCGAGTACCGGTGTGCTGACGGCCATTAGCAATCCTCCTCTTCTCCGCCATCATTCCATTTCAGCGCACCATAGATGATGCAACCTAAAGCATTTAAAAAGCAAAGCATATAAGCAAGCCATATTTGAGGATCGTCAATTCCAAGCATTTTCGTCACCGTGTTTCATTTGATAATATAACTAATAGTAGTCGCCGCGTTATGTATTAACAGGCATCGATATTTAAATCTATCCGAAATCTACAGGAATCCCAAATGAGATATGCTAAAATGAGAAATACAAAAGATGAGCATCTGGCAGTAGACTGCCAGAATACTCACTCATTCCGGTTAAAGTATTAAAGTTCCACAGTGTTGCTATGCATTTCGTTTATGGCTGAATTCTTGAAGCAGAGGTCAATATGTTCCTGCGGACTGGGAACAGTCATCAGGCTTACAATTATTGCTGTCAGGAAGGCCAGCGGAGTAGCTATGAGGATTGGATCAACTACAGTCCAGGTACCTGTCAGGATAGTGTCCACTCCAAATAACATCTTGCTTATACCCAGTGCACTTGCCTCTTTTGCATGCACGAATGTAAGCCAGAACAGGCTGGTGAATGTACCTATAAGAAGACTTGCTATGGCTCCTTCCTTTGTCATGCGTTTCCAGAACAATGCCCCGGTATACATGGGTAGGAATGCTGCAGCGCAAAGTCCGAAGAATATGGCAGTTGCCCTTGCTATTACACTAAAAGGAAGAATATATGCAAGAACCACGCTCATCACGATCGTTACTGCAATACCGAGTTTGGTGACGGTGACAGTTTTGCCGATCTTACCTTTCATAAGGAATTCACGGTAGAGGTCGTGTCCTATTGCAGTACCCATTGTATGGAACTGGGAGCTTAGAGTGGACATGGCAGCCGCAAGCAATGTGAGCAGGAAGAAGATGACAAAGTAATCCGGCATTGCGCTGCTGATGTACTCTGGTATTATCTTGTCAATGTTTCCTCCGGCAGCATCAAGTGATATCACGCCTCTGGTTGCCAGGAAATGTACATTGGAAAGAGCTCCTACAACATATGCCACACCTGCCATCATGAGAATGAAAGGTCCGCCTGAAAGCACTGCTCTGTTGAGCGACCTGGTGTCCTTTACTGTCATAAACCTGACCGCAAGTTGCGGCTGGGCAAGGACACCGACACCTACTCCAAGTATGATGGTGGAAACAAGCGTCCACCAGGTAGGTGAGCCGAACACGGGCATAGACGTCCATCCGGTATGTCCCACTGCGGCCAGGTTAGCAGGTACGAGATGGGCCATGTTGGTGAGTGCCTGGTGAGATTCCACCACACCGCCCAGTTTAATATAAGTAAGGACAAGCAAGATCCCCATGCCTACAAACATGAGTGCTCCCTGCAGGGCGTCAGTATACATAACTGCAATGAGCCCTCCGGTGATCACGTAGGCAGCGACGATAACGGCAAGTATAAGGACTGCACTGTTATAATCAATATTTAGTGCAGTTTCCATGAACCGGGCCCCGCCTATGAGCACACTTCCTGCATAAAGTGGCATGAATACTGTAATCAGGATGCCTGAGAAACCCTGGATGAAACGGGACTGGAACCTTCTTCCGATCAGCTCCGGAAAAGTGACCGCACCCAGATTCACACCCAGGCGTCTGGTCCTTTTCCCAAACAGGACAAAAGCCAGGAAGATGCCCACAAAGATATTCATGAACACAAGCCAGAGCACACCCATTCCGAAAGCTCCTGCATATCCTCCGAACCCTACTATTGCTGAGGTACTGATAAACGTAGCTCCATATGATACGGCCAGTACTAAGGGATTAACCTTTCTACCAGCTACCATAAAATCTTCTGTACTTTTTGTCTGTTTATAGCCCAGCCATCCCAGATAGAAGATTACCATCAGGTATATAAGTACTGCAATACCGAGAATCGGTGTACTGACTGCCATCAGCAGCCCTCCTCATTTTCGCCGCCATCGTTCCAGTGTATCATTCCGTAGATAATACATCCAATTGCACTCAGGAAGCATAACAAATATGCAATCCATATCTGTGGGTCGTCTATGCCTAACATTTTTTGTCTCCTCAAAATTAGAATGTTACTTGTTAGCACAATACATACTTTAACTTTTCCATTTCTTATCTTGCGTTTTCACATTATCAGCGGCCACACAATCTTTATATACCAGATGGGGACATAGTAGAAATTGTGTTACAAAGGGTTGTATTTGTAACAACCGGGTGCAATAGAGCTGCTAACCAAAGTAGCAATTTACCTTTAAAAAATGAAGTTGCACACAGACTCGAAAGCGGGTGCTTATGCACCTGCTTCCTCCATTGGATCTACTTCTCAGCAGTTGCCTGAATGAACACTGCTTTGCTTATGTTCCTGGATATGGCCGAAAAACCCGCATCCTCAAAAAGTTTTACCCAGTCTCTTCCTTCTCTCTTAGCACCATGGTGATGATCAAGCGGTTCGGCTGCGAATACTTTGCCTCCGTCTGTCAGCACTCTTTTTACCTCTCTCAGGGCTTTAGGAATATCATCAAGGTGATGGAGCATGAAGAAGCACGTTACCATATCGAATCTCTCATTCTCATAAGGCAGATCGTATATGCTTGCAGCTTCAAACGTGGCATTTTCAATTCCATATATCTCAGCGTTGATGCGGCATTGTCTTATCAGCCCTTCCAGAAGGTCGATTCCAAGAACATTTGATGGCCTGCTGTGCTGTGCTATTTCCATCGTCGCAGCCCCTAGCCCGCAACCAACATCCAGGATATCTTTTCCTTTTACAAGCGGTATTACTTCAGCAAAAACTTCTTTTTTGAGTTTCTCCATTCCCAGCTTTGGGTATGCAGCTTCCTGGTGGTCGAATGCCGTGTAGGGAACAATGCCATAAACTGATGAATTATTCAAAGCAAGCAGACCTTTAAAGTAAAGCCTGTCACCATCATGTTTGATAAGTTTTACAACCGAAATCCCTGTTTCCCTGCAGAACCGCTTGTTCCACTCATCTCTGCTCTTTGGAAATTCCATATCAAGAGGGTCATGGACAACAATATAATGTGAATATTCATCGAACACATATGATGATGCATGAGAATGTTTATTTAGCTCGACCTCACTAACAGCATCTCTCCATAGTGCAAGCAGTTCCATAGTCTCTTCATCAGCAAAATTCACTACTTTACCTATTGGTTTGAATGACATACTACCTGATTTTTTTACAAGGATAAAACTATTTGTATTTTGATTATATGGACGGTTATCCAGGCAAAGCCTAAAGACGGGAACGGTACTGTAAGTATAATCAGCAAGATGCCTGTTTTTTTAATACAATGCTCCGAAAAAGAGATTCATAACACTCTGCACTTAACAATTTATACGATGGAAATCTAATTCCTAAATGATTATTATTCACAGGCTGGCTGTTACAAGGTAACAGCAACCTGGTTCCATGGGGGGAATAATAGATGGGTAGTGAGGATAGTCACAACAAGAAGGATGACTCCAAAACTATTGGAAAGAGCAGGATCTTTACTTCCAGGTCTCTTTTGGTTACGTTGATTGGAGCCTTTGTTGGGGGGCTTGTTTTCGGCCTGCCAGGATATCTTTCAGAAGAAGGTGCGATCACAATCCCAAGGCTTGAGCCGCTTTTCGCATCACCTTACAGTAGTGTTACCATTTTTTTTATTATATTTGGCGCAAGTCTTGGCGCAATGATAGCTTCTCTGGCTTCTGCAAATCAGGTCTTCCTTACCGCCAAGACCGGGAGCTCAGGTGAAAAAAGCAGGCATAAAGGACAGAACATAAATAAGTGGCTTAGCTGGGGAATTGCGGTCCTGGCAGCTGCAGTGATCCTTAGTGCCGTTGGATACATATGGGTTCTTTCTGCTGCTTATGGAAACGGGGCAGACCAGGACACACGCATAGGATATACTCTTAAGAATGTGCAGAGAGTGCCGGGAGACACACCTGCTCAGCTTGGTAGCTACATGTCCAGGATGTTCCCCTCCCAGTTACTGGAGGCTCCTGCTGACCCGCTGGCAGCTGCAGTAATGGCACCTATAGCCTCGGCACGGAACCAGACATTGGTCTATGGCATGGGAGAAAACCCGGTGGATATAGATTCGCTTGTTGAGGAGTCCCTGTCGCTTTACAGTGATGGCCCTGTTATTGTGATCGTTTCGGCGGATGAGCCTGCCTATGCCCTGCCCGCAGCCTACACCGCAGCTTTCTTCGGTGCGCCTGTAGTTCCTGTGGAAGAAGGCTCGATACCTCAAAGCCTGCAAAATACGCTTGGGAGTGGCGATGGAAGCGCCGGGAATGAGAAACTCATACTGGTAGCAGCCCCGGAATATTTGTTATCTGACACTTCCCTTGAAGAGCTGGAAGCTTACGGCGAGGTAAACCGGGTAGCAGATGAGAATATCTACAAGCACTCTCTTCTCTGGGCAAGAAGCCGCTGGGGTAACTTCGGGTGGGGCATGGATGAGACCTATCACTTTGATGCGTACTACAATTTCGTACTTGCAAACCCGCAGACACCTGAGTTTGCAGCTGCCGGCATACCCATGGCATACCAGGGTAATTACGGACCTCTGTTGTATACGGCTCCAGGAGACCTGAACGATTATGTGGACCAGTACTTCTGGAGACTATCTCCTGATTTCTTTAATTTTCCATCGGACGGTCCCTTCATGAATGTCAGGGTTGTGGGAGGCCCTCAAAGCGTGAGTTACAATGCGCAGGCAAGAGCTGACCTTGGACTCGAAGTCCATTCGTTCAAAGACCAGGTTGCAGGTGCAAGTGGACTCGCCTTACTTGGGTGGTCCTGGTTCTTCATAGGACTTTTCGGAGCAATATGGGCTCTGTTCATAATGCCCAGGCGGCTGCCATACAGCTCCTTCTACCCGCGGCTTTACTGGCCAATGGCTATCCTGGTGCTCGGGCCCGTTGGAATTCTGGCTTTTCTGATGTCCTATCACGAAAGACCGATAATTTCCGGTCCGATGATAAAGTTCACCCGCCCTCCATGGGCAAGAGCCTTATCAGCTACAATTATGAGTATCGGAATCGGGATGCCACTTATGATAGCCTCCATGTACTTTTTCCAGTTCGTTGGACTGCCTCTTTTGAGAAGTTTCGAGTTTACATCGGTATTCTGGTTAGGCTCTCCCATGACCACCATTATGTGGCTCATAATGGTAATTCCTGCTATCATTCTTTCGACCCTCTTTTACATGGGGCCTATGATGGCTGATATGAAGGAAATGAATTACTTTGCAGGAGTCCGCAAAGCGTTTCCTGTAGTTGCTGTTTCAATGATTGCTGCTTCAATCGGGATGTTCACGACCGCATGGTATGTCATGATGTGGAGGGGCTGGATGTCCGGTGAAGACATATGGCTCTGGGTGACACCTCTGTGGGTTGCTGCAAGCGTGGGTTTTTTCGTCGCCCTTGTTCCTAATTACTTCATGGTGAAAGCTGGATGGAAGGAGGGAGATATGTGATGAAGCCTGTCTACACTTTACTTACAGTAGCTATTCTCTCACTATTACTGACTCTGGTATATGTCTCACTGTGGGAACCTCAGGGTGAGCCGCTTAATGTAAGCACCTTGCAGAATGAGGACCTGCTTGAGTTAACAGGGAGCACAGCCAGGCTTTCGGGTGATAACTACCTGCTGACCGCAACGGCATATTCCCAGGCGATATACGCTTCTGCCCAGGATAAGGACAGGCCCGGCGCCGTCGTGCTTGTAAGGGACGATGACCCTGCAGTGGCTCTTGCAACGACCCGGCTTCAGCACATGCCGGTCAATGCGCCTATGCTCTTTGTCACGGAGAATGGCACAACCATCCCGGAAGAAACCCGGGATGAGCTTGAAAGACTCAGGCCTGAGGGAGTGATGATGGATAATAACGTGCAGGTCTATATTGTAGGGGATATTGACCAGAGCGTGGCTGAAGAGGTTAAACAGTTGAAAATGAAACCTCGCGTTATCTCTGCATCAAATCCGATCGAGCTTTCAGAGGTACTGGATGAATATATTGCAGTCCTTGAATCCAATCACCGGCAGATCGTCTTTATCGCTTCGACCGATGCACTTGAGTATGCATATCCTGCAGCGAACTGGAATGCACACCAAGGGGATGGATTTGCTTTTGTTACTCCTGAAGGTGTGCCTGAGGAAACGCGCAGGATGCTTGAGAAACGCTGGCCTTACTACCCTTACATATATGTGTTTGCTCCGTCATCAGTTGTTGATGAAGATGTCATGGCAGAGCTTTCACAGTACGGTCACGTCCAGCGTATTCCGGGGGACACACCTCAGGAAATGGCAGTAAGGTGGGCAGGCTATAAAGACAGCGGCCACAGGACCTCATGGCTTGTGGGTTACAGGCCTCGTAGTGTTGGATGGGGATATGCAGAACCCGGGCATAATATGCTGCTGGCAAGCCCGGATGACTGGAGGGTCATAGTGCCAAGCGGAGTGCTGTCCCACATGGGGAAACATGGTTTTCTCCTCCTGACAGGGCCTGACGGTGAACTTCAGGATACCCTGCGTTCTTACCTGCAGGTCCTCAAGCCAGATCCGACACATCCAAGTCAACAGGTATTCAATTTTGCCTGGATAATTGGAAATGATGTGAGTGACGAAACAGTGAGGGAACTCGATGATCTCCTGAAGGTCTCTTCCCTCAGCACGAATAATAGCAATTTGAGCAATTTGAACAATTCGAGCAGTCCGGAAAATAATACCCTTCCAGCATCGGAAACAATCCCTGGCAATGCTGACAATACAATTAACAGTACAACTTAAACTGGGTTTTGCTAAAAAGAAGATGATTCCTGGGAGAAGATCATTCTTTTCTCAGGAAGACATTTATTATGGTAATACTTATCAGGGCCACTAGAAGGAACAATGCTGAGTTCTGACCAAGCGTCTGCTTATTATCACTATCTTGTCCGGTTACAGATGCTTCATTTTCCAGATCGGGGCCTTCTGCTATCTCATAAGTATCTGTTTTCATATCCATGAACACATGGTAATTGCTTTCCATGCTGCTTGTAGCCAGTGCAAAAGCTGTAATCGCAAATGGAGAAAAGCCGGGTGTATCCGCCTTGAAGAAAACGAATTCTTGATCATCGCCTGCAATATTGGTCTGAAGTTCTCTCCACTCTCCATTATTAAACCTGTAAATTCTGATGGAACTGGAATCAAAACCATTTATTTTCATCCATTCCTTTGACACTCTAAAACCAATAACCGCTCCCTCTATATTTTCTTCTGTTGCATATCCATGTTTTCCAACCCAAATATTAACGTGTTTGTAAACCGTTCCAGGCGGAACATTTGTCGCAGTCACTGAGACGTTTTTCAGTACTTCTATACTGCTTGTTATCTGGCCCGCATTCTTGAGGGAATAATAAGTAATATATTGAACAGGATTTTCCTGTTCACTGAACGGATAGGAAACGTTTGTGTTGCTCATGACATTAACCGTTTTCACTTCTTTCAGACTGATATTTGCTGCATCCTCTGATGTGCCGGAGCCACCTCCGCTCCCTCCTCCATCTCCTCCAAGAGGCCCATCTTCAATTGTTTCCGGCTGTTCATTCTCATTGCGAACAAAAATCCCTCCGTTTCTCACGGTAACAGGGATTTGCTGACCAAGAGAATTGCTCAGTATGACATTGGAGAGCTCAAGAGGACTATATCCTTCTTTACCTTGAGTTGTGCAGTCGATCCGGATAAAATTACCTGGCTCAGTGATGTATGTCCCTCCTAAAGTTACGGCATATGAACCAGTGACCGAACCCGCAGAATTATCGATGGCTCCACTGTTGAATATATATGGGGTACTATCCCGGCCAAAGAGGTTTCCTTCTTCCACCTTGTTTGCAACAATGATGTCCTTATCAAATCTTATGTCGAGTTGTGCACCTAGAAAAGAGTCTTTCGGCTCAATATCGACATAAATACTGAAAGTATTGTTTGTATACACATCCTGGCTGGATGGATAGATGGTCACGGTTGCCTGTGCGCAGGCGGGAGTCATAAAAGCAAAACATAATAGCGCAAGCATAAATACAATAGATATCTGCGCCAGCATTTGCCCAAAGTATGAATGTTTCTTTATCCCTGTCATCAGTACACCTTAAAGCATATAAGGTGCATGTACAGATAAATATATTTATTAAATTTATTTAATTGCGCTCAATTTACTTGCAAAGGATTACAAGCTTGTTAAAGTGATATCATCTACTCAGTAAGCCCTGCAGCCATCAGGAAGTTAGTGAACAGTCTTTCCCCGTCGCTCCTGTATTCCTCATAGATGGAAAGAAAGTCGCGTGTAATTCGTTCACTGTTCCCACATTTAAGTTCCGGGTCTATTGACATCCATTCATTGAGCATCTCCGGGGTAAGTTCAAAATGTCCCTGTATCCCGTAAGCATTCTTGCCGACCTTTATTATTTGATGCCTGCAGAACTTTCCCGTTGCAAGCAATTCCATATTTTCAGGCAGACTAACGGTTTCGCCGTGAAGGTGGAATATCTTCAGGGGGCCGGTCAGCCCGCTGAACAGGGGGTCATTTCCTTTTCCCGGGCAGATGTCCATTGTGAATAAATTACCATCCGGCCCTCTTGTCCCAATTTCTCTTATAGGGTTCTTGTGCACATCTCCACCGCATGCCTTTACAAGAGCCTGCATCCCAAGGCAAATACCAAGGTATGGTATTTTGCTTTCTACTGCCAGCTTGATCATTCTCAGCTCGTCAATCATTTTTCTGGTTGTATCGTTAGCACTGTCCGAGCCCCCTAAAACAAAGACTGCATTATATTGGGTTGGATCAGGAAAAATCATTCCGGGTTCATGATCAATGATATCATACTGTATGCTATTCTTCTCCAGGAGGTGTTCAAGGATTCCCGGACCTTCATGCTGTGCGTTCTTGATGATCAGGACTTTCATGAGTGCTAGAGATGCCCCTTAAAGATAAATGCTTACTCCGAAAAATGAGAGTGAACCCCGAAGAACCCCACCACCAGGTATTAGGCTCATACTCAACTAGGTATGAATGCAATTGTTCTTCGGGGTCTGCCGTTTTCCACGGGTTCGGGTAACCCGTACCACCATGTCCATATCACTTCTGATTCTTAAGAATCCTTCCTGGACCCTCTATTTTTGAGATATGTTCAATATCTCTTCTAATATTCTGATATATAATTATTTCTATACCCCGTAATATGATAGTACTCATCATAATGATGGAGGCATCTGCCAATGATCATCTCGGGAATAGTTCATCTAATGCCTTTGAATAGCTTAAGAGTGCTGTTTCGTTAAAACAGATAAGCCGGATGTCTGTGAGAGTGTCATTACTTGCAAGAAACTCACTTATTGTTCTAACTGCGATGACTGAAGCTTTTCCCACCGGGAAACCATACGCTCCAATGCTGATTCCAGGAAACGCGATACTCTGCAGCTCGTACTCCACAGCAAGTTCAAGCGAGTTCCTGTACGCACTTTCCAGCATCACTTCCTCTCCGGAATTTCCTCCATCCCATACAGGGCCTACAGTGTGTATCACCCACCTCGCAGGCAGTCTGTAACCTTGGGTTATCCTTGCCTCGCCTGTGGGACAGCCACCCAAGATACTGCACTCCTCAAGGAGCTGTAGGCCAGCAGCCCTGTGTATTGCCCCGTCGACCCCGCCTCCTCCCAGGAGCGAGTTGTTGGCTGCGTTAACTATCGCATCAACTTTCTGTTCCACTATGTCGCCCATAATTACACTTATTATGCATTGGTCTTTGCAGAACATTCTTCTGATAGCTCCTGTTCTTTATTATTCAGAGGGCATGGTTTAGGGATAGATCATTATTAACGGTAAGTACTAATAAAAGTAAGCGAGAGAATAATCATGGACACGGTCACAAAGGAAATACTTGAAGTGTTTGAGGATATTAACACCATTCCGCGATGTTCCAGGCATGAGGAAAACATAGCCAACTGGCTTAAGGAACAGGCCCTGGAAGCAGGCCTCAGCTTCAAGTTCGACAGCGTGAACAATGTCATTATCAGTGTGCCTGCCTCAAAAGGCTATGAAACCTCACCCTTGGTGGTGATCCAGGGACATATGGATATGGTATGCGAGAAAAAGCAAGGCTCGCTACATGACTTCAGTAAGGATCCCATAAGGCATATCATCGAAGGCGACTGGGTGAGAGCGGATGGCACAACGCTTGGTGCTGATAACGGTATAGCGCTTGCGATAGTTCTTGTGCTTGCACGTCACAGGGAGATTCCCCACCCCCCACTTGAACTGCTTTTTACTGTAGATGAGGAAACAGGGCTGACAGGTGCAAATGAGCTCACGCCGGATTTTATTTCCGGGAAGATACTGCTTAACCTTGACTCAGAGGAAGAAGGCGTATTCATAACCGGCTGTGCCGGCGGCATGAACACGACCATAAGCATGCCGCTGGAGCGTACATCACTTCCGGAGAATCACCGTGTTTACTGCCTGGTGGTGAGCGGCCTGGCCGGAGGTCACTCAGGTGTGGATATTCATGAAAAAAGAGCTAACGCCAACAAACTTCTGGTGTCTGCCCTCAACAGTCTCGTGGATAGCACCAGCCTGCTTCTCCTGAGTATCGATGGCGGTTCTGCCCATAACGCTATTTCTCGTCATGCTGAAGCTCTGGTGAGCATGCCTCCTGATCAATATGAGAGCGCCGTGTCAATAATCAGGCAGACTGAAGAAGGAGCCAGGAGTGAGTATAGTGAGTACGATCCTGCCCTGTCGATAAATATCTTCTTGCAGGTCGCAGATGAGAGCTTGCTGCCAGTGTCCCGGGATCAGGGGCTGACAATCGTATCCCTCCTAGAAAAGCTGCCACATGGAGTTGTCAGGATGTCGGAAAACATGCCCGGGATTGTACAGACATCAAGCAATCTGGCGACTATCAGGACCGAGGCAGGCAGAGCCGAAGATGCCAAGGTAGGTGACAGGTTTGTGATAGTCACAAGCCAGCGCAGTTCTGTTAATACCGAGTTACAGGAAATCACTAAGAAAGTGGCACTAATTGCAGGATCAGCAGGAGCGGATATTACACACAGCAGTGGATATTCTCCGTGGCAACCTGATCTATCCTCATTCCTTATGAAGCGCTGCAAGGATATTTATTCCAAAACATTTGCAGGGGAACCGAGAACTGAAGTGATACACGCAGGACTTGAATGCGCGGTCATAGGCTCGAAATTCCCGGGTATGGATATGATATCTTTCGGGCCAACCATAAGAAATCCGCATTCTCCGGATGAAAGGCTCTACATTCCCTCGGTTCTCAAGGTATGGGAATTCCTGCTTGCTCTTCTTGCATCATTCGGGCAGGATCTAAAAGCCAATACAAAGAGATAGGAGTAAATTTCATATGATCGAGAAAAGAGATTTTCCGCGTCCAATAGTACTTGTAAGTAAGTGTCTTGAATTTGAGAATGTCAGGTATAACGGGCAACTCGTACGGTCACAGATAATAAGGGATCTCATGCCGCTGGTGGATTTCCTCAAGGTCTGCCCGGAATGTGATATTGGTATGGGGGTCCCGAGAGATCCCATTCGGATAGTTAAAAAGGGGCATGAATACAGATTGATCCAGCCAGCCACCGGAGAAGACCTGACTGACAGGATGGATGCTTTCACTGATCAGTTCCTGGCTTCCATGGACGATGTGGACGGCTTCATATTCAAATCCGGCTCCCCTACTATCGGGATACGCAACATAAAAGTCTACGCAGGTAATGAAATGGCTCCCGTAGTTGAGAAAGGTGCGGGATTCTTCGCAAAGAAGATTCTGGCTAAGTACTCCGGTTTTCCGATGGAAGAGGATGACAGGCTGCGCAATTACAGGATAAGGCACCACTTTCTCACCCAGCTGTACACTTTTGCGGACTTCAGGCATGTCAAAGCTTCAGGCTCCATGGAAGAGATTGTGGAATTCAACAAAAAGAATATGTTCCTGTTCTCGTTCTACGATAGTGCTACGTATGGGAAGATGTGCGAGCTACTTGCGAACATACTTGCAAATGATACCAATGGTGGGTATGAACAGTTTATAGAGGCCGTTGACTCCTATGAGAAATTGCTTAAAAGTCTCATGAAAAAGCCTGGAGACGCCGATTCCAGGATTAATACCGCAAGAAGCATCTTATCCTGTTTCGAGGAATCGATGTCCTCCCACGAAAAGGATTACTATGAAGACCTCTTTGTAAATTACAGGGAGAATAGGGTTGATGAGGATGCCCTGACGGAAGTTCTCCGACTGTCTGTAGTGCTTTATGGTGGAACGGATATGAATAATAATACTATACTGTATCCATATCCTGAAATCCTTCGGATGCCCTGTGGCGAAAAGAGGGATAAAGACTACTGGGTCGATTAGTAAATAGTCCGGCCATGGCAAAAAGAATAAAGTGCTACAGTGTAGCATCAGTAATCTTAAAAAGATCACTGTCAAGATCAAATGTAATATTCAACATAAAACCTGTAAACAGCCCTTATCTCAGCCAGTTCTTTAGATTCAATGTCAGGAAAGTTTCCATTCGCAGTATATGTCAGGCCATTAAAATCCTTGAAGGTGACCTCACAATTCACATTCTCCGGGAGCAGTGATCTGAAGTTGTCACATTTTGTGGTAATTCCACTTATCATCTTTTCTGTGGTAGCCGGCTCAAAGGACTTTCCATCTACAGGCGTGTAAATAATTTCTGCTGTCAGATTCTCCCTGTCTTCAAGTGTCATCCAGAAACCGTTGACAAGTGCGCCATCAAGCATGTAATCCTGTATCTCGAAACTCTTGTTTATCACATTCTTCAATAGGAACACCTTTTATTTTTATTCATTTTGATAAGTTAAATCTGTTTTCATGGACTGACCCTGGTTAAGGATCTAACGGAGAAAAGCACTTGATAAAAAGTCCTAATAAAAAAGGTGCTGATGAACAGTTTTCAGCACCTGTTCAGAATCTGATGTGTCCCACTTCATCAATCAATTATTACATCAATATCGCCAACTGTGGTCGGGATAGGGCGGGCACTTGCCAGGCTTCCTCCCAGATAAGCCAGGGTGCCACATATCAGACCGACGAATACGGGATGAACGAGGGGATTACCAAAGAGCTGCCAGAGCACTATCGAGCCAAAGCTTGCCATAAGGCTTGCAGTAAACCCTGTTGAAGTACCGCGCTCCCAGTAAAGTCCGAAAATGAGCGGGATAAAGACGCAGCAGGCAATCACTCCCATGCTTGCGGAAACCAGTGGCACTATCATCTGGGGTACGTCCAATGCGAAGAATGCCGACACGAGAATAATGATTACACCAACTATCCTTGTCATAAGGAGCACCTTATCATCAGAAGTGGCAGGGCGCACGTACTTCAGGATATCTGAAGTAAGGGCGGTTGTCGTTACCAGCACAATAGCGCTCATTGTGGACATGGCAGCAGAGATAGCAGCCAGCAGCACGATGCTATCAAATCCTGGTGGCAGCAATGATGTTGCCAGAAACGGTACCAGCCCGTCGGGGTTCGCCATGAAGGGGGCCAGTTGTTCCGAGCTGAACACTCCATAGGCCAGCACGCCCAGAGAGAAGATGCATAATGCGTAGATGGTAATGGATATAGGGCCATAGATACCTGCGAAGCGCACCACTCTTTTATCCCTGGCAGAGAACAGCATGATCAGCAGGTCAGGCAGTGCCAGAAGGCCTAGACTTATTGCAAAGGCATTCCCGAATGTCTTTTGCCACGGGACTGAGGCTCCGCTCATGCTCAGTATATTCTCTGGGATCATATCCCAGATGCCAATCCCGCCACCGCTTGAGATAAGTCCTCCGTAAAGGAACACGGCACCTACCAGCATAATAAGTCCCTGCAGAAAGCTGATCCACAGGATGGCCGGCAGTCCTCCTATTACATAGTAAAGAGCCACTATTGCCACAGTTATCAGCAGGCCATGGACATATGTAACTCCGAGGAGGCCCTGGAAAAGATTGGCACAGCCCTTGAAGATAGCGACCAGATATACTGTGTACATCAGCAGCATGATCCCTGCAAGCAGGACCTTGCCTCTCTGGGAATTATATCTTCGTTCCAGTAGCTGGGGTACTGTTTTGGCATCGTACTTCTGGGATGCTGTCCATATCTTGGGTGCAATGAGGAATGCAAGGCAGGCAAAGGCAACGTGGAAGAAAACTGCCCAGATGACCCATGGGAGGCCGGCTATAAGCCCGTAGCCTCCCCCACCCAGAAAAGAGGCAGCGCTGAAATAGGCAGCCATATAGGCTATACCTATAACTGCGGGGTGTATCACATTGCGGTCCGATACCACAAATCCTGAAAAAGTTCCCTGCCTGAGTTTCAGGGAGAGCAAAAGGATTCCGGCCACATATAATACCAGGAGGATATGATTAAGCATGTTCGCGCCTCAGTATGAAATAGAACGTGATACCCAACATGATTATGATGGAAATTATAAGATAGATATATGGAAGAGGCATTATGAATCCCTCTCCTTCTCAATGCCTTCGTGTTTTACAATGACTTCGTTTTTGTGGCTATCTATCAATATCAAATGATATTCTCCTATTGTGATGAATTATTATGTACTAAAATGTACATGAAAGCACATTTAAGTTTAAAAATGTTTTTATTTATCTCTGATAGGCCATGTTAAAACATTAAATCCCATTGGAGTTTTGGGTAAAGCACTCATTTTCAGTCCTAGATCTTATAGAATTGTTGATAGCAACTATTTTATTGATGCTTTCTGGCTTAGAGGTGGTGAATGTAAACGAGATGCATACAACATTCGTGTCTCACTTAGTAATGCAGTTTTAATAGAAAAATATAAATAATAATTTATGAATATAAAAGAAAGGTTCTTCAGCACAACACCAACTAAAAGGAAAATTAGATGTACTTATTCGAAATGGGCTATTACAAACCTGAAACTTTGTAGAAGAAATGATTGGATCATGAAAACCAACAATAAAAGGACCCAAAAATCTGATGTCAGAAAATTTAAGTTGTTTATCCGGTCGCAAAGGTTTACATGAAAACCTGTTTGAAAAACTAGGTTTGTTAGCGCAAGCAAGCGGCACGCCTGAGATTCAGGAAATGCAACAAATTGCCAAAGACAATTTGATGGGTGAAGCCGCCATCTATAGTACATTCTCATTTTATGAATTTCTTCAACCTCAGAACAAAGGCAAAAAAGCATATGTATGCAACGGAAGCGCTTGCTTATGTGCCGGCACACAATCGCGGGTAAAAAGTGAATTGAAAAAACACCTGAAAGAAGAACAGATTGGTGAAATGACCTGTCTGGGCAGGTGCCATGAGAATAATGCATTCCATTATAGTGGACAGAACTATTCAGGTAAGGATATTAATGATATTGCTTCAGTAATCAGATCAAAAGTCATTACACAAGAGACATACATAGCTCAGGCACTAGGAAAGTCCATCTTAATGAAACCCGCATTAACCGCTGAAGCATTTGCCAATCGTTTACATCACTTATTTACGCTAATGCCTGATGAGGTTCTGGACGAGGTCAAGAAAGCACAATTAGCAGGGCGTGGTGGAGCCGGTTTCCCGATGGGGATCAAACTGGAAGTTATTAAAGAAGCTGAAGGCAAACATAAATTCATTGTTTGCAATGCCGACGAGGGTGACCCCGGAGCTTACTCTGATCGGCATTTGCTGGAACAACAGCCTTTCAGGGTCTTATTAGGCATGCTGATAGCGGGCTACGTAAGTGGCTCGAATACTGGTGTAGTCTATGTCAGAGCAGAATATCCAGGATCACAGATGATTATCGAGCAAAGTATCCGAAAACTGGAAGATTTGAATTTACTGGGAACTAATATTCTCAATTCGGGTTTCTCGTTTGTGTTTAAACTGATCAAAGCTCAAGGCGCTTACATCTGTGGTGAAGAAACGGCATTACTTTCATCCATAGAAGGACAACGCCCAGAAGTACGTGTTCGGCCACCTTTTCCGGCTCAACAGGGTCTGTCCAACATGCCTACATTGGTGAACAGTGTTGAAACATTTGCCAATGTTCCATTTATTCTTGAGCAGGGCGGTGATTGTTTTAATCAGATCGGCACTTCAAGATCCAAAGGCACCAAATTGGTTTCGCTGGATAGTTTCTTTAAAAGACCTGGTATTTATGAAGTTGAAATGGGCACCCCGCTTAAAACTGTAATTGAACAATTAGGCGGTGGTTTCAAGAGCAATGTAAAAGCTTTGCACATTGGGGGGCCATTAGGTGGTCTGGTTCCGGTATCCAAGGTCAACTCCTTACATATCTCATTTGAATCCTTTGCTGAAAATGGCTTTTTACTGGGGCATGCTTCCATTGTATGCATTCCCGAAAGCTTCCCGATGATCGAATACATAAAACACCTGTTTAAATTCACGGCTCATGAAAGCTGTGGAAAATGCTTCCCCTGCAGATTAGGCTCCACACGTGGTTTTGAGTTGCTGCAAAAAGCAACCCAAAGCAATTACAAAATAGACCGGCAATTATTCAGCGACCTACTTGACACTATGCAACAGGGTTCCCTTTGCGCCCTTGGAAGCGGGTTACCCTTACCTGTTAAAAATGCGCTGCAGTATTTTGACAGGGAATTAGAAGATTATTTTGAATAAACCTTTTTCGACGCACATGAACAAACTAGCATATATCAATGATCAACCACACGCCATTCTGGAAGGCGAAAGTATATTGCAATTTGTGAAACGTTCACATGGCGATAAACTGATCCCAACCTTATGTGATGCACCCCATTTGAAACCCTTTGGTGCATGCAGAGTGTGCAGTGTGGATGTTGCATTAGAGCAGGATGGTCCCGTTAAAGTAGTGGCTTCGTGTCATACACCGGTTGCAGAAGGGATGCACATCTATCCTTCATCAGAACGCATTCTGAAATTACGTAAGAATATTATCGAATTAGTGCTTACCGACCACCCACTGGATTGTCTGATCTGTGAGGTGAACAACAATTGCGAACTGCAGGAAGTAGCTGCACGTGTGGGTGTGAGAGATGTACGATATCCGGCCGGTAAGGATCATCTGAACAGAACCAGGGACCTGAGCCATCCTTACATGACCTCGGATATGTCTAAATGCATCAATTGCTCACGTTGTGTAAGAGCTTGTGACGAGGTCCAGGGAATGTTTGTGCTAAGCATGGCCGGTAGGGGATTTGAAAGCAGAATTGTAAAAGGCATGGATACATCTTTTATGGAATCCTCCTGCGTAAGTTGCGGAGCCTGTGCGCAGGCATGTCCTACTTCTGCGATATCGGATGTATATGAATCCAAATCCATTGTTGCAGATAAAAAGGTCCGGACCGTTTGCACTTATTGCGGTGCAGGGTGTAATTTAGAGGTATCTGTCAAAGATGGAAAAGTAAGATCGATAGAGGCTCCGTGGGACAGCAAGGTCAATCCCGGTCATCTGTGTCTGAAAGGACGATATGCATTTTCATTTTATGATCATCCCGATCGTATCAGAACACCATTGATCAAAAAGGATGGTGCATTTGTTGAAGCCACCTGGGATGAAGCCTATGATCTTATTGTCTCTGAATTGAACCGGATAATCAAAGAAAATGGCCCTGATCATATCGCTGGTATTTCATCAGCGCGTTGTCCCAACGAAGAGAACTACCTGATGCAAAAGTTCATGCGTGCAGTGGTCGGCACGAACAATATTGATAATTGTGCCCGTGTGTGCCACGCTCCCACTGCCTTAGGGATGCAACGCACCTTTGGCACCGGTGCCGCCACCAATTCAATTGAAGATATCAAATACACCGATTGCATATTGGTGTTCGGAGCCAATCCCACCGATGCACATCCGGTTACAGGTGCAAAGATCAGACAGGCCGCTATGAAGGATACGACACTGATAGTGATCGATCCCCGCAAGACCGAACTGGCCCGTTATGCACATCATCACCTGCAACTGAAACCCGGTACCAATATAGCTTTGATGAATATTTTCTTTTATTATATCATCAAAGAGAATTTAGTGGATGTTCAGTTTATAGAACAACGCACCGAAGGATTTAAAGTTTTTAAACAACATGTCCTCTCGCAGAATATTGATGAACTGGAGAGCATAACAGGCGTGGATCGCAATCAGGTGCGTGAAGCAGCAATTGCTTATGCTTCTGCGGAAAATGCAATGTCGTTCCATGGGCTGGGAGCAACCGAAAATTCACAGGGAACTTCAACGGTTATGATGATTGCCAATTTGGCAATGATGACCGGCAATATAGGCCGTCCTGGTGTGGGTGTCAATCCATTGCGCGGACAGAATAATGTGCAGGGCGCAGCTGATATGGGCTGTCAGCCAAATCAGGGTGCCGGTTATTTAGATGTGACCAACAATGAGGTGCATGCCCTGTATGAGAACTTTTACGGTGCCAGATTACCTCAGCATATTGGTTATAAAATCCCGGAAATGTACGAAGCTGCGCTACAGGATAAACTGAAAGCTATGTGGATAGTTGGGGAGAATGTAGTGCAAACGGATCCGAATAACCGGATGGTTGTAAAAGCATTAAGCAAACTGGATCTTCTGGTAGTTCAGGAATTGTTCATGACCGAAACTTCCAGGCTTGCCACCGTGATATTACCTGCTGTTTCGTTTTTGGAGAAGGAAGGTACATTCACCAACGGAGAGCGCCGTGTGCAACGTGTGAACAGGGTAATTGAACCCTTACCCGGCACAAAAACCGACGGACAGATAATCACGGAGGTCATGCAGCGCATGGGGTATCCGCAACCCGATTACTCGGCACAGGGCATTTTAAATGAAATTGTTCAAATTGTTCCTTTCTTTAAAGGCATTACCTGGGAAAACCTGGGCAAGACCGGATTGCAGTGGCCTGTGGATGATGGTGGCATTGATACTCCTATATTGCACACAGAAACGTTCAAACGAGGTAAGGGAGCATTTTACAAACAGACCTATAAGGAATCTGTGGAGCTGCAGCAACACAGCAAGGATTATCCCTTTATTCTTACAACCAACCGCGGTCTGGAACACTACAACAGTGGGGCAATGACCCGTCGTACGCCCAATGAACAACTTATCACTGAAGATGTGCTTCTGATACACCCCGATGATGCCAAAGAACATTCACTCAATAACGGAGACATGACCTGTGTAGAATCACCACGCGGGAAAACAGATATCAGAGCCCGTATCTCAACTGCGGTCAAAAAAGGAATATTAAGCACCACTTTCCACTTCCCCGAAAGCATGGTCAATTATCTGACATCTGATGTTTGCGACAATGATACCATGTGTCCAGAATATAAAGTGGTGGCTGCACGTATAAGGAAAAGCAGGGGAAAATACAAACAGCCAGAATTGAAATAATCGCTGATGTATTATGTCCATTTCCACTACTGGGCTGTGTAGCCTCCATCTATGCAATGAACACTGCCTGTTATGAATGCGGCACGCTCGCTCAGTAAATAGGCTACTAAGTCGGCTACTTCTTCTCTTGCAGCGAGGCGTTTCATGGGATGCGCAGCTGCCATGTAATCCGTAGCTTCCTTTCCGGAATCCATGATCCTGGGAGTCGCAACATAACCAGGAGCAACTGCACATACTCGAATATTGGACTCTGCTAATTCCAGAGCTGCAGACCGAGTTAGCCCTATTATACCGTGCTTTGCGGCTGTATAAGCTGCCATGCCTGCCAGGCCAACAAGTCCATTGGCAGATGACATGTTAACGATAGCGCCAGACCTATTTTCAAGCATCGCTGGTATTTCGTATTTCATGCAATAGAAAACGCCATTGAGATCGGTTTCTATTACATCTCGCCATATTTCTATATCAGTATCTTGAACATGAGTGTTTGCAGGTCCTGTTATTCCAGCGTTGTTAACGGCAATATCAATCTTTCCGAATCTTCTGATGATCGATTGTATTGCTATCTGGATGTGTTGTGGATCGCGAACATCAACTTCTATTGGAAAAGTGCGCTTCCCCGAAGGATCAATTCTCTTACAAATCTCATTAAGCGGCTTAACATGACGGCTAATAAGCGCAACTGAAGCGCCTCCTGCGTAAAGCCTCTCGGCAATAGACTCACCAATTCCGGTTCCGGTTCCAGTTACAATAGCAACTTTCCCCTCAAATTCGTTTTCTATTATTTTAAAAGTCTGGCTCATTGCTAGTCCTCACTCAGGCTTGGTTTGAAACAATAAATATCTAATTCAGGAAGAGTGAAAGTATTTTGATGATATCATCTCCTCATCTGTTATCAGATATGATTGCAATCTCTTTTTCTTAGTGATGGGCTTTTTACCGTCTTCCAGAGACAAAAGAGCAGTGACAAAACATTTATATTTTATATAATGAGTTCATACGTTAGCATCAATGTATAAATACATGCAATGCTTCATGTTCCGGATATGAATCTTTCATATCATTTTCTCATATCATCTCCATTCAAGAGGAATGCCATTGTCCAGTAAACGTATATTAATGGGTAACGAAGCCATCGCTTTTGGTGCGATGAAAGCCGGTGTACAGATAGCCAGCGGGTACCCCGGCACACCTTCCAACGAGGTTATGGAGACCATAGCCTCCCATGCAAAAGAATACGGCATTTATGCTGAATGGGCGACCAATGAGAAGGTGGCGCTCGAAACAGCCGTGGGAGCCGCATACTCAGGTGCTAATGCCATCGTTACAATGAAACAGGTCGGTCTCAACGTAGCTTCTGACCCTCTCATGAGTCTCTCGTACATAGGAGTGAAAGGCTCGCTCGTAATCCTCGTTTCCGATGATCCGGGTCCGCACTCCTCCCAGACAGAGCAGGACACAAGAGTGTTTGGCCATTTTGCAAACATACCCGTCCTGGATCCTTCCACGCCGCAGGAAGCCTATGATATGACCCTGCTGGCTTTTGAATTATCGCATGAGATGGAAACTCCCGTGATACTCAGGACGACCACACGCGTTTCCCATGGATGTGCGGACGTAGTCATCGGGGACATATTTCCGGTTCCCAGAGACATCGAAGGATTTGTAAAAGACACCAGATGGGCCATATTCCCTAAACTGACAGCCCAGAGGCACCCTCTGCTGGAGGATCTTCAGTTGAGATTATCGGACCGTTTCTCCGAATACTTCGGGGACAACTCATTCAATTCAGTATCAAAGGGAAGCAGCAGGATAGGTATCGCTGCTTCGGGTGTCTCTTATCTCTATGCAATGGAGGCTATAAGAGCTCTTTCTGGCGTGTTCCCGGTCTTCAAAACAGCAACTGTTTACCCTTTCCCTGAAAAGGCAGCTCTTGAGTTCCTGAAGGGCATCACTGACCTGATAGTTGTCGAGGAGCTGGACCCGTATATGGAAGAGCAGTTCCTGCAACTGGCTGGCAAACATCACCTCAATGTTAACATATATGGGAAGAAGAACGGCTGCTTCCCGGTAAGCGGGGAGTACGATGTCGATGTTGTCATTGACGGCATCAACAGCTCACTGGAAAAAGGCAATACGGATATTCCTGGCCTTTCCCATTCATTGCCTGCCATCAACTTAAAAGAAGTCCCTTCCCTCCCGATAAGGGCTCCCACCCTGTGTGCAGGTTGCATGCACAGGACAGTGTTCTATGCATTCAAGAAAGCTGCCGGCAAACTGAGGTCACAGAAGGATATCGGCTCTGTGTTCTCCGGGGATATCGGCTGTTACACACTTGGGAATGCCAGGCCGTTGAATATGGTCGACACCTGCCTTTGCATGGGTGCCGGTATCAGCATCGCCGCCGGCCTGTCCCATACACAGGAGTACAGCAGCAATGGAAAAGCAAAGCAGGTCGCCTTTATTGGTGATTCGACCTTCTTCCACTCAGGAATAGCTGCAGTCGTCAGTGCGGTATACAACAATGCTGACATCACTATTGCGGTTCTCGACAACCGCACTACTGCCATGACAGGTCATCAGCCTCATCCGGGTATCGGTATAACGGCCGTAGGCTCGCCTGCAAAGATAATCGACATAGCAGAAGTCCTCAAAAGCTGTGGTGTCGGCCTGGTCAGGACAATAGGAGCAGATAGCCTTGAGGGATGCATAGATGCAGCCACAGAAGCTATGCAATTCGAAGGTCCCTCTGCTGTTGTTTTCAGAGAGAAATGTATTGCTATAAGCAAGGGAGCAGGGCAGTATATTGTTGATGAAGATAAATGCACAGGCTGCAAGCTTTGCATCTCACAGCTGGGATGTCCCGCCATATTCTCAATAACTTCTGGCTTGCCTGTGATTCAGGATACATGCAGCGGCTGTGGCCTGTGTGCCCAGACATGTCCCTCGGCAGCTATTATTCTGAAGGAGGTCTTGCAATGAAATTCGATATTCTTATTGCAGGCGTGGGTGGCCAGGGTGTTGTGTTGGCTTCCCGCCTGCTTGCCACCGCGGCCATGGATGCAGGTTTCCATGTGGCTACAGCTGAGACAATAGGCATGGCCCAGAGGGAGGGTTCCGTTACAAGCCATGTGAGGATAGGGGATGATGTGTACGGCTCGCTCATACCGCAGGGAACTGCCGACCTCATCATAGGACTTGAACCCGCAGAAGCCGCCAGAAACCTTCGTTATCTGCGCAAGGGCGGCAGTGTCGTGGTGAACGGACACGCTATATTGCCATCTACTCAGGGCAGAGGAAGTGAGGAATACAACCCTGACAGGCTCATCGGATTCCTTAATGACAATTGTCCGAATATCATCTCTGCCGATTTCACCCGGCTTGCAAAGGATGCAGGGACCTACAAGGCGGCGAACGTTGCCATGATAGCAGCTGCAGCAGGTGCGGGTCTGCTACCGTTCTCACAGGAATACCTGTGGGATGTGCTTGAGAAAATGATACCGGAAAAATACAGGGACGTTAATCGCAGCGTGTTTGACATGGCCATTGAAAGTATCTCTTACACAAAGGGAATGGGTATGGAATCCGCAGCGTCCAATGAGACAAGGTGAGATGAATGTGTAATTGTCATGAAATTGATGTCCGGGACCTGGGTATATCAGTGGAGGAAAGAACTGTCAAGTTAAAGGATCTTCTTCAAAGAGTTATGCAGGGGAGTCCCTTTTATCAGGAGAAGTTCCGGAGGGAAGGGATTGATATAGGCCAGATAAACACCCTGCAAGATATAACAAAGCTCCCGCTTACCACAAAGGAAGAACTGAGGGATGCCTATCCTCTGGGTCTGCAGGCCGTGCCGGACGAGAAGATCGTGAGGATACATTCGTCTTCGGGTACCACCGGCAGCCCGGTCATTATCCCTTACACTAAGAATGATGTGGAGGTGTGGGCGGATATGATGATGCGCTGCTATCGGCTGGCGGGACTTACAGATCAGGACCGGATACAGATAACACCCGGATACGGGTTGTGGACTGCAGGCATCGGGTTTCAGGCAGGTGCGGAGCGTCTGGGGGCCATGGCTGTTCCCATGGGTCCGGGAAATACCGAAAAACAGTTGCAGATGATGCTTGATCTGAAGTCCACGGCACTTGCAAGCACCTCTTCCTATGCCCTCCTGCTTGCAGAGGAGATCAGCAAAAGAGACCTCAAGGACAAAATAAACCTGAAGGTCGGTATTATAGGTTCCGAACGCTGGAGTCCCAAAATGCGGGCTCGCATCGAGGATGAACTTGGGATTGATACCTATGATATCTTCGGCCTGACCGAGATATACGGACCGGGTATTGCCCTGGATTGCTCGCTGCATGATGGTCTTCATTACTGGTCCGACCACCTGCTCTTTGAGGTAATTGACCCGGTCACGGGGGAGAGCCTGCCCGATGGCACCCTTGGTGAGCTGGTAATAACCACGCTGACCAAAGAAGGTGCCCCGTTGATCCGCTACAGGACAAGGGACCTCACACGCATATTGCCCGAGCCGTGCAAATGCGGATGTCCTTTCCCGCGCATAGACCGCCTTCTGGGGCGTACCGATGACCGCATCAAGATAAAAGGTGTGAATGTCTACCCCGGACAGATAGAGGATGTCATTCACAGGGTTGAAGGTGTGAGTAGCGAGTACCAGATAATCCTTGAAAGGGATGCCGGCAGGGACACCATGTTTTTCAGGGTCGAGATCGAGCATGCGGATGACCTCGAGAACTGCAGGGTAAAGGCAAAGAAACTCGACAAGGCCTTCCAGGATCTCATAGGTGTCAGTGTTGAAGTGGAATGTGTGGCAATGGGAGCGCTGCCTCGCAGTGAAAAGAAGAGCAGGAGAGTCATCGATAACAGGGAAATGTGAACAATTGAAAATGAATTGTTGTTCCGTCCCTGCTTGACTGTACAGGTGGTCGTTCAAGCAGGAAACATGCCTCTACAGACTTAGATATAGTCTGCAGGGCCAGTTTCCTGAGACTACTCAATGTTTGATATATTAACAGAGATACCATCTGCTTTTAACAAATCAGGTCTTTCGGACAGATCTGACCGATCACAAGCCGAAGTGGAAGATACCTGTTTTATGTAAGGCCCAAGGATCATGTCCTTATAAGCTCCTCCGGCAGGAACCTTAGGGTAAAGGACCTCCTCGCTGTCAGTGCAGACTTCCAGGAAACAGGGTCCTTCTGAACTCAGGAAGGTTTCGATACTCTCTTTCAGATCACTTCTGTCCTTTACTCTTGCTGTGTAACTGAAGCCAAAGGACCTTGCGATATCGGCGAAGCAAACATCTTTCGGTCTCTGTGTTCCTGTCCTGGCTCCCCCGTAAGCTGCATCCTGCAGATTCTGGACCATGCCATCACTCTGGTTGTTCAGCATTAGTATCCTGACGGGCAGGTCCAGTGACGCAATAGTGTGCAGTTCCCCCATGTTCATTTTCAGGCTGCCGTCACCATCTATTGCAATGACCCTTGCATCCGGGTTGGCATAGCAGACACCGATGGCTGTGGGAAGGGAAAAACCCATTGTTCCGAAAGAGCCTGATGTCATGAAGGACTTGGCCTTCTGCATTGGCAGGTACTGGGCCGCAAGCATCTGGTGGTTACCGACACCTGTGGTTATCTTTGTGTTGCCGTCAACATAGTTTGCAAGCAGGGCCATGACCTCGGCAGATTGTATTTTCTTGGATTCTCTGTTATAATCCAAGGGCCAGGACCTCTTCAGGAATCTGGCACGCTCCTGCCACTCGTGTATATCCAAGGTGATGCTGTACCTTTTCGCATAATTGAGCAGGTCCCGGATGGCTGTAGCAGCATCACCGATGAATGTGAATTTCGGGCCGCGCTCGATCTTTATCTGGTGCATCTTCTCGGGATTGATATCGATGTAGGCTATGTCGGTGCCTATCGCGAACCCGACCTTCTCCGCGACCCTGTCATCCCACCGGACCCCGATGGCGAAGAAGAAGTCGTTCTCCTGGATGAGCATATTGGCATACGGTGTGCCGAACATGCCCAGCATCCCGAGGTTGAGTTCATTCCGTTCGTCAACGACGCCCTTTGCCAGGAGGGTGTTGACCGAGGGAATGTTGAAGCGTTCGTTGAACTCCCGGATGGCCTTGCTTCCTGCTTCCGAGTTCAGGCCACCGCCCAGGTAGAGCAGTGGCTTTTTGGAGTTGAGCAGCAGCCGGAAGAACTCTGCGCATTGTTCCTCGCACAGGTGCCTGTCGTCATGATAACTCTCCTCGAACCTCATGACGTTCATGTCCCGGTACTCATGCATCTTCTGCTGCTTGTCCAGCGGAACATCTATGACAACAGGCCCGGGTTTTCCCGACCTGGCAAAGTAGTATGCGTCCTTGATGATCGACTCAAGGTCATCATCATTCGATACCTGTATGACCTTCTTTGCAGCCTCCCCGAAAATGCCCTTGACGTTGATGTGCTGGAACGAGTCGGTGCCTATCTTATGCTCCGGGACCTGCCCTGCAATTACAAGCATGGGAATGCTATCACCATAGGCATCCGCAACGCTGGTGAGCGTGTTGGTAATTGCAGGTCCGGATGTGACTATGGCTACACCGACCTCGCTGCTCGACCGGGAATAACCGGCTGCACTGAACGCCGCCGACTGCTCATTGGAATTGATGATTATCCCGATATCACTCTTCTCAAGGGCATGGAACACCGGCAGTATCGCCGCTCCCGTATAACCAAAGATGTGTCTGACCCCGAGGTCCTCCAGGCATTTAACTAAAATTTCTGCTCCATTCATTTCTTCCATTTTCATTCTCCGTGAAAGAAACGATCCCGGCACAGGATACACTAATCAGTAAAGAACCAAAAACAGCGCACTTGAGCCTGAAAAGTTTCTTTTTCTTGCTCAAGCTGACAGTACTACCACTACTACGGACACGTTGAATACAGTGTGAGCTGTGGTAGGATTTGACATTAGGTATGAGTTCGGGAGAGGTGGTATTTAAGGGTTTGGGTTATTTACGTTTCACTCAAACTTTTAAGTGGTGTTTTATTGAGTTTAGCAATCAAGCATTCAGGGTCTAAGTCTGCGGCCTTTAATTCTTCATACAATTTAATTCTTATTTTATCATCATTAACTTTATTTGATTGCGAACGTATTCTACTTAAAATCCCTGAAACCGTTTCAAATATATGGCGTATTTCGTCAATATTAACATAGTACAAATCATTTGATTGTGCAATTGCATCATTAGATAAAGTGGGTTTTTTAGAGATAACGACACATATTTTTATTTCAAACTCATCATAATTTGAAATATTATGTTTTGCCCACTCGTAATGACCACGGGCTTGTCTACAAGTTCGGACAAAAATATCTCCCTCTTCTTTCTCATCACTTTTAGCTTCAAACAATACTAGAACATTATTATTTAACATCCAGATGCTATCGGGATCAGCTGTTTGTCCAGGATGGTCCGTTTCAAAACCTAATAACTCACCTAGATTTGTCAAACCCATTTCAAATTCATTTGCTGAATCTGCTGAAATTAAATCTTTTATGTTTTTCATTTTAGTATTGAACTTAGGACCAACTAAACCAAGTTTATTTATTTTTGCAATAATATGTTCTATTGCATAACCCGATAGTGCGTCTAAATCAATATCATCAGTCAATCGCTTTGGGGAACGCAAATTTGCAAACCAGCTAATTGTTCTTGCAGATTTCTTAGCCATGGTATAAAATGTATCGCATGAATCTAAGTAGGTAGTGTCATTTGCCTTATGATATTGTAGTAATGCAGCATTTCCAGCAAAATAACTCCACAAAGCTCTATAATCAGAGAAATCATCTCCTGATAGTCTATCTATTATCTTACGAGCTTGAATAAAAGCATCATCATAATGTTTGTTCCATAAATTGTTTTGGAATAATACTTCATCCTTTACAATAGAATTAAGAACTATGCTTCTATTATCTTCTACAATTTCTAAATCATCTCTAAATTCTTTTATTGATTCTTCTGCACTTTCCCAATCTTCCCCATGTTCCATGAATAAATCAATTAATTCTGAAAGGTCATCCAATTCATATTCTTTACTTTGCTGCAGTCCGAATTTTAATTCTGCATGGAGTTCAGGATGCATTTCATCACGGTTTTCCTTAGTCTGACAATACTTAAAAAGATCTTGAGTTATTGGAATCACAACTGAATAGTCAGATGCTCCTCTAGTACACCTTCCAGATGCTTGAGTAAAACGAGTCCTAATGCGATCTTTTAGAATGGAAATAATTCCTAAACGTGATAATAAAAATCGCTCTTGTAAATTTGCAGCAGCGGGCAACCCTGCTATAATCAACTGCCTGCATGCTTCGTCAGCAAGATCGATTCCATCATATCTATTTGTTAATAGAAGAATAGCATGATCATCTGCGACAAAAGCATCCAATGATTCCTCTATATCCTCAGCGGTATAATATGTGTGACTTACTCCACATTCTCCTAGGGAATATTTTATTAGGTCAGCTGTTTGATTATCAGGACATAAAATTAGAGTTCTATCACGTTTATTGATATTGTCGGCTATGAAATGAATGTATTCATTCATTTTGTATTTATTATCGGGCAATACAAAAAATCGCCTCCCTGAACCTTGTTTATCCCAACCTGCTGGAACACTCAACTTTCTAATTTCAGGCATACCTATTATTCTTTCTAATTCTCCACCTTTTCCTAGGGTAGCTGACATATAGATTCTTTGAGTAGCAGAAATAAAAGAATCATGGGAAAGGGTAGGTGGAATCCAAGGTCTAATTAAAATTTCAGACGGTGAGACGTACATGTTGCATGCTGCTAAATTATCTTGAATAGAAAGATAGGGATAATATAAATTTGGCTGATCACGTGAAAGATTAGTAGATAGTAATTCTTCTAATCGGTCAACCCTTTCATAAAAATGATGATTATGTACTTTTTCGATAGTTTTTTTTCGAGTAGTCGATGAGGTATATAATGAGTCGACAAATGCTTTGGGCAAAACATCTTGAAAAAGGTTGATAATTTCATTGTATAAATCATGAAAAGAACTTATATTTAAAGACCACATCGAAGAAATGTAACTTTCGGCTCCGTGAGCATCGTCACAAATAATTACATTAGCATCACTAAAATATTTACCATAGTTAAACAATGCACTATATGTAGAGACTGCAATAGCATCAGCACTTAAAAAATCATTAAAGTTTTCTACATTATACTCTCTTTGAGTCCCTACAAAAGCATGTGCTTTAATATTGTATCCAGTTGCTTTTTCTAAGACTTGAAATACTAGCTGCTTAGTGGGACAAAGATATAATATTCTTTCATTATTTACAACCCTTCGATACTCTCCAATTAAAAGACCAACTAGAGTTTTTCCACTCCCTGTTGGCAGTTCAAGTGCAACATCCTTTGCTTCTATATTGTCCATATAGTCCCTAAGAATATCAGCTTGATGTGACCACAGACTTTCAATTGTAGGATTCCTATTTTTTTTAGTTAAATCGCGCCATAATACCTCTGGATTAGTTGGTTTATATGTACTTGATGAGATTTTCTTGAAACTCACTTTTTTTTCATTCATGATTTTATAATTTGGATATTACAATATCAACTTTTTGATTGATGCCATCTTAATTTATAGAGCTATAATAAAGGAACTAGATGCTCTCAAGCATCTATTCTCCCAACAACCTTCCTCTCCTTACAGAACAGCATATTCCTTCCGTTCCACATATCGATCTCCGGCAACACATCATCAAAACATTCGATGTCCTCAAAGCCTTCCGGTTCAAGCATCGGTTTCAGATCATCCGGCGCAAAGAAATGTGTCCAGAAGCGATAGACATCGATAAGGATATTGCGGAGGCCATTGCTAATCTTAAGGAAGCAGCAGAACTATACCGGAATCCCGGCTGCAGATTAAAATCAACCGGTTTCTGCCATGTTCAGGGTTAACGATTTAAACTTTGTCGGTGAGTAATAATTATGGATGCCCTCGGGATGTTAAGAGAACACGAGAACGTGATAATGGAGCGTTTTGGTGTCAAAAAAGTGGGTGTTTTCGGTTCTTTTGCAAGAGGAGAGGAACACAGAGATAGTGATGTTGATATCCTTGTGGAATTCAAAGAAGGCCAAAAGACCTTTGGTAATTATATGGAACTTAAGTTCTATCTTGAAGAACTCTTTGGAAGAGACGTGGACCTTGTCATTGAGACAGCCATAAAGCCACGGCTAAGAGAGCATATCCTGAAAGAGGCTGTTTATGCCTAGAGACCAACTGGTTTTCTTTGCAGATATGCTTGCAGCAATTGAGAAAATTCAAAGGTATGTGGAGAATATCACTCTTGAGGAATTTCTGGAAGACGAGATGCGGGTTGATGCGGTTGTCCGCAATCTTGAGATCATTGGAGAAGCTGCAGGCAAAATCCCTCCTGAAACCAGATATAATTATTCCCATATCCCATGGAAAAGGATAGTGGGATTGAGAAACATCCTGATACACGAATATTTTGGCATCGACATGGATATAGTATGGGACATAATCGAAAACTACCTCCCGGATTTAGAATTGGAAACACGGAGAATCCTGGAGGACAGGTAAACGATTTAGCTGACCAAACTTTCATCTCGACAAGGGGTGCTTTTGAAGGATTGAACAATGTAGTAAGTACCAAGATTGCATAATCTTCTTTTGCTCATCTTTTGCGACTTGACAACTGGCATTAATTCAATAGTCTTCAGTACGGCAGCAAGGGAATGTGCCGCCTCCGGTGGGCGGGGTTGTGTTGTTCTTTGTTTGTCAATGGTGAATGAGGGAATTCTACAGAATTACTTACTTCAACCTCTCTTTCATCCCCTCCTTTCTCACCGACCCGTAATCAAACCGCCCCCTCTCCCCTAAAGCACCCAATGACAGCTATACCGTCCTGATTCCCCGCTCCTCTGCAATCCTCCCTGCCAGATATATTTTTAAACTACTATTAAAGAATATACTAATGGAGGGTTTATTTTATGGTGAAGAAATTCGTGAGAAAGATTGGTGTGCTTTCACTTGGGAAGATCACGGGAGTGATCTATGCAGTAATGGGTCTGATATTTGGAGTTATCATAACTCTTACTTCCCTGACAGTGGGCTCCATGATGTACAGTCAGGGAGCCGGAGGAATGTTATTTGGAGTATGGGCAATCATTGCATTACCTATTTTCTATGGTGTGCTTGGCTTTATTGGTGGTGTGATCACCGCATTGATATTCAATGCAGTGACCGGGGTCATAGGTGGTCTGGAACTCGAAATAGAATGAGCAGTCAATGAAATTGACCTAAAAACGGATTTGATTTTTGTTTTATGCTAAGCAGTATTTTTTTCTTTTCTCAAGGTTTCTATTCAGGCATCAAGCATCGTGTCCAGAATAGTTTCTTTTTATTAGTTTTCTAGTAACTATAGGACAGTTACAAATAAAAGAACGCTTATACAATAGTCGATTATAGTAAATGAAAAAGCAAAATACATACAGCTCTGCTAAGTTGGCTTGAAAAAAGGAACATTAAGGATGAACACGAAAAATATTACTGACTGGGGGGTCTTCTGGGTGTTGTTCATGGTAGCAGAGTTTTCGATGCTTGCATCCCTTCCATATGCAGTATCAGTCTCAGGGGATGTGGTTGCCCAGTTTGGCAGTTCCCTTCCAATGGTCCTGGCAACACAATTTGCCCGGGGCACCGTTTTTTTGATCATTTCCATCGTTGTAGGTCTTTTCCTTGGAAGGAAAGTTGGCTTAAAGGCACCAGTGCTTGAATCATTGTTTGAGGCAAGGGGTTTGCCTGCAGGATTCAGTTCGTCTGTAAAACTGTCCTTATTGCTTGGCGTATTGGTGGGCACTACTATCTTTGTAGTGGACAGGGGTATTTTTTCCATGTTCACTGAACCTTTGACCATATTCCTGTCGTCACCACCCTTATGGCAGAGGTTCCTCTATTCATTCTATGTAGGCATAGTGGAAGAGCTAATCCTGCGATTTTTCCTGGTAACCTTTTTAGTGTGGATCACATGGAAGATAAAAAAGACATCTGAAGGCCTTCCTACAACCACCGGCATCTGGTTATCCATAATGCTTGCAAGTATCCTTTATGGTCTTGGCTATGTTTCATCACTATCATCGTCAATAGAACTCAATATGGTATTTGCCTCCGGAATCATGATCCTGAACGTCATGGCAGGAAGCGTTTTCGGATGGCTTTACTGGAAAAGGGGGCTTGAAGCAGCTATACTGGCCAACGTGACATCCATGCTCACAATACTTGTGATTCTTGGTTCCCTGTTCCAGCCCTGAAAATATTCCTGTACCTCATCATAAATTGTTTACCAGTCGCCTAAACAAGACTGGCAATTATCGCTCGCCCTGCCCTCTAAGATCTTGATATTACTCAAAACCTGCTTTTCGGAAAAGTCACGCTCCCTTACAAGGAAATCAAATAATGCGTCTGGTTCTGGCTTTTTCCATTTCAGGGTATAATCTCTTGTTACCGGAGGGTTCAGGAAGAACTCCCTTATCTCTTCAACTGAAGCGCATGTGCGTATATCCTTGTTCTCTTCTTTGATCATCGTGATTATATCCTTGTGCTTAAGGATAAGTTTCAGAGCGGTCTTTGCGCCGACATGATGGATCCCCTCATTGAAATCCGTGCCGATGCAAATGGCAATATCGATAAGTTGTTCACGGGTGATCTCCAGCTGCTCAAGGGAGCCTGCCAGGGAGATATGCTCCGGTGTCTTTGCAACATAGGCATTCCTGCCGGGGATTTTTCTCTTCCCGGTGCTTCCCAGATTGCGGACGACACTCTCTGCTCCGAAAAGGAACGCATCATAGTCCTGTGAACCCACGAGGTCGGCATCTCCCCGGGAGGTCATGAATGCCGCCTGTGCCTCAGCTTCAGATTCCGCCTGCAAGCAGGGAATACCCATGAGTTCAAGGAGCTTTTTCGATTCGTCAAGTATCTGCGGAGTAATTCTTGAAGTTCCCTGTGCGAATTTCTTCATGTCCTCAAGGTTGCCTTCCTCTCTGGCAATATCATAGTTAAGAGCTGCTGTTTCCTTAATCCCCCTGCGTTTCTCCAGTGTTTCTTTCTTCATCTCCGGTGGCTTTCCATCAAAAATGAAAATCGGCTTAATGTTAGCGTCCCTCAATTTGCTGGTTCTTGAAAAGAGGCCGGTAAGATGCGAAGTTGGATTGCCGGAAGAATCCGTAAGTAAGGATCCATCCTTTCGCCTGATGGCACTCAGGAACTGGTATATGGTATTGTATGCATCGATGGCAATCACTTTACCCGACAGTTCTTCGTAAGTGATAGGGTTTTTTGTAAGTAAGGTTCCGATCTGCGTACCCATAAAGGTAAGATGCATCTGATATAGATAGTATTTTTGGCTTTTTGAGTTGCAGCATCTATCACCATATGGAATGTTCCCTTCATGATAACTATAAATTCCCGCAACTTCAATAGTACTGCATTGATCCTCTCTGACAGGTTATCATGACCACGCGACTTCTAGAAGTGATTCTTCCGGGTGATCAAAAACATGAAGTTGAGCAGTTACTTGAGGGAATGAACCATGTTGGTGTTTGGTACATACAACTTTCGAGTGGAAATATCCTTGTTAGGATACTTTCTATTTCAGAGGATATTGAAGAGATCATAGATAAACTTAGCAACCGTTTTTCAGGAGAGTCCTCCTTCAGGATTATTATCCATGCTATTGATGCCACCATACCTCATCCAGAAGAGGCCGATGGTAAGAGTGAGGACTATGAGAAGAATGAGGTTAACGTTGAAAAAAACACCAAGTATGGACAGGTCACTCGTGAGGAACTTTATGAGGAAGCAATCGAGAACGTGAAACTCACAAGGGTCTACATTGCACTAGTTATCCTATCTTCTATAGTAGCAGTGATAGGAGTGCTTTATAACAGTACCGCAATAATAATCGGAGCAATGGTGATAGCACCGATGCTCGGGCCAAACATCGCTCTTTCATTGTCTGCAGCTCTCGGAGATTTGAAACTTGCTGTGAAGGCGCTGGAAAGTAACGGCTTTGGTATAGGTATAACATTTCTCATCTCACTGATCGTGGGTTCTCTTGTCCCAGTTGATCCTTCCATCAATGAGATAGCCACCAGAACTGACGTTGGATACGGTCACTTGATACTGGCACTCGCCGCAGGAGGTGCCGGGGTGCTGTCTATCACCACTGGCGTTTCGGCAGCTATTGTAGGAGTGATGGTTGCCGTTGCTCTTCTCCCTCCGCTAGTTGTATTTGGCCTTCTCCTGGGGTCTGGCCACCAGATAATAGCTTTTCAGTCGCTTCTGCTGTTCCTTGTTAATCTGATTGCAGTGAACCTTGCGGGCGTCATCACCTTTTCAGTACAGGGCGTAAGGCCTGGCAAGTGGTCTGAGATAGATGGCGCAAAAAAGACAACAAATTATGCACTAGCTATCTGGATTATACTTATCATGCTTATGGCATTTATAATTTCTATATCACAGGAATGGTAAAAAGAGATTAAATAAGTTAATAGCATACAACCTTGGCAAGTCTGCAAGGTTGTATGTCATTAGATTGAAGAATTCTACAGAACCACATTTTAACATCTTGTTTGTTGAATAGGCTCTTTGAGTTCCTGATTCCTCTGCTCATGTCAATATCATGCATCATTTTCTCAATGTGATGAACAGTCTAAAAATGGAATTACTTTGGATATCTTTTTATATATTATGTATGCTACTTTATTTACTCTTTAAGAGGTTTTGTTATGACAACAAAGTACATTACGAATATCGGGATTTTCTCACTAGGAAAGATTTTTGGTGCAGTTTACGGAATAATGGGGCTCATATTTGGAGCTATACTGACAATCACATCTATAGGAATGGGCTCCATGATGGAAGGTTCTGGAATAGCAGGCTTGGCTTTAGGAATTGGAGCTATTGTAGCTTTGCCAATATTCTATGGGATAATGGGCCTTGTTGTTGGCATACTTACCGCATTGATCTACAACATAGTAGCTGGTTTCATAGGCGGATTAGAGATCGAAGTAGAATAAGCCTTTAACGAAACTACTTCAATCATCACATCTTTCTTTTTTTGTCAGGCAGTGACTCACTATATCAGGGTTCTATCCATACCTCAAGCACCCGATCCTTAATTGTGTATTCCCTGACAGTAGTCAGTTTCATGTCTTTAGGATGCTCGACCCAGCCCAGGTCGTAGTCTTTCTTATCCCTGCCGCCACAGCAGACTTTTCTTGTGATCGTCAGGTTGATCTTTACAAGGTCAATATCCTCTTCTTTTATTTCATCAGCAATATCCTGATATCTTTTCTGTATATGGATCATGAAAACTCCCCTGTTCATTAGGACATAGTTTGGTTATTACTGAAATAAGCATTCCTGTTAGATTCCAATAACAGATATGAAAAGCATCAATTCTTCTCACATCAGTAAATTCGCCAGTATCGGAGCCAGAAACACTGCCACCAGTCCTGCGATGCCTATCGCAAGTCCGCTCATCGCCCCTTCGGTCTCTCCCAGCTCCACGGCTTTGGTGGTACCAAGAGCATGGGATGAGGTGCCAATAGCAACTCCTATCGCCACCTTATTCCTGATCCTGAAAAGCCTGCAGACCATGGGTCCCAGCAGGGCACCTGTTATTCCTGTTAAAACAATGGCTGCCACTGTTATTGATGACATTCCACCAAGCTGGTTGGAGATTTCTATCCCTATAGGTGTTGTGACAGATTTGGGGATAAGGGAAGTGCTCACCAGCTCACTCAGCCCGAGCATCCTGGACATGAGAATTATGCTCACAATGCCGGCAGCAGAACCTGCTACGATTCCTGCAAGTATAGGCAGGGCATTCTCTTTGAGCAGGCTGATCTTATTATATAAGGGCACGGCCAGGATTACAGTGGCAGGTCCCAGAAAGAAGGATATGAATCTCCCTCCCCGGTTGTAGTCATCGAAACTTATATCGAAGCTCACAAGAAGGGCAATGATCACCAGCATACTCAGAACCAGTGGATTCAGCAAGGGAGAGCCTGTCTTTTCGTATAGCAGACTGCCTGCACAATAAGTCAGCAGAGATATCCCTATGCCAAACACCGGGGAAGCTATCAGGAAAGTAACAAGAGAAGAGATTATCTCATTCATCTGATTTCCTCCTTTTAATCAGCACCTGTGTCGTTATGCCGGTAACCGCTGCCACGATAAAGGTCGAAATAACGACTATGAACACAAGAACTGTCCATTTTCCTTCCAATAAAGAGAAACTGGTTATCAATCCTACGGCTGCAGGTATAAAAAAGAAGGGGAGGTGCTTCAGCATGAAGTTGCTCACATCTTCTATCATGGACAGCTTCAACAGGCCGGTCAGAAGGGACAAAAGCAGCAGCAGCATTCCAAGTATGTTACCAGGTATGGGAATATCCAGGAATGTATAGAGGAGTTCGCCCAGAAAACTGGCAAGGAAAATAATACCGAATTGAATAAGATATTTGATCATGGATATGTCAGCAAGCTCAGTGCATTTTGAAAAATTGTCAGTGATCATCCCGTGCAGATACAAACATGTACTCTTAGATGAGTACTTCAACTGTTGCTCGGCAGCATTAAGGTTTTCGGCTTCATGGCAGAAGAATTCGGGGATTGTCCGGATAATTACATCTAACACTTGCCGGGAAAGCGTTTTATAATACAAATAATATCTATATTTTTAGATTAATATCGCCCGTGATTGAAATTGATACCTGATATTTATTGATATTTATTCTGAGATGTAACCATGACCAAGCAACCCATAGCTATGACCAATGCACAACCTGCTATTGGATCTATCACGCCGGTAACTGCTGAGTATCCCAGTAGTCATGCCAGTATGTTCAAAAAGATCAGTTCAGAGCTTTTCGCAAGTTCTGACAGCCGTACCAACCTGTTCAAGGCAATAGGTCCTGGTATTCTGGTAGCTTGTGCTGCCATTGGCGGCTCGCATCTTGTCTGGTCGACTCAGGCCGGGGCACAATACGGGTGGAGTTTAATTGGTTTGATTCTGCTGGCTAACCTCTTCAAATATCCGTTCTTCTTATATGGCCAGCGCTATACAGCTGCTACAGGTGAAAGTCTCCTGGCCGGGTATAAACGGCAGGGTGTCGCCTATGTATATATCTTCCTCGGTATCAATATCTTCACGGGGATAATAAATACAGCCAGTGTGGCCATGATCAGTGGAACTTTATTTGCAGGCTATGGATTTGACGGCAGCAGTATTCCCATTCTGACTGTTGGCATCCTGCTAATATGTGCTGCAGTTATTTTGGTAGGGCATTATAAAATGCTTGATAAGATGGCAAAACTTGCTGTTGTGGTACTTGGCCTGAGCACACTGGTAGCGCTGGGCCTGGCATTTTCTCACGGTCCTGTTGCATCACCAGACTTTGTTGGCCCAAGTCCCTGGACATGGATGGCTTTTCCGTTCTTAGTGATGTTACTGGGATGGATGCCGGCACCGATAGACCTGTCAGCATGGTCAAGCCTGTGGATGTTCAGCCGGAAAGAAGAAACCGGCCACTTCGCAACGACCAGGGAAACCTCGATTGATTTTTATCTGGGATATGTAATGGCTGTACTCATGGCCGTAGCTTTTGTTGGGCTTGGCAAACTCATTATGTATGGGTCTGGCGCGGAACTTGCAAGCGGTGGGATAGGTTTCAGTCAACAGCTGGTCAATTTGTATTCAGCAAATATTGGTTCATGGTCAAAGCCTTTGATCCTGACTGCCGCCTTTACCACGATGTTTAGCACTACCATGACCTGTATTGATGGTTATCCGCGTTCACTGGCTGCCAGCTGCACGTTGCTCAACGACAGTTTTTCCAGGCGCTTTAAACAAATCTTCCAGCTTACAATTGTATTGTCGGTGGTCGCTTCCTGCATAATCGTGCTATTTTTCGTCAATAACCTGCTGCAACTGCTAAGCTTTGCTGCCATCATCAGCTTTGTCACCTCGCCGGTTCTGGCCTACATAAACTATAAAGTGATGAACGGCAGCAATGTGCCGGCAAAGGACCGTCCGGGAACATTCCTTAAGATCCTGAGCTGGGCTGGACTGTTGTTTTTCCTGCTGATGACACTTGGTTTTGTCTACGTGGAATTTTTCCGGGTATGAACAGGAACATAGGAAGGTTGGCAAGTCTGGCTAACCTACCTTTTTTTCCCCAAAATTCCTTGCATCTCCTGCCTGACCATATCCTGACCCGTATAGCTCATTAACTGCTCCCAGCTCTTCTGAAGTTCTAAAAGATGCTCGAAAGGATCAAATGAAGGTACTGCCTCTTCTTTAGCAACTTCAATGTTCTTCAAAGCTTCAATACCTCCCTGAAGGTCGCCATTGCGACGGTATTCTCCAGAGAGGAGCATGCTGGCTTTCTTTATTCTCTCGTCAAGGTCTTCTTTCAGGAAAATGCCGGGGTATTCGCCAAAATCCTCGGCCGAGATGCGCCTCATGCCTTTTATGTCCTTCTGGTGTCTCAGTTTTTCTCTTTCAAAAACAAAACGGTATATATCTTCCCTAAGACGCATCCACTGCGGATGACTTTTTTCAGGCGGCAGGTGCTTGATGTGCAATTCATTATCGAGGAAGAAGTTGAAACCGAACATCATGGTGTTCATGATATAATCAATATCCTCTCCCCTTCTGACATGGGGATCAAAGGGTATCTTTGTAAAGAGGTTCCTGTGAATTGTCATGTTCCCGCCAAATACAAATGGTGTTTCCTTTATTCTTGGCGGGGATGCGATCACAGCTTTAAAGGCTTTGTTCATCTGTGTCTGCTTGCCCCAGTAGTAGGCCCATCCATCTTCGGGAGCAGGTACATAGAAATTGCCATCCGGCTGCAGATAATAGCCTGCAAGTCCGTATATCTTCCTGCCGTTAACATCCTGGCCGATATGCTCCCGGACCTTACCAATGAAATCAGGGTCCTCGAACACTTCATCATCATCGATAAGCACTGCAGCATCTGCCCCAATGATGTGAGGTACAAAAAGGCACATGTTACGAACGTTGGAATATCCCATAAGCCGCAGAAGGTCCTGGTAAGCGGCATTCCTCTCTTTCTCCAATATCTCATGGATGTTTTTCAGGTGTGAGGTTCCAAACACCGCAGCCTTTATTCCTGCATCAGGTGCTGTCTGCTCAACGATCGTTGTTACAATATCCTCAACCTCACTCTCGATATCCGGAGAAGTCGCCACTGCCAGTACCACTAGTTTGAAATCCTTATCATCAAGCACTTTCATGCTTCTGATCGCCCTGCCAAGCGTCCCCTCCTGGTCTATCGGGATGGGATGGTCGTAAACAGCATCCCCTTCTTTCCAGCCTGTAGCACTATCCCGGCTCCAGTAACTGGGTATCACCATTGTAAGTTCCAAATACTCCACTCCTTATAACTGCTATCGCAATTCTAATTAACAAATATAAGGAGAACAGTATTTATATTTTCGTAGTTGGTGGCAGTATTTAGTCTTTATCGACAAGCGCTGCATTGGTGATGACCACTTTTGCAGTGTACTCATCCAGTTCTAAAACTTCCATTTCCCGAATCTCTATCTTCTTATGGTACATAGGCCCGTCGAGCACGAAGCTCTCGAACTCGCCTCCTTCACCTGCGACATTGAGACCAATCTTCTCGTTGAGCCTGACAAGCCGTTCGATGTCCTTCTCTTCTATCCTGCGTCCGACCCAGGTTTTGTCAAGCCCGTAGGCTGCGACGCTGCTGAATATGAACTCAAACCCTATCGCCAGTAACTGGTGCATCTCCTTTTCCTGATCGATATGCCAGAGAGGTGAGAATACCTTAAGGCCAAGCTCATCGCACACCTTCTCTATTCTTTCGCGCTGATAATTCGAATACAGAGCCCCCGTGACAACTCCCTCTATCCCGAACTCAGTCTTTGCTCTGAGGATGGCGTTCTTCATGTCCTTAAGCTCTGTTTCCTTTTCGCCTCTTGTGGTCTCTTCGATAAGTGGGATACCCATCGCCTCTGCCTGCAGGTTGGCCAGGCTGATATTGGGGGTGTGGAACATATATGAGTCGGGATTCTGGCTCTTAATAGTGATAAGGCACTCTATGGAGTAGTTCTGCTCCTGCATGATATGCATTGCATAATTACTGTCCTTGCCTGAGCTGAAAAGCACACCCAGCTTAAGGTTGTGCTGGTCATAGAATTGTTTCAGGTATGCGGTCTTTGTGTTAAACCCTGCTCTTTTTGCCAGCTTGCCGATTGCCTTGTCAAACCTGCTGCCATACTGTGCAGCCTGTTTTTTTCTCAGGGCCAGCTCCTGCGGGAGACCAAGCTCCCTGGCTATTTCACGCAGTATCCACTTGTTCTGATCCTCATGCATCTTGTAGCTGGCAGGTATCTTAAGACAATAATCAACAAAGCGTTTGTCCAGATATGGTACACGCAACTCGATGTTATTGTTCATCGAGACCACGTCATCCCTGTAGGTATTCCTCTCGTATATCTTCAGTATATCAGCATAGCAGTCCCTGTTGATATCTGTGGAACGTTTATGGCGGTCATATCCGGCCAGCAGTTCATCAGCGCCGGAGCCTGAGAACATGGCCCTTATGCCGTCCTCTCTGGCAGCCACACATGCTACATACATTGTCAGGGCAACGCCTACCTTCGGAACATTGGTATCTTCAACAAGCGGAACGACAGTTTTAAGATACTCCTCAACTTGCTCAAGCCCAATCCTCTTAATCTTCAGGTCAAGGCCAAGCTCTTCTGCCATCTTCAGTGAGTATTCAATATCAAGGGGAAGCTGTACCTCGTCCAGTCCGGCTGTATAGCATGTGAAATCAATTCCAGGTTCTTTCCCCAGCATCTTGCACAGGCATGCTATAACGGTAGAATCCAGTCCACCTGAGAATAATATGCCAAACCTTTCATCAGGAAAGCGTATGGAAACGGCATTTTCCAAAAGGCTGTGGAAATCTTTTTTGATCTCTTCAATCGGTTTTGTGTGCTCCGGCTGGATAGAGAAGAATTTGCGGTTTAAGTGAATGGTGGAGTTGCTCTGTATATCATAACAAAAGATATCGCGTGGGTTAAGCTCCTTGATGTCTATGCGTCCTGTACCAACGAGGGCCTTTTTCTCGGAAGCAAAAGCGAATCCGTTAGCTACACTATACCAGAGTGGCTTGATTCCCATAATATCCCTGGCTATGTAGATCTTATCACCAAGCCAGTAAGCGAAGGCATATACTCCTGCTACTTCGGCCAGCAATTCATCCAGTTTTTGAAGGACAACAGTTTCTGAAATCTCCCCGGGCACATCAGCCTTTTCATCATTTAAGCTATCTGTTTCGTCTTTCAGTTTCAGCTCTATTAACTTTATGAGCAGGTCCGCATCATTTACAGCTTCAATGCCGTACTTTTCCCCGAGTTCTTTCCAGTTGTATATTTCGCAGTTGACAACCATTTTCCCATTATGGACTATGGGCTGGCGTACAAAACTGACCATGGAATGCAGGCGATGACCAAGCACGTTCTGCTGTATGCCCGAAGGAAGGTTCAAACTGTGTATGTCACCGCTATATTCTGCCCACGCGGGTCCACAAAGCCCGACGCCGTCAAGTCCTCTGTTCTTCATACTCTCCAGAGACTTCAAGGTCAGTTCAATAGAGTCATCAATGTTAAAGTAGCCTGTAATTGCGCACATTTTCAGTTCTTCACAGAATATGTTTTTGAGAGGCTATACACAATGATTATCAATAAAAGTTTTGTATAAATGAGTTTGCAGGAAACATCTGTCTAATCGACCAACGCAGCTTATAGAAGTATTGATTTAAAATCGAACCTTGATTAGAACCCGAGACAATACAAATAAATGAAACTAGGATTTGATCAAATCCCGGTCAACCCCTGTTTTAAAGTTCAAGGCTTGCAGTTAAGTTCGATCCTTTCTTCGGGTGTGAGGGAGACATAGAACTTCAGGATATCTTCCGGGTCCATATCAACATCAAAGTTGAAGCCGCGCTTTTCGCCAGCTTTGAGGAACCTATCCTCCTTTTCATGTTTCTTATAGATAAGCCGGTTAATCTCTTCATTGTTTAGTGTCGACATATCTACTTTTTTAAGCAAACCGATTCTCAGGAAATTATTCTCGATACGCTCGTAAAGACTTTCCTTTTTTTCGCCTTTTTTGTTTGATTCAAGGAGATAGAGATTCTTTCCACTGGTATCCCTGCATGCCAGAGTGATTTTCTTCAGAACGAGTTTTCCATTCTCTGATACAATGATCTTGCGTTCGGTCTTCATTTGTTATTGCCTCTGCCCGGATTATGGTTATTTCCGACATGACTCCATAACTAAGGAAAAGATGGGTCCTGTTTTCTATAGTACAATTGGTGGTTTGACAATCAAGTATATAATGATATCTACCTTCTTTTGTATAATCACCATAATTATGATGAGTATTCCCTTTGTACAAAGACAGAAACAGGCAGATGGATAAATACAAATAAAACAAAATGAGTTGGGATATGAGATAACAGGATGGACATACTATGTTGGGAGCACTAAAAGACAATATCAGGAACTGGTTCCTGCCTCTGGCAAGAAATATACCTCTATCACCGAACGCGTTAACTATTATCGGGTTACTTGTTAGTGTTATTGCTGCACTCCAGTTCGCCAGGGGTTTTCTGATACTGGGGGCTCTCACTATCCTTCTGAGCGGGCTCTTTGATATTTTCGATGGGGCAGTTGCAAGGGCTAATGGCCTTACTACTGCTTTTGGGGCAGTGCTTGATTCCGTTTGTGACAGGTATGCTGATGCCCTGATATTTGCGGGCATTATCTATGGCCTGATATCAGGAAATATCACTCAGGTAGATTTCCTTTCCATTCCAATGTGGCTATGGGCAGTAATAGCAATTATCGGCTCCTACCTTGTAAGTTATACACGCTCCCGGGCAGAGGCAGCGGGGGCAAAGGAAATGGACGTAGGGATAGCTGAAAGACCGGAAAGGTTGCTGGTGCTTGTGGCAGGAGCCCTTACCGGAATGCTGGGTCTGGCTATCGTGGTCATTGTGGTGCTCACTCATGTGACTGTCGTACAGCGCCTGTTGCATGCAAAGCAGTCACTTGCATAAGGTATAGGCCCATGTTCCCGGAGCAAAGATTATAATATCAAGTGCTGCATTAAAGCCTGATATCACTATTATCCATTTAATAAGAGAGCTGAGGATAGAAGATGCAGTATCAAGCTGAAGTAATTATTGAACTTAAGGCCGGTATGCTCGATCCGGAAGGCACGACTGTCAAAAGGGCTCTTGAGCACCTTGGTTATGAGGCCGACAGTGTCAGGACCGCAAAGAAATATACCATTGTCCTGAAAGCGGATGACATACACAGTGCAAGGGAAAATGTAGAAGAGATGTGCCAGAAACTGATAGCTAACCCGATCATCCATAATTATTCCGTATCCCTGAGGGAAATAGAATGAGCATTGCTGTTGTCCAGTTTGGGGGAAGCAATTGTGATCTTGATATTATACATGTCCTTAAGGACGTACTGGGTGTCGATGCTGAGTTAGTGTGGTACAAGGAAGAGAACCTTGACCGTTTCGATGGTATCGTGATACCGGGAGGCTTCTCCTATGGTGACTACCTCCGGGCTGGCGCAATAGCCGCACGAACCCCGATAATGAATTCCGTCAAGAAACAGGCAGATGCAGGAAAACCCGTTATTGGTATATGCAACGGTTTCCAGGTGCTTACCGAGTCCGGCCTGCTTTCCGGTGCGCTCACAACCAACAATTACCCCAAATTCAGGTGCGAGGCCACCTACCTGAGGGTCGAGACCACCGACACGCCCTTCACATCCATGTTCAGGAAAGGAGAAACTCTCAGTATCCCTATAGCCCACATGGAAGGTAACTATTATGCTGACGAGCCGACCCTCGCATCATTGGAGAGGAATGATCAGGTAGTATTCAGGTATGTGGACAAAAACGGTAATGCCACCGACGAAGCAAATCCCAACGGCTCCAGAGAGAACATCGCGGGCATAGTAAGCCAAAGGAAGAACGTGCTTGGAATGATGCCACACCCCGAACGTGCATCCGAGGAAGTGCTGGGCTCTTCTGACGGATTGAAGGTGTTCAGGTCGATGGTGGAGTATATCTCTAACCGTTGAATGGCTGTACTTTGGACTATTCTTTGAATAACAAGAAGTATCGATAGGTAATTCCTTTACTCATACTTCTTTGTTCTTCTTGAGCCTTTGATTTGAATCTTAATAAAAATGCATAGTATTAAATTTAAACTTTTTACTTACTTTTATCCATTAATTAATACTTACTCATTTTAAGTAACAATGTTTCCTAACATTTTTATCTAACATTTGTCCTTATTTCATTTGAGTGGTGGTATTAAATGAAAATAAGCTTTGTTGCTTTAGTGGTAATTGTATCATTTCTATGCATAGGTATCGCGAATGCCTCTGAGATTACTCCAGCTCCGGTTGCTTCCTTTGACTCGGATGCTGTAAGCGGAAAAGTTCCTCTTGAGGTCAGGTTCACTGACACCTCAAGCGGAGAGCCGACATCATGGTTGTGGGACTTTGGTGATGGCAGTACATCCAATCTCCAGAATCCTGCAAACACCTATATGGCATCTGGTAATTACACTGTGAGTCTGACGGTCAGCAATGCGAATGGATCGGACTCCTTGAAAAGGACTGATTTGATTTCGGCAGATACACGTCCTGTAGTTGCAATCAGTTTTATCCGGCCGAATCCTGCAATTGAGCGTGAGCAAGTTGATCTAGTTGGCATATACGTTTACAATTACACTGCAATCCCATTAAAGCAAGCTCATGAATGGTACTCTGACCTAGATGGTTTACAATGCAGAGGAAGGACCTTATATACGAGTGGTCTATCCGTAGGCAATCATACGATGAGCTTCAGGGCCGTGGATAGTGAAGGTCAGTGGTCTGACCGGGTTTATGGTAATCTGGTCATCCTGAAAAATACTCCTCCTGTAGCTACTATTGATTCTATCTCTCCCAATCCTGCTAAAGCAGGTGAGGACATCACATTCAGTGGGACAGGCATCGACCCCGATGGGAAGAGCGTTAGTTATCAGTGGTGGTCCAGCATTGACAATCTGCTAAGTAACCAGTCAAACTTTTCCAGCTCAAACCTGTCAGTGGGAACCCATACTATAGACTTCAAAGTAAAGGATCATATGTCATGGTCTCCCGTAGTAAGCACGACTGTAATAGTCGAAGGCAACACTGAATACCTGCAAGTAAGTTCTGTAAAAGCCATAAGTGTTAACAATCCGGTAGACATAAAAGTTAATATAAGTGGCATTGATTATGTATCAGCTGAGTTTTCAATAACTGATAGCACTGGTGCTGCAGTTCTTGAGAATAGCATCACTGAGAATCTTGATTCGGGCATGTATACATTTGAATGGAATGCAACAGATCAGCAGGGAAAACCCCTTCCAAGTGGAATGTATACTTTGAATCTGCTCAGCACGGATGCTTCTGGTAAGGAGATATCAGAAGTAGTGGCTGTGGCCGTTGACAACACAGCTCCCGTAGTTGTTATAAGTAATGTTTCAGGAACATCTGATCATGGTAAGCTCGTGTACACCAATTCTGACCTGTTAGTTAAGGTCTTCGAATCCGGCACGTCAGCAGATGTAGCAGCTGTCAGCGTTGAACTTCTTTCCGGCTCCAAGATTGTGAAAACGGCCACTGGACACCTGGAAAATGGTTCGTGGATTGCGGAGCTCGATCTTTCAAAGATTGCGGAAGGGGACTATACTCTCAGAGCAGTTGCAACAGATACTGCAAAGAACAGCATTTCGATGGAATCTGACCATGTTATAAATGTGGACCGCACCGCTCCTGTTGTGGTTGGAGTCACACCTTCTAATGACCATGCTTTTGCAGAAGGTACAACATCTGTGGATATCCGCTTCAACTACTCTGATGTGCGGACAGGTATTAACGGAAGCTCCATAGTTCTCATGTTTGACGGTATAGAGGTCACAGACAGTCCTAATGCAAGTATCACTGATTCATACGCCTCTTACAATGCCACGGGACTGGCCCATGGCGCGCATTCTGCTTCGTTGTATGTTGAGGACAATACAGGTAACTTGCAGATGTTCACTACCAAGTTCTGGATTGGCCCGAAGCCCTCCCAAGCCTCTACCTCTACCGTCAGAAGCGGCGGGAGCAGTGGTGGCGGCGGTGGCACTACCGGCGAGAAGTACGAGAACATCCAGGTAAAGGAAGTTCAGGGTATCTTCGTTAACGTAGACTCGCGCATAAATTATGAGTTTGAAAAAGAGGGCAATGCCATCACATCCATCCAGTTCGATGCTTTGAAGAACTCAGGAAAGATACAGGCCATAGTTGAAGTGCTAAAGGGCAGGTCCTCATTCGCAAAGACCGATGCGCCCGGCAAAGTTTACCAGCAAATGAACATATGGGTTGGCAGTGTTGGCTTTGTGTCTCCGGAAAATGTCGAGAACCTGATGATTGGCTTCAGAGTTGAGAAATCCTGGCTGGAAGAAAATGAGATCAATGTTGATTTGGTAAAACTCTTCAGGTATGCGGATGATTCGTGGGATGCAGTCCCGACAACTGTTGCCGGGGAAGATGACAGGTACATGTACTTCGAAAGCCATACTCCGGGTTTCTCGCCGTTTGCTATCAGTTCTGGAACATCTGATAACGATGTTATTGACACATCACTGAGATCGGTGGATGATACCGGTGCAGACCTGATCGCCGATGAGGAAGCGGGAACTGTAGCAGCAACCAAGAGTATCTCAAGCAATATCCTTCTGATACTGGGAAGTATCTCGGTAGTGCTTGGAGGTGCATATATTCTGTACAGGAAACGAAGTTAAAACTTCGTTTCAACATTTTTTAGTTCTTATTGACAGTCAGTCTTTTTTAAAGTTCGCAAATTAGGTTCCAACAGCGGGCATGATAAAGTAGACCTTCTCATTTCATGATATTCACAGCCGTTTTCCAGGAATGCCTTACTATATCAGGCAATTCTCCATGTTCCTGGAACCAGTCCTGCAGGAACTTCTTAGTCTTAGGGTCTGAAGGATAACCGCTGCCAAAGTCCACTCCTATCTCTTTTTTGAGCTCTTCTATCAGGCTGTCCCTGCGTACCTTTGCGACAATGGAAGCAGCAGAAACGATCGGGTATATGCAATCAGCCTGATGCTTTGATATAACTGACATGCAGCCAGCTTTCTCAGCGTACTTTTTCTCATATTCAAGCAGGAGTCTTTTCCCAAATCGTTCCTCGCTCACATCGGCGGCATCTACAAAAGCAACATCCGGATGCAGTTCTTCGAGGACTCTGGAAAAGGCAAGCACCATTATCTCGTTCATGGTCATCAGCTTGCGCAGCTCATCTATCTGCTGAGGTCTGATCTCAAGAACAAAGACTTGAAGAGCATATTTTTCTATCTGGAGGGCAAGCATTTCCCTTTTTTTTGGAGTCAGTTTCTTTGAGTCAGCCACACCCAGGTTCTTCAGGACGTTAATCCTGGACTCCTCCATAAGCACTCCGCCAACGCACATGGGACCTATCACAGGCCCCTTTCCAGCTTCATCGATCCCAGCGATTCTCATTATACTCTATCCGTCTATCTGTCTACATTAATATGTCTGTCAGATGAACAGAGTGAATATAACGTAACCGATTATGATCATGATCGTGGAGTGCTTCAGGCCTGCCATGACACTACCTTCACCCATGGCCCCTGCCATAAGGCCAGAACTCAGTCCTTGAATGATAGCCGCATGTTTGAAAAGCTGTGTGTATGCGTTCAGGTCGAAATTACCGAGAAAGCCTCCCTGGCCCCCGGATGCGGCCATCTGTTCCCCGGCTGACGCCATCTCCGTGAGGAACGTTGTTGAAATTACATAGATGACACCCACGAACACAAGGAAGGAAATGTAGATGATAACTATGTATATCATCATGCTCATAGTACGCTCTCTTCTCATCCCCTGCTCGGAAGCAGCATCCCTTGCTGCTACGATCAGTACCTCTCCCACATCACCGCTGGATTCATTTGCTTTTGTTATGAGGGATAGTGAACGTGTGATAACCTGCGTCCTGAGCCTGTTGGCAAATCTTACGAGCGAATCGTTGATCTCGATCCCCCATAGCATATCATGCCATATCTTCTTCACTTCACGGCTGAGAGCATCAGTTTCTGATTTAGCCATGAGCTTGATAGAATCCCTCAGCGTCATGCCTGTTTCGTTAGTACTTGCCAGTTTCTTCAGGAAATCCGGGAAATTGCTTTCCAGCTTCTTTTTCTTCATGCTCTTGATCTCAAAGAAGATGGACAGTGGTATTATTACCAGCAGTATTGCGAACACGAGCTTATCGTCGATGAAATCCACCAGAAGCGCAGGCGTCGTCAGTCTGTGAATATTCATCATCAGAGGCACGCCTACCAAAAGAAGTGCCAGCGGGACTGTGACCGCCATTGTTGCAAGCGGATTACGGAACATCGATGCAAGCGGATTCTTTATAATATTCTTTATAGCAAGTGATTTCTTCGATTTAATGAATGATTCGAAATAGCCTCTTTCCCGGATTTTCTCCAGTGTCTCTCCCATCGGTTCCCCGTTCTCATCGTATTCAGGCAGCAGATATCCTGGTACTTCTGGTATTCCATGATCAAGTATCATGCGTGTGTTAAGAAGCTTCGGCTCCCCCATTTCAGTAGGGGTGATGATGCTTATCATGACAACAAACATCAGGGAGCCTACAGGCAATACGGCATAGATGATCGCATATACCATAGTGCTTGTCCCGGAACCCATGACCGCCATCATAACTCCCATAATTATTATAAAAAGGGGGCCTGCCACAAAAGCTGTCACGTATGACTCTGCAAGTAGTGCAAGCGTATCAAGGAAACCCTTCTGGTCAACTTCTGATCTTATCAGGTACTGCTCTGACTTGTCGCGGAAATAGTTGGGTATGTTACCCCCACTGTCTATTACAGTAAGAAGATTGTATATCAGGTCCTGGAACCTATCCGAAGGTGTTGTTTCTGAAGCATTTGTAAGCGCGGTCCTGAGGTCATGCCCGAAGTAATCCATATCTCTTACAATGGCATCTATTTCCTTTGAGGCCTCTCCATATGTGTCCTCTGACTTTGCAAGAGCCCGGAAAACATCCAGGATATTCATGCCTCCTTTACTGAGTGCATACATGAATGTCACAGCATAGGGCAGCTGCATATCGATCTTGGATTTGCGTTCGCCTGCCTGGAATCCCGGGTATAGCATGAATATGTTATACACCAGTCCCCCGAGACCCACAATAAAAACAATAGTAATGAAGAAAGCGACGAATATCTCTTTATATGACAGAAGGAAAGCCATGCCTGGACTGAAAGTAAGCTTTGTCAGTTTATCGGGAAGCCCTACAAGCTCTATTATTATATATGTAAGGGAAAGTCCCAAAAAAGCTCCGAATATGCCTGCCAGTATGGAATAGAATATGGCATTTGAGATATACATCTCATGAGATACGGGTATACGGGCTTGATTGAGCTGCTTTTGCAGATTCACGTAATTTTGCTTTCGGGCTTTGATCTTTGTGCCAAGCAGGACAAATGGTACCTTCTTAAGAACTTTGTAGTAAACACCAGCTTTTGTGATGTACGGAGTAATATCTAATTTTATCTTTCTTTTCTTGTCTTTTGAGGTCCTGGATGGTCCATCTTTATCCTCCGGGAGCTCCAGGGCACTCTCGACAATTTCCGGCTCAGTTTCTTCCGGCTGCAGCATGGTAGTTTCAGAAGGTTTCTCCTTTTCAGTCAATTTTTCACCTCCGTATCTACACTATCTGTAATTTTTTCAGGACCCTTTCGGGTCTTGACTGGTAAGCATTGATGATCCCTGATATCTCGTTAAAGTCAGTGATAGTGTTATTGACCATGTATTCCAGTACCTTCTGGCGGTAGTACAGCTCTTCTTCTATCCTGCCCTGTCCCCAGCCACGGCGCATTTTGATGTCAAAGAGCGCCTTTGATTCGCCGGTCCTGACAAAGACATCTGTTTCGGAATCCCATACAAAGATGTCGTTGGTCCTGATGTTCCTTGTGTTAGGGTCGATGTCTATTATCTCAACAAGTTTGATGTTTCTCCTCACACGTTTTCCTTTGGTGTATGTCTGGGACTGGATGCTCATGATATCCAGTGCCTGGATCATGGAACGCGGTACGCTGATCGGCGGATTCTCAAGCCTGTGAATGGCAGATGCTACCGAATCTGCATGCATTGTGGAGAATGTCGTGTGCCCTGTGGACATTGCCTGGAAAAGCGTCAATGCTTCCTTTCCCCTTACCTCGCCTACAAGCAGGTATTCCGGACGCTGACGCAGTGCAGCTTTGAGGAGATCATACATGTCCACAGCTCCCCTTTCATCAGCAGTGAACGAGTCTCTTGTCATGCTGGGTATCCAGTTGGGATGAGGTAGTTTGAGTTCTCTCGTATCCTCAAGTGTAATGACTTTTGCCTTCTCTGGAATGAAGAGTGATACTGCGTTAAGTGAAGAGGTCTTACCTGAAGCGGTGCCTCCGGCATATATCAGGCTCTTGTTATTTTCAATACATAGCCACAGGTAGGCCATAGCTTCTGCAGAAAAGGTCCCCCACTTAATGAGATCTACAGGTGTGATTGGTGTTTCACTGAATTTACGTATGGTGAAAGTACTTCCATGAGCTGTGACACAGGTTCCCAATGTCATCTGGATCCTTGACCCGTCAGGCATGGTGGCGTCTACTATTGGTTCAGCCACTGAGATATGCTTGCCGCTTCTCTGAGCCATCTGGATGATAAAAGAATTGAGCTCGTCCTCAGGATATACTATGTTGGTCGGAATGTTCTGATAAGTCCGATGGTAAAGGAAAATCGGTATGTCATGGCCGTTGCCTGATACATCTTCTATGGAATTGTCGCACATAAGTGCGTCGATCTTTCCAAAACGGATGAAGTCCCTTTTGATGTAATAGGAGATCTTGGCAAGCATCGGAGAAGTTATCTCAAGGGTATAGTCCTGAATAATAGACCAGATCTTGGAGTCGAGAACAGCTTCCTTGTCGCATGTATCTTCATCTATTTCCTCGACCAGGAGTACATCACGCAGTCTGTCCCTTATCTCTTTCAGGAATACTTCCTCAAAATCTGTAAGCTCGGGCTCTACTACATAATACAGATGATGGTTTGTTTCTTCGTTGTAGAGGATGACAATAAAAGTATAGGGTTCGTTAACCCAATAACGTTCTATTTCCTCATACCCCTCGACACCTCTGAATTCGGAAATAAAGCCATGAAGTTGCGGGTCATAAGGTTCTATCTCTACTTCTATCTTTTTAAAGAGACTCTTTACTTTATCAATGAATCCCACTCTTTCTTCTTTGATAGTTTCTTCTACTGCTTCTATCTCGATTTCTGCTCTGTTTCCCTCAACTGTTACTATTTTCTCTTCCCTTGATTTTTCTTCAAGAATACTTCTTACTTTTAATTTTGCCTCTTCATCCTTTTCAGCAGCAATCTCTTCTTTTACTTTTATATCGGGAAAACTTCGTTTAGCCGGTCCGAAACCAGGTGATCTCGGGAGAAGGATATTAAAGTCATCATCTTTGGATGATATATCCGCTTTTTCTTCAATAGGCGTGTTCTCTGGCCTGGGAACAAGAATTCCGGCTTCATCCAAGGTTTTTCCAGCTTCTGAGGCAACCGAACCTTTCATAATGAGGGAGTTGAATCCTTCCTCGAGTTTCTGTTCGGATATTTTCATTTGTGCTAATTTATCAAGAAGGTTTGACGCTTCTAAGATGTCTTCACTTTCTCCATCTTCCTGATTTTCTTCGTCTGTATCAATAACAGTGTCAAATAAGTTTCCGTCATCTAATGACGCTTTGTTTATTGGTAGAACACTTAATGCTTCATCTTCTGATTTGGCTTTTTCAAGCTCTTTGTTTTTCATGTTTCCAGTTTGAGCATCAGCCATGAATGTCACCTAATAATAGTTAAATTGTACAAATACAGAGTTATATTATATTTTTAATATAATTACTATGGTTATTAAAGGTATTGTGTCTGGGAGAACTCTCAAAGCAGACCTGGTCATAAACTTAAAGCTACGCTTTGAAGACCTTCCTTTGACTATCCTTTAATAATGATGAACAACTTTAAATCCAAGATGTACATGAAAACTATAATAACATCGAATGAGCATTCTTTTTTGATACATCTATGTACAAAAGAACATTTTTCCACGGATTTTATGCACATGGTGATATCATAACTATTTTCGTGTTCTTCTACTGATCTAACTATAGTTATCACTCATTATCACTCATTATCGCTCCTTAAATCAAAAACATTAAATCTAAAGGTTGATATGTTCAGGTAGAATAGTGATAAGGGACAGAGAGGATATCCTGCATGCCAATAATAACCCTACCATACAACGATCTTGAAGAGTTGACAGGAACCGATAAGGACACGATCATTAAGCGTGTGCCTATGATCGGTGCCGATATAGAGCGTATTGAAGAGGAGTCCATCGACATTGAATTCTTCCCTGATCGCCCGGACCTCTATAGCGTGGAGGGTGTGGCACGTGCGATGCGTGGTTTTCTTGATATTGGAACCGGCTTTTGTGACTACGAGGTCAGACCTTATCAGATAGAGATAAGCATGGACGCCCAGATTGAGAACATCCGGCCGGTATTCGGATGTGCTGTAGTAAGGGGTCTCAGGTTCACATCCACTTCCATCAAATCCCTGATGGACCTGCAGGAATCCCTGCACTGGGGTCTTGGACGTGACAGGAAAAAAGTGTCCATAGGTGTGCATGACCTATCTAAAGTGCAGGCTCCTTTCCGGTATATCGCCGCAGATCCTGGCTTCAGCTTTGTTCCGCTGGATTTCACAGAACCCATGTCCATGAAAGAGATACTTGAAAAGCATCCTAAGGGTATGAAGTTCGCAGGTATACTGGACGGCCTGGATAAATATCCGCTAATACTGGACGCTAATGACAACGTCCTTTCATTCCCTCCGATTATCAATGGCACACTTACCATGGTAAATGAGAACACCACTGATCTGCTTGTAGATGTCACAGGCCTGGGCTCTGAGGTCTATACTGCACTGAATATAGTGACAACAGCACTTGCAGAGCGTGGCGGGCAGGTTGAATATGTGAAGGTCATCAAGGCGGACGGCACTGAGCATATACCCCTTGATCTCTCACCCCGAGTCAAGATACTCCGAAAGTCTGAAGTCGATGCTCTCGTAGGGCTTGACCTTCCTGTGAAGGAGATTATCAGGCAGTTGAACAGGATGGGATTTGGTGCTCAGGAGCTTCATAAGGACATTATCGAAGTAATGATACCTGGCTACCGTGCGGATATCCTTGATAATTCTGATCTCATAGAGGATATTGCAGTTGGCTACGGTTTCAATAACATTCCTGCTATATTCCCGATGAATGCCACAGTGGGCAAGTCTCACCCCCTATCAGATATCAGCTCTTCAGTACGAGAGATTATGACAGGCCTAGGTTATTCGCAGGTGATGCCCTTCACTCTAACCAGTGAGAAGATCAATTTCGACTGGATGTGCAGGGAACGAACAAGTGACGTCACCTGTGTGCTGCATCCCATAAGTGAAGAACAGACAATGGTAAGGACCACTATCCTGCCCAACCTCCTTGAGATACTTTCCATGAACCAGCACAGAGAGCTTCCACAACGGGTATTTGAAGCAGGAGATGTTGTTATAAATAACAAGAACGGTCTGCACCTTGCTGCAGTATCTATTCATGCCCAGGCTAATTTCACAGAAGTGAGGGAGCTTGTGGATGCGTTCATGAGGGAGAGAGTTACCTCCTACGAGGTTTCAGAGTCAGAAGACCCGGCTTTCATGGAAGGCCGAAGAGCGGATATACTTGTAAATGGCAGGAAAGTAGGCGTCATGGGAGAGCTTTACCCGCAGGTCATCGTGAACTTCGGTCTGGGTCAGCCTGTGGTGGGTTTCGAGATTGATTTGATGAAAGAGTGAGTAGAACTCCTAAAAGAAAAAGAAAGCGGGCCCGCCGCGATTCGAACGCGAGTCAATGGGTATCTTCGGGGCAAATAAAGCCTCTTCGAAGCCCATTAGGATATCCTGGCTACCCTACGAGCCCACAGGGATGTATTGATTGATACAGACGGTATTAAAGGTTTCTATCAATAGGTTCCTATTAAAAGAGCCCTGACAGTATTCTCGCTGCCATGACCAGCAGCATGACTCCTAATATTTTCCTAAGTGTCTCCGCTTTTATTCTGCTGTACATCAGTCTTGAACCTATCTGTGCACCAAGGAAAGAGGCTACAATTATGTATATTACCAGTGTGACATCTGGTTCCCAGGTCCATACATGTGCAAGGAACGCGGCGAGCGACGCAAAGACAACCACGAACCCGGAGGTTGCAGCAGCGAATTTAACACCGTACCCCAGGACTATGAGCATAGGGACTACAAAAGACCCACCACCCACGCCTAATAAACCGGAAAGGATGCCTATTACAAATCCTCCGATAACTATCAGGATCTTTTTCTTTTTCCCGGAAATCTCTTTTCCACGATAGAACTTCTCAAATCTTGCAAAGAGCATCTCTGTCCCAATGAACAGCATCTGGATACTGAAAATGAGAAGCAGTACATTAACAGGAGTAAGTCTTGCAATGTATCCTCCTATTTGTGTCCCGATGGCAGCAAACAGTATCAAGGGTACTGCCACTTGCAGGTCCACCATCTTTTTCCGCAGGTACAGCATGGCTGCGGAGCCGGAGGTTACAATATTGAGTAAAAGGGCAGTTGTGATAGCGCTAAGGAGCTCCATACCTGTTCCGTAAAGGAAGGGGACATAAAAAACAGCTCCTCCAATCCCGAGCATAGAGAATAGGATGGAAGTGATGAACACTATGATCACTAATAGTATATTTTCCATCTGTTTTCCTCTAATCGCAGATATGCCAGTGTCCCTGGTTACGTTCACTTCACATATTTCTCTTTGAACAGGCCGATCTCCTGTTTTGTACCAATTACTGCAATGACATCGTTCTTTAATATAAGAGATGAAGGAAGTATCTCCGTTATTATTTTTCCTTCCCTTTCTATCCCTATAAGTGTGCACCCAAACCTTTCCCTTAACCCGATTTCCGCTACTGTCCTCTCGATAAGATCGGACTCATGGGTGACAGTGTGCTTTTCTATGTCAATGCCTTCATAAAGTGCAATATCTTCGTCCATTTTCTTACAGGACATTGTAAGGCAGCGGGAAGTCATTTTCGCAAGCATCTGTCCTGCAACAATAGAAAGGGCAGCGACATAATCAGCTCCTGCTTTATATATTTTGTCGATAGATCTATATGAATTCGCACGTGCAAGGATAGTTGACTTCGGGTTCAGGCCTCTTGCCATAAGGGTTGCAAATATTACTTCTGTATCGGCATTCAAGGCAACAATAATCGTTGAAGCTGTCTCAATGCCAGCCTGCTTAAGCACATCTTCATCGGTGGCATTGCCAACCAGATATTCATAGTTGGCATTATCAAAGGCCTTAGGATTTGAATCAACAGCAATGAACTTCAGGCCGGATTGTTGAAGGGTCTGAACTACATATTTTCCAACATCTCCGCATCCTAATATTATCAGGTGTCCGTCTTCTTTTGCTATCATGATATCACCGGCTCTGTTGGGTGAGATTTCTAAGTTCAGACAGCTGGCTGGTGGTGCCTACAGCCAGGAGTACGGAGTTGTCTTTTATGACATCATCAGGATTCACGTCAAAAGAGAGAACACCACGTTTCCACATTCCCACTAAACTGGCTCCTGTCCTGTTACGTATCGCTGCTTCTTTTATAGTCTTGTTCAGAAGCGGGCTTTTAGGGTATATTGGAAGCTCCACAATACTGACCCCATTAAAAAACTCGGTGGTACCCGTAAGTCTTCTCAGGAAGGGGTCTGCAGCTTTCCTGGCAATGAACCTTCCAAAGAGTTCCTTTGGCGAGATTACACTCGTCGCACCGGCATATTTCATATATTTCTTATTGGCTCTGTCTTCGACAATGACAATAATGTTAACGTCACTGATGGTCCGTACTGTCAGGATGATATTTGCGTTTACTTCATCGGAACGATTTACAATGACAAAACTCGCTTTTTCAACATATACGTTCCTGAAGGTTTCTTCATCGGAGAGATTTCCCTGTACAGCCTCGATATCTTTTTTCAGGAGATCTTTCACAACGTTCTCTTCCTCTTCAATGAGCACATAGGAAACCTTGTTCTCCTTGAGTTCTTCAACAAGAGTCTCTATAAGACTGTTATAGCCACAAATAATGATATGGTCGGAGGGATTTCCTGAGATCTTTACCGGCATACTTGGACGTATGTTCTTTTCGAGCAATGGCGATATCAGAAGGTTGAAAAGCAGTCCGAAAACAACAGGAATGCCTGAAAGTTGCACTACTATAGAAAAGAACTTTCCTGCAGACGATGTAAACACTATGTCTCCGTATCCTACGGTGGTGATAGTTGTCATTACCCAGTAAGTGCCATCAACGAGATTTGCATGAACGTACTGTTGCTCGTACTGCATTATATATATAAAAATTAAAAGATAGACAAGGACCACAGCAAATGTAAGTAAAAAGGACCTCAGGATTGTCCTGTGCCAGAGTTTCCGTTGCATAATATCGATCCTTTAAACTAAATTATATTACTGTGCTCTTGTTACTGCCAGACTTGTTCTCTCTTGTCAGAACCCATGTATCATGTATGGTCCGAATATCATGAGCAAGAAGGACATGAGTATTAGCAGTGCAAACGTTGCTGTGATGGCTGTTGACAGGCGCTCAGCTTTAAGTTCGTTGTTAGTGATGCGATAGAGGGCTGCATGCAGGTAGTCCCTGAAAACATGTCCTCCATCAAGGGGAACTGCCGGCAGGCAGTTGAACAGGCCGACATAGAAATTGAGCCATCCTATCCATAGCAGGGCGTTGGCTATCCAGAACAGGCCGATACCAAGAGGTTCGGCCCATCCTACAGGCTCATAGAACTGTGCCAGTGTGCCGCTAAATCCCGGGAAACCTTCACCTGCAAATCCTATTATCGGAAGCCCCAGAAGGATGATCCACCCAACGGGACCTGTCAGCATACCTGGTATGTCCTTGAGGAGGCCCAGGTATTCACGTGCCGGGAACTCTCCTACTGAGAACCCAAGAGATGTTTCTACATGTCCGGCCCCTCCGGTGTATACTCCCAGGAATCCTTTCTCAACATTCTCATCAGGATGAGATTCCAGTTGTACTGTAAATTCTCTGGTAGTTTCCTGCATGTTGTCCTCAACGCTGACGATCTCTACCACTACGGTCTGGCCGGAAGTCGTTGTGTCCATAAAGGACATGAAATCTGTGGCAGTCAGTATTGGCTGGCCATCCATACTCCTTATGTACATGCCTTCTTCAAATCCTGCAGCCTGTGCAGGTGAACCTTCAACGACACCCTGGACCTGGACACCCCTGTTGTCAGGTTCGATGTCTATAATCTGCGCCTCATACACAGAAACAACCCTGTCGGTTGCGGCATGGACCATTACAGTGGACCCGGCTTGTGCTGAGTCCAGATAAAGCAACATCTCATTTACATCACTTATGCTGGTCTCATCAAGTTGTGTAATGACCATCCCTTGCCTCAGGCCGGCAGTATAAGCAGCTGAGTCCTCTTCCACGTCAACTATCATGGTATTGCCAATAGGTGAGATGGCGCCAAGCACGGGTCCAAACAGCAGGGAAAATGCTATCAGTGCTACTACAAAGTTCGCCATCACGCCGGCTGCCAGGATCCGGCTTCTCTGGGTGCGTGTAGCCATTTTTTCGGATGCAACCTTCTTTTTCACCGGCTCATCATCATGGATCCTGATTCCAAGCCTGCGGTCTCCGTAGGGGTCTGGCCTGTTATCCTCTTCCTCTTCTTCCTTACCGAAAAGTTCCTTTTCGTCAGGTTCGGCAAATCCTCCGATAGGCACGAGTGCAAGCAGGATACCCATGGATTTGACACGGATATTCTCCACTCTGCATAATATGGCATGTGAGAATTCATGGACTACCAGAGTGACTATGAGTGCAATTATTCCCCATGTGAGCGGTATGAACTCATTGACACCGGGTATCAGGAATATATTCCTTGCCTCATTGAACTTACCAGGCTCCGGGACGCTATTGGTCCCGATCGAGCTCAAAAGGGCAATATCGGATAGTATGACAATAAGGAACATTGCTATCATACCGATGAACATCAGCCTGATGCCAATATCAGCAAAGAGCCTCCAGGCTTTTTTGGGTTTGGCAAGTTTGTCAAGAAGACTTAGTCCGCGGGTAGTCCTTATCATGAGGACTGGCCCGTATGTGCTGATATTATACTTCTCCAGTATTCCTTTCTTTTTAAGGGCTATAACTAATAACCAGTACAGCAAAAAAACTGTAAATGCGATGGTAGTGTTCAAAAAAACTCTCCGTTGAGACTTGAATTATGGATCATTTGTGGAATGTCTGTGGATTCTTAATCGTAAGGCGTTTACTACATAAGGGAATTTCTTCCGGTTGGTCCTTTTCTAAAGGTGAGATAACATAGTAGCATCTGTATATATAGATGTACCTGCGAAAATCCATGCTTTTGTATAGGAATGTCTGTGAACAGAACGCTTAGATACTCTTATATATAACTATTTTTAAATATCAAATGATTCATGGTTATCTCGCATCGTGGTTCTGTGGTCACAGATACTGAGCAGTTTGTGTTCTCAAATCCAGGATACTTCGGGCTTACCTTCACTTGTATACTTATTTTTATTGCATAAAAGCATAAGTATAAAAACAAGGAACGAAATATAGCAATCACAGAACTATGAAACGTTGATAAACGTTGATGAATTGTTTGAGCATTAACGAGCAATATTAGAAATCGCATACTATACCGAGATGTAACATATCCGTGAGGGGATGAATGTGCAGTCGATAGTCCAGGAAGCATTAAAACACACTGAAAAGGAAAAAGAGTACCGCCAGACGATCGCAGTGGATGATCAGTTCGACATGTTCGGACAGCCGAGAATCCTTATTGTAGGTTGCGGTGGTGCAGGTAACAATACGATCAACAGGCTCTATAATATCGGTATCGAAGGTGCCGAGACAATTGCTATCAATACTGATAAGCAGCACCTTGATATTATCCGGGCCGACAAGAAGATTCTCGTGGGAAAGACACTGACCCGCGGGCTTGGTGCCGGAGGCTACCCTGAAGTTGGTGCCAAGGCAGCAGAGCTTGCGCGCGGCACCCTTGAAGAGGTCTTCAAGAACGCGGATCTTGTTTTCATAACAGCCGGCATGGGAGGAGGAACAGGTACAGGTGTTGCTCCTGTCGTGGCTGAGATCGCTAAAGAGCAGGGAGCTATTGTCGTAGGCATGGTCTCCAGCCCTTTCAGGGTTGAGAGAGCAAGGGCAGTCAAAGCAGAAGAAGGCCTTGAGGAGTTCCGCCGCGCAGCAGATACGGTCATTGTACTTGACAACAACAGACTTCTGGAGTATGTCCCAAACCTGCCCATAGAACAGGCTTTCTCTGTAATGGACCAGCTGATCTCTGAGACCGTGAAGGGCATAACCGAAACAATCACCAAGCCATCACTTATCAACCTTGACTATGCAGATATCAGGGCTATCATGAGCTGTGGCGGAGTTGCAGTCATGCTCGTCGGAGAGAGCAAGAATCAGGACAAGAGTGACGATGTCGTACGCGCTGCACTGAATCACCCGCTCCTAGACGTTGATTACAGAGGTGCAACGGGAAGCCTTGTGCATATAACAGGTGGTCCTGACCTCAGCCTCAAAGAAGCTGAAGAGATCGCTGCCTCACTCACCTATGAGCTGTCACCCAGTGCAAACGTCATATGGGGTGCACGTATCAGCAATGAGTATGAAGGCAAGGTGCGTGTGATGGCTATCATGACAGGTGTCCAGTCCGCACAGGTACTTGGTCCGCAGTATGAATCAAGAGCAGCCAGCATGGTTCCGGAAACCCCCAGGTCCTACAGACATGCAACAACTCCTATAAATAAGGCCAGACGTACGGTCATTGAGCCTGTCAGTTCCAGGAATGCCGGTGGATCGATAATCGATATCATCCATTAATGATCGAGTATTTGCAGCCGTATCATACCGGTACGGCCATGCAACTTTTTTTGAAAAGAAATTCTTATCAGGTAGCATTACCATTTTGAGCCATGAAAATACTGGTTGCCACTGGTCATCTGTCAGAGATGGCTGTAAGGAAGTCGGTAGGTAACAATGCGGATATTACTATTGCTGATACAAAGATAGCGGCTTTTATTACTCCGGGTAAGCTGCTGGCTGCTATTCAAAAGGATATTTCCCGGTTCGATTACGATATTATATTTATACCTGGCCTCTGTTCAGGAGATTTCTCAAAGGCAGCAGCCCAGCTCGGGTGCAGGATCCGTCTTGGTCCCAAACATGCCTATGACCTGAATTATGTGCTTCCCTTTGCCGACAAAATAGAGTTCTCAGATAAGGTTCCTGCATGTGAGTTGCTTATCGATGTCAGGCGGGAAATGGCCCTGAAAAAAGCCCGGGAGCTTGAAGACGGATCAGAACCATCTCTAATGCTGGGTAGCCTGAAGCTGGGCGGGAACAGTCGCATGAAGGTCATGGCAGAGGTGGTCGATGCCACCGGAATGGAGAGCAACGCCCTTGCAAGAAGAATAAGGTCATTTGTCGCAAAAGGCGCTGATATCATTGACCTTGGAGCCTCTCTCCACGCGACACCCGGTGATGTTGAGCGCGCCATTAATGTTGCCAGATCGGTCACAGAGGTCCCTGTCAGCATAGATACGCTTGATCCTGATCTTTTCACACAGGCACTTGGGATGGGTATAGATCTGATACTCAGTCTGGACAGCAGCAATATTGGAGTTGTTGGTTCCCTTGTTGCCAAAGCCGGTGTGCCAGCGGTAGTTATCCCGGATCCTGATGAGGGACTGGAAAGTCTTCTAAGGAATATCAATGCAGCACGCTCAGAAGGCATTGAGGAAATAATAGCTGATCCCGTGCTTGATCCAATAGGACACGGCTTCACAGATTCTATTGTCAGGTACAGTGAATTCCACAGGCGTTTCCCTGATATCCCTGTTTTTTTCGGGGTTGGCAACGTGACGGAACTCCTTGATGCAGACTCGGCAGGCTCCAATGCAACACTTTGCGGCATAGGGGCTGACGTGGGTGCAAGCATACTCTTCACGCCTGAGTTCAGTAATAAGGCACAGGGTTCTGTCAGTGAGCTCAGTAAGGCTTCTCTTATGATGTTGCTGGCGCGTGAGAGGGCCAGTTCCCCCAAGGATCTTGGTATCGACCTGATGGAAATAAAGGAAAAAAGAAGGCGCAATGATGCCGTTCTGCCTGAGGTCTTCGTCAGGGCCAAATCGCACAGGATGTGGAAGCTCGATCCTGCAGGCAGTATCAGGATTGGTATCATCCCTCATGAAGATTGTAAGGGTGGTTTGATCCTTGCCGAGCATGAGAAGGTCTCAGTTGCCGGGAAGAGCGCCGGTGAGGTGATGGATACACTTATTGACATGGGCCTTGTATCAAGGCTTGAACATGCGGGGTATCTTGGAAGAGAGCTCAAACAAGCGGAGATCGCCCTCAAATTTAATAGAAGTTATTCACAGGATGATGAGTTTTAGGTGTTACTATGAAACTGGAAAAACAGGATATGGATAAGATAGTTGTGATCGTGGCTGCGCGGTATTTCTCACAGCAGGGCTGGAAATGGGTGGATGTCAAAAACGACGCATCAGCTATATCCAAAGCCTACGATGAGCTCAAGGAGCAATATGATAAATATCCTTACATGAGTCGCGATTGGTATGTGAGCAATTCAGCTAATAAACACATACACATGTGTGAGAAATGGGATGAACTGGAAGAGTTGATGGGATTCCTGCGTGATTATGGGCAATACTTCGATTTCCTTGTGAAGGACGAAAGAAAATCTTTCTGCATTGCAAGTGCTGACGGCATCCTTGGTCCGGAAGAGAAGAATGCAATGGCTGCTGCACGGAAATTGAAATATAATGTCTTTGTGTTCCGGGTGGAAGTTCCGGGGAGCATAGGGTTTGAGCTTATGCAGATAGGCGGAGGGTTATAACTAGATCTTTCCAATCGATAAGTTCATATTGGAGATGTCATAATTCTGTCTAACTTTATATATTATATATCTCTATTATAACCGGCATTATTAAAAAATTATATAACAAGCCATCCAGCAGTGGTTTGTTGTTCCGGTTAGCACTTATAAATAAAGAAGAAATAAATTTACAGTACATAATATAAGTATATTGAGAGGAGTTCTAAAAATGGAATCTATAATCTATCTTGCCCCTCTTGCTGGTGTTATTAGTTTGTTGTTTGCTGGGATCTTTGCACGCAGCGTTCTTAAAGAAGAACCTGGCTCAGAAAAGATGCAGGAAATAGCAAGCGCCATCCAGGAGGGTGCGGGGGCATATCTGAACCGCCAGTACAAGACTATCGCAGTAGTGGCTGTAATTCTTGCAGCACTTATTTTTGTCCTTCTTCCAGATGGGACAAAAGTAGCTATTGGTTTCCTAGTCGGTGCAATAAGTTCAGCAGTAGCCGGATATATCGGAATGAACGTTTCTGTCAGGGCTAATGTCAGGACAGCACACGCTGCATCAAAAGGCCTGCAGAAAGCAATGTCTGTTGCATTCCGCGGTGGAGCGGTCACTGGTCTTGCAGTAGTAGGCCTTGCATTGCTCGGTACCAGCAGCTTTTACATTCTGTACGGCGATGTTGATCTTGTAATTGGTTTCGGTTTCGGTGCAAGTCTGATCAGTCTCTTTGCAAGGGTTGGTGGAGGTATCTTCACAAAGGCTGCGGATGTCGGTGCAGACCTTGTAGGAAAGATCGAGGCCGGTATCCCAGAGGACGACCCGCGTAATGCAGCTGTAATAGCTGACAACGTCGGTGACAACGTCGGTGACTGCGCAGGCATGGGTGCTGACCTCTTTGAAACATATGTGGTCACTGTGCTTGCTTCCATGCTTCTTGGTTCACTGATCATTTCCTCATATCCAAACGCAATCCTCTATCCGCTTATACTCGGTGCAGTTGCGATCTTTGCTTCCATCATATCCGTATTCTTCGTGAAAGTAGGAAGCAGTGGCAATATCATGAATGCACTGTACAAAGGTGTTGCAGGTTCAGCAATTCTGTCCCTGATAGCATTCTACTTTGTTACAACATCCCTGATGGACGACATGAGATTCTACTATGCAGCCCTTGTAGGTATCGCTATAATGGTGCTCATGGTGGTATTCACGGAATACTACACATCTAAATCCTTCCGTCCGGTAAAGACGATTGCAAAAGCTTCTGAAACAGGTGCCGGTACAAACGTCATTTCCGGTCTTGCAATGGGATTTGAGAGCACAGTGTTCCCCGTAATTACCATTGTCATTGGTATCCTCGCCTCTTTCTACGTCGTAGGCGGAGCGACAGATCCTGCGGTTGGTATCTACGGTGTTGCAATAGCAGCAGCAGCGATGCTTTCCACAACAGGTATGATCGTAGCGCTTGACTCATATGGTCCTATTACTGACAATGCAGGCGGTATTGCTGAGATGGCAGGCCTGCCTTCCAATGTCCGCAAGGTCACGGACTCCCTTGACTCTGTAGGTAATACCACAAAGGCCGTTACAAAGGGATATGCCATAGGCTCTGCAGCACTTGGTGCGCTTGCACTGTTCGCAGACTACGTACACAAGGTGAATCAGGGAATGGATCCTGTCAACCTGAGCCTTGATCAGCCTGTCGTTCTCGTAGGACTGTTCATAGGCGGATTGCTTCCGTTCATATTCACGGCTGTCACAATGCAGGCTGTTGGCAAAGCGGCCTTCAAGATCGTCAATGAAGTGCGCCGCCAGTTCAGGGAGATCCCCGGTATTATGGAAGGGACCGCAAAACCGGAATACGGCAAGTGTGTTGATATTGTCACTGCAGCCGCTATTCGTGAAATGGCAATTCCAGGCATGCTGGCGATACTCGTACCATTGGCAGTAGGACTTCTGCTTGGTCCTGCAGCACTCGGTGGCCTTCTTATCGGTATCATCGTATGTGGCCTTATGCTTGCCCTTACAATGGACAACGGAGGCGGTGCATGGGACAACGCCAAGAAGCTCATTGAAGATGGCTTGTACGGTGGTAAGGGCTCTGACGCTCACAAAGCTGCTATCGTTGGTGACACAGTAGGAGACCCGTTCAAGGATACATCCGGACCAGCGCTCAATGCCCTGATCAAGGTAGTGAACATGGTCGCAATCCTGTTCTCCTCCCTTTTCATCGGAGCAGGTATTTTCTAAAACAGGTATGTTTCCGGCTATTAAGCCGGAGATCCTTTCTTTTTTGTTTCTGATCTAAATTTATTTAAAAGAAATCGATTCTATAAATAAACAAAATAGACTTTAAAGAAAAAGCAAAAAAAGTCTATCTCAATCGGGACCATAAGTCACAGGGAACACTTATCATAAGGTCATTTCCTCATCCTCATCTTAGAATTTTTGTGTCTATAGTAAACAATCATAGATGCAATAGTCACTATGGGTGTTGATAACAATAACAGTATCATATTGATGCTCTTTCCGGAATCGTCGTTTCTATCTGCTTTTGTGTTTCCGTTTTGTATTTGGTAACCACTTTCATATGCTGAAGTTTTCCCAAGTGCTTCGTAATCCTGTGCCTGGATCTTGTCACCGCTGATTGCAAAGGGTGAGAAACTTGTGGTTCTTGCTTCAAAGAACAACTTTTCACTATCCTCGCTTACTTTCACAGTTGGAAGCCTGTTCCATTTTCCATTAGAGTAATGCTCCAGGCGGATACTATCCTCATCAATATTGTTTGACTCTATCCATTCCCTGGGAACCTCGAATCCTATGAATGCCTCCGCTATGAAATTCGAGAGGGGAAGCCTCTCATCACCCAGAGTGACCTCCAGATTCTCATAGATAAGGCCTGAAGGTTCTCCATGAGCATCTTCCGGTATTCCTTTCAGCCTGCTGACATCTGCCACAACGTATCCTTTGTTTATCTGTGCCTCAAACCGGATATGGGTGATGGGATTTCCTTCCTTTGTGAAAACATACCGGATTTCTGCATCCCTGCTGACAAACTGCATGTTCGAATCAGTTGAAATGGCATTTCCGGGAAGCCCATCACGACTGGTCCTGTATATAATCATGCCCTTATCTTGATTTTGTCCGTTACCGTTAGTCAGGTCACTATTCCCATCATCAGTTGAAAGCTCTCCGTTAATGGTCAGCGGAAGAATATCGATATTGCTCCCATCATCGGTTACGGTATACTGTTGGCAAAAACCATTGCCTGTAGAGGGGTTTACCTGACTCCATCCGTTTCCGCCCGGTTTTGCCCAGAAATTACCTCCGAGGTAACTTCCATTGATCATATTGGTGCCGGGAGTCATTGTAATGTTCCATTTATTGGAGAGCCCGCCTGAAATCTGGATATTATGAGTGTTGTTGAAATAATTATTATATATCAGATTGTCACTGCATCCGGAAAGTGAGATGCCATGCGATATAGTGTTACTCACAGTGCAATTTTTTATTATGTTGTTTGCAGAATCGGTTAGATATATTCCATAGTAATCTCCAGTGGAACTGCAATTTTCTATCATGCTGTTGGTAGTATTATACAGGTAGATACCATATCTCTCGCTTGTGCTCTCGAAATCCTTTATTGTGATGTTCGAACAATCAATAAGATGAACCAGGCCTGCATTCGAGTCAGAATCAATCGTCAGGTCAGATATTCCCACAAGATAATAAATTGGTTTACCGGAGACGGTATTGCTGGTATCTATAAAATTTGGTTGTGAATCGAAGATACAACTATAGAGACTATTACCTGAGATCGAATTATTTACCAGGTAATTGCTAGCCGAATTCCATATATCCAATCCAATAAAATTGTCTTTAATAGTGGAATTGTACATCCGGTTATTATCGGATTCTGAAAATTTTATGCCATATCCATTACCGGAGAAAGAACAGTCAATTACATTACAATCATTTGAAAGCATTGTGAGCATCCCATAGAAACGGCCTGAAAAACTGATACCCTGGAGAGTGATATTATCTGCCATCATAGAGACTGCAATATTAAGCTGGTTAGTAAGATCGAGATGTGAAGATGTAACCCTTACATCCTCAGGATTGCCGGTGGATGACCTGAGAGTTATATTGTCTTTCCTGAGTCTGACCATCTCAGTATATGTTCCCGGCTCAACAATTATAGTATCGCCTTCTGATGCCGCCCAAATGGCATCCTGTATATGCATGAAGTCTGCAGTTCCACAGTTGCTGACAGTGATAGTGGAATTAAGCACACGTATGAAGGAAGTTCGTTGTGTGACATTACTGCCAAATTCATTCGATGTAGTGAGTGTGACATTATAAATTCCGGGATTTGTATAGGAATGCGAAGGATTCTGCACTTCTGCTGTGGAACCGTCTCCGAAATCCCAGTTCCATGACTGCGGAGAAAAGAGACTGGCATCGTGGTAATCAATAGTTTCATTCACATGGACATATCTTCGACTTGCCACAAATCCTGCTTCCGGTTCTTTCTCTTCTGATGTGAAAGCTTTGATGCATACATTCATTCCATGTGCGGAAATATCTATCCAACTGTTCCCATTGGAACTTGCGTAGCTTTGTCCTGCTTCTGCATGCGCGTTGCTGCTATAATCATGCACGGATTTCTCAACTGCAAGAGGATAAGTATACGCAGGTGTTGTAAAGGTGATAACAACCGAGAAGTTCTGTCCCGGAAGAAGTGAAACATGGTCATCAAGTTCTATAGTATGATATCCTGCTATGGGAATGCTTCCATTCTTTACAGACACAGGACCTGAAGTGCTGACCGGGCCGCCTTCAGGGTCCAGATAGATGGAAATGTTGTATAAAGAGTTAGAATCCACCGTGTAGAAACTCACAGCTTCTAGTCTTTCATTTGACACTGCCATGAAAATGTTGGCTCCAATGGCTGTATTGTTATTATCGCCTATGCTTGCACACCATCCAAGAGGATCATATTGGTAGATGCGGTCATAGTTGCTGACATTGTCTGCTATGATAACGAAGTTTGTTGTATACGCCTTTCCCGTATCATGTGCATACACATCCTTTCCAATTACGGTATCATAGTAAGAGATGTAATAGTAACCGTCATCTCCCCAGTTGTCACCCCAGGAGTTCTTGATAATGTAAGCACCGTTTCCAGGAGCTGCGGGAGTGAATTTGTTCCTGTCGAAATTATCGTCCCAGCCTGCCATAGATACAGCGTGTGTTAATTCTGCATTTTCATTGTAACAATAATAACTGTTGTTCTCTTTGTTAAAGTAAAGAGAATTATCATCATGAATGGCTACGTCTATAGCACCATAGTTCATTATCGCCCATTTGAAAAGATTGTCCGAGTGATTCAGTCCCGGAAGCATCATAACCTCCTGGACGTGTTTTGCTACGGTAACATCTAAAGAAGAGATCGGTGACAGGTCATCATAGGGGTCATCGGGCTCAGTTACAGGCCCATCCCATCTGGTAAGATATGCAACCGTCATCAGATCCAATCCTCCATCAGAGTGAAAAGTACGGTCGAAACCGTTCTGGTAGGAGGAGACCAGCATATTTTTGACATGATTCTCAGAAAAGTCCCAGTTCTCTGATCTGCTATGCATAAGGTAAGATTCCAGAGAGGCTAATGAAGAATGTGCCCAGCACGTGCCTGCAAATGCCTGGTTTCTTATGCCTGTAATACCCCTCTCCTCTCAGGTCGTAGCGGGATGGATAGGCCCCGGAAGTTATGGTGTTTGACATTACGGATGGCATGTCGCTGTACGCCTCGTCAGCCAGCAATTGTTCCATATTAACAGGGGAAAGGTATGAAAGGACTACAGGCGAAGGCCGGAGTCCGGGAGGATGCAATAGGTTTTCGGGCGTTTCCATATCTCCTGAAAACAACAATCCACTACCCGGGTAGAAATAGTTCTCAGTACTATAAACCGGAAGAAAAACATTCAAGGCAGCATCATTGAATTGTTCATTATCGATGCCTGTTTTCTCCTGGTTCTGTTTTAACTCTTCCTGATATTTTATGAATGCAGGATTTACAGGTGCTGTAAAGAAACAAGGTTCTGCAGACGCATTAATGCAATTGTTATACATAGGGGTATTTTCACTTTCAACTTCTTCCTGGGAAACCATCGCATTACAAGGAGTTGTTGCAACAATAGACAAAAATATCAATACAATTAGAAGAGACTCCAGTTTCGGCATCGTTTTCACATTCATTCCATCCTACGTACTAGGATTGTGCCTAATTATATAATAATTAATTGTAAAAAAGTCCCGGAAATAATAGACACATAAATGAGTAAGCTGTTAAGGGATAAGAACTATCAGAAATACAAGATTAATTCCTGTTGAACTATACTCGATTAACTCGGGATGTAAGTTATGTAGGAATAAGAATTTGCGCGGGTTAGGGAGTGGGGGTTTAATGTATTTGGGGAGTGGGGTTTAGTGTATGAAAAAAGCACCCGCGCAAACCCCATAATGGCACCATTGTATTTAGGCTTTACTGTCCCCGTAAATATAAATATACAATGGCTTGCTAATTATATAAATAGTTAGTAATATATTCGGAAGGCTTAATCACTTGGTATTTACTATGAAATCAAATATCTATATAAATGTCTATCTCCTATTGGCTGTAACTCAGGAGAAAAACCATGACCGAGGATATTACCACTATAGTACACAAAGGTTTTAGCACATGGAAGCGAAACCTTGCTATCTGCGTACCTTTTATCATGGAGGTCCTGATGACTTTTGTTCTGTTCTTTATATTTACTGTGGTCTTTGTGATGTTGTTCATACTCCCGGGAGTTTCGGCCAACAATCTGGACCTTGAGCAGCTAAGCCCCGAGGAGTTTCTGGCTGTAACAAGCTCCCTGCTTTCCGGAAGTGTCTGGTCCATTGTGGCATTCGGGATTGTTTTTATCCTTATCTATATGTTCCTGCAGTCTTTCTTTATGGCAGGCGCCATAGGCATGTCAAAAGAAGCTTCACAAAGGGGTGACACTAGTTTAAGGGATATGTCAGCATACGGAATGAGGAATGTTGTGAGCCTGTTCCTTGCAAAGATTCTCATATTGCTGCTCTCCCTGGCAGGAATTGTTTTTACGATACCTGGCATCCTTTCCATAGGGGACCTTGGAACTCTCCTCAACGATCCGCAGCAGGCTATTGCAGGTACTTCCGTGCTGCTTTTCGGGCTTCTGATATGGGGTTTCTATCTTCTGGCGATAAGCATTGTACTGATATTTGTCCAGTATGCCCTGGTGATTGAAAACCTGGATCCGGTAAGTGCAATCGAAAAAGGAGTGGCGGTTTTTATGTCCAACAAGTCCGGCGCATTATCACTGTGGCTGCTCTTGATGGTTATTGCTGTAGTTATGCAGCTTTTCGGTGAGATAGCAGGATACATTGATGTAGTGGCACAGGTGTGGTCATTGACTAATATTATGCTTACCCTGCTAATGGTACAACCGCTCACGACTATCTGGTGGACTCGTCTGTACCTTAACAGGAACGGTAAAAAACTATATTCTCTGGATGATTATATCCTCGATCACTGATTCCTGCCCAATAGCTTGCAGGCCTGACATACATCTTCGGTGCAGGCCTGGCTGCAGATGCGGCATTTTGAGAGCCCTTCCTGGGGAAACTCCCTTCCCAGAATACCTGACATCTTGTCAAATCCACTCAGAAGTGCATACTTTGTTCCGGGATGGTTTACCTCAAGGTCGTTAAGCAGCACCCTGATCTCTCCTCTCATAGCCTCATGTGCATACGGGCACCCGCCAAAACCAAGAGGCAGGTCATGCAGGTAAGCATACAGGGCAACTTCTTTTTCCGGTATCTGCCGCAGAGGTTTCATACGCAGTACGAGTCCTTCAAGTTCCTTGGGCGGAGCCAGCCGTACCATTCTTGAAACATCGCCTTTGATGTGGTTCAAAAGGATAGTTTGCGCTTCATCGTCAAGGTTATGGCCTATTGCAAGTCGTGTGGCACCAAGCTCAAGTGCGGTCTTGTTGAGCAGGGATTTGCGGAGGACCCCACAATAGCTGCATGTTCCTTTTTCTCTTTTCTGAGGCGCTATCAGGTCCATTGTAGTGCCATATTCTTCCTTAAAGGAGCGTACAATAAGTTCAATTCCAAGTTGTGATGTCAATTCTTTTGCAGACTCGATGGTATTGGGACGGTAACCTTCTATTCCCTCATCAATGCAAATGCCAACCAGATGTATATCCGGCCTTCCTCCGAATATCTTGTGCAGGATGTAAAGCGTTGTACTGCTGTCCTTTCCACCGCTCAGACCCACTGCAATGGTCTCGTTTCTCTTGATACTGTAATGTTTCCTGATGGTCAGCTTTATTTTGCGTTCAACATCCTCGATGAAATGTTTCCTGCATAAGTGCATGCCGGAATATTTCTGGAATATGATCGCATCCCTGTTGCATTTATCGCATCTGAGTGTCGTGGTTTCCATCAGCTTTTGCAATGGAACGCTAGTATAAATACCTGTCTTGTACACAGAACAAAATCAAAAAAATTAAATAAGGCTTCAATATTCTGCTACCCAATGAAAAATTTAAGTGCACGATCTGTAGGTCTGCCATTAAGAGGTTAGCATGCTCGCTGATATATCTCTGGTACTGTTCATACTTTCCATTGTTGCCGGATATCTCCTGGGAGTGATATCAGGGCTGATTCCCGGGATACATACCAATAATTTCGCGCTGATACTGCTTGCAATGTCTCCCTTATTATCGGATAACGGAGTGCCGGTGTTCTATGTGGCCGTTATCATCCTCTCAAACTCCCTGTCACATACCTTCCACGACATAATCCCGGCAATTTTCCTTGGAGCACCTAACGATGACACTGCACTGGCAGTCCTCCCCGGGCATGCTCTCCTGCTGGAAGGCCGCGGTGCAGAGGCTGTCCGCCTTTCCGCACTTGGCAGCGCAGGTTCTGTTGCTCTTGCGCTGTTCATAGCTCTCCCGCTGTCCATGATTATCCTGACAGCATACCCGCTCATACAGGCTTATCTTGCGTGGATACTCATCTTTGTGGTATTCCTGATGATAATGACCGAGAGGGGCGAGTTTGTCAAAGGACAGGGTTCGCTTTCCCACTGGAAGAGCAGGTTCTACGCTCTGGTGATATTCTTCATGAGCGGGATGCTCGGAGTTTTCGCTTTCAGGATGGAGTATCTGATGAACCCGGTCATATCCTTTGGGGAGCCTTCCATACTGCTCCCCCTGCTCAGCGGCCTTTTCGGTTCATCGCAGCTCATCATCAGCCTGATGTCGGCTCCTGTGATCCCTGCTCAGTTGCGTTCCCGGCTTGAGCTGGACAGGAAACGCATATTCAGGGGCATCTTCGTTGGCGGTGTCTCAGGCTCGCTTGTAGCATGGCTGCCAGGAATATCCTCTTCTATCGCCACGGTCTTTGCACGTTTGTTCATCAAGCAGGATTTCTCAAAGGAGGAGAACCAATATACCCGATACTCGGATGAGGAAATGCTCAGCTCTGCAAAAGAGTTCATTGTCTCCGTTTCAGGTGTGAACACATGCAATGCCATCTTTGGTTTGATAGCACTTGCCGTTATCGGTAAGACAAGGAACGGAGCCATGGTGGTGATCAACGGCCTACTTGAAGGGGTGAGCCTGGATGCATCCACAATTATCCTTTTCCTGTGTGCCATCGCCCTGAAGGCGATACTGTCCTACTTTTCCACCATCTACCTCGGAGACCGGGTCCACCTGTGGCTTTTGTCCATAGACTATCCCATCCTGTGCTATTGCGTGATCGCAGTGCTAACCCTGCTGGTCCTGCTCTTCACCGGTCTCTTCGGCCTGGTGGTATTTGCCATCGCCACATCTGTCGGTATGCTCTCCCCCTTCCTGAAAATTCGCAAGAGCCATGCCATGGGGGTGATATTGCTACCTGTGATACTTTACTTTTTTTAAATGCCGGGAGTTTACGGGTCCGGTATCATCATGAGGATAAGGATGTGAGATGGTGAGCTCCTCTTTGCTGATAATATAGGGGAATAATTTGAGGGATTGGATTCGAATTACTTCCATCGCATATTTATGCGGGGATATAGGTAAGCTCAAAAACCGAATTCTTGAAACTATGTTATATTGTCCATTAAAGGAAATAATCAAAGAATAAGAGAAAATGAACCTAATTAAAGTTGTGTAAGTGGTGCAGAATCTTTCAGATAATATTCAAAGAAATCACGTCCCCATGCAAGAGCCTCTTTTTTATTGGACATAATATATTTCCGATCGGTTGTCCCATCATGCGACAGAGGGTTTACAATGAGGTAGTAGTCATTGCAACCCATAAAAAGGAAATTCAAATCTTTCGAATACACATAAATATGAATCAGGTCATTTTCTAGAAGTCGGTTAATATTAACATATTTATGTCCCTTTAGTCGATCCATTAATTCAGGGGAAATGATAAAGTGAACTTCTATATCATTCCTTATGAGCTCATAGGTTAATTCACAGAAATTGGGGTAGATGAAGGATGTCACTATAAATACGGATTTGGATTTTTTTGAAGCCTCATGAAATTTCTCATTGAGGTCATACATTTCTGCTATCTCAGGAGTCATAACCTCACTGCTTCCAATTTCCTTTACCCTTTTTAAAAGGTGCGGAGGTATGAACTCGAGTTTTTGAGTTCCCAGGTATTCAATATCAACACTAAAAAATTCAATTGTGCCTAGCAGTGGAATGAATTCCTCAACTAGCAGCTTTCCGATAGATGTCAGCTCGTAGACATCTTTTTGATGGGAAATAAGGTAGTGGTTCTCAAGTATTTTTGCCTGAGGAAGTAATGCTTGTCTAGTAGTATTAAGAGACTTAAGAAGATATTCCATCTCCTGAGGTCCTTCATTTAACAGCAATAAAACCTCTTTTCTCTTCTCAGAGGCAAACATCACATCAAGAAGAAGTTGCTTCAATTGAACACCTCATAAAAATAGTTCTTTCTTCTCACACTCAATCATAGAATATAGTGGTATTGCTATTTATATTGAATTAAATGGAGTTTTTACTATATATAATGTCTAATTGAAGTATATTTTATAATTTGCAACCAACAGACTGCTTTTTATAAGGAACTTTCTTATTCATCCACTTGTTGGACTCATCAGTTACTTTCTTTGCTGCTGAAAGCTTCACCTTAAACAATAACTCTCTGGCCTGATGAAATCCTTACTACCTATCTTCTCTTATTCGATCAGGATGATAAGAACATTTATAACTACGTAATAATGAACTTATTATTTACTTAGGAATGTGGGATGAAGATATGAACAAGAATTTAATTGCAGTGGTTTTGGTAGTAATTATAATGTTGTTAGGCTCACCTATTGTCGCAGCGAGGCCCGCATATCTGGATGCTTTCAACCAGCAGTATGACACGGAAGGTACAAGGCTTGATGCATGCGCTACCTGTCATATTAATCCAAACGGTGGGGGCTCCCGGAATCCTTATGGGATGGCATATGAGGCAAGTGAAAGGGACTTTGCATCAATTGAAGCGCTCGATTCTGACGGGGATGGATTCACCAATGTAGAAGAGATCAATGCCCTGACCTTCCCCGGGGACCCTGCTGATTATCCACAAACTGAATCGGAGATCCCATCGACAGAAGTCAATGAAACTAATCCGATAGGTGATGAGGATACAGAAGACATATCTGCTCCTGTAAATGAAGGTCAGGAGCAGGAAACGAATGAGGAGCCATCCGGTGAATCAGAATCAGAGCAACAATCCCCTGGATTTGGTGCTGTTCTTGCTATTGTCGGAATACTATCGGCCATTTGCTTTAAGAGAAAAGGATAGACGGAAAGTGAGCAGAAAAGCCGGGCTGAAATGAATAGTCGGGCTGAAATTATAATAGCATTAAAATAAAGCCTGATGGAAAATTGTAAGCTCGTTCGTATAATTAAGAACGGATTGGGTTATATAAAGAAAGTGCCTATTAGACATTGCGAGTAAGGTCACTCGCAATATCCGGGAAGAAATATTGGGGAATATTTCGGATTCGTTAGGAGAGAGGCGCCTTAAAGCGTGGTGGTTTCCAGGCGCCTCATACTACCTCCTTAGGCTTAGGTCAAAAAGTGTCCTTATCCTATAAAAAGCGTTCCCATTAGCGATTTACATTTCCTTCATGGGTAATTTTCACACCATTATATGAGAACATTTACCTCCTCGGCTTCATAAAAGATTTCCTACATTAACCTGTTCTATCTTTGCTTCTTGCTTTCTATGACTATAGAGGCAGCTCGATTCACTCCAGTAGCTCGGTATCTTCATGAGAATACGGAGGTGAGCAGCAGCACAGTATCTTCAGGGGCACCTTTTCGGTGTTTCTTATACTATGGTATTCTCCCGGGAGGATGCATATACTGTCGCCTTCTTTCACCTGAAAGCCATCTTCTCCGACTGTCATGTATCCTGAGCCTCCGGTGATGTGATATATTTCCTCAGAACCGGTATGCCTGTGGCGCAGTGTTTCACAGCCTGGCATCACAATTGCCTCTGCAAGGCTCTGTGTCAGGTTCCCGTGCACAAGGGGATGCATCAGCTCCCTGATAGATGATCCGTCTTTTGTTATGTAGGGTTCTGTCTGGTGATATGATGTTTTTAGCGACATAGAAGGTCCCGGTTTTGGATTTAAAATCATGCTTCCTTTTCAAATGTCGCTATCATGCTCAGCATGTTCTCTTTTATGCTTCTGACAGCATCCACCCATTCACCGCCAACATCGATGGGTGCCAGACCCATGAGGTCAGCTTCCGCAAGTCCGGTATCGTAAGGTATCTCTCCCAGGACCGGAATGCCGAGCTTCTCAAGATGCGGCCTGATATTGGCGGAATTGCCTTTATTGATCACAGCCGCAAGATGCCTGATATCTATACCCTCTGACAGTTCCTTGATCCTCTGGGCCGTTTCTATGGACCGCATGCCAGGCTCAACCACCACGATCATCAGGTCTATTCCACGGGTGGTGCCCCGGCCCAGATGCTCGATGCCTGCTTCCATATCCAGAATGACGGCACTACTCTCCTTCAAGGCCACATGGCGCAGGAAAGCACGCAGGAAGGACGAAGCAGGACACATGCAGCCACTGCCGCCTCTTTCGATGGTCCCCATCACCAGCATCTTCACATTGTCAGGCCCCACAACGCCGAACATATCCACGATATCGTCCACCTTGGGATTGAACTTGAACATGCCCCCCTTCTCTCCGGCCCTTTCCTCTATGAGCTCCTGGTAATCTGTCAGGGGCTTGGGAGTATTTTTTACACCGATAGCAGACGCGAGGTTCATATCGGCATCTGCATCAATAGCAAGCACCTCATATCCATCCCTTGCAAGCATCCTTGCCAAGGTACCGGATAGTGTCGTCTTTCCGACACCTCCTTTTCCTGTAACTGCGATCTTAACCATATTCTTCAACTCGGGACTTATAAGAATTATATGTTCCGGTTTGTAAAAGTCGCCATTTTATACTTTTTTTTGATGAAATCTCTAAAATGCATCCGCTATATGATAAGTTAGGAAGATACTTATACAATAAATTCAAGGAATATGCTAAGTTCATGAAGCGAATGTCCATTAACAAAGCAAAGTTATCTCTCTTGCTAATCACATCCACATTTCTGTCCGTGCTAATTACTTTCTTATTTTCCGAATTGCTGACTTTCTCGGTTTATATACCTCTACTGTATATATTTTCACTGTTCCTTCCTGCTTTCGGGCTCCTCTTTTTTCTTGACAGCATAAGAGCGGTCTCGGGAAGATGGTACTGGGGAATCCCTCTTCTGACAAGCCTGATTCCGATGACCCTTCTCAGGGATAGTATGTTCACTAGCATGCTTTACAGCAGGTCCTTCATGCTCTCATTTGACAGCTGGGGCATTTTTGGCTCAGCCTACACAAGGGCTTCCATTATGATATTCTATTCTCTTGGTTCTGTGTTTTTCTGCCTTTCTGTCCCGCAAGCAAATAAGAACAAGATGCTCATGCCTTCAACTTTTGCAATACTGGCATCTATCGCCATCATTACCTTCTCCATGGACAGTCTCAGCGCGGGATTTCTTGCAGAATCAAATCTGTTTGGGTTATATATTATATTCACTCTGTTACTGGGACTATCTTTAATGAGCATGGCCATTCATTATAATCCAGAGTGAAATAGCACTGTCTGCTTAAGGTAGCACAAAAAAAGATTTAGGATGTAGGGCGGATAGCACCTCTAATTTCTGCAGATTTTTCGTAAATCTACTGGATATTACTGATTAGCCTGAGTACTTCTTCCAGCTCGCGTTCACCGTCGATAGTGAAGAGGTTACCGCTGACAGGTCCCATGTTTACGGACATGCTGCCGTTGGGGATTATCCCTGTGATAATGGTGCTGGAATCTTCATCCTCATATGCCGCAACAACTGCAATTACACTCAAGCCCCCGCTTCCGGAGCCCGTGGCTCCGGAGTGTATGTAGACCGGGACCTTAAGTCCGCTTTGTAATGTAATCTGCCTTGTGCTGGTAGCCTTGAGATCCTCGATATTGTTATCCGAGCTCAGGTCTTTCACACTGCTTTCCACTATTCTGTTTATTATGTCATTGGGTAGTTTCACACCTGCCGGGAAAGTGATGCGACTGGTATGGATCTCGGAAGTGATAGATGGCACTTCGATGTTGACAGGCAGATTATGATCGTTCTTGAAATCACTTATCTGCTTTTCAATGTCTTCTGCAAGCCTGTCGTTGCGATACTTAACAACCGTGCTGTTAATACTGACACTGGTTGAGTTGGATATCTTTTGTTCAAAGGTCCTGTACTCAACAGCTTCGATCTGCGACCATCCATAACTGTCCAGCGCATTCTCATCCACAAATGCCGGAAGCGCGTCGGGAGTATCTATACATCCAGTTATAGATAGCGATGACATGATCATAAGAGTTACCAGAATACACGAAGTGTGGAATTTTTTCAATATATCACCGGAGATTTCTTAGAGTAGTAACTTTGGCTGATAACGTTGGCTAATTGATAGTTATTTATGATATTATTATTTATATATTAAACACTTGGTTTATAAAAACATTGTTGTGGCACCTTCTTTTGTTAGTTATAAAAATGAGACATTTTATATCCTTCGTAATGCTATCAATTAGCATGGATACCACACCTTCAAGGTTCAGAAAGATACAGCGTGTAATGTGGTACATACTCTTTTTGAACCTTGGCGTTGCCGCTGCTAAGATAATCTATGGTATGTACACCAACGTGTTAAGCATGCAATCTGACGGATATCATTCTCTTTTTGATGGCATATCCAATGTTATAGGGCTCATCGGTATCCAGATAGCTTCAAAGCCGCCGGATGCTGAACATCCTTACGGGCACAGGAAGTTTGAGACCCTTGCTGCTATTTTCATCGCATTCATTCTGGGAGTCGTGGCCTTTGAGATAGTTCGCTCCGCAATTGAACGATTCGGTAATGGTGCCCACCCGGAAGTTACAACATTAAGTTTCATGATAATGTTGGGTACAATGGGTGTGAACTATGCGGTCACTACCTACGAGAAGAGAAAAGGGAAAGAACTGCAGAGTGAGGTCCTGCTGGCAGATGCTGCGCACACAAAAAGCGACATATACGTTTCGCTTTCAGTTCTTCTGGGTCTGGTTGCTATCAATGCAGGCTATCCTCTCATAGATCCTATTATTTCGGTTCTGGTGGCAGTTGTTATCCTTCGGGCAGGAATCGAGATAATATTCAGCAGCGCTTCGATACTTTGTGATCATTCGTCTATTGACCCGGCGCAGATCGCAGATGTCGTGTGCAGGGTGGAAGGTGTGCAGGGCTGTCATAACATACGCACCCGTGGTCCTCAGGGGAGTGTTTATGTGGATATGCATGTTGAAGTCGACCCGGGGATGCCTACTTATAAATCACACACTGTGGCTCACATAGTCCAGTATCGCATCAAAGAAAGATTTGAAGGCATCCAGGAAGTACTCGTGCATATCGAGCCCGCCGAGAACAGTCATACATAAATAACTTCAGGGATACTATATCACTATGCCAGGAAACACCTTTGGTCACTCGCTCAGGATAACTACCTGGGGAGAGTCACATGGTACAGCTGTGGGTGTGGTCGTTGACGGAGTACCTGCAGGGCTTAAACTCTCGGAGGAAGACATACAAAAGGATCTGGATCGCAGACGACCGGGCCAGAGCGAAGTTTCAACTCCCCGCTCGGAAACCGATACTGTGGAGATTCTCTCAGGTGTTTTCGAAGGTATGACCACAGGATGTCCGGTGTCCATGCTGGTATGGAACAGGAATGCAAATCCAAATGCTTATGATTATATCAGGGATATCCCACGTCCCGGACACGCAGATCTCTTCTACCAGGAAAAGTACGGCATCAGGGACCACAGGGGCGGTGGAAGATCTTCCGGCAGGGAAACCATCGGCAGGGTGGCTGCAGGTGCAATTGCTAAAAAGTTGTTATCCCTCCACGGTGTCGAGGTCCTTGCCCATGTTATCGAGCTTGGAGGCGTGAAAGCCGGCAGTGTTACCTTTACCGGGATCCGTGAAAATGTCGAAAAGACACCTGTCCGGTGTGCAGACCCGCAAGCGGCTGAAAAAATGCTTGAGCAGGTAAGGCTCGCAAGGAATGAAGGTGACAGCATCGGCGGCATTGTGGAAATTATCGTGACCGGGGTGCCTGCAGGCATTGGAGAACCGGTCTTCAGTAAGCTTGATGCAGATATCGCTGCTGCGCTTATGAGCATAGGTGCTGTCAAGGGCGTGGAAATAGGTTTGGGTTTTGAGTGTACCCGCATGAAAGGCAGTCAGATGAATGATGCCTTTGTTATCGATGACGCAAGCATTATCCCCGATACAAATAATGCGGGTGGGATCATAGGAGGTCTTTCAACAGGGCTGCCTGTAATATGCCGTATCGCTGTAAAGCCGACACCATCAATTTCAAAGTCCCAGAGAAGTGTCAATATGGCGCAGATGAGCGAAGTGGATATAGAGATACATGGACGCCATGACCCTACGATACCGCCGAGAATGGTGCCGGTGGCCGAAGCCATGATGGCGCTTGTGATCGCGGACCATATGATAAGGTCCGGGTGGATAGGTCCGGAATCCTTAATGAAATAATACCATATTCTGGCTTTTACCTTATCTTATCTTCTTTTTTCTTTTTCAACGGAACGGCAGTTTGCATGTATATATATATGCTATGTAGCATCTATATATTTATGTAGGATACATCTATATTGTTGCTGACTGTTCATAATGTGACAGGAGTAGTCAGTGGTTCGAAATGGATACAAGAAAAGTACAGATCACAGGAAAATCAACATATATCGTCACGCTTCCCAAAAAATGGGCCTCTAAAGAAAAACTGAAGTCGGGATCTCCGTTATCGATTATCTACAACGACGACGGCTCGCTTATAATAAGACCCCCTCGTGTGGAAAAAGGCAGAGATGTCCGGAAAATCAAAGGTAACAGGAACCTGGAACACCTGAAGAGAGATATCATCGGGCTCTACATAGTAGGCGACTATAAGTCTATAGAGATACAGGGAGAGCATTTATCAGGGGAGTTCGGGAACGAGATCAAGAATTTATGTAATCGTCTAGTTGGCCTTGAACTTGCCGAAAGCAGCGACAGGTTGCTTGTGATTCAGAACTACCTGGACATCGACGAGTTCACGATCGAGAAAGGCATCAAGCGCATGTCATCGATAATTTATCTCATGTTTGAGGAGCTGTACGATGCATTTGAGAACAATGAACGTTCTGTCTGTAAAGATATAATTAAGAGGGATGATGATATAGACCGTCTGTTCATTCTGGTATCAAAGCAGTTTGTGAGCAGGCTGAGCCTGAGGAAATTCTCAAAGAATGATAGTCTCAGTCTTATAGAGGCTTTTTATTACCGTCTGGCAGGTAACGATATCGAGCGAACAGGGGACCATATATCTAAAATAGCCCTGCATTACGAGCATACTGAGATGACGCCGGATGTATTGAGCCAGTTGAAAGAGATATGCATGGATCTGCAGAATCTGTTTATGGATTCTCTTGAGTCTTTACGCAGATCTGATAATTTGCTTGCTAACCAATTGATTGAAAAAGGAGAGGAAATCAATGGGAAACTTGTTATTGTTACCCAATCGGCAGATAATGCATCAATAAATATAATCATTGACAGTTTTGGCAGGATAAGGGACTATGCATCAAATATCGCAGAATATTCGATCGATCTATCACAATTATAGGATGATCCCCCTCTTCCTTTCACTTTCAGTTGTCATTGATTACGCACTTACTTTCTATTTCGCAGGCAGTATCGAGAACATCCTTGCTTATGAGTTCAGCCCAACGCTGGTCTTTGCTGTCAGGAACGATATAGTACTGCCATATCTGGCATTTACTGTGGTTTTCTACTATGCTATGGGTTATACTGTCCTGAAACTTCTCAAGGGAGAGGAGATATACCCGATAGGTGTTCTCATTATCCTGCTGATGAGCATTACGCATGTCCTGGGCGGCATGTCCTGGATAGTGCTGAAAGAAGCGTTTTCAAATATGGTGTTCATGCTGTCAATGACCTCCATAATCATAGCTCTCTCTGTTTTCGGGTATGAGGTTTTCAGGCGGGGATAACTATATAGGCATATATATCTGGCATGTGCCTAATAAAATCCTTTTTTGCTATTTATTTCGTTTGTGCAAGGGATATAAGAGCACAATCCTACTAAGAATCATGAAAAGATTGCTGAGTCTGCTGGCAGCGTCAATACTGTCCCTTTACACATTCTATTCTACCTGCTGGTATACTGCATCTTCTTTCTTCAATATGGCTGTTCCTTTTGTTTTTGCTGCTTTGCTGGCTTATGCCCTTTTAATGTATGTTGTTTTCAGGCGCGTTTCAAAAAGATCATGATATGTGGAGTGGGAGTGGAGTTAAATGAAAAAAACGTTTTGTGTCGATTTTAGTTTACGCTGCGTTGCAGGTCTTGCCTTTTTGTTATTATTTTTATTATTGCCGGTGCCTGCGGTGTCTGCAGATACTTTCTGTCCCTGCGATGAGCTTGATACATGTACCGAATGGGTAAGTGAAGGCTCTCTTAGCCTGCAATGGGGCAGGACAGGGCAAATGGAGGTAGGAGGGGTGAAATACACCTTCAGGGCGGATGATTTTGACCTGAAGACAAAGTCTGCCCTGATCTCGGCTGAAAAGCAGGGTGCTGTCCGCAAGGAGTTCCTGTTCCTGGAGTTACAGGACAGTGACAAGTGGTTCCACTGGGACAATGAGATAAAGGTGGAGCTGACAGGCATCAGTGTTGACAGCTACAATACTCCTTCTGCACAGTTGCAGGTATACTCCAGAGGACGGCCTGAACTTGAGATAAGTTTTGCGGCGGGTTCCGAGAAGGTCAAAGGCGTCGATGTTTCCAAGGAACAATATGCACCCGGTCAGGAAAAGAAAATCGAGGTTACGGTAAAGAACACAGGGGATGCCTGGGTGGAGAATGCTGTCCTTAAGGTGAACCTTGGAGAGTTCAAACTTAAAGGGAATGGCGATTTTGAGTATCGGGACAACATCATTGTCAGGAACCTGGACTGTCTTGAGAAAGGGAAGCAGCAGAGCATCAACTTCACGGTGATAGCGCCGCAATGGGATGGCAGGACCTCTCCCTATGAACTGAACTATTACATAAATGCCACTGCCGGCGGCACCGATATCAAGAAAGGGTACTATGATACAAGCGCAGCCACTGTTTTCCGCTGCACGGACCCTGAGCTTAAGGTCATCATGGAGGTTGTCGGCGATGAGATCAACATGACCACATGGTCGGTCCGCCAGAACGGGAACAGTACTGAAGGAAGCCGCAATATCTATTATGAGATATGGGACGCGTGGGATTATTCCTTCATCAGGACCAACATCTACAATCTCGGTCTTTATCCGGTGGATAATGTTGACGTTACGTTTGCAGACATCCCTGAAGAGCTTATAACTGTGGAGACCTTCGAGCACGGGGATTACAGTTATGTTACTCCGGACGGCCAGTACTACATTGCCCGGAAACTGGTACCCCTGAGACAGGGTCGATATTCGTTCGGTCCGGTGACGGCTAAGTCTGATTTCTTCGGGAAGGAATTCACCTGGAGTTCCGGGACCGGCAGCATTACGGTACATGGGGCGCATGTGATAACGGAAAAGAAGCTGTCCCCGTCGGATAGCGGTTACAGGGTGAACCTCCAGATCAGGAACAGCGGCGACCGTGCCGCCTGGGTTAACCTGAGCGATGTGATACCGGAAAGTGCTAATTATGTAGCCGGCAGTGCAGAGGAAAGCCTGGCCGGAAGTGATTTGCCTCTGAGTGAGTGGGACATAGGCTTATCGCAGGTGAACGGCTCCCAGATACTGACGGTTTCCGGTGTGCTTCTACCCCCCGGGACATCGCTGGGGCTGGGTTACAACATCGAACCGGCCAATGCTCCCGATCTGCCTGCTGCCAGGGCAGCTTTCAAGGCTATCGATGGCTACCGGGGAGAAGTGCAGTCTTCCTTCTTTATTGCAGGAGTGGAGGTAAAGCAGCGCTGGGACCCATTGAATGGCGGCTGGGTGGTTGTGACCGGTGAAACCCCGGAAAGTCCGGTTGCAGTAGATGATGACACATCCTATGAGCCTCTGTATTCGACTGAAGATGTGTATGCACTGGAAAGTGGTTATTCCACTGAGGTGCAGCAGGAGACAGTCAACTCTTCCATGATGGACTGGCTTCCGGATCCATTTTCAGCGACAGTGCTGAAGGTGCAGGAGCTCCTCCACCGTTTGCTTGGAGGTACCATCGAGGGAGTCTCAGCAGCTTTCGGGACGATCGAAGGCGTAGCAATAGATGCTGTGGAGAATTACCTGTACGCGATCGTTATTCTCATTGCCCTGGGAGTTTTCATGGCTGTTTACGTCCTGATATCCCGCTGACCGCGCTGTCAGCTTTTGCAAATTATCCTCCGTTTTTTGCGTGCCCTTTCGGGCGCGTGTATTTTTTAGGATCTGCGCTGGGAACGATGTTTCCTTTAAAGTTGTTTTTCGATTTTGGGATCATTTTTCATTACAATTTGGATGCTATTTCTCCGAATCTTCTTTCAGACACGGATCTACAAAGATTAACACCGATTCATGGTAAAGCTGGAAATTTAAGCCTGCAAAGGGCCAGATCCGTGTAAATCCCGTGTTAATCTGTGTCTGAAAAATAATTAATAAAGACAGCCTTAATAATGAAGAAATGAGGAATAGCTAGCCTATTCCCCGCCATCGGAAACCCCGGTTGTTTCCTCGACAAACTGCTCGATCCTCTTTTTGATAGAATCCCTCAGATCCCGCATCTGCTGCATTTTCTCTTCATCTGTGCCGGTAAATATTTCTGGGTCCGGGAAGGGCCAGTTCATCTGCACAAACGGCCTGGGGAATATGGGGCATTCAGCCTCGTTTTTCCTGTCACAGACCGTGATGACGAAACTGTAGAGTCTCCCCTGCCTGAACAGGTCCCATGCTGCCTGGGTTTTCTTTCTCCGGAGGTCGAAACCATCCTCTTTCATGACATCGATCACCATGGGATTGATGCTGGATGGCTTGAGTCCTGCACTCTCCACCTCGAACCTGTCCCCTCCAATCCTCCTGAGGTATTCTTCGGCCATCTGGCTTCTTGCGCTGTTATGCACGCAAATGAATAGAACCTTGATCTTTCTGTTATTGTAAGCCATACTCCTAATTACTCATACCACACGGATAAATCTGACCTGTATAAACAATATATCTCCCATAGATTTTGTATAACACCGATTCTCCATCGCATTTACACATCAATATATAGAGATATGCTAAATCTATATTGCAGCAGCCTCTATATACATTATTTGTAAAAGTATTATATATCCTAAACACAGTTTAGCACTCAGAGCGATTAAACCCCGCTCAGAAATGACAAAATAAGTAGCAAAAAGGTGTAAAGATATGAACATAAAGAAACTCTTTAACAACGAAGCTGGTGTTTCACCCATCGTTGCAACCCTCGTTCTCGTGGTAGTTGCAATCGCCGGTGCAGCAGCAGTCGGTACAATCTTAGGATCATTCTCAAGCGACGTTTCCAGCAGTGCAAGCGCTGAAGGCGCAGCCGCTGGTGCATCAACCCAGCTCCTTATAGCTGGAAGCTCAACCGTTCAGCCAGTCTCTGAACTTCTCGCAAAAGACTTCATGAAACAGAACTCCGGTATCAAGGTCACAGTCCAGGCTGGCGGCTCTGGTGCAGGTATCACCTCTGCTAAGCTCGGTATTGTAGACATCGGTGCTTCCTCTGAGGATGTTGACACTATAACTGCATACCCTGAACTCCAGAAACACCAGATTGGTGCCAGTGCTGTAGTTCTTATTGGAAATGGCATCGGCAACGCGACCGGTACAGTACCTTCCAAGGCTCAGATTAAGACCCTTTTCGAGTCCGCAGATGCAAATGGAAAAGTCTCAGATGCAAACCTGACAACTGCTGGATTTAACACCACTGGTTCCGGTGCAACCCTCTTCCAGAGATCAGAAACAAGCGGTACTGAGGAAACCTTCTCCTACTTCATACACGGAAGCTCAAAGACCTGGATGGATGGTACAAAGGCAGTAGGCAAGTCCGGTAACGCCGGTGTGCTCGCTGCAGTTGAATCAACAACCAACTCAATCGGATTCGTGGACTTCGGTTTTGCAGAATCATCCACCGGTGTAGTCATCCTTCCGGTTGACACCATGACCACCACTGTAAAGAAGGATGTAAAGTCCGGTATCAAGGCAACCCTCAAGGGCGAGACCAGCACCTTCCCATCCGGTCTGACCAGACCACTGCTCTACCTGACAAACGGTGCTCCCTCAACAATTGAGAAGTCATTCATAGACTTTGCAACCCAGCCTGCACAGAAGGGATACTTCACACAGGTCGGTTACTTCTCAATGTATGACATCCTCTAAGTATAAGTTAGGAACAGATCTTTAGACACAATGATTTGTGCAACCGCACAAATCATCTTTTTTTTAAAATGGGAAACAGATACTAATGAGCAGGATTGTCCAATCCATACCACAGGTTTTTTTTGCTTCATGTGCTGTGCTAACAGCCGTGGTTACTATATTCTTTGTAAGTTACATTTTCTATGTTGCCTATCCTACTTTTGTAAGCCAGGGACTTATCAATTTTCTGACAGGTTCTGTATGGGATTATTCGGAAAACGTTTATGGAATTCGTATATTCATTGCTGGGACCATGATCCTTACTGCTGTCACTCTTATACTTGCCGTACCTTTAGGTATATTTACTGCCATCTTCATGTCTGAGATTGCCCCAAAGCAAGTAACTTCTGTCATGCGTCCTCTTATTGAACTCCTCGTAGGTATCCCCTCTGTTGTCTACGGGGTTTTCGGGCTCTATGTGCTTGGAAGTATTTTCCGGGACCACATAGCGCCTTTTATATCATCAACTTTTGGTTTAATCCCCTTTTTCCGTGCGGGGTCCACAGACGGGGCAGGCCTGGCACTGGCATCGACGGTGCTTGCAATAATGATATTGCCTACTATAATCCCCATTTCCGAGGACTCAATACGTGCAGTTAAAAAAGAGTACAGAGAAGCTTCTTTTGCTTTAGGTGCAACACGATGGGAAACCATAAGTCAGGTGGTCTTGCCAGCCGCATCTAAGGGTATAATGGCTGCAGTTATCCTGGGAATGATGCGCGCAATGGGTGAGACCATGGCAATAGTGATGCTTTTCGGCAACGTGATTACCATACCCAACTCTTTTTTTGGTTATGGGTATGCAATGACCTCCAAAATATTGAACGATATCGGCTACTATGTAGCTTTTGAAGAGCCAAAGAGTGCCCTGTTTGCTATTGCAGCCGTTCTGTTTGCTATGGAGATAGTGTTTGTTGCAGCGGCAAGGAAAATAGGAGGCCGTGTATGAGAACACGATTCATAAAAGGCAACATGTTCATCGGAATCTCGTATCTATGCGCCATCTCCACAGTCCTGATATTATTCTTCATACTGGGAACCATTGCTGTGAAAGCAATGCCAAGCCTTAGCCTGTATTTCCTGCTGACACCAGAGTCCATGGCTCCCAGTTTCGGAGGAGCTATAGGGAATGCGATTGCAGGTACTATTCTTCTTTCCATTTTCTCTACGATTCTTGCGGCTCCTGTTGCAGTCGGTACGGCAGTGTACCTGAAAAGATATGCAACAGACGGCTTTATTGTAAGAGGCTTCCGTTTTTTCATTGACGTACTATCCGGTACCCCCTCGATAGTTCTGGGTATTTTTGGACTGCTCGTACTTGTCTATTACATGAGGACTGTTACAGGTGGTTTTTCCTTGCTCTCAGGTTCAATTGCACTTGCAATACTGATACTTCCCGCTATAGAGCGGGCTGCAGAAGAGGCAATAGATACTGTTCCCAGAGATATGGAGGAGGGCAGTTACGCTCTTGGTGCAACTAAATGGGATACTATCAAGCGTATAACAATACCTTATGCACTGTCCGGCATAATTACCGGCATAGTGCTAGGCGTAGGACGTGCTGCCGAAGAATCTGCTGTCGTTATACTGACTGCAGGCTATACGCAGTTCTTTCCCGAATTCGGGGTCGGTGCGGGCGAGAAAATGATCTTTGGAATAAAGATATATCCTTTTCAGGACCTTGTGGCAGCTTTGCCTATAACCGTCTATCATTCCTTCGAGTTTCCCCACTTGGTTTCCGTTTCAGAGGGATTTGCAGCAGCATTTGTCTTGATAATTATTGTGATGATCATTAATGCAACGACAAGACTGATTCTGTGGAAGCGCAGGATAGGCTGACCCACCTGTCCTTCTTTTCTTTTTACTCCCGCATGACTTATTCAAAGCTGCTGCTCTTTTCCTTTCTCTATACTTTACTTTCATCTATATACTTCACTTAGATTAAGTATATATCAGCACATTCTTTTACTAGCATTAGATGGCTGGTACAAACACGGAAACCTATTCTGATTATGAGATCCCGTCCGAAGAGGCGGAGCTCTCTTTCCGGGAACCTGAAGTAACTTATTCTGAAAGTGTTGCCGGGGAGGATGTGCCTGTTCAGGAAGTTTCCGGTTATAGTGGTGAGAACAAAAAAGGGAAAAAGGGTATTTTCGGGTTTAGGGGAAGGCAAAAGAAGAGTGAGGTCCATGAGCCTTCGGTCAGGTCAGGTAAGCCTGCCGGGAAAAAGCGCTTTGGATTGAGCTTCAGGAAGAAGAAGGATGTTCCCGGCAGCAGGGAGGGCTCTCCGGAGGATGGGGGAGAGGCAGCTGTCAGGCAGGAATGCGGTGAATATGGGGAATATGAGGAATATGAGGAAGGCTCTGTTGCTGTATCGATGCTTGACGGAGCAGATGCTCTGGGCTCAATAAGTGATGTGCCGGAGGAAGTTTCAGGGAAAAGGGGCTTGTTTGGGATGCGGGGCTCCCGGAAGAAAGTGAAAAAGGCGAAAAAGCCTGCCGGGGGGAAAAAATCGGGCCTTGGTCTCAGGAGAAAGAAAAGCCAGCCTGATGACCCTCTGCATTTGCCTGAGGGTAATGATGGGCTTTCCGAAAGCGAGGATGACTTTGTCCAGGTTCTGCTGCAGAGGATCGAAAAGATCATCAATCCTAAGCCCGAAGTCATTGATGAGCTGGTCTTTGAGCCGGGCGTGGTCAGCAAACCGATCTATGGCGTGCCTCACAGGGATCTGGATCTCATATACGAAGTAACTCCCAGGTTCCAGTACGTGCATGTATGGTTTGACGGGGAGGAGCTTTCCTACGAATGCATAGAGCCTCCTCTCAGTGAGACTGAGGAGCAGACCATGGCGATTGTCCAGAACGCCTTTGACAAGATGGCTCACTCCGAGATACTGCTGGTGGAGGAGGAGAACCGCAAGGACGCTCTCAGGGACCGTTTCTTCTTCATCACGGAAATATATCGCTTTAAACTGACAGAAGCACAGAAAGAGAAGTTCTTCTATTATCTTCACAAAAAATACATGGGATTTGACAGGATCGACCTGCTCATGAATGACCCCTATATCGAGGATGTCACCTGCAACGGTCCTTATTCCAATCTATACGTCAATCACCGCATATATGGCTCTCTTAAGACGAATGTCTCCTTCGAGGAGCTTGAGCTTAACAACTTCGTCATGAGGATGGCCCAGGCCGCAGGCAGGCACATCTCAGTGCTCCAGCCCATCAGGGACGCCACCCTGATCGATGGCAGCCGTGCTAATCTCACCCTCGGCAAGGAGGTCACTAAGAGAGGCTCCACATTCACCATCAGGCGCTTCAAGTCCAATCCTGTGTCCTGCATCGACCTCATGAACTACGGCACCTATGATGCACAGGTGCTGGCATATTTCTGGATCGTCATCGAATACAAGCGCTCCGTACTTGCAGCAGGTGGTACGGCCTCCGGCAAGACAACGACCCTCAACGCCCTGGGTTCTTTCATTCCTCCCGAATACAAGATAGTATCCATCGAGGACACCGCCGAGATGAACCTCATGCACCCCAACTGGACCCAGTCCATCACAAGGGCGGGTTTTGGTGGGGACAGCAGCAGCGGCAAATCTGCAGGTGACATCGAGCTCTTCGACCTTCTCAAGGCCGCACTGAGGCAGAGGCCCGAGTACATAGTGGTAGGTGAGGTTCGTGGCGCTGAGGCCGGCACTTTGTTCCAGGCCATCTCTGTAGGCCACCCCTGTATGGGCACCATCCACGCCGGCTCCATCCACGAACTGCTCTCAAGAGTTGAATCCGAACCCATGAACGTGCCCAGGAACCTCTTTGCCAGTGTTGACATGGTCATATTCAACGCCATGGTCAAGGTCGGTGAGCACTTCATCAGGCGCGCCCTCAGGATAGTTGAAATAGTGGAACTGGACCCTGAGCGCAAGGACCTTATCACCAACCCTGTCTTCAAATGGGACCCGGTCGGGGACCGCTATGAGTTCAGCGGCAGCAGCTCTCTCTTTGAGGATATCGAAGAGGAATTCGGCATAAAGGTAGAGGAACTTGTCCGGGAGATGGACGAGCGGGCAAGGTACATTGAAAGCCTTGCTGCTCAGGGCATATGCGATTATAAGGATGTTGCCAGGGCTATCAGGAAATATGCGCGCCACAAGGATGAGCTTATGGAGACGATGCAGTAAATGGGAACGGGCAGCACTGATGGTATCCGCCGGGCATTCAATGACGGTGAGACCAACGAATACCTGGAGAAGTACAAGATGTTCTGCTACTTCCTGGGTAAATACTTTGACAGGAAGCCACGGGAGGATATTTCCAGATCCCTCTACCAGGCCGACATGATCATGACACCCGGCATGTTCATATCCCTCTCCATAGTCACGGCCCTGATTGCAACAGCTATTGTCTTTACTTTTTCAGTGATTCTCTTTCGCAATTCTTCAACGCCTCTCGTTTACATCGGGATGCTGACATTCCTTACATTCGGCCTTACCATAAGCGGTTTTCCTTTTGTGCTGTACAACAAGATATCCGGCAAGAACATGAATATAGAACACGAGCTTCCCTTTGCATTGAGCTACATGTCCATCCTTGCAAGTGCCGGCTCCTCGCCCATGGATGTTGTGAGGACTGTAGCCATAGAGGACTACGGTGAGATATCTACCGAATTTGGTAAGGTCATGTATCGTGTGGATGTTCTGGGCGAGGATGGTGTCACTGCCATGAACCACCTTGTACGCAACACTTCTTCCGAATCCTTCAGGACGATATGCATGGACCTCGCCAATGCCATGCAGGCGGGGGGAGGGCTTCGTACCTATCTTGAGATGAAATCCAAGGAACTCATGGACCTGCGTGGCAAGCTACAAAGAGAGTTCGTGGACTCACTTGCAGTCTACGGGGAAGGCTACCTGAGCGGCGTTGTAATGAGCGTGGTGCTTGTGGTCCTTATGATCGTGGTCGGAAGCGCGCTGGGTATCGACCTGGGACCCCTGACTCCCAGGCAGATGTTCAACCTCTTCGTATATTTCGCACTGCCATTCATCAACATCGTATTTCTGATACTGCTCTGGATGAAATACTCAAGGAGCATCCTATGAAGACAGACGTATATCTCCAGGTGTTGAAACGTTATGCACAGATCGCGAGCATACGCTACAACATCAAACGGGAGTATCTGACCCTCGGGGTCCCCGTATTTGCAGCACTGATGATAGTACTCGTCGCCATACTGGCCGGACACACACTCTTTCCTCCTGAAGGGCAAAGCAGTGCCGCAGTGAACAGTGAAGCCGCTGCAAAGCAGGCTGCCTATGAGGCCCTTGTTGCGGAAATGGAAGCATCTGAAGCTGCAGAGAGAGGAGAGCTCCCGATAGCCGTGGAAACAGAGCCGGCCAAAGAGGAAAAAGATAAGTCAAAGGACGATCTGGACCACATAATCGTGTTTGCGACACTGGTGGCTATCATCCCTTTCTCCATCGATACTTTCATCCAGAAAAAGAACCTGAAGAAAAGGGAGGTAGCGTTCGGTGAGTTCCTGTACAAGCTGTCAGAGCTCATGAGGGGAGGTATAGATCCCGTAAAAGGTGTGGTCACACTCTCAAGAACCAATATGGGAGCCATAAGCAAAAGCGCCAAGGACGCCGCATCATCAATGGTCCTGGGCCACTCTTTTGAAGATTCCATGCACAGGATGTCAGCTTCCATAGGGAGCAGGCTGGTTAACAAATATATTGATATCGTGGTCATGGCAGCCTATACAGGCGGCAATGTAGCAGACCTGCTTTTCCGTACATCGGAAGACATGAGGGCTGTCATAGGCATCGAAAGAGAGAAAGAGGCCAACCTGAAGCAGTACATTATCATATTCTACCTTGCCCAGGGTATAATCATAATGCTGACCTATATCCTTTCCACTTCCCTGCTCCCTATGATCCAGGGGGTCGGCCTGGAAATGCTGGGAGGCGCCGGCCTTTCAGATATCAATTTCGGGCGCGGCTTCTTCCATATGATCGTCCTCAACGCCTTTTTCGGAGGGCTCATCATCGGCCAGATCACCGAAGGTGAGATCAAGCACGGCTTCAAGCACTCTGCGCTCCTGATCGCCCTGAGCTATGTGGCAGTTGTAACCTTATTGCTCCCGGCCGGCATAGCCGGCACCTATACAATAACCGCTATGTCCGGTGACGCCCAGGAGGTCATTGGCGGTCTTCCTTTACAGGAGCCTATAGTATTCAATGTCACTGACACGGATGGCAATCCTGTGCCTGGTACCTTTGTTAAGATGACGATAGCACCTCAGGGTGTGATAACCAGTTCAATGACACAAGAGGACGGAACCGTGGCTGTAACGCCTGTTCCCGGATCAGATAAAGGTACATATACAGTAACAGCGACAGTAGGTGAATCAAGTGGTATTGCCACGATAATAGTGAATGATGAGTTCTAGGGGAGTGAAAATCTCATTCACTTGGGCTTTGCGTTTTGTTACTGGGATCGTTTTCGATCGCCCACATCGCAGAGATCTTCGATATCCGGTAGGTGCTTCAGTTGAACATGTCGTAGGACGTGTCCTCTCCGGATATCAATTGCCAGCATCAGGCACCTGATTCCGTCCTGGATTAGATCTTCAAAGTTATGCCCATTAAAAATCTATTTTAATTTCTATATAGGTATATATCTATTAATAGGCCTACTAAAAAGACTGGTGTAATCTCTATATATTATTTCTGCAATACTATAGAATAATCACAAAGAGGGATAACATGATGAAATTTAAGACCTGGACTAAAAGAAGTGATTTTGGATACATTAGCTCTGCCGTAGTTATGAACAATGATGAAGATGCTGACTATATGCCTATTCTCCGCGGAGTGATCAATACCCGCTGCAACTATGATGGTTCCAAGATTGAAGGCAGTATGGAAGATTAAATCTCTTATGTTCAATCGTTCATCCGGTTAACATCACTCCAAAAACAACCATAATATCTTATCAACAACCGTTTAGTACCCTTTTTTCATTTTTGAATTTATTATAGGTCAGCCAACTCTTTCCCTGGTATCGACCATAATACCCTGGCCTGTTATGTTGTATGCCATCATCTTTTTTGGCGGGATGGTCGCTTTCATCTTTGGGATGTTGATATACCTGCTGATCTTGTCGGAGAAATACTCTATTCTGAACTGGATTATGCCGTCCACCATGGACCTAACCACCTTTTCGGCGCGTTCCGGGAGAATCCCCATGTCAGATGCCAGTACGAAGGTAGTATTTGTGTCCCTGCTGATGGTAATAAGGGAATTAAGGGCTTGTGTCATACTTTGCAGTTCCTCATGGATGAACAGTGATGAGAAACTGTCGATTATGCAGATGTCAGTATCTGTCATAGTGCATAAAGGCATGTTATCCTTTCCGAAAAGAGTGCATAACTTGCGTCTGTTATAGCACAGGTCAAGCAACACAAAAGGGTCTGTGAAGTTACCCATGACCGTCAGGTTTTCCAGGCCCGTCCCCAGACCAAGAAATGATAGCTGCTCTCTTACATCTTTTTCCGAGCTTTTGGTTGATATATAATAAACAGTCTTTCCGGTTTTCAGAGCTTCGGAAGTTATATTCCGGAAGAAGATGGTCTTTGCATCCCCAATATCCTCCTCGACCAGCAACACTACATGCTGGGGCACATCCGATAATCCGAAGTTCGTCAATACCATTGATTCCCTTAAAGTAATCATTGTTTAAATGGTTTTGGAACAAACTAAAAAAATAAATAAACTATAGGGTACTATATATATTATGTTAATAAAGTATATCATTTGGTATCTGCTTTTTCTCTTTGATGGCTGGTAAGGATATGAACACTTTCCTGCGGGATACCCGCGGAGTCTCAGTGATATTTGCAACGCTACTATTGATACTGATCACTATTATCGCTGCTTCCGGCGTAGCTTTCATGGTATCCACCATGCAAAAGGATGCAATGGACCGCGAAAGCCACCAGGCAGCTGTGAAGAGCGAAGAGCTCAGGATCGTCTCCATCAAGCCTTCAGGCAACGGAACTGCGTGGCAGTCCATAGACATGACCGTGCTCAACCTCAATACCGCTAACTCCTACATTTCTTCCATCAAGCTCAATGACGCTTACTTCCTGAACTTCAAGGCCTACGATGCTTCCGGAAATCATGATGTTTACCGCGATTATCCGGCAGTCTATCATGCAAAGAACAGGGTCATGATACCCGCCACCAAGGCCAAGACCATTCACCTCAACTTTTCCGATATCGTGGTAACAGGCTCAGAGGCCATACCCGCCACCACAGGCTGGACCAACAACAGTGAGAATTATACCTATCGCCTGAAAATGCATCCCTGGAAAGCTTATTCCGGGGAGTTTTTCACTTATAAAGTGGTTGACATAAATAATTCCACTGTATGCCATCAAGGGGCCAACTTCACCATCTTTAACGAAACCCAGACCATCACCTTCTTCGGGAATGATTCGGGAGGCAGCCTTTCAAATACAACAAATTATGATATATCCTATACTGTTGATTTCAGATCCTACTTTGGGGTGCCACCCCTGGAAAAAGAGCCTTTGCAGATAGAGCTGATAACTTCTTACATTAATATCTTCAAGGGGCTGTTCACTCCTCCCATGCCGGTGGCTAATGTCCAGTTCAGGGTGGAGTATATAATGGATACGAACGGCACCCAGTCTCCTCGCAGTTACATGATACTGGATGCTTCTGACTCCAGGGACAACGATGGGTTCATCACCAGCTACAAATGGGCCTTGTGGAACGATAATGGAAATGAGGTTCTCTATGACTATAACCTCTCAGGTATGGTTGTCAGGCCGATGATAGATCCTTATAATCACCAGAATGTGACCATCGACCTTATGGTCACCGACGACAGGGGGATGACTGCAAAGCTCAGCCAGGTCTCGGGCAACCTTACAGTCCTTTCATAACTATTATAAAAGAGGTTGCAATAAATGTCCGAAAAAAGAAAGATTCAGCTGACAGGTGGGTCTACCTATATTGTGTCGCTCCCTATCTTGTGGGTTCGGCAGAGTGGACTATCTCCGGGGGACACCGTTTCCCTTTCTGTAAGGTCTGACCGTTCGCTTACTGTCACTGCGGAGATGCCTGCTGAGGAAAAGATATGTCGCTCTGTCATAGAAATATATCTCTCCGGTGATCAGGAAGATGATTTCAGGATGCTTGTGTCAAATTATCTTATGGGCTATGACATAATGAAAATAGTTTCCCCAAACGGTTTTACGGCATCTGAAAGGAAGTTCATGAGAGATGCTGCTCGCAAGCGCCTGATAGGCATTGAGATAGTTGAGGAAACGGGGACCGAACTTGTACTGCAGAGCCTTCTGAATTACCAGGAGATCACTATCCTCAAGTCCATGAGTAGCATGGACCGGATAATCTCTTCTATGCTTGAGGATGCGTTGATTTCCTTGGAGGAACATGACCTTGAGCTGGCAAATGATGTCATCCGGAGGGATGATGATGTGGACAGGTTCTACCTGCTGACTGTAAGGCAGTTAAGAGCAGCCCTTGATGATCCCTTCATGGCACAGAAGATAGGCATTGTCCGGTCAAAGGACTGTCTGGGTTATCGGATCGTTACAAAAAGCATGGAGCACATAGGTGATCATGTTCAGAGGATTGCCACCAATGTATTGGAGATGGATTGTCCTGTGGACCGCAACGATGAGATCTTCAGGATTGGCAGGGTGGCACAGGCTTTGTTCAGGGATTCAGTAGAGGCAATGTCAGGAAAGGACCCTCAGTTTGCAAACACAATAATAAAGAACTCAAAGAAGCTATCCAATATGGCTGCCCTTATCTGCAGAAGGGAATGCGGCCAGGACAGCAGTACAGGGGAGCACAAGAGGAATGTCCTTGAGAGCCTTCAACGCATCGCGGAATACAGTGCTGATATTGCTGAGATCTCTATCAATATGGGCTCAAAGGAACTGAAGGATATGCCTCTATAAAAGGCCCCCTTTAAAGCATCCCTACATATTCAAACAAGCTCACCCTGGCCCAGATGACCATCATGTTGTTGATCACCAGCAACAGGCCAAGAAGGCTGATGCCTGTCTTTGAGAATGTCCACAGGAGTGGGGAAACTGGCCCGGTGGATGAATTGATCGTACGGTAGGCCCAGAATACGACTCCAAGTATTGCAATCTTCACAATTACAAGTGACCACATCCCGAATTCTGTCATAAGGCTTGCAAGGAGTCCGTTCTGTTCAAATCCGAACCCATTCTCTATTGCATGAAAGGTTGTCAGGAAATCACCGATGATGTACAGCAGGATGATGTATCTTATATCGTAGAGGAATTTGCCTATCTCTGATCTATTCAAGTGATTGGGACTAATATTTTCCGGGAGCATAATCAATGGATTAAATGCTCATTTATATCATTAACATGTATGTCATTTTAAAAATAATGTTCATATAATAAAAATGAAGCATACAAAACCAGCATACATCTACATGTTCAGAACGGAAACTGAAAAAGGAACTAATCACAGTTACATATGTAGTAACTGGGATAGTAACTGGGAAAAAGAGGTCAAAAGCCGAGATCAGAGTTTCAGCTTTGACATCCTGTCCACTGCTTCATTCATCCTTGGCACGGTCTGGGTAAGTGCAAAGCGTATATATCCTTCACCATACTGGCCAAAACCGGCCCCCGGGGTTGCTACAATGCCTGCTTTTTCAAGAAGCAGTTTGGAGAATCCCATGGAATCGTATCCTTCAGGCACAGGTGCCCACACGTAGAAAGTTGCCTTTGGTGGTTTCACATCAATGCCTATTTCACTGAGCCCTTTGAGCAGTACATCCCTTCTTTCGGTATAGATATTGTTCATGTCAGCAACGCATTGCTGGGAACTTGACAGTGCTGTAATACCTGCCCTCTGGATAGCATCGAATGCTCCTGAATCGATATTTGATTTAACCTTCCCGAAACCAGCTATAAGGTCTTTGTTGCCGACGGCAAACCCAAGGCGCCATCCGGTCATGTTGTAGGTCTTTGACATTGAATAGAGCTCGATGCCGACATCCATCGCACCGTCAACGCTCAGGAAGCTAGGGGACTGGTAACCGTCATAGACCATCTCGGAGTAAGCGTTGTCATGGACAACCACAATGTTGTGCTCGCGGGCAAACTGTACGACCTCCTCGAAGAACTTTTGGTCAGCAGTTGCAGATGTAGGGTTGTTCGGGTAATTGATGAACATCAGTTTTGCCTTGCTGCGAGCATCTTTGGGTATCGCTTCAAGGTCCGGCAGGAAGTCATTTTCATCAAGGAGTGGCATAATATGTTCTTTCCCTCCAGCGAACTGTGTGCCTATCTTATACACAGGGTAACCAGGATCCGGACAGAGTACGACATCCCCTGGATTGATGAAGGCCAGGGGGACATGCGCCACCCCTTCCTTTGAGCCTATGAGTGTAAGCGTTTCAGTAGCCGGGTCGATATCAAGTCCCCTGCTCTGTTTACACCAGTCGGCGGCGGCTTTCCTGAATTCGATCATTCCGGTATAGGATGGATACTGGTGTGTGGAAGGGTCGCGAACAGCTTCGCACATGGATTCCACAATGTGTGCGGGGGTTGGCTGGTCAGGGTCACCCACTCCAAGATCGATCACATCCACACCTTTTGCTATGATCTTTGCCTTTGCTTCATCGATGGTTGCAAACAAGTAGGGGGGCAGTCTGTTGATCCTGTCAGAATACATTTACTCACCTTGTATTTGATTTTTAAGAAATAACGCAATTAACACCTTCCCTATTACTGGCTACATATTTAAAAACATGGTCATGGGTAGATTGGGCCACAATTCTTGTGGATTAACGAAATCTATTAATAAAGATAATATAAATATAAAGCATATAAAATTGATACAGGTGTTTTCCATATATTCTGAAGAACTGGCTTCACTAAGAAAAAGGGAAAAAGAACTGGAGTGCATATACAATATCTCCTCTCTTTTTGATCTGCACATTCCCCTGCAGTCCTTACTCAAGGGAATTGCACAGCGTATGCCATCAGCCTGCCAGTTCTCTGAGATTGCTGCAGCTCGTATTACTATGGATAACGACACCTTCCAGACAGATAACTTCAAAGAAACCCCCTGGAAGATCTCAACGGATATAGTAGTCCATGGAATAGTAAAAGGAAGTTTGCTTGTGGTCTATCTTGAAGAGCGACCTGTTCTTGATATCGGGCCGTTCCTCAATGAAGAGAAAAGATTGATGGATGCTATCATCGCCCGTCTTGGCAAGGTTGTCGAGAGAAAGGTCCTGGAAGAAGCTTTACTTGAATCTGAGAAAAGACACAGGGTAATATTTGAGTCATCTCCTCTTGGTATATTCATTGATCACAAAGGTATTATTACTCACTGTAACAGAAGTTTTTTAAAGATATTCCGGGTCCCCCGGGATGAGGTTATTGGAGCTGCGATAACTGATTTTGTGAACGATGAGCGGCTTGAGAAGGTGCTCCTGAGATCTGATAAGGATATCTTTCCTTATTATGAGAGTGAATATCCTGCGCAGATAGCAGGTGACCAGCTGTACCTGAGATCCTATTACGTTCCACACCGGCTTCTTGGCAATGCAATTGACAGCGGGGTTTGCCTGATCGCCGATATCACTAAAAATAAGCAGTCTGAAGATGCACTGCAGCAACAGAAGGAATTACTTACCAGCACTTTCAATGCTCTCCAGGATCTTATTGTTGTAGTCGATCGTGACCTGCGGGTAGTTACAAGTAACTGGAAAAACGAGAATATAGAATGCACTCCGGAAAATGAGGAGCATCCGCATTGCTATAACTGCTTTATGCACCGGGATGCCCCGTGTGATCCATGTTATGTAAAAGAGGTGTTCTCATCTGGTAATGTTGCCGAGGTTGAGCAAACTAGTGAGCTCGACGGGAAAGTCCGGGAATATCGTGCATTTCCGGTTTTCGATAAGAATAACAACATTATCATGGCAGTAGAACACATTCGTGATATTACTGAGCGTAAAAGGACTGAAAAAGCCCTGAAAATGTCAACAGAAGAGCTTGAAAAAGCCTATGAGGATCTCAAGTCCCTTGATAAGCTCAAGGATGAGTTCCTCTCCAATCTCAGGCATGAGCTCAACACGCCCCTTACAACCATCAGAGGGTTCAGTGAGCTGCTCCAGGAGGGCACATTCGGTCCTTTGAACCCGGAGCAATTACGTGCTATGGAGAAAGTTGTCAGCAAGTCAAAGCGCCTTCATAACCTGATCGACTCTCTCCTGTTTGCCAGTTCTTCTCAGGGAGGCAGGGTACGGTATAAGTTCGAGAAGATCCTCCTGTCAGATTCCCTGTTGTCTGCGGTAGGTGAGTTATCGGAACAGGCTAAGGAGAAAAATATCTTTATAGAGGATGATTTCTCTTCGAGCAAACTCTTCACTTACGGGGATTCGGATTATCTTCCAAGGGCCTTTGCCAACATTATGGACAATGCTATAAAGTTCACTCATAAGCAGGGAAAGATAAGCTTGTCAGCATACCGTGAAAATGGTGACGTCCATGTCGTGCTCAAAGATACTGGCATCGGAATCTCAAAAGATGATATGCCAAAGCTTTTCCAGAAATTCTACCAGATTGACAGTTCCTCTACAAGGAGTTACGGGGGCAATGGCCTTGGCTTATATATAACCAAAGTGATCGTTGAGGACCATGGCGGTAAGATCTGGCTTGAAAGTGACGAGGGGGCCGGGACAAAAGTGCACGTTACTCTCCCGGCCGCTGATTAATTAGTCTATTTCATTTTTCAGCCATTTCAAGTTCAGAATTGTTATCTTTTGACAGGTCAATGTCCATCAGATCGGAACTTTGTGGCAAACTAAGGTAGAAATCATATGTATTGTCGATCTCCACAGTACCATTGATAATATTATACTCGAGGATATGACCTCCGGCATCTTTGCTGTCTGTTATGAAATGCAGATGATATTCAGGTACATTGACGCCGTTCATGTAGGAGGGCAGCCAGAAACCGACAATTGTTCCTTCTACATTGGTAAGCTCGAAAGTAGGCTGGTTCTTTGTAACTTCTGTTAACCGGGGGTATGGTTGTGTCTGCCTGGGAACGCTGCGCGTTTTCATATATTCGAATGTTCCTGTTATCTTTACAGCATACATAATGTTTCTGTTGGGCATCAGTTCTTCAAGGTATCTTTCTACCTGCTCTTTGTCCATAGGTTCGCTGATGACCCCTGTCTCATCGGCTTCGAAGAAAGTGACAGCAGCAAAAGGAGTTGTCATGGAATCATTGGTCAGGTATGCAACCCCGTCGTCTTTAACCTGGTATACCTCTCCATCCAGAACTATCATTTCCCCGTCAAGAGCCGTAAAGGTCCCGATCCCGAAATCTCCTCTGCTTTTAAGGGCTTCCAGACTGGTATCACCATCATAGAATCCTTCAAGAAGAGCATTGATGGTAGATACCTGGTAAAGAGTATCGCTGTTATATGCAAGGTCTGTCATGATATCTCCTGACCCCTGGAAATAACTCTCAGCGGCAATATTGTCCGGGTCTTCAGTGTTCGGGTCTTCTGCATTCAGACAACCTGGTATCATCACACTTATGATTATCAGGAATGCTATGATCATTAATCTCGAAATTCTCATTATATCACCTTTTAAAAGCAAGTATACTGTAGTTATAAAAATGCCAGGTGCAGTTTCTGAGAAGCAGGTATGACATATCCAATGTATACGAACTCTCAGTACGGTAATCAGTTGATACTAGTGTATCATTGTTAGGTTCTGATCATCGGGATTCTAAAATGGAAACTTTCTGCAGGGCTAATTCTTAGCCTGCAGTTTCGCTGATTATATTTTCCAGGTTGAGCAGGATTAACAGCCTGTCATCTAGTTTACCCACTCCTTTGAGATATTCGGCATTGATACTTCGGCTTATTACTTCAGGGGTGGGGTCCACGCTTGACGCAAGCAGCCGGATTACCTCGCTTACAGAGTCGACGACCATTCCAACAATAGTGCCTTCAACATCAGCAACTATTATCCTGGATTCCTCAGTGATCTCTTTTGAAGGGAGCCCGAACCGTTTATCAAGGTCCATTACCACAATTATCTTCCCACGCAGGTTAATGACGCCTTTTATGTAGTCAGGAGACTTGGGAATACGGGTGATCTCAGGCAGCCGAATTATTTCCTGCACTTTCATGATATCCACACTGAATTCCTCTGTTCCCAGACTAAAGACGACAAGCTGAAGCATATCGTTCGAACTGCTTTCCTGATATTGATGTATATCATTTGCCATGTTGACCTCAATTAATTGGATGGACTTTCACGTAAAACTTATACTCGTATATGTGTGGGAAATATATAATATTATCTCATATACAAATCCAAAGGTAATTCTTCCTTTTATTGAAATCATATATTTCCAAATCTCCGGGCAGAGTTTCCCTGAATGGCTTTACCGGAAAAAAGACTGAATCAGCAATATCGATCTGGTTTCCACTCTTGCATTATAGATGGCACATCATCGGGAAACATTTACTAAACAAGATGATATTGGCAACTAAGAAACGATAAACTGAAGTATATAAATTGATCTTACGTTAATTCTCTCTTCAGAATCTTATGTGCAATATTTAGCTGCTTGAATTTCTCAGTGTCCCCCGTTGGCATATCCGGGTGCAGTTCTTTTGACATCAGCTTGTATTTTTTATCAATGATCCCAAAATCAGTCTCGTCATGGTCGCAGTCAAAAAACTCTCGCGCCTCTTTTCGTCTGTCATAAACATCTGAATCTTCTTTAAACTCAGAAATAAAATCTGACAACGTGATTTCCTCCGAAATGACCCTATTTGCTTCGATCTCAATTACCTTGGATAGAACATACAGGTTTTCTACATATTTATTTTGCATATTATGGCTGTAATGCATTCGATGATTCGATATCCACCAGGTTGCAGAAGCTTTGGATTTTTTTATCGCCATACGCTCAAGAGGAATATCAATATCATTTTCGTTAACACCGATCTTTCTCAAAGTAGTAATAATATTATTCCTAAATTGAACAGCCCTTCTGTTACTAGCATCCTTAACAACTATTAAACCAATCTCATGCCCTTTTAATTTTATCATTTGATCCACTCATTTTCGCTTTTGAAGGCTTCATAAGGTTATGCTCCTTTATATAACTATATACATAGACAAGAACCTCCTTGATGAGTTCAAATCATCCCCGGGTAAAAAACATCCGGGAAGGCTGGAATGGTAAAACCGATTCTTATTTATGTATTCAAGCCATACCACGCTACAAAATTAAGGTCACTTCTAATATTATATTTAGGCTAACTGAGGATTTACATGAGCAATATTTTACGCAGGGGACGTCTGTCCTCCAGTCCTGATGAAGATATTTTGAATTTTACTTCTTCTATGTCTGCTGATAAATGGATATTCGAAGCAGATATACTGGTTGACCTGGCTCATACGGTCATGTTGAAAGAGCAGGGTATAATCAAAGCAGATGACTGCAGTAAGATCCTTAAGGGCCTCCTGGCTGTGAAGGAAGATGGGATTGAGAAGCTGGATCACTCTTATGAGGACATCCATATCTCACTTGAATCCAGGCTCATCGACCTTGTAGGCGAGGAAACCGGAGGCAGGATGCATTCTGGACGCTCCCGCAACGATGAGGTTGCAACATGCATCCGTATAAGGCTCAGGGATGAATTGCTCTCGATCATGGAGGAGCTTGCAGGGCTCCGCTCCGCTCTTCTTAACAGGGCATCGGTGCACACAGAGACACTGATGCCGGGTTTTACTCACCTGCAGCATGCTCAGCCAACAACATTTGCCCATCACCTGCTTGCCCATGAGGGTGCGTTAGCAAGGGACAGTGATCGTGTGACAGACGCTTTTACACGGGTCAATAAAAGTCCTCTAGGTGCGGCTGCCTTTGCTTCCACAGGCTTTGACCTTAACCGTGAGAGAACAGCTTCGCTTCTGGGGTTTGGGAGCCTTCTGGAAAACTCCATGGATGCCGTAAGCAGCCGTGATTTCCTAATCGAAACGGCATCTGCGTTTGCAAACATAATGGTAAACCTAAGCAGGATGGCTGAAGAACTCGTTATATGGTCAACCCCTGAGTTTGGGTTCGTTGAGCTGCACGATAGTTATTCTTCTACTTCATCAATAATGCCCCAGAAAAAGAACCCGGACACTGCCGAGCTCATCCGCGGTAAGGTTGGAACGGTCATAGGCTCGCTCATGGCACTACTGACCATCTGCAAGGCTCTTCCTTTAAGCTATAATCGTGACCTGCAGGAAGCTACACCGAATATGTGGCGCTCAGTGGAAGCCACAAGAAGTGCTGTAAGGATAATGACAGGCATTATCGGCTCAATGAAAGTGAACACCGACGCCATGGCCACACAATCAACAGCCGGATTCACAACTGCTACCGAGCTTGCTGATACGATGGTCCGGGCGACCGGTATTCCATTCAGGACCGCGCACCAGATAGTGGGTGTGCTTGCACGTGGTACAGGCATCCCAACTCTAAAAGAGATAGATGCCGTATCAAGCGACATTCTAGGTGCCGGGTTAAGTGAGCGTGGCCTGACCGAAGAGATGGTAAAGGATGCCCTTGACCCTGTATCTAATATAAGGAGACGCAGGATCATAGGAGGTCCCTCTCCCGATGAGACGGGGAGAGCTATAAGCATGCATATTGGGGAGCTTGAGGAAGTACGTTACAGGATCAATGTACTGAATGGCAGCATCGAAAACTCCCTGAAAGAACTGTTCGACACAGTCGAAAAGTGCATGGAAGGCAACTGAAGATAATATCTTATAACTTTGCGTCAGGGATAATCATGGAATTCGAAGAAGGCGACAGGATAAAGGTCAAAAAGGACGGAGTGGAGTATGAGGGCATAGTCATGCCAGGTACAACTCAGCATATCGTCCTTAAAATGAAGAGCGGTTATAATGCAGGCATAGATCCAGAAAATGCAGAAATCACCCTTCTGGAAAAAAAGGTGCTGAAGGAAGCTCCCTCTCCGGTAACTGTCGGAAAACCTCCGGTGGCAGGTCCGGCTTTACCAAAGGTTTCCATCCTGTCCACGGGCGGCACCATTGCAAGTAAGATCGACTACAGGACTGGTGCTGTAACAGCCAGTTTCTCTGCAGACGATATACTCAGGGCCATGCCGGAACTCAGGACAATAGCCGACTTCAGCGGCAAGGCCATATACAATATCCTGTCCGAGAACATGAGGGCGGAATACTGGCAGGAACTCGCACGGGAAATTGCAAGGGAGATTGAAAAAGGCGCCGACGGAGTAATTGTGGCCCATGGTACTGACACGATGATGTATACAGCTGCAGCAATCGCTTTTATGATCGAGACGCCTGTACCGATAGTTTTTGTAGGCTCACAGCGCAGTGCAGACAGGCCAAGCAGTGACAATGCAATGAATGCGATATGTGCTGCACTTGTTGCCGTTAGTGATATCGCTGAAGTCACTGTTGTGATGCATAGTGAAGAATCAGATAGCAGTTGTGCTATTCACCGCGGTACGAAAGTCCGGAAGATGCACACGTCCAGAAGGGATGCCTTCAGATCCATCAATGGAGAGCCTATAGGCTATGTAGACTACAAGGCCATGCAACTGACAATATCAGGTGATCATGTAAAAAGAGGAGCACAGGGACTGAAACTTAAAGAGGCCATTGATCCCAAATGCGCGCTTGTTAAGTTCACTCCCGGTGCAAGCCCCGATATACTCTCCTATTATGTGGATACGGGTTACCATGGTATAGTCATTGAAGGAACAGGCCTTGGACATGTTTCAACTGAGTGGATCCTGCAGATAGAGAGAGCTGTAGGTTCCGGCATGCCTGTAGTTATCACATCCCAATGTCTTCATGGCAGGGTGTGTGACAGGGTATATGATACAGGAAGGGACATGCTCAGGGCTGGCGCCATAGAAGGTGAGGATATGCTTTCGGAAGTTGCGCTTGTTAAGCTGATGTGGGCCCTGGGACAGTCCGATGACCCTGATGTGATTGCCGATATTATGAAAAAGAACACTGCAGGCGAGATATCCGGAAGAAGTATCGTGGAATCTTGTTAATTCTAGCGAAAGCCTGACACGGGTAGGACCGTTAATAATTAGGTTTATAGCAAAGTAATAACTATTGGTGCCAGAGTATTTGATTCAGCTTATATTCACAAGGGCAGATCGCTCATAATGAATTGCTTATAGGTATTTATATTTCAGATCAGGTGAAGGTATGTTATTAAAAGATCTCAGAACACATTACACATCTAAGATCGATCCGGCGGAAATGGCTGATAAGAAAGTCTCCATCGCTGGCTGGGTTCACGAGGTTCGCGACCTCGGAGGTATTTGTTTCGTTGTGTTAAGGGACCGTGAAGGACGGGGCCAGATCACACTTGTAAAGAAAAAGACCGATCCGGAACTGCTGGATACGGCAAGGGGTCTTATGCGAGAGTCCATTGTTTCTGTGACGGGTACCGTCAAGCCGGAAGCAAAGGCACCTAATGGCTACGAGATCATCCCTGAAAAGATAACCCTGCTCAACGAAGCGGACTCCCCTCTTCCAATGGACACTACGGGAAAGGTTGATGCTGACCTGGATACCCGTCTGGACTCAAGGTTCATGGACCTGAGAAGAGAAAGGACCACAGCTGTTTTCACTATCAGGCATGAAGTACTAAAGGCTGTCAGAGATTTCCTCTCAGCAGACGGTTTTTTGGAAACCTCTACTCCCAAGGTAGTGGCAACGGCAACAGAGGGCGGAACATCACTCTTCCCGATCACTTACTTTGACAGGGAAGCCTTCCTGAACCAGAGCCCGCAGCTCTTCAAGCAGATGCTGATGTCCGGCGGACTGGACAGGGTGTTCGAGATAGGCCCCATCTTCAGGGCAGAGGAGCATGATACCCGCAGGCACCTCAACGAAGCAACATCCATTGATATTGAAGCAAGCTTTTGCGATCATTTTGACGTAATGGAGATACTGGAGAACATGGTCGCTTATGTTTATGAACAGGTTGTCAGCAACTGCTCAAAACAACTGGAAGCTCTAGGTGTCGAACTGAATGTTCCGCAGACCCCCTTCATGAAGATAACCTATGATGAGGCTCTCACTATCGTTAACTCTTATGGCGAAGAGTCCCTGAAATGGGGTGACGACCTCAGCACTCTGTCCGAACACACAATTGGTAACCATGTATTCACAGAAACTGGCCAGTCACATTATTTCATCATAGACTGGCCCACCGAGGTAAAACCTTTCTACGCAAAGCCTTACGAGGACAAGCCTGAGATTTCCAAATCCTTCGATATGATGCACAGGACAATGGAGCTATCATCCGGCGCACAACGTATCCATGACCCGCAGCAACTCAGGGAGCGTATAGAATCCCAGGGACTTAATCCGGAAGGTTTTGACTTCTACCTGAGGGCTTTCAGGTATGGTATGCCTCCACATGGTGGATGGGGTATCGGATGTGACCGGCTGGTCATGACAATGCTGGGTGTTGAGAACATCCGTGATGTTGTGCTCTTCCCCAGAGACAGGCGAAGATTGTCCCCGTGATGCCGGAGTGATATCCATGAAGGAAAGGAACACTGGCGGGGAAAACCCCGGAAAGAAGGCTGCAGGAATTGCAGCCGCCGACCTTGTGAGCGACGGGATGGTCGTGGGCCTTGGTACAGGCTCCACCACAGCTTACACAATAGCAGAACTTGGAAGAAGGGTGGGTGAGGGACTGAATATCATTGCGGTGGTAACATCCTATCAATCTGAAATGCTTGCGATAGAGGCAGGCATCACTCTTACAACTCTTGCCGAGCATCCTGTGCTGGATATTGCTATCGATGGTGCTGACCAGGTGGATGCATCCCTTTTCACTATAAAGGGTGGTGGAGCTGCTCATACTCGTGAGAAGGTCGTCTCACGGTCTGCAAAACGCTTTGTTATAGTTGCCGATGAGTCCAAGATAAGTGAAAAACTGGGACACTACGTACCAATTGAAGTTCTGCCCTATGCGAGGGAACTGGTAGCAAAACAGATAAAGGAGCTGGGTGGCAAGCCTGAGCTTCGTATGGCTGCAAGAAAGGATGGTCCTGTTGTAACAGACAACGGGAACTTCGTCATTGACGCAAGTTTTGGCACTATCAGTGACCCAAAGCAGATGTCAGCGATACTTTCACAGCTCACCGGTGTTGTTGAGCACGGGATATTCACCAATGTGGATGAAGTCTACATCGGTAAAAAAGACGGTTCTGTAGAAGTAATAAGATCTTAAGAGGATGGTCCTGATCCGAAGATCAGGACATTTTCTCATTTTCAAAAGGACAGGCACATATTTCAAATAGTGCATCCTCTCCTGTACGTGAGCCTCGTGTTATAAGAAGGTCGCCTGCCTCGATGACTGTTCGTTTATTGGGACGGTACACCCATTTATCTCCTCTTTTAATGGCCATTACATACATCCCTGTTTCTGTCTCGACCTTGAGCTGGCCAAATGTCTTTCCTACTATGGGTGAACAGCTCTGGACAACAAGCTTTGTGATGACCTCATCCGATTGCCTGATGGCAAGGGTAACGACCGGATGCAGTTCAATATCTCTCAGGACAGTATCTGCTATCATATATGCGGCGTCAGATATTGATTCAGTTGCATGGGCCAGATGCAGGAGCCCTCTGAGCTGATTAACGTCAGGAACATGTTTAGCTGTTTCCAGTACCCAATGCTGGAGCTCATTCTTCATGGCATCGAGCTCTCCTTCAAGTGCCTTGACTTCACGTGCAATGTCCTTGTTATCAAACAAAAGTGCAGAGTAGGCGAGACCTACCGAGAGTTCGCTCATGTTCTTCATCTCGACGATTATATCCACTGCCCTTTCCAGGTCTATAAGGAATCGTTCATGCTGCACTTCCCTTGGTAAATATTTCTGGTTGGTGGCCTGTTCCATGAATATAGGAACGCCTTCATCATGCCCGCGTGCAAATAGCACATCATCTTCACGTATTCTGGTGGCGTGATTGGGATCGTATATCCACTCGTCCTGGCGACGGATGGCAATTATCCACATGCCTGTTTCTGTGTCGAGCTCGATGTCCTCAAGGGTCCTGCCTGCAATGGGTGAGTCCTCGCTGACAGTCGCTCTTGCAATAGTCTCCTCTGCTTCCCGGAGTGCCAGTTTCAGTTCCATGGGTATTCCCATTTCCAGCAGGACTATCTTTGCAATGTCGCCTGCAGCATTGGAGATATTTCCGGATGCACGTGCAACCTGGAGCACACCTGACATCTCCTCTGCCTCCTCCACCCGCCTTGCACTTAACATGGCAGCGATCTTCATGTGATAGTCGAGTGTGTCCAGTTTCTCTTCAAGGTTGAGGACCTCTTCCGCGATATCCTCATCGTCATACACCATTGCAGAATAAGCAAGATCCACCATCAGTTCGGATGTGTTCTTCATCTCTATAAGGAGATCCTTGAGATTGCGTGGGATATACTTTATTACCTTAGGGCTCATAATTTTTCTACCGGCTGTTATTACTATTTCTCATGTACTTTTAGTGTTTTTAAATCTTTGCTAGATGAATCCTAACAGATTCATTGTCATAAATATGCCGACAACACCTATCAGGTCTCCAAGCGTCGCTATAAGGGGGATGACGGTGTCGTCAGGGTCGGCGCCGAGGCGATGTGATACAAAGGCTACCGTGACAGTCGATGAGAACACGATGATGAGTTCAAAGGTGCCTGCTATGAGGCATAACATCATCAGGGTTCCAAGATCCAATCCTATCCCGAGTATCGCCCCTGTCATCCATACTACTACTGCCAGGAAGGTAAAAGCGCACTCGCCCACTATAAAAGCTGCAATCACGCTATTACGTACGACCGGACTATGGCGCAGGCTGCCTCCAAGACCCATGTGCAGGGCAGATGAAAGGCGTGCTCCCAGCATGCTGCCGGTATCACCGCCTATTTTAATAAGTGCAGGTATGAGAAGCAGTATTATTGGCATTGCTATAAGGTTCTCTATCCGCAGGTTGAGCAGCTGTCCGGTGAGTATGCCTATGATCGAAGTGAAGAGGATTATTGGAAAGCTCCTTCCTACTATCCCTCTCACAGTATAGTATGTCACAGTGCAAGCACCATCCTTGCGGCTATGAATATCATCAGCATGGAAACGATATCCCCTATAGTGGCAATAGCAGGCGTAACAACGTTATCAGGATCGAATCCGAACCTGAACATTCCAAGGGCAAGAAGAACCGCCACAAAGGACAGGATAATACCTGAAGAAACACCGGCAATTACTGCAATAAGAGTCAATGTCAGTATACCGGCGCTCTGCAACCCGAATGCGATGGTTATATAGTGTCCCATTATGCCAAGTATGAAGGACATTATGGCACTGAGGAGCAGAGAACCTGATACGCTGTTGATGAGTTCGGGATTCCGTTCTATTTTAGTGATAAGGCCCATATGGATGGCACTGCCAAGCCTGGATCCCAGGGTGGATGAGATATTTCCTCTCATTCCAAGCACTGCCGGAGCTATCACTATAAGTCCGGGTATCATCTGCAGTTCATCGGTCATTCCTGAAAGGATAATGCCTGAGGTAACTCCCCCGAATGTCGCTATGAGCTGAAAGGGCAGAGCTTCGCGTACTATTGACCTGACACTTGCAAAATCGCCAAGATACTCTTCGACAAATTCATTATCATCATTTTCCTCATGACCTGCATGGGAAGGCATAGATGCCTAATACGTTTCGCTCTTATATATAGATACGTCGATTAATATTTTTAACCTAATAATAGCGCATAGCCTGCTTCACGCATATTCCGGGTAGCTTCAGGGATGCGTTCGAATCGTTCAAACTCGCTAACAGCGAACTTGCAAACAATATAATCACCAGGGGCATGGAATTGGAATCCGTGATAGGGACCTTCAGGGAAGGTGCAGACATGGTGACAATTTTCCCAATGGAGCTAATGCTTGACAGTTGTTGCAGTACAAGGGGCCATGTATCAAAGATTGCGAGGCTATCCACCGAGCTATCATATCTGTGATTTGTCTCCTCTATCTATTTATCTCCCCTGCTTATTTGCCTCCCTCGCCTGATTGTCTCCTCTAGTTATTTTTCTCTCTTATCCTCTCGGAGTTTCGTTCATCGGTGTGGGTGCATATCTTTTTTAATATATACTACACTTACAGTTCAAAGATGAATGCCGGGATGCCAAAACAAACCCAGAGTACTAAAGAAGTGTCCCGGAAAAGGAAGATACCATGCTAAAACATATCGTTATGTGGAAACTGAAAGACTATGCGGAAGGAAAAAGCAAAGATGAGAATGCAGCCGTAATGAAAGAGATGCTTGAGTCCCTGCCGGGAAAGATACCTGAGATCCTGTTGCTGGAAGTCGGGCACAATATGAAACCCTCGGATGCCGCATTCGATATCGTGCTCTACTCAGAGTTCAGAGACGAAGCGGCACTGTCCGTTTATCAGGGTGACCCGGAGCATTTGAAAGTTGCTGAATTTGTGGCAAAGATCCGGGAAGAGCGGGTTGTTGTAGATTATCTGGTATAAGAGGACAGTTCACACATGACATTCATATGTAAGCGCCCGGGCTGTTTGTGTTTTTGCAGGGTGGTCCTGTCATGAAAATTTCTGTTATACTGGGTCATCCTTATGATAAAAGCCTCAATCACGCTATTGCATCTGAGGCAGTTGATACTCTAAATGAGAACGGGCATGATGTCCGTTTCCATGATCTCTACATGGAGGATTTTGATCCTGTTATCCGGGATGAGGAACTTATCACAGACCGATCGGAGGATGTACTCGTGCGGACCCACTGCTCAGAGATCAGGGACGCCGATGGCATAATCATCATCCATCCGAACTGGTGGGGACAGCCCCCGGCTATCCTTAAGGGCTGGGTGGACCGGGTACTCCGGGAAAAGGTGGCATATAGGTTCGATGAAAATAATGATGGCTCCGGCCTTCCGATAGGTCTTTTAAAGGCAAAAGCAGCTATCGTGTTCAATACCTCCAACACTCCCGGGGAAAGGGAGAACACTGTCTTCGGGGACCCGCTCGAGAAGATATGGAGAAACTGCATCTTTGATTTCTGCGGCGTGAGGAACTACAGCCGCAGGATGTTCAGGACGATAGCCGGGAGCACTCAGGAGCAAAGAGAGGCATGGCTCCGGGAAGTCCGTGATACGGTAGATATGTGTTTCCCGCAAAATAGTTACTAATTAGATGACCTATAAGAAGTCCGGTTACTGAGCCTGTTTCCGTCTATTTCATCCCTCTTTCTGCCATTGCCGTCAATGGAATGGATGCAGTCACAGGATCCCCCTGAATCAAAGTCACAGTCAGTTGACCAAAAAGTAATATATACAACTAGTTACATTAAGGAGTTGCTCGTAAGTTTCCTGTTGCGGGCATTGAATTTGCACACATTGGGCTCGTGGTCTAGCCGGTTATGACATCGCCTTTACACGGCGGGGGTCAGGAGTTCGAATCTCCTCGGGCCCACCATGTTCAAATACTTCTTCTGATTTTAAGTACTTAAAAAGTTCCTTTTCGTCATTGCAACATGATAGTTCAGATTATGCTTCCTCTGAATTGCAATTATTTACTGTGTCAGTTGATACTGGTTTTTGTAGTGGGGAATAGGAGTGCCTATCTGAGGCGGGGTTTAAATCAAAGTTATTTCTATGATCAATAATCAATTGTTTCTCAAACCAATTGGTATTATAAATGTGAACGTACTTCCCTTACCAACTTCACTTTCAACATGTATCTCTCCTGAATGCATCTCTACATAGTACTTAACAATTGCAAGTCCTAATCCAGTTCCTCCGTGAGTGCGGTTTGCAGATGAATTAACTTGCTTAAATGGCTCAAATATAGCTTTTTGCTCTTCTAGTGGAATGCCAATACCATTATCTGATATAGAGATCTGAACAGTTCCAGTCATTATTTTAGAATCAAACCATACTTTGCCGTTTTTCGGTGTAAATTTGATTGCGTTGCTAAGAAGATTAAATATTATTTGTTTGATCTTCATCTTGTCTGCATTTATTTCCAGCCTTTCAAATGCACTGCTGACTTCAAAACCAATATTCTTCTCTTTTACCAGAGGTTCCGTTAATACTATTATTTCATTCATTACTTCTTTGATATCAATTATCTCAGGTGCATATTCCATATTGCCAGATTCTATTTTTGAAATATCAAGAATATCATTGATTAAGTCTAACAGATGAGTGCCACTATTCAGTATATTAGAGATATAACGTATTTGTTTTTCATTCAGATCTCCAACCACTTTTTCATTCAGTATCTGGGAAAAACCAAGGATTGAATTGAGCGGTGTACGAAGTTCATGGCTCATGTTCGCAATGAACTCTGATTTTATCTTATTAGATTCTTCAGCCAAGGCCTTGGCTTGAAGAAGTGCCATTTCAGCTTGTTTACGTTCAGTGATGTCAGTCATGAACAGAGTAAGTCCGATAACACTTCCTTTATCACCTTCAAGAGGACTGTACACATTCTCATACCATTTTCTTTCGAGTAAAGAATCACCGTACTTTTCAACAATCGTGAAGGCTTCTCCTGCAAGTACTCTGTCAAAATTCACTTTTGCCTTTTCCGCATCTGCAGGGTTTTTAGTGTAATCAAGCATATTGACACCAATTTCTATTCTGGCATCCCATATATGATCCATTGTCATCTGGTGATTTTTATTGAAGGCAATGTACCGATAATCTTCGTCAAGAGCAAATATGACAACATCTTTAGGGCTTTCAATGACCTTTTGCAGTATATTGTGTGCCTGCCTATATTTCGATTCGGTTCTTTTCAGTGATTCTTCTGCTTTTTTACGTTCTGTAATATCAAGAACAAAACCATCTATTAAAAAGTGATTATCATCTGATTTTGATTTTACATTTGTTCTTGCATTGATCATTAACCAGGCATGTTTGCCATCTGCACGTAAAGCCTCAAATTCAAAATCCTCAACATGACCTTCTTTTGCAAGTACATTGATAAGCTCGTCACGACGTTCCGGATTAGCATATAATTGTTCCCCTACATTATGCATGTATTCGAGAGATTCTTCTTTACTCTCTCTGCCTACGATCCGTACCATCTCAGGATTTGCCTGAAGAGCTTTTCCATCAGAATTAGTACGGAAGATCCCAACAGGGACATTGTCTATGAATTCCTGGAGCTTTTCTTCATTCTCTTTCACAGCATCCAGTACCTGATTGAAACCCCTGGGTATCGCCTCGAAATCAATACCTACATCAACATTTGCTCTCCTGTCCAGTTTACCCTGAAGAGTAGCGTTGGTTATATCGTCAAATTCAGTAACTATTTTTTGAATTCCACCGGAAATAGATCTGCTTAGAAGGAATGCAGCTAAAACACCAAGAATCACAAAGACTAAAACAGCTATTATTAAACTGTTCCTGATTGCCAGTAGAGGACCTGCAAACTCTTCATAATAAGTATTTGATATTATATACCAATCGTTTGGCTCATAGTACGTGTAGCCTGCAATCTTTTCACGACCCTCCCACTCGTAAGCAATAATACCTTCTTTGTTATTGATGATCTCTTTTGCAAACTCATGCTCGTAGACATTCTCACCTTCCATATTAGGGTGAATAACAAGATTTCCTTCAGAGTCCATTATATAGATATATCCAGTCTCACCTACAACAATTTCACTCATATGTGTCTTTATTGTATTGACGAATGGATCTTCAAGAACACCAACGTAAAGAATACCTATGATCTCACCAGAACTATTTCTGATCGGTTCGTATGCGGTCAGATACCAGGCATTGACCACCCATGCCCTTCCGTAGAACGTTTCACCTTTGTTGACAACTGTATCATACACTGGTTGCGACACGGTAGTACCGACTGCTCTTTCTCCCTCATCGGTGATGACGTTAGTAGAGATCCTTACAGCCTCTTCATCCAGTACCTGAAATACAGTAGCAGTCCCTCCTACCATATTCTTGACATTATCGACGATCTCAAAATTATTATTGACGACATAATCTTCTCCTAGTACCATTTGTCTATCAACAATTTCAGGATTACCGTTAGAGTAAAAAACAGCCCTTGCAACTCCCAGGTCACTATTTACTTTGTCTTGTGCAAGGGAAAATGTAGACTTTATATAAACCTTTTCAAGAAACATTTGGTCATTCAAATACTCTTCTAATTGAGACCAGGTACCAGCTTCTGTTTGCCCGAAGCATGAAAACCAACAATCGTTACGGGCAATATAGTTAATAATAAAGATACTACCAATATTTTATGGCTAATGCTTATTTTTTTTAGATCCATCTGGCAGACCCCGGATATAGATGAAACAATTCCGCCTGAATATACATGCCCTTATAGGATTTAGAAGGACTGCTATATAAATACCACTTATAATATACAATTATTATTATACGTAAAATTATATGCACCATAAGTTAATTACAATCCTTGGTAAAACACACAAGCAATTTTACAACCATGTGCCAAACTGCCTTTTTACCAATTTTGTCTATGTAATTCAAATGAGGATTTCTACAGAGACCTTATTTGAATATTCGTATTTTTGTCCGAAAATTCATTTCGTTGTCCGATAAAATCCTCCTTTTCGAACAAAGCGCTAATTGAGGTATATTTATATATTATAAAATAGGTAGTAGGATTCTGGTTACTTTAAATTAGTAATTCAATTGAATCATCAGATAAGGGCAATTGAATACCAAAAGAACAAAAAATCGCAGGGATACAGGCAGAAGGATAATTATGACAGATTCAGTATCGAATGCAATAAACATCTATATTCCAAGAGCTCACAGCCTCAGAACCGTCCAGTTCTATTTCTGGCTGGGCATTATATCAGCTATCCTGGTCAGGATGGTAATTATCGCGGACCACTACAACGGGCTCCTGTCAAAAGCTTTCTTTTATCTGGGTGTCATTGGCTACTTTGCATTCTTCGCTCACAGGTATCATATTGCAACTCGGCGTGTAGGTGTCCTGAATGATCTGGAACTGCTCCGGAAGGTGGAAGAAAGAAGGCCCTTAAACGAAACCGATTACGAAGGGCTCGAGTATATCGTAAGGAGCATCTCGCTATCAAAGGAACGCCTGAACTACCTCGTGATAATTGTGTTCTCGCTGATAGCTATATTCCTTTCCCTGACGCTGGATTTTGGTATAATAGCATACTTGTGATAATCCTACTATAAACGATTGAAGAATGTTGAACAAAGAAAGCTGAACAAAGGTGAATAATGTGGATCATGTAAAGGAAAAGATCATTGACAGGACAAAAAATGCGGCCATATATCTAAGTGAGAGCGCGGTTGAAGAAATAGCACTCGAGGCCATCAAAGCAGGTGTGGACTCGTGCAGCTTATAGAGCATGGCTTCATCGAAGGCATGAGATTCTTTGGTGACCTTTTTGAAGAGGGCAGGTGCCAGTTGCCCCAAATGTTTGCAGCATCCCGGATCGTTGAGTCAGGGATCTCTGCGTTCACATCGCTACCGGCAGGTTCAAAAAATGGGATGTGCTGTTTTGGCAACATTGTAGCTGAAGTGTGACTTCCAATAAACTCTCCATCCAGAGGTTTCGCTAAAATGCGAAACCTCCCTCCTTCTATATCAAATATTCTTTTCTAATGGTTTCTGTTTAGAGAACCTCACCCTTTTAATGACCAGACATTGATCCCCCGACAGTGCCAGAAAGGGATCGTGGGTGCTGATCAGGACCATCTTGGTATTACTTACCAAAAGCTCCAGAGACCTGGCCTTGTCGGCTCCGGCGTTCATAAGGGCTGTATGCAGGCAAAGTTATATATTCCTGTAGATTTTATGGGCGTTCAATCATAAATCTGCGGAAGATAGGGCCGTGAAGACATTATCCGGCTTTGAAGATTGCTGTTGCAGCATTACAGATAACGGAAACAAGATCCGTTTAAATAACCATTTATATTATTCGTGTTAATTACCATAGGTGACATTCATGGAAGGTATTCTTGCTAATGACCCCTTCGGGGCTAAACAGACTCTTGACCTTGGCGGTAAAAAAATAACTCTCTACCGCCTGAAAAAACTGGAAGAACTTGGTGTTGTTAACCTTTCAGGCTTGCCATACTCTATCAGGGTCCTGCTTGAAGCGGTCCTGAGGAACATTGACGGAGAGGTCATTACCGGAGATGACGTCAAAAACCTTGCAAAATGGAGCCCTGACTCTGCTCCGGAATCCGATATTCCTTTTGTTCCCTCAAGAGTGATACTCCAGGACTTTACAGGTGTGCCCGCAGTTGTTGATATTGCTGCCATAAGGTCGGCCATGCAGAGACTTGGGGGAGATCCGAAGAAGATCAATCCTGTTATACCCGCTGATCTTGTTATCGACCACTCCATCCAGGTGGACTACTACGGCACCTCCTATGCGCTTCACTGCAACGAGAAGTACGAATTCCACAGGAACAAGGAGCGCTACGAAGTGCTTCACTGGGCGCAGAAAGCTTTTGACAACATGAGAGTTGTCCCTCCGGCAAGCGGTATCATCCACCAGGTCAATCTTGAGTACCTGGCTCCTCTGGTGCATGTTGTGGAGAAAGGCTCCGAAGTGATCGCCTATCCTGACACCCTTGTGGGCACTGACTCCCACACCACCATGATAAACGGACTTGGTGTGCTGGGCTGGGGAGTAGGCGGTATTGAGGCCGAAGCAGTCATGCTCGGACAGCCTTACTACATGCCTGTGCCCGAGGTCGTCGGGTTCAGGCTTACCGGAGAGCTCATGGAAGGTGTCAATTCCACAGACTTGGTACTGACTGTTGTGCAGATGCTCAGGAAACATGGTGTTGTGGGCAAATTCGTAGAATTCTTCGGCCCCGGATACAGGACACTTGACCTGGCTGACAGGGCAATACTTGCCAACATGGCTCCTGAATACGGTGCGACCATGGGTTTCTGTCCTGTGGATGAGAGGACACTCGATTACATGCTCCAGACAGGCAGAACCGGGGAGCACATCAATCTTGTCAGGGAATACTGCAAGGAGCAGGGCCTTTTCATGACAGAGGACTCTCCTGAGCCGGCTTTCAGCTCCACCCTTGAACTTGACATGAGCACTGTCTCACCCTGCCTTGCAGGGCCTAAGAGACCCCAGGACCACATTGCCATACAGGATATGTCAACTGCATTCCATCAGACCATGAAGGAAGCCTTTGAAGCAAAGAACAGCAAGACTCCAAATGGGGAAGATTACAGCCGCTGGCTGGGGGAAGGCGGCTATAGCATTGCTGCAGCACCACACCACACCGGCATCGCTAAAGTCAAGTGTGCGGATGATATGAACGTCTCACATGGCTCAGTGGTCATCGCCTCTATAACATCCTGTACCAACACCTCCAATCCTTCGCTTATGATGGAGGCAGGACTTCTCGCAAAGAATGCAGTGGAACGCGGGCTTAAGGTCAAGCCATTCGTGAAGACCAGCCTGGCGCCGGGATCACGTGTCATTACTGATTATCTCACAAAGGCAGGCCTCATGCCATATATGGAGGCGCTTGGCTTCCACGTTGTAGGCTATGGATGCCTCACTTGTATCGGTAACAGCGGTCCTCTCAATGAGGCCGTTTCAAAGGAGATCGAGAAAAAGGACCTCACCGTTGCAGCAGTGCTTAGCGGTAACAGGAATTTCGAAGGCAGGATCAATGCCCAGGTCAAAGCCAACTACCTTGCATCGCCTATGCTCGTAGTTGCCTATGCGCTGGCAGGAACTGTAGATATCGATCTTACTACAGAGCCTATCGCATGTGATCCTAACGGGCAGCCTGTATACCTGAAGGACATCTGGCCCGGGAAAGAAATAATAGACAATTATACAAAGGACTTTATCACTCCGGAGATGTTCGAAAAGGAATATTCCAATGTTTTCAAGGGAACATCGCTCTGGAGAGAGCTCAATGCTCCTTCCGGACTGCTATATGATTGGGACAAGGACTCTACTTACATACAGGAGCCGCCATTCTTCAAGGACTTCCCGCCTGTAGCAGCCCCGCTAGCTGACATAAAGAATGCGCACGTCCTTGTAATGGTAGGTGACAGCATCACTACTGATCATATTTCTCCTGCAGGCTCCATACGTACCAACTATCCGGCAGGCCAGTACCTTCTCTCCAGGGGAGTCGATGAAAAGAACTTCAACTCTTACGGATCCAGACGTGGAAATCATGAAGTCATGATGAGGGGGACATTTGGGAATGTGCGCCTGAAGAACAAGCTCACTCCTGCAAAAGAAGGTTCCTGGACTCTCTATCACCCCACAGGTGAGGAGATGTATATTTATCCGGCAGCAATGAAATATGTAGAATCCCACACTCCGCTTATCATCCTTGCCGGAAAGGAGTATGGAACCGGCAGTTCCCGGGACTGGGCCGCAAAAGGCACACAGCTGCTGGGTGTAAAAGCAGTCATTGCAGAGTCGTTTGAAAGGATACACCGCAGCAACCTTGTTGGTATGGGTGTGCTGCCACTCAGGTTCAGGGACGGAGAGACTGCTGAAAGCCTGGGACTGACAGGCAGGGAAACCTTTGATATCCAGGGAATCGACAGGTTGAAACCATTTGGCGAGCTCTGCGTCACAGCCATAGGTAGCGAAGGTCAGAAACAGTTCAATGTAATCGTAATGCTGAACTCTGCTATTGAGATAGAATATTACAGGAACGGTGGAATATTGCATAAGTTCCTGAGGGATAGGATTAAAGGGGAATAATCCTCTTTACCTATTAATCACATTTAATCACACATACTTAATGTGTTTTACTCATTCATTGAATAATGTCCGGTCAATTTGAGACGGACTTTTAGTGACTCTATAACTGTATGTCCAATCCATTATGGACATCTTTCTACCAAAACGTAGATTTCCTGCGTAGGGGGCACTTATATGCAAGATACGAAAAAAGGACTTGAAGATGTTTTAGCTCTGGATACCAGCATATGTTCTATCGATGGTAGACAGGGAATTTTGAAATACAGGGGGATCGAAGTTGAACAACTGGGACAGATGTCTTATGATGCAGTATCATACCTTCTGATACACGGAAAGGTTCCTGACCAGCGGGAGCTTGACAGCTATTCCAAAAAGCTCAGGAGTGAGCGATACATCAATAGTGATATACTGAATGTATTAAACGTCTGTAACTATGGTTCAGAAGCCCTGGACTCATTGAGGACGGCTGTCTGCTGCTCTGCTCATATGGATACGGAAAAAGATGACAGCTCAATGGAAGCAAACATGAGCAAGTCCATCAGACTGGTGGCAAAGTTCCCGACCCTTGTTGCATCAGTACACCGGTACAAGACCGGACAGCTTCCGATAGCTCCGGATGAGAATCTTTCCCATGGTGCCAATTTCCTATACATGCTAAAAGGAAAAGTGCCTACTGAACTCGAAGCTGATGCTATTGAAAAGGATTTTATCCTGAGTGCGGAACATGAACTGAACCCATCTACTTTCTCCCTGAGAATTACAGCTTCAACGATGGCAGATATCTATTCCGCAGTGATAACAGGCCTGTGTACACTTAAAGGACCTCTTCATGGCGGTGCCCGTAAAGGTGTAATGAACATGCTTGATGAAGTGTCCCACCCGGAAAATGCTGAAAAGTATGTGCTTGATAAGTTATCACACAGACAAAAAGTGATGGGATTTGGTCACAGGGTGTATAAAACCTGTGATCCCAGGGCAAAACTGTTCAAGGATATTGCAAGAAGGCTCGCAGATGAACAGGGAGATAGTCATTGGTATGATGTGGCTGAGACACTGGAGCATACTATGTATCGCGAGTTCATGGCAACCAAAGGAAAACCTATCTTTCCGAATGTGGATTTCTACTCTGCGGTAGTGTATAAGTACCTTGATATCCCGCCAGAACTTGCAACATCCGTGTTTGCAACAGGAAGAGTATCGGGATGGGTGTCCCATTACTTTGAGCAATATGCCAATAACAGGGTGATAAGGCCAAGAGCAAACTATATTTAAAGTTCAGGTCTTTTCATTTTCCTTCTTCAGTGCACGGTTCATGCTTTCAAATCCCTGCTTTATCTCATCCCCTATCATATGAAGAATAAGAGGTACAAGCACTCCCTTGAATCGTTCACACTGTATAAGGCGTGATCTGCTCTCATCAAGCTCCTCTATCCTGAAAGCGTGTTCGCCATCAAATAAACCTTTCACCCACATGCTGCCAGACCAGCGAAATTCGCGGACTGGTTCAACCTTTACCATAGTTGGCTTCATGGTTATTGCTTTGTGCCCTGGCAGCTGAAGGAGAACCTCTAGCTGTGCGCCGGTTTCAAGCTTTCCTTTTTTGACCCGTATAAAAGGGTTCCAATTATCAAAACTCTCAAAATCAGTCAGAATGCCCCACACCTTCTCGGCAGGCGCATCAATAATGATGTCTGTGCATATCTTTTGCATCTCGAAATGAACCTCCCTTAAAAAAGGGAATATTAAAAACTCTGCTTGTTAAAAGCATTGATATACTCTTTCATATTTATACTTTGACTTTTATGCGAGCATCTTTGCTCATTTCTTCAAAAATTGAAGATATCTCACAAACGCCTTCTTATTTCCTCAGCCAGATTCCCGACCGGTATCAAGGTAGCGACCAGGTTAACAAGCCACCCTATTACCGGAATGGCACTTACCAGCAGCAGTACGAAGAGCCCGAATACAAGTTCCACCCACGGTCTCTGCATTTTTCCCATTTTAGCGAACATCCACTTTCCAAGCCAGAGCCCTGTAATTATCCTCACTACATAAAGCAGGATGATGGTCAATATCAGTATTATCAATCCAAAAGGTATCCCTATGATCGTGAGCATTAGTAACAGAGAGATGGCGAAAGCTGCTATCACTATCATTAACCCTGCCAGGAAAGCTTTTCCCGGATTTTCTGATGTTCTTCGTGCCAGGCGCTGCATCCTGTCAGGCCAGACTGCCAGGGCCACAAGACCGATAACAACAAGAGCAAGATAACTGAATATCCACCAGAGGACCACAATAATTCCAACTTCCCCGCTCCTGTCGGCCATCATGTTGTAATAGACCTCTCCTCCGACCGTTCCGTCGGGAATTTCAATCCTTTCGGGAGCAGTGTATCGAAGATCGCCTTCTATTCTTGCATCCGGCAGCACTGCAAGGTTCCCAGACTGAATTTCAGCATCCCCGCCAACATGACCTCCAAATACCATGGTGCCAGATGAACCTGCTAGGTCCCATGTGACATTCCCAAGCATTTCCATCTGGCCAGCTGAGAACGCAAGCACTCCGCCCACAAGTGCTTCCCTGCCAATGACCGTATCGCCGGTGAATAGGGCAAGGTCGCTTTCCACATCCCCGTTGAAGGTCAGGTTGCCTGCTGCGACTCTTATATCGTCGCCGACACTCCCGGTTATAACAACCTCACCGGCTGCAACAGTGAGATCTTCTGTGATATTGCCGCTGACCTCTACTCTTCCCCCGGCTATCACGACGTCACCGACAACTGTCCCGCTTATCAGGACATTACCTCCGGCTATATAGACATCATCCTCTATCACATCATCTATTACAACAGTTCCACCGTTCCTTGCTGTCAGGGCGGATGCTGTCCCACTTAATATGAGAATCAGCAGCAATGCTGCCATGAAAACCGCAGATCTGCTTTTCATATGAACCCCTATTACCCTGAAAATACTATGGTACATGAGGTTAAATTCTTTGCTAACGTATCATGAAAAGAATGGCCGCAATATACTACTTCTTCTTCCAAAAAAGACGATAGCTGCAACCGAATCCGTAACTATAGAATCATTTATCACTTGTCATGGCGTTTAAGAGCACGGTAACTATGGGCAAAAAGAAAATGATACAAGAAAAGAACAAAAAAATAAAATGGATTCCTTTAGTGTCAATCGTATTAGTTGCATCTTTTATATTCCTGGCAGGATGCTTGGACAATGAGCCAGGGAATGCGGATGCGGATAATGGCGAGTTGATACCTGGTGCAGTTATGGAAATTTCCCAGGACACATTTAGCATGTCCGATCTTATCGAATTCGATATAAGGAACACAGGTAACACTAATCTCATGTTCGGCCGTACTTTCGATATTGAATTCTACAATGCTAGCAGTGCAGCCTGGGAACCTGTAGAGATGGACATGGTCGTGACAATGGATATGATCATCCTGACACCCGGGGAAGTATTCACTCAGGGGTTCACTCCTGAAGAAGTCTTTGTGAATGAAATAGAAGAGGGGCAATACAGGATTAAGAAAGTCGTGTCAGTTGTTGAAACCGATGAAAGTATGGAACTGGAAGAGACTTTCATGATAGAAGCAAGGTTCTGAATAAACAGGATTATAGCCTGATAGATAAATAGAATTTCAATTATAAAAATTAGTTCTAAATTTAATTTTAAAGTTAATTGCCCCTTCCTAAAGGAAGGGGGATTGAATATCCTTCATATTTTCCGCAATTTACATCACAGACAAATTTACCTGCACCGAATATTCAGTTTTTGAATGCTAGCGCCTTTGTAGGACAGGCTGCAACACATCTGCCACACTTTATGCAATCCGGTTTGTGCTCGTTGTTATGCACTTCAAGTTGCATGGGGCACTTCTTATCACATTTGTTGCAGTCAATACATTTTGAGTTATCTACATGCAATCTGTACTTGTGACCGCCGATGATGTTCTGCATGGTTCCCATGGGACAGAAGGTGCACCATGTACGCGGACTGAAACTGACACCTACAATGAGTGCTATTGTAGTGGTTATCAGACACATGACCACAAAGACCATTCCGATTTGGTTTATGATCCCCTGTGTTGATATGAGCCTGTAGCCCATGAATCCCATCATAAGCGCAAGGATTGGAACCCTCACCCAGAAGCTCCGGAGGGATTTTGGTATTTTCCGGCTTCTGGATATCCTACTTACCCAGAAGTCATTGAAACTTCCTCTGGGGCAGAGATTCCCGCAAAACCACCTTCCCCTGAAGATACTGGTGATCATAAGTGTGGCAAAGACCAGCAACAGGAAATAGCCAAGCAATGGGAACCAGAGTCCTGCGATGGATACTATAAGGACAAAAATGCCCAGGTATGGAGTTATTTTAAGCATGATTACACTCTTGATTTAAGATTTTGAATAGGATGTTTTGAGTATGATAATTTTATTCTGTGTACCTGTACTACATGATCACTTCTTTTCGTGCTTTTCTTCAGCCCAGGCCTGCAGTTCAGTATCGACCCTGTTCACCCAGCTGTTGACAACCTGCATTATGAGTTCCCTTATCTCCTTTTTGCTACGAATCTTGTAGACAAAGAAGTATCCTCCGCCATCCATATTGTTCTGGGAGCGGATGAGGATGTTACGTTCATATAGTTTCTTTACACTTCTCTGGACCGTTGAAAGGTTAAGTCCCAGATCCTCTGCAATATGCTCGGTGTTGAGCCAATCCTGACCGAACTGGAGAAAGTGTCTCAGAACCTCAAGGTCAGCTTTTGTCAGGTTCAAACCGCATTTGATGACAGCTTCTATCTTAAACTCCTTACAGGCAAAGTCGATCATATAATACCTCTGTTTTGTAACAGTACTGTATTAAATCAGCAGCCTATATAAATAGTTCCAAGTACTGCGTCAGAGTTCAAGAACCAGAAGTACTGTTTCCCCTACAAAAATGAAAGAAAAAAGTAGATTCAGATGTAGCCGCCGATGAGTCTGTTGATCTCATCACTGCCTATTATGCCCAGTATCTTCCTGTTTCCGTCAACCACCGGCAAAGCAGAGATATTCATCTTTTGCATCTTCTTTGCTGCGCTCTCGATTGTCTCTTCAGGACTTGCGGTTATGACCTCTCTGGTCATGATGTGCTCGGGGGAAGTATATTTCAAGGCAACGGCTTTGGATATATCCCATGAGGTGACTATCCCGGCAAGTTCGCCATTCTGGGAAGTCACTGGCAGGTGGGTTATTTCTTCCCTGCACATCACCCGGGCGGTCTCTTCAATGCTTATCCCTTCCCTGATAGAGACAATATCCTTTTTCATGATATCTGCAACCGTCACGTGAGACAGGAAATTGGTCAGAAGGTAATTCAACTGCCCGGTCTCCAGGAGAAATGCATCATGCCCGTAGTTGGATTCGATCTCCCTGTAAATGGCTTCCTTGTCGTTGGCGCTCAGCGCGGCTACGATCTCCCTGGAGTGGTAAGGCGGATACAGCCAGTCCGAACTGACTCCTATTATAAGGAACTTGGCCTGGACATCCTTTAAACCCTCCCTGAGCGAGCCGTTCCTGGTTAGGTCGAAATAGTCAAGTGCCTTGGTTATGTAGAGGTAGGTGTTGGCATCGAACCGCTTCGTAAAGGACTGGCCCTGATGATGGAGATAGCTCTCCACCTCGAAATCGAAAGCCAGGTCAAAATCATATTTATTCTTGCCCTGAAGCCTTCTTCCGAACTTATGCTGCATCGAATCATCACTTAGGTAGGTGATGTGGCCGATCATTCTGGCTAGTGCAAGACCATGGACCGGCGGGCTCTGGGAATAGTAATTCCCTTCACTCCAGTTAGGGTCCGAGATTATAGCTATCCTCCCTACCTCGTTGAAGGCTATCTGCTGGGGAGATGAATGTGAGGTTGTTGCTATGGCTATCGCCTTGCTCACGGAGTCCGGGTATGATACCGTCCACTGCAGCACCTGTACACCGCCCATGGAGCCCCCGATGACGGCAAATAGCTTTTTGATGGAAAAGTGGTCTGTGAGCGCTTTTTGTGCCTTAACCATATCACCTATGGTTATCACCGGAAAATCGATACTGTAGGGTTTGCCAGTGGCCGGGTTGATACTTGATGGCCCTGTGGAACCTTTGCATCCTCCCAGCACATTGGAGCATATCACAAAATACCTGTCAGTATCAAGCGCTTTGCCCGGTCCTATCATCGTATCCCACCATCCGGGTTTCGTGTCCCCGGCATGCCAGCCGGCTGCATGCGCATCCCCGCTGAGGGCATGGCACACCAATACCGCATTACTCCTGTCGGTGTTCAGGCTTCCGTAGGTCTCATATGCCAGCGTCACCGAAGACAGTTTCTTTCCACTTTCAAGCTGCAGGTCTTCTTGAAGGTGAAAATACTGAGTCTCAACAATTCCCAATGATTCGTTCTTCATGTTACAGACCTCTTCAGCGCCTGGTCTATATCTGCGATCAGGTCCCTGACATCCTCAAGTCCTACTGAGATTCTGATAAAATCATCGGTCACACCTGTAGCTTTTCTTTCCTCAGCGGTCAGTTGCTGATGAGTAGTGGATGCAGGATGGATGACCAGGGTCTTTGCATCCCCGATATTTGCTAGATGGGAGAGCAGCTCCACGCTGTCAATGAACTTCCTGCCGGCTTCAAGTCCTCCCTTTATACCGAATCCCAGGATAGCTCCGTATTTTCCATGGAGGTACTTTCCTGCGAGCCCGTGGCTTGGATGGTCCGAAAGGCCGGGGTAATTGACCCATTCCACAAGCGGATGCGCTCTGAGAAACTCTGCGACCTGAAGGGCATTGGTACTGTGCCTTTCCACTCTCAGGGGCAGTGTCTCAAGACCTTGGAGGAGAAGGAAGGCGCTGAAAGGGCTCAGGGCCGGTCCCAGGTCACGCAGCAGGTGTACCCTGAGCTTGATGATGAAAGCTATGTTGCCAAGTTCAGGAAAATTTCCGAAGGTCTCCCAGTATCTCAGGCCATGATAGCTTGGGTCAGGCTCTGTCAGTCCCGGGAATTTTCCGTTATCCCAGTTGAACTTCCCGGAGTCCACGATGACACCTCCGATGGTCGTCCCATGTCCTCCAAGGAACTTGGTGGCAGAGAGCACAACTATGTCAGCCCCAAAGTCAATAGGTCTTGTAATGCCTATGCCCACGGTGTTGTCCACAATGAGCGGCACCCCTGCCTCATGTGCTATCCTTGCTATCGCTTCAAGGTCAGGTATGTCAAGTTTGGGATTACCGATGATCTCCGCATACACGGCCTTTGTCTTCTCGTTGATGGCCGTGCGGAACTCTTCTGGTTTTGTGGAATCAACGAACCTGACCTTCCTGCCGAGGTTGGGCAGGGTATTGTTGAATAACTGGTAAGTGCCACCGTACAGGTTGTTGGCTGAGACAATCTCGTCTCCTGGTCCGGTCACCCCGAGGATGGCCAGGGTTATCGCAGACATGCCCGAGGCTACAGCAAGCCCTCCGGTGCCGCCTTCGATTGCTGCGACCCTTTTTTCAAGGACATCGGTGGTAGGATTCATCAGCCTGGTATAGATGTTGCCAAATTCCTTAAGCTCGAAAAGGCTGGCTGCATGCTCTGCATCCTTGAAGACATAAGCTGCTGTCTGATATATCGGCACTGCCCTTGAACCTGTTGTAGGGTCAGGGACCTGCCCTGCGTGAAGGGCAAGGGTATTGAATCCATATTCCTTGTTATCCATTTACTGTTCCTCTGTGTGTATGCCTTTAACGTAAGAGTGTAGTAGTTTGAACCAGTATATATTAATTTCGCATATAACAATTGTGAATTTATGCTCATTAGTAATAAAAAGCCTCAATAGAGCTTACTAAAACAGGATGTTTACTCAAAAAACTGGTCTGCAACAGGTTGATACGATTGGAAGATAGTATTTTCAATGGCAGCCATGGCTTAATCATTTGTTATCATACTTGATAACAAGTCTCTTGGCAACAAATTCTAGCAAGGCTGGGTGAATATCTAAAAAAGAATGATGCAGGCTGGTTTAGCCCTGCATCTCGCTCTGCATTTTCTTCATTTCCCTTATTTCCCTGATTCTCCTGACTATCACTTCACCAAGGAAGATTATAAGAGCGGCAAGCAGGAAATACATCTTATGGCTGACGATATCGCGCACCAGTTTCTGGGATTTTTGCCGGGCTTCCGTAAGGAGGCTGGCACGCGCCTCATCTTCTGTATATGTGTTGCCCCCATAGGCCCTGATGAGGGAAGGCAGGTTCTCATTGAGACCTACATCGCGATATTCCAGCGCATAGTTGACGGCCAGCGGATAACCCGAAAGGTCATGCACTCCGATGGTGTCGGGACTGATGCTCGCTTCATATACATTGTTCCCTGTAAGGGAAAGATCAACATTGTCACCGTTGAGCTTCAGGATAGGGATGCCGGTATCATACATTGTAAGCACAACATCGGCAGGTGTTCCGTACCATGTATCCGGTGCTTCCACAACTGCACCCGTTTCCTCGCGGGGGTTGCCTATGGCCCAGTTAACAGTTGAGGAGACTATTTTTGAATTGTTGCCGGAATACAGTGCGGTTCCCCACCTGTTCCCGCCCCGCTCCCCATTATCAGTTGTAATGGCTGCTACCCTCCCCAGGCCATATCTCCAGGTAGTGAGTACAGGTTTACCTGTGGCTGTGATAACCAGCCTGTCGGCTCCAGCCTTGGGTGTGACATCATTGTACCCTGTAATCTCACCCTCCACTTCAACATTACGTGTTATGAAATGCTGCGTGTTGAGTTCTATGAGAGGGAATGAACCAAATGCAGTATCATTTTGATCGGAAGGCTGCTGTATACCGCTAAATATTATATTTGCTCTTTCTCCCTTCTCAAGCCAAACATGAGATCCGTTTACTTCTTCCATTATTCTTTTACTCACATAGTTACCATTTTCGTCTAGTAAACCATCTTGGCCTTTATCGCCTGAATTAATATGAAGGAAGTAAAAATTAACACCTTTCGCATGAAGCCTTTGAGATATTGCTATTGTTTCTTTGTAAGAGTCAATTGCTCCATCGGAAATTATTATAATTTCTAATTCACCTGTTTCATCCTCTAACCAAGTTTCAGCAACTTCTAATCCTTCATTCAAATTGGTTTCTCCACCACCAAATTTCATCTCTTCTAATTGCTGTTCTAAAAGTTCTATATTTGAAGAAGTGCCAAGATATAATAGTCCGTTAGAGAAGTCAAACCCCTTACTCCCAAAAGTAATAATTCCTACATGTGAGTCCCTTAGATTCTCATTTTTTATTATTTTGACTGCATTTGAAACTATGTCTGTAGTCATATTGTAATCGACTGAACTCCCCGATACATCAAGCACCAGAACTACATTCCTTCCTCCGCTCCAGTCAGTGGGTCTGGATACTACCGGAAGTATCTCCTCGATCGGAGAGTCAAGGTAGTTACCATAGTTGTATGAGTGGTCCCCGCCGACTACTACGATCCCATGTCCGTCATTAAGGAAAGCTTTGAGCTTCGTCACATCGCTCTGCGAGAAGGAATTGGCGTGTGTATTGTCAATCACTATCGCCTTCTTGCCATCTATACTGGACAGGTCCGTTGCCGTTGAGACTGCATAGAGGTTTTGCAGTGAATAGGCAAGGGGGGAGCCGGTTTCAAGACCGATGGCAGTTATTTTGGGTTTAGGGATAGCATATACCGATTTATAGAAATCATTATTGATATTGTCGCTGTCACCGCCGGAAGGTATGATTACCAGTTTCATAGTGTGCTTTCCAAGCTTTGAGAACTTGATGTCATGAAGCGTTATGTTCTTCTGCCTGCCTTCCTGCACGACATTTGCGCTCCTTGCAAGCTGATCGTTGATGTACAACTCATAGCGGTAGCTGATCTCCCCGGTGCCAGCCTGGGAGATGATCATATCGAACTGGTTCACGTTGTTCACGATAACCGTCTTGTCGCCAGTGATTTGAGCGGTGATATCGTTGGACGTAAGGTCGGGCTGAACATAGTATACCGTGGTCCCGATATCCTGTGCAAATTTCAGGGCTTCTTCAAGGTCAGCTCCACTGTTGCTGTTCCCGTCCGTTATCATTACTAACTGGTTATCTCCTGTGGAATACTGCATAATTGCATCTCCCAGGGCAGTCTTATCCCCGGTGAGCCTGACAAGTGTAGTGGGTGTTTTCGCTGCCAGTGATTCATACAGATTGGTTGCAGCCTGCTTGTCAAAGATGTTCATGCTTTCCGTTTCATCGGAGATCAGGACAATGTTGGGATTGTCGTCCACAGTCACCCTGGGGCTGAGTGTATAGGGAGACGCCAGTGCGATGATAAGCAGTGCAACAACTATGATCCTGGAAATGATGAGGCCTTTCTTCGTGGCTTTTCTTAGAAGGTATATTCCGCCTATCAGGACAGGCAGAATAAGCCAGAACATTTCCGGATGCTCAAAGCTTACCATTACAGCTCACCCCTTTTTCTGATTATCATTAATTCAAGCATGACCAGTAGGAAAACTATGATTATCATATATGTATCCAGGTAGTTCTTTGCGGTGTAGCTGCTGGCTCGTACGATACCGGGAGAATCCTTTGCCTTTGAGCGGTCTATGACATCCTGCCCGGTAAGGGTTGTGTCGGATTCCCTGTCATTATACAGGTTGACAGCGACCCTCTTTCCTGCAGCTGTATAGACACCCGCTTCATCATAATGCACACGATTTGTGGTCTGCACACCGTTTGGCGTCTGTATCTCCTGTTCCCTGGCAAGTGCGGATACAGCGCCTGTCTTCAGGTTATAATCCGAGATGCTCCCGGTGCCTCCAAGCCAGCCTGCCAGCTGGAACAAGAACACCGGATACTCAGGAAGGTTATGGAAATTGTTCCAGGCATCCTCGCCAAGAGCATCGTTCAGTCCCAGATAGACCACTGTGCCCTCTCCCAAGGTACTGTAGACAAGCATAGGAGTACCTGTAGTGGTAGCCACAAGGGTTGTTGCATCTCTTCGTGCGGTAGCATTAAGATACTCGTAGACTGCAACCTCATTGAACTTGATATCCTCGCTGAGTCTTGTTTCCTGCAACACCCTGAGCGTCACACCCCTTTCAGCACTCGCAACATTGCCTGTGCTTACAGGCAGCAGGCTCTGCAGATCCGTTCCTGCTTTGTTCGCGGACAGGGCTTCACTGGCTATGAAAACGACTTCCCCGCCACCCCTGATGAAGCTGTTAAGAGTGGATACCTCATTGGATGCGAGAGTCCTTTGCTTATTGGCAATGACAACAACGCTGTATTTTGAAAGGTCCGAAGGCACTCCTTCAAGCAGGTTGGTCTGGACATTAGGCATGAGCGAGAGAGCGGTGTGGGATGGGAGTTTATCGGTATCTGACACTACAAGCATTTGCTTGGAGGATGAGGGGGGGACTGATATATATGCCACGTTGTCGACCATGAGACTGTCAGCGGCTGCAATCCTTACTTCGGTTATGCCTGTCTTAAGATTTGTCACCTTGAATTGCTGGGTGGAGCGGGCAGGTACGCTAAGACTTACCTGCTGTGCATTTCCGCCTTCATTGACGATATTCAGGTTCACACTCTGTCTGCCGTTGTTGTAGTTTTTCAAGACACCGGTGTAAGTGTAACTTCCTTCCACTGCCGAGACCTCCCCCTGGATAATGCCAACATTGCCGGTACTGCTGCCCACAAGGACATATTCGACCTGTAATCCGTAGGATTCGGCAAGGTTCTTGGCATTCACGGGATCGTCCCCGTCCCAGTGGGAGAAATCGGAGATGACGACTATCCTTCCGCCTTCCTGCGAGAGCGTCCTCATCCCCGCGGAAACGGCCGATGAGATATCTGCGACCACTGCCTTTGGCTGCAGGGAATCCAGAGTCTCATAGGCAGCCGAGGATCCCGCAGATGAAAGCACGGTCACGGGTACGTTCTCTGCAAGGATTATAGTGTTCGTGTTACTTACATAGTCACCGGCCTTTGAGATCGCGTCACTGAACCGACCGTCGGTCTGCATGCTTGCGGATGAGTCGATGATTATAACAGTATGCTCTCCGCTGAGAGGCTGCTGGGTCTCGATGAAAGGTGCTGCTGCAGCGAGTGCCAGTAATATCAGCACAAGCAACTGTATCAGGAATAGCGGATCTTTTATCAGTTTTGTTATGGAAGTGTAGAACCGCTTTTTCTCCTCCCGGATATTCATAAGGAACATCAGGGAAGGCACAAGCACCTGAAGCGGTTTCGGGCGTAGCAGGTATAACAGTATAAGCGGTATCACGCTTGCAAGAGCTGCAAGTGCAAGAGGTGATTCGAAAGGCATTACCACATCCTCCTGCTGATGGTGTTGAGGAAGGCTTCAAAAACAGGTACGTCGGTGGTAACGGTATAGAACTCAGCGCCGACCCTGTCACACACAGCAGTAATCCTGGAAATATGCTCTGTCAGCTTTTTCTGGTATTCATTCTTGAAGTCCTCGCTGACGTAAGTATCCAGCTTTGCTCCCGTTTCAACATCTACCAGCTTACTGTGACCGTGCAGGGTAAGCATACTTTCTGCTCTGTCAAGGACCTGTATAAGTATGAGGTCATGGTCAGCAAAGCGATAAACGGCTGACTCGATAGATGCGGGATCATCAAGGAGATCCGAAATTATAATTATCAGGGACCTTGAACTGATAGCTTTGACATACTGGGAGGTGACCTGGTCGATGGCAGTCCTGCCTTCAAGATGCACTTCCTCCAGCCTATCGATCATCTGCAACAGGTATCTCTTTCCCCGGCGCGGTTTTGTGATATCTACATCCTGAGAGAATGTCGAGATAGCAAACTTGTCATTGTCCCTTGTAACAAGGTATGCAAAACCGGCTGCCAGCATCGTTGCATATTCGAACTTGGATATATCACCGCTCCCGTAGTCCATACTTTTGCTGGCATCAAGTAAGATATGGGTAGTGAGGGACTTTTCCTCTTCGAACTGGCGCACGTAGAGCTTCTCAGAGCGTGCATAGGCTTTCCAGTCAACTGATCGGAGTTCGTCTCCCCGGTTGTACTCCCTGTAGCCGACCGTATCAAGTCCTTTGCCGCTGTGAAGGGAACGCCTGTTTCCAGCGTATGTGCTCGACATCCTTTTCTTCACCATGAAAGTGAAGCGGTCAAGCTGCCTGAAAAAGTCAACATCGATAGTATGTTTCTTGTCGCTCATTGCCGGATATTGGATCTGGGTGTTTCTCAGGAGTGGAAGGTTATTTGGTCTTTTCGAGGATATTCCTGATAACCTGGTCTGTTGTGATCCCTTTCCTTTCGGATTCAAAGCTCAGTATTATCCTGTGCCTCAGGACCGGATAGGCCATGGCCTCAATGTCCTCATTACTGACGTAGTTCCTCCCCTTGATCAGTGCCCGTGCCTTTGCTGCAAGGATAAGGCCAATGGAAGCCCTCGGGGAAGCACCGTACTCTATGAACTCGCTCCTGATACGTGTGGTCATAACTATCTTGATCACACGGCTCTTGATGTCGTCAGCGATAGGCACGTCCCTTGTGAGCCTCTGCAGGTCAAGGAGCGTGTTCTTGTTAACAACCTTGCCAACAGTAGGCATTATGGAGCGTGTATAGCGGTTCACTATCTCTATCTCATCCTCATAGCTTGGATAATCCACCAGTATCTTGAGGAGGAACCTGTCAAGCTGAGCCTCCGGAAGCGGGAATGTGCCTTCCATTTCTATAGGGTTCTGTGTGGCAAGAATGAAGAACGGCTGCTCCAGCAGGAAAGTGTCATTACCGACAGTTATCTGTTTTTCCTGCATAGCTTCAAGGAGTGCGGACTGTGTTTTTGGCGATGCACGGTTTATCTCATCAGCAAGCACTATATTGGCAAACAGGGGTCCGGGCTCGAATTTGAAATGTTTTGAGCCACCGGTTTCTTCGATGAAATGAGTTCCTGTGATATCAGCCGGCATGAGGTCAGGGGTACACTGTATCCTGCTGAAATTGAGGTCCATTGACTTTGAGATAGTAGATATGGTGAGGGTCTTGCCCAGTCCCGGGTTACTCTCGACCAGAGCGTGCCCGTTGCACAGTATCGCAATAATTATCTGCTCTACGGTATCGTTCTGACCGACAACCACCTTTCCGATTTCCTTGAAAAGGGTGCCAAACATATCTCCGGCAACCCTGTATGTTTGTGTCAGATCCCTTGAGTTAATGTCGCTAGCCATTAGTTTTCTCCTTTGTTCTCGTCCTTTGGATGTATTGGTAAATATAAATTTAGTAATCCGGCAGTCAACCCTGTTATTCTTCTGCCATCTTCTCAAAGTAAGACTTGATCACACTTTCATAGCCCGCCGGGAAACTTTCGTAGTACGTATCCGAGGATATAGCATCGATCTCGTAACTTGAGGATGGCACAAAGTCCGTATCCTGTTCAGTATCATTACCCGGATTGAAGCCAACTCCGGATCCCGGAGGTAAGCTAAGGTCCACTTCCGTCCCCTCCACCACGATGACTGCAGAAGGTCCTGTAAGGTTCTCTGTACCCGCACTTTCCTGAGGGTCGTCATCGATGACGACGAGATCATCTCCATTTGAGCTGTCTGGAACGAAGGGGAGATTGTCTACCAAGCCTTTCCAGTCTTCCGGGGTCATGTCTGCATGTATATCGTTCAAAGTCACAAAAGTCAGCAGCAGAACAGAAGCTATTAACACAATTAAACCAAAGTTCACCCTCTTTTTCCGGAGGAACATAGATGACCTTACGCTTTCAACAGCTGAAGACACTGTCTGCTTCAGGTCATTGGCTATAATAGTGTCAAGGCTTATGTTGTCATAGGCAGTGCGAAGCCTTTCCCGTAGGCTGGGATATTTTTCTTCAACCAGTTCAATAGTGCTAATCTTCTTATCTTTTCTGTGCAGAATGAAAGTCAGCACCAGAGATACGAGTACGGATATTGTCAGAAGCACCACTGTTTCAAAAGCAATGCTGAGGCCTGCCACGTTGTAAGCTGTTCCCGCACGTACCTCAAAGGTGCGGATGATCGGCAATGCCTGGTCAATACTCAGGACCACCATTAGTGTGTAAAATAATGTAAGGATGGTGAGGAAATCAAGCAGTTTATAGGTCCTGCGGTACTTCTTCAGGGCAGCTTCCTGGGTTTGCACGAACTTCCTGATGTCCATTTTAAGCACCGCTTTTAATTATTATTTGCTGTTACACGAGTTTCATACCGGGTTAGATGCCGGATATGAGCCAAGCATTTTGAGCATACCTACTTTTGACTCTATATTATATATTGCTTCTTTTATATTATCATCGCTTGTGCTGCCTTCCAGATCTATATAGAACAGGTAATCGCCAAGTTTTTTTTTAGAAGGTCTTGACTCTATTCTGGTGAGATTTATTTTCCGGAGGGAAAACTCCCCAAGTATCTCATAAAGAGCTCCGGGCCTGTCACGGTCCAGGTAGAGTATTATTGATGTCTTGTATACATTTCCGATGTGGTTGGAATAGATTGAGGAAGATTCTGAGCGCACTATAGTAAGAAAACGGGTGTGATTGTGTTCCCTGTCCTGAATATTGGATAACAGGACATTCAGGCCATACGTCTGAGCAGATTCGCGGGATGCGATGGCTGCCATTTCCTCGAACTCCGTGGCGAGCCTTGCGGCGTGGGATGTACTTCCCGTAGTCCGCAGTTCAACTCCTTTGAAGTTCTCTTTAAGGAAATGCCTGCACTGAGCAAGGGCCTGAGGATGCGAGAGGATTATCCTGATATCTTCCTTTCTGCCTTTTGACAGGAGGCAATGCTCGATCGCAACAACAGTTTCCCCTACAATTGCAACATCATGTTCAAGGAGCATGTCAAGAGTGATCCCGACGGATCCTTCAATGGAGTTTTCCACAGGTACAAGGCCAACATCTAAAGAACCGGCACGAAGGAATGAGAAAACATCCTGTATATCCTCGCAATATTCAAGAGCTAAATCACCCTCCTGTGCATCATTGCATTTAATTCTGCACTCATTACTGCGTTTCTCAGCAAGCCACTGTTGAGCTGCCTTTTCCGTATAGGAACCTTTGGGTCCAAGCACGCCTATTATCATTGAGAGTGTAAACAACCTTTAGTTTGAAGTATTTTTCTTCATTTTGAATAATCTGCCGTCCGATGAATCATCGATATAGATATATAAAAATCTATGTATGCCTTTTCAGCAGCCTTTCTACCCTGTTCTCCAATTTGCGGTAGTTCTCGTCAATTACAAGCTCTTTTGCCTCAAGATCAACTATAAGATTAAGAATGCGTTCTCTTTCTTTATCATCCATATCAGTTTGGATGTCAGCACTGTTCCTGAGTATCTCCAGAGATGGCTTCAGTTCCTCTTCCTGTTTTAGCAGGGACAATAGTTCAAGTTTCACTTGTTCTATGGTTTTTTCATCTTTCAGCTCTTTTAGTTTTCCTTCGAGTGACTTCTTTCTCTCTGTAAAATGGTCCCAATTAGTATATATAGCATCCAGATTTCGGGCTTCTATGGCTTTATCAAATATTATATCCTCGGTTTTTGGCACGGTCACATCCGGTTGAGACGGAGTTTCGTCCTTCTCTTCAGGAGGAATACATACATAATCCTGACCGAAAACTCTCTGATTCATGAAAGTGGGTGAAACTATCTCAATATCAGCTCCATGCAGTGAATCCATGACGTTCTTTTTGAAATCAGACCTTTTGGTGATAAGGCTTTCCAGATCTTTGAGCAGTCCTCCTACCTTATAGGTGACTGAAAAATCCCCAAGGTTTGTGACATGTACAAAAGGGCTTTCAAGACCTGTATTTTCAGCTGCAAGCAGCAGGTTCTTTTCAATGCTCTTACGTGAAATGTCATATCCAAGGGAAACACTGGTTGTGATAATGGTTCCCGATGAACGGATGGTCTTGAGAGGGTCTGATATCAGTTTTTGGTTTGGGATCATGACAAGGTCCCTGTCAATGGACTGTATCTGAGTATGCAGGAAATTTATCTCAGTGACCCTTCCGAACGTATCATTTATCTTGATAAAATCGCCCTTTCTGAAAGGACTGATCATCCTGAGCATTATACCTGCCATGGCATTGGCTACAAATGTGGTCGAAGAAAAGGTTATGGTCGCACCGATGACGATACCTGTTAGAGTAAGAATAATATTCTTGTCTTCAGTGCTCAGGGGAAGAGTCAATACAACTATTCCCATACCAATGACAAGAATGATAAGAATGACCAGCTGCTGTATGATCTTATCCTTGGAAAAGAACATCTTTTCCCTGAAGAGATATTTGAGCAACAGTATAAGCAACAAAGTTATAACAAATGAAAAAATGCTTGCTGTAAAATCCTGAAGGGGCATTATTGTCAATCCGCCTGTAAGGCCATTATTTTAATATATAAATATTTCAATAGGCGTTCTTCTTGTAATAAGGTTTGTGGATGTATTTTGCGTTTTTAATACATCTGCTTGTCAGGTTTCCTTTCCCAGCGTTCAAGCAGTTCCATGCATTTATCTCTCTCAATATTGACTCTGTTGAGTTGCGACCCGTCACCATTTCCCTTTAGCAGCTCATAGAAACGGCTGTCATCGAATCCTATTTTCGCTACTTCCTCCTTATCGGAGCCGAAATAGACAGTCTTGATGCGGGCCCAGAAAATAGCGGCAAGACACATGGGACATGGTTCCGAGGTGGCGTATATCTCACACCCGGACAGATCAAAACTGTCAAGGACTTCGGAGGCCTGCCTGATAGCCAGTATTTCCGCATGAGCCGTAGGGTCATTGGTCCTGAGCACATCATTGTGGGCTTTTGAGATGATATTCCCGTCCTTCACTATCACCGCACCGAATGGTCCTCCGTGATTATGATCCATCCCGTGCCTGCCTTCATCTATGGCCGTCTGCATGAAATAATTCATAGAATTGTATCGTTACTTATTGGTTTTAAGAGCAGTGGTCATGCAGGATACGGGATGTGTGCAGGTACACGCAGCTTATGTCACTCAGTATCAAGCCGGCTGCCAGGCAACCTGCTACAAATAAGTGTCACTAACCAGGTAAATTGCCATAAACATTTTACCCTTAGTTATTTATCGATTAATGCAGTTGACATATCTAAAGGTGTGATCATGCAGTTAAAAGTACAACCCATTGATATCAAGGTCGGTAAATACAAAGTTGTGATGAATTCAATGGATGCCAAGGAGCTTGGTGTCTATGAAGGTGACAGGGTAAGGGTGCGCAATCATGTTACCTTAACTGCGATCGTGGATTTTACGGAGGACATGATAGCTCCGGGAATGATCGGTGTGTATCATGAGGTTCAGGAGCAGCTCGGCAAACAGTGGACCGAGGCTGTTGAAGTTGAGCCTGCGGATAAACCCAAGTCGGCACATATTGTCAGGAAGGTAATGGATGGCAAGAAACTGGACAGGGATGAGGTAAATCTGCTTGTCAGGGATATAGTGGAAGAGAACCTTAGCGAGGTTGAGCTCGCCGCATTCATTACGTCTACATATATAAGGGACCTGTCGGAGGATGAGACCGAATGGCTGACAAGAGCTATGATAGAAACCGGTGAGCAGATAAAGTTCGCAAGTTCCCCGATAATGGACAAGCACTCCATAGGAGGAGTTCCGGGAAATAAGATAACCCTTCTCATAGTCCCGATAGTTGCAGCTAACGGCCTGCTCATACCAAAGACCAGCTCACGTGCCATAACCGGGGCGGGAGGTACCGCTGACCTCATGGAGATACTTGCACCAGTGGACTTTACGGCTGCACAGATCAAGGAAATGACCGAAAAGGTCGGAGGGGTAATTGTATGGGGCGGCGGAACCAATATTGCACCTGCCGATGACAAGCTCATTAAGATAGAATACCCGCTTTCTGTTGATCCCCACTGCCAGCTGCTTGCATCCATCATGGCTAAAAAAGGTGCTGTCGGGGCTCAGAAAGTTGTCATGGACATTCCCATCGGTCCCGGAACGAAGATACTTGATGTAAAGGCCGGACGCAAACTTGCAAGGGACCTCATAAGCCTGGGAGAGCGACTGGGTATGGATGTGGACTGCGCCCTGACCTATGGAGCCTCGCCAGTGGGAAGGACCGTGGGTCCTGCACTTGAGGTAAGGGAAGCCCTGAAAGTCCTTGAGACTATGGAAGGTCCTAACAGTTTTATTGAGAAAAGTGTCATTCTTGCAGGCATGCTGCTTGAAATGGGCGGAGCCGCGCCTCGTGGGCAGGGTAGGGAACTTGCTCTTGAAACCCTTAGAAATGGCAAAGCTCTGGCAAAAATGAAAGAGATAATCGCAATACAGGGTGGAAATCCTGACATCACCCACAAGGACATAGCTGTGGGCCAGTACACCGCAGAGATTCTGGCGCCTTCCAACGGATACATTATAGAGTTCTACAATAAGAGAATTGTGCAGCTGGCACGTTTCGCAGGTGCTCCCAATGACAAGGGTTCAGGTGTCCTGATACACAAAAAGCGCGGTGAGTCCGTGGAGAAGGGTCAGCCGGTTCTCACGGTTTATGCCGATAAAAAAGAGAAACTTGCAGACGCAGTAAGATATGCAAGGGAGTTCCCGCCTATATTCGTTGAGGGAATGCTCATTGAAAGAGTGGATGAGATCAAGGGACTCTGAGCACAGGTGCATGATGAAAAGGATTGTTATCTTAAGACTTGGCCACCGCCCGGTGAGGGATAAAAGAATAACCACTCACGTAGGCCTGACTGCAAGGGCTTTTGGTGCCGAGGGCATGTTGCTGGCATCAGATGACCGCAAGCTAGCGGAAAACATACTCGATGTTGCAAAAAGATGGGGCGGAAATTTCTATGTTAAGAACGATGTGAACTGGAAGACTGAGATCAGGAAGTGGAAAGAAGGAGGCGGTAAAGTCTGCCATTTATCCATGTATGGTGTGAACCTGCCTGATGTCGCGGCTGATATCGGGCAGTGTGAAGATCTCATGATTGTTGTGGGGGCTGAGAAGGTCCCTTTCGAGATATATGAAATGGCGGACTGGAATGTTGCGGTAGGCAACCAGCCCCATTCAGAGGTTGCTGCAGTTGCCGTAACACTTGACAGAATTGCATCAATCGACCCCCTTAAAAATGAGTTTAATGGCGGAGAGCTGAAAATAATCCCCGCAGAGCGCGGGAAAAAGGTCATTGATAACAGGCAGGAAGGGCCAGGTTCATCCTAATCTGCCTCTTTACTGCATCACTTTTTTACCGAAGGCCCCCTGTAAATGCCTCTTCTCTCATAATCTCCGTATCCCCTGTGTTTCGGCTTTTCCTTGAGCTTTGACTGGTCTTCCAACATTTCCTCCAGCTCATCCTCATCAATGTGATCGTTATTATCAGACATGGATCCTCAAATTACTTCTATGAAGGGATTGTGGTCAATGAATTCCACATCCATCCTGAGCCTTTCCTCCAGCCGGAGACACAGGTCCTGCATGCCCGGATTTTCTGTTGCGTAATGTGTTGCATCAATAAGCAGCATGTCCTCCCATGAGCGTATGATATCATGTCTCAGTTCAGCGGAAACATAAGCATCGACTCCATTTTCTTTTGCGATGGAAAGGTACTCTTCTTTAAAACCGCTCCCACCAAAGACCATCACCTTGCTGATCTCTTCTTTCCTGCCAGTGAACTGGACATGGGTGTTCAGGCTTTTTGCAACATGGTTCACAAAGGTCTCTGCAGGGCACGGACTGATAGTTCCTATCCTTCCGATATCCGTGTCAATGATATTAGAGAGACCGATGCGTTTTGCAAGTGCGTCATTGATACCATTTTTTGCTTTGTCGTAGTTGGTGTGCATCGAGTACAGGGAAATATTGTTGTCCAGAGCTATTTTGAGAATATCTGCAAGCGGTTTCCTGACAAGGTTCAGCGGATGAAAGATAAGAGTGTGATGGGTCACAAGTATATCCGCACCTATCTCTGCGGCCCTTTTTAACACATACTTTGTGGGATCAAGGGCAACGGCTATTTTCTGAATATCATTCTCAAGATCCAGGGTCAATCCAATTCTACCAATATCGAAATCCTCCGCCAGCTCAGGAGGGGCCAGTTGTTCTAGGACAGCAACTACTTCTGAAAGGTTCATAGATAAATGATGTTTTTCAAGTAATTTCAATATGTCGCATTCCAATACTATATTATAATAGTTTTATGTATAATAATGTCATGTATACTATTTGCTGAATAATAACAGTAATATATATGTACACCATAAATATAATAAAATCTAGTATATTTACAGAGGGCACCTTATGAGAATTAAAACTGGAATAGATGGTCTTGACGAAATCCTGCAAGGAGGATTACTCTCGGAACGTGTTTATCTTCTCAGCGGGCCCCCCGGAAGTGGTAAAACCACTTTCTGTGTCCAATATCTTGCACAGGGAGCAGCACTTGGAGAAGTCGGCCTTTATGTGAGCCTGGTAGAGAGCCCGCAGAACATAATAGATGACATGTCAAACTACAGTATGAACGTAGTGACTTTGATCAAGATGCAAAAACTATTGTTCGCGGACCTCGGTCCAAGGATGGATTATGGTTTTATCGATGACTTGCATGAACGCGGTATCCATGAACACGACATGATCAATTCTCCTGGCGACCAGGGTGCTCCTTCCCCGGCAACAGTATACAAGGAAATTGCATGCTATGTCTCTGAGTATGGTGTAAAGCGGCTGGTAATTGACTCAGTGTCAGCGATCCGTTTCACTTCAAAGGACCCATCCCTTCAGGAAAAAGAGATGAGTAGGTTCATCCGCAACCTCAAGAAATTAGGATGTACCACGATACTGATATCCGAGATGACGGACCCGACAGTTTACTCCACAGAGCAGTTTGCTTCTCATGGGGTCATATTCCTGCATAATTTCCTCTACGATAAGACTATGACACGTGCCATCCAGATAATCAAAATGAGAGGAACTAAGCATGACTGTAACCTGCGGGGTGTGGGTTTCACGGAAAGAGGCATGGCTGTGCAAGAATTGCTTGAGTGAGGGTGTGAAACCATGGTCAGGTTTTTCAAAAAGAAAGAAGAGCAAACGCAACTCACCAGATCTGAGATCGATGAGCTTGTTAAAAGTTCGTACAAGCTTGGTTTTGAAGTAGGGTATCACAAACATTCCGAACTTGGCTGGGTGAGCGAGCAATACTCAATGCTTGAGGATCTGGCAAGAGAATCCGGTCTTGGAAAGCTCGTCATGCAAAACTACAGGGACGGCAAAGAATATGGGACCAGGGCCAAGGAAAGAGACCTTAAGTCCGATATGTCAAAAAGGAGCTCAGAAAAGCAATCTGAGAGGACAAATATTTTTCCTGAATATTCAGAGGTTGCTATAAATAAAACTATCGAAGCGGGGTACAAAAGCCAGCGAACCGCAGATGCGAACACAGCAGGACTCATACAGCAGCCTACCATGACCGACCTTCCAAGTTCCACCTCCAGAACAACAGCAATTGACAGGCCTTCTCAGATAAAAGGTTATAAAACACTTATACCAAAAAACTGACTCCATAAAATTAATATCTATTTCAATATTATTAATAATACACATGAGGTTAAATGATGCTAAAAAAATCCCTTATTTGTTTACTTTTATCGATGTATCTTCTCTGCCTGCCTGCATTAGCCTATACTGTGGATGATATTGAATGGAAGGATGGTGCAGATAAGACTGGCACCCTTGCTTGGGGAGGTACATTAACAATTGATAGCTATGTTATCAAAGCTGAGGACTTTAATGCAGAAGGTTTTGTCAGCATCAGCATTTCCAGGAACAACCAGGTAAAAGCAATTTCCCCTTTGCGTGTTGGAGAAACTCTGACTTACCGTGATACAGATAGTGGCAATGACATCAAAGTAGTTGTTGATTCCGTGACCCTTAATATTGACTCATGGACAGGCAATATGAAAGATCCAAAAACTGCAGTTAAAGTATATAAGAGAGCTTATCCAAAGATGAAAATCGATATAAGCACTGATAAAGACACTTATGATCCAAGGTATACTGGTTCTTCTATTATTACAGCAACAATAAATATCAAGAACGAAGGTGATGCCAAAGCCTACAATATGGACGTAGAAATAGATTCATGTGGAATGGAACAAACTTCCGGAAAAATTAAATATAGTTTTAATGATGTGGAAGAAGATGAAGTACTTGAGCCGATAGTTGTTAAATTCAAGGCCTCTGAGTACTGGGACCAGACAAAGATCGATTTTAAGGTAACAACTAAATCTAAGGACATTAACAACCAGATACACTCCCATGACAAAATAAAGACCCTGACCATAGAGCCTGTTGTCGAACTTATAATTACAAAGACTATTGCCAAGGAAATATACATGGATAAGGCTGTTTACGTTTCAGTGAGTGTATACAATAAAGGAATCTATAGTGTCAGTTCCGCAACAGTCACCGATTCGATCAGCGAGTATTTTGAATTGCAGGATAATACCAATCAGGAAACAACAGTCAGTTTTAGCCAAGGTGAGACAAAGGCAGACCTTTTTAAATATACACTGAAACCCACAAAGACCGGCGAGATAACAATTCCTGCAACGACAGCTACATTCACAGGGCCCGACGGCAAGGTGCACACATTCAAGTCAGAAGCACCCAAGGTCAAAGTTAATGGACCCAATATAGTTCTTACTAAAACCATAAGTCCTTCTTCCGTGAGCCCTGGCAAAGAAGCTACTGTGACTATAACTGTGCATAATCAGGGTAACAAGGATGCCAGTGTAACAACAGCAGAAAGTATGCCATCCAGCGTATCATTTGTAAGCGGGAACCTGGAGTTCAAGGAAGTTATGAAAGGAGGCAAATCAGCCACATACTCATATGTGATCAGAACGAAGGAGACAGGAGAGGTAAAGATGCCTGCAACAACTGCTACGTTCATTGATATGGAAGGCTTTAAAGGTGAAAGGATATCCAACATGCCCGTACTGTCGGTTGTAGACCCGGAAGAGCAGACTTCCGCTTCTCTTTCTGATAACTCCCAGAGTGACACTCCCAGCAGCACATCGGGCAGTTCTTCTTCCACAGACAACACAGTAACCAATTCTGATGATACCAGGGTGCAACCTGGTTTTGAAGGGTCTCTGATGATATTCATCCTTATCTGTGTCTTTGCCGTGATCAAGCGCAGGGAACAATAATAGAGACTATGAGACAGATAGCTTTAAGAATGGGAGTGCTGGCCCTTCTTGTATGCCTCTGCAGCCTTGCAAATGCAGAATCGTTTACCGATGATGGCGGTGTCGAGTGGCTTGAGACAGGAAACTATACGCTTTACTGGGGAGAAGAAGTCAATGCCAGCGGCTACATGATAAAAGCTGCTGACTTTTCACCTTCCAAAGCATTCGATACAGATAGTGATTATGTGATGCTGACGGTACTGAGCGACCGTTCCGAATCATGGCAAACGATTCTTGCCGTGAACAATTCCAACATCCCTGACAATTATATATTTGGAGACCGGCTCAACATCACTGCACTGAGCGTTGTTACGGGTAACAATATCCCGGTGCCCTACACGAACATTACTGTATTTCTTTCAAATGTATCCCAGACCCCGACAGTTGTCATTGAGAAGATAGATAAGACAATTATTGTGGAAGAGAACCGGGCAAAAGAAGTATACATGGATGAGCGGGCTCACTTTGAGATAAAGGTCCGAAACCTCAGGGTTGTTCCTACAACGATACAACTTATCCAGGAAATCCCGGGCGGCCTGGTATTTGATCCCGATATCGATATGGACTGGAACTCCACTATTGCTGCTAACGGACAGAAGTCCTATAGCTACTCCCTTAAGGCTCTCAGGCCTGGTACTTATAATTTCACCGGTACGCAGGTGCTGGTCAGTATGGACGATAGAATTTACAAGAAAACGTTCCACGATACACAGCTTATTGTTCATGGCCCTTATATAAACCTTACCAAATCCCATTCTGCCGAAAATGTGCAGGTGAATGATGTTATCCAGATACAGGTAAGTGCTGTTAATGAAGGCGATCGGGCTGCCTATGTGTCAGTCTCTGATGAGATCGCCACAGGAGCTGTGCTTGTGGGAGGCACTATAAGTAGCAGTAAGATCCTGCACCCGTCTGAAAATATCACCCTTACATACTCACTGCGGATGGATAAGGCCGGAAGTGTTGTGATGCCGTCGGCAAAAGCTACTTTTACGGATCCCCGGGACTATGAGGACACTGTTAATTCAAGACGATATATGCTATATGTAGCAGATGAATATGGGCAGGATGGATATGAACAGGATGGGTACTACGATGATATTTCCCCGGAAGATGCATCATATGATAGCATAAATGCGGAGCAGCCTGCAGTTGTGAAAGAGGACCATGGGATATTCCGGATATTCTATGATCTTGCGGATGCTGTCAAGCAGTTCATATCAAACTTAAGGCAAAAGTAAAATACATAATAGCGCTTTCCTTTACTATAAATGAACAGATCAAAAACAGCAAGCGGGATAAAACGCATATATTCCGACATGAACAGGACCCTTATCCTGACACACGGGGATTCTGACGGTGTCTGCTCCGGTGCTATTGCCAAGAGTGCCTACCCTGATGCAGATGTGTATTTTACTTCTCCGGTAGGTATACTTGATGAACTGAAGATGGCGGATGGATACAGGAATATAATCATCTGTGATATTGCTATTGATGTCAGGTCATCCACCAAACTGTATAAACGTCTTGAAAAGCTTGCCCGAAATGCCAGCATAACATATATTGACCATCATCCTCTGCCGGATAAGTACTGGGATGTCGAGTGGATGCATAACGACCTTAACATGTGCTCTTCAGAGCTGACATATAAGGTGTTGGAGGACCGGCTGAACAGTGACATGCGCAGAGTGGCAATATATGGCGCCATCGGTGACTATTACGATAATACTCCTTCTATCAGGGAATGGTTGCAGGACTGGGATAAAAGAAGCCTTTTCTTCCAGGCAGGCACGCTCATACAGGCTCTTATTCATATGGGCCGCAATTACGATTTCAAACGAAAAATGCTTCATCCCCTTTCCCAAGACATGATCCCCACCGAGATCCCGGGTGTACTTGAGATAGCGAGGGAAGGTGCGCGATTTGAAGAAGCCTTGCGCCTCAGAGTGAAAAAAGATGTTGTGTCCCTTCAGAACATGGCATATGTCATCGATGCGAAAGGATATATGTCAAAATCTGCGATTTACGCAGCATCGTATGGAATGCGCGGGGTGGGCATAGCTGCCGAGTATCGCAACCATAAAGATGTATATGATATGAGCCTAAGGTCAAGAGAAAATATCGACCTGAACAGGTTGCTAAAAACTATCGCACTCAAGCATGGAGGTACAGGCGGAGGTCACGCCGCAGCAGCAGGAGCAAGAATCCCGGCGGCTTCTTTTGTGCAATTCCTGCAGGATATGGATGTTGCGATAGGAAAAGAAATACTTAAGGTTCAAGTGTGAGTTATAATGGCTAAGAGTGAAGATCTTACTGAAGGAGTGAATTTTGAGATCATATTTGTCGGCAGGTCCAATGTGGGTAAATCCTCTCTCATCAGGGAGGTCACAGGGCAGAGAGTAAAGGTAGGTAAACGCCCCGGCGTTACACTGAAACCTACACAGATACGCTTTTCAGACCTTCTCCTGACAGATATGCCTGGTTTCGGGTTCATGAGCGGTATTAAGGAGCGCAAGCAGGACATCGTAAAGGACCAGATAGTGCGCTACATAGAAAAAGGAGCCGGGCGAATCCGTATGGCTGTAATGGTTGTCGATGGTCCTGTTTTTGTGGAAGTTGTGGACCGCTGGGAGTCAAGGAACGAGGTTCCGATAGATATTGAGATGTACGACTTCCTGAAGGAGCTTGATATCGATACTGTTGTAGCTGTCAATAAAATGGACAAAGTAAAAGAAGAAGAGCAGAACACTGTCCTTGATGACATCGCGAACAAGCTTGGAATGCTGCCTCCCTGGAGACAATGGATAGACATTATCGCACCCATCAGTGCAAAGCAGGGCAAGATCAAGCCCCTGAACTCCATTATCAGGCAGCGCCTGCATTCTGAGAAGAGGGATGATCTGTACAAGTACTTCTGATCTTATCTTACACGAAAAGTAGCTCCAAGGCCGGTTGCTATCTTTTCACATTTTTCTATATCAATATCAGGCATACCCACAACCGTCATCTGAGTTCTCATGCCTGCTTTTACAGATTCTTTTGTAAACTCCAGGAGAGATGCATATGCATTGTTGAATGCAGGGTGGCAAAGCTGATCATATTTCTCCCCGGATTCGGCATTAAGGCTGACAGAGACAGATTCCATACCTGCCACTTTTAGTTCTGCGACGACATCCCTTTCAGGATACATGAGTTTGGCATGACCGTTGGTATCCAGACGCACCCGTTTACCTTTTTCATGGAGCCACCTGGTTACCTCAAGAAGAGTATCAAGCCTGCATGTCGGCTCTCCAAATCCAGTGAACACGACCTCCTTGTATCGTCTCAAATCCCTGCCCTCAAGCTCCTCTATGATATCATCGTAAGTAGGCTCCGCTGATAACCAGAGACTATAACCATAAACGCCGTCACACATATCCCGAAGACAGAAACTGCATTTTGCGGTACACCTGTTAGTTATATTAAGATAGAGATTCCCGTGAGCTTCATAACCAATGGTCCCTCCGGTGAAGCGGCTTTCTTTGTTCCCGTTAGTTAATTTATTATTCTCCGACATACTTATTCTCCTGCTTCTCATTCCAGAGGCCTTCACTAACTATCCCGTACTTCTTTACATTACCAAGGATATTTTTGAGAAAATACATCCAGGCTGTGAACCCTGCTTCAAGTTTCACTTGTTCCCTGCAGTACCAGTCACCTTCATAATCATCCAGATCATCCAGCAAACTGTCGGTGATGTCATAAACCTCCCCATATATCGGGGATACACTCTGCTCTTTGATCACACCGGGAAAGCGATGCAGGTCAACCATAGCAAAGTGATCCTTGGTGCGGGTCTTGCAGATTAAAGTCGAGCCCTCTATCAGATCATGCCTTGAGAACCCTTTTTTCAGTGAGCCGTAAACAAATATATACATATTCAGTCAAGACCTATATTAAGTTTCAAAAGGCTCTTTCTGACAGGAGCGGGAAGTTGTCCGCACTGGATGGCCTTCATATGTTCCGGTGAGATCATTCTTATAGCGGCGCTCATGAGCTTATCCGAGAGCATGAGCTTATCCATGAGCTTGCGCGCATATACCGAGGTCCTTATTTCCATTCCCATCTGCTCCCTCCAGCGCCTGTCGTATTCTATGAGACTGCACCTGCCTTCTAGGTGATCAGCGGCCGTTTCACCTGCAAGCTTGCCACCGACCATTGCAGTGGATATGCCGCCTCCGTTGGTGGCGATGAGATGTCCTGCGGCATCTCCTGCTATGATTGTATCGTTGGTGGCTGTAATCTTCGGCGCACCACCAACGGGTACAAGGCCGGCAACAACGGATAATATGGACGCGTCTTCAAGCCTTTTGCTTGCAAGGGGGTGCTCATGCATGAACTTGTCAAGGTAGTCTCTTGCACACATTCCCTGACCGAACATTGCTTCGCGAATGCCGACACCTATATTGGCCGTGTCCTCCCCCTGGGAGATGATCCAGGCATAACCTCCGGGCACATATTCCTTTCCGAAATACATTTCCACGGCTTCCCTGTCCGTATCTGCGCCGCTGATCTCATACTCGAATGCTGTGCCAGTGCCCATAGGGTCGGCACCCCTTAGCATATTGTTAGCTTTTGCAACGACTGAGTTCGGCCCGTCTGCTCCGATGATGATCTTACCTGTGACGACGAATTCCCCAAAGACTCCGTCCATTATAAGTTCAGTGCCTCTTACTTCCGTGACGTTGGTCCCGACAAGCAGATGTGCACCGGCTTTTGCAGCCTGCCTTGCGAGATGCTTGTCAAAGCGCCTCCTGTCGATAGCGTCAGCAGTAACGTGAAATCCCTTTGAGTAACCGTCAGGAGCTATGAAACGCTGGTAAGAGGTGGTAGCATGGATGCAGTTAGAGGGTATTTCTTCGAGGGTGAAGGGTAATTCCGCATTGGGGACCAGTTCATGCAGGGTCTCATAGTGGGGCAGGAAGCCTCCGCACTGGAGAGGCGTTCCAATATCCTTCTTTTTATCCAGGAGGAGCACAGACATGCCTCTTTGGGCTGCATACATGGCTGCCGTGGAACCTGCCGGTCCGGCGCCAACAACTATTATATCATACGAATCATCAGGCATCATATTATGTCCGTTGTTTTTACTGGGAGCTCGCTGGAATATATCACATCGATCTTTGTGAAGCGGGGTACCTGTAAGCTCCCATGGATTATGCTTATCACAAACCACATTCAATAAGATATAACTAACTATTGGCTCTGTAGGACGCTCAGAATAAATACAGATCGAATAATATAATCATAGGGGACATATATTTGAATTAGAATGCAGGTTTCTGTAGAGCCTGAGTATTATATATTTAAGTAACTGCGAGTGACTATTAGTTAGAATAATTGCATACTTATATGAGAGACAATATGGTTTACCAACGCAAGGCAAATGTATGGATAGTGCGCGCGGGATACTGCGGCCACCAGGAAAAGGATTGTTTCGAGAGAGGAGTGCTTTCCCTGGACCTGAACCTGCACCTTCTGGAGCAGTTTGGCCAGGAGTTCATGGAACTGAGGGACACACCTGCTGATCACAAGAAACACTTCTACTTGGGGGAGCAATACAGAGATTTTGATGACAAGTTCAGGAAGGAATTCGAGGAGGCCACCAAGGACCTTGACTTCTCTTCAGAGCGCCCTGAAGTGGTCAGGAAGATGCAGGGACTTAACAGGAAACTGAAGAACTTCAATGAGGAATTGAAGCACTTTGACGAGACCATGGATAAGTTCGATAACTTTGAAAAACGTGAGCAGATCAAGGAGATGATCATTGCAAAACTGTCCGGGCTTGACGAGTCAGTTCTTGATGTATGGTCTGAGGACATTTTCAATTTTACAATGGGCATGAGGCTGAATGATATCGTGGTGTTACCCCTGGAATCCGAAGGGCTTGCCGGAGTGGGAAAAGTGAGGGAATTCTATAAGTTCAGGAACAATTTCGGATACCTGAGTCATTACAGGCGGATGTGGTGGGCTGACGATAAGGTTCCGCTCTCAAGTTTCTGCCCGGAGTTTGCCAAGATGCTGGAGTCGAAATTCTCCGTGATACATATAGAAGGCAGTTGCAGGGATTCAATAATGGAAATCGTCTCAGGAAGTACTTTTTGAGAGGAACAGACAATAATCAGATTTAAAAGCCTGCTCACACCTTTATAAAATCCTTTATTTTATTTATCCCATTGATTTCTTTACGGTCATTCGCACTTTTAAACACTCATGGCGATATTCCCAAAGAAACAGAACTTATGCTCCGGGTTATCCATTTCAGGTTTTAGGATATCAAGACCTGCGTCCATGATCTTTGAAGCCGCAAATATCTGCATAAGTGTGATTTTGTCTTCCTCGAACATATCTCCGATCTCCTTCATGCCGGCCACAAATCCTTTTTCGATGAATGTCACAGGATCAAGGCCTGCTTCAAGCGCCTCCCTTGCAGCATGTTCAGCTTCTTCCATGTCAAGGCTTACTACGGCATGTTTTGCCATACTGATAATATCCTGGCCGGTCAATTGTGAAGTTTGCATATTATAACAACCTTTTATTATATATTAAATCTGATAATATTCATACGTATATAATTCTTTTGGTGCCCTGGTTTTATATTTAGAATATTATTTAAAATAGCGCGTATAGAGATAATCACCTATCCAATATCCCACCAGACCGACCAGCAAGGTGCCCGGAGCAAAAACCCAGGCAGCATTCCCTCTTGACATAAAATACAGATTGATTATAACCAGGTATGAGAGTGAAAACACAATAAAACATATGATCTGAAAATAAACTTTACTTATAGCCATACATAACCCCTCTCTTTCCGGAACATTTAATTCTCATTCTTCGCCTTCTTCAATTTAAGGAGAAGAATGATCATATTTATTCGTGTCGTCCGAAAAATATGAGTTTCTGCAAGAGCTGAACACCTCACACTAAAGGATGTTCTGAGAAACCGTTTTAAATAATACACTTGTTAGGCACTATCATAAATAACACTATAGATAAACATCATACCTCGTGAAAATGACCGCTAGTGATAATATTTACAAATACTGCCAGCCACCGGAAATACTGGCTCCTGCAGGCGATACTGAAGCCCTGCTTGGTGCAATAAAGGGAGCAGCTGATGCTGTATACCTTGGGGTAGAGGATTTTAATGCAAGAAAGGGGGCAAAGAACTTCAGGTTGGACGAACTGGAAGAAGCAATAGATCTTGCGCATTCCAGAGGCGTTAAGGTTTTCCTGGCACTGAACATCCCTGTCAAGCAGAAAGAACTACAGAATGCGCTTGATGTTGTCGATAAGGCATATTCCTATGGGATCGATGCCATCATAATTGAGGACCTGGGACTGATGAAGATGCTAAGCAGCACCTATCCCGATCTTCCATTACATGCAAGCACCCAGATGACCATCCATAACCTGGAGGGAGTGGCCTTTGCTGAAGAGGCAGGTGCATCCAGGGTCATACTCTCAAGAGAGCTTACTGTGGAACAGGTCAAAGATATCGTTGACAGGAGCAACATTGATATTGAACTCTTCGTCCACGGGGCTCTGTGCTATTCCTACTCAGGCAGATGCCTCTTCAGCAGTTTCCTCAGCGACCGAAGTGCAAACAGGGGGGCCTGCACGCAGCCGTGCCGCAGGCAGTATCATCTGATGATCGACGGAGAGGAGGCAGGCAGGGGATTAATAGGTGAATATCCCATAAGCTGTGCCGAACTTTGCACTCTTCCCGAACTTGCCAGTATAGTCAGGACCGGCATAAAAAGCCTGAAAATAGAAGGGCGGATGAAAAAACCGGAATATGTGACCGCAAGTTCTGAAGCCTATAAGACGGCAGTCGAGAGGATATGCAGGACCGGCAGTAATCTCAGTTCCCAGGAAATTGAGGCTTATGAGACGGATCTTGCAAAACTGTTTTACAGAGGCTTTACAAAGGGTTTTGTTTTAGGACAGAAGGATGTCACACACCAGAAATACAGTTCAAGTTATGGTCTTACTCTTGGCAGGGTAAAGGAGATATCCCGGTCAAAACACCATGCAGGCCTGAAAATAAAACTCCTGCAGGACATCAATGACAAGGACGGGATCGGAATACTCACCAGCATGAGAATGCTCGGTTGCAGGGTCGACTTCATCACTTCCGGAGGGGAAAGGGTTGAAAAGGCCTCAAAAGGCGAAGAGGTTATTCTTGAGATCAGCCCCAAGACTGGCAAGGCTGTCCGGCCACAGGATGAAGTATTTCTTTCAACCGACAACAGGCTCATCGACAACATCCGGAAAAAGAAGCTACGGACTATCCCGATTGTTATCAGGGTATTTGCCCGCCTTGGAGAAAAGCTCAGGATAGAGATGGAAGAAAACAGAAACTCTGTATCCTTCACAGATGATTTTGTTGTCCTGGAGGCGATAAGCTCTCCGACTACTGGTGAACAGATATCGCGGGCTATGGAAAAACTTGGTGACACACCCTATCATCCAGGCTCTGTCGAAGTTGTATCAGATGAGAACATCTTCATACCTGTTGGTGTCCTTACTAATGCAAGGAGGCAGGCAGTGTCACTTCTCCAGGAAGCGGTTCTGATGTCATATAAGAGAGAGAGGAAACAGCCTGCTGCAGATGGATGTGCGATCCGGGAACCTGGAAAGCAAAACATAAAGCCTGCAGATATCGCATTTGCAAAAACCAGAAAACGACTTCTTTTGAGCGCTGATGTCAGCAGCACCGAATCACTGTTTGCTGCTGTGAATGCCGGTGCTGATATCATTTATATACCTATTGAGATGTTCAGTGAACTGACAGAGGCTCAGAACAGCCTGCATATCGGTGAGATACGGGCAAAGGGAACAGAGATAGTCTTTGTCACTCCCCAGGTGGCTTTCGATCATGAGCTTGAGGCCCTGAAAAAGCTGATGGAAGATGTGCACCGGGCAAAATTCACGGTAGCATGCTCAAATCCCGGCACCGTGAGAGTTGCAGTGCAGATGGGAATATCGTTTGTGGCCCAGAGGGAGCTGAATATATTCAATAATGAGACAGCTTCTGCTTATTTTGAATCGGGGGCCCGAAGGGTCACACTTTCCACTGAACTGAACCTGGAGGAGATAAAGGACATTTCCTCAGCGGCCGGAAAGGAAGGAGAGCAGCATCAGTTAGAATTGCTTGCATATGGCAGGGAGTTGCTTCTTATAACAGAGAACGATCTTTTAAAGCCCCTTGTTGACAGAAAGATCCTTGAACAGGGCAGCAACGTATCACTTGAAGATAACAAAGGAGAGAATTTCCCTGTAAAGCGCACGGGAAGACGCACTTTGATCTATCATTCAAAGGTGCTTGATATGCGTGAACATCTGGAGAGCCTGAGAGACAGCGGCATAGGCGTGCTCAGACTTTACCTGTCCATGAATAGCAAAAAAGAGATAAGGGAAACAATACGAGCTTACAGGAGTGGACTGGAGGGGAAAAGCTGCAGGCCACTTTCCAGGAGCGAGTATACCACACAGGGACATTACTTTGATGGTGTGCTCTGAGAAACCATCCTGTTCTTATGTGGTCGCAGTAATGTTCCCAATTCCTAATGATCAACAGCAAAATTAGATCTTATGCACAGAATTACTTTTTTTGAAGCATTAGGATTAAAATATTTACCCCAAGATATATAAAAACATTCAAATAATGATGAACACCTATATTTAAAGGGGGAGTAGGTAGCAGAAAGTAGCTTGGCTTATATTTAAGCAGCCAGCCATTCCATTAGAACGGATCTGGAGCTTATTGTATAGTCATCTGGAGCTTCCATCATAGCATGCCAAAAAAGTATGCTAAAAAAAGGCAGGATGATTCCGCAGAGCAAAAATGCTTTTCTGCCTCTTTCCGTTATGTGCGATCAGGAGATTGCTCGTGCTATCGTATTCGATCTAAGTGGCAACACTGGGAATTCGAAAAGTTCCATCATACAACTGAAGAGGACAAGATCATGGAGAAAGGGAAAGTAAATGAAAATAGCAAAAACGAGCAACTTGAACAGTTCAGTGAGGATAAGGAACGGGAGTTCCTGACTACCAATCAGGGACTCAGGGTCGAAAATACAGACATATCGCTCAAAACGGGAGAAAGGGGACCAACTCTGCTTGAGGATTTTCACTTTAGAGAAAAGCTGACACATTTTGATCACGAGCGTATACCTGAGAGGGTAGTTCATGCAAGGGGTTCCGCAGCGCATGGGTTTTTTCAGGTGTATGAACCCCTGGCGGAGTATACTTCCGCAAAGTTCCTCCAGGACCCTTCTAAGAAGACACCTGTATTTGTCAGATTCTCTACAGTTGTTGGTTTCAGGGGTTCAGCTGATACTGTAAGAGATGTGCGAGGCTTTGCAACTAAGTTCTATACTGAAGAGGGCAATTATGACATAGTGGGTAACAATATCCCGGTCTTTTTCATCCAGGATGCCATGAAGTTCCCGGACCTTGTTCACTCCATCAAGCCTGAACAGGATAATCAGATACCACAGGCCTCAGCGGCTCACGATACTTTCTGGGATTTCGTGGCGCAGCATCCGGAGAATGCTCATATGATAATGTGGCTGCTCTCAGACCGCGGTATCCCGAGAAGTTACAGGATGATGCAGGGATTTGGTGTCAACACATTCCGTTTTGTCAATGCACAGGGTAAGGGCAGGTTCATTAAGTTCCACTGGCGGCCAATGCTTGGTATCCATTCAATGGTGTGGGACGAGGCACAGAAAACAGGAGGGAAGGATCCTGACTTCCACAGACGTGACCTGTGGGAAGCCATTGAGATGGGACACTATCCCGAATATGAACTGGGTGTGCAGCTCCTTGAAGAAGAGGATGAGTTCAACTTTGACTTCGATATCCTTGACCCGACAAAGATCTGGCCGGAAGAGGATGTGCCTATCAAGTGGATCGGTAAGATGACACTTAACCGCAATCCGGATAATTTCTTTGCGGAAACGGAACAGGTTGCGTTCTGTCCTGCGAACATAGTTCCGGGTATAGATTTCTCCAACGACCCCCTATTGCAGGGCAGGCTGTTTTCCTACCTTGATACGCAGCTGATACGTCTTGGTGGTCCTAATTTCCATGAGATACCTATCAACAGGCCTCTTGCACCCATCAGTAACAACCAGCGGGAAGGCTACAACCGCATGACCATCAACAAAGGCAAGGGAAGCTACTTCCCCAACTCGGTTGCCCAAGGCCTGCCAAAACCTGCATCTGCAGAGGAAGGGGCATTCGTGCACTATGCAGAGAAGGTGGAAGGCCGGAAGATCCGTGCCAGGAGCGAGAAGTTCAAGGACTTCTACAGCCAGGCCAAGCTCTTCTGGAACAGCATGTCAGAGCCTGAGAAGATGCATATCATAAGGGCATTCCATTTTGAGGTGGGGAAGGTCAAAGACCGCAGTATCAGGCAAGGTATTGTGGACATGTTCAATAATGTTGATGGGGACCTTGCTATTGAAATAGCAAAAGGTGTTGCTGCGGATGCGCCTAAAATGAAGGGCGGCTCTCCTGTGACAAAGAAATCAAGGAATGTCAGCCAGGAACTGAGCGAGCATACACGCAAGGACTCGGTCAAGAGCAGAAAGGTCGCAATTCTTGCTGCTGACGGGTACAACTATGCAGAGATAGAGAGCGTCAAGAAGGCCCTGATGGGTGCAGGAGCACAGGCCGATCTCATTTCAAAGTTCAGGAAGATGCTTAAAAATTCCGATGGGAAGGAAATGGAGGTCGACAAGAATTTTGAAGGTGCAGCTTCCGTAATGTACGACGCTGTATATATCCCCGGAGGTCAGGAGAGCATAAACACCCTCAGGATGCAGGGAGATGCTATCCACTTCATCAATGAGGTTTTCAAACACTGCAAGCCTATCGGAGCGACAGGCGACGGCGTGGATCTGCTCGCAGCTTCCAGCATAATGGGAGTTAACCTTGCAGAGCCCGGTTCCGCTGTTGTGACAGACAGGGGCGTTGTAACGGTCCGTAACTCCGGCGGGAGTAACGCGTTCAATGAATCCTTTATAGCTGCAATGAAAGAGCACCGCCACTGGGACCGTGAAAAGAAGATGGAAGTCCCGGCGTGAGTTTGTGAGGGGGCAAGCCTGCATTCTTTTTCCGGCGTTGCTCCCGCGCATTTTCCTGTCCCGGATGACCGCAAGCCCTGAGGTTTTGAAAAGGGTTTACTGCAGGATACTTCCTGAACAGAGTCGCGATCTCCTTCTCAAAATCAGGTGATGTAAGAATCCGATATGTCATTTTTCATAGCTGGCAAACAAATCTTCAAGTGAATCGTACTTTGTACCTTTTCCGTTTTTAACGTCCTGTATACTTTGCTCTACTTCTTTGATGAACTCAGAATCCAAACATTCTTCAGAAGGATAAGAGGCTTTCCTGACTCCAGCTATCTTTTTACTGCTAAACCTACGAGTAAAAGTATGGAAGCTCCTCATGATAAGATACTTTTGGGTTGTAGGTATATAAGAGCTCTGGAATCAGAAACTAATCTCAAAGAGGATACCTTATTAGCTCCTGAAACCCTCCCGTTCTAATTTGACGGCGTTCCTTACTATTTCACGATTCGTATCCATCCATGGAACATCAAGACACGGATTAACACGGGATTTACACGGATTTTATCTTTTTCCGGTCTTAGTTTCCAGCACTACCATGAATCCGTGTTAATCCTGTAAATCCATGTCTAGGCAGTTGTTTGAAAAATAGATAGTCTTAATGAAAAAATGAATAGGCTTTAAAATCAAAATTCTAATTGGATAACCTCTTCATCCCTCTTCCTTATTGCTTATTCTTTGCTGGGTCAGATGACTGCCAGCCTTCCCGAATCGGTTATACTGAAACCCTCATCATCGGATATGTATCCCATGTCCTTGAGTTCCCGGATGTGGTTATAAGCCATCCCTCGTGAGATACCCACCTTACCGGCAATGACAGTAACTGCTTTCTCACCCTGCCTGATGTGCTCGAGTATTGCCTTTTTCGTGGGCGATATGTTGAAGCTCAGGATGGGAAAGTCTATCATGAAGTTGTCCTCTTCGGTCACGTAAACGACCCGCTTTACCATGTCGCTGCGCGCGTAGGCTCCAAACAGGGCTCCGAATGCCTGGGGCTTCCTTCCTCCTGAGACGTTAATCATCACCTGGTTGCCCCGCCCGTGCTCTTCTTCAACCGCACCGGCCACGTCCTGTGCGACCCTCACGGTGTCGTACAGGGAAGTGATGAGTTTCTTCACTTCGATGAACTTCCCGAATGTAGCTTCCAGCATCTGCTCCGCCTGCACTTTCTTGTCCACGGCCCCATCCTCCGTGAGTATGATCAATCTTGAAGGCGAGAGGCGTGTCACACAGACAAGTACAGGTTCAAGGGTGTAGAGTGTAGTGATGAGTGTTAGATTGGACATCGGAGAATAGTATGTTAATGTTTCTATATAGTTTTAATCAGGGTAAATAGACATATCTATATTCGTATGTGTTACTGTTCAGATAAAGAATAGTAAAGTATATATTAAAGGTGTACAATATTAACATTTGATAGAAATTGAATCTAATTAATTACTGGGTGATTTAGTAAAGTTGATTTATAGTAAATTACTCAGTATATTGTCAATAATTTGTTACAAGTGATAATAATTGGAAAACATATACAAATACTGGGGCAAGGCCGAAGAATTATATTGGCATCTATTGCCATACCACTCTATGGATGTTGCGGCAGTGGCTGATCAATGGTGGGAGAACAGTCCTAGCATACGTCAGAGTTTTTCCCACGAAACAGGCTTGTCTGAAGAACAAGCTTATGCATGGGTAATGTTTTTTATTGCCTTACACGATTTTGGCAAATTTGACATTAGATTCCAGATGAAAAATTTGGATTTGGCAACAGAAAACTACAAAATCAACTTGCCTGCGGGCATAAGAAGTAAAGATTATTTTCACGGTGATGAAGGGTACAAGTGGTTTGTGCTTGAAAGTGAAGACTTGTATTTTAGGGATGTTGATTACAAAAGACAAAGATGGTTGCAAAATTGGTTTGCTTCAGTTGCAGGGCATCACGGATCAATACCTACAAACGCTGAACCCAATCTTCCTCCGTTTGTTGATGAGTCTATAAAAATGCAAGACTGCATTGCTCGTCAAAAGTGGGTACAAGAATTGAGCCGCATCTTTTTGGAACCTGCTGGTATTACTTTTGATGATATTCCTACAAAAAATCCACCAGTATTGCTTGCAGGATTTTGTAGTGTTTGTGATTGGCTGGGTTCTAATAGAGAGTATTTCGAATTTCAACAGAATGAATCATCATTGGAAAAGTATTTTGTTAGCAGGAAAGAGAATGCTTTGAATTCTTTGAATGACTTTGGCCTGTTATCTCACATAAACACCATCGGTGGAATGGAAGCTCTTTATCCTGATTACACTCCACAGAACATACAGACACTAATCGATAGATTGTCAGTAGAACAGTCTTTGATCATAATTGAAGCGAATACCGGTAGTGGAAAAACAGAAGCTGCTTTGGCTTACGCTTCCAAATTATTGGCATCTGGCTTAGCGGATAGTATTGTTTTTGCTTTGCCTACGCAAGCGACTGCAAACGCAATGCTGGATCGGTTGGAAAAAGTTGCTGGTAAAATATTCGGAAGCAGGGACAATATTATACTGGCACATGGGAAGCGGGACTCAAATGACCACTTCAAAAGAATGGTTGAAAAACACAAACGATTCACAAGCATTCAGGGTGATTTTGAAGCCGGATCACAATGTAGTGAATGGTTATCTTCCAGCAGAAAACGTGCTTTTTTAGGGCAAATTGCTGTGACTACTGTTGATCAGGTCATGCTTTCAGCAATAAAACCTTTAAAACATTATTTTGTTCGCAGTTTTGGGATTGGAAAAGGTGTTTTGATCATTGATGAGATTCATGCTTATGATGCTTACATGTACGGTATTTTGGAAGCAGTTATCAAACAGCAGAAACAAGCTGGTGGTAGTGTTATTTTATTGTCTGCAACTCTTCCGGCATACCAAAAACAATCCTTGTGCAATGCTTGGGGTACTGGTGAAGCGAGAGATGAACAGGCATATCCATTGATCATGCAGGCAAAAGATAGTGATGTTCATACATTCACATTGGAGGATCAGAATTGTATTCAGGAAAAAAACGTCGAAATCGATTTGTGGAAGAGTGATGATTGCTCAATAACCAATGAACAACTTGAACAGATAGTTAAAGCGGTGGAGAATGGGGCTAAAGTCGGCGTTGTTTGCAATTTAGTCGATGATGCACAAATATATGCACATCATCTCAGTGAAATGACTTCTGTATCCGTTGATATTTTTCATTCAAGATATCGATACTGTGACAGAATGAACAAAGAAGAAGCAGTTAAGGATAATTACGGAAAAGATAGTTTAAATCAAGGTAGGATATTAGTTGGAACTCAAGTAATAGAGCAATCATTGGATATCGATTTTGATTGGATGATTTCTTTTATATGTCCGGTTGATCTGCTATTTCAGCGTATGGGGAGGTTGCACAGACATTTTAAGCAACGTCCAGAATCTTATAACAAGCCACGATGCACGGTTGTAATGCCAAATATCAATGACGCAGATTTAATGGAAAATCCAAAGAAAATATATGGATTGCACAATCTTATTTATAAAAATACCAGAGTTCTTTGGCGTACTCAATGCCTGTTGGAGCAAAACGGTACAATAAAGTTTCCAGAAGCATACCGTGATTGGATTGAACGTGTTTATGTTAAGGACAAATGGGAGAACGAACCGGAATCACTGACTAAACTACATGAAGAATATGAAACGGAGGAGTGGGCAAGTAAGTGGATCTCAAAGGGGCTGACTCAGGCCGATACTTACTTTATGGACTCTGAAGGTAATGCAAATGCGCTCACCAGAGAAGGGAAAATGAATCTAAGTGTGATCCCGGTGACGGAAGAAAGCGGAGTAAAGCACTTTTTGGATGGCATTCCTGTTCCCAGGCCCAATGATAAGTTTGATCGCGAGCTTTTGAGCCAAAACAGTCTGGGTGTTCCAGATAGCAATTTTTGGAGGTCTGTATTACCCAAAAGCCAGAATGGATTACATTACTTACCTATGATGAAAGCAGGCGAAGGATGGCGTTTTGATTATGATGACGGTTACTTACTTTATACTCAGGACAGAGGTTTGCAGAAGGTTAAAAAATGACGGGTTTTAATTTACTTACCGAGAATTGGATTCCAGTTCAAAAGCAAGGGCAGTTTGAAACTATCAGCCTGAAGCGTTTGCTTTGTAACGATGAGGACTGGCATATCTGCCTATCCCGCGATGATATGGAAATGGCTGCTTTGCAACTGATAGTTTGTATTGTACAAGTTGTGTTCATGCCGGATGATGAAGACGATTTGCGAGAGGCATATAGCAAACCGATGAAAGAGGCGGACTATGAGAAGGGAATATTACCATATATAGAATGGTTTGATTTATTGCATCCTGAATATCCGTTCATGCAGTGTACAAATGTAAAGGCTAGTAAAATAAAGTCCCCACAAGCGTTATTAACGGGACTGCCAGAAAAAACAAGCACATCTGCATCGTCGCATAAATTTTTCAATGACATTGAAGATGTAGACATGTTGGATTTGAACATTGCTACAATTGCTTTGTTCAATCGTGCATTAAATGCTCCTTCTGAAGGTGGAGGATTTAAAAGTAGTTTAAGAGGTGGTGCACCAGCTACTACATTAATTGTAAGTGAGAGTTTACGGCAAACAATATGGTGCAATATACTAACTAGAGAAACCATTCAAACGCATTATCCTAATTTTGAAGCAAAGCAAGAGAAAGATTTGCCAACTTGGATGGATCTCATTGTTCCACAATCAGAATTTTACTCTTATCAAATTGGTTTTAGACGTGGCCTGTTTTGGCAACCGGCTAAAATCAAATTAGCTGTTGAGGGTTCTAAAGTAATTGGTATGTCGTCCGAAAAAATGACCTACCAGTTAAAAGATGAACCCGAACATCGTTGGCTACATCCCCATAGTCCTAAAAAATGGAGTTTAGGTAAGGATGGTCGAAAAGAAACATATCTTTCATTTACCACTACTGCACCCGCTTGGACTCAATTAACTAATATCCTGATTAGAGAAGATATGGATAAAGAAGGACATGAGCCTCCTTTGGTAATAAAACAATATAGAGACCTTTTTAGAGGCAGATCACTTCATTTAATTATCGGGGGCTATCGTAACAATCAAGCTAAGATCGAACAGCGTAGACATGAACTATTGTCTATTTCTCAGGGATGGGATAACAACACTGGACAAGAAAATATCAAGTATCTTGTTTCTCTGAGTCTCAATTACAAAAATGAATTGAGGAACAAACTGTATGGAGTAGCTAAAAATATAGGAGGAGAAAATGGTGTAATAGGTCTTTCTGACAAAGGTCAAGATTTATTTTATCAACAATCTGAATCTTTGATTCATAGTTATATTTCTCAAATGGATTGGCAACAAGCAGATCATAAAATAGGCACATTCAAGAGCTCATTAAATTTTTTGTGCAGAAGCATATTTGACCAGCTGATGTTACCATATGAACACGATCCTAAATTTCTCAGATATATAGTTGTTATCCGTGCAAGACTAAATGGAGCATTAAAAAAAATAGGAGAGAATTGAATGAGTCTGTATAATCAGCAAATATTTAAATCTGGAGTATCACTATGATTCCTTTTACTGAACTTCATCAACGTTTCTGGGAAACGCTGGATAATGGGCAACGTGCCGAAATAAGGCGTGCTTCAAATCCAGAAGACCTGGAATGCTTGCCAGCATTTTACCACCTTATAGGATATCACAATCCAGGAGAAATAAGACCGCTGGCACGTGTAGCTTTCCTTTTGCCATTTGCTGAGAAGCATAGCGAAAATACCAAGCTTTTAGGCAGGCAACTCAGTGATGCGAAAATCAGTGAGAAGCGCATTTTTCAGATTGTCCGTTCAAGTTCACCAAATGATCTGGTCCAATTACGTCGTGCAGTCCAGCAAGCCAAGTTAAGCAGCATCGATTGGGATGTATTTGGGAAAAATCTGTTCTATTGGGGGAAACGATCAAAAAAACAACTTGTTCAAAGTTTCTTTATTTACACGAAAGAGGAGGAGTAAATCATGGATGAAAAGAATTATGTCAACTACCATATTTTGATTTCGCACAGCCCATCCAATCTTAACAGGGATGACATGAACATGCAGAAAACCGCTGTATTCGGTGGAGTAAAAAGAACCCGAATATCCAGTCAGAGTCTGAAGAGGGCCATGAGACATTCAGACTACTATGAAAACCACATTGGAAAACCAAGTGATCGAACCAGGCAATTAGGAAAACTAACAGCAAAGTACGTAAAAGCTTTGCAAGACAAATATGATGAAAACTTGGTAAAAGCTGTCATGTCGCTGATTTCTGGTGAACCGGAGATCAAAGAGAACACTCAGTCTGGTGCAGTCGCAGCATGGACTGTTTCTGAAGTGGAACAATACTGCCAGTTATATCAACAATTACAGAGACAATTTCCGGACGAGAAGGAATTTGAAAAGGAATGGAAAAATGCAACAGATAAAAAGAAACTTCTGGATGATAAGACAAAGGTGAAGCTGTTCCGTGAAGCATTACAAAATGGTCAGGATATTGCCTTATCCGGAAGAATGGCTACTTCAGGAATAATGACTATTGTGGACGCTTCACTGGCAGTCGCACATGCAATAACAACACATACAGTAGATACTGACATAGATTGGTTCACTGCGGTTGATGATCTGAACCAAGAGACTGGGGAAACAGGTTCTGCTCACTTAGACACAACTGAATTCAGTTCAGGGGTATTCTACCGATATGCAAGTCTAAACCTCCGGCAGCTTCAGGAAAACTTAGGCGATGTAGACCGCGAGCAAGCATTAGATATTGCTGCACATGTCCTGCATATGCTGGCAACGGTCGTGCCATCTGCCAAACAGAATGCTTTTGCAGCTTTTAATCTCGCAGACTTCGCACTTGTCAGTTTTAGCGATCAACCAATTTCATTAGCAAATGCTTTTGAAAGTCCTGTTAGAGCAAAAGGAAACGGATTCATGGAGCCTTCAATTAACGCCTTGCTGGATTATCATAAAACGATTTCCAGTGCTTATGGCTTAACTGATGACAAGAAAGGTCTCTTCAGCACAAAAAAATGCAATCTAGAAAATGCAATGAATGTGGGTGCTGACCTCTCAAAGCTGAAAGAATGGTTAATAAACGATGCAAATTGAGCTGGGATATAAACCATGCAAGAATATTTAATAATCAAGTTGCAGGGTGCAATGCAATCCTGGGGTGGGCATACCTTTGAGGATTATCGTCCAAGCCACATATTTCCTACTCGCAGTGCAGTTGTAGGTTTGCTGGGAGCTTGTCTGGGCATAGACAGATCTGACATCCAAAGCAGGGCAGATTTAAACGCCAGTTTTGAGCTCATTGTGAGGGCAGACCGCCGTAAGCTCAAAACAGAACATTTTGGCCGTATCGAGGAAAAGCCATTAAGGATGCAAAAATTGACAGACTATCATACGGTCCTTGATGCCCGTAAAGTCGACGGAAGCCCAAGACCAGATGCAATTATTTCTTATCGTGAATATCTGTACGACGCAGAATTTACATTAGCATTAGGCTTTAGAGATGATGCGGTTTACACCTTGAAAAGGGTAAAGGAAGCTATTCAAAATCCCCATTACACTCCTGTTCTAGGGCGTCGGTCATGTCCTATACATCGGCCTTTATTCGAAAAAATTGTATCAGCTGAGAATATTCAGCAAGCACTTGATCAGATAGAACCGAAACAAGGCACTATATATAGTGAACAAAAACTAGCAGGTTCCTCACCCATGCAAATCCGTGATGTTCCTATCAAAGACCCTGTAAGGCAATTTGCTACCAGAACAATATACATTTTAGGAGATGAACATGTACTACAGTAAGTGTTTGCTCAAATCCAATAAACCGGTAGATCCATATCAATTACATCGGAAAATATGGCAGTTGTTCCCGGATAAAGCTGATGATGAACGTTCTTTCTTATTTCGAGTTGAAAGCATCGGGCAAAAGTGCGAACAACACATATTGTTGCAATCTATCTCTCAGCCACAAGCAGTATCTGAGGAACTGATACTGTTAAAAGGTCCAAAGGAAGTTAATCTTGACATAAAATCCGGGAATAGCTATAGGTTCATGTTGTGTGCGAATCCAACTAAAAAAATAAATGACAAAGATGGAAAGACAGAAAATCAAGGCAAAATAAGAGTGCCCCTTATTCATGATGAGGAAATAGTAGCATGGCTAAAGAGACAATTAGCAGGTAGTGCTGAAGTTGACTCAGTTGAATTGGTTCAAAAGAGCGTGCTTCATTTTTACAAAAATAAATCTGGAGACAAGCATATTGGTAAGATTCAAACTGTAACTTTTTTAGGGATTCTAACTGCCGAAGAACCTGAATTATTGCTCTCTAAAATGACAAAAGGAATTGGTCCAGCTAAATCTTTTGGGTGCGGTCTCTTAACTCTTGCTAAAATCTGATTCACATAGAATGAAGTGGTAATCCATGCTTCCAAAACTAAAACCCATAGCCATAAAAGAACGCTTCTCCCTATTATTCCTCGAGAAAGGTGAACTCGATGTGGTGGACGGAGCCTTTGTGATAATTGACAAGAACGGCGTGCGTTCTCATATTCCTGTTGGAGGGATTGCATGCCTGATGCTGGAACCGGGAACAAGGGTTTCACATGCAGCGGTAGTACTTGCTTCAAGGGTTGGCTGTTTATTGATCTGGGTTGGCGAGGCAGGTGTCAGACTTTATTCAGCAGGACAGCCAGGCGGTGCAAGGGCAGACAGATTACTATATCAGGCAAAACTTGCTCTTGATGATGATCTTAGAAGAAAAGTAGTCCGAAAAATGTATGCGATGAGGTTCAATGAGCTTCTCCCTGACCATTATAGTGTCGAACAGATGCGTGGGATGGAAGCAGTCCGTGTGAAGAAAATGTACCAACTGTTTGCTCATCAGTATGGGATCGAGTGGAAGGGACGCAATTATGATATCGGGGACTGGGATAGTGCTGATGTGCAGAACAAATGCCTTAGTTCAGCAACTTCATGCATATATGGAGTAGCTGAAGCAGCAATCCTTGCTGCTGGATATTCTCCGGCAGTTGGTTTTATTCACACAGGAAAACCCAGATCTTTTGTATATGATATTGCAGATCTGTTCAAATTTGAAACAGTGGTCCCACTCGCCTTTAGGATTGCATCCGAGAAGCATAATAATTACGAAAGGGCTGTAAGACTTGCTTGCAGGGATGCTTTCAGAGAAACTCGATTGCTGAAAAAGATCATCCCATCTATCGAAGAGGTTCTCTCAGCTGGTGGAATAGAAATACCTGATGCACCTGAAGAATCAGTCCCTCCTGCAATACCGAATGAAAGGAGCATTGGTGATGTTGGCCATCGTACTTGAGAATGCACCGGCTAGATTGCGTGGTCGTCTTGCTGTCTGGCTTCTGGAAGTCCGTGCAGGTGTTTATGTGGGAGATTATTCCGTAAAAGTGAGAGAGATGATCCTACAAAACATCGAAGAGGGATTAGAGGAAGGTAATGCAGTCGTAATGTGGTCTTCTCCAAACGAAACGGGGTTCGATTTTGTAACACTAGGTGAAAACCGCCGCATCCCTATAGAAATGGATGGGATAAAGTTAATATCTTTTTTGCCAGATACCAAGTAAAGTAAAAGAGGATTTCTATGCACGTAAATATTTATTTGCAGAATCAATTATCCAAAAATATGTATAATGTAGATGATAGTTACTTATGTGGGAAAGTCAGAATCCTCTTTCCTAATTAATTACATAAAAGATGCACAGAGTTCCCCACATGTGTGGGGATGAACCGGTGATCACCTTGACATGGTTGCTTACGATCCTGAGTTCCCCACATGTGTGGGGATGAACCGGTCTTCCCTGCGAGCCCCTGTAGAAACAGCTAGAGTTCCCCACATGTGTGGGGATGAACCGATAGTTTCTAAGCATAAAAATGTTGTGGAATGGAGTTCCCCACATGTGTGGGGATGAACCGATGTGATCAGAGAAGTGAACAGGTACATCCGGGAGTTCCCCACATGTGTGGGGATGAACCGACATTCACTACATCAATATCTCTGTCTATTCCGAGTTCCCCACATGTGTGGGGATGAACCGCAACTTTTTTTACTACCCATAGAGACTCTGATGAGTTCCCCACATGTGTGGGGATGAACCGTCTGTTTAATTGGTATTGTAAACCGTAGTGAAGAGTTCCCCACATGTGTGGGGATGAACCGGTCGACAAACGTACTCATAGTCCATGTAAGAAGAGTTCCCCACATGTGTGGGGATGAACCGGTTACAGAATACAAGTAGTAACTAAACCAGAAGAGTTCCCCACATGTGTGGGGATGAACCGGTTTATCAGAATAAACACCATCGGTTGCAATTGAGTTCCCCACATGTGTGGGGATGAACCGTCTGTTTAATTGGTATTGTAAACCGTAGTGAAGAGTTCCCCACATGTGTGGGGATGAACCGTTTTAGATATTCCTGTTGATACTGGATACTCTGAGTTCCCCACATGTGTGGGGATGAACCGTCTGTTTAATTGGTATTGTAAACCGTAGTGAAGAGTTCCCCACATGTGTGGGGATGAACCGGGTGTCGCGGTGATTTCCTGCAAATTCATATGGAGTTCCCCACATGTGTGGGGATGAACCGCAGTTAGCAGAATTAAGAAACATCCAGAAGCAGAGTTCCCCACATGTGTGGGGATGAACCGATTCTTTCCACGTTCTCTAAATTGTCTGATCAGAGTTCCCCACATGTGTGGGGATGAACCGTCAAACTTATGCTTTGCATTAGCTGCGACATAGAGTTCCCCACATGTGTGGGGATGAACCGCGCTTGCCGCCATAACGAATACTCATGCTACAGAGTTCCCCACATGTGTGGGGATGAACCGGAGGAAATACGAGAGAGTGACACCACAGCCTAGAGTTCCCCACATGTGTGGGGATGAACCGCCACTTGTTATTTTATTTATTTTATTGATGAGGAGTTCCCCACATGTGTGGGGATGAACCGTTTTCATTGATATAGCGTCTTTGACAGGTTATGAGTTCCCCACATGTGTGGGGATGAACCGCGTAACGTTTATACTATCTAATTCGGTTATGAGAGTTCCCCACATGTGTGGGGATGAACCGAGATTCTACGGTATGGCAATGGGTTGTGCAGGGAGTTCCCCACATGTGTGGGGATGAACCGACTCCATAGGAGAGAAAATGTCAATAAGGGCTGAGTTCCCCACATGTGTGGGGATGAACCGGTACGCATGTGATTCGTAGACTGGAACATACGGAGTTCCCCACATGTGTGGGGATGAACCGACTGTGTCCTGCGCCTCAATGATGTTGCATATGAGTTCCCCACATGTGTGGGGATGAACCGTCACCAGCATGATGACAATACTGCTATCACTGGAGTTCCCCACATGTGTGGGGATGAACCGATGGTGAGCTGATGGCGCGTAGGGCTACGAATGAGTTCCCCACATGTGTGGGGATGAACCGCGGTTTTAAATTGAGCTTCCCCGCCCTTGAAGGAGTTCCCCACATGTGTGGGGATGAACCGTCACCATATGAACTAATTATAGCTAAGGAAAAGAGTTCCCCACATGTGTGGGGATGAACCGCATGAGGCTTTGATGGGGTTAGCGTTTCGGAAGAGTTCCCCACATGTGTGGGGATGAACCGTCGATGTAATAGATGATGTCGTCCCGGAAACAGAGTTCCCCACATGTGTGGGGATGAACCGTTCTATTCTCTCCCTGACTTGATGTTCCAGAGGAGTTCCCCACATGTGTGGGGATGAACCGACACCGAATACCATTTGCAAGTTAGCAGTTTCGAGTTCCCCACATGTGTGGGGATGAACCGCAAACTCAACAACAGCCCGACAGCTTTGCAAAGAGTTCCCCACATGTGTGGGGATGAACCGACGGTACAGAAGACTACAATGCCACAGCAACCGAGTTCCCCACATGTGTGGGGATGAACCGCATTACATCTGGTAGAGGGCATTTTTCATGCAGAGTTCCCCACATGTGTGGGGATGAACCGAAATCTCAATGACATTGGTATATCCAAAGAGGGAGTTCCCCACATGTGTGGGGATGAACCGACTCTTGAAACTGAAACCATGTGCATTGCTGAGAGTTCCCCACATGTGTGGGGATGAACCGATACCAACAGGATCTATCAAAAATGAGTCAAAGAGTTCCCCACATGTGTGGGGATGAACCGTTCTGGACTGCCTACAAGCTGATAGCTATCTCGAGTTCCCCACATGTGTGGGGATGAACCGTACACACATTCACCTGATGCGCATCATCGATGGAGTTCCCCACATGTGTGGGGATGAACCGGCACTATAGGGACTCGTGACAATTTAGGCCTAGAGTTCCCCACATGTGTGGGGATGAACCGGGCTCGTAACAAACCCCACAGCAACTATCAGAGAGTTCCCCACATGTGTGGGGATGAACCGCCAAATTTAGCAGGCTTGCCATCAACAAAAACGAGTTCCCCACATGTGTGGGGATGAACCTGGACCGAACTAAGGCCAGGTATACGCAACAGCGAGTTCCCCACATGTGTGGGGATGAACCGAATAAACTAAAGGAGGCTTTACATGGGTGACAGAGTTCCCCACATGTGTGGGGATGAACCGACCACCTTCACGGGTTCCTCTGGCTTCTACACGAGTTCCCCACATGTGTGGGGATGAACCGTCAAAGGTTGAGAAGGCCATTGATAGAGGGAAGAGTTCCCCACATGTGTGGGGATGAACCGAAAAAGAACCGGAGCACAAATCATCCAGGGATGAGTTCCCCACATGTGTGGGGATGGAACATCCATACTCTACCCAATTCAGTATGGATAGAATATGAAGAACATGGAGCACAGGACGAACAATGCCCATGCTATCGGCTTAACTTCGCTTCTTTTGCCGCTGACCAGTTTAAGGAGAGGAAAGAGGACAAAACCGGCGCAAAGACCAACTCCGAGATTATAGGTAAAGCTCATGAGGATTATCACTGCCATAGCAGGTATCATCTCAGTGAGATCTTCCATATCTATCTTCTTTATAGAGCCCATCATAAGAAGACCAACGACTATCAAAGCAGGAGATGTAGCAGCTGGCGGTATTGCTGAGAAGACAGGATAAAAGAACAAGCCTAACGTGAAAAGGAAGGCGATCACAACTGCAGTAAGTCCGGTCCTTCCACCTTCTTCAATGCCGGTCGCAGATTCGATATAAGCGCCTGTGGTAGTAGTACCGGCAAGTGCACCAAACATTGTGGCAAGTGCATCTGCAAGGAAAGGTTTTTCCATATCATCGAGCCTGCCTTGCTCGTCCATATAACCTGCTTTTAAGGAGACACCCACAAGAGTGCCCATTGTATCCATCAGGTCCATTGTGAACATAGTAAGGATCACTGCGAAGAAACCCCATGTAAGTGCTCCGGCAATATCGAGCTGGAATAGGATTGGAGCAATACTTGGCGGCATGCTCACTATCCTGTCAGGTGTCTGGGAGACACCTGTTACGAAACCCAGGATTGCCGTGATAATGATACCGATCAGTATAGAACCTTTTACTTTCTTTATCATCAATGTGCTTATCACCAGAAAACCAAACAGTGTGAGAGCTACAGGGATAGTATTGAGAGCTCCCACATGCAAAGGAGCACCTTCCACACCAAGTGAAACAACACCTGCATTAACAAGCCCGATAAAGGTTATGAACAGACCAAGCCCGGCCGCAAAACTATATTTGAGATTATCAGGAACAGCATCTATAGTTTTGTTCCGGAGGCCTGAAATTGTCAGTATCGTAAAAAGGACACCACTTATGAATACCGCACCCAGTGCCGTCTGCCATGAATAGCCCAGCACTCCCACAACAGTATACGCGACAAAAGCATTCTCACCCATGTATGGAGCTATTGCAATTGGTTTTTTTGCATATACCCCCATTAGAAGAGTTCCGAAAACTGCAGATAATATCGTCGCCACCATGGATGGACCAAAAGGTATCCCGGCTGCCTCAAGTATTGCAGGATTTACAACAATTATGTATGCCACTGTCATGAAAGTGACAATGCCGGCCATAACTTCGGTCTTTACATCAGTTCCGTGTTTTTTCAGGTGAAAATAATTTTCCAGTATACCTGCCATATCAGATTCCCGTGAGATTTCATTGTTGAGTAATTATTTTAAAAGGGAAATTCATATATAAAGATGATTATTCTAAATGTCTTATTCTTCCTGAGTATAGTAAATACTTAAGAGTTAAAAGTCGGCCAGTTGCAACGGAAAAGAGAGGTTTCAGAAAACCAGGAGCATTATATCAACTGTTTTTTATATTATGCATGTGTTCTTTCAGAATCAAGTTTCCAATAACAAAAGGTGTTTTGATGGGAAGAACAAAATCAGGAATATTGAAGTATCCGATAGTATTGTTAGTTTTACTCTTATGCATAGGAACAGCACATGCAGCTAATATCCTTGTAGGAGAAAATATGGGGAACGATACTATTGCCGCTGCAATTACTAATGCAACTGACGGTGACATAATTACCGTAAGTGATGGAACTTACATTGAGAATATAGTGGTGAATAAGGAAGTTACAATTCGTGCTGAGAACGGCTCTGCAAGCACTGTCGTGCAGGCAGCGTCACCTGACCATGTATTCAATATCACTGCCAACAACGTCACAATCCACGGATTTAACATAACAGGCGCTTCAGAATATAGTGGTATTTATGTGCAATCAGTTTCAAACTGTAATATTTCAGAAAATCATTTAGTAAACAATTCCTTTGGCATTTATACGAGCTCTTCAACTGACAGCACTTTAACCAACAATACGCTCAATTCCAACGAATATGGTATTTTCCTGTATGATTCAACTGACAATACCCTTATCGATAACATAATGACATCAAATGACTACAATTTTGGTGTTTATGGAACAAGCATGGAACATTTTATCCATGATATAAACCCTGGTAATCTGGTCAATGAAAAATCACTCTATTATTTGATAGATCAGGCAAATATGCAGGTATCATCCGATGCAGGACAGGTTTATGTCGTTAACTCCACCAATGTCACTGTTAAGGATATTACAGTGTCGAGTTGTTTAGACGGTGTGACATTTGCATATACCAACAATTCAAAAATAGAGAATGTCACTGCATCAGAATGTGAATATGGCTTTTACTTATTTAAGTCTGATTTAAATATCCTTAATAACATCAGCTCAAATAACAACGATTATGGCATTATTATCGATGAATCAAATAATAACACATTATCCGACAGTATTGTAAATTCCAGCACTTTTGAAGGTATTTATCTTTACACTTCAAGTTACTATAATACTGTGACCAATAATATTGTCAGCAATAACGAGTGGGATGGTATTGCTCTTTATTCTTCAAGTGAACACAATATCATCAGCAACAACACTATCAATTCCAATGGCTGTGATGGCATCTATCTTGATCACTCGGGAAACAATACATTAGAAGACAATGTCATCACTGACAATCCTGAATCCGGGATCGATCTTTACAACTCCCATGACAATGCCATTAGCAGCAATATTGTCAGCAACAATACTCATCACGGCATTTATCTCAACTCTTCAAGTTACAATACGTTGACAAACAACACTGCAAGTGACAACTTGGATAAAGGTGTTTACATTTACAATTCAAGTAACTTCAATGCTTTAACAGACAACACTGCCACTCGAAGTGACACAGGCATCAAACTTTATAATTCTGACAACAGCATCTTAACCAACAACACTGCCACCTCTAACGATCATGGCATTTACCTGGAATATTCAACCAACAATACCCTGATGAATAACACAATGGGGTCAAATGATTACAATTTTGGCGTTTACGGACCTGGCCTTGAGCATTTCATCCATAATATCGATAATACTAATAATTTAATTAATGGAAAGCCACTCTATTACTTAGTCAGTCAAGCGGACGAAGAAATTCCCCCTGGTGTAGGGCAGGTATACGTCGTAAACTCAACTAACATCACTGTCAGGGAAATTGAAGTCTCGAATGCTTTTGCAGGCGCAGTATTTGCATATACGGACAATTCGATAATAGAGAACTTCTCAGCATCAGAGTGTGAATCAGGTGTCTATCTATTCAATTCCAGTTTTAACGTTCTTGACAACATCATAGCAAACACCAACGATTATGGCATTTTTATCAGTGCATCCAATAACAATACGCTCTCCGACAGTATTACTAATTCCAACAGTGGATACGGGATTTCTCTTTCGGGTTCAAGTAACTACAACACCCTGAACAGTAATACTGCCACTGGCAATTTAGTCGGTATCGTTCTTATCAATTCTGCTGATAGGAACACTTTAGAGAACAATACAGCCAATTCCAATCTGATAGGTATCGGACTTCTAGGATCAGACAATAATGACGTGACATACAATACTGCCAATGATAATTTGATTGGTATTGACCATGAATCTTCTGCTAATAACAGTTTAGTCAGTAATATCGCCAATTCAAATTATATTGCCGGTATCGGATTTTACGAATCAAGCGACAATGAACTGATAGATAACACCGCTAATAGTAATTCATTAGCGGGCATTATTCTTCAGGAGTCAAGTGATAATGTATTGGGCAATAACATCGTCAAGGATAGTACAGGCGATTCTGGCTTTGGTGTGGGAAGTATGGATAGTGGATCTTTAAGCAACACTCCATTTAACGAATACAATATCATTAATAAGTTCAACAGTAATTTTGTATCCAGTTCTGCAAATATGATTAACTCCATATACAGTGATGATATTCCACCAGTATCATATGGAGTGCATATTGTGGATTGTTACAACAATACACTATCAGGTACCTATTCAACAGGCAATTATTATGCATTTTATGCATTGAGGTCACTGAACACTACCGTAAACAATCTCATACTGACCGAAGACCTGGCACAGATGTCTTTTGTAACTGATTATGGCAAGACCTATCTAAGAGGATACGATTCAAACTCCGTATCTTTATCCGGTAAAACCAACGTCAATGGCTATGTAGACTTTATCCGCTCACCCGATTACCTGAGTAGCATTGCCCTTGAATCGATAGACTACCTAGGTACGGAAATCAAGTTTCACTATGAAAACCCTGGCATGAGCAATGAGGATGAATCTTCAATCGCTTTGTTCAGGCTGAATGGCAATGAATGGGTCGAAGTTCCAAATGCCACACTCAACACCAGCGGTAACTATGTTTCTGCAACCATTAATGAAAATGATGGTGTTGCTCCTGTTGGAATAATGGAAGAAAGCCCAACATACACAGTTACATTGGCACTTTTCATAGATGGAGAAACTCCCCGTTCTAACAGTGGTTCTGCAGTTCAAAGGGAAAGAAGAGAAGGGACCATAACAGATCTGCCTTTAGGTAATGATGGGGAAATAACTGGTGACTCTGTTGTAAAGTCATCAGATACATCCACAACATTGACCTTTTATAAAGGAACTAAAGCTCTTGATCCTTTCGGCAATCCTGTGAGCAGTATAATAATCACCACTCCGTCCTCCCTGCCTGCCGATACTCCAGGAGAGGTCATCGAGTCCGGCCTTTACTTCAGGTTCGGTCCTTCCGGAACCACATTCAGTCAGGAGGTAATGATAACAATGGATTTCGATCCGGAACTGTTTGAAGGACGTGCTCCGGTAATCTACACTTACACATCCGAAGAGGGATGGATCGCCCTTGAAACAACTGTTGACTGGGAAAATGGCAGGGCAACAGCTATGATAAGCCATTTCTCACTCTATGCACTGTTCGGAACCGATTCAGAAGAAACACAGGACATAGTAGCTGAAACGCAAGGAGCAGTTGCTGAAACATTCACTGAGAGTGCAGAAGAAAAAACGGTTGAAGATAAAGGTGGTTTTGGCTATCTTTATTGGATTATCGGCATAGTAATTATTCTGGCCCTTGTGATCGTAATTGTAAAAAAAACAGAAAGATAATGGAGGGCTCTAAGCCCTCAGCTATTTTTTAACCATATAATGTCCTTTGAAGAGGAATTATGATACGTATTCCCCCGTCTTTGACAGGGTTAGTATCGTCCTCAAGGCATTGATTTAGTAAATAATATTAACGAAAAAAGCGGCTGTGTAAAAAACCATTATTTTGAGCTCAACCACAAGATATTACAGAGAACACAGAAGATCACAAGCCGATACCCGTGCCACCAACCTCTGAACTGTTCATTCTAACTCTCTTTTTTCAATATGCCTGATACATTGGATACAGACTTTTCCTATATCCTTTTCGAATAAATAATTAATATCATAATATAGTTTGATATTTGTCGATTATCAGCTCCTGACTGTCTCCATAGTTTGGTGGTCTAGTTCTACATATGGATAGAGCAGAGCACCTGAAGACATTACGGATATAGTTGATGAGTGTCAAAGAGCCGGAGTATGAAAATGCTTAGACAAAATAGGATTCTGTGGAGGGAAATGAAAGGGAGTTATGCAAAAAATAGGAGATTATGTGGGAACTGAGGAGGATAGGAATGAATCCTCCCCCGTGATCTCGCTCAGATAGACTCCGGAACCGACCCACCAGGTGTCATTTACCGGGAGAACATAACCAATCTTCAGTTCTTCCCTATTCTCTTTATCCGGGTTAGGCCACACGAATACTATGTAACCGCCACCGGAACGTGCTGTATCCGCAAGCGCCTGGATATTTTCCATCCCGAACGGATCGCGCTTCTCTATAAGGCTGGATCCGATCATCTCCGGCAGGTAGGGATGGGCGAGTAGCGTGCCGTTGTAGTCGTAGGCATAGATATAGTGCCCTTCTCCATCGACAAACGTTCCGGAACGGTTCGATATTTCGGCAAATGCAAGATCAGATCCTTGATCTTTTCCATAGGCAGCACAGTTCTCAACAAGTTCGACCATCTGTGATACCTTGCCTGAACCTTCACCTGTTAGATCACTGAAGTATATATCAGAGACAATCCACAAACGCTCTCCGGCCGGGGAGACATAACTGAGCACAGGCTGGTAGGAACTCTTTGCCTTCTCATCTATTGTTCCATCCCCGTCTACCGGATACAGGTATGCTATGAATCCTCCGCCATTGGAAGCAGTATCCGCAACTATCCGGGCCACCGGTAGCCCACGTATATCGGTCCAGTTCATAAAGTTCTTCCCGACATCGGAGCTATAGGGGTCTGCAAGAAGTGTCCCGTTATGATCGTAAGTGTATATGTAGGCAACATCATTCGAAAACTGCCCGTCCTTTTTTGAAAACTCGTCAAGAGCAGTATCCTCCCCAACCGCATCTACATATTCCGAAGCATTCTCTACAAATGCAGCCAGCTCATCCGTTGTCATTTTCGGCCGTATGTCTGGGAAGTAGATGCCAGCTCCGATAACCCAGTTCTGATCCACCATCATCACATAGCTGAGTTTTTGTTTGACCGTGAAATTATCTGCAGGGTCTGCATAGAGATATCGGGTGAATCCCCCGCCTGACTGTCCAGTGGTAACAATATCCCGGACATATGCTGTGCCGTTTATGTCCGTGTTGTTCCACCGGTCAGTCCCGATGACCTCGGGCTGGAAGGGAAGAGCCAGTGTAGTACCTTCAGAATCGTAGGCGAAGATATAGAGTTCACCATCAATGAACTGGCCGTTTTGGTCATTGAACTCCCGCAGAGCCGCTTCCTTTCCGTGAATTTGCGCATATTCGTGAGCTTCCTCAACGAACACTACGAGTTTCTCCGGAGATACTGAGGAGTTGAGAGCTGGCGCGGAGCCACTCAGGTCTGCAGAGGGATCTTCACTTTCCAAGAGGCATCCTGAAGCCAGAACCAGCGCTCCGGTGAGCGCCACAACAAGGAATAGATATTTACAGCGTATAGATAATGACATAACCACTATCTACTGTCAACATATAAATAAATAGTTATTATAATATTATTGTTTAACTATTTTATTGGACAGTCTCATGAGTACAATAACCAGAAACTTACTTTCAAGAAAATAAAAAGAAATTTTGGATAATAAATGGTTATATAAAAGCCACATTATCAAATCCAGCAAACCATGACCGTAACTATGCTTATACCCAAGTCCCATATTGCACTTATTGAAAACTGTTTTCATAATCCGGAATAATCTTTCATACCTGAGAATACTTAAACCAGCTTTTGTTGAAAATTAGCATCTGCATTGTAATATATTTAATTTTATATTAATTGTACATTGAATAAAAGCTGAAAATCCATAGAAACAGTGTATTCTGTTACCATTCTTCTTTCAGAAGGATTATAAGTAGACGTTATCGAAAAATTCAATGGCATGTGATTTGAAACAAGCTGTTGAATTTAATAACGGTTTACCTTAAATAAAAACAGATGATTCATATCAAGTGTCAGGATGAAGTTCCCGGGGCATTCATATAACACGAATGGGGAAACTATATTTCCTGATGTAAGTGGGGTACATAATTGAAACAGATAAGAGAATGTCCTGAGTGCAAGCTACGCCTGCATGACATGGATCTAAAAATACAGCATCGTGAGATATGTGGATACCGAGCCAGAAAAGGCATATTTTTCAATGCTTATGGGGTGAGTATTTGAAACAATTAAAAGAATGTCCGGAATGTAAGGCACGTCTTCATTTCATGGACCAAAATATACAACATTGTGCGAATTGTGGATACTGGACCCAGAAGGGGACTGCCAGAATGGATTCGGTAATGTTATTCGCATAGTATCGAGAAATAAGGAAGCAAGAAATGATATCTTGTTCCAGGTGCAAAGCTGCACTTAAAAAGCAGGTTCTTGGAAGGAAAGTATTCTATTTCTGTCCAGACTGCGGGCACCATTTGTCCAGTAATTCCTCCATTAAAGAGAGGGATGCGATCAGGGACAGATCTTTAAAAATGATGCTCAGGAAGTTCCATAAGCTTTCAAAGCAACAGCCAGCCAGAAACTGATACACTACCTGTGCAACTTGAACATGTAATGAAGAATAGGAGGAACTACACTATGTGTTTTTGGGTAAAATTCCGTGAAGACGAAAATGAAAAGATTTTAAGAGAAGTGCCTGTTCATGCCGATACAAAAAACAAAGCCAAAGATATATTCCAACAGGATTTTCCAGGTGTGAGCCAGTTTGAACTGATCTCGCCTTAAATAAACATGAATTGACCAGGAAGATGAGTGTGACTAAATTTATAACGGCGTATCTGGACTTCATTCCAGCCAGGCTGGAAGATTTTCCTGCGGGTATAAATGTATGATTCAATAAAGCAGCAACCGAAAATATGGGGCAGATTCATCGCTAAAGGTGATGAATTTGGCCAATATTCATCTGTGGACAGTTACTGCGACCTTGAAAAGCACGATACCGGTGAGGTCCTTTCCCCTGATGTCTCCAGGACATTTATTGAAAATGGCCTTGAAGTAGAATTTCCTGAAGACAGGAAATTCGGGGTATGTCTGACCCATGATATCGATGATATCTACCCGCCTTTCCATCATAGCTTCCTATCAATGCTGCACTCGGTCAAAGATGCAAATCTGGCCCAGTTAAAAAAGCACACCCTGTGGAGGGTTAACGGCAAACAGCAGTCACCATATATAAATTTCAAGGAAATAATGGATATCGAGGAGAAGTTCGATGCAAAGTCCTCTTTTTATTTTTTGACTGCAGAAAAGGATCCCAGGAGGTTCAGGTATGATATAGAAGATGTGGGGAACTATATGAGGGAAATCGTTGACAGAGGCTGCGAAGTAGGGCTGCATGGCGGTTACTATTCCTACGACAACTATGAGAATGTGGTCCATGAAAAGAAAAAGCTTGAAGCGGTCCTGGGGAAGCCGGTTATTGGGTTCAGGAACCATTACCTCAAGTTAAAGATAAGCGAGTCATGGGAAATACTCTCCAAAGCGGGCTTCAAATATGATACCACCCTGGGATTTAATAATGTCGTAGGTTTCAGGAATGGTATGTGTCATCCTTTCAGGCCATATGCAGAGGGAAAGGCGCTGGATATCCTGGAAATACCTCTTAATATCATGGATATAGCACTTTTTGAACAGGCAGGCTCTTTCAGGCAGGCCTGGGAGATATCAAAGCAGATACTGGATGTCGGGCATAAGTATAACGGCATAATAACATTACTATGGCACAATAATATTTTCAGTTCTCCGCATTTAAAGGAATGGAATAAGTTATATGTAAAAATACTTGACTACTGCAATCAAAAAAACGCCTGGATTACTAGTTGTGAGAACATTTATGAGTGGTGGAACAATGCAGATGTCGAATATCCATGAACCACTATCTTGTGAATAAGGTGACTTCTTACATCAATTACGCTTCCTTTTGCGAGCGACCCAATACACGCAATTTCTAGCAAGTCACGTTTACATAACATGAACCAGTTTTAATCATGCAGATAATAACCTATTTAGCGTGCAGGCGAGTTTTTAATGCCAATACATTTTCAATAGGCGTTAAAGTTTCTGCCTCTTTTAAATAGCACAACTCCATAAATACATTAAGTGGACAAGCTTTTCGGGGTTGGGATGTGGAATGAAGCCGTTAATAGATTTTGTACTTGCATCTGAAATTAGAACTACGATTCGTTTTAAATAGCATTATTTACCTGCCGATCAGAGAGTGTTGGGAATGAATAAACCTTTACATGAGGTTATATTTGCCTCCGAGAAACGAAAGAACCTGCTCCTGTTGTTACAGGCCGGGCCTAAGGAAATGCCTGCCATTCTGGAGTCGCTGGATACTACCAGGACGGCACTGCTGCCACAGGTGAAGGTACTTGAAAAGCATTATCTCGTTTCTCACCACAAGGATACCTATCAATTGACAGTCCTTGGGAAATTAATCGTTGATGAAATTACTTTCTTTCTGGATACACTGAATGTTTTTGACGTTGATGTAGATTACATGGGAAACCGCGATTTAAATTTCATTCCTCCTGCACTCCTGCAAAGGATAAAAGAGCTATACCCCTACAAGATAATCGAGCCATTATTATGCGATATTAATCAACCTAACTGGGAGTTGATTGGGACAACAGCATCATCAAAGAGAATGTGCGCCGTTACTAACATATTTCACCCTAATTTTATGGATCTGTTCAATCTCTGGGCAGAGAATGAAGTAAAAATTGAAATGGTCCTCACAAAAGAATTCTTCGAAAAACTAAGGATACAACACTTTACAGAGCTTCAGCAGTTATTGAGCAACAAAAACAATCATTTCTATTTATACGATAAATCATTTCATTCTCTCTATTTTGCAGTGAATGATTACTGTATTTTACTTGTCATGTTACGAAACGATGGTAACTCCGATGGAAAATCATTGATATCTTATAGCACCACTGCGCTTGAATGGGGAAAGGACCTCTTTGATTACTATTTAAAGGATTCAGTACCAATAACAGATATATGATATCATTTGAATCCATTATATAGCTTCTTCAATTTAACAGTAGTTCCGAAAACATAGTGTAAAATAATATATTATTTAAAAGATACGCTTACTTTAAGTAGTTCTATGAAATAATTTCAAACTGTTGTAATATCGTTTCTTACATGAATTCGAACAATAGTACATTAAAATGTACGAGTATTTTTCTATAAACAAATCTAACAATTAAATATAATAAATAATATGTAATATGCAGCAAATTTATCGTCATTCCTAACTATATATTAAGTAGTTCAATTTGAATATCGTCAATTTTAACGATATAATATTAAGCATATTCAAATAATAAAATATGCATTAATGCATACATAATACAAAAAAGTTGATTGTTATGTATGTACTGTTTTTTCTCTCGTTCAAGCTCTCCAAAATCGATCGTAACTGAATCACGGAAAAATCAAACTTTCTTGACCTTAGGAATGTTGGAATACCTTTCTTGCGACCTCTTCTGCCTTTCTCATAACTTCCTTTACAGGAATACCACTTGTTCTTGCAATTTTCTTACAGTCCTCAAACTCAGCAGAGATATTGAGCAAAACACCTTCAATGTCTCTGGCAATCTTCACTGCGGATTCATGCATTTGCCCTTCAAGTTCAAATTTAAGCATCTATTGCAACATCTCTTGCCCCCATAGCAAGCAATTCCTCGAACAGGTTACCCAGTACTTCCCCGCTCACATCATCAGCATTTGTCTCAAGCACTTCTATCATATCAGGGATCAGGCAGGAATCCAGATCAGACAATATTCCCTGGAGTACGTTTGGCCCTTTAAGCTCGGTATCTCCGGCTCCATAGCCTATTGAAATTACCCTGCCCTGTGGAAAAGTTTCTACAGGTCTTGCAAAATGGGAAAGTATAGCAGCCCCTGTCGGAGTCAGAAGTTCTTTTTCTTCATTTCCTCCTCTGAAATAGAGTTTTCCTTTCCTGAGCAGTTCAAGAGTAGCCGGAGCGGGGACCGGCAGAGTCCCATGTGCGCATTCTATAGTTCCACTTCCCACATTGATAGGAGTGCAGTAAACAGAATCACATCCAAGGGAATGGATGGCTGCCGAAGAGCCAATGACATCCGCAAGGGCGTCACTCTGTCCCACCTCATGAAAATGGAGTTTATCTAGATCATCCACTCCATGGACCGAGGCTTCAGCTTCTGCCATCTTCAAAAAGATATCGAGTGCACTTGCCTCCACTCTAGAAGGCAGTCTTGCTTCCTTTATCAGATCCACAAGTTCGGGATATGTGCGTGCATGCTCTCTTTCCGGTACGTTTATCCTGACATCTAAGGCTTTTATTCCCTTTTTCACGACTTCCCTTATATCCACAGATACGGGAGCAGAAGCTTCTATGAGTTCTTTTACGGATTCCCTGTCAGCTCCGAGGTCCAGAGTACATCCAAGGATCATATCTCCGGCTGCCCCGGAAAAAGGATTGAATATTAGTGATCTCATGATCTTTCCTCCTGTTCTTTCTTACATCCTGTTCCTGCAGATGCGATCATGTTCGCTATCCTGGCCGCATATGCCCCTGCTACGAAACCTGCATCAATGTTAACGACTGCAAGTGTGGAACAGGACTGGAGCATCGACATCAGGGCAGCTTCTCCTTTGCCGCCTGCACCGTAGCCTGTGGAAACAGGAAGACCTATCACAGGCACATCAACAAGTCCCGAGACTATCGTGGGAAGTGTGCCTTCCCTTCCGGCTGCAACCACGATAGCCCCCGGATTCTTCGATTTCATATTCTGAAGTTCGGGAACGAGTCTATGAATACCTGCAACTCCTACATCGTATACGGTAACAGTCTCGCACCCCATTTCGGAAGCTACAACCCTAGCCTCTTCTGCGGCCGGAATGTCTGCCGTGCCTGCAGAGATGATTCCTACAACTCCGCCAGTTTTTGGAGCAAGAGTACCGTCATGGACTACAGCTGCACGGGCCCGACTGTTCCACTCAAGTTTATCGTCAGCAAATGCTGCTTTCAAAGCCTTAAGATGTTTTGCAGATACACGGGTGATCAGAGCTCTTTTGCTATGTGAGACCATCACCCTTGCAATCTCAACGACATCATCAGGCTCTTTGCAGTCGGCAAGAACAGCCTCGATAACTCCCGTTCTGCATTTCCTGTGGGAATCCAGTTTTGCAATATCCAAATAGGACACAAAACCAAGACCACGTGCCTGCTGTTCCGCAGTCTCAACATCTATTTTTCCGTCTTTGACAGCTCTGAAAAGCTCAGTGAGTTCCATGTGATAACCCTTTCCTAAAAAGGATAATATTTCAATAGTTAACAAAAAGATGAACAAATTGAAATGGAATACTGTCTGATCTTTCAACAAAAGAACCTGAAACAATATTTATTGTTGTCTTTTTGTACGGCAGATAATTTCCGCTGTTTATACCTGCTTGAACATCTCCCTTGCCATGGCAGCTCTCTGCTCAATGTCAGATCCTTCCAGTTCTTCCACAACCGATGCAAGAACCGTTGGTATATCAATACTCTGGGGGCATTTCTCAAGGCACTCTCCACACTGTATGCACAGGGATGCAAACTCTGGTTCCCCGAGAGCGACAGCACCGCCCAAACGTGCAGCATACATGAACCGTTCCCCTTCAGGGTTGTCCACGAGAGCCAGGTTGTTATAATGCTCGAAACAGAGCGGAATGTTCACACCTGCCGGGCAGGGCATACAATATTGACAACTAGTACATCCCACTTTCAGAAGCTCGCGGTACTTGCTTTCCACCCTCTTTACCAGCTGCATTTCCGCTTCTGTCAGCGAATTCGGGTATGCTTCATATGCTATTCTAAGGTTCTCCTCTACATGGGCCTCCTCGTTCATACCGGAAAGAACCACTGTGACATCAGGATGATCCCATATCCAGCGTAGAGCCCATTCTACAGAGGACCTCTTTGTCGGGGCTTCGTCCCAGATATTTTTCACGGCATGAGGCACGTTCTTTACAAGATTCCCTCCACGCAGAGGCTCCATGATGATAACACCAAGACCTTTGGAGGCTGCATATTCCAGACCTGCGGTACCTGCCTGGTTCGTTTCATCCAGGAAGTTGTACTGTATCTGGCAGAAATTCCAGTCATAAGCATCTACTATGCGGTTGAAATCCTCTGCTGCTCCGTGGAAGGAAAAACCAGCATTTATAATGCGACCATCAGCTTTGGCTTTATCAAGAAAATCCGCTACACCCAGTTTTTCAGCACTGTCCCACAAATCACCAACGAGAGCGTGTATGAGATAATAGTCGATATGATCGGTGTTCAATTTCTCAAGCTGAGCATTCAGGAATTTATCCATGTCTTCCCGGCTCTCTATGAGCCATGAAGGAAGTTTTGTTGCAATCTTTACTTTCTCGCGATAGCCGTCAGCAAGAGCTCGACCTAGGAATGGCTCGCTTGCTCCCATGTGATAGGGCCAGGCCGTGTCAACATAGTTCACTCCCTTGTCAATTGCATGGCGTACCTGCTTGGTGGCTCTTTCTTCATCTATGCTGCCGTCTTCCTTTGAGGTGAGGCGCATGCATCCGAATCCAAGTATCGAAAGTTCGTCTCCGTTCTTTGGCATTTTCCTGTATAACATCTTAGTTCTCCTGTATTTTGAATAGTATAAGATTATATCACAATATAATGACTGAATAGTCAGTCATACTTGGAGATATTAGTATATATTTGCTTTGATTGACCAATCACTCACATGATTATGGCAAATTAATCTCTTTTCGAACTATTCATTATTTTGGGTAGATATACTCTATTCCTTCAGCTACCCAGCATGTATCTAAAATTTACGAACAAGTTCTATGAAAAGTCCACAGAACCGATTATCCCGTGAACTTTTTACCTTGATCATTTGTATTAGTCAGACATATGCTCTTCCCAAAAGCGGATTGCGTATTCTATCCACCCTTGGGCATCAGTGCCTGTACCAAGCCCAAAGCCATGCCCGGCATTCTTGTATTTACGATACTCGACATATATTCCGGCACTTCTCATGGATTCTACACGTCTTTCAATAGCGGATACACTGGCAATGGGATCATCTTCGCTCGATGTAACAAAGGTCGGTGGGTCATTTAGAGAAAAATCCGAATGACCGGTATAAGCCATTACAACAGTACATGGTTTTGGAATATCATTCCCTCCATAGGCAAAAGCTCCATTTGAACCGAGCCGAGCGGCCATCCTGGCACCCGCCGAACTGCCCCATAAAGAATAATCCTCCCATTACTTGTCGAGTTTGAAGTAACTGTTGTACCTTCGGGCACAGGATGAATGACAGTATCTTTTTCCATACAGCCTGTAATAAATGTTGCCAAGATAAACAGTAGTCCAATGATGAGTATTGGATTGATCTTTATCGTCTTTAAGTACCTCCGGTATTTTTCCATTCGTCAATTTTCTCTGAACTTAATATTTTTGAAAATCGTGATAGATTTTATCAACAATCTATCACGAGTAATTAATCAGCCGCAAGAACGGCCAAAAATAATTTTCCAGCCTGCCATCTCCAGATAATTGTTCAATTTTCGGTTTGGATAATCCTGCTCCACTCATTATTTTTCTTCCAGGATTAAACCGCCTTCCCCATTTCATATGCCTGGTCCATTGCTTTGCTTCCTTTGATATCCCCTATATTCCAGGCACCTGTTCCATAGACAACACCTTTTTCATTTGGTCCTTCTAGACAGGAAGTGAATCCTCTGAATCCCTCAAGTGTTCTCTCCATGGCCGGTTCGCTATCTACGGCAGCTGCTACAATGAAATAAAAATCCTTGTCACTGATCTCTGTATATCGGGCACAGGTACGGTCTATCAGGGTCTTCATCTGACCGTTCAATGTGTAGAAGTACACCGGAGTAGCCATTACGATCACATCTGCTGCAATCATTTTCTCCAGTATCTCATCCATGTCGTCCTTCTGGGAACATCCATTCCCTCTGTTAAAGCAGACTCCACAGCCTATACAGTAGGAGATCATCTTGTCATTCACAAAGATCTTCTCAGACTGGTTGCCCGCTTCTTCTGCTCCACGCATGAACTGGTCACACAGCAGGTCGGAGTTTCCGCCTTTCCTCGGGCTGGCGGATAGTATCAATACTTTTTTGCTCATTGAAATTATCTCCTTATTTGTCAGTTAAAGATTCTCAAATATCGATATTCAAGCAGTTTGTGAAGTTATGATAGTTGGTTCAACCAGTCTGCAACATCCTTTTTTGCAGCACTTACACGAGATCCATAAATAGCGAAGCCTTTCAAAAGTGTCGCTTCCGGGCAAAGCTTTTCAATATCATTCTCACTGCGACCTATTCCGCTTCCTTCATGCGTACAGAATGAGACAATGGTCTTTCCTGAAAGGTCATATTCTTCCAGGAATGTGAACACCGGCATTGGCATCGTTCCCCACCAGTTAGGATAACCCAGGAATATCACGTTATAAGATTCCATGTTCTCCACATGGCCGGAAAGTTCCGGTCTGGCATTTTCATTCAATTCCTTTTTTGCCATGTTGGTGGTTGCAGAATAATCCTTTGGATATGACTTTACAGTATCAATCTGGAAAACATCGCCCCCTGTTATTTCCCAGATCATGTCAGCTACCACTTTAGTGTTACCGATCGGCAGATTCATGATCTGTCCACTAACATAGTTATTCCCTTTACGGGAATAATAGGCTATCAGACATTTCTTATCTTTCAAATTCATCAGTTTTGTCCCACTTTTTTTGTTTACCAGCACTCAAAAATCTCAAATACTGATCATTCCCGAATGAAGTTTGTAAAGATCATCTCTTCCTTCACCGGGAGCTGTACGCGAGCCTTCATGCCAGCTTCCTTACACTTAAGGAACCATGCCATATTCCGTGCAAGCACACGCATGGTCTGCAATCCTTCCAGATCCTTTTTTACATCTTCCGGCTTTGCTCCATGAACCATATTCCAGTATCTAGATGAAATTATGGGCATCTCCGAAATGGTGAAATACTTATTAAGCTGGTCAAGTGTGGCTGTAGTTCCTGCTCTGCGTGCAGAGATAACTGCTGCTGCAGGTTTCAAATAAAAGGTATTTCTGCCTCCAAGCAGGTTTGTGTAGAATGCACAGTCCATAAAAGATGTTATAGCGCCAGTGGCAGCGGCATAATGTACAGGTGAACCGAAGAAAAATCCATCAGCATCTTTGGCAATGTCAAGGAAATCGTTGACTTTATCGTTAAATGCACACTTTCCAGTTTTGGCACAGCTCCGGCAGGCAGTACACCCGGATAGTGGTTTTTTCCCGATCCAAAAAATCTCAGTGTCGATGCTTTCTTCTTTCAATGTCTCTGCTACTTCCGTAAGAGCAGTATAGGTGCAACCTTTCTCATGCGGACTTCCGTTTACTAATAATACTTTCATTTTCATACCTCATTGGTGTTATCTTAATTTATTTGAAAATGAATGATCAGTCACTCAATTTGGTTGGTTTTGGGGTGATGAGAGTGGATTTTAGGGGTGGTACTAAAGTGTGAGTGACCAATCAGTCATTTACTTAAAACATTTACTTGTATATAAGGATGAGTATTATGCAGAATAATGGAATGTAAGTAATTTATCGGATTCCCTCTGATTTTTGCATAATTACTTCACTCTATTCTGCCTCGAATGATGAAGGTGCTTTACTATTCTCTGCCAATAATGCAGACGGATCGATGTGTGTTTCTAGGTCAGAGATACCACCATGAAGTCGGAGGCATTTGCAGATCTGAATCCAATAGGACAGTTTCACCGATCTGAGGGGCAATTATGTTCACTTCCCTTTCACCTGCTTCTTCCAGCGCCCTTTCTATTGGTTCATTCCAGGCATGATTGGCTAACGTGAATGCTCCCCAATGCATCAGCATCATGGTCTCACCATTTACATCCAGATTAGCCTGGACTGATTGCTCCGGTATCATATGAATCTCCGACCATTTCCGGTCATATTGGGCACCTTCGATCAAGGTAAGATCAAAAGGTCCGTATTGGTCCCCGATTTCCTTAAAATGCGGACCATATCCACCGTCTCCACTGGTATATATTCTGTTTTTGCTTCCCAGAATTACCCATCCTCCCCAGAGTGTGGTATCGATACTGAATGGATCTCTTCCAGAGCTATGTCGGGATGGTGTCAAAGCAACGGTCAAGCCCTGATACTCCGTTTCTTCCCACCAGTTGAGTTCCGTGATCTTCTCTTCCGGAACCCCCCATCGTATCAAATGAGCACTACACCCGAGAGGAACAAAGAAGTGCGATACTTTGCTGTTTAGTTTTACGATGGATTGGTAATCCATGTGGTCGTAATGGTCATGCGTAATGAAAACTGCATCAATTGGCGGCATATCATCAATCAGGTGCAGCATTATAT
>NZ_JADQBZ010000011.1 GCF_016278365.1 Methanolobus sp. | reverse complement strand
CAGGAAGCTGAGAACTTGAAGTGCAAGCTCCCGACTTCAGTCGGGAGTCGTTGACAGATTTATGCTCTCTGTTGCCTGGCAAAATGTCTCATACTGAAAAAGGTTAAATATATTTATACTACAAGAAAAATTTTCCTGATAAAAGGTTATATCATGTAAAACCCTATTAAACCAGAAATGTATATGCTATCAATGATAAAACTGAGGCTTCAAGTATGGTAAAATGGAAAAGGGATATGGGGCTGGAAGGAAGGATGGTCCTGACGATGTTCCTGCTGGCTGCAGTGTATCTGCTCTTCCTTGCATTCCTCGCTTCTATGGGGACTTCGATGGGAGTCATGCTACTCTTTATAGGTCTGTTCATGGGGCTGCAATACTACTATTCTGACCGGCTGGTCCTGTGGTCCATGAAAGCGACAGTGGTCTCAGAAGAAGAGGAACCTAAAATTCATCAGACAGTGACACGGCTTTGTGCCATGGCCGACCTGCCAAAACCCCGGATAGCTATTGTAAGGACTCCTGTCCCAAATGCCTTTGCTACCGGAAAGAGTCCGGGCAGTGCTGTAGTTGCAGTCACTACCGGATTGATGGACAGGCTCAACCAGGGAGAGCTTGAGGCCGTGCTTGCTCATGAGCTGAGCCATGTTAAGAACCGGGATATGACCATACTGACCATTGCCAGTTTCCTCTCCACTGTCGCCTTCTTTTTTGTGAGGTACAGCATGTATTTTGGAGGTTTCGGGAACAACAGGAAAGGTGGAGGAAATATTATTGTGATCTGGCTTGTCTCTATCGGCGTATGGCTGGTCAGTTTCCTGCTCATCCGCGCCCTTTCACGCTATCGTGAATTCGCTGCTGACAGGGGTGCAGCCATGATCACCGGGAACCCTGCCAACCTCACCTCTGCATTAATGAAGATAAGCGATGTTATGCCACGGATACCCACGGAAGACCTGAGAAAGGTCGAAGGAATGAATGCATTCTTTATCATCCCGGCGGTCTCGGGTTCCATAATGAACCTCTTCTCCACTCACCCTTCAATGGAAAAGCGTATAGCAGCACTTGAAAAGATGCAGAGGGAGATGGAGTCCTGATGGGTCTGCGCGATATGTTCGACTCTGTGCTTGGAAAGAGCAAACTGCCTAAAGCAAATACTGACCGTCTCTTTGCGATATCTACTGCCGTGGTGACCATGGAGCTGAACCTGGGCCTGGTGCCTTCAAGTTCTGCAGGTATCTGCTTCAAGTCTATGGCTATGTCAAGTTACCAGACGGTCAGGGAAGAGATAGAAGGCCTGCTTAAGTACAGTGCAGCTGAAACAGGCACTGACTACAGGCTTGAGAAGGATGAGTATAATTTTCTATGGGTGATTCTCAAAGACACTGATTTTGAAGACCTTGTAACGACTATACACATGGTCTCCCAGACCCTTATCGAAAGTGACTTCGGTGAACAGTTGCTATGCGCCGTGTACAGGTTCGAGAGCAACGGCCCTGTCTACTGGATATACAACTTCAAGCAGGGAAGTTATTATCCATTTGTACCCCGGGAAAAGAACAAAAGGGACAACTCCATGGAAATGAGGCTCAAATCTCTCATAGAGAAAGAACTACCCGTTGAGAAAGATCTGGAAAAATGGCATCCTCTATGGGGAATGCCATTCTGAGCAGTTCAGCCTTCAAGTAATCCGTCGCCTGTAAAGATCTCCCTTGCCTCTTTCAGGGTCAGGTCGTCTGGCGGGACGATGACGTCTGATTCCCTGATGTCGGCATCATCAAGCTTCTTCCCATTTGAACGAATGCAGTTCAACAGATTTAAGAGTTCGGCTTTGTACTCTTTCTCATTTCCATTGACCACAAGTTCCACTATTCTGTTATCAATGACGTTCAATTCATCAAAGAGACTGCTTGGAACCTGGTATTGTCCTTCTTCGGATATCCGTATTATCATTTCCCCGCCTCCTTCTTCAGTCTTGCAAGCTCGCTGTCCACACCTGATTGTGCATTGATCTTTGCAAGTTCCCGGTCTATGTCATCCCCGCTGCTTGTGAAATCTTCCAGTGTGCCGGTCTCGATGAGTTCATCAAGTGCTGAAGCGCGGGCCTTCATATCTTCTGTCTTGTTCTCCGCACGGTCTATCGCAAGGCCGATATCAGCCATTTCCTCGCTTATCCCTGAAACGGATTCACTTATCTTGACCTGGGCCTCGGCAGCAGAGTACTGTGCCTTGATGGTCTCTTTCCGTGTCCTGAATACCTCTACTTTGGTCGAAAGGCGCTTCTCGGCTGCGACAAGTTTCTCCTGCTCCTTTTCCAGTTCCTCTATCTGTGTATCGAGGCCCTGGATCTGGGTGGCCAATGAGCTCTTTCTCTCAAGAGCCAGTCTTGCCAGGTCCTCCCTGTCGGCATTGATGGCTTCCTTTGCCTGTGCATCAAGTTTTTCCATGCTTTGCTGGAGCTTTGAGCGCTGCAACTGGAGCCTCTTCTTTGAGGTAGTTACCTCAGCAACTCCCCGTTTAACATTCTGCAGCATCTCAAGCTGCTTCTCGTAAGAATAATCAAGCGTTTCTCTCGGGTCTTCCATCTTATTGACCAGCTTGTTCATTTTAGACTTAACTACGATTCCCATTCTGTTGAATAAACCCATGATCTTCCTCCGGAATAACTTTCTCAGGCACTGACATTGATTCAGGTGGTGTATCTGTCTGTCCGCTATTTCAAATTTTCTTTTAGTATCCAGTGACTATTATATGTGGTCATAAAAGCATAATACGTTTGTCCTGCAAAATATATCGTTGTTTCATATCATCTAGTATTACGTGGCTAAGAGTTATCATTTTGTACTTTCCCAAACCAGGTATATTTTTGTAACGCTCATCTATATTAATATGTAGAAGCCAAATATAGGATACCAACTAAAAGAAGGAATCGATATGAAAACACTTGTAACATACATGTCACAGAGCGGAAATACAAAGAAAGTAGCTGAAGCGATCTATGGAGAGCTTGCAGGGGAAAAAGAAATTAAAGCATTATCAGAAGTTACGAGCCTTGAAGGTTATGATCTTGCTTTCATAGGTTTCCCTGTATTGCAGTTTGACATTCCTCCCAAAATGAAAGAATTCTTATCCGGGAATACAAAAGGCAAGAACATTGCAATATTCATGACTCACGCTGTTCCCGAAGGATTTGAAGCTATCCATTCGTGGACAGGCTCAGCCCAGCAAACAGCAGCAGATGCAAATCTCCTTGGAACATTCGACTGTCAGGGTGAACTTGCCCAGCCTGTTATCGATATGCTGTTAAAAGCAGAAGACCCTCAAATGAAAGCATTCGGTGAGATGGGTCCGTCCACCAAGGGACAGCCTGACGAAAGCCGTCTCCGGAAAGCACGCGAGTTTGCCAGGGACATCCAGTCCAAGGCTAAGTAAGCAATAAGCAAATTAACAGAGGTGTCCCATGTCAGATCAGAAAAAAGCTCCGGTATTCTGTGAGAACTATTGCTTTATTTGTAAAGGAGCACGTGCCGGGAACAGCCTGTGCAGGACCTTGCAGAACATCGAACTGAAGATAGTAGGGAAGAAAGGATGCATATGGGGCAAGGCAAGGACAAAATATTACGGTGTCACGCCGGATAAGCCAATACCAAAAAAGTGAGAACCGGATAAAGGACAGCTCGCCTTTATCCTTTTCATTTACTCTTTTTTCTTTAATTCGCTTTTATATACTCTATCATTTTCGGTGTCAGCAATGGTGCTATCTGAGGCAGCATGTTGGGCATCAGATTCCCCATTGCTGCAGGCATAAGGTCTGGCATCTGCTCCTTCATATGAGCCGGCATAGGTACTCTCTTTTCTACTGCTATGAGCATCTTTGGCATCACCTTGGGCATCAGGGACGGCATGAGCAGTGGCATCATTCTCGGCATCATGGGCTTCATCAGCGCATCCATGCCCGGCACGTACTTTACGGTCTTCATCATGGCCCTCATGTATGAAGGCATTGCACCTATCATGTCAGGCAAGAGCTCCACCATCATCTCTGTCATGTTCTCCGGCTCCATCAGCTCGATCATTTTCTCGAATGTGACCCATGCTTCAAGTGCCACATTGGTGGTATCGGGGATGTCGTATCCAAGGCTGCGGGCTGCAAGTGCTCCAAGGTCCTGTATCTCTATGTTTACATTATTATCCTTTGCAGCGACCCTGAACTGCACAAGGCAGCAAGGGCAGAGTGCAGCCATAATGTCCGCTTTCTGGTCTTTTGCTTCCTGAAGGCGGACATTGCCTATCTTACTCGCGACCTTCGGTTCATCGATAAGTGTCACAACAGAACCGCAGCACAGAGCTCTTTCCCTGTTATGCTCCATTTCCCTGAACTCTACTCCCGGTATGGCCTTGAGCAATTCTCTGGGAGCATCGTATATGCCGGCACCCGCCCTGCCGATGTGGCATGAATCGTGCCATGCTACTACTTTGTTCAAAGGCTGCTTGAACTTAGGCCTGAGCACATCCAGCTTATCCACCAATATCTCTGAGTAATGCTTTGCTTCAATACCATAATCTATTCCCAGCTTTTCCGCCCATTGGGGATATATGGTCCTCCACATGAGCAGGCATGCGGGACAGGACGTTACAACCGTTTTCACACCTTTCTTCTGCATATTGGCGGTGTTCATCTTCATTATTTTCTCAAAGAGGTCCCACTTCCCTGCTACAAGCATCGGTATTCCACAGCATGATTCCTTGTCCCCGAGATATGTGAATTCCACTCCCGCCTCATCAAGCAGGCGCACGGTACCTACAGCCACATCCTTTTCGACAAATGATGCAGTACACCCTGCGAAATAGGCAATCTCTGCCTTGTCCTTGATTTTGGCCCTGATGTCATCTGGCACCCACATGTCCCTGTCTTTCTTGTAATTAGCCCAGATGTTCCTTTCTCTCTCAAGGCTCTGTGCCATAATCTCGAAAGGCGGGATGGTCATCATCTTCTTCTTCTGGACAAGGTTCTCCCTGAGGGTCATCCAGGAGCGCTCGATAGGCAGGTCCAGCTGGCAGTAATGGTCGCACATCTCACAGGTGGTACACGCAAGGAAAGTATCAGCCTGTTCCTGGTCAAGTTCCATCCTTCCTGCAAAGTACTCCTTAAGGAAGAACCATTTTCCTCTTGGTGACTGGGATTCCCATCCCCTTCCATAGTACTGGTCACACTCGTTAACACAGTAGCCACACTGTGCGCAGGTGAAAGCATGTGAGACGATATCTCCAGGTATGCCCTTCTCTTCCCTGAAATCCTGCTGGCTGACCCCTGACACATTACCCATGGCGCGTGCCATCGGTTCAAAGGCTTTTGCAAAAGAGAGCCCTGTCTGCATCAGCGGCTTGCCTGTCAGTGTCTCAGGATTCATGATGTCATTGGGATCTGTACTCTTCTTGAGCTCCCGTATCTTTGCCAGCCTTCCACCGAAGACCTTCTCTGCCTGTTTCGAGAAGTAAAGGCCTGATGAATAGATCCTTCCTCCGTTGTCCTCTGCTATCTTCACGATGCTCAGGGCCAGTGGGAATGCAAGGTTGTACCTGAAAGACCTTTCCGAATGGGGTATGAAGCATAGCATGACAGCTTCATCACCTTTCACGACCATACCTTCAACCAACACCGGAAGACCTATCTTCCTGCCGATATCATCGAATACGGATCCGATCTTGTTCACAGGCACGACCACTTCTGCAGGGATAAAGGACGGGCCAAGTCTCTTGACCTTCATGGACCTGAACCATTCCTCTATCTCATGCTCTGCTATCTCTTGCGGCAGTACTTCTCCACCTGCCTCTCTGATAATATCCTGAAGGCCACTGACATCTCTTGATGCAGGGTACACGAAATTACATATGTACGACTCAGGCAGCTGTGGCCTGTGATTGTCCACCGGCTCTCCATAGTGAGTTTTAGGCGGAGCCTGGTTTTTCATATTTGCCCATTGCGGGTTCAGGAAAGAGATAGCCCATATCGGGATCTTTTTCTGGCCCACTTTTTCAATGGCTGCCTGCATGCTCTGGGCATCCGGGAATTGTGCAGAAATGGCAGCATTCTTCTCATGCTCTCTGACCCGCAGGGTTACCTGTGTGATTATTCCGACAGTCCCCATGGTACCAACGATCTTTCCAAGCTCGTCACCTGAGAAGTCCCTGACCTCACCATTTGGCAGTACCACACGTGCAGACTCCATGGTGTCCTGTGACCAGCCGTACTCATAACTCCCATAGCCTACACCATTCTGGGCAAGCCAGCCACCCACAGTCGCGGATAATGCACTTGACGGAACGGCCTGTACTGACAGACCTTCTTCGTTCAGTTTTGTTTCAAGGTCATACCAGATGATTCCCGCTCCCACAGTGACCCGTAGTTTGTCTTTATCGATGCTGATTATTTTTCTCATCGGGGTCATATCAGCTATTATGCCTCCTTTTGTGGGAATGACGCCCCCATAGCCGGAAGAAGCGCCTGCTCTTGGCACAAGGGGAATACTGTGCCGGCGTGCGAAGTTCACAAGCTTGACAGCATCCTCCTCATTCAATACTTTCACAATTGCAGCAGGTTTTGTATTGCCTAGCATCCTTTTCACAAGGGATGGCAGTGCACCAACATCATGGGTATAGAAATGTCTTTCCTTTTCGCTGAAATTAACCCCTTTCCCAAACATGGATGAAAGCTCTTGTTTTTGTTCATCCTTTAACTCATAGGTCGTATTTACCATGCTAATCTCCCAATTTTCATTATTATGTGATCTCTATAATTATTTTCAATATAGTTCCATTTAAATCCTGCCTATATAAATGCGCTTGAATACTGCAGAATAAGCCTTAATCCAATCAGTTCCATATTACGTAATATCAAGGGTGTGAAAGAGGATGAATGAAACTATGCATTTGCCGGATAACAAAACCAAGATCGTCTGTACCATAGGCCCTGCCTCTTCCTCAGAAGAGGTGTTGAAGGAATTGATAATTGAAGGCATGAATGTGGCGCGGCTGAATTTCTCCCATGGGGACATGGAGGAGCAGCGAGAAGTGATCAGGCGGATACGCAAGATATCGGCAGAATTGAACAGGGTTGTGGCAATAATGGCAGACCTGCCGGGGCCCAAGATAAGGGTAGGTACTTTTGAGAAGGAGCCTGTATTCCTCAAAAAGGGGGAGAAAGTTATCCTCACATCGCGGGATGTCATAGGGACTGAGTCGCTCATCCCGGTTAACTATGACCGGTTATCGCACAGTGTACAGGCCGGCAAACCAATTTATCTCAATGACGGTTTCATACAATTGCAGTGTACGGGCACAGAAGGTGAAGATGTCTATTGTGATGTGGTTGTGGGCGGGCCCCTGTCATCCAACAAGGGCCTGAACCTCCCCGGCGCTCGTATATTCATTGATCCTGTCACACAAAGGGATCTGGAAATAGTTGATTTTGCACTTGATGAAGGCCTGCATATCTTCGGTGTGTCTTTTATCGAATCAGGAGAAGACATAAGGAAACTGCGCGACCACGCGACAAGGAGGGGGAATGAAATATTCATTGTCTCCAAGATCGAACGGGAAAAGGCTGTCAGGAACATTGACAGTATAATGATGGAAAGTGATGGTATTATGATAGCACGTGGGGATCTGGGTGTGGAGATTCCCATACAGGATGTGCCTATCGTCCAGAAGGATATCATACATAAGGCCAACCTTCTCAGCAAACCTGTGATCACGGCGACCCAGATGCTTGAGTCCATGATAGAGAATATACGCCCCACAAGAGCGGAAGCCACAGATGTTGCAAACGCTATCATTGACGGCACTGATGCTATCATGTTATCTGCAGAGACCGCTGTAGGCAAATACCCGGTAGAGACTGTCCGGATAATGGTGAAGATAGCAAGATCCACTGAGGCATGGCGAAGCAATACAAAAGAAGGTCTCACTCTCATGAAAAAGGCTCTGAACCGGATGAGCCCGGGTGTAGAGGACATGATATCCATGCAGGTAAATGATGCGTTGCAGGTCCTTCCGGTCAGATATGTGGTGACTCCCACGGTTTCAGGGAAGACTGCAAGGAATGTTTCCCGCTTCAGGCCGGACAAGTGGATACTTGCATTCAGCCGTAATTCTCAGACATGTGAGCAACTGGCACTTCAATACGCTGTCCATCCCACGTTTGTCAGTGAACTGAAGGATGATTGGGAGGATATGGTCATCGATTATCTGAAGAAATCCGGGGCAGCGGGTGTGGGTGATATGTTCATTCTGACACAGGGACAGCCTTCCGGGCGAGGTCGGCCGGGGGGTACTAATCTGCTCAAGTTTATTCATGTAGAATAACAACAATTACCGGATGCATAATATAATATGCACTCCCACTTTCCTTTTTTTATTCTAATCAACTTATATACACAATTATATTTATATATGGATATAGCTATCCTACAAGTTGATAGTAACGCGTAGGAGTCTCATGTCTCTTACCATCACAAGAGTTGCATACTGTAATGAAGCTACATTCAATAGTCGCCCGGTTTTCCTTACTTCTGATGCTCTTTGGCCTTCTTTTCCTGCCAATTGCATCGTGTGAAGAAAATGTTTATGTGATAGGGATACTTTCCCACAGAGGTCCGGACCATTCCCTGAACACGCTGGCCAAAACGGCAGAATACCTCTCCGATGAGGTTCCGGAATGTACTTTTGAGATACTGCCTCTGGATTATGATGAGGTATTTGATGCAGTAAGCAATGAGGAAGTTGATTTTGTCCTGACAGACCCCTTCCTGTATGTGGAACTGGAATCCACTTACGGGATTAACAGGATAGCTACCTTGAAGAACCGTTGGGATGGTAACGCCTACACAGAATATGGCGGAGTTATCATTACCAAATCTGATAACACTAATATCAACGAGCTCAGTGACCTTCAGGGTAAGTCGCTGATGGCAGTGGATGAGCATTCATTCGGAGGGTTCTGGATAGCTGTGCGAACCATGGAGCAGAGCGGTATCGATCATAGAAGGGATTTCAGCCACATTTCCTTTGGGAAAACACATGATGCTGTAGTTTATGCTGTGATGAGCGGGAATGTCGATGCAGGTATCATCAGGACTGATGTGCTGGAGCGGCTTGAAGCGGAAGGAAGGATAAACCTTTCAGAGTTCAAGGTGATCAATCAGCAACATGTGGAAGGCTTTCCTTTCCTGCTCAGCACGGAGCTCTATCCCGAATGGGCATTCTCAAAAGCGAGTACTACATCCCTTGATCTTTCAGAAGAGGTAGCAATTGCGTTGCTCAGTATGCCCTCTGATAATATTGCGGCACAGTCCGGTAATTACGCAGGCTGGACTATCCCTCTTGATTATGCGCCAGTGCATGATCTCATGAGAGAATTGCGCCTGGGTCCTTATGAGAACTACGGCAGAGTCTCCCTGAATGATGCAATGACACAGCACTGGTACTGGGTGGTCCTCTTCTCCATGCTGCTCGTTCTGATTGTCACGTATGACCGCCTGACAACAGAGAAGATCAAAAAGGCAGAACTTGAAAGGTCTAACAAACTCAAGGACCTCTTTACGGATATAATGCGGCATGACCTCCTGAACCCGGCCGGAGCTATCAAAGGTTTCAATGATGTGTTATACTTCAAAGAAGAGGACGAAGAGAAAAGAAAGATCATTAAAACGATCGACCGGCAAACCGACAAGCTGATATCCATGATCGACTCCGCCGCAAAGCTTGCAAGACTTGAATCGTCCCATGAACTGGAGCTGAACAGGAATGATCTGGGTGCTATAATAAGAAATGTAGCTGAAAGCTTTGATCATAGCCTGATGGAAAAAAACATCACAATGGAGCTTGTAACTCCTGGTAAATATCCTTCAAGAGTAAATGAGATAATAGAAGAGGTATTCTCAAACCTTATGTCCAATGCTATTAAATACAGTCCTGAGGGAAGCAGAATCAAGGTGGAAGTAGTCGATGCGGGAGCCTACTGGAAGGTTCATGTCATCGATAATGGGGATGGTGTTACTGATGAGAACAAATCCCGAATATTTGAGCGCTTTACAAGGGCTGACAGGAAAGGTATAAAGGGATCAGGTCTTGGACTTGCTATCGTCAAGAGGATAATCGATCTTCATAACGGCTTTGTTGGCGTGAACGACAATCCGGAAGGAAAAGGTTCCGTGTTCTGGGTCGCCCTCAAAAAATGTGATCCTGGTGCAGCCATACATTAATCTGCCTTTCTGAGGACAATGGACCCATCGCGCATGCGTACTTCTATATACTTTTCCTTTTCAGGTTCAAGCTCATACTTGTTGTACAGAGCAGCATCTATCCTGCCGGCTGCCATTATTTTGTGCATCAGTGCAGCGTCCTCTCTTCCCATCCTGACCTTTCCGACAGGGGGATTTGTTTTAACTCTGCTTCTTGAATATATTGTACCACCTGTCATCCCTGCACCGATGTAGCCCTTAGCATCCTTAAAGGCAAGAAGACCGCGTTTCATATAGGCGCCTGCAAACTCTCCGACGCTGCCAAGAATAGCTACCGTCCCTCCATTAAGGTGCGATCCGGTGTTCATACCGGCGTTACCGTTCACTATTATCATACCTTCGCGCATGAGTACACCTGTACCATTATGTGCATTCCCTTCTACGCGGATAGTCATGGAGGCGGCGCAACGTGCTCCTATGGTTCCCCTGAGGATGCCATCGTTGAGTAAAAGTGTCCTGTCATCTGGGTTGTAGCTGTTTGACACAAGGACGTCTTTTCCAGGGCCGTTGCATACAATGTCTGTTATGGAGCGGAACTTACGATAGCTTTGAATATCTGGCCTGACTTCAATGATATTTCCTAATGGCTCGCTGATACTGCCCGCTACATAGAGTGTGCCTGCAACCATTCCCATGGCAGCTTCAGGCCTGATATTCCCGTCCACAAATATCCTGCCAGCACTTTCCACATTACCGCTCCCGCCCAGGTGCTGCAGGTCAGCCCCTGCGCTATAGGCAAAGTTCCTGCCGACATTCCCTGTTATCTTAACATCTTTTCCGTTTTTCAGTGCCATTACAAGGTCCCGATAGCTCAGTTTGGTATCTTTCTGAAAAGGGATTATACTATCAGGATCTAATGACTTGTTATGCCAGTAAAAATTGAAAGTATAGTCCAGCAGGTAGTCTGCACTAGCTGTTAATTCTATTTTGACAGGCATGTTACTTTATCCATGTATCAGCTTTGGAAGGCATTGTGTACATACCCATATGCTTTCCATCTTGTGCCTGGCAGGCATAAGGTATGCTTTTTCCTCTCCGCAGCCGCAACTGAAGCATTGAATGGATGTATCGGTCTTCTTAGGTTGTGCATGGGCTTTTTCAGGATTGAATTCAAGGGTATGTCTCTGCTCTACGGTAATTGCCCCAACAGGGCATAGTCCTATACAAAACCCCATTCCATCACAGAGATCATCAGAAACCACCTTTGCTTTGCCATTGACAAGCTCTATTGCTCCCTCTGCACATGGTGATATGCATTTTCCGCATCCTGTGCATTTCTCTTCATCGATTTTGACTATTGATCTTTTAACCATGTTTAACTCCCCAGAACACTCAGTGGTGTGTTCCCATAACCAGTTTTATATTTGCATTGGTAATAGTCCTTTTTATCTCTTCGATATGAGGGCACTCAGGGTAATTATCCATCTGCATGCAGGAACTAAGATGAATAACATCCACTCTATGTTTCAGGAGGGATTTTACCAGCCTGTGGACCCTGCGCCCTGAGCATCCACCGCATGTGAAAAATGCTATCATCTCGGCATTCTGATCGTAGTCCCTGAAATATACTGTACGTCTGTTGAAAGCCTTGAGGCAACCGACACCGGGACATGTCTCTGATACAATATCACATCTTATTACTGCTATTTTTGTTGCAGGTTCAATATCTCCTATAACATCAGCTCCGCTATTAAGAAGTTTGATACATTAAATAAAAGCAGGGAAACTTTCCCCGGAAAATAATTTATGACTTATAAGCCGATCTCTTTTTTGAAGCTATCAATGCCCATCTCATCGATAACTCTGCCCAGGCGATGCTTTGAACCGTTGGTCTTGCAGAAGCTGATTATCTTATCAACAAGCTGGAGTACTTCATCCTCAGACAATTCATCTGCTATGACATCAGCAAGTCTTGGTTTGATAGCTGCGTTACCTCCAACCATAAGTGTGTATCCTTTTGGAGTGCCCATGACTCCGATATCCTTTATGGCAGGTTCTGAACATGAGTTCGCACATCCGGAAACAGCCATCTTGAATTTGGATGGAAGCGGCATTCCGTGATATTTCTCGTCAAGTTTGAGCCCAAGGCCGACAGCGTCCTGTTGTCCGCGCTTGCAGAATGTAGTACCCGGACATATCTTTATACTCCTGACACAAATACCTATGGCAGCGCCTGGTTTAATTCCAAGTTCCTTCCATGCATTATCGAGATCCTCTTCCTTCAATCCTACAATCGCAATTCTCTGGGATGAAGTTACCTTCAATGTTGCAGCGTTATACTTCTCCGCAACATCTGCAATCTTACGAAGTTGTTGAGCTGAAACAATTCCACCCGGTGTGTGTGGTGCAATAGCATACGTTTCCTTATCTCTTTGCAGGATAGCTCCTTTTTCAAGTAGGTCTTTTGACATATTAATTCACTCCTTCATCCAAAATAACTTATGAACATACAGGTATACCATGCAGGGACATATATATCCGGTAGTTTCTAATTGGATACTATGAAAGACTGTACTATATACAAAACAGTTGATATAATCGGAAAAAAATGGTCTCTCTGTATCCTTCTTGAACTGTACAAGGGTGAACAAAAGCAGAAGCGCTTCAATGAGCTCAAGACCCGGCTTCAGGATGTTACCCCCAAAACACTATCTTTAAGGCTGAAAGAACTTGAGGAACAGGGATTTGTCAGAAAGGTGGTAGATAACTCATCAGTTCCTATCAAGTGCGAGTATTCCCTGACAGAAAGCGGCGAAGAGTTCCTTAATATCATCCAGAACATCAAGAAATGGGGTCTGAAGTGGAAATTCGAGAATGATGAATGTGAGAACTCCAACTGCAAGTTATGCCAGCTATGATCAGGCAGCGTGTCAAATAACCCTGTAAAATATGTATTAAGTAAAAGTTTAAGTAAAAGGATGAGTTACTCTGGATTGTGATCTTATGGTTAAACAGTTAAGAAGGCTCAAACATGACAGGGTGATTGCAGGCGTGTGCAGTGGTGTTGGGGAATACCTTGGTGTTGACCCTGTAGTCATAAGGCTGCTTGTAGCCGCTGCAACTTTAATGGGTTTTGGGTCAGGCCTGCTTGTCTACCTGATTGCATGGGTCATCATACCGGAAGAATAATATGGGCTTCCTGACTACATTTGCCTGCAGAAGGTTTCAGGACATTCTTTCCGGTTTTTGAGTTACAAAAGCCATAAATAGACAGTTGTTGATTTATAACTGGGGACAAATAAGCAGTTTCCAGCAAACTGGATACGGGCGGGCGGTATGTTGTGAATAACCTTCAAAAATGCTTCTGTTGTTTCTGGTGATATCATTGTGTTTCATAATGGAGACCGGATACATGGGGACAATGATACCGGACCACAGACGGACACTGCCGGCTCACTTGATAAACTGCAGGAAGTCCTGGGGTAGATAGTTGATGGTCTCAAGCAGCGCCTTTGTGAATGGGGCATGTATCCCGGAGGAGACGGAAAGTCTGATGTTACTGGTAGATGACCCTGATTCTTCTTCAGGCAGTTTCATTCACTGGTCAGTCTGGATCATGCAACCTGGATTGAAGGCAGGAGAGACCCGTTTTCCGGGAGTAATAGGGACTAGTAGTTACGGGGGGCTATATATGGTAGTCCTTGTCCTTCTGCGGGAATACACCAATATCGTTTTAAGGTATTTGCACTTGATACGGAGATTGATCTGCCAGGCGGTTCGGGAATAAAGCAGGTCGAAAAGTTAATGCAGGGTCATACATTGGCGCAGGGACAGTTAACAGGTAGATATGGCAGAGCTTAAGGTACGATATTATTTCGAGAGGATTGATTCATGCAAAAGAATTTAAGATCTGATGCCGTGGGAATTGTTTCACAGGCCATCGCTGCTGTGAATCCATATGCATGTATTCAGCGGTCTGTGCAGAGGAAAGGCGATATCTTACATATTGGAAGCAGATCCTATGACATTTCCTTATATACTAATATTTACGTAGTTGCTTTTGGAAAAGCTTCTACATCTATGTCTGCTGCTCTTGAGGATATACTTGGTGAGAAAATTTCTGAAGGCTACGCTATAACCAAATATGGCTTTGCAGGTTCTCTTAATAAAATAATAGTAATGGAAGCAGGCCATCCTATACCTGATGACAATGGAGTTCTTGCGGCAAAGAAAATACGCGATTTTCTTGAGAGGACTGGTCCGAAAGACCTTATATTCTTCCTGATCTCAGGCGGTGGCTCGGCGCTTATGACCCTCCCGCGCAAAGGCATTGCCCTTACAGATATTATCAATCTCACGGATAAGCTTCTTCGGGTCGGAGCTACCATCGATGAAATAAACACTGTACGAAAACATCTTTCTGCAGTAAAGGGTGGAGGACTTGCGAAAATTGCATACCCTTCCGAATCAGTGAGTCTCATCCTCTCAGATGTTGTAGGCGATTCCCTGGATGTCATAGCCTCTGGACCGACTGTTCCCGACAGGTCAACATTTGATGATTTCCAGGAAATAGTGCTCAGATATGGCCTGCAATTATCCTCAGCAGTCCAGGGTTTGCTGGAAGACGGACTTGAAGGTGTAATAGAGGATACTCCCAAGTTGGAAGGTCCCATGTTTGAGAAATGCTACAACTATCTCGTAGGCAATAATCTCCTTGCACTTGAGGAAGCTACGAAAAAAGCGAATGAGCTTGGCTATAATACTCTGCTGCTGACATCCTCACTTGCGGGTGAGGCAAAAGAGGTTGCAAAGGTAATCGCCTCCATAGCAAAGGAAGAAAGGGCAAATGCAGTACCGCTACCTTTGCCGGTATGTATCCTTGCAGGCGGGGAACCGACTGTTACTATCAGGGGCAGGGGTAAGGGCGGAAGATGCCAGGAACTGGCCCTTTCTTTTGCTATAGAGGTTGAGGGCCTGGAAAACATGCTGCTTCTTGCAGCTGCAACAGATGGGAATGACGGTCCGACAGATGCAGCCGGTGCTTTTGCAGATGGTGACACTGTTGACAAAGGACAAGATGTGCAAATGGAAGCCAGGGTCATGCTGCAGCACAACAATTCTTACCAGTTCTTCAAGGAAACGGAGGATCTGTTTATTACCGGTCCTACAGGGACTAATGTAATGGATATATATGTCCTGCTTGTACAAGGGGACACTTGATCTTGTTATTTCTCATATCTCTATGTCCACACTATATACCTTTTCAGGATTCTCCTTATGGATCTTCCAGAAGATATCCTCTCCATATTGCTCTGCAAGTTTGAGTGTCCTTTTCGGGATTGTCTTTGGCCCCAGTACAGCTCCCGGCCTCTCCGGATCATCGATGTAATCTGTTTCCATCATAAACCGGGTACCCTGCTGCAAGGCTTCTTCAATGGCTCCCTTCCCTGCAAGCACCCCGGGGAATATCCCGAGTCTCTCGCACACGCTGACCAACGGCGGAGCGTAGTGTTTGACAACCCTGTGCAGTTTAATTCCTGTCTTTGTGGCTCGCTCCGTTATATCAACAAGTTCCGGCTCCCCCACGCTCTCCGTGTGTAGCTGGACAGCGCAATCCAGATCGGCTGCAAGGGAAAATGCGTGTTCCATTATCTCGTTCGATGCGTTCCAGACATCCTCAGGAACCGGGTAATGAGGTCTGCCGCTCTTAAGGCCCACGGCAAGGCCTTTTTCCACATAACCTGCTGCAATGTCAAGTCCACCTTTCATGGTCTCTTTTGCTCTTTCAAGGTCCATGTATTCGAGGAGTTTACTTATTTCTGCAGGGTGTACTCCAAGCACAGGGAAAGATGTGACACCTGTCTGGTTTATCTGCCGGGATATATCTATGGTCTCTTCAAAAACAGCTACCTGGTCCTCAGGTTTTGTGATTTTTATTCCCAGGGTCCAGCTTGGCTTCATGACAAGGAAGATATGTGTGCCGCCTGCATCCTGGAACTCCTTAACTGCTTTGAGTCCCCTGGCTCTGGGGTCAATATGCATGTGTTCGTCTGTTATGGGGAACGGGGCGGGTGTCTTCATCAGTTAAAAATCGTTCTTATTAAAAATAACCCTGTTGCCTGCAGGGCAGTTTCAGTTCTTTTTGAAACGCATGTGAAAATCTCCGTAAAATATACCCAAGGCTTAAGAATCAGATATGCATTAAGGGGGTCGGTGAAATTTATATGGCCAAGAAAGCAGCAGTAATTAACGGAGACGGAGTAGGTCCCGAACTGGTCGATGCGATGCTGAAAGTAGCGGAGGCTGCAAATACAGGTGTCGAATTCATTAGGTGTGATGCTGGTGCCACATGGTGGGAAAAGCACGGCGGTAACTCTCTTATTCCGGATGGAACGTGGGATGTACTAAATGAGGCTGATGCATGCTATAAAGGTCCGACAACGACTCCGGGAGTGGTCGGGGCACCAAGGAGTGTAGCAGTTTCCATCAGGCAGAAGTACAATCTCTATGCCAACGTAAGGCCCATAAAGACGTTCCCAAACACCCCAAGGCCTCTTGGTGATGTTGACTTTGTATGCGTCAGGGAAGGTACTGAAGGTCTTTACATTGGTGAGGAGGTAAGGCTCACAGACGATGTAGCTATAGCCATCAGGAAGATTACCCGCACATCAAGCTCCAAGGTTGCGAAGTATGCTTTCCAGGAAGCAAAGAGAAGGAATTTTGATACAGTCGTAGCTATTCACAAGAGCAATATCCTCAGGCGCACATGCGGTCTTTTCCTTGAAGAAGTGGAGAAGGCAGGCAAGGAAAATGAAGATATCGAACTCTGGGAGTATCACATTGACAACATTGCCCAGCAGCTCATAAAGAATCCCCAGTTGTTTAACAACAAGGTCCTGCTCTCAACAAATCTGTTCATGGATGTGATCAGCGAGGAATGCTCGGCACTTGTGGGCAGTATCGGTCTTATCTATTCTGCGAACATAGGCGACGATTATGCAATGTTTGAACCGGCACATGGCTCCGTGCCAAAGTACGCAGGCCAGGACAAGGTCAACCCTGTTGCCACTGTGCTCGCAGGTGCATGGATGCTTGACTATCTGGGCGAAAAAGAGCAGTCAAAGGCAATCTTCAGCGCTACCGAGAAGGTAATTACCGAAGGCAAGTACCTCACCTACGATCTTGGCGGTAATGCTAAGATGAGTGAGATGACTGATGCCATTGTCAGATATGTAGAAGCAGAGATGAAATAATCTCCTGCTTCAATCTTTTAAAAATGATGGCGGTCCTTACTCCGCCATTCCATTAAGGGCCTCTGAATACCAATACTTTTTCTGCTGGTGTATCGGTTCAGTCCAGACCATGGATATGCGGGTCTTTGCGCGGCTTGCTCAAAGGCGCTTCCGGGATACTATCCTCCTCTTCCTGCCGGTGCATGTCTTTGCTGACCAGGGGATTGAACATGAAATACTTCTTGACGTATGCAAGGATCTCTTCATCGGAAATACAGGAAACCCTTTTATCATCATTATATAGTTTCTGGATATCCATCTGTATGTCCCTGAGCCGCTTGTCGCTCTTTCCTATCTCTATCTGTACGTCCATCAGCTCATTAAGCGTCTCCTGAACTTTATATCTGAGAACCTCGATACCCGATGAATCGCCTATAAGGAAAGTTCTTTTTCCTCCCACGATCTCAGGAGGGTAGGGCTCATAGGTGAAGGGGTTCTTGATGACACCTGCTGTGTGGATACCTGACTCGTGGGCAAAAACATTGTTACCGACCACCGACTTGTTTCGTGGTATCCTGATACCTATCTCCTTTTCCATGAACTTGCCAAACTCCACAAGGCACTCCAGATTGTACTTATCAAAGCCTTCGATACGCCTCATCAAAAAGAGCAGAATCTTTTCCATCTCTGCGTTGCCCGCTCTCTCCCCTATACCGAGGAAAGTGACGTTGGACCAGTTTGCACCATGCCAGTATCCTGCAATGGAGTTGGGAACCGCAAGTCCGAAATCATCATGACAATGAGTCTCGATATTCTTCACATTAAGTTCGTTCTTTAGGTGCTTGATAATGGTTGGAAAGCCATAGGGCTCATCAACGCCTTCAAAGGGCACTCCAAACCCAATGGTGTCACATATGCGTATGGTACAGTCGGAGTCAATGTCCATTATCTGTTTGATAAGCGGGAACACGAAGTTGTAATTATCTGCACGGGTCATATCCTCGATATGCGCTCTGGTCTTAAGACCATGGTCAACTGCATACTGGAGTGCGTTAAGATATTTTTCTTCCGCAGCTTCACGGCTCTTCAGCCCCATCTTGTCAAAGATGTGTGGATCAGATACGGACATGAGGATGCCTGTTTCCTCTATTCCGTCAACTCCAAGGACCATGTCGATATCTGCAGGGTTTGCACGGGCCCAGCCTGTTATCTGCGGGAACTCATATCCCTGATCCTGCATGAGCTTTATGGCCTTCCTGTCCCTTTCATTGTAGACAAATGCCTCCAGTTTCTCAATGCCGATCCTGTGCAGATATTCATATATCTTTACTTTGTGCTGGCTTTTTATAACTATACCCGGCATCTGGGCGCCATCGCGTATCGTACTGTCACTGATAGAGACTTCCTGCCCATGCGGCAGTTTAATCTTTGGAAGGTCATCGTAGTCCCTGTATATTTTCATAATTTTCCTCCTCCTTAGAGTAAGTTCCTTAGTTCCCGGAATAAGCGACTTTCTCTAGAAACGGCAGGATATTTGTTGGTCTGAGCAACGACTGTTTTAACTCCGGGTAAACGTACGTTATTCAATAACCAGTTCGTTTTAATAGACAACCTAATACTTAAAATCCTTTCCTTTCATAGGGTTATGGTAGGTTTACATTTTTAAATAGGTAAACTAACCTTATATCTTTATAATTTAAAGTGGTAACAGGTTAATTATGTGGAGTCTACTGCTCAAAAAGTTCGAAAAACATCCTGCGCAACAGAAGGTCCTCCGACTAATGTTCGAGCGCGGCTTCCAGGTTAACAATGAAGGAAAAGTCACTTCCGGCAAAATCGAGATCGCGCATACCCAGCTTGCAAAAGAAGCAGGTGTTGACAGGCGCGTTGTTGACTCAACGACTGAAGTCATACTTGGTGATGATCTCCTGAGGAATATTTTCCAGAATGTAAAATCCATTCCTCTCCTGCGTGAAGTTGCTCCTCTGCTTGGCCTTGGTGTCATTATAATTACTCCTGATGATGCAGCTCATACCGGAATAATAGCTGACGTGTCAGCTGTGATTGCGCGCCACAAGATCAGCATCAGACAGGCTGTCTCGGATGATCCGTTCTTCACTGCGGAACCTCGCCTGACAATAATCACTGATGCAAAGGTACCGGGAAGTATCGTTGAAGAGCTCCTGGCCCTGGATACAGTTAAAGGCGTGAGTATTTACTGAAAGACTTTCCGGGCTGTCAGAGCACAGCCTTTGCAAAAGCTGTGAACACACCGAAAATGTGTTTGGAGTTGGCAGGGTTTAGCATTTTTTTGATCACAATGGATGGATGGTCCATGTCCCCGTAGGCTGTAATGGTTTCGAGAATCGAAGGCTTGTTCATTGAGGCAAGCAACTTGTTCATCTCAGTATCACTGAGTCTTCCCATGAAATCATGGATCTTCATCCCGATGGCAAGCTCCCTCCCCAGTTTTGCCCTCCACCTCCGGTCGTATTCTGCAAGCCGGTCAGCCGAAGTGTCGTTCTCAAGCGCTGCTGATGCTGCTACTTCACCAGCTATCTTTGCACATGCTGCACCAGTGTATATCCCGCCGCCCGAGGTGGGTTTGACCTGCCCTGCCGCATCTCCCACAATTAGTGTCCCTTCCGCATAGGTTTTACTTAAGGGCCCCAGGGGTATTCCTCCCACCACAAAGTCAAGCATTCCTCCGCTGTACCTGGATGAAACATGATTGTTATTTCTCAGCAGTTTTCCAAGGTAGTCCTGGGCACATTGTGAATCTTCACAATCTATTGCTAACCCAATGCGGGCTATTTCCTCGCTTACAGGGACAGCCCAGCCAAAGAAGCCCGGAGCCTGCGAGCCGACGAACAGTTCCACGAAATTCGGGTCAGCACTCCTGTATGGAGCTTCTATCTGTATGCCCGGGAGGACTTTTCTCACCTTCCCAAGTCCTGCCATCCTTGCGATGCCACTGCGTACTCCATCGGCTCCAATGACAACTTTAGTTTCCAGCTGCAGGCTAACTCCATTCCTTATTACTGACAGGATCTGCTTATCGCCCGCATTCTCAAGGCCAACTGCCCGGGTGTTCATCCATATATCAGCCCCGGCTTCAAGGGCCATAGTAGTGAGGGTGCGGTCAAATATTTTCCTTGAGATCACGTAAGCCTTTGTCTCTTTGCCATCTATGGGAAGACAGTTACCATCCATAGAATGCACAAAAGCACCGCGGACCTTGTTCAGCACAAAGTTCTCCGAAGGTTTGACATCGCACTCTTCCAGTGCCCTCTTGCTGAGAAGCCCTGTACAGCCCACCGGTGATCCGATGAATGCATGTTCCTCTATCATCAGCACACTTGCTCCGTGCTGAACAGCATACCTGGCTGCAGTGGATCCCACGGGTCCTGCTCCCACAACAATAACATCATAATCTGTCTTCATTTTCTTACTCATCCATTACAACTTTAAGCAGGTCGCTAAATCTGTTGAGTATAAGGTCTGGATTCTCTTTGATAGGTGCTCTGTCCCTGTCGGAGTTCCTGTCGCCATACACTGCATAAGCCGCCATCATCCCGAGCTGCTTGGAAGGCGCGATGTCGCGTCTTAAACTATCGCCGACAAAAAGTGTCTCATGGGGCTTTAACCCCATAGCATCTAATGCATGTGCAAATGTCTTGTGGGAGGGTTTCTTCCAGCCGGTTATATCATAGGTGAAAAGGGAGTCAAAGAGTGAATAAAGTCCTACTTTTTCAAGCCTTGCTCTTGCATTGCGCATCTCGGCATCTGTAAGGAGGCCAAGCAGGAGATTTCTTGATCGAAGTTCCAGAAGGGTGCTCTCAACGTCAGGGTACAGCTCAACTGACCTGATCTTCTCTTCTTCATATATCCTGCAACAGTCAAGAAAGATATCCTGCGAAAAACAGTCATTGTCTGTCAGGTAATCGCTGATGTTTTCGACATTTTCAAATCCGTGGATCTCTCTGCGGAAATAATTGAATAGCTCATGAGCATCGCCTCTTCCCAGATGATCAACAATAGATGTGCAGGCAAGGATCTTAGCATGGACAAAGTCAAAAAGAGTGTTATCCATATCAAAAATGATGCCTCTTATTATAGTTTGTTCCCTCCATTCAACTCTTTTCGGGTGTCCTCAAATATACAATACTTGGCGGGTATATATTTAACGTGTTCCTTACAAGTATCCTGACAGACAACATATTTATAAATATAACCAGTATAATTATTACCTGCATAGTAATATATCTCTAAAGGAGGACTGCATGGTTACTTCAAACACTTTAAATCGGTTGGGGACACGTGGCCCAAATGAACAGATTCATGAGCCAGTCAGTGAAACCACCTTCATAGATGAAAGAGAAGGTTTTCATTCTCCATGTGGACAGGCTTTTATTCGTGTCCCTGCATCTAAACACAATAACAGACATTCATTATAGCACACAGTTTTTTATTATTGCCGTGAGAAAGCTTCAGGAAAATGCTAATTGCTTTTGTATATCCTTTACTGTTGGATCATTCCTATAAGAAACAAAAGGTTGAGGAAGGTTTGTTTTTATTTCATCAGATATAACTACTATATGTACACGTCTTGACAACCTCAACCAACCGAATTTTCAGATGATGTGTACTGACCACTGAAGCACCTCTCGCAGGTGCTTCAAAAACCCTTTTGCATATGCCTAAAAGGGGATGCGGTTTCTTTCATTTCATCTATACTTTGTGTCGATGTGCTGTAATCCTGTTCTTGTATTTCTACATATTACTTTGCAGTGCTTCGCATGTCCAGAATCTCTGACCTGTCCCTGTAATATTTAAAAAGTTCCTCTCCCCACTGCAAGGCCTTTGGCCTGGAGCTGACAATAATGCGGTTTGTGTATCTTCCATTCCTATCCATGAGAGAGAGAGACAGCAGTCTGTCAGTGACTGTAATGCTCACAGGTCTGATATTCTCTCGATATATGTAGATATGCGAGCGACCTGTCTTAAAAAGAGCTTCTATTTCCTTTTCATAATCTTTCCTCATAGATAGGGATAGAGGATTCTCACTGGGCATATCCTCAATATCCTTGATCATGTCTTCCTGCAGGATATCATAAACCTGTTCGGTCATTATTACATTTACTTTAATTCCCTTTTCCAGGTAACTGGAAAATGGCAAAAAGTAGGAGGGATGATACACGGAAATGAATGCAGATAACTTACTGGAACCGCTTATTCTTTTGAGTATTTCCTCCTGTTGCTCGAATATGCTTGGAATGTCTGGCTCCAGAATTTCGCATTGTTCCAGTTCCCCTATTCTGTAAAGCAATTCTCTGGGTATGGGGCTTAAGTCGTGGTCTGACCAGTATTCCAATCTCTCCTCGTGGACATTGAGGCTCATCAGAAGTTTTTGCATGTTCTCGACAATAGCTTCTCCGGTCGGGGTAAGGGAATATATGTCATTCTCATAGGTAACGAGGTTCCACTCAAGCAGTTTCTTTATCTGGGGAATCATAGATTTCCATGGGAAATTGAAATACTCTCTTATTTCTTCTTTAGTCTTTGCTCCTCCCTTTAAAAATAACAAAAGATCTTTCCTTTTCTCAGAAAGGAATATTGTGTCAAGTAAAGAACACTTCATTACAACCCCTCTTATCTATTTCGCTTTTTATGGATATAAACTATTCCGAAAGCTATCTGTTGATGCGTTACCTTGCATCCTTTTTGTGTAGTAATAAAGTTCAGTAGAATTATCAAGTAATTGGAATATGATCGCATCAGTCTTTAACACGTGCCTGCAAAAACGAAGTATTGAATGGCATTTTGATTGGTTAATATTAAAAAATACTGTTTAGGTTGCTTCCGAATGACCTCTGCACTCTATAGGTATACACAAGGTTTCCCACTGTGCGGACTATGGGACCAGATGAGGAATCTTATTAGTGCGGCAATTTCAAGAAGGTTGGATGAGTTTACTCCCGAATGTTCTCCTTGTCAAAGGTACAAATAATAGGACTAAGCTGTTAATATAATCGGATAATTAATATAATGACGCGCTTCAAAGTCATTATAATTTCATGTTGCTTCCGTAAACGCTGTTACCCATTAAATTTAATCAGGTTCATGTTAAGTAACATAAAGACTAATTGTTTATTGTGGGCCTGGGAGTATGCGCTCGGGTTATCCATAGAAATCACCGATTGTGGCGTTGGGGAATGTTGCAGAATGGAAATGTGAGGCATCTGGAAGCTTGATGGTGAAGGATGCCTCGACTACCTCCTATATTTATTATTACACCATATTTTTATGGACTTGTATGAGGAGAGCATTTACTGTAGAATTCAATGTATTTCTTTCACGGACCTGCCGGGACTCGAACCCGGGTTCTAAGCTCCGGAGGCTTAAGTGATATCCGCTACACTACAGGTCCGTCTTGAAAATGTGTGGGATGTTTCATGGATACACCTCATTGATAATAAATCTGCTGTCGATATGGGATGTGTGTCGGTATTGTTAAGTATCAGGAAGTTCAATCTGGCTTCACAATTGTGATACAGCTAAGGTTCCACAAAAGTATTGTATTCAAAAGTGATTACAAATGAAGATCAAGCTCCCCTCAGGAATAACAGAACAGATATGTTCTGAACCTATCTCCGTAGAAGGGCTGCTCAGGCAACTGGGTATCAGCCAGAGCGAAGTGCTTGTGGTAATGAATGGTGAGGTGATTCCTGAAGACAGGGTTCTGGACAATGGGGCCGAGATTCGCATCATTCATGTGGTTTTCGGAGGCTAAATTTCTATTACTCCCTTTTTTCATTTACTTCCTTTTTGGATTCACTTTCCATTGTAGCAGTAAGGTATGCAGAATCAGCAGGCTGTATTTCGGCTATTCTCTCCCCACCTGAGTAGATGTTCATCCTTTTTCCTCTGACAAACCCTACAACTGTCAGACCACGCGCTTTTGAAATATCGACTGCAAGCGTAGTCGTGGCACCTCTTGATACTATGATGGGTATATTTGCCACCAGGCATTTCCTGACCATCTCAGAGGATATGCGTCCGGAACATATCACATAGGTGCCTGAAAGATTAATGCCTTGCTCAAGTGCGTATCCGATGGCCCTGTCAAGTGCATTATGCCTGCCGATGTCCTCGATGACCTGTATCTTTCCGCCAGGCCCATAGAGTGCCACGACATGGATACCTCCTGTCCTTACATGTAATTCGGAATCAAGTGCCTCTCTGACAGCAGCTCCGATGTCCTGTGCACTAATGAAAAGTTTGGAATTTATCTGAGGAAGCTTCTCTATATCCAGGAACGACATACTGCCGCCGCATCCGCTAAGGACGGTTTTATGTGACATGAGTATCTTGAACGGGTTCCTTGTAAGGACATCGGCGGTGTTACCTTCTATTCTGATGGATTCTATCTCTTCAATATCTTTGATGATACGTTCGGTGTAAAGGAAGCCCGTCACAAATTCCCTTAGCATCACCGGGCTTGTCATGGCTGTAAGGGCATGTCGTCCATTAACGTTTACTGCAAGGGGCATCTCTTCAATGACCGGGTGCATCTCCTGTGAGAATGACTCTCCTTCTCCTTTAATGCAGGGAATTTCTTTAAAGATGTTACAACCTCCGTGTAAGTTCATCAAGGGTATCCAGTAACAGGTCGATCTCTTCTTCGGTATTGTACAGGTATAGACTCACCCGGACGGTCCCGCCGGGAAGCCCAAGATAATTCATCAGTGGCTGACAGCAGTGTTCTCCTGAACGGGTCATGATCGAAGAGGCCTCGTCGAGTATGTGGGAAACTTCATGGGGATGCATACCTTCTATATTGAAAGAGACGACGCCTATTCTGTCCTTATCATTTTCAGGCCCGTAGATGTGCACATGTTCCAGTGAGGCAAGTCCCGTGAGGAGCTTGAGGGTAAGTTGCTCCTCATGTTTTTTTATGTCATTCATGCCTGCCTTCTCCAGATATTCTGCAGCTCCTCCAAGGCCTATCATCCCCGCTATGTGCGGTGTTCCGGCTTCATGGCGCTGGTAGCCTTCTGCAAGCGTATATTCCTCAATTGAGACGCTTTCTATCATCCCTCCTCCTACAAGGAGAGGGCTGATGTCGTCATCCTTCATCCAGAGTATTCCTGTGCCTGTGGGACCGAGCATCTTGTGTCCTGAAAAGCAGAAATAATCGCAGCCGATATCCATGACGTTAACCGGCAGGTGCGGTGCTGACTGAGCGCCGTCGACGAGTAACCTGGTGTCATGTTCTTCGCATATGGCAGCAATTTCCTTCACCGGCAGGATAGTGCCAAGTACATTGGATGCATGGGAAACGGCTACAAGGCGCGTATTGTCATTAATTGCAAGTTCAAAGTCCGAAAGGTCGAACGTGCCGTCAGATTGTGGCAAAATCACTTCCATCCCAACTCCTTTTTGACGAAGACGCATCCATGGAAGGAAATTGGAATGATGCTCTATGACAGTTGTCACGACACTGTCGCCTTTGCTCCATTTAAGGCCGTATGCTACCATATTGATAGCTTCAGTGGTGTTTTTTGCAAGCACTGTAGTGCCTGCATCAGCTCCTATGAAATGTGCTACCTTCTGGTGCGCATTAAAGTATTTCTGCGAGGCGATGCTGGTCAGCCTGTGCACCCCCCTTCCCACGTTTGCCCTGTACATCCTCTCAAATTCATTCATTATATCAATGACAGGTTCAGGTATGAGGCTGGTAGCTGCATTATCGAAATAGATGACATCATTAAGAAGCGGAAAATCCTTTCTGAGCTCAATGTTTCTCAAAGCGGCCACCCTCTATTGATGTGATGCCGGAACAAATTTCTTTGAAGGCACGGCTTAACCGGTATCGTGACCACCGCACCTGTCTCCCTCAGCTCGTAACTGCGTACATATACGGCAGACCCTGGGCACAATATCGGTAACACGCTTTTCTTTGATATCCAGGGCCAGTTGGCTTATGGACTCCTTTACATCATCTTCGAAAACTATTCGATAGCCTCTTTTCTTGGAAAGGTATTGTGAGACTGCAGAAGGCGCCATGTCCAGTTCCCTGGCTATTTCCTGTTGCGTAAGGCCGCAGTTTGCAAGCTCTTCGGCAATTGATGCCCTGATGGCAGGCAGAACATCCCATACAACCTTTTCACAGGGTAGTTTCATGATTCAGTCTCCCATCTTTCATTTACTTGAATGTGTGTCTCCCGGATAGTTTTCACAATTGTGGATTGAGTTCATGGCTTAAAGTATTTTTCGGCTTTGAGTTTTTTGTGATTTAGAATTAAAGCATAAAGTTATAGAGGTATTTAACTTGAATATGATATTTCAGAAAACATTCGAGGCACTCTTCGCCTGGAAAATGTCCGCAAAATACCTCGTGACTCCGTGCCTGATGGCAGAGGTTTGCATGAAGGGAACAGATTTCATGAGCAGATCAGCAGAGTGAAGGCAATTATCACTGATCTGGAAGCTGAACACCTATGGCCTGTCATGGGAAAAGATCAGGTGTCTTGCAGACTCATTCCAGAAAATAGCCGGGAAATATGAGCTCCAAATTATTTAACTCCGCCAAAAACGTCTGCTCCTTGACTTTGGGATCAAGTTTTTCTGCTTTGAGGGGGAAGAGTAGGTCATGCTAACTGAAGTTGAACTTGAACGCTATGCAAGGCAGGTCATGCTCTTTGGTAAGGACGGTCAGGAGCGTCTGAAGAAATCCCGGGTCTTCATAGCAGGTGCAGGGGGTCTTGGGTGTCCGGTGGCACTCTACCTTGCAGCGGCAGGAGTGGGTTATCTCAGGATAGTGGACAAGGACTTTGTAGAACGTTCCAACCTGAACAGGCAGGTGCTTCACTGGGAGCAGGACATCGGAAAAGAGAAGGTCATGTCTGTTGAAGAGAAACTGCTTGCTATCAACCCGCATATTGAGATAGAAGCATTATGCCAGGTCATAGACCAAACAAACGTTTCTGAACTTGTCGGTGACGCAGACCTGATCGTAGATGCTATGGACAACTATCCGACACGCTACCTGCTCAACCGTACAGCACATGAGAAAAATATTCCGCTAATCCATGGTGCAATACGAGGTTTTGACGGCCAGGCAACAACTGTGATTCCTGGGAAGTCTGCATGTCTTAGCTGTATCTTTCCCTGTGCTCCGCCGGCAGAGGTATTCCCGGTAGTGGGAGTGACCCCTGGTATTATCGGCATGATACAGGCCAACGAGGTTATCAAATACCTGGTGGGGACAGGCAAACTGCTCACGGATCGCCTTCTTATATGGAATGGCCTCCTGGCTGAGATGGACACTTTAAGGTTCGGCAGACGCTTTGACTGTGAAGTATGTGGGCATGGCTCTTCAGATGTATAAAAATCGGGTTATTTGATATCGAGCATTCTCTGGATAGCCATGCGTGCCCTTTCTGCAACATCTTCAGGCACTGTTATTCTGGGCGTGAGAGTTTCAAGGGATTTGTGTACTTTTTGGAGATCCGTTTTTTTCATAGTCGCACAGATTGCACCGGAAGATAACGGGTAGCAGGACTTGTCCGGACAGTCCTTTTCCATCCGGTGCAGTATCCCTACCTCGGTTCCTATAATGAACTCCTTGCTGTCGCTTGAGCACACATGCTTTATCATTCCGGATGTGGAGAATACGTGGTCTGCAAGGTCAATGACCTCCGGCCTGCACTCAGGGTGGACAAGCAATTCTGCCCCAGGATGCGCTTCCCTGGCATGCATTACATCATCGGAAGTTATCCTGTCATGTACGAAACAGAAACCTTCCCATGGAAGTATCTCCTTGTCCGTGAATCTGGCTACATAACGTCCAAGGTTCCTGTCCGGAACGAAAAGGACTTGTTTCTCTTTAAGTGACTCCACGACCCTCACGGCATTTGCGGAAGTGCAGCAGATGTCGCTTTCGGCTTTTACTTCGGCACTGGTGTTCACATAGCAGACAACAGCGGCTTCAGGGAATCTTTCCTTGAGGACGCACAATTCACCTGCGGTGATCATGTCTGACATAGGGCAATTGGCATCGGGTGCCGGTAAAAGCACTGTTTTATCAGGTGAGAGGACGGCTGCGGTCTCTGCCATGAAGTCAACGCCGCAAAAAACAATAACTGATGCATCCTGAGCTGCTGCTATCCTTGAAAGTTCCAGTGAATCTCCGGTGAAATCGGCTATATCCTGCACATCTGCGGTCTGGTAGTTATGTGCCAGAATGACTGCATCCTTCTCTTCTTTGAGCCTGAATATATCCTTGATTATAGATTCAGTGTCCTTTATCCTTATTTGAATATTAGCCATGAGTAATACCTTATAGAGCGATTATTTTTCTGTGCTTTTGGAATGAAGTCACATACTTTGAAAATAAATCAAAAGAAGAATTGGGTTGTTACAGAATATATTCTGTAACGAGTAGGTGATGATAGTTATTGTTTAACAATAACTATGCGTTTTTTAGTTCTGAAGTACTATCTCAATGTTGATGTCCTTTGGTACCTGGATGCGCATTAACTGCCTGAGTGCACGTTCATCGGCTGCAATGTCGATGAGTCTCTTATGGACACGCATCTCCCAGTGGTCCCATGTTGCGGTACCATCGCCGCTTGGACTCTTTCTGACCGGAACTACCATCTTTTTAGTAGGTAGTGGAACCGGCCCTGAGATACTTACTCCTGTTCTCTCTGCGATAGCTTTTACCTGATCGCAAACACCATCAAGGTTAACCGGGCTGATTCCTGATAATCTTATTCTAGCTTTCTGTGACATGTTCGTCTCCTAAAAAAGAAAAGGATAAGTGTCTTATTTCTTCTGTGTGACACTTATGCACATGCCAGCAGCAATGGTCATGCCCATATCACGGATGGCGAACCTTCCGAGCTGTGGGATTTCCTTTACTGGTTCGATTACCATTGGCCTTGTTGGCTTTATGGTAACGATTGCTGCATCTCCTGCCTTGATAAAGGTTGGATTCTCTTCCTTTACCTGGCCTGATTTTGGATCAAGTTTCTTGTTGATCGCCATCAGTGTGCATGCAGTTTGTGCAGTGTGGCAGTGGAATACTGGTGTATAACCTACTGTGATCGCGGATGGGTGCTGGAGCACAACTATCTGTGCAGTGAACTCATCTGCAACGGAAGGTGGGTTGGCCGTCGGGCCACAGACATCTCCTCTGCGGACATCGTTCTTACCTACACCTCTAACGTTCCAGCCAATGTTGTCGCCAGGTCCTGCTTGAGAAGCTTCTTCATGGTGCATCTCAATGGACTTGACTTCACCACTTACACCGCTTGGATTGAAGATGACTGTATCGCCTTTCTTCATGATACCGGTCTCAACTCTGCCAACTGGCACAGTTCCAATACCGGAGATGGTGTATGCATCCTGCACAGGAATCCTGAGAGGGAGCTTGTCTGGCTTGTCTGGTTCCTTGAGTGTGTTGAGTGACTCGAGGATGGTTTGGCCTGTATACCATGGAGTGTTTGCACTCTTTGTTGACATGTTGTCGCCAGCGAAAGCGGATGTTGGAATAAATGGAATTTCGCTTGCCTTGAACCCGACCATTCCGAGAAGCTGACTGACATCTTTCTTGACCTGCTCGTACCTCTCCTGGCTGTAGTTTGCAGCGTCCATCTTGTTGACAGCAATGATCAGTTGGTTGATACCGAGGGTCCTGGACAGGAACACGTGTTCCTTGGTCTGGGACATTACACCATCAGGTGCAGCGACTACAAGGATAGCTGCGTCTGCCTGGGATGCACCGGTGATCATGTTCTTGACGAAGTCACGGTGACCTGGGCAGTCCACGACTGTAAAGTAGTATTTGTCAGTGTCAAATCTTCTGTGGGCGATATCGATGGTGATACCTCTCTCACGCTCTTCCTTGAGTGAGTCCATGACCCATGCGAAAGCGAAGGATTCCTTTCCTTTCTCTTTTGCTTCTGCTTTATATTTCTCGATCATGTGAGCAGGAACTGCTCCTGTTTCGAACATCAGTCTTCCGACAAGGGTAGACTTGCCGTGGTCAATGTGACCGATGACTGCCAAATTCATGTGTGGTTTGTCAGATGCCATTTTCATATCTCCTATATTCGATTATTAATACTCTAATTTGATTTTGACCTAATAGACGTTTACACGTTTAAACCTTTCTGACGAAAAAGGTTTGCAGCAAATGCTGCAACCTCTGTCATCACTGGCTCAGGTAGTCAGATGCTTGCGGAAGCTCCTTCTTCAGTCCTTTCCTCTGTCTTATGGAACCAATGATTTCGGTCGTCAGGCTTGCCGGGAGTGTCTCAAATCCTGCGAACTCGGTGCTCCACATCGCACGTCCTTCTGTTGCAGATCTGATGTCTCCGGCGAATCCAAACAATTCGGCTACCGGTGATTTGGATTCGATGACCGTCATGTCGCCTTCAGAGGTCATGTTTAATATGATACCGCGGCGGCCTTGGATCTCCTTGGTTGCTCCTCCCATATGGTCCTGTGGTACATGGATGAATACTTTCTGATATGGTTCCAGAAGCGTGTCGTCAGCCATAAGCATTGCAGCCTGAATGGCCTGTCTTGATGCTGGGATGATCTGTGCGGGTCCTCTGTGGACTGCATCCTCGTGTAACTTTGCATCCACGAGTTTCACTTTTATACCCATGCATGGTTCTCTTGAGAGAGGTCCTGCTTTCATTACTTCCTGGAAACCCTCAAGGATAAGTTCCATGGTCTCATTGAGGTGCTGGATACCCTTGGTCATATCAAGATAGATGTTGCTTTCAAAGATATCAGTGATACTCTTTGCTTCATCTTTCTCCATACCTGCTGCCATGAGTTTTTCCCTGCGCTCTACCTCGGGCATACGCATGGATATCTCACCATTTCTGATAAGTTCCCTTACGCCTTCCTCAAGGGGCTCGACATGCACGTAGAACCGGTTGTGCCTGTTTGGTGACTTCCCTTCTACAGGGCCTGCCTGTCCACGGATTGTCTCACGGTATACCACTATCGGAGGTGTGGTTGTGATCTCTACTTTCTTGTCACGCTCTATCCTGTGCGCAATGACCTCAAGGTGCAACTCGCCCATGCCTGCCATCAGGTGCTCGCCAGTCTCTTCGTTGAGAGTGATTGAAAGTGTGGGGTCTTCCTTTGCTACCTGTCTGAGTACATCAACGAGCTTTGGAAGGTCTTTCATGTGCTTAGCTTCGACTGCTACCGTCACCACCGGTTCGCTTGCGTGCTTTATGCTTTCAAACGGTGTCATTCCGTCCAGTGTGGTTACAGTGGAGCCGACGAACGCGTCTCTCAGGCCGGTGACTGCTGCAATGTTACCTGCAGGTATAGTCTCCACTTCGAGCCTCTCCGGACCCATGAAGATACCTACCTGCTGGATCCTGTTAGTCTTTGCGGCACCAGTTACATATACTTCAAGGCCACGGGTGAGGGAACCGCTGAACAGTCTTCCTGTTGCGACTTCTCCTGCATGTGGGTCCATGGATATGTCAGTGACCATGAATGCAAGGTCTCCCTTTGCGTCCGCAGTTGCCATTGACTTTGCAATTGGTGATTGCCTGTCGCCGTGCCAGATGACATTAGTCCTGCCTTCCTGAGCCTGCAATGGGTTTGGAAGGAACCTGATGACCATGTCGTTGACCGCTTCGTGGAGCGGGCATTTGTCGGCAAGGGTCTTCATATCTCCATCGCGGCAGTAGTTATAAACATCATTGAAACTGATGCCGGTCTTCTTCATCATGGGCACACTGATGGCCCAGTTGTAAAGAGCTGAACCGAAAGCAACGGTACCTTGTGCAGCATCTACTTTCCATCCTGCCTTGTAGCGTTCCTCGTTCATACCCTTGATGAGTTTGTTAACGTGGTCAATAAGCTTTCCGAGCCTGATCTGCATTTCCTGGGAGTCTACCTTAAGTTCATTGATAAGGCGGTCTACCTTGTTAATGAACAGTACTGGCTTGACATGCTCCCTGAGAGCCTGCCTGAGCACAGTCTCTGTCTGCGGCATTGTACCTTCAACTGCATCAATGACTACAACTGCTCCGTCCACAGCGCGCATTGCACGTGTTACGTCGCCACCGAAGTCTACGTGACCGGGTGTGTCAATGAGGTTGATGAGGTAGTCCACACCATCATACTCGTGAACCATTGAGACGTTGGATGCATCAATTGTGATGCCTCTCTGTTGCTCTTCTTCATCTGAGTCCATGAAGAGCTGCCTGCCTGCAAGCTCCTTTGAGATCATGCCTGCGCCTGCCAGGAGGTTGTCAGACAAAGTGGTTTTTCCGTGGTCTATGTGTGCAACGATACCAATGTTACGTATCTTTTCTGGCTCGTTCATGAGCGCAGTCACACGCTCCACCATCTTCTTTCTTCTGCCCATATTGATTACCTTTCTTATAATTGGCTAAATGTAAAAGGCAGCATTAACGTGCTGCCTTTGCGACTCTTTCCTTGCCGTCTTTCCTGTTGATGGAGAAACATTTTGCATCACGGTTTGCAGCAGCGATTATCTCTGCAGCCAAAGCGCTTGCGGCACTCTTCTTTGATTTGAATGAAGCCTGCTTTGATCCCATGGATATGTACCTGAGCGCAGTGTCCACACGTCTCTGGGATGAAGTATCGACTGCTTTGGGGACGGATATGCCTCCGTACTTGAGTCTTACTACTTCTTCTCTGGGGCCTGCGTTAGAGATAGCCTCGACAAGCACCTGTACCGGATTCTTCTTTGTCTTTGCGTGGATTATGTCAAGAGCTTCGCTCACAACAGCCATTGCGTTCTGTTTCTTGCCGGTGTTAGTCTCTTCCCTCATTATGTTGTTAACGAGGCGCTCAACTATGCATATCTCTGATTTGTTGAACTGCTGCTTGGCATGCTTTCCGTTACTGTGGGGAACTATTACAGGATCGATGTTCACGTATTTCTTGATTCCAAGGTCCGTGACTTCTACTTCTGTGAGATCCCATTTGCCGAATAACTTTAACATAATGATTATCTCCTTGGTTTTTCCTTGCGACCGATGACCATTTCCCTTAGGGAAACATTGTTCACGGCAATTACCTTGAAGCGCACTCCGGGAATATCACCCATTGCACCGCCCATACGGCCACCAATCCTTTCTACAGTTACTTCGTCGTGTTCGTCGATGAAGTTAATAGCTCCGTCACCCGGGCAGAATGCTGATACCTGGCGTCCGTTCTTGATAAGCTGGATCCTGACACATTTTCTGATAGCCGAGTTCGGCTGTTTTGCTTCGACACCCACTTTTTCAAGAACGATTCCCCGTCCCTGGGGTGCGCCACCAAGCGGATCAGCCTTTACGTCCAATCCAAGTGTACGTCTGTTGTAATAGGAGTCTTTCCACCTTGCGTTCTTACGAATGCTCTGAAGTGTGTGAGCTGCATACTTTCCATTTGGCATGTTAATTCCTCTGATTATATCTATGAGTTGATTTAAAGTTGTTATAATTGTGATCACTGAAGGATTACGTCATCTATGTCATGATGTCGCTTTGCAACAAGCTTAACTTTCTCTATGTTTTTTCCATCTCGTCCAATGGCAAGTCCTTTGTCCTTATTGGATACTTCTACATAAGCTAATCGCTTGTTGTTCCTGTCCACAATATTAACTGACCTGACAGTTACGGGGCCGAAAGCATTCTTGATGAATTCAGCCGGCTCGTCAGAATACTCCACGAGATCGATATGTTTATCCACAGTTTTTTTGACGCGGTTTATGTGATCACCATTCTTTCCGATGGCGGCTCCCATGTCGCCTGCCTTGATCACATATATTATGCGTCCTTCATCGATTATGCAATCCTTGACAGTTGCCTTTGTCAGTTCTTCAAATAAAGCTATATATCTCAGCCCTTCTGTAGATAATTTGATCTCACTCAAATATGGCAACTCCCTTTTATTAAGATGCAGCCAGTATGTCAGATTCGCCGCTGTCAATGATGGCCATTGCAGCGATGATGTATGGCTTACCGCATGCAGGTCCCAGTTCCATGCCTGTTCCTTTATAGTTCAGTATGGTCACATTTGTGCTTTCTATCTTTGCTCTGACATCTTTCGGGCAGTTTGCAGCCAGTACGACCATCTTTGCCTCATTGTTCATGGCGGCATCGATAGTGCGGTTTGATCCTATTATGACCTTGCCGGTTCTGATGACTTTGATAAGTGCTTTATCAATGTTAATATCCATTTACATCAACTCGTTTATAATGTGTTAGATTGTATCCTAATACTTGAATCCTTATATGTAGTTTCTGGTTGTTCATATGGAACAACATGATACTGTTTACCTTGAAATAAGGTGGACATCGCCTGTACCAAGCTTGATTGGCTGTCCTACTATAATGTTCTCTGTGACACCATTGAGCTCATCAAGGTCTCCACGCATTCCTGCATCGAGGAGGTGATTCACAGTAACTTCGAACGCTGCACGGGCAAATACACTGGCTTTCTCTCCAGAAATACCATGTCTGCCGATTTGCTTCACTTCGCCGTCACAGCACATGATATCTGATACAAGCATGATGTGCCTGACATCTACTGTAAGACCCTGCTCTCCAAGTGTACTGTTGGCCTCAGTAATGATTGCATTCCTTGCAGCCTCGATACCAAATACATTATAGATTTCTTCTACGTTGTTAGTATATGTCCTTGTGACATCCACACCCCCGATCTGCAGAACTTCCTTAAGTTGTGAGCCTTCTGTATAAAGGGTGTACTCTTCGCCATCCTTTCTGATAACAACTCTCTTGATACCTTCGATACCTTTGAGTGTGATGTTATGGATATTCTTCGCAAGCTGGAGTAGTTCCCTGTAAGATGGGGCATTCGGTGTCAGTATTACCTGGTTTGAGATATTATTCGAAACAGTTACAACAACATCCATTTTCTCGCGTATCTTGTCAGCGATCTCGTCTGGTGTGAGCGCTCTCTGGACCAGGTTCTTCTCGTTCAGGTCGATGATCAACTGCATGTTTGCGAGATCCGTCGTTATATCTGCAAGGTTCTCTATATGTGTTGCCTCTATTTCCCAGGCGAGAGCACGGGCCTTGTCCCTGTCGGTCGCATATCCTGACTCCAGTGCAATTGTCATCATAGGTGTGCTTGGCAGTTTCCTTGCGTCAACTATCTCTATAAGCCGAGGCAGTCCCAAAGTAACGTTAATTTCAGCGACACCGGCGTAGTGGAAGGTACGCATCGTCATCTGCGTTCCCGGTTCACCAATAGACTGTGCTGAAACAACACCTACCGCTTCACATGGCTCCACGAGCGCATACTGGTAGCTTTCCAGCAGGCGTTCGATGATATCTTCAAGCTCCTTCTTTGTGACTCCCGCCTTGATGGCATCATCTTTAAGGGTCTTCATTATGTTCTTCGGAAGATCAAGTTGTCCGATCATTGAATCTATAGTAGCTTCACTAATGCTCATCTTTAGTTCACCTCTCTTCCTGTTACCGCCCTTACTATACGATGCACTGCTTCCGGTTTGCTGTAGTCACTCTTGGTTGAGTCTATACCATCTTCTCCGTACTTGAACTGCACGATCACGCCACGAGTCTCACGGACGGATCCGTCATACTGCACCTCAAGGTCCTGCAACGCATTCACAAGCCTTCTCTGCAGGTAACCTGACTGTGATGTACGTACCGCAGTATCCACAAGACCTTCTCGCCCACCAATTGCGTGGAAGAAATATTCGGTCGGATTGAGACCACTCTTGTAACTGGCCTTCACGAAACCACGTGCATCGGCACCGAGGTCACCTTTGTCAAAGTGGGGGAGGGTTCTTCCGTTGTATCCTCTTCTAATCCTCTCACCACGAACTGCCTGCTGGCCGACACAGGCCGCCATCTGCGTAAGGTTGAGCATTGAACCCCTGGCTCCTGACTTTGCCATTATAACTGCAGAGTTCTCAAGACCCAGTTGCCTTCCTGCAATGTTACCTGTCTGGTCCCTGGCTTTACCCAGTTCCTGCATTATCTTCATTTCAATGGTCTCATCCATCGTACGCCCCGGCAATGCTTCGAGTTCTTTTGCCTCATAGGCTTGTATCAACCGCTGGACATTCTCCTCCGCCTCATTCAGGAGGTTGGCGATCTGCATCTTGGCAGTGGCCGGTATATCTTCGTCACTTATTCCGAAACTAAGGCCGGTCTTCATTACTCCGCGTATTGCAAGCCTTGTAAAGTCATCTACAAACTTGGCTCCTGCTTCAGTGCCGTATTCCTTGACAACCTTGTCAAGTATCTTACCTTTGAAAGCGCCGATTGCCTGCTCGTCAATGGTTCCCTGTAACATTTCGCCGTTTTCTATAACAACATAAGCTTCGTACTCACAGTCCCTCTTCTTGCATGTTTCACACTTGAAACATACTTGTGCGGGGAATTCCAGATAAAGCCCTTTGGGTAATATCTGGCTGAATATCTGCTTTCCGTTCCATAGGGGTTCGCCATCTGCGGTGTAACTTGAAGGCTCCGGCAGGACCCTTATGTCTGACTTCCTGAGCAGCTCAAGTGCAGCTGTCTTGGTAATGCTGTTCTCATTTCTCGTGAGCAGGAAAAGCCCTGATATGTGGTCGTGTATACCGCCAATGATCGGCCCTCCGAAACGCGGAGAGAGGATGTTCTCCTGTACCTGCATGAGGATGCTTGCCTCTGCTCTTGACTCTTCGGTCTGGAGAACGTGCATGTTCATCTCGTCACCGTCAAAGTCCGCGTTATAGGGGGGGCAAACAGCCGGGTTCAGCCTGAATGTCTTGTAAGGAAGAACCTTTACTTTGTGTGCCATGATACTCATCTTGTGCAGAGAGGGCTGTCTGTTGAAAAGAACTATATCGCCGTCCATGAGTTGTCTCTCAACGACCCATCCAGTCTGTATCTTCTCGGCAAGTTCCTCTTTATTGATCTCAGATACCCTGATACGCCTACCATCTTCACGTATCACGTAGTTTGCGCCAGGGTGCACTTCGCTTCCCCTGAGGACATACATACGCAGCAGGTCAATGTTTCTGGTGGTCACCCTTTCAGGAATTGTCATCTGGTGAGCAATCTCAAAAGGCACTCCTACCTCGTTTATACTCAGGTTTGGTTCAGGGGACACGACAGTACGTGCCGAGAAATTCACACGCTTACCTGAAAGACTTCCTCTGAAACGCCCTTCTTTTCCTTTTAAACGCTGGGTGAGGGTCTTTAAGGGTCTTCCTGATCTGTGTCTTGCAGGAGGTACACCTGACACTTCATTATCAAAGAACGTTGTCACGTGGTACTGTAGCAATTCCCACAGGTCCTCGATGATGAGCTGTGGGGCGCCTGCATCCCTGTTCTCCTGGAATCTCTGGTTGATACGGATTATATCTACAAGTTTGTGTGTGAGATCGTCTTCACTCCTCTGGCCGGATTCAAGGGTAATGGATGGCCTTACGGTGACTGGTGGCACAGGAAGGACTGTAAGAATAGTCCATTCCGGCCTTGCACTGGTTGGATCCATGCCAAGAACTTTCACGTCATCATCAGGTATATTCTCAAAGCGGTCCCTTATCTCAGTAGGGGTAAGCTTGTGACCATCTTCTATGTAATCAGTGGGCTTTTCGAATTTGACCTCTTTCTGCTCAGACGAGCAGTACGGGCATATCTTTGTCTTGCGTGACTCCTTGAATACCTCGTTGACAATATCGTCAGGAAGGTGTCCCATGTCCTTGGAGTTCTCCAGCTGGGCAAGGAAGTTCCTTTTCTGGTCGACAGTGAGCAAAAGCCTGCTGCAGTTATGACAGATGGAACGCAGTACTTTCCGGATGGTCTTGTTGAAACCCACATGGATGGCCGGGGCAACAAGTTCGATATGTCCGAAGTGGCCGGGACATTCACCTGCACGGCTTGAGCAGGTCTTGCACTTAAGGCCCGGGTCAATGACACCAAGCCTCAGGTCCATAAGTCCCATATCTATAGGGTAACCGTCGTCATCATATGTGTCCGCAGTGACGATGGAGGTCACACTCATTTTCCTAATTTCTCTGGGTGACAACAGACCGAACTTTATAGCGCCGATCCTTTTAGGTATAGATGGTAGTTCTTTCATTTAGTGATCACCTCAGACAGCGTCCTCGAGGTGCAGCCTCGGAGCCACACCAAGGGACTTGATCTCATCAAGCAATAGTTTGAATGCATAACTCATTTCCACCGGATGGATATCTGTTTCAGCACCGCAGTTAGCGCAGTATCTGATGTTCCTCTTCCTGTCGAAAGTGGCGATCATTCCGCAATGTCCGCAGACAAGCTCGACGACCTTGTCAGATTCATCCAGCAACCTTTCTTTCAATGTCATTGCAGCGCCATGGCCTATAAGCACATCACGCTCCATTTCTCCGAAACGCAGGCCTCCTTCACGGGCACGCCCTTCTGTTGGCTGGCGGGTCAGCACCTGTACAGGTCCACGTGACCTTGCATGTATCTTTGATGCAACCATGTGGTGCAGTTTCTGGTAAAGGATAACTCCTACGAACACGTCCGCACGGATCATCTGTCCGGTGACTCCGTCGTAGAATACTTCCTTTCCGGTGTGGGCAAAGCCGTGGTTCTTAAGTGCAGCACGCAGGTCATCCTCATATTCCCCGGAGAATGCCGTTGCATTGATACGCCTGCCTTCCATGGAACCAATCTTGCCTCCTATCATCTCGAGCACATGCCCTACTGTCATACGTGATGGGATGGCATGTGGATTGATAACCAGATCCGGCACCATGCCGGTATGTGTGAAGGGCATGTCCTCATAGGGTACGATGAGTCCTATAACTCCTTTCTGTCCGTGCCTGGAAGCAAACTTGTCGCCTATTTCAGGTACTCTCTGGTCCCTTATCTTCACTTTTGCAAGCCGGGTGCCATTGATGGAAGCTGTTAGCAGTACGGTATCAACTACTCCTTTCTCGTTGGAGCGCATGGTGATTGCACTTTCTCTGCGCTGTTCAACGGTAATGCCAAAATCGGACTGCTCTTCAAGGAAACGTGGCGGGCTTGTCTTGCCTATCAGGACATCATTTGGCCCGACAACTGTCTCCGGGTTAACAAGACCGTCTACGTCAAGGTTCGCGTATGCCTCCGGGCTGCGCGCTCCTCTGAACTCAGAGTCGGGTATCTCGAACTTGTCCTCCTGTCCACCTGGATATCTTCTTTCCTCTCCTTCAAAGGTTCTCAGGAAATGGCTCCTTCCAAGACCTCTCTCGATCGAGCCTTTGTTAAAGACCAGGGCATCTTCAATGTTGTGTCCTTCATATGACATGACAGCTACAACGAAGTTCTGTCCGGCCGGTCTCTCATCAAAGTGAATGGCTTCGCATGTCTGTGTCCTGACCATCGCTTTTTGCGGGTAGTGGAGCAGATGTGCGCGGGTATCCGGCCTGAGCTTTGTATTGGATGTGGATACGCCGATACATTGCTTGACCATTGCAGCACCCATGGTGTTACGTGGGGATGCATTGTGCTCCGGGTAAGGTACCATTCCGGTACAGATGCCTAGCATCAGGCCCGGGTTGATCTCCATGTGTGTGTGTTTCTCAGTTATGTCTCTGCGATAAAGGGCGATGAATGCATTCTCTTCTTCTTCTGCATCAAGGTACTCTATCTTTCCTTGTGTAAGAAGCTCGTCAAAGGACAGATCTCCCACAGCTATCTTATCTTCTTCGTCGGGAGTTACCAGCGCCTGTCCGTTCTCAGCGACGATTAGTGGCCTTCTGGCACGGCCCATATCCGAGCTAATAATCACTTCATGGATCTCTTCATACAGAGTAACATTGATCTGGCTTGAAATTACCCCTGCTCTTCGCTGTTTTCTTATGTTTTCCACCAGATCCGCAGGATCGTTATGTGTGCCAATCAGTTCTCCGTTCAGGAACACTTTAGCTTCATTCATCAAGTAATCCTCCCATGTTGTCGTCCAGTGTGTCGGAATAGTTCGCATATCCAAGCGGTTCCGTGTTCTCCTCATCTATGTGCGGGGCACCCTCTTCATCCACAAATTCTTCCACTTCTCCTTCATAACCTGGTATTTTATGGAAAGATGAGCGGATCATGGTCGGGGTGACTCCGAGATCATAGAGTATATTCTTGATAGATTTGTCCTCATCGGATCCTGTGGAAAGTTCAACCATCTGGGCGAAGTTCTTCACCAGTCCACAGTTTGGTCCTTCCGGAGTTTCAGACGGACAAAGCCTTCCCCATTGTGTAGGGTGCAGGTCACGGGCCTCGAAGTGTGGCTGTGCCCTTGAGAGCGGGGAAATGACACGTCTCAGGTGGGATAGTGTCGAAATGTAATCTGTCCTGTCAAGGAGTTGTGATACGCCGGTCCTTCCGCCAACCCAGTTACCTGTTGCAAGTGGATGCTGCAGACGGTCGGTTAGTACATCAGCACGAACAAGGGTTATGACATTAAGTTCACGGTTCCTCATATTCGCTCTCTCGAGCTGGTACTTAATGTCGCGGGACAGCCTGTTGAAAGCTACTCTGAACAGGTCCTCCATCAGGTCTCCTGTAAGTTTAAGCCTCTTGTTGGAGTAGTGGTCCTTGTCGTCCTCATTCCTCTTCCCAAGTGCAAGCTCAAAACATGATTCTGCCATCCTGCCCAGGAAGTTTGCTTTGGCGACCCTGTTAGTGGGTTCGTTACCAAGATGTGGCAACAGATATCTGTCAATGACATAGTTGGCACGCTTGATCTGGTAATCCCTTGCCTGCCCGGAAGCTACACGGGAGCCTATTTTCTCCATTGCTTCTTCTACGGTTGAGACCTCAGCTTCTTCCAGGTTCTCGAACATGAACTTCATTATCTCAGGATCTGTGGAAACCACTTTCACAAGGTCTTCATCAGTTTCGACGCCAAGCGCCCTCATGAGGGTTATAAAGTTGACGCGACCTGATATGGATGGGAATGACACTTCAAGAATTGATTTTCTTCCTCTTTCCACTACGACGAGTGCCCTGTATCCTCTCCTCTGGGAGAACACCTTTGCAACCTCGATCATGTCTCCATATCTTTCTCCGAACTCCGTGAGTATCTTGTTAGGAGCAAGGTCTTCCAGTGTCATGACGACACGTTCTGTACCATTGACTATGAAGTATCCTCCGGGGTCCAGCGGGTCCTCTCCATACTTAACCATTTCCTCATCCGTCAATTCTGTCAGGTTACAGATGTCGGATTTTATCATTACCGGGAGCTGGCCTATCTTTGCCTCTTGTGGCTCTTTCTCTTCTTCTCCTACAACAACGCTCATTTGCAGGTAGAGCGGTGCGGAGTATGAAAGATTCCTGAGTCTTGCTTCGTTGGGATATAACCTTTCGATAGCCCCATCTGCCTCTTTTACAACAGGATTCTCTACTCTTATCTTTCCCAGTTTTATGTATGTATCTTCAAGATCTGTCTCTATTACTCTCTGCTCATCGATGATCTTTTGAAGTCCGCTTTCCAGGAATTTATTATAAGAATCGATGTGATGCTGCACGACCTTATCCTTCGTGAAAAACGAATTCGCTATTTGCCCTTTACTTAACGCTATGATAGCACCCTCTTTATGTAATATGGTAATATCGCAAAAAAATCGTAATAATAATGTCCTTGTTCCTCTGTGAAACGAACGGCTCTACAATTTCACGCGATAACAAGCCGGTAGTAGAACGCTTCGCCAGCAGTCTGGCTCTTACGGGTGATTCTGACAACTTCTCCCACCTGTGCCCCAATCTCTTTAATCACAGGGTCCTCAACCTTTATTTTTGGAAGCTGTTCTTTCCCGCTATTATAATGTTTTAAAACAAGTTTTAACTCTTCTTCCGACATGATCTCATGTTTGGGAATTAATTCATGGTCGAGCAGACTAAATTTTCTCTCTGGCACTGTAGTTCCTCCCTCCAAAATGTGAACGTGGACACTCCTCGCAAAATATGGCGGGCTCGTAGGGATTTGAACCCTAGGCCGTCTGGTTAAAAGCCAGACGCTCTGCCTGACTGAGCTACGAGCCCATTTTGACTGATGTAACTTCGCTGGAGGTACTGCACGTCCATTCTTCGGTGTAGCGGTGACTACAGGTTCACATGGTATATATAACTTGTGGAGGCCTTCAGTCTCTTGCTCATCAGAATGTGTAAACGCTTTTTTACTATTTATATTTGTTTATTCACTATTTTATTTTTATAACTTTAATATATTATATCTGGCAATCTATATATATCATTAAACAGGCACTTTACAAAGTAAAGCCTAATCTTTTCTCAAAACCTGGCCTTTAAATAATAAGTGAAAGCAGGACTGTTCAGGTCCCGCATTCCCAGCCTTCCATGTATTCGGTCTGTTCACATGAAAGCTTGTCAATACTAATGCCCATAGATCTGAGTTTCATCTCAGCTACACCGACGTCAAGTTTCCTTGGCACGGCATGCACTCCGCTGGCAAGTTTGTTCTCAGCTATGTATCGAACGCACAGTGCCTGGTTTGCAAAACTCATGTCCATGACTTCTGCAGGATGTCCGTCGCCTGCTGCAAGGTTGACAAGTCTGCCCTCAGCAAGGACATAGACTTTCCGGCTGCCAAGGTCGTATTCTTTTATATTCTTCCTTGATGTGTGTACTGACCTTGCCATGGTTTCCAGGTCCTCAAGGTTGATCTCTACATTGAAATGTCCTGCATTTGCAAGAATGGCTCCGTCCTTTATCACTTCAAAATGTTCTCTGCTTAAAATGTCCCTGTTGCCTGTCGTCGTCAGGAAGATATCGCCTATTTTTGCCGCTTCCTTCATACTCATAACACTGTTGCCGTCCATGCGAGCCTCCAGTGCTCTGATAACATCTATCTCAGTAACGATTACATTGGCTCCGAGGCCCTTTGCGCGCATGGCTGCACCTTTCCCGCACCATCCATAACCTGCAATGACCACGTTCTTTCCTGCGATAAGCAGATTCGTGGTCCTCATGATCCCATCCCATGAAGACTGGCCGGTACCATAGCGGTTATCAAAAAGGAATTTTGTCTGTGCATCATTGACTGCTATGACCGGCATCTTAAGAGCTCCGTCGCGTTCCATGGCCTTGAGCCTGTGGATGCCTGTAGTTGTCTCCTCACATCCTCCGAGGATGGTCGGAAGCATTTCCACACGCTCGGTATGGATCTTGAATATAAGGTCAGCGCCATCATCTATGGTGATGTCAGGATTGAAGTCAAGGACCTTGTCGATAGCATCGTAGTATTCCTGATTGCAGCAGTCATATCTTGCATAACAGTCAATGTCTTTGCATGCATCAAGTGCAAGTGCGACATCATCCTGCGTGCTCAGGGGATTGCATCCTGTAATGGCAACCTCTGCCCCTCCTGCCACCAGTGTCTCCACAAGTACCGCGGTCTTTGCTTCCACATGAAGGGCCATACCGACCCTGTGTCCTTTCAGGGGCTTATCCTTTTCGAACTGTTCCCGTATTGCCGCAAGTACCGGCATATGGCTGCGAGCCCATTCAATTTTCTGCCTGCCGGAATCCACCATTTCTTTTTCACTCATTTGTAATCTCCTCATTAAATGTTAGTAATATTGATTAAGCGTTAATTCTTGCCACCAGTTCCCGGGAGGTTTGTATCGCCTTCTCAAGGATACTCTGCTCATCAAGGCTGTTAACTATGGAATCTTCCATGAGCACCTTCCCGGCTATGATGGTCGTCCTGACATCCTTGCCGCTTGCAGCATACACCAGCTGTGAAGCAACATCATACACGGGTGTGAGGTGGGGTCTTTTCAGGTCCACGATAATAATATCAGCGTTATAATCTTTTTTCAGGACCCCACTCTTAATGCCAAGAGCTTTTGCACCGTTACTGGTTGCCATCTCCAGTACCTTGCGTGCAGGCAGTGCCGTAGGGTCCATTGTACTGACCTTCTGGAGCAGTGCTGCAGTCTTCATTTCCTCGAACATGTCAAGGTTGTTGTTGGATGCACACCCGTCGGTCCCGAGACAGACATTGGCCCCGCTTTCAATAAGTTTGGATACCGGTGCTATGCCGGATGCAAGTTTCATATTGCTTACGGGATTGTGTGAAATATTGACCCCATGCTCTGCAAGTATCTTTATGTCCCCGTCGGAGAGCCATACACAGTGTGCTGCGAGTATATCCGTTCCCCAGAAATCGATGCCTTTAAGGAAATGTATGGAGCACATTCCAAAATTCTCTTTCATATAATTGAGCTCCGCCTCGGTCTCAAGCACGTGGATGTGTATTCTTACTTTATCCTTTACAGCCTGCTCTTTTACCCTTATCAGAAAGTCTCTGGAGCATGTGTTGGGTGCATGAGGTCCGTACATCGTGGTGATTCTGCCTTCCGCCTTCCCATTCCATTCTCTGACAAATCTCATACCCTCATTAAGCTCAGCATCAGCCTTCTCTTTGTTACAAAAGTCTATCATGCCGTATGAGAGTGCAGCCCTCATGCCTGAATCATCAACGGCCTGCGCAACCCTGTCCATATGGATATACATATCAGCAAAAGCTGTTGTACCAGACCTTATCATCTCCAGGCAGGCAAGAAGGCTGCCGTCATAGATGTCATCATCGGTGAGTTTTGCTTCCGCAGGCCAGATACGGTTCTCCAGCCACTCCTTTAATGGCATATCATCTGCTTTTCCTCTGAAAAGCGTCATTCCTGCATGGCAGTGAGTGTTTACCAGTCCCGGCATAACCACACAACCTCCGGCATCTATTACTTTGTCCGCGGTGCTGTCAGTGGACGTGCCAACTTCTGTAATTATACCATCCTTGATAACAACAACTCCGCCCTTAATGTCCCCCATATCGGGATCCATTGTGAGCACATAAGCATTTTTGATTATGATGTCTGCCATGTTTACCTCTTATTTATCGTCTGTATCTATCCCAATTCTAACTTCAATTCCTCAAGATACAGGTGCATTATCCTCAGTCTCTGCTCTGCTATCTCTCTTGCAGTCCGGGTATTCAACCTTTCCATTATCCTGAAAGGCTTTCTTTCCATGTAATCGTAGAATCCGTCAAAAGGATCATCTGTATAAGCATTCATCGATGTTTCCTTTACCGTCCCGATGGTGCTTTTCAGCGCTCTGAGAGCTCCCATGGAAACAAGCGAGCGGAATATTCCCACAGCTCCAAGAGCATCCAGCCTGTCGGCGTCCTGGAGGATCATGGCCTCGATAGTTCCGGCCTGCATACCTCTGCTGAATCGGTGGGTAAGGATGCAGGAAGCCACGTGCTCCACCACATTCTCTTCCAGGTCCCTGCCTGTGAGGAACTCCCGCGCTATCTCCGCGCTATAAACAGCATGGTTCCCGCCTTCCTTATGCTCCCTGACAATGCCTGCATCATGGAGCAATGCGGCAAGCTGCAGCACTTGCCTGTCCCCTCCTTCTGTTTCCCGGATGTGCAGGCAGAGCTTTTCCACACGTTGTATATGTGACATGTCATGGGTGCTTGGCTCCCCTGCAAGCAATCCTGAGACAAACTCCCTTGTCTGCACTATCAGATCCATCGTATCCCTCTTTCTTCTGACTGCTGTTTCAATCTTTCCTGGATCGCATAGAGGGCGTCGGCAATAACCTCGTTGTTATCGTATGCTTCGATGACTTCCTCAAGGGACTGCCTGCTGTCCTGTTTCATTTCCTTCGTAAAGTGTATCATGTTCTGTAGCGCCCGTGTGACGTTGTCCACTATGGTCACCGTTGCACTGAGCGAAGTTCTTGAGAGCGGGTTAAGGTCGATGGCAATGACCGTCTTTCCCATTTCTGCCAGTTTCTGGCAGCGATCCCCGTCTTCCAGTGGCACCAGCACAACATCCGCGCTGAAGATCCCTTCCTCATCCACTATCGCCCTGTCATGGGACAGGTCAAGTCTCTTGTCGCCTTTGCCACCCAGCACCTTGACGGCACCATGGGATTTGAGAAGCTCTATGATCTTGTGCACCCTGGCATCACTCCTATGGAAGAGGTTCACTTCAAGAGCAGCTCCCGTAAAATCTGCGAGAGCCACAAGACTCTCTGGTACGAGTGCTGCTGTGTTCCCGTTCACCGATATGATCGGTCTCTTTGCCAGGAGAATGTATGCAACAGCAGCTCTCTCAGCCACGGCTGCGGATTCAATGGTCTTCTCACCTATGAGATAATCGAACGCCTCTCCCCTGCCCTGTGCAACCAGGCCTTGCTGGCTGGTAAAACCCATACGTACGCCTTCCACTATCTTTTCCCTGGTAATGAGGGATTCGTACCTTGGATGGTCTATGGGAATCTCTGTCATATTTTTATCTCCTCAGATCATTCGAATGCTGCCGGGGCTTATCCTGTAGTGCAGCACCTGCCCGAAGCAGGAAAGGATTTCCTCAATTTCAGCACCCTTACAATTTGCTCCCATTGCAAAGACCGTATTGCCGAGCATGGCCTGGGATGCTATTCCTCCTACTGCCTCTACATCTTCTATAATATCTGTTACCTTTTCATTTGCCAGTTTTGTCCCAATGGAAAAATCCCTGGAGCAGGTCATGAAGTTCTCTATGCTGGGCCTTACCATAAGTCTTTTCATGGCAACCTTTCCTGCAGTGTTTATACTTCTTACAGCCTCTTCGTTTCCAAGTACCGAGCCTGTCGGCAGTTTCCCCAGGACGATGCAAAAGACATCTGATTCGCCTGTCGGTATCCTGTCGCAGGCGCCGATACCCGGGGCTCCGGGTGATGTTCTTATCACAGCACCGCCCAGCGACTGGGCAGCTACATCCCCCAGTCCGCTTCGGTTCCTTACTTCCGCTACATGGGCTACCTCATTGAGCTTATTGGCTGTGAGATTAAGTGACAGAGCGCGGTTTAGGGCATAGGCCGTACCGAGAGCACCGGCGCCTGATGCGCCCAGCCCACATTCTATGGGTATCTGCGCAATGCTTTCAACTTTGACTGGTCTGTCAGTAAGCATTTCCACAACAGTCCGGCTGGTGCTGCCTGCAACATGCTTACCGTTCAACGATATGGCTGTCTCTTCGATAGTTTCCCCAATGGTTACAGTGGTCTCAACTCCCGCATTGAGCACTATTCCGCAACCTGTGGAACCTTTCCTTACAGGATCCGTATGATCATGGACTTCGAAAAAACCTGTAATATGCGCAGGTGCAAAAGCTCTTGCACTGATTGTTTCCTTGCTTGCCATCTAGTGTTTATCCCCTATGGAAAGCATCCGGGTTATCTCATCCATGATGGTGTTTGCTATCACGCTTTTTGGGCCGCTGATGTTCATGTGTTCCTTCCTGTCCGGCCTGATCATATATATGCTGTTATCATCGGTTCCCATTCCACCGGCACTGACCTCATTCGCGATTATCATGTCCAGATTGGAATTGTTGAGCGTACGCAGCGCACGCTCAAAAAGTTCTTCTTTGCTTATCCCGGTCTCTGCCTTGAACCCGACTATCTTTATTTCCGGATGAGCATTTCTTGCTTCTTTGATTAGCTTACGGGTAGGCCTAAGCGAAAGCACCGGCTCTCCTCCCGACTTTATTTTTGTTCCTGCTGCCTCCAGTGTGTAATCGCCAATAGCAGCCGCGCTTATCAGCAAGTCATAACCTCTTGCAAGCTCCTCCAGTACTGCGTCTGTCATCTGTTCAGCACTTTCTACGGATATTTCCCGAATACCATCGATCTCAAGCCTGTTCCTGTGCACTATGGTGACCTCAGCACCTCTGCGGTAGGCTTCCAGTGCCAGCTCGGTTCCAGTTTTCCCCGACGCCCGGTTAGTAAGTATCCTTATAGGATCCACAGTCTCTGCCGTAGCACCGCTTGTGATCAGTATCTTTTTCCCTTGCAGGCTGTTGCTGCCGATCATGCGCTCGACCTCAAGCACTATCCGGGTGTTGTCGCTGATCTTGGCAACACCTTCTTCGACCCTGGGCCAGATGATGCCTATGCCCCATGACCTTAATTTCTCAATGTTTTCAATCACTGCGGGATGCCTGTACATATCTTCGTGCATTGCAGGTACCACCATGACAGGTTTGCCTGCTCCGATGGCTGTTGTCGCAAAGGTTGTCACCGGTGTGTCATCTATCCCTGTCGCTATCTTCCCTATGGTATTTGCCGTTGCAGGTGCTACAAGTAAGAGGTCTGCACTACCCATATTTCCAAAGAATTCCACATGCTCCACTTTCCCGGTTATCGCGGTGATGACCTCATTCCCGGTAGCGTAGTGCAGGGCCATCGGGTTGATTATCCATCCCGCAGCCTCGCTCATGACCGCATGCACATCCGCGCCCCTGCGTATGATTTCTCTCGCCAGCTCGACCGTGCGCACGGCAGCGATGCTGCCTGTAACTGCAAGTACGATAGTCTTGCCATGTAACGATTCGGATCTCGTGGACTTTATCCACAGAGTCGGGTGTCCTTTTGGGATCAGGGGCATTTTACATCCTTTTTTGATTAAATAAGTGAATTTTTAGTATTTAATAGGGGTGGGTAAAAATAGTTTGATCTTTTGAGGATATCTAATTAGCTCCTGAAACCCTTGTTCTAATTTGATGGTGTTCCTTAGTATTCCACGATTCGCATTCATCCCTGAAATATCAAGACCCGGATTTACATGGGATTTACACAGATCTCTTTTTTGCAGGGTTCTAAGATCCACCGTTTTTGCAAATATGTGTTACTCTTGCAGATCCGTGTCTTAAATCTAGTTTGAAAACAGATAGCCTTAATGAGAAAAATGAATAGGCTTTTAAATCAAAACTCTAATTGGATAATCTCTTCTTATATTCTGTAGTACTTGTAATAGTTTGTACTTAAATGATAATGTGCTTATGTTATTGAATAGGAGGTGCATTTACATTGACTCCTCTACCGCTTCCCCGCTTCGCAACCCTCAATGATAAATACAAGATTCTCGCTCTCTACCGTGAAGTTACCTCACGCCCCCATGGTCTTGTGCGTGAAGCCTACGAGATCACAGAAGAATACGTTGATAAGTTCCTCGGGAACAGCCTTGCGGACGGAATAATCCTTGTGGTTGATGATGGCGAAGGCGCCGGGCTCGTCGGGGAGATACACACCTACAGGCCCACTCTTATTGCTCTCTCGCATGTTCTCGAGCATCTTACCGTTGCTGTGCATCCTTCATTTCAGAGAAGAGGTGTCGGAAGAGCACTTTTTATTGCTATGCTTGATAAGGTAAGGTCGGATCATCCGGAGATTCTCCGGGTCGAGCTGATAGCAAAGGAAAGCAATCATGCTGCCATCAGTCTTTACAAGTCTCTTGGATTTTTGGAGGAAGGCAGGATGGAAAAGAGGATCAAAAAACCGGACGGGAGTTTTGAGGCCGATATCCTGATGGTATGGATGAACCCGGAATATAAATGAGAAGGTAGCCTTATAATTCATGAAAACAAGCACGGGACTGGAAAAAAGTAAATGGTTGGTGTGAACACACCGCCATTTATCTGATGAATATTAATCTTTCGCCGCGTAGCATAACCATTTCATCCTTTTCCCACTGATAACTTTCATTTTCTTCAGTGACTGTCCATATTTCATATTCCCAGTATTTTCTGTCTCCGTTCTCATTGAGCATTGTCCATCCGCTGACTCCGTAATACGTGTCTGTAAGAGTATCCATTGCAGTTTTTATACTTCCATCATTCTCCGGAATGGCATCCAGGTCAACAAATGTAGCTATCCAGAGGGCGTCATATGCTGTCAATGCGTAAGATTCAGGAATCCTTCCAAGCTGTTGTTCTATTCGGGGTACGGTTGCCTGGTAGATGTCATTAGATCCCATGTATCCGTACATTGGTGCCTTGAGGTTGGTTGCTACAGCAAAACCGGCTGCACTATCATTGTCGATAAGTCCCTTGTTCAGTGCCATGCCGTCAGTGCCGTACCAGTTGACCTCTGAAAGGGCAGGATAGTTCTGGGCTAACGTAAAGATCTCTGTTACCTCTCCATAGGAACAAAGAACCACAGCTATGGACCCCTCGTCGTATTCTGAAGTGGCTGCTACTACTTTCTCATTGAGTGACTCTACTTCTGTGGAAAGGTCCAGGTTATCTGTTTCGTATGTAACTCCTTCAAGAACTGTGCCATCAAGAATCTCCAAACTCTTTTCAACCTCATCGGCGAGTCCGCTACCCCACGTGTCATTCCTGTATATAGGGATTATAGTGGTAGTGCCTTCTTCCTTCATGAGTGAAGCCAGTATCATTCCCTGATTTGTATCATCAGGTACAAGCCTGAACAGATTGTCGCCAGGAATTGCTAAAGATGGGGCTGTTGATGCGGTACTCAGAAGGATGATGCCATTCTCGTTTGCATATTCAAGGACAGCTTCTGCCTCATTACTTCCCTGTGGACCAATAACGATCTTAATTCCCATTCCATTAAGTTCTTTGAGTTGCTCCAGGGCTGTTTCAGGATCACTTCCTGTGTCCTTGACAATCAATTCTACGTTCTTTCCGGAACCAAGTTCTGAGAAATAGCCGTTAATATCCCCGGCCGACAATTCAAGTGCAGAATGGCTTGCTTCTCCTATAGAGGCAAGGTTGCCAGTAAGTGGTAATAGTGCTCCAATAGTGATGTCCACTGATTCATCAGATACCTTTTCTGTAGTTCCGACACAACCCAAACCTAGGATTGCAACTATCATAAGGCTCATTAGAACGCCTGTGATTTTTTTCATTCGATTATCTCCGGTTAACTACTAAATTATATTAATTTAAATATTTTCCTAGTATATTTAATAGCTTGCTGTTGCCTTTTGAAAGATTCTCTTTCATTAAGTAGCGCTTCTTGCTCCTTTTCAGCCATGAATCGATATGTTTTAATAGTCCTACTTCTACAAAATCACCTTTACAGTGAGGAATCTTTATGGGCATACTCAAAAATCAAAAATTTCTGATCATATTAATAATACTGATTGTCGTTTCAGCAGCAGGGTGCAGTTCGGATGACAGTAGTAATGATGATGGTAATGCAAACGTAAAAGGTGCCGACGGTGCCGCTCCAGGTAATGGATATACAAATACCCTCGGAATGGAATTCGTGCATATAGAAGCAGGCACTTTCAGCATGGGTTCAGCTAAGTATGCTGCTTCACAGCCCGTTCATCAGGTAAGGCTGCAGAATTCCTTCTATATCAGTAAGTATGAAGTGACACAAAAGCAGTGGGCGGAGATTATGGGCAGCAATCCTTCTGCATCGAAAGGCGATAATAAACCTATTGAATCAGTTTCATGGGACGAGGTCCAGCAATTCATAGCTAAGCTCAACGAGAAGGAAGGCACTACCAGGTACAGACTGCCTACAGAAGCCGAATGGGAATATGCAGCCAGGGCAGGGACAACTACGGAATACTCCTTTGGTGTCATCGATGCTGAAAAAGGCATGACCCTTGCAAACCATGCATGGTTCAAGGATAACTCTGATGGTGCAACCCATAATGTGGGCCAGAAGCTTCCAAACTCATGGGAATTGTATGATATTCATGGAAACGTAGGTGAATATGTTCAGGACAGCTGGGCTGAAGGCTATAGCAGCGCATATGAGGATGGTAGCGCAGTAGTAAAGAGCGGCAGCACTCTGAAAGTAGCCAGAGGTGGCAGTTGGTCTAGTTTTTCCAATGCATTGGATTCTGCATATCGGGTCAAAAAAGATGCTCGTGACGGTGATTCTATGACTGGTTTCAGGCTCGTTATGGATGCCTGAACCTTTTTCCTCTTATTTTGATCCTCCCTTTTTATTTCCACTTTTTTGCAATGGCTACGTGTAAAATAATATTTGGATACAACCATGGTACAATATATCTCTCCTTTTCTAGCGCTTGGAAATTAGTTTATAGATTGTGTGCGCAATAAAAAGGAAAGCCTGAATGAAATCAAAAAGATGGATAGGCTTTTTATATAAAAATTTTATATTGATATTTCGAATGACAGAAAAGAGCAAGACAGAAAAAGGTAAACTTGCAGATAATATCAATTCTCTTTTTGGCAGGTACACGGGAAAAGAAAAACTGGAAGAAGAGATCGACAGACTTCACTCGCATATCGTTGAGCTCAGGCTGGATATCAGTACTCTGCAGAGAAGGATGGATAAGAGCGCTGAGAATGAAAAGAAGGCAGTGGCAGCCAAACAGGTTGCTGAAGAAAATCTGAATATTGCAGAGGTGAGAGTCCGTACCCTGGAACACGAACTTGAGATCCAGAAAGGGACATGTTCCTCACAGGCGGCCTACCGCCTTGTTGAAACGATTTCCCCACGTAAGGCACAGGAATACATTCATTCTCTATCTTCCTTGAGGTCACCTTCTGCTAATCTGTTGACAATTTATGTACCATCGGATCATTCCCTGTCGGATGAGCCTTACAGGGGCATGCCTGAAGGCCAGATAGACCCTGAATCCTTACAGCTTATACAAAAGATCGAATCCTCAAACGGATGTGTGCTTTTCTATGACCAGGACCACATGGTGAATGAACTGGTCATTCCCCCGTTCCCTGTGGAAGATGCAGATTGGCAGGCAGGAGACTCATTCAATGTCACGCCTTTGAACATGCTTCTGGACAGGGAGGAGGCAGCCCTTGTTATAGTTGCACATGCAGGTGAGTCCCTGGCAGGTTATTCCCGGGATTCCCGGACATTCGATTCATATGAGATTATCCGGAGCAACGTAAAATCAAAACACTCAAAGGGTGGGTTCAGCCAGAGACGCTTTGAACGCCTGAGGGATGAAGAGGTAGTGCACCATGCGGAAAAAGTGCGAATTGCTCTTGTAAAGATGCTGGAGTCCCTTGAGGAATCTCCGGATTATCTGCTGATAGGTGGTGACCAGCAAGTGGCAAAAATGATCACTGCAGGCATAGCAGAAGACATCCCTCGGCTGTTATCTTCTGCGGATGTGCATATAGAAAAGCACAACCTTGATGACATACTGAAGCAAATGCTGGTCCTTAGGCGCTACAAATTATAAGCAATAAATGTTGATATTACAAGGAAATCCCATGATCACAAACGAGGAACTTGCAGGCATCATTGATGCGCTTGGCGCTTTAAGGGAGGATGAGATATGCGCTGTGGCAGAAGAGATATCTTTCCTGAGGAAAGAGGACTTTTCTGCGGAAACGATAACTGAGATGTGCAGGAAAGCAGTGGATGAGCACCTGCTCGAGGTTATCAGTCCGGATGAAGTTAAATGCGCTGACTCAGATGTAAGCCATCCCTGCGGGAATAATTATTACATTCCAGGGCCAAACGCTTTTCCAGATATTCCCTTCGAATTAAGTGAGGCTATTGATATTCTCGTGATGTCCAAAAGGGAAGTCGATCTGGAAAGGGTTTCAAAAAGCTTTTCTGCAAACCTGCATGAGCAAGCTATGGGACTTAGCGAGGATATAAGTTCTTTCTCAGAGGGCAGCATAAGTGAAGCCGGATTCTCCGTTCTTGCAGGACGGTATGGCGATATCCTTAACCTGTACTATGATTACGATTCCTGGCTTCCCGGAGGAATGGACGGCATTGAAGATGAGCTGCAGGAACTGAGCAGGAAACTTGAACAGTTAAGAGCTGCACAAGGTATTTGACATTTGGATTTAATGAGGCTACAGATTCATATGGCAAGAGACAGACGCGACAACTATTACTGGAGAGCCAAGGATGAGGGTTTTCGTTCAAGGGCATCTTATAAGTTATTCCAGATCAATGAAAAGCATCAACTCATCAAATCCGGAGACACAGTAGTTGACCTCGGGGCTGCACCGGGAGGCTGGCTGGAAGTTGCAAAAGAGATTTCCGGAGGACGTGTTATTGGTGTTGACCTTCAAAAGATCTCTCCGATAGAAGGTGTCGAAACCATAAAAGGCGATATCACTTCCGATAGGACTGTTGAGAAGATCGTAGAAATGGTAGGCCTGAGGGGAGTAGATGTGGTGATCTGCGATGCCGCACCCAACTTGTCCGGCAACTGGAGCCTGGACCATGCGCGATCTATCGACCTGACCACCTCAGCCCTCGGATGTGCCAAGAAGATACTCAAACCCGGTGGCCATTTTGTTGTCAAGGTTTTCCAGGGTGACATGTTCAAGGATTTCCTCAATAAGATGGACAAGAATTTCACGTTCATGCGCTCCTATACTCCCGATGCTTCCCGCTCCCAGAGCGCCGAAATATACGTTATAGGCAAAAAGTTCCTGACATCTCCCGTCCGTAAAGGTGACGAGTTCGATGTCGAGATAAAGGAACTTGGTGCAAGTGGAGACGGTGCTGCGCTTATCGATAATTTTGTGGTATTTGTAAAGAATGTGAAAGTAGGTGACCATGTGCGCGTCAAGATAAATGATGTAAAACCAAATTTTGCTTTTGCCCAGGTCATCTCACAAAAGGGTGAGTGAAACAAAGCTTTACTTTTATATAACTATTTATATGCCCTTTTGCAGATTAGTTGTATAAGACAAATTTCATTGAATGTTCGGGTGAAAACGATCGATGGCGTTGGAAGAATTAATTCCGGAAGGTGTCCCCAGGCGCTCCGCCCTGGTCATTTTGTTCCTCATTCTTCTTATTGCATCTTTCTTTATTGCAGGTGACTACTCCAAAACCAGGACACTGGATGAGGTTGAATCCCGATGGGAACAGGCTCAGATATATCGTGAACAGCGTGATTTTGGGAGCTCTGTCAGTACATATAACAGCGTTTTTGGAATAGTCTCTTCATCTGATTTTCCGCGTGAATATGGAATGAACCATTATTATCTCGGCAAGACATATGAAGAGATGTCATCTTATGGGAACGCGTCCTCTAATCTTCATAACAGCATATCCTTTTACTCAAAAGCACTCAGTCTTTTCACCATAGATGATAGCCCTGCGGAATATTTTCTAATTCAGTACAGCCTTGGGGACGCATATCTTAAGTTATACGATGCCAGTGGCAGGGCAGAGGACCTGGATACTTCCATTAGAATGTATAATGATTCTCTAAGTCACTATTCACTAGCTAAAGATCCTCTGTATTTTGCCTCACTAAACAACAAGCTTGGTAACGCATACAGGAAAAAAGGTCTTTTCACCGGGGATAGCGTTTCATTATCAGAATCTGTCCGGTACTATGATGAGTCCCTGAGAGTCTTCAGGAAAGACATTTATCCCATAGAGTATGCTGGTGTGCAGAACAATCTCGGCAACGTGTATCTGGAGATGTCGCGTTTAGATGGCAGTCCGGATAACATCAACAAAGCTATAGTTTCCTACAGTAATGCCCTTGAGGTTTTCACTCTGCAGAGCAATCCAATGGAGTATGCCACCGTTCAAAACAACCTTGGTAATGCTTATTTTGAGCTATCTGCAACAGCTGACCGGTCTGATAATATCGAAAAAGCTGTAGGTGCCTATCGCGAGTCTTTAAAGGTCTTTACTGTGGATCATTTTCCAGTCGAAAATGAAGGTGTCCTTGCTAATATAGTCAAGGCGTACAAGAGCCTGTGAGAATGGATGTGGAAGTGGGAGGCAACAGCCAATGCAGTCACTAAACCCTATGAATGGATTTATTTAACTGTAAAGCATAGGCAGATGTATAATTATCATAAATTATCAGGAAGGTTGCAAAAACCTGTAATAATAGGTGTAATATATTCTTGTAGATGTCCTTGAGGTGTTGTCATGATAGATATGCATACCCATACAATTTTCAGTGACGGGGAACTGATACCAAGCGAGCTTGTCAGAAGGGCGGTTGTCCATGGCTACAGAGCAATAGGGATTACTGACCATGTTGATTTCTCCAATGTGGAGCATGTACTGAGTAATGTTAAAAAGGCCAAGTATCTGGAAGATGAGTATGATATCAGGGTACTGGTTGGTGTTGAGATAACCCATGTTCCTCCGGCTAAGATCGCGGCGCTGGCACGGATGTCAAGACAGCTTGGTGCAGAGGTAGTTGTTGTTCATGGCGAGACCATCAATGAGCCGGTCATGCCGGGAACTAATGCAGCATCAGTTGAACTGAGCGACGTGGATATTCTTGCACACCCGGGTTTCATAACTATAGAAGAAGCTGAAACTGCACGTGACAATGATGTGTGTCTTGAGATAACTGCAAGGAACGGCCATAACAGGACAAATGGTCATGTTGCACGTATAGGCATGGAAGCCGGTGCCACCCTTGTGGTCGATACCGATGCTCATAGCCCTGATAATCTCATTACCCGGGATTTTGCCAGGAAGGTGGCCATGGGTTCAGGACTTACAGAGAAACAGGCAAACGGCGTACTGGATAATTCCCTCCGCTTCCTGAAATATTAGAAAATGGAACCTGGCAAAATGCACGGCAGGATCATTGACATCACGGTCGGGGTTTCCCGTGATACTCCCGTTTATCCCGGTGACCCTGAAACAGTGATAGAGTCTGTGTCTTCGATCGAGTCTGACGGATATGCAGTTTCCAGGGTAACATTTGGAACGCATACAGGTACTCATGTGGATGCTCCCTCGCATATTCTTAAGAATGGTTTGACGGTTGACTGGCTTCCTCTTAGTTCTCTTCTTGGCAAAGCTGTCGTCTTAGATCTTTCTGGTGTAACTGTTGATATCTCGCACAATGAAATACAGGCTGCTTTCAAGAGATCAGGCGCTTATAAAGACCCATATGTTGACACCATATTGGTAAAGACTCGTAACTGCTCTGCTGATTCATGCAACCAGACATCCGGGCTGAGTGATTGCATATGCGGACTGAAGCCTGAAGTGGGACCATGGGTACTGGAACGCGGGTTCAAGCTTATAGGTGTTGATACTCTTTCGGTCGATTGCAGTACATCTCTGGATAATCACAGGCTGCTTCTGGAAAATGGTATTGTTGTCCTTGAGAATATTGATCTTTCTCTGGTGAATGAAGGTATATATCACATTATTTGCCTTCCCATGAAACTGGAAGGCTGTGATGCTGCACCCGCCCGGGTAATATTGGTGGATGGTCATTTTCCTGATAGTGCAGACTTTAAGTCGTATTAATATTGAATAAATGCGACTATTTATATATTATAATATATATTATATCTATATGCGATAGATGAGGATGAATTTATGGTGGATTATGCTTGCTGGCTTCAAAGTTAAGTGTCATAAATAACAGCATTAATATACTATAAATAATATACTCATGTTACACGATTGCTACAACGTTTGATGAGGGAAGCACACGAAAGCAAATCAAAAACATACAATGCACAGTGACACCCGTGCACAGGTCGGTATAGGTACCTTGATCATATTCATATCAATGGTACTGGTAGCTGCAGTCGCATCAGCACTTCTTATTAAGACATCCGGTGTGCTCCAGCAAAAAGCTTCTCAGACCGGTCAGGAAACTACAAGGGAAGTCTCTTCAAATATGCGTGTTGACCGTGTTGACGGGGAACGTGCAGTCTATTCCACTGCTACAGTAACTGATGGTGCCGTTTCCAATACTACTATCAATTCTTACAAAGGCGGGATGGTAGAGTGGATCTCTACTTCAGGTGCTTTCGATATATCTGTAGCCGGTGTAAATTCATCTGTTGCGGACGGGTCCTATTTTGAGCATCGTTTCACACAACCCGGCACATATCCTTTCACTATCACCGGGAGTGGTAGCAGTTCAGGCAATGTTATTGTGAGCAATACGCTGGAATATGGTCAAATCACTAAACTACATATTTCCGTGTCCCTTGGGCCGGGAAGTGAAGACGTGGATCTGTCCCAGATCATCATATATCTGTCCGATGGTGCTCATGTTTCCAATCTGAGATATGATATTTCAGAAACAAGCGCTGAGATACATAAACCCACAGCTGAGTATTTCTCCATCGAACCTGTGCGTATCCGTGACCAAAGCACTTTCAAGGCCACACAGCCGGTGTTAAGGACAGGAGATATAATGGAGATCGTTGTCGACATTCGCAAAGTGTTCGGTGAGGATGATGACGATTACGCTGGCATTAAGCCAAGGACGGAAGTATCTTTCCAGATCCGGCCGGAAGCAGGTTCCCTCGTATTCTTTGATTTCACAACACCAGGTGCATACTTCGATGTCAAGTATATCTCATTGAAGTACTGAAAGTATCTATTCAGATACATATCAATACTTTTTCTACTACATATTTTAAATATTGGGGAAAATTTGTTATTGGGCTTCAGAAATGAGATAGTGTATATTTTTCACCTGCAAATACCAGTTCAAATATATACTCACCATTCACTGGATTCTCTATAATAATTCCCATATTGTCCTGGATTGAATATGGGTCCAGTTCCCAGCTTCCTTTAGCAGTGAGACTGCCTTGTCTGAATCCGATGTGCTCTCCCTCGATGATAAAACGGTTTCTGACCCCGTTATTATACTGGATGAGCATTGTATTGTTCTCAGTATTCCATGCTGTGTTACTCAGGTTTCCGTCGATATCGGGATCAGGGTCAACACCCAAAGCAAGGTATCTGACGTTGTCCGGCAGTGACAGCCGGACCGTGCACATTGAACCTGTCGTGCTTCCCACTTCCTCCAGGTTCCTGGTATATCCCTTCTGGATTGAAAGCAGCTCAACCGACAGGTCATTGAGCTGTTCTTCAGCCTGGTATCCTCTAAAGAAAGGTGATATGTTGCTCCAGGACACAGCAACAAGCACAATGATAATTCCCATAAGCGCCAGATAAAAGGCCATCTTAAGGGGAACTGTGTCTATAGCTCTCGTATCCTGAAGAAGTCCCTGTTCTTTCATACAATCCCTCTGTCAGTCGAGCCATTCACAGAACTTGTCCAGGGCTCTTCTGCGATGTGACACTTTGTTCTTTTCCTCGTCACCAAGTTCACCAAAGGTCATGCCCTTATATTCAAAAATGGGATCATATCCGAATCCACCTGTCCCACGCTCTTCAAATGCGATCTTCCCTTCAACCGTTCCGGTAAACACCATAGGCTCTTTACCAGGTTCACAGTAGCCTATAACTGATTTGAAGACTGCGGTCCTATCCTCTTCATCTTCCATCAGCTTAAGGACCCTCTTATTACCGAGGTGTTCTTCCACGAAGGCAGAATAAGGACCGGGAAATCCGTTGAGAGCCTTTATGAAGAGCCCGGAATCATCCACTATCACAGGCATTCCAAGTTTCTCGGCCACCCATCTGGCTCCATAGGCCGCAATCGGCTCAAGCTCATCTTCCTGCAGTTCAGGATAGCCATCACTGTTCTGAATAACTTCTATTCCTTTTGTTGCGAGTATATCCCTGGCTTCCTTTAGCTTACCCTTATTACCTGTAACAAAAACGATCTTACGCATATCTTCCTCTCTTCTCTATTTCTGTAACCCTTTCAAGCACTTCGTCAGCGCCTGTAAAAACTCTCCTGTATCCCCTGCAGAAAGCTTCGATTAGTGACTCATAATAATGGTGTGTACTCTCAAAGGTCTGGAAGAGCACATGGATATCCACACCTCTGGCCTCGACAGCAGAGTTCATGAACGATAGTCCGAAATCTATCATGTAGAGTTTGTCATCGTTAAGTATCAGGTTCGATGTGGTCAGGTCACCATGAATGATACCTCCGGTATGCAGGAGCCCTACAAGTTCTCCAAGGCGCTCACTCAGTACCTCGTTGATGACATGCTTTAGCGGCATTCCCGGGATGTACTGCATCCTAATAACTGATTTCTCCACATCATGGATTATTGGAGTTGGTATCCCAAGACGCCTTGCTTCCGATATGAGGCGGCTTTCGGCCTTTGTCCTCTCTTTCCGGATGCGCTCATCCAGTTCTCGGAGGCGGTATCTCTTTTGGATTCTCTCCTTGACGACACATCCGTCTTCTATCCTCACAGTTGCTTCTGCACCATTTGTAAGCTCTATTATATCTCCATCAATATTCTCCTCGCTTACTATCATTATGATCACTCCAGCCAGGTGACATCTACATCATCCGGTCTGAAATTCGGATTGACATGCGAATTCTCTATGCTCAGGATATCTCCTGCGTTATACATCAAAAGCCCCAGGTATGCTATCATTGCTCCGTTATCTCCCATAAATCTCTTTTCAGGCACATGGAAGGATACGCCCCTGTCAGTACACATGATGTCCAGCATTTCCCGAAGCCGCATATTTGCTCCTACGCCACCTGCAAGCAGGACTTCGTTCTTACCGGTGTGTGCAAGGGCACGTTCGGTCACTTCAACTATCATGGCAAAGGCAGTTTCCTGCAGTGAGTAACATACGTCCTCAAGGGAATTGCGCTTAAGCGCTTCTGTTGCTGCAGTTGAAAGTCCTGAGAAGGAAAGGTCCATACCCTTTACCACATAGGGCAGGGGTATGTAATTCGTCGATTTTTTCGCAAGCTGCTCTATCTTGGGACCGCCCGGATGGCTTAAGCCCGCGTTCCTTGCAAACTTATCAAATGCATTCCCAAGGCCAATATCCAGTGTCTCGCCAAATACGCGGTACTTCCTCATCCGGTAGGCAAGTATCTGGGAGTTCGCACCGCTGACATACAGGGTGACAGGATCCCTTGCTGGAGTTTTCCAGCGCCCGATCTCTATGTGTGCCAGGCAGTGATTAACGCCAATAAGAGGTACCTCGAATGTGATAGCCAACATCCTTGCAGCCGTTGCCACAGTCCGCAGGCAGGCACCAAGCCCTGGTCCTTGTGAAAATGCAATAGCATTGATGTCTGAAGATGTGACACCTTTCCCATTTGCTTCCTCCAGCACCTTCCTGATAACTGTGGAAGCATATTTGGCATGATGCTGGGCCGCTTCACGTGGATGAATGCCCCCGGTTGCGGGGCTATAAGTATCAGTGACCTCTGCAATCACATCTTTTTCATTAACGATGGCCGCGCTGAGATTCCATGCCGTACCCTCTATACCAAGCACTGTTCCTTTCAAACTTAATTCTCCAGCGCTTAATGGTCAGCTTCATAATATTAATTTTGCTGTCTTCTTCTGAAGAAATAAAAGGCTGTGAGTGTCACACATAAGATTCCTATGAGTGCTTCCGGAAGTGGGTCCTTTCCAGTATTTCCTTTGCCATTCCCATCATCCTGTGTTAAAGATATTGTGTTGCCTTCCTGTTCAAGCAGAAAGGCTTCTGGATCTCCTCCCTGTTTGGCAAGTGAGAGATGTTTACCTGTAATGGCAAAAGGTGAGAAGCCGGGAGTTTTTGCCTCGAAATAGAAATAGTTGTCATCGGAGCCTGTCTGTTCCGTGGCAAGTTCTTCCCAGGACTCGCCGGAGTACCTGTTGAGCCTTACAGTATATGGGTCAATGGCATTGTCGAGAACCCAGGCCTGGCTGACGCGGAATCCTATGGCAGGATCCATTATATTGCTCTCCGTGGCGTATCCGGTCTTGCCGACCCAGATGTTGATATTCCTGTAAGTGACATCTGGAGCCGCGCTCTTTGCAAAACCGGATGTGTTCTTCAACACTTCAATAGTAGTGCTGATCTTGCCCGAATTCTTCAGTGACAGGTACTTTACATAATATATATCATTCATCTCGTTGTCGAAATCAAATGTAATGGCCGCGTCTGTCATTGTATTGACTGTAAGCACATCCTTAAAGAGGATGTTCTCTGCACTCTCTCCGCTGGAGCCTCCTCCACCGCCGCCGCCTCCTGAGCCAGTTGAAGCGGTCTGGGCTGTTGTTACACTGATATTGGACCATTCCCCGATATTCCCAACAAAGTCGGTTCCTCTGAGGCTGTAGGTGTAAGTGACGCCCTCAGACAGTCCGCTGTCGGTCAAGGTTGAGCCGGAGCTATTTGTGATAAGAACACCATTCCTTCTGATCTCTACATAGCCTGTATCAGGTGAGCTCTGCCATGTAAGGATGATTGACGTCGTAGTCCTTGAACTTGAGAGTCCGCTGATAACTGGGGAAATGGTGTCCTCAAGGGGAGCATATATGCTCAGGTGTGTGATATTTGTATTGAGAGTATGTGCGGAACTGTTTACCGTACTCCTAAAAGGCACCCAGGTATCTTCAACAGGGTCATACCATGCAATAGTAAGTTTGCCTGCATTATCCACGAGAACCGGATCATATCCAAGGCTCAAGGAAACATTCCTTCCAAAATTGTATGAATTAACAAGCTCAGAGCCATTCATCGCTTTGATATCAACAGCAGGGCCCGTTAGATAGGTTCCGCTTCCCGGGTCCTGTCCTCTGACGATAGCACCGGCCAGGCTTCCCGGATTGGCGGATGTGCCGGTTATGTTGAAGTTGATGGTTGGGCAGGGGACACTTACAATTCCGGGAATCGGAAGCGTTGCCTCATCACTAATTCCAGTGTCGAAAATCTTTCCCACGCTAAGGTATATTGTGGTGTTGGGACTGAAGTATTCCTGCTCAGAATAGTTTAAGATGGAAGTAACATTCACGGTGTTTGTGCCATTCAAGAGTGGTATGCTATTGATACTGAATGTTCCGTTCTGGGTGGAGTGAGAACCGTTTGTGAGTATATCATTTACATAAACTGAGGCATTGGTAGCTATTCCTGCAGTACCGCTTACATTAAAGCTGTTATCGGGTAGGTAGTATATCGTTCCAGATGCAGGTGAAGTGATAACCGGGGGGTTTGTGAAAACGGTAAAATTGAGAATGACTGAGCTTGTGTTTCCAGTGATATCTTCAGCAAAGACTGTGATGTTATGGTGACCTTCGGTGAGGTTAAGGATAGTGTTGAATGAAAATGTGTTTTCTTCTGTGTAATTGATTCCGTTATCTATATTGTACCAGAAATTACACATTTTCCGGTTGCTTATATTCATCTCGAAAGTTTCTTCTTGTATCACAGCATTTTCTTCAAGTCCTTGAATCACTATCACATTCTCTTCTGCACTGACATAGAATCTCCAGCTGTGGTCCAGTTGTTGACTCAGGTTCGTCACTGCACTGACTGATACATTGTGGTATCCCTCTGAATAAGGCTGAGAAGTAAGATTTCTGATTCTATATCCTTCCTCTATGTTTTCCAGGGAATAGAGGACTGGGAAATTATCTATAGTCATGCTCACAGAGTTTCCATCGATTCCTGAAGGATGTGTCAGGTTAATGTAAACCTCAGTTGTGGCGTTGGTTGTGTATGAATTATGCATAGGGAAAACATCGTTATTCTCATAGGAAACTACAAGAGAGAAGTTTTGCGGACCCTCGGGAACATTTGTACCGCTTACTATTATTGTATATATCCCGACAGCAGGATTTGCCAGTTCTACACCTTCAACGTTGTTAGTGATGTCATGAGCATCGTTCCCATAGTATGTGCCCTCTGGTCCGACTACAACGAGGTCAAGGTTGTTCACAAGTCCTTTAGTATATGCGCCCCCACCCGGGTAATCTGTCCAGACAAGTGTAACCCTTAGAGGCTCTGACGTGTGGGGAATGTTATAGCTTACACTCCAGGATTCGGTGGTGTCCAATGCCTTTACATTGTCAAAATAACTTATGGCTTGCGGATACCGGGGATATATGGAGCTTTCAAGGTCAATTCGCCCCCAGCCCTGTGAATAGTTCGGCCTGTCTTGTCCGGATGTTATGTCGTAGGCGCCGTTTATCAATGTAGCTTTGATAAGTGCAGCACTCGGGTTTGACAGGCCTTCAATATCCATGTAGTATTGCCTGACAAGCGCAGCAGTTCCGGCGACAATAGGTGTCGCCATGCTTGTCCCGCTCATGTATGTATAATACCCGCTGCCGCTGGTCAAGCTTGATTTTGTTGAATTTATATAAGTCCCAGGAGCTACCAAATCAGGCTTGATCCTGCCATCAGCCGTAGGGCCACGACTGCTGAAAAAAGCGATTTCGTTGATATTGTCTGCATAAATGCCAAGGGAAGACCTATTATTCTCCGAAGCTCCAATAGTCAATGCATTTTTTGCCGTTCCGGGAGCATTGATTGTACCACTTCCATCTGCACCACTGTTGCCAGCCGCGAAAAGGATCAGCATGTCAGGATTATCCCACATGAACTGATCTACTTGTTGCGAATATGTTGTATATGCCCCATATGAAGAAGTTCCCCAGCTGTTTGTATGGATTTTTGCATCAAGGTTGTATGCTGCCTGGAATATTTCTTCCAGGCCAGCTGAAAGGTCCAAAGAATTGCTGGCATCTCCCACCGCTTGGAATACCAGCTCTGCCTCAGGTGCCATTCCGCTATACTGACCGCCAGAGTTTGCCCCGTTCCCCAGTACGGATCCTGCAACATGAGTTCCATGACCATTCTGATCGGCAGCGCTTCCATCCCCTTTTGTATCTACAAGACTTAATACTCTACCTCTCAGATCCGTATGTATTGTGTCTTTGTTTCCTGTGTCAAGCCCTGTGTCACATACGGCTATTATCTGCTCCTCTCCTTTCAGGCCATATGTGTTAAGGATAGGGTTTACGGTTATAATGGCAGCAGCCATATCGTTGAAAACAAAGGGCTGAATATATTCTTCTATCCAGCTGACCTCATCTATTGTCGCAATATCGGGTAGTGTGGATGATAGTATTTGTACTTTCAGGATATCTCCTGAGCTTGAAAGGACCTTCCCGTCCAGTGAAATAATTTCATTAATTACTTTTTCACTGTCTACCGGGGAAAAAAGCAATACGAAATAGGTGGTCCTGTTTTCATCTGGTGAAGAAGATAGTTGAGGAATCTCATCATTTACCAATTCAGGCATATATTTGTACGAAGGCTTGTACTCGCCGATCCATTTTACGAAATCGAGTGAATATAACTGCACCTTTACAGTCTCATTCATCCTGAAGACAAATGCGTTGTTTGGAACATAATTGTAGATAGAAGCTCCTTGAGATATTATCTCCTGCTTCCATGTTCCCTGTATGGGACCGATGAACTGCACAATGTAGTATTTTTCCTCATTATCCATGGATTGGGTGGTGAAAGCCATAGGCTCATGCTCATCATTTTGTATTCCGGGCTCCTTTGTGATGTCTGTATCCACATACCCGGCTTTTAAGAGGAGGAGGCCTTCATCATTAAAATCTGCATTAGATACACTTCCTGCAGCACACAGAGAAGTTGTGAGAATTATCAGAATAAACGTAATGAGGATCTTGTTTTTAGCGCGCATAAGCCTACATCCACGAACTGTATATTAAAAATAGATATACTATTAATAGTATATTTATTTGTGCTGCTTAATATTGCAAACTAAGTAATACTGTCCTGCAGTGAACCTGCGAGAAAAAGTTAAAAAAAGAGTTACTGCTTCCTAAGGAGGAAGCAGGCAAAGATAACTATTATCAATGTGACAGTAACAGAAATAGCGGGCAATGTTTTCTCGGCTTGAGCTCCATTTGCTTTTGGGTCACTGGAATCATCCAAGGCACCTACTCTGTTCTCTGGAGAGTCTGTTGAGAACAGCGCCTCAGATGTGCTATGTAGTATTGATTCATTTTCGAAGCTTTCACCTGTGATCGCAAATGGAGAAAATCCCGGCGTTGCTGCCCTGAAGTATAGGAAATCTGCGTCCGAACCTGTCTGTTCAGTGGGCAGTTTGCTCCACGTACCGTCACTGTACCTGTTAAGAATAATAGAGGCCGGATCTATGTTATTACTGCTTATCCAACTATTATCAACTCTGAATACAATCCCTGGATCAATAATGTTTGCCTCGGTGGCATATCCGCTTTTCCCCAGCCATATATTTACGTGCCTGTACACGGTTCCCTCAGGTGACGAAACGGCAAAGATAGAGCGATCCTTTAACATCTCTATGGTTGCAGTTATGGTTCCCGAGTTCTTCAGGGAGGTATATTCTATATACTGTATGTCGCTGCCAGGGTTTTTGAAGTCAAACCTGACTGCATCCTTGCCAACAAAGACTGAACTTACGTCTTTCAATAATATATTCTCTGTCTTTTCTCCGGTGGAACCACCTCCCCCACCGCCTCCACCACCACTTGTCGCTGGGGGTGGGGACTGTACAGCATTAACGGTGATTGCCTGTGTCGTGCTTTTCCCGCTTTCAGTATGGGCGATGGCTACCATTGTGTTGGTTGTTGCAAGAACAGTTCCGTTTGCAGGAGTCACAACAATTCCTTTTGAGCTGAAGTCCGTAAAAATTACATCTTCTGTAACCGAATTTGACCTGGTAAGAGTTATTATTATGTCATGCAGATTGAGAGCTTCACCTTCAGTGTAGACTAATTTTGTGGGAGCTGCTTTTACTGTTATGCCTGTCACTGTTACAGGTACAGCGTTCACAGTGATCACCTGTGTTGTATTTTTCTCGCTTTCACTATGGGTGATAGTAACCGTTGTATTGGATGTTGTGAGAACAGTTCCACTTGCAGGAGCCACAACAATTCCCTTCGAATTGAAGTTTGCAAACGCTACATCTTCTGTGCTTGAGTTTGATTTTAGCAGGGTTATTACCATGCCCTGTAAATTGAGAGTTTCACCTTCAGTGTAAGTGACTTTTGTAGGAGCTGTTTTTACTACTATTCCTGTCACTGTTACAGGTACAGCATTTACAGTAATTACCTGTGTTGTGCTTTTCCCACTTTCAGTATGGGTGATGGTGACCAATTTATTGATTGTTGCAAGAACAGTTCCGTTTGCAGGAGTCACAACAATTCCTTTCGAACTGAAGTTTGCAAATGCTACCTCTTCTGTGCTTGAATTTGATTTGGTGAGGGTTATTACCAAACCCTGTAGATTGAGAGTTTCATCTTCTGTGTAGGTTAGCTTAGTGGGCGCTGTCTTTACTGAAATATTAGTTACTACCACTGGTACTTCAGTAACCATAACATTGAGAGTGCCTAGTATGCCCGAACCATCAGTAGCTGTCGCTCTGACAGTTACTGTCCCAACTCCTGTTGCTGTTAACAGTCCAGTTTGACTGATTGTGGCCGTTCCTGCTCCATTTATCACTGACCATGAGATGTCCTTATTGGCTGCATTTGCAGGAGACACTGTTGCATACATCTGCAGTGTTTTCCCCTTCTCTACTGCCATAGCATTCCCTGCTCCGTTTATGGTGATCGATGTAACCTTTATTGGTGCAGTATTAACAGTGATTAGCTGTGTCGTGCTTTTCCCGCTTTCAGTATGGGTGATAGTAACCAGTGTGTTGGTTGTTGCAAGGACAGTTCCATTTACAGGAATTACAATAATTCCTTTTGAGCTGAAGTCCGTAAAAATTACATCTTCTGTAGCCGAATTTGACCTGGTAAGAGTTATTACCATACCCTGCAAATTGAGATTATCTCCTTCAGTGTATATCACTTTTGCAGGTGTGGACTTGACCGAAACTCCTGTTACTGTTACAGCATTAACGGTGATTGCCTGTGTTGTGCTTTTCCCACTTTCAGTATGGGAGATATTAATCAGTGTGCTGGTTGTTGCAAGGACAGTTCCGTTTGCAGGATTAACAGTTATTCCTTTTGAGCTGAAATTTGCAAACGCTACCTCTTCTGTGCTTGAATCTGATTTGAGCAGAGTTATAACCATGCCTTGAACATCTAGTTTCTCACCTTCAGTGTAAGTGACTTTTGTAGGAGCGGTTTCCACCTTTATTTCTGTCACTGTTACAGGTAAAGCATTCACAGTGATTGCCTGTGTAGTGCTTTTCCCACTTTCAGTATGGGTGATGGTAACCAATGTGTTGGTTGTTGCAAGGACAGTCCCGTTTGCAGGATTCACCGTTATTCCTTTTGAGCTGAAGTTAGTAAAAATTACATCTTCTGTGCTTGAATCTGATTTGAGCAGAGTTATAATCAGGCCTTGAACATTTAGTTCCTCACCTTCAATGTAAGTGATCTTTGTAGGAGCTGCTTTTACTGTTATGCCTGTCACTGTCACAGGTGCAGCGTTCACATTGAATTTCCATCTATATGAGAACGGCTGTCCTTTTGCTGTAAAGGCCGTCACCGACACATTATATTCCCCGCTTTGGTATGGGGCGGAAGTATCATGCTGTATTCTGTATCCGTCATTTATGGCCGAATTCGTGTAAGATACAGATGCACCATTAATCTTCATGTTTATAGAGCTTAAGTTCACTCCTCCCGGATGCACAACATCAGTTGCTATTATGGCCATACTTTCCGATGTATAGGAGTCATGTGCCGGGAACAAGTTATTATCACAGGTGAAAGAAAGGACCAGTGCAAAGGGTTGTGGTCCCTGTGGTATGTTTTCCCCGGTCACTGTAAATTGATAACTGCCGGATGAAGTACTTTCTATCTCTACTGCTTCGATGTTATTGATCGATTCAGATGCCCCGTTTCCGTAGTATGTGTTCCCAGAGCCTGTCACCGTGAGGTCAAGGTCGTTAACAAGTGCCTTCCCGGAAGCGGGAGAACCCGGATAGTCGGTCCACACAAGTGTTGCTCTGAGTGGCTCTCCATCTTTGATATAACCGTAGTCTGCGCTCCACGCTTGTGAAGTAACCAGGCCTTCACTCATGTCATGGTATGCGGTTACCTTGGGATACTCAGGGAAAAGTGAATTCTCAACGTCAACACGGCCCCAGCCCTGTGAATGATCAGGCCTGCCCACAATCTCCTGGTAATTTCCTGTCCCGTATTGTCCGGGGGTCATATCATGGGCACCGTTGATCAGGGTGGCTTTGATAAGTGCGGCACTCGGGCTTGGCAAATCTTCTATTTCGGTATAATACTGCCTCGCAAGTGCTGCTGCTCCCGCAACGAGTGGAGTGGCCATGCTGGTACCGCTCGAATATGCATATTCAGGATAACCAGGCATGCTATATAGGGCAGTAGCGAGACTGGATTTCGTAGATGCTATATATGTGCCAGGAGCAACAATATCTGGTTTTATCCTGACATCGTCTGTTGGTCCTCGGCTACTGAAGGCAGCCATTCCTTCAATATTGTTGGCCCTGATGTCATTATTTATGGGAAAGCCATAATTGCTCCCCCAAGTTGTTGAGCTTAATGAAGATCTATTGTTCTCCGAAGAACCCACGGTAATACAGTTCTTTGATGTTCCAGGAGGGGTGATGGAATTGGAATCCACTATACCATTCTTATCGATATCCTCTCCATAGTTGCCTGCTGCGAAAAGAATAAGCATGTCAGGATTATTCCACATGAATGTGTCAACCTGCCACGAGTTAAGACTATAGTTCCCGCTGTCATGGGTGTAACCCCAACTATTAGTATGGATTCTTGCGCCTTGATTGTATGCCTGCTGGAAAAGTAAATTCAGGTCCGCCGGGATGCCCGTTAGCTCTCCCCCGGCTGTACCTGCAGCCTGGAACACAAGCAATGCCTCATGAGCCATACCTTTATACTGTCCACCAGAGTTTGCCCCATTCCCGAGCACAGACCCTGTCACATGTGTGCCATGTCCATGCTGGTCACCAGCCCCATCGCCGACAAGGTCGAAAATGCCCCGAATCCTTCCCCTGATGTCTTCATGAATGAACTCATCATCGACGCCTGTATCCAGTCCCGTATCGCACACTGCAACTATTTGCCCTGTACCGTTCAGCCTGTAATTCTCGTGGACATGGTTCACGTTGATTATACCGGCGGCAACGTCATTGAAAACGACCGGTACTGCATATTCTTCGATCCAGCAGATGCCTTCGATGGCTGCAAGATCGTTGATCCTGTCCCTTGTGATTCTTACCCTCAGGATGCGAGGGGAACTTTCCACAATGTCCGCATCCATGGAAATGATCTTTTCCAGTATATTCCGGCTTTCGCTCTCGTCAAAAAGAAGTACAATAAGGTCTGCAGCATCATAGGATGATGGGGACATTGACAAGGTTGCGACCTTTCCTGTATTGACCTGGTGTTTGTATGGTGCCCTGTATTCCCCTGTCCATTTCACAAAATCAAGGGAATCGACCTGTTCTTTCTGTGCAGGATCCATTCTCACGACAAAAGCATTATTTGGGACGTAATAGAACAGGGCAGCCCCGGTCACGGCAAGTTCGTTCTTCCATTCTTCAAGCACTGGTCCATCAAACTGCACAATATAGTAACTTCCAAGGTTATCGTCAGTCTCTGTCGTGTCAACAGAGTAAGAAGCAATGGATGCAGCAGGAGCCTCCTCAATTTCCTTCTCACCGGCAACAGAAACAATATCTGTATGTATCGGGCCTGCTTTGAGAAGAATCATGTTTGCATTATCGTTTTCAGATGTGTCATTTTCATCGCCCCCGGCGATTGGAATGATGAGTAGGAGCACTATTAGGCTCCACAGGAATAGTACATTTTTGTGCATTGCCAGACTTCCGGTTTTTAGTCGACATTACAGGACTTGTCCGTAACTCTTTACATATCTGAATTTAAACGTATATAAAATTAGATATGTATCTTAAATCAGCTATAGTAATACTAATATTTAATTCGTAGAATTGTTTCAGATGGGTCCTACTAAGAATAACCAATAATAGGCGTAAGTAAAAAAGACAAATAACACAGCCAAGCTAAAGGCTATGCATCAAATGATAAATCTGAAGTAAGTCTTCAATCTCTCGAAAATAAGAACATGTCAGGCTCTGCTGACATGTTTCCTTTGTGTATTTTACATTTTCCTCCTCTTCCAGAATCCCACATACACTGCCCCGACTCCGGCAAGCACAAGCACTGAAGCTATTATGTCAGAGCCTGAGAATGAGGGGCCGCTGTTATCCGGCTGTGCGACACTTTCCCTTGTCATCTCGTAGCCTTCAACGTAGTTGTCCTTTACAGGAGACTTCATCGATACATCCTTATCAAAATCAGTACCTGCTCCTGCTTCACTCATGGAAGTCTGGTTGCCTGAGCCAGTTTCTACTATGTTGAGCTCTTTTCCGATACTGCTTGAGCTGGAAGATGAGCTGGATGGTCTCTCTGTTGTAGTCGTAGGTGTCGTTTCAGTCGTAGCTTCCTGCATGATCTTCTTGTACATGTCAAGTTCATTTTGGCTAATTTGTCCGGTTTCAACAAGCGCCTGTGCAATTCCGTCTACAAATGCCTGGTTAAGTAAATTGCCACAAGTATGGTGGCAACATGTGGCGCCACTATCAATGACTGCCCTAACTTGCTCGGCCACAAGGCTTTTTAAAACTTCATCTGAAGCGTTCCAGTTTCCCTTCCTGGCAGTTTCGGTCATCCGAGCTACCATGGCCTGATAAGCATGGGGATTGTTCTCCTTCAGCCAGTCGCTGAGCTCGCCATTGGCAAAGTAGTTCTCATACACTCTGTTCCATACATCATCACTGATGAGATCCGGGTTAAGGGCTTCCCAACCCCAGAGATTCTCAAGGAATTCTTCCATTTGTCTGGCACCCTCAAACCCATGCTGCTGCATTCCGTTAATCCATGTGGGGTTGAAGTACCTTGCATAAATTTCGTTTGCAAGATAGGTTTGGAGTGTTTCCACTTTCAGGTCTCCCATATTCTGCAGGTTCACGACATAAGCATCTGGTGCGGTGCCAGATAGATATTCAATAGCATTGTAGAGTCCTCCCAGATACTGGTAGAAATCATCTGTATCGAGTGAACCATATGTGTTGGAACTTCTGCTATGGAATATGGCCTGTGTCCCGTTCAGGTTATTCTCAAAGACAACCTTATTATCTATATCGATCGTCAGGCCTGTCTGTTGCCTGATGTACTCGGATATGCTCTGTCCCCAGATGTTCTGGCCGTAGACATAGCTCATCCTGTTGATATACAGTTGTGCCAATGCATCGTTATCTTCCCATGTGTCGCTGGCAGATACTGCATTTGCCATGCCGGTTCCATAGTTCCCGTCGGCAGGGCCGAATATCCTGAACAGTGAGACATTCAATGAGAGGTTCTCGTCCTGTATAGTCTCGTTCAGAACCTCCTGTAATGTATCTGTGTTCAAGGCCACATAGTTATCATATACATCGGTCTCTCGATTCTCATAGGCAAGCCTTACAGCCTTGTCTATCAGTTGCACCTTCATCGGGAAAGTGTCCCGGTACAGGCCGGATATCTGTACGATTACATCAATACGAGGTCTTCCAAGATCGGCGGAATCTATAATCTTGACATCCTCTACCTTGCCGTTATTGTCGTTCCAGACCGGCTCCACACCGAGTAGATAAAGAATCTGTGACTCCATTATACCCTGGTGGCGTGTGGATTCTCCTGCCCAGAGTATATATCCCACTTTTGTAGGATACTCGCCGTGCTCAGCATAATATTCTGCAAGCCATTGGTCAACAAGTGCCTTTCCTTCCAGCCACGCCTGCTTTGTGGGAATGAGCTGTTCGTCAAAAGCGTAGAAGTTGCTGCCCGAAGGAAGTGTCTCGGAGCGGAGCACAGGGTCGCCGCCCAGGTTTGGCCTGATGAACTCGCCGTTCATGGCTTTCAGGACCTGCTGGATCTCATTTTCAGTTTCTGAGAGCAGTTCTGTGTAATTGATCGCAGTGTTCAGGTAGGCTTCGATATCTGTGGAAGTAGTGTCCAGTACCTGCACCTGTGCGTCAGTAACACTCTCTCCCTCCAGGAGCACCTTTGAGAGCAGGTCGTAGTATGCCGAATCTGATTCATTATACACGGCCACCTTTTCTGCAAATCCGCTGCCCAGCATGGAGTTGACCATCCCGACAAGTGCCTCTCCTTCCGGCGCCTCTCCGAGTATGTGCAGGCCGTATGGCATGGACAGGCTCCTGAGCTCATAGAGTACATCAGTAAGCTCTTCCAGGAACAGACCAACAGTTGCTTCATCCTGGGCAAGGCTCATGTCAACATGACTGTCAAGCCCCAGTTCAAGTGTAAGGTTGACTATCTTCTGTAAATGTGCCTGCCTGAGCGATTCGTCTTCTGTAACGGATGTCTGGTATGATGTAATTTCACTGCTAAGCAGGCTGTAATTCCCATAAAGGCCTGCAGATATCACCGGAGGTATCATGTGGTCGATAATTACAGCATTTCCCCGGCGCTTTGCCTGCATGCCTTCACCCATGCCATCCATTACATAAGGATATATGACCGGTATATCGCCAACCATAAGTCCGGGCCATTCATCACTGAGCAGGCAGAAATCCTTCCCGGGCAGCCATTCTACGGTACCGTGCCTCCCCATGTTGACCATCACGTCAGCATCGAACTCATGCTGCAGCCATAGGTAAAATGCAATATATTGGTGATGCGGGGGTAATTCTGTATCGTGGTACAATGCATCGTAGTTCTCCAGCCACCCGCGTGAGGGCTGGGGAGCAAGGATTACATTCTCGCTGAGGCTGATGGTGGGGATGACTATGAACTGCTTGCCGTTGCCATCGGTGTAGACCATTATCTCTCCCGGAGCCTCTCCCCACATTTCTATGACCTCTTCCCTTCTCTTCTCGGGAAGTTCATTAAACCACACCTGGTAGGTGCTTTCGGGCAGCAGCACAACTTTTCCTGTCCTAACAAGAGCATCAAGTTCTCCCGGTGCCCATGTGCCTACGTTCCTCCCCTGGTAAACCATGAGGTCCACGAGTTCTGTCTTATTGGGTATGAGGCTGCCGTCCACATCATAACCTGCATCGGCCATTCCCTCCAGAAGATTCACGATACTCGGGGCAACCTCAAGGTATGACGCTCCGATGTTATCTTTGCCGCCTCCATGGTTGTAGTAGATGATGGCAACCTTCTTGTCAGCTTCATCCTTGATGCCAAGATTTGCCTGTGCGATGGTGCGGTCAACGAGCCACTGGGCCTGTCCTTCATGGACTAGGTACTTTTCCACAGTGCTGTTGTTCACCAGAATTGTTTCCTTTGCTCCTATCATAATGGGGTCTATCATCCCTTCAGCTTCAGGCCCGTAAATCCTCAGCATATTTGTAACAGGCAAAGGAGTGCTTGTTTCTATCCATTGGCTGGTGTTCATGTACCCGTTGAGGACGGCATTTATGACAGGGACCCCAAGGCCCTTTATATCAAAGTAATTCCCTCTGTAGTGATAGGAAACAACAGCATCGACCTTTGTCTGGCTGCTGTAGTTCAGGTATCCATCAAGAGAATGATCTGCATTTCCGTAACAGGCAATTACATTGACACCTTTTGCCTCAAACCCTTCTATGAGCTTGTCGACAGGCTCCATATCATCCGGATAGTATGACTTATAGAACGTGATCCCGACAGTCGGTGCATTTTCATCAAAGGCATGTCCGTTAGTCCTGATTGCATACCAGTTGAAATATTCCTGTGTATCGGCTGTAAAGTACTCTATGGGAGTTGCCGTCATTGCAGGATGATATATTGCGCCTTCCAGGCCGGTAGGTTCTTTTACTATAAGATCTGTGCGATCGTAGTATTCCTTTGCCAGATAGAATATGAGATTATCGAAGTTCTCGTCATCCGCAGCTCCCCCTGACCAGTATTGTGAAAGGTACTTCTTGAATACGATCAGGTCCGCAAAATCCGAAGGAACTTCATAGGTGCTTTCAGGGAGATATGTGTTGGAGCCTATGACAAGTGCCCCGTTATCAATTGCCTGCTGTATAGTTTCCTGAAGCTTTGGTGCACTCTGTGTGACCATCACGATGTAAATCATATCCATCTGGCTCAAGTCTATGTCATCCGGCAGTTTGGTAGTGATATAATAACTGGATGTAATATTGAGGCCTGTGTTGGCATTGATCCTTTCTATGGAAGCAGCAAGTTCGTTATCATATGAGGAGTAGCCGGTTACGATTGCTACCTTCAGATAAGTTGCATTATTTGAAGGGATACTGTCAGAGGACTTGACTTTCTTCATCAGTACGAGTTGAGTCCCCGGTTTAATTGCTCCATTCTTGTCAACTGTAGTTCCGGATATTGTGGTCCTGTCCAGCATGCTCAGTATCGCATCATGGTCAATACCGGTATTTTTTCTCATCTCCATAACTATGTTCTCAACAGGCTGCCCATTCTCAACTGTGATCTCCTGCACATTTGTGAGCCACATGCCGTTCATCGCAGTGCTCCATATTATTCCTGAGAGTGTGTATTCACCATCCATGATATTTTCCAAGATGAACTCTCCGTTAGCATCGCTTGTTGCAGAGAAGACAAAATGACCTTCCTCGTCGGTAAGAAGAACCTGTGTTTCAGGCTTGATGACTCCATTCTTGTCAACTGTGGCTCCGGATATCGTGGTCCTGTTCAGCATGCTTAGTATGGCAACATGGTCAATGCTGGTGTTCTTTCTCATCTCCATGACTATATCCTCGACAAGTTGTCCGTTCTTAACAGTAATCTCTTGCACATTTGTTAACCACATACCACTCATTGCTGTGCTCCATATTATTCCAGAGAGTGTGTATTCACCGTTTGTGATATTTTCCAGAATGAACTCCCCGTTCTCATCGCTGGTTGCATTGAGGATGAATCTCCCGTTCTCATCAGTAAGAATAAGTTGTGTTTCAGGCTTAATGGCTCTGTTTTTGTCAACTGTGATTCCGGATATTGTGGTTCTGTTCAGCATGCTCAGAATGGCATCATGGTCAATGCTTGTATTCTTTCTCATCTCCATGACTATATTCTCTACAGGCTGCCCGTTCTCAACCGCTATCTCTTGTGCGTTTGTGAGCCACATACCGCTCATTGCCGTGCTCCATATTATTCCAGAAAGTGTATAATTCCCATTGGGAATATCTGTTAGAATAAACTCCCCGTTCTCATTGCTTGTCGTATTGGTAACAAACTTCAATTCATCTGCCGATACAGGTGCTGCCAGCGATGCCAGCAACAACAAACTTAATAACAATACCACTATACTTTTTACTTGCATGTTATCACCCGATAGCGTGCCAGGCATTTCGGTCACTTTGCTTGCAGGCGGTACCGAAATGCTTTCACGTGTTTTCCATTCTTATTATTCACAAGTTATTTTTATAAATTATAGTTGTGTTAAAACAACCTAACTTGTCCAGTAAGGCAAAAAAAATTATGTTGAAGTCATGTTTTCCTCCTCCGGCACATAGACCACTCTTCCGTCAGCAAGTTTGTAAGCCGTACCAAGGGCCTCTCCGGTTCCTCCTCCGATCTGGTCTGTCATATTCATTATCTCGATAGGTTTGCCTTGTTCTTTCATGATGATCTGCATGTCTTTCTGTCCGGGGTTCTTCACGATGGTTATGTCCTCGTCAGTTAATAATTCCGGTATGTTGTAGGACATTACCAGTGCTACCAGGAGTGCAACTGAGAATACCATTGCAATATCGAAGAGATTGGCAACCCCTGTGAGCGGGTTTTGCTCATCCTCGTTGGTGATGAGCCCTGTTCGTCTGTATCTTCGCCTTCTCATTCCTGCATCTCCAGCGTATCCAGGATATAATCGATGTCAGCCATATCCTGCCAGTACCATCTTTTCCTCACCTGGGTGAGCACATAGGCAATGGTGCCTGCGAAAAGTCCTACAACCGTTGTTGCAAATGCTATCATGAGGTTGTTTGCAAGTTGTTCGATATTGCCCTGGGAAAGTCCTATTAGTGCAGGTCCCAACGGTATCAGTGTTCCCATCAGGCCGAGCATCGGAGCGATCGTCGCGACGATCCTTGTCTGCTCAAGCCTTTTTGCCATCATTATCTCATAGTCCTGGGAAAGCCATTCTATAGAAGCAACGGTGCTCTTTTCAAGATGTTCTGCAGCAGCTTTTGCAAAGCCTGTTACCATGAAGTTCTGTTTGATGTTACGCAGGGAAATTGCAGCTTTCCCAAAAGCAGCCTTATTCATATGTTCTTTTATATCATGGCAACAGTCCTGCAGGTTCTTTACATCACGATGACGCCTTGCGTATTCCGAAAGGAACTCTCCGATGAGAATAAGGGAGTGGACTACCATTCCCAGCAGGATTATTATTACGGGGTACAGCAGTGAAGCTGAAAAAGTGTACAAAATACCGAACAATGAAGAAGTTGTATCCATTTTTATTGACCTCTCATATAATTAAAAGCAAATCCGCCAAGTATAAATAACGATATCACTACCAGCGGAACGATATCCAGGCCTCCGCCTTCGATGGTTGAAATATTCAACTGTTTTGCCTTTATATAGGCAGGAACTATCATGGCTCCCATCAGGTAGAATATACCAAGGAACATCATAGCTGTCCCAAGGTCTTCAGGTGTTTTTCTCATACTCTTGAAGACCCATGTGGATGATACCACTGACAGGAAGAAAACGATGCCTACTATGACACCGACCTTCCATCCGCTTATCTCAAGGCTTGAGGCAAGGAGCATGCAGGACACAAAAAGGGCTGTCAGGCAGACAGGGCATGGTACCGAGATAACAAGGAATGTCTTTTTTGAGACATCATGCCCGCAGATCCATTTTTTCTGAGTATATATCCCGACCGCGATAAGGATGAGCGCAATAAGGACGTGCAGGGTCATTCCAAGACCTGCTATTCCCTCCAGATACGACTCATCCACCAATCCTACAAGACTTCCAAGGATAACTGATATGACAAAGTAACCTGTGGCCAGGATGAGCACATCCCGTTTCCGTATACTCGAAAATCCACACCCTACTCCTGTTTTCAGCCCAAAGATGAATATGGCGATAAGAATGCCTACAACTGCAGCATAAATAGTATCCATTTTGAATCACCAACTGTTTATAAAGACAATAACCCAATCTTGACATTTGATTTCTATATATAGCTTAAGGTGCCAATATGTATATTTTAGTTAACACATGTTAATTGCTATAACTGATCCAAATGTTTGCATTTTAGGTAATACTTACCATGTATTTTAATCTTACTAATCGGTACTGCTAAACTATAGTATCTTTACTGCACTAGTAAGTATAAATATAAAGTCAATGCTATTTTCATTATGGGGTATACTTTTATAATAATTCTTATCTGCTGTTATAAATCTTCGGGCAAGTAGGCATGACAAGATTAAAAGTATGCATTGAAAAGCCAAAACAAAAAAAGTAGGAATAAAATCACAACTTGTGGCCGTGATTAAAAATAGATTGAATATAATTATTTCTTGAACTCAGTGTATGCGCACTTACCACAGGAACGTCTGTCCTTGTGTTCAGCCAGGAATACACCCTCTCCACAGCGGGGGCAGATCTGGTTTGCCCTCTCAATGGAATCGCCACTGACCTTGTAGTAATCTTTTGCAGCCATTATTTCACCTTTGGAAATTATTCTTCTTTTACTTCCGGTTCAGGAACTGTGTTCCTTTCCAGTATATAGTTTTTCTCGATCTGTTTCATGCGCTCTGCACTCTCATATATCTTTACATATGCTTCAAGTGCCTGTCTGCCGAACTCGTTACCCATCTTGTGGACGACTACCAGTTCAAGAGGTACGTTCAGCATAGCTGCTATCTTTCCTCTGACAACACTTCTTGCAGGAGTTGGTCCTTCATAGTTAATGCTGAAGTCAATCTCACGCCTGTTAAGGAGTGCGTTGGTGTTATCCTTCATGATCTTTATGTCCATCTAATTTCCTCCAAATGATTTCCGTATCTTCATTATGGCCCTGTGCTTCAATGATCTTTGTTAACAGGTCCCTGATTTCTTCTTTTTTTGATTCTGTGATTTGTACAAGTACAACTCCCTGGTCAGGTTGTCCGTACAACACTGCTGAACCTTCGGGAGCCATCAGCATGGCGGGTACAGCTGCAAGGTCTTCTTCGCCGCGCACAAATATCCTCACACGGCAGTTCGATGCAATTGCATCACCCACAGCGTCTATCAAATCCCCGGTTATCACCCCGGCCGGATTATCAACGGATATTTCTCTGAAGCCTTTATGCTTTGTGCCCACCACGACCCGGTCAGAAGCCGGTCCGCGTTTTGTCCGGTCATCCACTATAAGGATGTCCGGTATGATATCTGAACTGAGCAAGTGGAATGTAGTAACATCACCTACGGATATAAGTTTTGTGGGACTATCCAGGTCCTTGGATAGTTTTCTGATGGTGTCATCACCAGTGCCTGTGTACAATGTGCCAAACAGTCTGCGAAAAAGAGGCCTGACAGATTCAGGCAAACTTATCTGCACACCCAATCAGCGCACCTTCAATGCATACTTGTCTGCTACCTTGACATCTATCTTCTTTGCAATCTCTGAACGCTCGGGATCTATGATAACGACCATGCCACTCCAGTCCGAGCTGAGGTTGCTGGATCCACATATGGGGCATGTCTGGCTTGTTAATATACGATGGCATTCACGGCAAACCTGTTCACCCATCTCCATCCCTCCAAATTATTGTGCCTTCTCTGCGCTGGGTTTCTTATCTTCTTCCAGCCATTCCATTTTACCGAGGGAATGCTGTCTCATAGTAAGACCTATTTTACTTTCCCTTGGTTCTCTTTCGTTGATACTGACTGCAACGACACGTGCCCTGACCTTGTCGCCTTCTCCAAGCGACCTTCCGCCGCCCTTGCTGATTAGCCTTCCATTCTTGCCATCGTAGGACATAAAGTCATCAGTTATCTGGCTCACATGTAAAAGCCCGTCCATTGCACCAATACTTATGAATGCACCAAAGTCAACAGTCTCAACAACTTCACCCTCGATGACTTCCTGGATGACAGGAACGAACACTATCGCATCAAATGTAGCATCATAATAGACGGCTCCATCACCAACAAGGATGTGTCCTTCTCCGATAGCATCAATCTCAGTGATAGCTACAATGGCACCTAGCGCTTTATCAATTCTGCCTTCGAGCTTGTCTCTTAAGGCACTCTTCACATTTGCCCTTACGTCTCCACCCAGAAGGTTAGGAGCCACACGAATAGTGTCCGCGAGCCTCATCTTTTTGTACATGTGATTAACTCCGAAAATCCTGTATGATTGTCATATTTATATTCTGATTATCTTAACTGAACCTATATATCATCCGTGATATTGCCAAGCCTGTTCTTCTGGCGCAGGCATATAATGGGGATATGTTCACTTTCCAGCCTTTTCTTTAATCCGATATCATTTGTCAGCACTGCTGCGCTAAGTTCCATTGCAAGCCCGATAATGACATCATCGGCATGGCCGGAAACATCTATAATTTCGCATCTCTGTGAAAGTGAAAGTGCGATCTTTGCTGCAATCCTGTCTTTTCCACGGAGTTTCTTCCCAAGGCTCTCGAGTTCTTTTACCACAGCAAGCGGCACAATGAACCTGTCGTATCCCAGTCTTTTGAGTTCCTCGAATATATCAACTTTGAACTGGACAGGTATCATCAGGCCGTTGGTGTCGATAATGACTTTCAACCCTTGATTACTCCTACACCGATAAGGCGCCAGCGGGAGCCAACCCGCCTGCTGATAGCCACCGTTGCTCCGATCTCGGCGCAAACTGGCCTTTTCAACTTAACCTCTGCGATATCCTTCCTTGCACTTGTCACAGTTCCTACTGTGGTTGCTGTGCCCACATTGAGCATCAGGGGCTCGCTTGTCTTGATCGGGCCTATTTTCTCCTCATCAGTGACCCCTACTACCCTGTCCAGAAGGTGTAAGTCAAGTGTGAAAGAATCATGTGTTGGAGGCAAGGTCCCCGGTATTCCTGCAACCTGCCCTGTAAGGGAATCGCTCTTGGTTAATGTAGGATCAAGACTGGTCCCTACTGCAAGCAGTCCTCCGGGGGTTGCTTCTTTAACTGTTTCCTTCCCTGCCACTATCCTTGTTATTTTAGTCCTGACTGGCTTCCATCTGGTAGTTCCTTCACTTTCGATCTTGATGCCCGGGCATATTTCCAGTTCATCGCCAGGATGCAGGACTCCTTCTGTAAGAGTGCCACCTATAACTCCTCCTGTGATGCCACTGATGGCAGTTCCGGGCTTATTGATGTCAAATGATCTTGCAATAAGCATATGTGTGGGCTTGTCAAGTTTGTGGACAGGTGTCGGGATCATCTCTTCCATTGCCTGGATCAGGGCATCAATATTGGTGTTCTGCTGTGCTGATATGGGGACAACGGGTGCGTTTTCAGCCACTGTACCCTTCACGAACTCCTTGATCTGGTGGTAGTGTTCCACCATTTTTTCTCTTGAGACCAGATCAATCTTGTTCTGCACGATTACCAGGTTCTTGATACCGATAATGTTCAGTGCCATGAGATGCTCCTTTGTCTGAGGCTGGGGGCAGGTCTCGTTGGCTGCTATGACAAGTATCGCACCATCCATAATGGCAGCTCCAGAAAGCATCGTTGCCATCAATGTTTCGTGTCCTGGTGCATCAACAAAGGAAACAGTCCTTAGTTCTTCGGATGCCTCACCGCATCCCTCGCACTTGTCTGAAACTGTATAGCACTGAGGTTCGGGGCAGTTAGGACATTTCCGGAATGTGGTATCTGCATATCCCAGACGGATGGATATGCCGCGTTTCATCTCTTCACTGTGCGTGTCTGTCCATATGCCGGACAGTGCACTCACAAGCGTGGTTTTTCCATGGTCGACATGACCCACCATGCCGATATTAACACTAGGCTGACTCAATTTTTAAATTCCCTCCCGGTTGGGTATAAAGTTTATAAGTATAAAATCACGGACGATTTGATCGATTATAATTTAAGTTTGTGGTATCATTTCATTTATGGTATTTAAATGATTTCTACCATTTTTAAAATGCATATATTCCTATCCAAGGTCGTGGAGTCTTTCTCCCTATTATTTTTATCATGTATATAACTTGCTGTGCATGAATGAATAATTATCCGGTATTCGGAAGGCCCTGTTAAACATATGCTGCCTCAATTCAAGATCCGGTAAGGGGTGACACAACTTCATACTGTGATATCAAGAATGCCGCGGAGGACTTCATCTCTCTGGAATATCTTCTCTATCTTAATTCCCATAGGTGTTATCCTGAAGCTCATGGGTTCAAGAGCTATATTCGTGCAGCGCATCTTTGGTATATACAGTTGCCTTAAGCCCTTACCTGTTCTTTCGTCCCTGTTGACATACATATTGATGCTTCCAAATACGATATGTTCGGCAATGCTATCTTTTTCCCCTGATTCATCCTGACCTATCAGAAAAAGACTGGTGCACTTTTTATTTGACAGGATGTCATTGATCGTGAAGAACTTGTCCGCAAACTCCTCTACACTGTGATAGAGGGATAGCATATCCAGATTGTCAATTACTACTACCTCCACATCATCAGGTATTTCCAGTACGCTTTCCACACTGTCCTTTTCCAGGAAACCAATGCCACTCCCAAGTCTGGAAGCATTGTGTATTTTATTTGTCCTGATCTCAAAGGATTTTGTTATCAGGAGTTTTCCATTTTCTATGCATTTCCTGAAATCAAAGCCAATGTTCTCCGCCTGTTCCAGGAAACTTTCCACATTGACATGTGTGAGCATAAGCATGCATCTTTTTCCGTCTCTGCATGACCTGTGAAGGAAGTGCGTGGCAAGTATGGTCTTTCCCGCCCCCGGGGGTCCTCTGACAAGGAGGCCGTGGCCTGCAGGATATCCTCCTTCCAGTATCTGGTCCAGTTCTGCGATTCCGGTCGGTATCCTTTTGATGTGCATTATTAGAATATAATATATTTACATATATAAAAACTGTTCCATATTATGGTTTTTTGTTCTCCATACCTTTCATGATGATACTGGGCTATAACTAAGGGATGACTATTATGTAAGTCCAGTCACATCAGGCTCCTGCAGATGCAAAAAAGAATCAACCTGAGTGTCCTGCTCAGGTTATGATTTTGTCCAGCTGGCCTGTCTCGATGGCCTTTCTTATTTCAAAAGCCATGCGTCTTCCAGTGCTCATTGGCTTGCGCCAGGTGGTGTTACCGTAGGGATGCCCCACCGACATATGTACATTGGTACCGCCTCCGACTCTTGGAGCTACATCATAGATGTAGAAGTTAAGATCCTTGTCAACGCAGGTCTGCAGACAGAACGGGCCTATTACTCCCGGGTCATAATATTTTCTGGCGGCCTCTATGTATTTCTCTGCCAGGGAAAATGCTTCCTCAAGAAGTGACTCCCTGAGTGTTGCTGAGTTGTGACCGCATACAGTGTATTCAGGAGTGAGCTGGTGTGTTGCAAGTGACATCTGCTGCGGTGCCGGTAGCCTCACGTGCCCGTCGAGGCTGGTCTCAAACCTCCAGTCAACCCCCAAAAGTTCGGTCTTGCTCATCTCTGACTCAAGGGGTGAATAGAACATATCCAGATTGAATACCGGCCCGATTATGTATCTCTCTATCCTTGCATGCTCAAGAGCTTCCAGAGTAATGACTCCCTGTTTCAGAAGAGCCTGCGACTTCTCGAGGTACTGCTCGTATGTACCGGCTGTGAAAAACCCTCTCTCCAGTTTTTTGACAGCATGGGGTAGTTTGACCATCACAAGCTCATCGATATCCTGCGGGTCCTCTATTCTTTCCGGAAATGGCAGCCCTGCCTTCTCAAGTAGCCAATAGTAATCTCTCTCGATGCCTCTCTCCTCGCTCCTGAGCATGTTCCTGCTGCCCACAAGAGGAACACGGAACTCGTTCTCTATATCATCGATGCCGCAGTAGGACGTGAATGAGCGGTTTGGAATGAAAAGGACGTTGTTATCGACCAGTTTCTTCTGGTTCTCGGGACTTATAACCTCATTGAACTTCTTCAGACATATTGATTCATCCACGATTCCCCTAACTACATTTCCTTCAATATCTCTCTGGGACCTGAAGTATTCCGTATATGTCTTGTCACGTCCCTGCTGGCAGACTGCAAAGGTCCTGAAGCCCTCTTCTATAGCACCGTCAAAGATATCCAGTGCAGAATGTGAGGCAACAGAGCCTATCTTTATGTTGTCAGTATCATAACCTTCGATTATCTCTATGATATCTTTCCTGTTGATCATGTTTAGCCTCGGTTTTCTCCGCAAATGTTCTAGTCATTAATAAATCTGTTTACATTATCAATTACATATATTGTCAGCCAGTCACCATTAACCTTATGATGTCCTTATGTACCTGCAACCAGGTACATTATCACGGGCGTGATGAACGTCTCGATGAGCGCAGCGATGAATATGAGGGGCACCATCCAGTAGAAGAAGAATTTCATTCCTTTTATGAATTCATTTTTTATACCTGAAGGCTTTCCGGCAAGAGCCAGCAAAACCTCATAACCAATCCTCATCCCGATCGAAGTGGAAAGCAGCAGGAGGGGTATCTCTATTATACCGTGAGGGACAAGCCCGGAAACAATAAATGCAAGGCCGTTCTCAACAAGCAACAAGCGGACGATCGTACCTATTATGAATCCGTTTAGAACCAGGACCAGCAGAGGTACTATACCCAATACTGTACCAAACAATATTGCAATGAACATTGCTATGGTGTTATTGATAAAGATCAGCAGCATAATCTCCAGGGGTGAGAGGCCTTCCAGCATTTCTACAAGTTCCTCAAGCCCCGATATGGATTGCATGGCATATTCTGGGTAAATTCCGTATGTAATATAACCCACTGCTATAGACAGGACAAAAACTATCGTGCTGAGCACGATATATGGCTTGAGGGCAGTAAGGTATGCCCTCAGGTTCTCTCTTCTTTCCACATTAATCATAATGTCTTACACTCCCAACATCATCCGGATCGTGTTCCTGACAGCAGGTGCCAGTCCCAACATGATTATTACCAGTTTAAGGAACGTTTTCAGGGTCTTTGATTCTTCGTCTTCATTGAACTGGGTATCAAGTATGTATATTACTGGCAGGAAGATTAAAAGTTTTAGTGGATACATCACCAGGGCTGTACCTGTCAGGTCGATGAGAAATGCAGGCACTACGTGTTTTTCGTAGTATCCTAGGAAATCGACACCTGCAAAAGTGGATGAAGCGTCCAGCAAATGCACTCCCAGTATGGAGAGGTTTAGTTTATTTTTGAGTATATCAGAGCCTGCCCGGTCGAATGCCAGATAGAGTACGTAAAGCAGTGCGCTTGCAGAAACGATAACAAATATCGGTACCCATGGAAGAGCAATATCTTCCAGGTGAAGCAGGTAGGCTATGTTAGTAATAAACCATGCACACCCAAAGAGTGCAAATACTACCTCAAAGTCTTTGTCCATTGATCTGCTCACCAGTTTTGCAAGGATGAGGAAGATCACTGTTATAAAGAAAACCAAAAAATAGATATTCGGGGTTATGAACAGGTAACTGACAGGAGGTTCAAGCATGCCGGTATCTTCTATAACCCTGAGCGATGAACCTGCGAGTATGAAAGGAATCACTGCGGCTGTAAGCCTGTCACTGATACTGACATCCATCTTCCTTAGTAATTTTACTATGCCAAATATACATATCCCTAATATGATTGCCCATGTAACAGTGTTAACTATATTGTAACCACTATCGTGCAATATCGGGTCTATGTAATATTCGTTTATTAGCTGGCTGATTTTGTCTATAATTGGAACCATTTGTGATCACAGCAGTAATGTAATATAGGAATATCCTAATACAACAAATGTTTAATAGTTTATGGGGAAAATCCCATTGACAGTAGTTTTTATATAAGGGCGATCCTCTCTAAAGGCAATATATAGTAAGATATTAATTAAATATACTACTCAAACCAGCAGGTATAGAATTGATCCCCATGCAAGATGGAATGAAAAAGTGGATGCAGCTACCCAGGGACGTGCTGATAGGTCACGACGTCATCTATGATATAACAGATGTTTGCAAAGATCTTAAACTTGGCAAAGACCCTGTTATTGTCACAGGCAGTAATACCAGGAAGATAGCCGGAGATATAGTCTGCGATCTGCTGAACGACTGCGGGCAGGATGCCAGGGTAGTAGTGTCAGCGGAAGCCTCTATGGTCGAAGTAGAAAAAGTTAAAAAAGAGGCTTTTGAGCACAACTCTTCATATCTGATCGGTGTTGGCAGCGGTAAATCCATCGATGTTGCAAAGCTTGCCGCCACACAGCTGGATGTCCCTTTTATGAGTGTTCCAACGGCTGCATCACATGATGGTATTGTTTCCTCGAGGGCCTCTATTCGCTGCAACGGGAAGGCAAGCTCGATAGAGGCAAATGCCCCTATGGCTGTGATAGCTGACACAGCGATCATATCAAAAGCTCCATACCGCCTGCTTGCAGCAGGTTGTGGTGACATCATCTCTAATTATACCGCTGTCAGGGACTGGGAGCTTGCCTATCGTCTGACAAATGAACCCTTCAGTGAATATGCTGCGGCTCTGTCCCGGATGACTGCAAAGATTCTGATCGATTCGGCTGATTCCATTAAACCTGATCTTGAGAGCTCTGTAAGGATGGTTGTCAAGGCCCTTGTATCCAGTGGTGTTGCCATGAGCATTGCAGGCTCGTCAAGACCGGCTTCCGGTTCAGAACACATGTTCAGCCATGCTCTGGATATGGTCTCTCCGCATCATGCGCTTCACGGCGAGCAGTGTGGTGTGGGAACTATCATGATGATGTATCTGCATGGAGGAGAATGGAGTAAAATAAAAGAGTGCCTTGAAGTAATAGGTGCTCCCACGACGGCCGAAGAGCTGGGTATTGAAGATAGGTATATATTAGAGGCGCTTCTTGTTGCACATACTATCCGCCCGGAAAGATATACGATACTCGGAACGGGCCTGACACCCGCAGCCGCTGAAAAAGTAGCACGTATTACTAAGGTGATCTCATAATTAATCTTTCAAGGTGACTATATGACCGATACCGATACTACGATAACCCTTGTTGGCTCAAGGCTCGCAAAAGAAGGAGAAGACTTCATGTTCTTTGGCGAGTCTCGTGAGTGCCAAAAATGTAAACTTAAAAGAACCTGTATGAATCTTGAGCCCGGGCGTAAGTACCGGATAGTGAAATTAAGGGGCGATACGGTTCATGAATGCTTCGTACACGATGCCGGTGTCCTGGCAGTGGAGGTTGTGACTTCCCCTATATTGGCAGCGATCGATTCCAAGAAGGCTATCGCAGGTGCCCGGATCAGCTATGAGAATCCCAAATGCACCAGTTTCGATGATAGTCTCTATGATCTGATAAACCCTGAAGGCATCAGGAATGGTGACAAGTGCACCGTGACTAAAGTCCTTGAAAACATAGATGAAGGTCTCTCTGGCTGTTCACTTAAGAAGGTCGAGCTCAAGTTGTGATTCGCGAAGATCCACTTATCACATTAATGTCGTAGTAGCAGGTAAACAAAATTCAGATGAATAATACGAAATCGAGGTAAGCAAATGTCTGGTAGGGAAGATGAAGCCTTTCATCATGATTTTTATACTGAGGAACGCTGGAAGAACTGGCTGAACCAGGTCAAAGAAAGCAATTTCAAGTTTGTTGAGTCTGCTGAACCACAGGGAAAAGAGGGCGCTATTTTTGTCAATATGGAAGATGACATCATTCTTGCCTGCCTGAAGATAATTGCAAAACATGATAAGAACCAGCTCTCATCAGAGTCTGCTCTTAAGATGCTTTTCCGTGTGAGGGATATAGCACTTGCTGAGATAGATCCTATCTCTGAGGATGCGGACCTGATGATTGAATCACTCCAGACCTCTCTTATGGGCAGTTTTGCGGCATGTGAATGTTACCTGAACAAGGATTATGATGAGAAGGAAGATGTCAATGACCTTGTAAAGGTTGCCCTTGAAGCCGAGGCATCGGATGACATCGAGATATCCCTTGCCACTGTCGCTGAGATTGGCGCTCACATCCTGAGTGGAAAGCAATTGTCTGATAAAACCATGGAAGATATACCCTACGGGCTAGTGGCAGAGTGGCTCGACGGCATTGAATCAATCGCAGCTGCCATGGTGGGCTCTGACAGTTACAAAGATGATGAAGAAGATGATGATAGCTAGTCATCATTTTTCTCTTAATCCTGCCTTTAACTACTTTCTGTACCATTCTACCAATACAGCCTGTCAGTTCCATTGACATTCTGTTGAGAGATATTTTCTAGTATTTAGTATCCATAGTTAATACGATGAGTTAATACGATGAAAGGAATATCCTGCGTTTCAAATACATTTTCAGCAAAATGCAAAGTGGCAGTCCTTGACCTGACGCATGCAGGTATTATCATAGCCCGGAAGCTGGCAGAAATGGGTTTTGATGTCACTGCTGTTGATGTTTATAATACTGTATCTGAGGATGTTCTCTTTTCCATGCATGAGGATTCTTTTATGGCAGTCTCCAGAACTCCTGTCCCAGTTGGCCCTTTTGATCTCATAGTGAGTCCTGTCCATCTGGATCCCGGATATCGTATGCTCATGGATGCAAAGGAGCAGGGCAAGGAGATCATCAGCCATCACAAGGCTGTGGGAATGATCTTTTCCGCAAATAAGATGCTTGAAGGGGTAAGGGTGATCGAGGTCACCGGCTCTAAAGGTAAGACCAGTACTGCATCCCTTCTGGCAGATATGCTCTCAAGGACCATGGTCGTGGCCCTTCACACCACCCGGGGTCTGGAGCTCTGGACTGGTGGTAAGGCCAGGATATTGCATCTGGGTCTCAGTATAGCGCCCGGGAGCATACTGCATGCTGTTGATATATTGAAGTCCATGGATATCCGTCCCGGCTGCTGTATATTCGAAGTCTCCATCGGAGGCACCGGATATGCTGATATCGGCGTGATAACTACGCTGGAGCCGGATTATGCCATTGCAAAGTCCACCTCACAGGCAAGCGACGCAAAACTCAGGATGCTTGACTACGGAAAAGATGGAAGCGTATTCTTCCTGAATTCCCAGGACAGCAGGTCTGTCAGCAAAGCCAGGGAGTTAGGCAGGGATTTCTTCACATTCACTGACTACGGTTCACAGGACACTCAGGCCGACCTGCGGCTGACTTTTAACGGGAAAAGTGTTGCTTTGAATGCAGGAGAAATAAGCATCTGTGCCGATGTTGACTCTTCCTACAATGTCTCCTCCTATACTCTGGCCTTTGCGGCTGCTGGCGCTGCAGCGTTGCATATGGGAGTATCCGGAGGGACAATTGCCGAGGTTATCTCAGGCTTCACCGGACTTCAGGGAAGGATGCAGGAAAAGAGCATTAATGGCAGGTCGCTCATTGATAACTCCAACTCAGGAATGGATATAAGATCCGCTGAACGGGCTCTGGAGTATGGCCTCTCGGGGCTTACCCCTAAAAATGCAGGAAAGGTGCTGATGGTGCTTGGAGAGGAGGCTGCACAGGTCTGTGAAGGTCTCCCTCCCGAAAAGGTGGCGGAGTTTGTCGGAAGGCGCATTGAGGATATCGACCGTCTGATACTCGTTGGGGATAGGATGAGGGATATCAGGCATGAGCGGATAAGCCATGCTGTGCACCTGGAGGATGGGCTTGAACAGGCAATGGGGATGTCGGGAAAGGGCGATCTGGTCTTATCCTGCGTGAAGTGCTTCAGATAATAATTGGCTTCTTTGCTGAAGTCATCTTCTTTTCAACTCCAAATCAACAGGCTTTTATGTTGAGAATATTATCGATATGGTTACTTATGTGGTGCACAGGATTACAGGCATTTAAAGACATGATTTCCTATATTTCTTATAGGACCGGGAACTACTCATTTCAGAAAAATTACCCGGACTTAAGTATACAATTTCACACTTATCCCGACAAAGATATTAACCAATTTCACTATTCATACTAATCAAAGCTGACAAGGTTATTCACTATGATGGGAAAAAATCTATCTATCATGCATCCGCGGCCAAGTTCTATCGTCGCTGCGTTATACACATTACGCGATCTGAATGTAGATGTTGCTATCCTGCACGGTCCGCCTGGATGTTCTTTCAAGCACGCGAGGCTTCTGGAAGAGGATGGGATACGTGTTGTGACCACAGCCCTTGACGAGAACGGCTTTGTTTTCGGAGGGCGTCAGGAACTTTCTTCTTTGTTGGTCAAGGTCAATGAGATGTTCAAACCAAAGCTCATAGGTGTGGTCGGGACATGTGCCAGCATGATCATCGGGGAGGAACTGCGTGAGCCTGTGGAGGACGCCAATCTGGACGTGCCTGTAATCGAAGTGGAAGTGCATGCGGGATATCCGGATAACACAAAAGGTGTGCTTATGACCTTGGAATCTGCTTTCGAAGTGGGTGTAATCGGCAAGGAAGAGCTTGAGAGGCAGAAAGTGCTTCTCAGGGAGGCCACTTTGGTGGAAAAGCGCCATGGTGCCGCCAGCAAGGAGTATCTTGAGCCATCCAGGGGCGATGTCAAGTACAAGGTCGCAGAAAAGGTTGTCCGGCTCCTGCAGGAAGGCAAGAGGGGCATAACCATCATGAACGCCAAGAAGGAGACTGGCTATATGTTCGCAGACGTCAGCGCAGCTGTGAACGAAGTGGCTCTGGCCGTGGGAAAGGAAGGCAATGTGGTCAATATGGCCAATATCGATGATTCCCTTGGGCTTCCCAGAGTGCGTCACCATGCGAAGTGCATCACGGATGACCTTCAGGAAAGAGGTATAATTATCCATGAGGTCATCGGTGGAATGGATGAGTATCCAATCACAGGGGTGAAGGTGAGCGAGCTCATAAAGCAGAAGTACAGCGACTATGATTTTGCTATCATCACCGGTGTACCTCATGCAATCCCCATGGAAGCTCTGGAAGGTATGGAAGTCATCTCCGTAACCAACGGGCCAAGGCAGGTCCTGCCTCTGAAAGAGATGGGTCATCAGCATGTAATCGTGGAAATAGATCTCCACCCAAAAACTCTCGGTGTCAATCACATAGTCGAATCCGAATTCGGTGCGACCCTGCGTGAAGTTGCAAAGGATATGCTTGGCAGATAATGTTACTGCCAAATGATTATCGTCAAGTATCAAGGTGATCTAAATGAAGGACCAGAAAAGGATAGCCATCTACGGCAAAGGCGGTATCGGTAAGTCCAGTACAGCTTCAAATGTTGCTGCTGCATGCGCCGATGAAGGCTACAAGGTAATGATAATCGGATGCGATCCCAAGAGCGACTCATCCATCACCCTGCTGGGAGGCAAGAGGATACCGACAATCCTCGATCTTCTGAAGCAGCATCTCGATGTAAACGAAAAGGATATAGTCTTTGAGGGATACGGCGGAGTTAAATGCGTAGAGGTAGGTGGGCCTGAGCCGGGTATTGGTTGTGCGGGCAGGGGTATCATTGTCGCCATCCAGAAGTTGCAGAAGGTATGCCCCTCTATAAACGATATGGACCTTATAATCTATGACGTCCCGGGGGATATCGTATGTGGCGGCTTTGTAGCACCCATACGCAAGGGACTGGTCACTGAAACCTACGTCCTCACATCCGGAGAATACATGCCCCTCTATGCAGCTAATAATATCTGCAAGGGCCTTGCCAAAATAGACACGCCCCTGTCCGGCATAATCTGTAATTCAAGGAGCGTCACCCGTGAAGAAGATATTGTACGCAAGTTCTCCGAAGAGATAGGCAGCAGGCTGGTGGCTTTTATCCCCAAGGAACAGGTAGTTCAGGACTGCGAGAGGGATGGCTTCTCGGTACTCGAGAAAGCTCCAAAATCAGACATTGCACAGGTGTACAGGAATCTTGCCAGGTCTATAATGTTCAACAACCAGTCAATTTTACCCGGTTCACTGGATGACGAAAGGCTTCGTGAGCTCACAAGATAAAGGTCCGTTTATATCAAAATATGATAATCATGCAGCAAACCCCTCCCACAGATGAGAACCCTGAAGCAAGTCAGGTTCCGGCACCAACATTTAAGGAAATACCCCGAATACTCCTGTCGGCAGGCAGCTCCTCTTCGGGCAAGACCACAATAACTATCGGTCTGCTTGCAGCCCTTACCGAGGCTGGTTACAATGTCCAACCTTTCAAGGTGGGGCTTGATTATATCGATCCCAGTTACTATTCAGAGATAACCGGGCGAAGGGCTCGCAATATGGATGGTTTCCTGATGAACGGGGAGAGTGTCAGGGATGTGTTCATCCACGGCTGCGAGGTTGACGGAGAGGCTGACATTGCTGTTATAGAAGGTGTCCGCGGACTTTTTGAAGGCTTTGACAGTTTTACGGATGTCGGAAGTACTGCACAGATAGCCAAGATACTCAAGTGCTCGGTGGTATTGATCATTAACGCCAGAAGCATCACCCGTTCTGCAGCAGCCCTTGTCAATGGTTTTAAGGATTTTGATAAGGATGTACATATCGCAGGTGTCATCCTCAACAACATCGGCGGCCCGAGGCATGCCAAAAAAGCTAAAGAAGCTATAGAGTTCTACACCGGCATCCCGGTTATCGGGGTAATCCGCCGCAACGGTTCGATGAAAATATCCATGAGACATCTGGGTCTGGTTCCCGCTATAGAGGAGCGGCGCAGGGCTGATAATTTTGACGAGCGCATCACATTTATCAGGGATACGATAAAAGAAGGTGTGGATATTGACCGCCTGCTGGAGATTGCGCACAATGCCCAGCCTCTGGAGAAACCCGCAAATACGGCCTTCCTGGCCAAAGAAACACATGGTGAGCGTCCTGTCATCGGCATAGCCCTGGACGAGGCATTCAACTTTTATTACCATGACAACCTGGAACTGTTACAGCTTGCGGGTGCAGACCTCCGGTATTTCAGCCCCATACATGACAGCAAACTTCCGGATGTCGATGGCCTGTACATTGGTGGCGGCTACCCTGAACTTTTCGCGGCCGAGCTTGAGGATAACGTTTCCATGCGCGAGGACATACTCACCGCCTCCCGTTCTGGCCTGCCCATCTATGCAGAATGTGGCGGCCTGATGTACCTCACGGAAAAACTGACTACCGGTGTCAAGGACAAAGGCACATATCACATGGCAGAGATGCCGGAATCCACACACGAGATGGTGGGAGCACTCCCCGGTCACACTCTCATGGGCCACAAGCGCGTTGTTAGCTACAACATCGGCTCTCTTGAAATAGATACTGTCATCGGCAAGAGGGGCAACTCCTTCCGGGGCCACGAGTTCCATCATTCTGAGGTCACCGATATTCCCAGAGATGCGAAGTTCTCCATCAAACTTTCCCGGGGTACCGGCATCGTTGACGGCTGGGATGGGCTGACGGTGAATAATACTTTAGGTTGCTATGCTCATCTGGTAGCGAGCTCGTACAGGGAGTTCGCGGGGAGTTTTGTGGAATCTGTTGGTAGGGAGTGATTAGCGTAGATGAATTATTAAACCGTCTGTAAGCTTACTCGAAGTTCTTAATTCTTGGTATGGCTCTATGCAACTCATAATTGATATATAGGAACGACTTTTATTATATAATATGCAAAATTATATTGTCGGAGATATTAAGGTACCAGGAGGAAGGGTAGGATGCCGCATTGTTGGTAACAACAATCAAGGCACCCCTCTGATCATTGTCCATGGAGGCCCCGGGGCAAGCTACGATTATCTGGAACCGCTTGAAGCTCTTGCGGATGAGCGTCCTGTCATCTTCTATGACCAGCTAGGTTCACACCGTTCTTCGGCACCCGAAGACCCTTCGATCTGGACACTGGAGCGGTATGCCGATGAACTCGCAGCTGTGAGAGATTCCCTCGCTCCTGGCCCGGTTCATATTCTCGGCCAGTCATGGGGTGCTATGCTTGCCATCGCTTATCTGTCCCGGCATGAGCCAAAGGATATAGCTTCCCTCACTTTCTCCGGACCGTGTATCTCAGCTCCCATGTGGTTAGATGACCAGCGCAGGCTTCTCGCTGAAATGCCGGCAGATGCCCGATCAGTAATAGATGAATGTGAAATCAGGGGCGTTTTTGACAGTCCGGGGTATGAGTCCGCGATGATGGAGTACTATCGACGCCACCTCTGTCGCCTTGATACCTGGCCGGAATGTTTGCTCAAGACATTTGAGGTCATGGCGACCCCGGTTTATAATTTCATGTGGGGGCCTTCCGAGTTCACCCTGACCGGGACACTGAAAGAAACAGATCTGACGCCGAATCTTGCGTATATTAAGGTCCCTGTTCTTTATACATGCGGGGAATTTGACGAAGCCACTCCTTCAACGGTCCGGCATTTCCGGAACCAGACAAAGGAAGCGACCATTAAGGTCTTCCCAGGTGCTTCACATTCACATCACCTGGAGGCAGAAGAAGATTATATCGCTACAGTAAGGTCGTTTTTGAAAAATCATTCTTCCAAGTCCGGTCTTCTATTACCCGGGGGACTAGCCACAACTTAAGCCCGGTCAGGACCCTCAAGAGTCATATTCCTTTCTTTCCCTTCTGGAAGACGAATATGTATAGTATCGGTAGTATCCCTATGCTGTTGATTATCAGCATTGCGATGAACCAGTATTTTTGCTCGTTCTTCGCAGCTTTCCACAGGGCAATGCCTTTCCATATAAGTTCCCAGAGTGCAAGGACGATTATAAGGGCAAGAAATCCGCCCGACTGAGTATCTGTCGCCAGAACCGACATGTCAACCATATCTACCACCGAAAGATAGTTATCTCTTATTTGTTAAAACTTTACCGGGGAGAATAAATAGCACACAAGCCTAATTGTATCAGGAAGGGTTTAACTTGGACTGGGATGTTGACTGGAAAAAGCTGATAGCATCGATTGTTGTATGCCAGCTTGCAGGACTGCTCGGAGCTATATTCACAAGTTCCGCAATTCCCACGTGGTATACAACCCTTGAAAAACCTCTCTTTGTACCTCCAGAATGGACGTTCTCTGTAGTATGGACATTCCTTTACCTGCTTATGGGTCTGGCTCTATACATTGTATGGAGAAAGGGCTGGGATCGCCGCGATGTCCGGTTGGCAACGGGTGTGTTCGGGATACAGTTGTTCCTGAATTTCCTCTGGTCTGTGCTGTTCTTCGGCCTGCGTTCGCCCCTGTTGGGGATAATCGAGATCGTATTCCTGTGGTTTGCTATCGTAGCAACGATATGGCTCTTCTACAGAATCTCACGGCCTGCTGGCGTGTTGCTCATGCCGTATCTTGCATGGGTATCTTTTGCAGCCTTGCTGAACTATTATATCTGGCTGCTTAATTCGTGAGGAGCGGTGCATATGTTTTACTACTCTTTATGGTACACTTTCTGGAAAGTCATAGTAATGCCCGAAAGTTGAAACGTAAAAAGACCTAAATAAATAATTAAAATAAAATAAGTAGTTAACTAAAAATCAAATGTCTTGATAAGCTCATCAAGACAATATAATGGTCAAAGCAAAAGCACTTGAAATTATTTTTTGCTTACTTTCTCCTCTTTTAAGACTTTCTTTGCAATGATGAACACCACAAATGCAATTATAATGAAATTGACCAATTCTCCTACAAATGCACCCCAGCTGATCACAATAGGGCCAAGTTCTAAAGTTGCTGTTTTCCATGCACCGTCAGCTATGAATGGAGTGATGATCGGCATAATTATGTTCTCTGCAAAGGATTTCACAAGAGCGGTCGCCGCAAGACCTATTATAAAAGCAATTGCTAGCGGGATTACTTTATACTCGTATAGAAAATCTCTAAAGTCGCCAAAAAGTCCCATTTTTCTACCTCTTTTTAATACTTTTCGATGACACTGTTAAGTATTACTGTTCGGATATTTAATTACTATGAAGGCCTGAATGTTTAAAATATTTGTAATACTAATATCACTCCTGGCAGAAAAACCTCTATGACATTGGTATGTTAGTTATAATATGCCTTTCAGGCCATTTGCAGCGGTGTAGACACTACCCACTCCTGTGATGTACTGGGCTATCCTGACAGCTTCCATTATCTCCTCTTTTGTAGCTCCCTCGCTCATCGCCTGCATGGCAAGCATTCTTACTCCGTCAGCTGCACCCTCAGCAGCATCCAGGGCCATGGCTATGAGAAATTTATACTTGAGAGGGATGGCACCTTGAGATAGCGCAGTTTCACGTGTCTTTCCAATCAGGCTGGCCAGCTCCGGGTCAGCATCTATTATTACTTGAAGTGGATTTTCCATTCTTTTGTCTCCTTCACTTTAAGCTTAAGTTTCTATACTTCAGATGCTTTCTGTATGGTTAACTCTTTTGTACCTGTCTTAACCGGGTGACATAATAGTGCTCTTGGCGTGGGTAGCCCATCATGGTTAAATAGCTTGTCCTATATCTGGACCCTGTAGCTATTTTCTAATTCAGCAGGTGACATTTTTGATAGGGAAACTCGTAAAGGACCGTATCCTTGCAGGCAAGCAGGCAATAAATGAGCTCTATAACACCGGTTATTACGGACGCCCCAAAGGTGATAACCTTGAACTGACTCTTGTTGAGGCAGCTTATCTTCTCTACAAGAAAAAGCTGGATATAGAATCCCAGGACCGGATTCTGGGATTTGAAGAGTTCTTTACTGAAGCTTCAAAGATGCAACAGCATTTTGAATTGAAGTATATTGTTTACAAGGACCTCAAGGAAAGAGGTTTCTATGTCCAGCCCAGTGTGACGGATTTTAGGGTATATCCAAGGGGCGGGCACCCGGGAAAGACTCCTGCAAAGAGCTTTGTCTATGTTAGGTCAGAACGCATCCCCATGCCGCTTCCAGATCTGCTCACGTCCCTCCGTGCCGCTGATAATGTTCACAAGCAGATGGTATTAGCAATAGTCGATGAGGAAAGCGACCTTACATATTATGAAGTAAGGAAGCTGAACGTAAAGGGTGGGATGGAGGGTATCTCTGTACCGGAAATACCTGTCAGGTCTACCCTGCTCGAAGACCGTGTGATCGTGTGGGATGCAGCCTCCTCGCAGCACCTGCATCAGACCGGTTTTTACGGCAAGCCACTTGACGATGAACGCCTGCAGTTGTCTCTGGTGGAATCCGCTTACCTGATGGAGCGCGGCTGCATCAGCATAGGGAACAGCGAGACAGGAGTAATTCTTGATATCGATGCTTTCTCAGGCGTGGCTTCATCCATCGAGCCGGATTTCCTGCGTAAGTACAAGGCATACGCTAATCTCAGAGATGGAGGGCTTGTGCCAAAGACCGGGTTCAAGTTCGGTACACATTTCAGGGTATATTCGCAGGTAAGTCTCACCGAAAAAATGCCTCATTCAGAATACCTGATGCATGCTATCCCATGGGATCATGTGTTCATGCTGCCTGTGATGTCCAGGGCTGTAAGGCTTGCCAATAGTGTAAGAAAAAGGATGTTATATGCTGTCGAGGACAGGGGTTCTGTTACCTATGTCGATATCGGCAGGATTAAGATGTGAAGTGTGGATTCGGTTTGCACTCTGTTTGAATGCCTGTTGACTGTTACGCTTATATACGATACTTACTCTACCTTCAAAAGATGTTTAACATAATTGCAGTGGATATCTCCGGTCGTCATAGGGTCGACGGATACTATTTGATGGTCTGCGCAGCTGTTGCTGCTTCAGTCACTGCCGATCATATAGAGAAAGTCCACCAGGTACATATCCGTTCCTTCAGAAGTGAATCCGCACCAGATGTTCCCTCTGTAGTGCGCATCATGGAGGAAACAGTTTCTGAGATTCGCTTTGGAGGTACAATAGTCACAGAGCCGGGTGACATGTACAATAAACCCCAGTGGCTTGTTGACAGCATGTTCTCAGGTAATTTCAAGTACGAGGAATCATTGAGCGAGAGACTCTGCATGCAACTTGCGCACCACATATCCCTTAGTGCCAGGAAACTTCTTCTCAGGGAACTGGACATCTAATCCCTTATATCTTTAATGACAATACTCCATTGTTATGAAACGCGCTATCCTGGTAAAGAGAAATGATCCCCGTAGTGACGAGCACAAGAACGAGCTTCAGATGCTCGAATTAAAAGAGCTCGCCTACTCAGCGGGTTACACTGTCGTTGCTGAACTGGTCCAGGCAAGACATCCTGATAGCAGGTACCAGGTAGGCAGGGGGAAGGTGGAGGAACTGGCTCGGATAGTGCAGGGACTGAACGCGGACAAGGTAATTTTCCATAACCCCCTGAGCACGATGCAGATATACAATATCTCTGAGACATGTCGCCGGGAAGTTATTGATAAATTCCAGCTCATCCTTGAAATCTTCGCCACCCGCGCCACGACTCCCCGCTCCAAGTTGCAGGTGGAGCTTGCAAGGTTAGAGTACGAACTTCCCAGAGCAAGGACAATCATCTCGATTCTAAAGAAGGAAGAAAGGCCTGGTTTCATGGGCCTAGGAGGCTATGAGAACTCATATGCCCAGGATGTAAAGAACAGGATCAATCGCATCAAGAATGAACTGGAGAGCATGGAAAGGGACAGGGATTCCTTACGCAGCCTGAGACATTCGAAGGGTTTTTCACTTGTAGCCCTGGCAGGTTATACCAATGCAGGTAAAAGTACGCTTTTCAATTCTCTTGCTAAGGAAGAAGTCCCGGTAAAGGATATGATGTTCACCACACTGGTGCCCACCACAAGATCCCTTGATGTAGAAGGCAGGAACGTACTGCTGACAGATACCGTAGGTTTCATAGAGGATCTGCCTCATTGGATGGTAGATGCCTTCCGTTCAACGCTGAATGAGATATTCCATGCTGATGTAGTCCTGTTGGTAGTGGATTCGAGCGAGCCCGTTGAAACTATCCGCAGAAAACTTCTTGCATCGCATGAAACAATGTGGGAGCAGCTACAGGAAGTCGAGATTGTTACAGCTTTCAATAAAGCTGATATGCTTACACAGGAAGAGCTGAGTGAACGTATGCTGGCACTTGAGTATCTTACGCCGAATCCGGTGGCTATCTCCGCCAAGAAAGGTTTTTGCCTGGATATCCTGAAAGCAGAGTTGCGCAATCACCTACCCAAATGGAAAAGGATACATCTCTCGCTCCCGTTATCTGAAGAAGGAATGTCCATGGTTTCCTGGCTATTCCGGGAAGGCGTGGTTCATAATATCTCTTACGGGGATTCGATAGATATTGACCTGGAAGCCCGGGATGCGGTAATAAATAAGGCACTTTCGTTTGCAAAAAAGCATGCATCACCCTCATAATTTCTAACATGTTCAATACGCAAGGTATATATATCATAATGTTGTTTGTATCCATGCGAACGGGTAACTTCTCTATGTACCACCAATCCTATCCAACCACCCAACCAACCAAAACTTCTATCCTCCCGTTCGCTTAAATTTTCCTAATGTTTTTCATCATTTTCTGTTTGCACTATAAGAATCCTTATAAATCCCAGACCCTTACATGCTATCATGCGATTCGATCTTCATGTACATTCGCTTTTTTCAAAGGACAGCAACGCATGCATTGATGATATCCTGGAACTCGCCTCAAAGAATGGGCTTGATGGCTTTGCTATCTGCGACCATGATTCCATCGAAGGTGGCATAGCATGTGCTAAACGGGCAGTTGAGACGGGCTCCGGACAGATTGTCATTCCCGGGATCGAAGTCAGTTCTTCAAAAGGTCATATACTGGTGCTGGGTGTTAAAGAAAAGATCGAAGCTGGTTTAAGCCCGGAAGAGACCATCAAAAGAGCACGAGCTCAGGGAGCTGTTGTGATAATACCTCATCCTTTTAAGATGACATCGCACGGTATAGGTTATGTGGAGGGGCTTGATATCGATGCAGTGGAAGTCCTTAATTCCCGCTGCCTGACGGACGGTCCCAACTCTAAAGCCCGGAAAGTTGCAGAGCAACTGGGTATTCCGCAGGTTGGCGGCAGTGATGCACACGAAGCTGTGATGATAGGCAGATCCTATGCCGAGATAGACATTTCCGAAAGAAGCGTTGAAGCTGTACTGGATGCCATACGCCAGGGAAAGACATCTCCCGGAGGTTGTAAAACTCCTCCTTCATTTGTTGTTAAGCAAATGTTTGCAGGTCACATGAAGAAAGCGAAAAAACGTTTCATGAAACTATTAAAGCAGGAAACAGTTTAAGCAAAAGACTAATGACCTTTCTCACAGGAACTCATAGACTTTCTTCAAAGCATTTTTTTCAGCATCTCCGCCGCATTTTTCCACGATATCTCCATACGCCTTGATGAGCTTAAGATATTTTTCATCGCCTGTAAGCTGGTATCTGGTTGCATGTATGCAGGCTTCTATAACTCCGTAGAATCCTCTGTTGGGTGCTTTCACCCTGCATTTATTAAGGCGCGCATGGATGGGTACAAGCTCTGCAACCATGGCTTCTGACGTTATTTTTGTATTCATGCATTCAAAGGCAACCCAACTCTGCGCATCTTTTAAAGAGTACATTGTATGGTTTTCATGTACTGTCTGTTCAAAAGCGGAATCTTCCAGGTTAGTGAATGTGGAAAGTGCAAAAAGCATCGGATCATAGGTTATATTTGCGACAATGAATTTTTCGGCCAGTACATTCTCATAGGTCTTAGAACCCTTGTAAAGGCGCACATAGATTTTATCCTTCCTCCGGATAATGCCCATGGGGGCTGCATTTGGTGTCCATCCTTTGCATGTTGTGACTATGGTCTCACATATCCCCTCGTATATCCCTAAATTCTCCAAATTGAAGTCTGTTCCCAGCATTAGTATCTAACCCCTCCAAGTAAAGCGATAAATAAGCCTGCTATGACTATATCCGCAGTAGATCCCGGATTTATCTTCCTTTGTAGAAGCTCCTTGTCCATTTCTATAATAAAAGGCTTTATAATATCAAATTTATGTTCATTATTATATATCTTATGCACTTCGCCTAAATTTTCCATTCTTTGTATTATAGATCTTGCAAGGCCTGAAACATAGTGTGCGAGCTCAGTGCCGGATTTAGTGATAATGAATGTGTCCTCGTTTCGGGACAGGATACTCAGGAATGTGTATACGATAACATCGTTAATATCAGCGGCAAGCCCAGGCAGTTTGCCCTCCATGCCATTTATGATCATCTCTGCGCATTCTGCGGACCTGGTAAACCCTGAAGTCCATTCGCTTGCTATCATATCATAGCTGCGGGCGATTATCATCAGATCGTACAGACTTACATGCTTTTCTTTAAGGTCAGCTATAGCACTATTTTTCTGAAGGTCGAACTCTTCTACCGGATTGACACGCACGCCTGCAATCCCAAAGCAGTCGTAAAAGTCAACGGCATCTTCTGTGCTTGTTCCCTTCACTACACTGTGTGCACATGCAGTCAGTTCGGGAATCGTGAAGGTTTCCTTTTCCGAAATTATGCGTCCTGCGGCCATGGCAAGTGGTATTAGCAGGATGATGGCACCGAAGTGGGTGTTACCTCCGTTTTGCCAATTAATGCTCTCCTCTACTGCAGCTTTTATGCACTTGCCAGCACCCTGGACATTTTTAGAAGCTTCCTCTGCAGCCGGATATATGCTGACAGCAGAAGCAAGAAAGTGTTCATAACGTGTATCGGCGTAATCATCGTACCTGTCTATATTTCCAGGTTTTGGGGATGCTGATACTTCCAGGCACATTGCAAGCTGAGCACAGCGTGCAATATATGATGCAGGTCCATAGATTCCCTTTTTGATGGTAAAGACTTGTGTCTCATCCATTTTTAGGACCGTGTGAGGACTTGCTAGCCTGTTCAATTATGTAATCCCCAAGTTCTTTTTTAAGGCGCATGTACTCTGTATCTGAGAGGCCCAGTGTCTCAAGCACGCCATCCCTGAGGAAGCATGGCTTGGATATCTTACAGCACCACACAAGGCTCCCAAAACATGTGCTATCGCCATATTCAAGCATAGTTCCCTTTGCAAAATCCATTTTTATATCGGCAAACTGCTGCGCGGTGATCCCAAGTTTCTTAATATTGCTGTGTACCGGGCATGATTTGACAGGAAGGCAGCAGAAAGCAAGCCCGCGCAGATCACCCTCTCCTCTGCACACATGTTTGGGTGCATTGTACCAGCCAATATCTTTCTGGGTGGCTGATATGTCCGCGACAAGTCTGCTGATGAGACCGGAATCATCCAGTATTCCACGTGCAACCGAAACCATGTCTGCTCCTCTGGCAAACATCTCTTTTGCAGTATCTGCATCGGTAACAGAGTTGTTACATATAAGGAACATACGTGTAGAATCGCGTATCTCCTTGATAAGATTGAGGTCTGCTCCTGCACCTTCTTTCATTGCATCGAGGTGCAGTATGTCCGCTCCTGCGCTTTCTATGGCTCTTGCAAGTGCAGTGCTTTCAACAACATTACCTCTGATTTTTACAGAGAGCACGGCTCCCGTATCTTTGATCCTCCGAATCCACTCAGTAAGCCTTGGAATATCGTAGACCAGTGCCTGCCCCGCGCCGATGTCGATCATTTCCTGCTGTCTGCAATGTGCATCCAGCTCAATAATGGCACCATTGTCCTTGATAATGGCTGCAGCTTCCACAAGAGGTTCAATTGTGGCGCTCCTTACATTGACTGCAACGGTATTGCCATTTTTGATTGATCTGATCTCTTTTTCAATGAGTGTCATCGGGTTCTCTGAGATAAACTCTTCTCTCCCTCTGGCCACCATCTGTGAAGCTGCTTTTTGTGTCAGTGAGTCAAGGTTGTAACCTCCGAGTATTACAAGCCCTGCCTCTGCAGCATATTGGTTTGCGAATTTGCTGTCAGTCATACCGCCCATTGGGGCAAGAGCAATAGGATTCTTAAAATATGTGTATCCCACTTTCAGATCGAATAGTTCATCAGGCACGCTTTACCTCGTTAATGTAGTTTGGTTATGTTGCTCAGTATTGATTATTTTGATATTAATGTGACGCTGAAGGGTTAAATTGTTTTTAATGGTGCCTTAGCAGATATCATTTATGGAGCCTGCCACCAGTAGCCGGCCATCATTATATACTATTATTACAAACTTTAAAAACGGGATATGTTTATTCTTATGGGGGTCTTTCAATGAAATGTGTTGTATGCGGAGTAGAAAGTGAGAACAGGTATTGTCCAACGTGTGGGAAGGTAATGGCCGATGTTGTGAACATTGTGGGCGAAGAACGGTGGGGTAAGATTGATGACTGCTCGTATATTTATCCTACCGTATTGCGTGTTGCAAGAGGGGAGCTTACTGTAAATGATATTATACAAGCTCTGGAGGCGGAGGACTGATTAGTCAGTTATCCTTCTCTGTTTTATAAGCTCCTGGAAAAGTATAGTTCCGGCATAGTCTGTGACTTATGACCCTTGGTGTAGAATGACAATTGAAAACATTGCATAGCTGCTGTTTTTTGTGGTTGCCTAATAAACAGTAATAGAAAACATCTTATACTTAGAAGTAGGTTACTATCCACCTTATTTCAACATATATATCGCACGTAAAGAGGTAAACCAATGTCCTTAGAAAACCCATTTGAAAACTCAAGAAAACAGTTGGCAAAGTGTGCTACTATTCTTGGACTAGATGACAGTGTACATGAAATGCTCAGGCACCCAATGCGTGAGCTGCGTGTTACGCTCCCCGTTCGCATGGATGACGGTACTATCAAGGTATTTGAAGGCTTCAGGATACAGTATAATGATGCCAGAGGTCCTACAAAGGGCGGCATCAGATTCCATCCTGAAGAGAACATCGACACTGTAAGGGCACTTGCTGCATGGATGACCTGGAAATGCGCAGTAGTAGACATTCCGCTGGGTGGCGGTAAAGGAGGAGTCATCTGTAATCCCAAGGAAATGTCCGATGGCGAACTTGAGCGTCTCAGCCGCAAGTATATAGCTGGTATTGCTCAGATAATTGGTCCGAGGAAGGATGTTCCTGCACCTGATGTGTACACCAACCCGAAGATCATGGCATGGATGGTCGATGAATTCTCAAAGATCTCTTCATTCAACCAGCCCGGAGTTGTCACAGGTAAGCCTCTGACAATGGGTGGTTCACTTGGAAGAGGAGACGCGACCGCAAGAGGAGGTCTCTACACTATCCGTGAGGCAGCCAAAGTGCTCGGTATCGAGCTTAAGGATGCCAGGATAGCTGTTCAGGGATACGGGAATGCCGGGTACTTCGCAGCAAAACTTGCAAAGGAATTGTTTGGCTGCAAGATCGTGGCAGTAAGCGACAGCAGGGGCGGCGTCATGAACATGGACGGTATTGATCCCGAAGCTGCAAACCAGCACAAGATAAAGACCGGATCAGTTGCAGGCCTGACAAACACCACGCCTGTCAGCAATGAATCTATCCTTGAGCTCGATGTGGATATACTTATCCCTGCAGCTCTTGAAAACATTATTACCGAGAAGAACGCGCATAAGATCAATGCCAAGATCGTTGCAGAACTTGCAAACGGCCCGACAACGCCCGCAGCAGATGAGATCCTCTTCCAGAGGGGTATTCACGTTATTCCTGACTTCCTTTGTAATGCAGGTGGAGTAACGGTATCATACTTCGAAATGGTCCAGAACTTCTACATGTATTACTGGAGTGAGATCAGGGTCCACACCCGTCTGGACAGGAAGATGACCGAGGCATACAAGGCAGTCTATGCGGCATCACAGAAATACAACATCGATATGAGAACAGCTGCTTACGTAGTTGCCATCGAGCGTGTCGTAGTTGCAATGAAAGACCGTGGATGGATCTGATCCTTCTGGATCCAATCCTGCAATATATCTAGTTAAGCAACATTTATATGGCCTGGGATCACAGGCCATATAGACTCTTCCATTCTTGGCAGGGCTGCTGATATTATTTATATTGTCGTTGATGGGATTATCATGAAGATTGCAATAATTGGCGGTACAGGCAGTATCGGTAAAGGTTTTGCCCTCAGGTGGGGGCAGGAACATCATGTTATAGTAGGTTCAAGGGAACTGGAAAAGGCCCGGTCCAAAGCTGCCGAATATAATGCCATACTGAAAGAATATGGTTACAAAGCAGATATAACCGGGGATGTAAATGCGAATGCAGCCTCAGAAGCCGACGTGGTGCTCCTTGCTATAAGGTATGGCCAGATAGCTTCTACCATCGGGCAGATCAAACCGGGGCTTGAGGGGAAAGTGGTCATATCCGTGGTAGTGCCAATGGAAAAAGATCGCTGCATCATTGTTCCGGACGGTGTTCCCCTGGAGATATCGACAAATTCCCGGGAGGATTACAAAGCAGACTACTTCTGTTATGTCACTCCTCCTGCAGGAAGCGCTGCACAGGAAATCGCTCCTATGCTCCCGGAAGGAACTGAGCTGGTCTCTGCATTCCATAATGTCCCTGCGGCCAAGCTTGCCAACCTTGACATCGAACTCAATTACGATGTCGGTGTTTGCGGGAACAGCATGCATTCAAAGAACATTGTCTTTGACCTTGTCAGAAACATTCCTGGAATGCGGCCTCTGGATATTGGTCCTATTGAAACATCCTCCATGGTGGAATCAATTACACCACTGCTTGTCAATGTGGCCATACGTAACCACATGAAAGATGTCGGTATCAAATTCGTAGATTAAGATCCCTTTGTGGATTCCTTTTTTTAGTGCCACTGGCCTTTAAGCTTGTCAAGTTTCCATGTTCTGGTACCTGTCTGTTTCTCAAGGTAGCAGATAGCATCCTGTTCATGCAGGTTCGCAATAACCACCGCCTGGGCTCCGCCTGATGCCTCGTGGACATTAATTACCTTTACCACATCTTTGAATTGCTCATGATCCGGAAACAGGTCTGTAAGCATGTTTTCAGAACCTTTGAAGAATACTTCGTTGAAGCTCGATTTTTTCGTGTCCGGATATATGGGCATATAGATGATTTCTTCTTCCACGATATCCTGGAAGAAATGAGTCCCATAAGAGACTTCAGGCGTATGTCCTGCTTTCTCACGTGCAATTTCCACGAGCAGGGATGTACGGTCTATTTCACTATATGTAGCATTGACTCCCAGTTCAATGTTGCTGCTACCCCATCTGCCAGGCCCCATAAGTATGAATGCTGCACCCATACCACCTATCTTTTCATTGATGCGCCCGACAACACGCCCGATTGACTTTTTCAGATCCATGTCCGCAGTTTCATATTCTTTTGGATCTATGTACACAATATACTCTATATTTTCCACTTTTCCTTCGTTTATGAGCATGTTGGACCTGAACAATATATTTTCTTCCTTTATATTGTCCGGTATAGCTATCTGCTCACTTCCCCCAGGTGTTGTCATGGGTCTGCACTGGACTATATTGATCCTCACATTTCCCTTTTGATCGGCGGATGCTGTGAACTCTATGTCTACCGGATGTTCGTATACTCTTTCCACTATTCTGAGTACCTCTCCCATGATATCAACGAATTTAGTATTCTTTATCAGGTTGTTGAATGTAAGCACCATTTCATGTGAGCAGTCTATTGCATTGGTATAAGGATCTGTAAGATATCCGTCATCCATGACCGAGACAAACATTCTAAGGGCCGGATAATTGCAGTCTTTTGCAAGGTCACTGAAAGGTATGGTTACAAGATTCCTCTCTGCCAGATCAAGCACATCCACATCCCATTGTGAGTATTTGATCACCTTCGTACCAGCTTCCGGACGGAGCGTCGGGTGGCTGACTGCGATCATTCGGGGGTAGTCTCTTCCCACACGGTCAACAGCTCTTGTTCCCAGTCCAAAGACAAGCCTTATCAATCCTTTTTCAGGATCTATGCGCTTTGTCCAGCGAAAGAGATTCTTTGAGAATGCAACTCCTGCAATTGCCGGGAAAAAATATTGTTTGTAAGGCATCCCGGACACACGCTGTACCAGTATTGCCATCTGTTCATCCTGATAGTGGAGTCCCCTGGTCCTCCGATATGCAAGAGCATCCGGGTTAAGGGCGCTGGCGTAAACAAGTTTGACCGCATGCATGAATGCTTCAAGACGCTCTTCCGGGCTTCCCTGATTGGCACAGAATTCACTCCGATATTTGCCCGCGAAAGCATTCCCGTAACTGTCTTCCTGTAGGCTGCTTGACCTGACTATGATAGGAGCCTGTCCGAAATAATCCATCAGGTCCCTGAACTGTTCCGTTATCTCTTCCGGGAATTTCCCTTCAAGGAATCTTTTCTCGACCTCTTCAAACTCTTCCTTTGTCATATTGGAGCTGTCCGATAGTCTGACCCTGAGACGGAATAGGTCGTTATTGATCATAAAGGTGAAAAATACGTCAGAGCCGATGTAAAATGAATCGTGAGGCTCGATTATCTCTGTGAATTCCTTTTGATTCTCACTGCTCAGGAGTATGCTACGTGAGAGCAGCATTCCAACAGCTTTTCCCCCGATACGCCCGGAGCCTATCATCCTGTCCCTTATACTGAGCAGGTCCTCCAATGTGAGATAGGTGTCTGCAAGGCGGCTGAAACGGGGGTGTTCACCAACAACCATCCTTGAAAGTTCCTGCTTGAGTGCTTTTACTTCGGGTTCCGGGATGGCATCCAGCATTCCCATCTCATAATGGAGTCTTAGTTTCGTGTACACCGTGTCCCATGGGGCCGTGCCGCGGCTACCTGCTCGAAGAACTTTTTTGCGGTCACCTGAGGATATGGTGGCAGCTTTTCCACTATCAAATATAGGCTCCCATCCTTCCTCTGTTATCAGGTGGGGCAGGAACATGCTGTGTGAATAGCGGTCGTAGACCTTCAGGGGATGTATGTATGCCCTGTTGTTGATGTGATAATAATCAATAAGTACCTGTGTGGTTTCCCTGATACCGGCGACTGTTGAATGACTATGCTTTCCTCTGGTGAGGCAGAAGTATCCAATTGTTTCAAGCTCGAACAGGTAAGGGCATGTCGCCTTAAAGAAATTGGCTACCAGCTCATCAGTAGCCCACTCAACCATAAGTGAGGAAAGGTTATCGAACACATAATATGTCTTCTCACCGTAATATTCTATCATCCTGTGGACCTGGCTGCTGAAATAGTCAAAGCCGTTACCGGGGTCGATCTTTACTACTTCAATTCCTTCCATTATCTCAAGAATGGGTTCATGAGGTGCGAATCTTACGTAAACACACTTATGGCCGGAATTAATGCCTTGGCTGATGAACTTGCCGGCAAAATACCTGTAGTCGTTTAGTTCCTCCACTTCCCAGACTACATTATCTCCCAAACGCAATGAATGAAGCACTTCATCAAGTTGGGAAACACCGCTGGTCATCTTTTCCTTGTCTGAATACTTGAGGACATTTGATTCTACCTTGACCATTTCCTTCACGCTTTTTACTTCCTTTTTTTGACAGTAATAGGATATCGGTTAGTTAGTATCAATATATAGTCTTTTTGTACTAAACCACAAACTTATTCTATATTAATAAGGAAGTAGTTTTCCGTAATTAACCTGCCTTAAAGCCACATTAGTTGTGTCTGGCAAATGTATATATTTGAATACGGTATCTGCATATATCGTGATTCAGGACATACTGCTCCCTTTCCTGTTGGTAGGACTTGCAGAACTTGGTGATAAAACACAGCTTGCAGTGCTGGTGCTTTCTACGAAAACCCGCAGATATAAATCACTGCTTGCGGGTGTGATGTTGGCTTTTATCCTGACGGATGGCATAGCCATACTTTTCGGCAATTATATTGCTCAGAGAGTGCCGCTGGATTATGTACGCATAGGCGCTGGTCTGATGTTCATTCTGTTTGGTCTGATGACCTTGCTCCAGAGGGACAAGGATGAAGAAGAAGGTTCCTACGAACTGAAAAGCCCTTTCATGTCGGGATTCTGGCTGATTCTCATTGCAGAGATGGGCGACAAGACACAACTTGCAGCAGCCCTGTTTGCTACACAGTATAATCCGCTCCTTGTATTTGTCGGAGTGATAATGGCTTTGTTCATTCTGTCTGTCTTGACTGTATATCTTGGAAAGATAATAATGGAAAAAATCGATAAAAAGATAATCTCCACGATTGCAGGAATCATGTTCATTCTTATAGGCGCTTCATTCTTCCTTTAATAGGGATTCCAAATGAACCTTTTTCAATAGTTGAGCAAAGTTAATAAGCCATTAACATATATTCTTCAAAGGGAGGTTTTAATTAGTGATCATAATGAAATGCAGGGATCTTGGATTTAATGACGACTTCATAGTCATTGACAATGACCCGGAGACAGTCAAGGAAAAGATGTTCCAGCATATAATGGATAAACATAAAAAAGAGTATGATCTGCTTTCTGATTTCCACCAGGATGAGATCAAAACCAAGATGGATTTCCTTATCAGGCGGGGATGCGGGTGTGGCGTCCTGAAGCTTTAAGTTACCTGTCAGCAGTCTCTTTCTTTTTTTGTCCTGCCAATCTGTAAAGCACCGCTATCGCAAGTGGTAGGAGCATTCCAATGGCCACGCTCCAGTAACTTATTTTTGTATCGCTTATACTTCTTGAGTGAATGTAACCTGATATGGGGTGGGAGATCATGAATATGTCAGCAGCCATAATAAGAATAAGTGCAGTGAGCAGGATAGCGCCCATTATAAGGTATCTGTTATATCGCAATACACCACCAGTTATTAAGTAAAATCTACTGTGCAATAAACTTTTCTAAAATGTCACGTTGATGACAGCGTCTGGTGAAAAATGATTGCATGTTTTATCTCAAATATGGGGTTGATTGTAATGGGAGAGACAGTTATATATATCTTAACCGGAATCTTCCTAATTCCAGTGAGAGAGGAAGGACGGCCGCCGGGCCTTTGGCCTGAGGAAAGTCTCCCCACCATCTAAACACACGAGTGCCTGTAAAGGGCACCGGGCGAGAGTCCGGGCAGTTGCAATGCAACTCATGCATTTACTGCATGCTGGCACAGAAACGATACCGCGCCATGTTAATGCTGTGATACTGAGAGGTTGAGGTCGCGTGGAATGCGGATGGAACGGCGAATCCTCGTGGGTGCAAGTCAGGAGGGGTAAATGGGTGTTTAGACCATCCCTCGGTATATGACGCTTAGCCGAATGCCGTCAATGCAGCTCGCAAGAGCGCATTATCCTGCCAGGCAGGATAGTGTATTGCATCAACAGAAGGGAGCTTATTCTCCTCACTCACATCCTTATCCTTTTTTCACAATCCAAGCTGGTTTAAAATTGAGAAGGAGCCATTTCATATACTGTTTGTAGTCGGTTTTGAATGCAACCACTTCCAAAAATTTATCAATGACTCTTGGTTCCTGTGTAAAAATACTGAAAGCCTTTTCCGAAAACCGGTGCATAATGCTGGCGAAATAGAGGGAATATTTCAGATGTTCTCCAAATTCGGAATAACATCTCTTTTCATAAGTTTTAAGATGTTCCGGCCCCCGGCTGGAAATAATTGTCTCAGCCACGATTTCTGCTGCTATCTGGCCTGACCGAATGGCATAAGCAAGCCCTTCTCCTGTGAAAGCATCCACAAATCCGGCGGCATCGCCAACCAGCAGTATTCTGCCCTTGACAAGATTCCTTTTGTAGCCTCCGCATGGGATGACATGTCCATTAAGTTTATAGCTTCCGTCGAAATGGTTCTCCTGAAGGTATTGTTGGATAGTGCCCCTTGGGTCAGGTAACATATTTGCAAGACCGCCGGTACCAACCGAGTAATAACCATCGTGTGGGAATATCCATCCGTACCCCATGCCGGCAACCCCAAAACGTAGTTCTACAGCGTCTTTTATGTAGCTGTCAATTGTCCCGTTACTTTCCGGCACTTCTGCGACCATACATATGCCATATTCTTTCTTGCTGTCTTTCCTGCGAACATGATGCTTTAGCATCCCCTGCGATCCTGTTGCCAGAATCAGGAATCTGGCTGCATAAGTTGATTCCGCCGTCCTGACTGTCACATGGTCCTCTTCATCTAAGACCTCAATGACCTTTTTCCCCGTGATATCTTCTATCCCCGTTTCCCTTGCCTTTTCAAGAAAGAAATTGTCAAGTCTGCTGCGGGTAACAATAGCAGAGAGGCGATAATCTTTTGAACGTTCAATGACCTGGTCCCTGAAACATATCCTGGCTCCGAAAACTTCCTTTTCGATTATCTCCTCGGGAATTTCAAAATCCAAAAAGGACATTGCATGCTCAGAGAGGGCACCCCCGCATGGCTTGTATCGTGGGAAGGACGCCTTCTCTATCAATAATGTCTTCAATCCCATTTTACCTGCCACTCTTCCTGCAGCCGTACCTGCAGGACCACCGCCCACAATGATAAGGTCAAACATGTTAATTTCTCCGCTGATCAATTACTTGCATTACGGGAAAACATTTCCAGTGCCTGAAGTACTTTCTCGTATTCTACTCCTGTGTTGAAACATCCATCACTATACATCGGAATTCCGTATGTGACGATGTCTTTCCCTTTCAGCCCCATCATCACTTTATTCAACTCGTAATCGCAGGCTATCAGGAGGGCGCCTTCATATTTTTCCTCTTTTAGTACATGCTTCACAAATGAGGAGCCTGTCACTATGTAGAGTTTATACCCATACCTTGCAGCGTCCTCTTTCAATTTTGAGAATACACATTTTCCGCAGGACACACACTGAATACCGGTCCTTGTGGAGGACGCAGGACATTCGAGAAAACGCATGCAATGAGGTGCAATGATCATACGCTTTTCCGTCCGTGTAAAAGCGCTCTGGTTAGCAATGTTTTTCAGGGATACCATCCATTTATCAAGGATCCTCGTATCCGATAACTTGAAGAAGAAGAATTTCAGGGGCAGATAGAAAAAATCCAGAACTTCTGCAAAGAAACCTGCAAGCCATACATGTCTGTTAAGGCTGATCCTGCTGACCGCAAGGGCGATGCCTGCCAGAAGCACTGACAGGACGATCAGAATTGTTATTATTTCACCAAGAAGCCTATACATTGCATTCCTCCATCTTCCTGATTACTTCCTCAACATCAACTTTTGTATCGAAACACCCGTCGCGAATCAGGGATATTCCCTGTACTACCATAAAAGGTGAAGCTCCCTGCATTGACTCCGATAGCTCAGGATAACAGGCTACTCCTATGCAGCTGTCAGGTTGCTGGGTCTTTATGATTTTCTTCACAAAGCTACCCCCTGGTATTACATAAACTTCGAAATTGTGTTTCAACGCAGCTTTACAGATGATGCCTATGTCACAAAGGCCGCACATCTTGCATTCGTATCCGATTATAGGGTCACAGCGGGCTTTGCATTTAGGATGGCGCATACACTGGGGTAGGAATATGACGCGTTTGCCTTTTATGTTTTTGAATTTTTCAAGCATCACAGCATTGCGCACCTCGACCAGTATCTCATCAACAAGCGTTTCCTTAATTTTGAAAACGCGGCAGATTATCTTGGCCGGGCCGTAGAACATGTAAAGGATGAATAATATGAAATTCGGAAAAAGCATTCTATGCTTTCTGAAACTGTACGCTCCTAGCAGGAGTGCTATTATTATCCCTGCTATTGCAAGCAGAGCAATGGCAATGAAGACTTTTCCGAGTATCTCGTAGGGAATTTCCATATGTAGGCAAAATGGGAAAAAATATTATATTTAGGTTATCCTCAAAAAGTTACAGTAAAAAATAAGAGTGAATAAATCACTCTTTTGGTGCGTCGCTAAGGTCTATTCCCATTGCTTCTGCAACAAGGACCACAACGTCTTCAACTTCAAGCTGCTTTGCACCAAGTGCATCCCTGCCATCGCTGAGGTTTCTCTTACAGAATGGACAGGCGCTTGACAACAGATCTGCTTCGGTTTCAAGAGCATCTTCAACCCTTGTCTTTGCAACGCCCATTGCAAGGTCAGGAACACCGGCCTTTACTCCGCCTCCTGCTCCACAGCAGCGCTGGTTCTCTTCGATTCTTTCCATTTCAATGAACTCGATACCCGGTATGCTCTTCAGCACAGCCCTGGGTGGCTCGAATACTCCGACATGGCGTCCAAGGTGGCATGGGTCGTGATATGTGACCTTCTTGTCGATGGACTTCTCCCACTGGATCTCTCCCTTTTCAATGAGGTCCTGCAGGAACTGGGTGATGTGAACTACTTTGAACGGAAGTTTCTTACCAGTGAGCCTTGGCCAGTCTATCAGAGAGGCTCTGTAACATCCTGCACATGCGTAAAGTACAGTCTTTGCTCCCTTTGCCTTGATGTTGTCGATGTTCTTCTGGGCATTCACTTTTGCGGTGTCGTTGATGAAGTACTGCCCGGTCCTGATAAGTGCTGAACCGCAGCAAATCTCATCTTCTCCAAGCATCGTGAACTTGATACCAAGCTTGTTAAGCACGCGTGCTGTTGCCAGGGCAAGTTTCCTTTGCTTGAGTTCTGCAGTGCATCCTCCGAAGTAGAGTACCTCAGCTTTGTCCTCGACCTTTATATCCTTGGGGAACCAGTTGACTCTGTCGGCATTGTTTGCCATGTAGGGGTTCTTGTATTCTGCAATGAGCTTGATGAACATTCCTTGTTTTCCGTATGGGCCGTTGCCACGCTTTACAAGGTTTGCACGCATTGACTCCCAGAGTTCAACAGTATTGATCGCGGATTCACAGACTGTTGCACACATCCCGCAGGTTGTGCATTTGTATACGTCATCCTTGAATTTCTCGATGTCTTCCTCTGGTATCTCTTTTGGTCCGAAGAGCCTTGCACGAAGTCCGTAGGACTTGTTCATGAATTCTCTCCATCTGAGGATCTTGTCCCTTGGTGCAAGCCCCGGGTCCTGTGCTGATGCATCGTATGTGGGACACCAGTTCACGCATTCTCCGCATCTGCTGCAGGAGTCAAGTTCCATTATCTGGACAGCTGTTAAGTTCTGTGTATTAACTGAAGGTTCTCGCTTTGCCATTATTTATTCTCCTCCTTTGTTCGCAAGGAGTGCAAGCGGTATTGCAATCATATGTATGTATTTACTGAATGGTATATATGCGATACAGAAAAGCAGTGATATTACTACGTGGAATAGGGCCATTGGAGGTGCCAGGTTTGGGTCTTCAATGCCAAATCCCCAGAATCTTCCAGTCCTTATTCCGTCTGCAACAAATCCTGAGATGGTGATGACTGTAAGGCCTATGAGAAGGATGGAATCGTAAGCAATGGTTGATTCCCTTACCTTGGCAACGAACAGTCTCCTGTATATTGCTATTATGATACCTGTAAGCAATATGTAACTGAAGATGTCGTTTGGAACTGCGAGCAATTCTCTGAAGATTTCCGGGGAAAGAAATTCCGGCAGGGCGTGAACTCCGAGTTGTGCGGATATCAGGTGTACCATTTCAACTGCGAACATAGCAAGTGAGAGCACAAAGAGTGCCATCCATCCAAAGAAGATGGTAAAGTGCATGAACCATCTCAGGGGGCTTCTTCTCAGTATTCTTCTCTGGAAGAGAATATCAAGGACAAAGGTTTCCAGGACGGACTGATTATGCACGTGTGCATGTTCACTCATTTGCTGGGCAAGCATCCTGGGGAAAGCGAAGATGCTGCCAGATGGCTCCTGCCCGTAACCCGTGGAGCCCATGCCCCATTTTTTCAGGTTTATATACATTCCAATAATGAAAATACCGATGGACAGGTTAGCCATTATCATAACCTGAACAAATGTAAGTCTTAAAGCGTCGGATACGCCGGCAAAATAATCCATTTTAATCTTCTCCTGATATATCTATATAAATTATTACTATCATACTTTTAGAATCGGGATTGGTTTTTACTTATAAGTAACCGGTTTGGTTTGCATGAGTGTGGTAACGATATTATTTAAAGATTTGCATTAAAAATATATGCAGCAGGCGGCTGGGTCTTCAAAAAGGATTTGAAGCACAGGCATTTTTAAGCCACTCTGCTTTCCTGTCCGATTACACTTATATGCAGGTAGCACTATAAGAAATCTAAACCGGATACAGTTGTAAAATATGTCTATTGATGTCAGAGTAGTTCTTGTGGAACCCCTTTACCAGGGGAATGTAGGTTCTGTTGCCCGTGCGATGAAGAACTTCGGCTTTTCTGAGCTTGTACTTGTGAATCCATGTAAACTGGAAGTCGAATCAAGGGCCATGTCTTCTCATGCGTGGGATTTACTTCAGGGTGCTACAATCGTTGACTCACTGGAGGAAGCGGTTGATGGTGCCAGTATTGTCATAGGAACAACTGGCATCGCGGGTGTGGCTTTTGACCTTCATCTGAGGGTCCCTGCATATTCGCCTCGTGAGATAAAAACCCGTCTGTCAGGTACCCAGGGAACTGTGGCTGTGCTTTTTGGCAGGGAGGACCATGGCTTCAGCAGAGAGGAGTTGAAGATGTGTGACATGATAATGACCATTCCTACATCGGATATCTACCCCGTGATGAACATGTCGCATGCAGTCGCAGTCGTCCTCTACGAACTGAGTGATATCAAGGCGGGAGAGAACAGGCTTGCTGAAGCTTCTGATCTTCATCTTTTATACGAGCATCTATTTGAACTTCTTGATGATATCCAATACCCTGTACATAAAAAAGAAAAGACCAAACTCATGCTAAAAAGGATATTCGGGAGGGCTGTCTTATTAGAACGGGAAGTACAGACCTTAAGGGGTGTTTTGAGGCGTGTTCAGCGCAATCTTTCCACTATGGGCGATACTGAATAGTGTTTCGAAATATTCATATTACTTTAAGTATATCTTGCATCGACTTGATTTATAACGCTTATATATTTGTGTAAAACATGACTGAAGGTAAGTGGGACGAAAAGTTCAGGACTTTTCTAAAAAAATATTACTGGGATAGCATTCTCCAGCTTGCAAACGAGTATCCTGACCAGCGCAGCATTTATGTTGATTTTTCCGACCTTGAGATATTTGACAGGGAGCTTGCGGATGAACTGCTCATGCAGCCGGATGAAGTCATACCCTGTGCAGATAGTGCACTCCAGAACATCGATCTTCCTATCGAGAAGTCACTGGACAATGCCAAGGTCCGCTTTATCAGGATACCGAACAAGGTTCCCAACAGGGATCTAAGAAGCAAACACCTGTTGCAGCTTGTCGCAATAGAGGGCATGGTTCGTAAGGCAACGGAGGTCCGTCCAAAAATCGTCGATGCAGCCTTCAAATGCATGCGCTGCGAGCATGTCACAAGGATACCTCAGACTGAGCTGAAGTTCGTGGAACCTCTTGAATGCGAGAATGACACTTGTGGCAGGAAAGGCCCTTTTAAGCTTGATATCAACGAATCGGTCTTTATCGATGCCCAGAAACTGCAGATCCAGGAATCTCCCGAGAATCTCCGGGGGGGCACACAGCCTCAGAGCCTGGATGTGGATGTGGAGGATGACCTTGCTGGAATCGTCAAGCCGGGAGACCGGGTTATCATCAACGGTGTGCTCCGCTCTCACCAGCGGACAACAAGGGAAGGAAAGTCTCCTTTCTATGACCTGGTGTTGCATGCCAATGCACTGGAATACATGGATCAGGAGTTCGATGAACTTGAAATAACACCTGAAGAGGAGGAGCAGATCAGGGAATTAAGTCGCAATCCCGAAATATATGAGAAGATCATTAAATCGATAGCTCCTTCCATCTATGGTTATGATGATGTGAAAGAAGCCCTCTCACTGCAGCTCTTTTCAGGTGTGGCGAAACACCTTCCTGACGGTTCCAGGGTTCGTGGCGACATTCATATGTTGTTCGTGGGTGATCCGGGTGTTGCAAAAAGTCAGATGCTGCGTTATATGGTGAAGCTTGCTCCAAGGGGTGTGTTTGCATCCGGTAAGAGCGCTTCCTCAAGTGGTCTGACGGCAGCAGCGGTCAAGGATGATCTGGGTGACGGCCGATGGACATTGGAAGCAGGTGCCCTTGTAATGGCTGACATGGGTATTGCTGCAATTGATGAAATGGACAAGATGAGCACAGAGGATAAGAGTGCCCTGCACGAAGCCATGGAGCAGCAAACCATAAGTGTCGCAAAGGCCGGTATAATCGCAACCCTCAAATCCCGATGTGCATTGCTTGGCGCCGCAAACCCTAAATATGGGCGCTTTGACAGGTATGAAGGCATAGCCCAGCAGATAAATATGCCACCTGCTCTCATGTCCAGGTTTGACATGATATTCGTGCTCCTTGATACTCCTAACGAGGAGATGGACTCCAAGATTGCCAAACATATCCTTAAAGCGCATTATGCGGGTGAACTTTCAGAGCAGCGAAAGAACATTCCGGCAAGTAAGGTCACGCAGGAGCTCGTCGATGAGCATATGGAAGTCGTGAAACCGGATATCGATCCCGAACTGATGCGCAAGTATGTTGCATACTCAAGAAGGCACATCTATCCTATAATGGAAGAAGCTGCTCGTGAGCATCTCGTCAAGTTCTATATGGATCTTCGTAAAATGGGTGAAGGTAAGGATTCCCCGGTGCCGGTCACAGCGCGTCAGCTGGAGGCCCTTGTCAGGCTTGCGGAAGCACGTGCCAGGGTAAGACTGAGTAATGTAGCTACTCTTGATGATGCAAAGAAGACCACTCGTATTGTCTATGCCTGCCTTAAGCAGGTAGGTGTTGACCCTGATACCGGTGCTCTGGATGTGGATGTTATCGCCTCGGGTACAAGCAAGAGCCAGAGGGATAAGATTAAAGTCATTAGGGAAATCATTAAAGCAGTGGGTGAAAGACATTCCGGGGGAAAGGCACCTCTGGAGGAAGTCTTTGCTGAAGCCCAGGCTCAACAGATTGATAGGCAGCATGCCGAGGAGCTTATAGCGAAAATGAGGCGCTCCGGAGATCTGGTCACGCCTGATAACGATCATATAAAAGTAGTATAACTGATGTGATTTCATGTATCTTAAGATTCACAGGGCTGGAGAAAGCTTCATTGTTGCAGTATGCGACGAAGAACTGCTTGGAAAGAACCTCAAAGAGGGGAATATCAGTGTAACAATATCCGAGGATTTCTATAAAGGGGATCTGGTCTCGGAAGAAGATGTAATAGGGATCATCTCCAAAGCAGGTAATCTCAATCTCTTTGGTGAGAAGGCCGTATCCTGCGCTATAAAGTGTGGTATTGTGAATCCCTCTTCTGTAAAGATTATTGATGGTGTGGCACATGCCCAAGTATTTAGAGTATAGACTCCGGTGAGGTTTGTTTATGAGCGAAGGTGAGAACCAGAATGACAGTAATACATCTTTCAGGACTTATGAAAGGAATGAACTCCTTAATAAGGTGATTGATAAGCATAGACGGCTTTTAGATGAGTATAATGTACAGTTCGATGAAATTGGTAAAAAAGTCCGTTCATTGGACGAACAGATTTCCTCCTATAAAGATAAAAAGGAACAGGCTACTACCCGGACTGAAGTTCTGGCTGAAAAAAGACAATTATTCTATCATCAGGCTGAGAAATTGCTTGATGAATTCGTTTCAGCATATGATGATGATATCGCCGTTCAAAAGGAATTGAGGAATGTAGCTGAGGAATTCCCTAAAGTGAAAAATACTTTCTCACCTGAAGACGAGGGAAAGTTGCTAGATCCAATTTTAGTGAACATTTCTCTTATGTACTCAAGGCTTCCCAAAGCCCATGGGTCCATAGATTCTTTCAGGGCAAGGATACACGATGCTGTTGCGGCGAACACCGAACTTGCCCTCCTGAAAAATCCTGAAGAGGATTTCGATAAAGTCCAGGCGGACATTGAAAAAGAACTGGGTGAACTAAATCTCAAGTGTAAATGGCTTGAGAACAGGATAAGCAGTCATACTGAGGCGCTTGCCTACTGGGAAAATATCTCAGTGAGCCCGGTAGAAGAAACAGGGGTGAAAGCATGACTGACGTTTCAACAATGACTGAAAAGGAGCTTAAGAACAAAGCTGATGAGCTTCGTACCGAGCTAAGTCATCTTGACCGTGAATTAAAATCCATCTATAAGCAATTAAAGCTTCACCGCACTAACATGGATGACACAAAGGCCAAGCGTGATGAACTCAATTCCAGGGTAAAGGGTCTGGTTGCAAAAGCTCGTGATGCAAAGTCAAAGAGGGACTCTTTAAATGCACGGATCTCCTCGCTCAAATCCTCGAGGAATGAGGTAGAGGATAAAAAACGCCAGTGTTCAGGCGAGATTTCAGATCTTAAGAACAAGCGTGACAGCCTGAACAGTCTCTCAAAGGGCAGCGTTGAAACCCTTTCAAGGGCGTATTTTGCAGATGTTGATACTTTCTTGAATGCGGATATTCCTCTAAAGCATGAAATAGATCTCTTCGAGAGACTTGTCTTTATGAAAGAACGTCTTGATGCGGCTTTTGATGCAAATGAGGTTCATAAGAAACTCGTGGAAGCCTATGAGAATTCAAAGGAAGTCTTTGCTTCCAGGGATGATCTGGGTGGGGAGATACACCAACTCGCAGAACAATCACAGAAGTATCACCTTGAGATGATCGATCTCTACAAACAGGTGGACGAACTACGCAAGCAAGCTGACCTCGCACACTCAGAGATATCCTCAAAGATAGCTGTCACTGCTCCTCTTCGGGAGAGGATCGATCCGATCAAGGCAAAAATGACACTCCTCAGGGATGAGCTTGGTATCTACCTCGGGAAGCTGGAAGATATACATCTTGAAAAAGATGAGAAAAAGCAGGAAGAACATCTGGTCGTGGCAAAGGAAAAGCTTGATAAGAATGCAAGAATGAGCCTTGAAGACCTTAAAGTTCTCATGGAGAAGGGCAATCTTAAGTTCTAAGCCCTTTTTTTAATTCTATTTATTTTTTTATTTATTTTTTCTGCGGGAACAATATCTGCAAATCCTGCAAATATAACTCCGGCAAGCGCCCACAAAATGCCAAATCCTGGCGTGGAGAAAATATCATCTTCTTCAACTGGTGTCTGGGAACCATGTTCCCCGGATTGCCCGTCCTGTCCGTTATCCTGAGCTTCAGGTGCAGAAAGCTGTGGATCGAGGTACTGGTAAACAGGCATGAACGTGACCAGTTCACCTGTGGGGCTTGAATATACTGTGTCCACAGTAATATTTAGAACCTCTTCTTCGCGGGAATAAACCAGAGTATCCTTCTCACGGAATATGCCTTCACGCAGAATGTTCTCGTTAAGTGATAGTTCCAGCCAGACTTCATTGGTTCCCTGATTAACGCTTTTTACGGTAAGGGTATATCCTTGTTCAAATGTCCATGGTTCGCCTGTAGTGAGGAATATTCCTGTCCCGTCCATCAGGACTGTATCCTGTGATCCTGATGCAACGGGCAATAATGAGCTGCATAGCAGAAGCAGAGCTATCAGGAGTTTAGTTGCAGGTCCTCTGGACACCGGCCATATTAATGTTTCATGTCTTTGCATACCTGCAGCGCCCGGCAATCACTTCTTCCCTTGCATTGTTTTTGGTTTTTACAAGCAGCGCTCCCTTATCAGTAATACCCACTGCCTTTCCTTCGATGATCTTCATGGGAGTGGTAACCGTTATCTCCTTCCCTATCGTATCAGAAAGGGCTATCCATTCACTGACAATGTTCGAGAATTGCTGGGTTTTGAATTTTATGTACTGCTGCTCGAGTTCATAAAGCAGGTCTTTGATCAGTTCTATCCTGTTGACAGGCTTTCCAAGCTCAGTCTCAAGACTTGTAGAACTTTCTTTGACATCTTCCCTGAAATCCTTCAGTTTCACATTTGCATTGATGCCTATTCCCACTACCAGATAGTCAACCTTTTCTACTTCCGCATCCACTTCGGTAAGTATGCCGCAGACCTTTTTCCCATTGATGAGTACGTCATTTGGCCATTTTATACGGGCATCAACTCCCAGCCTGCGTAGTGTTTTGGTAACAGCAAGGCCCGCCACCAATGTGATCCTTGGGGTATATTCAAGAGGTATGGATGGCTTCAGGATGAGGGAGAACCAGATACCTCCGGGAGTAGACTGCCACTCGCTGCCCAGACGGCCACGACCTTTTTTCTGTGTTTCTGCAATAACTATAGTTCCTTCGGGATATCTGGCTGCGATATCCTTTGCGATGCTGTTCGTGGACTCGACTTCATCGTAATACAGGATCTCTTTTCCGAAAAGACCTGTTTCGAGCCCTATCTTGATCTGCTCAGGATAAAGCATGTCCGGGGTGGATAGGAGCGTATATCCGATCTTTGGAGAGGACTGGATATCGTATCCTTCTTTTTTAATGTCCCTGACATACTTCCAGACCATTGCCCTTGTGATCCCGAGTTTTGCCCCAATCTCCTGCCCCGACACTGCCTTATTTCCCGCAGCTTTAAGTATCCTGATTATTTCGATTTTGTTGTCATTCACAGATACTCACCAGTGAATATTAGTTCACTATTGTATATCATACTCACAGGTTTAATTATTTCGTCTGCTTTTGGGCGTTGCTCATGTAGGAGCCTACTGCTGCAGTGATAGCCGCAATTTTCTGCTCCTTGTTCTCAAGTGCTGATGCCAGAGTTGCTCCCTTTGCAGAATCTTCAATAACTACCCTTTTTACATCTTCAATGATCTTATAATCATCAATAAAATGTGTTGTAAGTTTGCCTTCACGGAACGCCGGGTTGCGTAGTACCGCCTTGTGGAAGGGGATATTTGTGGTCACGCCAACAACTACATATTCATAGAGTGCCCGCTTCATTCGGTCTATTGCCTCTTCCCGGGTCTGTCCCCATGCGGACAGTTTTGAGATCATGGAATCATAGTAAGGAGATATTGTATATCCCATGTGCACTCCGCTGTCCACGCGTATACCAGGCCCTCCGGCTGAGCGGTATCTCTTTATCTTGCCGGGTGAAGGTGCAAAATCGTTAAGCGGATCTTCCGCATTAATACGGCACTCGATGGCCCATCCGTGTATGGATATATCTTCCTGCTCAAAAGCCAGTTTTTCTCCGCATGCAATGCGCAGCTGCTGTTTTGCAAGATCAATACCTGTTATCATTTCAGTTATAGTGTGCTCGACCTGTAATCTGGTATTCATTTCCAGGAAATAGAAATTACCTTTGGAGTAAAGAAACTCGACGGTCCCTGCATTCTCATAACCTATTGCCTTTGCGGCCCTGACGGCAGTCTCTCCCATCTGTTTACGCAGTTCAGGTGTCATTACGGGCGAAGGGGCCTCTTCTATGAGTTTCTGGTGTCTGCGCTGGATGGAACATTCCCTTTCCATAGCATAAACGGCATTTCCATATTTGTCCGCAAGTATCTGGAACTCTATGTGTCGTGGTTCTTCAACGTATTTCTCTATGAATACGGTCGGGTCCCCGAAGGCAGACGCAGCCACAGACTGGATGGATTGGAGTGCGTTTTTGAATCCGTCACTGGAGTGGACTATCTTCATGCCGATCCCGCCTCCTCCGGCGGACGCTTTAATGATCACAGGATACCCTATAGAGTTAGCTATTTCTATAGCTTCTTCTTCATTGGCAACCGCCTTATTGGTGCCTGGTACCACGGGAACGCCGGCCTTAACCATGGCGTTCCTTGCTGCTATCTTACTTCCCATCTGCTCGATGGCATGGCTGGGAGGGCCGATGAATACGATGCCTGCATCTTCGCACTTTTTTGCAAACACGCTGTTCTCTGAAAGGAACCCATAGCCTGGGTGAATCCCATCTGCTCCACATTCCAGGGCTACTTCAATTATCCTGTCCATGTTCAGGTAGCTCTGGCTTGAAGGTGCAGGGCCGATATAGTATGCCTCGTCTGCATACATTGCAAAAAGAGCGTTCCTGTCAGCTTCCGAGTATACTGCTACTGTTACTACTCCCAGCTCCCTGCAGGCACGCATGGCCCTGATGGCTATTTCGCCACGGTTTGCGACAAGTACTTTCTTGAACATTTGCAGATCTCCATTAGTCTATGCACAAAAGAACGTGGCCGGAACTTACAGCATCACCCTCAGCGATGAAGATCTCCTTGACAACACCATCATGAGGTGCATGTATGGCATTTTCCATTTTCATGGCTTCAATAACACATACAATGTCTCCTTCACAGATGCTATCTCCTACATCAACCTTTACAGACAGCACCATACCCTGCATATGGCTGGTGACCGCTCCGGTCAGTGAGGCAGCATCAGGTTTGGATGCGCCCTTAGCTTCTGAAACAGTGACCGATCCTCCTACCGGATTAACCTTGACGTTGAACATTTCCCCGTCCACCTCTACCTTGAACTCGGTTGGAATAGAGGTCATGTTGGCAGCGGAAGCAGATTGTTGCTGCTGGGTTTTAATGGGCACAAGTTCCTCTTCCTTTGCTTCTCCCTTGAGGAACGCAGGAGCTATTGCAGGATAAAGGATGTAGGTCAATATATCTTCTTCTTTCTTTACAAGGCCCATTTTCTCAGCTTCTGCCTTCATCTTCTCGTATTCAGGCTCGAGGAGATCTGCAGGTCTGCATGATATGGGTTCTTCATTACCGATTATCTTTCCGACAATTGCAGCGTCTATCTTCTGTGGCGGCCTTCCGTAGAGTCCGCGTACATAATCCTTTACTTCTTTGGGAATTACTTTGTATCTTTCTCCCATCAGGACATTAAGCACTGCCTGGGTGCCCACTATCTGGCTGGTAGGTGTCACAAGAGGCGGGTATCCCAGATCCGCTCTCACTCTTGGCATCTCTGCAAGCACATCTTTGTACTTGTCCAGTGCATTCTGCTCCTGGAGCTGGGATACAAGGTTTGAGAGCATGCCACCCGGAATCTGGTAGAGTAGGACATTAGTGTCTATCTGTTCAGATATAGGGTTAAGGATGCACCTGTATTCCTCTTTCATCTCCTTGAAGTAAGTAGAGATCTCTGAGATAAGCTCCAGGTCCAGACCTGTTGCACGCCTGCTTTCGGCAAGTGCAGCAATGATAGATTCGGTTGGAGGCTGTGAGGTTCCCCATGCGAATGGGGACAGTGCCGTGTCAAGTATGTCGACACCGGCCCTGCAGGCTGCCATATAACTCATCGGGGCCATGCCTGAAGTACAATGGCTGTGCAGGTCTATGGGAAGGTTGACTGCAGACTTGAGTGCTTTCACAAGGTCATATGCCTGTTGCGGGGATATGAGACCAGCCATATCCTTTATGCAGATAGAATCACATTCTAGTTCTGCAAGTCCTGTTGCAAGCTCAACATATTTATCAATAGTGTGCACCGGGCTAATGGTATAGCAGATAGTACCCTGAACGTGTGCTCCTTCCTTTTTGGCAACAGTGATAGCCTTCTCCATGTTGCGGATGTCGTTAACAGCATCAAATACCCTGAAGATATCTATGCCGTTCTCATGGGCTTTCTTCACAAACTTCTCTACAACATCATCCGAATAATGCCTGTAGCCTACAAGGTTCTGCCCGCGCAGAAGCATCTGTGCAGGCGTGTTCTTCATATGCTTTTTAAGTTCTTTTAGCCGCTCCCAGGGATCTTCATTAAGATATCTGATGGAACTGTCAAATGTCGCACCGCCCCACATCTCAAGTGAAAAGTATCCAACTTCGTCCAGCTTGTCAACGATTGGCAGCATGCTGCGGGTGCGCATGCGAGTGGCTATGAGAGACTGATGCGCATCTCGAAGAATGGTTTCTGTGATTTTGACTTTCATGGAAATCCTCCGGGAACTCCTATATTATAGTATCAGTGCGAATACTACGATCTATGGAGTCATCTGGTACCTGGTCTCAGGTGAATTCTTATCTTATATATCACGTTCTTTTATGTAGTTTCTGGTGAGTGCTTATATAATGTATAATACGTTAGCTTTACAGAAATCACGTCACAGTCATCATCAACTTCTGTTGCAGTGTAACTCCACTTATCAATCTTGCCCATGAAGAAATAAGTGATGATTCCCGTATAATAGTTGTGGAGATTGGAAATATGGTCGCAGGAATGGTCGTTGACGCAGTTACTGAAGTACTAAGAATATCGAGTGAGAATATTGAGTCTGCACCTGAGATCATAACCTCAAAGATCACTGAGAGGTACATCCAGGGTGTAGGTAAGATCGATGAAAGGCTGCTCATCTTGTTAGATATCGATAAGATATTCACTCAGGAACAAAAAAAGCAAATAGGTCAGTTGGAAAACACGGGTGCTATTCCCGCATAACTTTACAGCATACGTCTTATCTTTTTCTATTTTTTATTATACATTCAGATTGTTACCGATGTAGTACAAGGATAATTCAGCTGCTATTTTATGCGTTACAGTTCTAGACAAGATCTAATCTCTAGAATACTCTTAAATATAGTATTACAAAATATATAATGTCATATATTTTTATATTAGTACTTTAATCTATAATATTAATATTATATTTATGAAGGTACTTTGCTATTTGCCTAACCTCGATTGAACTTTCTAATATATGCAATTGATGAGGGTTTAAAATGCTTGGAATTAACAACAAACTGAATAAAGAGATCGATCGTGTGCTTGAAAGCGTTAGTAATGGCAATCTTAACACACGTATAAACGCAGAACTGACCGGCAAGGACAAAGAAACTGCTGAAGCATTCAATGTTTTCCTTGACAATGCCATGCAATGGAAAAAAACTGCAGACTCTCAGGTAGCTGTCACAGTTGAAGTTGATAAATTGAAAAAGTGTGTACAGGAAGGACAACTTGATGCCCGCGTAAATGCAGATAAATTTGATGCTGATGCAAAAGGACTTGCAGATGATGTGAACAGCCTGATGGACTCGATGGTAAAACCTTTCATGGCTGCATCAAAGTTTGTAGAAAGGCTTTCCAAGGGTGACATTCCTCCAAAGAGTACAAAGGAATTCAAGGGCTCTTTCAATGACCTGAGGAACAATCTCAATACATGTGTGGATGCGATAAATGCCCTCATGGTAGATTCCGCAAAGCTTGCAGAAGCAACTGCCGCAGGTAAGGTTGATGTGCGTGTGGATGCTTCTCAACATGGCGGTGATTTCAGAACGATAATTGAGAGCATGAACAGCAATCTCGATGCGATATCAAAGCCTCTCAATGAGAGTACATCCATTCTCCTAAAGCTGGCGGTAAATGACTTTGAAGATGGTGTGACCGGCGAATATCCAGGCATCTTCAAGGATAATGCATACGCTGTGAATGAGGTTCGTAACAGGTTGCTCAACATCGAGCGCACATTCGAGTATATGGCTGTAGGGAACTTCGATGATCTTGAGAAGTACAGGAAAGTAGGCAAACGTTCTGAGAACGACAAGCTCCTTCCAAACACAATAGCAGTGATGGAAAAAGTCAAAGGCATGGCAGATGAGTTCATTGTGCTGGGCAAAGCTGCCGAAGAGGGCAATCTGGCACACAGGACAGATGCTTCCGGGTTTGATGGCCTGTTCAATGAAGCTATTGTGACCGTAAACAAGGCATTTGATGCAGTTATTAATCCTCTGAACCTGACAGCAGAGTATGTCGAGAGCATATCCCGGGGAGAGGTTCCGGAAAAGATCACTGACGACTATAAAGGTGATTTCAATGTTATCAAAAATAACATCAATGCCTGTATCGATGGTCTCGCAGGACTTCAGGAGAGCAACGAAGTATTGCAGCTTATGGCAGAGAACGACCACACTCGCAGGGTAGAGGGGCACTATCAGGGTATCTTTGCAGATATGGGTACTGCTACAAACTCTGTCCGTGACAGAATACGCACAGTTATGTCAGTCAACAAGAAGATCGCTGTAGGTGACCTCAGTGACCTCCAGAACCTTAAAAAAGTGGGCAAGCGTTCTGAGAACGACGAACTGATACCCTGCTACATTGCAATGATGAGCAACATCGAGGGCATTGTTGATGAGTTCATAAAACTGGGTCATGCCAGCGAGGCCGGAAATCTTGATTACAGGGCTGACGGGTCTGCTTATGAAGGTGCTTTCCAGGAAGCCATCAATACCGTCAATAGTGCCATTGATGCGCTTGTGACACCCCTGAATGAAGCTATCAGAATAGTCAATGAATACTCGGAAGGTAACTTGGGTGTCAGGGTAAGCTTTGAAACACAGGGAGATTTCAAGATATTTGCCAGTGCTCTTGACAACTTTGGAGAGAGTCTTCAGGCAATCATTGATGATTCCAGCGAGGTGCTCAGTGCCATGTCAGACAACAACCTGACACGTGCAGTGCAGGTGGAAGGTGTTGGTGAGTTCAAGTTGCTCACAGACGGTATCGAGAACACCCGAAAATCCCTGAATGATGTCGTTTCCATGGTGCAGGGCACCTCCAAGAATGTAGCTGCAACCGCAGAAGAGATGTCTGCATCTGTGGAAGAGCTGACCTCTTCATCCTACCAGATAGCAGATACGGTCTCAGAGATATCCAAAGGAGCGCAGAATCAGGCGTCTAAGACCGAGGAAGTTTCCCGCGCGATGGTTGATATGACCATGACTGTCCAGGAAGTCGCGACAAACTCCCAGAAGGCCGCAGAAACTGCCAAGGAGTCCAATGAACTTCTTCATGATCTGGGTGTTATCACAAAGGACCTGCTTAAAAAGATGGAAGGCATCAAAGATGCATCTTCAGATTCCTCTTCAGCTATAATGGAACTTGACGGTAAATCCAAACAGATCGGTGAGATAGTGAGTCTTATAACAAGCATCGCTGACCAGACCAACTTGCTTGCTCTCAATGCAGCAATAGAAGCTGCAAGGGCAGGAGAGCATGGTCGTGGGTTCGCTGTAGTTGCAGATGAGGTAAGGAAACTGGCCGAGGATTCCGGTAATGCAGCCAAGCAGATAGCTGGTCTTATACACCAGATACAGGCAGGTACATCCAATGCCGTGACAACTATGCAGCAGGGTGCTGTAGAGGTTTCCACAGGTGCCGCAGCTCTCAATGAAGCTGCAGCTGTAATAGAAAAAGTCGTAAAGGCCGGGGACACAATAGCTCACATGGTTCAGGATATCGCAGCGGCAGCCCAGGAGCAGTCAGCATCTATTGAAGAGGTTACATCTTCTGTTGAAGAAGTATCAGCAGTTTCAGAGGAGTCTGCAGCCGGTACTGAAGAAGCTTCAGCTGCTGTCCAGGAGCAGACAGCTACTATGCAGGAACTCTCAAAGTCAGCAGAGGATCTGGCACATGTTGCCGGAGAAATGCAGAGTGTAGTTGATAAATTCCTCCTTGATGAAACAACAGGCATTGCTCCGGCGCAGCAAATAGATTCCCCAAAGAACAAACAAGGCTCCATATCCACAGGTAGTAAACGCAAGGGACATGCCCTTCTATAATATTTAGGGGACCTATAACATGGTTGACAATTCATTCGAAGGAAAAAGTAATGCAGCAGATCTGCTGCAATTAGTTGTTTTTGAGCTGGGCGGCGAAGAGTTCGGTGTGGAGATCATGAACGTACAGGAGATAATAAGGATGCCTGAGCTGACTCAGATTCCTCAGTCTCCTGATTTTGTAGAGGGTGTGATAAACCTCAGAGGCAGGATAATTGTGGTTGTGAACCTCAGCAAACGTTTTAATCTGCATTCCAGGGTAGCCGATGAAAATTCAAGGATAATAGTAGTGGAAATCGGAACCACTGTTGTCGGCATGATCGTGGACTCGGTGAATGAGGTGCTGCGGATACCTGTATCCAGTGTCGAACCTGCTCCCGAACTTGTTATGTCCAAAGTCAGCAGGAACTACCTGAAAGGTGTCGGAAAGATCGATAAACGGTTGCTCATACTTCTTGATCTTGGCAGGGTCCTGACAGTTGAAGAGATAACTGAGATAACAAATCTTGCCTGAACGGCAAGATCTCTTTTCCCATTATCATGGCTTTCACTTATTTTTTCAGAGATATGCAGACCCTTGAGATGATTCGCGACTATGTTATCCCGGGTCTGAGAACGCGCAGGTACATCCACATATGGGATGCAGGCTGTGCAATGGGACCCGAGCCATATTCGCTGGCTATAGTGCTGCGGGAGAATATGGGCATGATATTCAGGAACGTGAAGATCCACGCAACAGATATCGATGGCAGCAATCTATTCGGAGATATCATCAAAAAAGGTACATACCCATTAGAACAGGTGCAGAGGATACCCGGGCCGATATTTGAAAAATACTTTTCTCCTGCAGAAGAGCCTGGCCATTATACAATTTCAGAGGAAATCCGGAAAAGTGTCTCATTTACAAAGCATGATCTCCTGAGCATGAAACCCATAAGGTCAGGCTTGAATCTGATCATGTGCAAGAATGTGCTCCTGCATTTCAATGAGCAGGAACGTGTCGATGTTATAAGGATGTTCCATGATTCTCTGGACGAAGGATATTTTGCAACGGAGCAGACCCAGAAGATGCCTGAAGTTCTTGAGAGCCATTTTGAACCGGTTGTTGCAAACGCACAGTTGTACCGCAAGTTGTGCGTTTGAATTCTCAGAAATAATCACCTTACACAACTTTATTCATTCGAGAACAAGTAATGGACCGGGATTCAAGCACAACAGGGCTGACGTCTAGTGCTGGTTTGTAATATATCTATGTTAGTAGAATAATAATACTATGAATGACTCATGCTTTTTTTTATTTGAAGGTCAGCGCTATCGCCATAGAATTCGATTCTATGTCCATAATATATATATACTGATTTGTATAGCCTTTTTATTATCAATATGTAAAGTTATGAGGCATTACTGTGGTTACCCCTGAAAATTTCCAAGACGGAATTGATATTGTTGACGACTCCGTTGTGCCTGAAGATAATGAGAATATTATTTATCTGGGGATTGACCTGGGCACTTCGAAGATAAAGATATGTACTAATGATGGGATCATGTTCTCAGAACATAGTCTCATTGCCCACAGTGATGGAGATTTCTCTCAAATCGGTGACGGAGATGAGATATTTTTCGGAAAGTCAATCTTTGAGAGAACGGACCTCGAAAGAAAGTGGCCTGTAAGGGACTTGATCAAAGATGAGGATGCAGTAGGGCCGGGTTGCCTGAAAATATTGCTGGAGCATTGTATCCAGGCTGCTGGTGTTTCTGCCGATCCAGGGCAGATGTATGCTATGATAAGTGTACCTTCAGTTGCCAGCGCATCCTATAAACGAACGGTGCTGGAAGCGGCGCGGCATCTCTTCAGAGGTGTGATGATAGCAAACGGGCTCTTCTGCGTTGCATACGGAAGTCAGAAGTTTGAAGGCTCTCTGATCATCGATATGGGCACAAGTAAAACGGATATATGTCGCATAAAAAGCAACATTCCAGAAGAAGAGGATTATCTCAGTATCTCTGTTGCCGGTGAAGATGTTGACAAGGAACTTGTTGATCTGCTGGCAGAAAAATACGACGGCTTAAAAGCAACACCGGAACTTGCAAATGGGTGGAAAGAATCCTATGGTTTTGTAGGAGATGTGGATGAGGAGTACAAAGTAGCACTGCCCCTGAGTGATTCATCCCAAGAAATGATCATTACTGAAGAATTAAGGCTTGCTTGTGAGTCTATAATTCCGGATATAGTTTCAGGGATCATAAAGATGGTTTCCGGTGCAGAACCACACTTCCGTGAGGCTTTAAGGAACAATATCTGTCTATGTGGAGGTGGCAGCAAGATAAGGAACGTGCGCAGCTTTATCGAAAACGAGTTAAAAGGATTTGGTGGCGGCAGGGTTTTCCTCATAGATGATCCCGAGTTTGCCGGAGCTTACGGGGCGTGCAGGCTTGCAGAAAAAATGCCCGGGGAATTCTGGGAGAGGCTGAATAACTGTGATAATCTGAAAACGATCTGAAGTGATATTTATGAGTTCATTAAACTGGTCAAAAAATTCCAAACCGAGTGCGAAAAGCCGTCCAAATCCTGATTTTACTCCTAATATATATCGTAAGCCTGTTATTAACGAGGAAAGCCGTGATAAGGACTCTGATTCTCATACCCCGGAAAGTCCCGGTATCTATAATCAGAAGACCATAGTTAAAACTCTTGAGTTCGATCTTGAGCAGTTGCGGGAACAATATGAAGCACAAATAAAGGAGTACAGGGAAAAGGAAGCTGTACTTACTGATGTGAAGGAAAGATATAATTCCCAGATGAAAGAATACGAGGAAAAGCAAAAGCATCTTGAAGCACTAAAAGAGGATATGTCCAGACAGGAAGAGTTGCTCGGTCGCAAATGCACCATACTTAAATCTGTGGTGCTGAAAGCTGAAGAGTCTATTCCTGCTGCACAGGTTAAAGAGCTCGAAGAGAAACGTTCTGTTTTTGAGAAGGACAAAGCTGAATTTGAAAGGCAGGTGGAAGAGTTCGAAACATCACAAAAGGACTATGAACAGCGTTTTGCTTTGCTCGAAAATAAAAATACGGAGCTTTCTTGCCTGATGTCCAGCTACGAAGAAGGGATGCAGGAGTATCTTGATAAACAGAAAGAGCTGGAGGAAAAAGCGCATTCTCTCGAGGAGCAGCTTGCTTCAGGAAATGATCTTTCAATGAACATTGAAGGATTGAACTGCGGCACTGCCATAGACCTTGTCAAATCCCGGTATTACTCAGAATTGAAGGAACTTAACCGCAAGCGTGCTGATCTTGGTACACTCAGGGAGGAACTGGAGAATGAAGAATCATTGCTCAATGCTAAAAGTTCCAGTATCATGGAAATAAAAGAGCAGGTCCAGAGCGAATTCTCCAGACTGATACCGCAGACCGCAGAACTTGAGGCTGCTATGGAGGCCCACGATAACATGGTCCGTGTTCATGAGGAGAATGAGCGGACACTTGCACAACTTACTCAAAAGTATGATGCCGATTACGCTCTTTTCCGGCAGCAACAACATGAACTTGAAGAGTTCCTGACCGAGCAGGCAAAAAAAGAGTATGCACTTGGCAAAAGGAAGCTTGCAGCATATGAATCCCGCAAACTCGTGGATATTGAGATTGCCAGGATCAATTCAAGGTCTGTGGAGTTCCAGGAAAAAGTATGTGCCTTTGAGAAAGACATCGAGGTTTACCAGCAGAACATCCTTGAGTATGAGGAAAACCTCCGTATCTATACAGAGAACAATAATAAACTGCAAGCTTCAACTTCTTTGTACGAGGAAGAGTTCAGGTCCTTTGAGGAGAGACGTGCAGCACTCGAAGAACAAAAGCTTTCCATATCCTATGAAGAAGATGTTATCAAGCAAAAGCAATCTGAGATAGATTCCAATAAGAGTAAACTTGAATCAGAGGAGACTAAAATCGTTTCGTGGAGGAGTGAGATCGAGTCCGAAAAAGCTTCACTGGAATCGGAGCTTGAGAATATTCGTCTGAAACGTGAAGACACCTCTAAGCTGGAAAGTGACCTTGAATCGGGCTTCAATGAACTTGAGTCCCGTCGCAGGGAGCTTGAAGACCTTTTGGGAACCACTGAGAAGGAGATTGGAGCACATATCACTCTCCATCGCCAGCATCTGGACATCCGGAAAGTGAACACAAGACTTGAGCAACAGTCCGTCTACATTAAAAGCCTTGAGGATTCCCTGAAAGAAATGCAAAGGACCCTTGAAGACGCCATGTCAGATGCAAGGAAACAAGAGATGTTTTCCCATATACTTAAAATGAATATGGAACTCTCAGGGTGAATATAAGAAATATATAAGCGGTCAGAAAGTAGTAATAAGCGTAAGTACTAAAATGTGCCTCAGTACTCATAGGGTTCATCATAGATCAGAACGATTTTCTCATCACAGGCACATCTTTCTTTAGTCCTTCTTTACTTTTGATCTTGTTTTGTCGCAATTGCGGACATGTTCTCTTTTCAGATCCCGGTCTTTATATCGGCAACGATGTCTGCTGCAGCTCTCGCCGGTTCTTCTGCCAGGTAGATGCTCCTGCCCACAATTACCCAGTCGGCACCAGCCTTGATGGCATCGGAAGCGCTTCCTCCCTGCGCACCTACCCCTGGTGAGATTATTGTCAGTTCATTACCTATTATCTCCCTGATCTTCCTTACTCTCTCGGGGCGTGTTGCAGGAGCAACCACGCCGGAAGCTTTCTCATCTGCAGCCATCTTCGCAATAGCTCCGCCTGCAGCCTGCATGAAGTCAAGTGCACCCGGATGGCTCATCTCGGTGACCACGAAAATATCCTTGTTGCTGCTCTTTGCCAGTTCCACACAGCTTCTGAGGCTGTCATGCCCTGTAAAACCCTGTATGATCACGGCATCTGCACCGGCCCGGAAGACCTGCTCGCAGATAAGGCGGTTGGTGTTGGGGATGTCCGCAACTTTGAAATCTGCGATGATGGGTGCATACTTTGACAACTCTGTTATTATCCCGAGTCCGGTCGCCAGTATAAGGGGATAGCCGACCTTGATGGCGTCCACGTATCCTGCCACATCCCCGGATATCCTCAGAGCTTCATCGCCGTCCAGCACGTCCAGCGCGAGTATAAGTCGTGTGTTCTTTTCCATGAGTGTATTCCTTTATGCTCCATGTGCCTGTTCTTATTCAGCGGAACTACTTATGATTCTAATCTTTTTATTCTATTCTTTTGCAAGCCTGCTCCTTGCAGCTGCAACGAGTATCGGGAGGGTAATCGTGGCGTCAGAATGCACAGTAACTGATCGTGCGGTTTCGCTTACTTTACCCCATGAGCGCGCCTCGTCCAGGGTTGCACCGCTCAGGCCACCGGTCTCAGGTGTGTCCATGGTCAGCTGGATGGCATACTCGAATTCCTGGTGCGTGATGAGCATTGACTGGAAGATGTAGTTCTTGGGGACGCCGCCTCCTATGAGCAATGCTCCGGCCCTCTTTGCCTCGTAGCACAGATCTATGATCTCCCGCATATCCTCAAAGGCGTCAACTTTCAGGGGATTCTTCTGCTTGTAAAGCCAGGCCTGCAGTCCTATCATGGAGTCCTGGATAGCCGGGCAGAAAACGGGCACATTCATATCGGCTGCTACTTTCAGTATGGAATCCTTGTCATCGATGTGATTGCCGATATGCGTCATCATCTGCCTGATGGATATGGGTTCGCTGCCCATATCGGAGAAGATGGCCTGCATCTTTTCCTCAAAATCCACAAAATATGGCTCAGGGAGGTAAACGTCATATATCCTGTTGATCTCTTCATGTTTGAGCTCGATGTCATCGCACTGCGAACATCCTTTGTAGTGGTGCAGTCCCATGGATTCCACGATCTCGTGCACCATGTTGGCTCCGGTGGTAACAAGCACGTCGATGTAGCCGTCCTTTATCAGGTCCGCCACAATGCAACGCATGCCGGCAGGCACCATGGCGCCGGCAAGTCCGAAAAAGCTGGTGGAGCCCCCGGCCAGCATCTCATGGTAGATATCCACAGCATCAGCTAGTTTTCCTGCTCCGAAAGCGCATCCGCACATAGCCTGGACAAGCGAGTCAACATCCATACCCTCTGTGATCCTTGCCTGGTTTATCGGGTGCTGGAGTTTTTCCTCAGGTGAATGATGTTCCATTTACTATCATCTCTATCTCTGTTTTGTTGGTTCTATGGCAGCCTTCTTCTTTAAGGTTTCTTCTTCAGCTTCAAGACCAGTTTCAAGACAATGATGCTCTTCGAGGCAGGCAGTATCTTAAATATGGTCTTTCAGGCTGACTGCACAATTTAAATAATGCATAAATTACATATAATCTGTAATGAATTCAATTCTTTCCAGACTTATTCCGCGGCAGAGGAAGATGTCCACCCAGCTTGGCGGTTTACTCATCATTGTGGGTGAGACCATGTTCCTGTTCTCGATACTGAACTTTCTTATGATTACAAGGTTACAGTACTACAGTTCGGGGGATAATTTCTTCAGGCTGCTGTTTCCCAACTATCTGCTGTTCCTTATAGGTCTATCAGCAGTCGCATTCATCGGGATGTGGCTGACTTATGTCTATGTTTTCCCGAGCAAACAGAAGTTCTCTCAGGAGCAGGCTATTAAGGATGACCGCAGTCCTATGTATAATACTATACTGGAAATGCAAAAGGAACTCCGCGAGATGAGAGCCACCGTCGAATCGCTTTCCGAGAAAGTGGAAGCAATGGCTGAAGAACGGAAGTGATCTTTGGTTGAAATGGTAATAGAACTTGAACCTGTGGTTGATGAGCCTGCACTTATTGTCAGAAGTACGACAACGGCACTTGTAGTCGGGGATATACATCTGGGGATAGAATGGGATCTATATCGGAGCGGGATATCAATTCCCAGCCGTATGAAGCACGGACTTGAGCGTATACTCGGATACATCAGGCAGAAATCTCCTGACAGGATTATCCTGCTGGGGGACCTCAAGCATAACGTGCCCCAGATATCATGGCAGGAGAGAGATGAGATTCCCTATTTCCTGGAATCCCTTGCAGAATATGCTCCGATAGACATCTTTCCGGGAAATCATGACGGAGGTATTGAGCATCTGGTTCCCCGGAGGCCGGACATCCGAATCCATCCTGTGCGTGGCTCTGTCATAGAAGGAGTTGCTTACTTCCATGGTCATACCTGGCCGGATCCTTCCCTGCTTAGTGCACAGTACATCGTTACAGCTCATAATCATCCTACCATCCGTTTCACTGATTCTCTCGGCTACTCGGTAACAGAGCAAAGCTGGATCAGGACAAAGCTCAATATGGATGTTCTGGGGGAACATTTCCGGGATTCCGGGATGCAGCTGCGTAAAGGCAAGGATGTGCCTGAACTTATCATCATTCCTTCATTCAACGAGCTGTGCGGAGGCGTAGCGTTCAATGAATCCCTTGATGACGACCTTCTGGGTCCGATATTCTCTTCGGGCGCTGTGGATATCGATAATGCGCAGGTCTATCTTCTCGATGGGACCTGCCTTGGGGCTCTCAGGCATGTCCGTAAACTGGTGGAGAGCCGGCCCGGAACTGGAAAGCGTAAAAGGAAGGTGGTTAAAAAATGAGTTTTGGGAATATTTTTAATACACTGGACCCACGGATACAGGAGGCTCTCAGAAAACAAGGTTTTGAAGCGCCCACGGAACCTCAGGAAAAGGTTCTCCCATTTATTCTAAGGGGAGATCACACTTTCCTGGTAGCTCCCACAGGCTCCGGTAAGACCGAATCCGCAGTGCTTCCAATATTTAACGCCATCCTTGCCAAGAGTCAGGAGCAGCGTGCCGGCATCTCGGCACTCTATATTACACCCCTAAGGGCACTCAATCGGGACATGCTTTCCCGTATACAATGGTGGGGAGCTGAGCTGGGCATCGATGTGCAGGTCCGCCATGGGGATACTTCCCAGTACGAAAGGCAGAAACAATCACGCAAACCGCCGGATTTCCTGATAACGACTCCTGAAACCCTTCAGGCCATGTTCACAGGCTCCCGTCTGCGCAAGAATTTGCAGTCGGTGACCCATGTTGTAGTGGATGAGATACATGAGATGGCATCTTCAAAACGTGGTACCCAACTTGCTGTTGGTCTTGAGAGGCTTGTGGAACTGTCAGGTGAGTTCCAGAGGATCGGGCTCTCGGCAACGGTGGGCAATCCGGAAGAGGTCGCAAAGTTCCTGGCAGGCACGGACCGCAAGGCCACTGTTGTGTCCGTATCCATGCTTAAATTGCTTGAATTTAATGTAGTGAGCCCTTCAGTGACTGATGAAGACATTGTGATCGGAGGCAAGGTTGGCTCGGAAGCAGAGTTTGCATCCCAGCTGCGGTGTATCCGGGACATCGTTGAGAATAACATCTCTACGCTTGTCTTTGTGAACACCCGCCAAAGTGCTGAGGCATTAGCGGCTGGTTTTAAGATGCTTGGCCTGCCCATCGGCGTGCATCACGGTTCCCTGTCAGTAGACTCCCGCATTGAGGCTGAGGAATCTTTCAAGAGCGGCGACCTCCGGGGCCTGATATGCACGTCATCAATGGAGCTGGGCATAGACATTGGTAATGTCGACCATGTTGTACAGTATGGTTCTCCAAGACAGGTGTCCCGGCTCCTGCAGCGTGTCGGGCGTGCCGGCCACAGGATACATGAGATCTCCAGAGGTACTATCCTGACTATCGGGTCTGATGATGTGGCTGAGAGCATGGCTATATGCAGGCTCGCAATGAACGGGAAGGTGGAGGCGATATCTCCTCACATGAATTCCCTTGACGTGCTGGCAAACCAGATATCGGGCCTGGTAATAGATTTCGGCGACGTGGATATTGAAAAGGTGTTCACTATCTTTAAGCGCGCATATCCATTCAAGGACCTTAGCGAGCGAACCCTCCGAAAAGTGATCTCACAGATCAATGATTACCGCATGGTCTGGAATGAGGAGGGGTCAGATATCCTTTCACGCCGGAAGAAGAGCTGGCAGTATTACTATGATAACCTGTCCATGATACCGGATGAAAAGAAATACGAGATATTCGATATCGTCACCGGTAGACCAGTGGGTGTGCTTGACGAAGCCTTTGTGATCAATTTTGTTTCCCCGGGTGCGGTCTTCATAACCAAGGGCGATATGTGGCGGGTAATTGAGATGAGCAGTGACCGGGACAGAATAAAGGTCGAGCCGGTGCGTGGAATGGGAGAGATACCAAGCTGGGTGGGTGAGGAGATACCTGTGCCCTTCGAGGTTGCCGGAGAGGTGGGCCTGATCCGCCAGGTTATTGGTACGAAGGTGCTTGAAGGCCTGGAGGATGGTGAGATAGTTGATCTTATGCGTGAAGCCTACCCTGTGGATGTTACAGGTGCAGAAACACTAGTGTCCCTTGTCAGGGAGCACGTTGAAGCCGGATTTCCGGTCCCGCATGCAGGTATGCTCGTGATAGAGAATGATGGGGATGCTGTTCTTATCAATGCATGTTTTGGGCATAATGTCAATGAGACTCTTGCGAAGGTGCTGACGTCCCTGCTCGCTGCAAGATACGGGAGCAGTGTGTCCCAGGAGATAGACCCCTACAGGATAAGATTGCAGCTTCCGCGAAGGATAAAAGCGAAAGAGATCTTTGACCTTCTTATGGAAATAAAGCCGGAACATATCGAGCCTATCATTGAGATGACCCTGAAGAACACTTCTCTGATGAAATGGAAAATGGTGCATGTAGCCAGGAAATTTGGTGCACTGAGCAAGGATATCGATTATGACCGGATAAGCATGAAGAAACTGCTTGATATCTACAGGGATACGGCGATGTATGATGAAGTCATCAGAGAAATATTCCACAACATGCTGGATGTGAAGCGGGCTTCTGAAGTGCTGGAAGGTGTTTCGGCTGGCAGGATACAGGCTATGATTAGTCCTTCTACTCCTCTGGGCAGAGCGGGCTTTTCCATGAAAAGAGATCTGGTGGCTCCTGAGAAGGCTGACAGATCTATTGTAATGGCACTTAAGGATAGGATCATGAACGACAGGGTGATACTCTTCTGCGTTCACTGTAAGAAATGGACCTCGCGCAGACAGGTAAAGAACGTTCCGGAAACTATTATTTGTCCTGTGTGTGATTCCAGGATGATCGCATCCCTGAAGCCCTGGGAAGAAGAAGAGATCAAACTGGTGCAGAAGCAGGAGAACGTGAGTTCCGGAGAAGAACTTAAACGTGTCAGGAAAGTGTATCGGAATGCCAATATCGTTATGACTCATGGGAAGCAGGCTGTTATTGCCCTTGCAAGCAGGGGTGTCGGTCCTGAAATGGCGACACGGGTCATACAAAAAATGCGACAGGATGAGGAAACTTTTTATCGTGATATCCTTGTAGCAGAGCGAAACTATGCCAAGAACAAGAGATTCTGGGGCTAAAGCTTGGTTTTTTGCATACTTTCCAGTACTTTGTGTGGTTCCATTCCTCCGCTGTATGCTTTCTTCCTGCGATTTTCATGTATAAGTAAGTGAAAGCGGCTTCAATCCAATAGTTTTATATCTGATGTAACGCAAATCAGGATGACTAAAATCTACTCAATAGAGAAGGATTCATTATGAACATGAAAGAAAGGTTTATCAAAGCATTGAAAGGTGAAGAAGTCGATAAAGTTCCGGTCGTATCTGTAACACAGACCGCCATCGTTGAACTTATGGATAAGACTGGCGCTGCATGGCCTGAGGCACACAGCGATGCACAGAAAATGGCCGACCTTGCAATGGCATCACACACAGAATGCGGTCTCGAGGGTGTAAGAGCTCCATACTGCCTTACAGTTCTCGCAGAAGCAATGGGCTGTACCGTCAACATGGGTACAAAGAACAGACAGCCATCTGTTACAGACCACCCATACCCCAAGGGTGTTGAAAACCTTCAGATGCCTGAGAACCTTCTTGCACAGGGCAGGATACCTGTAGTTCTTGAAACTATGAAGATTCTCAGAGCAAAGCTCGGAGATGAGGTTCCTTTAATAGCCGGTATGGAAGGTCCGGTAACTCTCGCATCTGACCTTGCAAGCGTCAAGAAGTTCATGAAATGGTCCATAAAGGACCAAGAGGCTTTCCAGACAATTCTCGACTTTTCATGTGACGCATGCATACAGTACGCAAACGCCCTTGTAGAAGCAGGCGCAGATGTTATCAGTGTACCAGATCCGGTAGCGTCCCCTGACCTTCTGGCTCCTGAGACATTCGGTACCATCCTCAAGCCAGTACTGCAGAGATTTGCAGATGGTGTCAATGCACCAATGATTCTCCACGTATGTGGCGATGTGTCCCCGATCCTTGAAATGATGGCAGACTGCCACTTCACATCAATCAGCATTGAGGAGAAGGTCAAGGACCTCAAGGGAGCAAAGGCAAAGGTTGCCGGCAAAGTAACTATCTGTGGTAATGTTTCAAGTCCGTTCACTCTGCTTTCAGGTGACGAGGCAAAGGTCAAGGCAGACTCCAAGAGGGCTCTTGAAGACGGTGTTGACGTACTTGCTCCGGGCTGTGGAATTGCACCGGACACACCATGCTCCAACATCAGGGCAATGGTTGCAGCAAGAGACGAATTCTTCGCATAAATTGAATTCTCTGGCATGACATAGTTTATCTATGCCATGTCACTTTCTTTCTTTTTTCGATTGCTTTGCTTTAGCGGTTTATGTTTTTGTAAAGGTTTTAGTACACGTTGTTCTACTTAGCATAGTGCTTTATTCTGATCTTACAGGCACAGCTAGGTCCGGATATTATAGGAGTTCAATATCATGCAGTTCAGCCTTGGAATAGATGCAGGGGGTACTTATACTGATGCAATTTTGGTCAGAAATTCTGATAGTTCTATTGTAAGTTCAAGCAAGGCACTTACAACATACCCTGATCTCATAAACGGTATAAGGGATGCGATTGATGGCCTGAAGCAAGAGGATATCGGAAAGGTAAGCCTTGTATCGGTTTCAACAACTCTTGCCACAAATACTGTGCTTGAGGGCACAGGCAGTCCGGTTGCTCTTATCCTGGTCGGTGAGCATCCAATAAAAGGAGATTTTCCTGCAAAGCATACTGTTATTGTAGATGGCGGCCACACTTTCAATGGCGAGGAAGTTCTGCCATTGGATGTTGAAATGGTCCGGAATTTTGCCTTGAAGGTTAAAAACGAAGTTGCTGCGTTTGCAGTTTCCGCTTTTTTCAGTATCCGTAACCCTGAACATGAAATTGTCATACGTACTCTTGTTCATGAATTGACCGGAATGCCGGTTGTATGCGGGCATGAACTTTCCCAGGAGCTGGGTGCATACGAAAGGGCTGTAACTGCAGCACTGAATGCGCAGTTGTTGCCCATTTCCAATCACTTTATCAAATCAGTGATGGATGAAATCAAGCGAAGGAATATTAATGCAAAGTTACTCATGTTGAAGTGTGATGGTACAGTCGTTGGATTGAAAGAGGCTCTGGAAAAACCTGTAGAATCTATATTTTCCGGCCCTGCTGCAAGCCTTGTGGGTGCATCTTACCTTTCTCATTGTGATACCTGTGCTGTAATAGATGTTGGTGGGACCAGTACGGATGTTTCGGCTGTATATGATGGTGTTCCTGAACTCACGGATGCCGGTGCCATGGTCGGCGGGTGGAGAACGCGGGTCCGGGCAACAAGGATGGAAACCTCTGCCATGGGTGGTGACAGTCATGTATGGACGCGATCAAAAAAGATATTCATCGGTCCAAGGAGAGTTATTCCACTCTGCATTGCTGCTACCCGATATCCTTCTTTCCTGGAGAAACTGCAAAAGAGTGTGACTCCTCCAAGACACATGCTCGACTGGAACGTTCAGCCGACTAAGTTCTTCATGAGATCCGGCTTTAATGCTTCCGACCTTAATGAGTCCGAGATTGCAGTACTGGATGTGCTTGGTTATGAACCAATGCCCCTGGATGAAATAATCTCACTTTCAAAGAAGTATCCTTCAAGTATTGTTCTTGATTCTCTATACAGAAACGGTTAATTCAGCCAGTAGGTTTCACGCCTACTGATGCGTTGCATGTTCTTGGTGACTATGTCCGCTGGGATGCTGAAGCTTCAGCTCTCGGAGCTGAAAAACTTGGACGCATGAACAAGATGGATAAATCGGAGTTCAGTTCTATGGTCAAGAATATGGTTGCAAAGAACATGGCCTTTAACCTGATGTCATTTCTATTACCGGATGTCGAAAGGTCAGGGGTTAAGAGGATAGTGGACGGACAGTTTCCTGCAAGATTCAAAGTGGATGTTCCTGTAGTATTGCTGGGGGGCCCGGTAAGGGCTCTCACTCAGGAACTTGCTAGTGTTATCGATGCTGACATCATTGTTCCGGACTATGCTGAGGTCGGAAACGCTGCAGGTGCACTTTTTGGTAAGGGGATCAAAAGGATCGAGTTTATCATAAGGATGATCTCTGTGGCTGAACCGGATGCCGGATTCTACGCTTTCTCTCCTCTTGGCAGGGGAGAGTTCAGGACTTATGGTGAAGCAGTCAATTCTTCAAAAGAGCTTGGGAAAAAAATGGTTACCGAATATATGGGTGACTGCGGGGTAAGTAAAGAGAACCTAGAGGTGGAGGTCACTCATATGAGTTACTCTCCCGAGGGCTGGAAATACGACCCGCTGGAAACAAAACTGATAGTTGTAGGTGTAGGTTATCCCAAGGACCTAAGGGTACGCTTACATTAAGATTGGACTGCCTGCATTATATATCTTGAATTGACTTAACTTTGCAAGTAATCATTAGCAAATAATCGATTATCGTAAAAGAACAATGTGTTAGTAATAGAATTAAAAAAAGAAAAAGTACAAGTTCTAGATTTAGAACTTGTAGTTAGCTTCTGGCTTGAACCTTGGTTCTTCTGCCTTGTACTTCGCGAGACTGTCGCTCATGAAGGAGTCGGACTCGTTGGTCAGTGCTTCGACAGCTGCCTTTGCGTCTGCAAGTGCATTCTGCTCAAAGCGGGACATTAAGAGTTTGCCTTCCTTCTTGGATGCTTCCAGAATCTTGATGGTCTCGACGACAGCGTTCTTTGCACGGAGGTACAGGTCGTTTCCGTCCTTGACGATTGCCTGACCTACCTTGAATGCGTTGTCGTATGCAAGGATGTAGCCCTGTGGGTCTCTGTACTTGTCAGAGAGGCACATCATGTCACGGAGCACTTTTGCATTTCCGGTCTGGATTGCAGTGTTCATAAGAGCTGCATCCATGTTCAGGGTCTGGGACCAGCACTGTACGCTTGTACCACCGAACTCACCGTGGTATTCGACAGACTCGTTGGACCACAGGTCACAAACCTGCATTGTCAGGTTACCCATAACATCTGCGTGTGCGCAGGTTGCGGTCTTTCCTTCCTGGGCGATTGGGCATCCGGTGATGGCCTTGATTATGGTGTTCTCATAACCACAGTCCTTTCCTGGGCCCTGTGCGCCTGCTTCATATCCTACAAGTGTCCTTGAACCAGCCAGCACTCTTGCAAGGATTGCGAGGGTGTGTGCGAGGTTCTTGTCAAGGAGACCACCGGCAATGAACATTGCAGTGTTTGCCTGTGCACAGTCTGTGTCACCGGCTGCAATTCTGCCCTTCTTGTCTGCGATCTTCTTGATGTCGGTCCAGATCATTTCCATATCGATTCCGCCGAGGCAGCCGATTGCGTAGATCATACCAGGTACATCGTTCCTGAGGATTGAGTAGTCGAGGATTTCCTTTCCACCCATTGTCTCGATTGACAGGAAGTCTGCTCCACCATCTGCTACTGCTTCGAATGACTCCATGAGTTTGTCATATTTGCCACCGATCAGTGCAAGAAGGTCACGGTCTTCACGTATGTCACCAGGGGTGTGCCTGAGACCACACTTTATGCCATATTCTTCGTGGTATTCTTCGAGGATTGTCTTCTGTACGTGAGCTATTTCTCCTCCCCATGTTGGGTTGTTGGTCATCTGCTCTACGTGTTCTGTCTCAAGTGATACTGCTGGGAAACCGATCTGTACAGCTCTTGCGAGAATGTCAGTTGTCAGTTTGCGGTATTCAGAAATAAGTTTCTCCTTGGAGACACCGGCTTCTGGCCTTGGTGCGTAGTTTACTTCTGCTGTAACGTATCCGGCTCCGACCTCTAATCCGAGTTCAGCTTTTACCGGGTGAACAGCAGTTCCGAAAATCATATCATCGGCATTCTTGTATGCCATGGAAGTGTATCTTTTAACCATTTGCTTCACCTCTCCTTAGTGCTTGTGGAACTGATCCTTCAACTGTGCAAGGCCCTTGCCTGCCAGTATTGCGCTTGCCATCTTTGGTGCATCTGCAGCTTCTTCGCCATATATTCCAAGCTCGTAGGATGCGACGAAGTCCTGATTGACTGCTCCGCCACCGCACTGGAATGGTATCTTTATGCCTGCTTCGAGGAGTCTGTCGTTTATTTCCTTGAATGCATACATGGTTGTTGTCATCAATGCTGTACCGGTGAGCATCATTGGGCTCTCCTTCTTTACAGCTGCAATGACTTCATCGACTGGGACATCACGGCCGAGGTCGACAACTGTGAATCCTGCAGCTCTGAGGAGTGCTGCTACGATTGTCTTTCCTATGTCGTGTACATCGCCTTCTGCTACGTGGCATACAACTGTGCCCTTTGGCTTTGGTGATGTGCCTGCTGTCTCTTTACAATATTCGATACCTTCGAGCATTGCATCGGCTGCCATCATAACGTTTGGCAGGAAAATTACACCCTGGTCATATAAGTCGGTTACGATCTTCATTCCAGGCATGAGTACGTCGTCAATAAGTGCTATTGGGTTTGCACCATTCTCGATTGCCTTCTCCAGGGCCTCGATAACGTCGTCCTCTTCTCCCTCAAATATAGCCTTAGCGACTGATCTTGCAGGCTCTGCTTTTGGGAACATTTCGGTTGCCATCTGTTCAGGTGACTGTGCTTTCTCTTTCTGCACATTGTACCTGACTAAAATTTTGGTTGGGTCTATATCCATCTATTCTACCTCCTTAGTATCTAGATTGATCTTTCAATCAATTTTGTGCTACTCTATCGCTCAAAACATTCACGATCAGAGCAGCAGATGGATTTCAGCCGGTCTCAGGCACTCTTTGCCGCGTAAGAATCTCCACAATTCTTTTGCAGCGATTATCAGCCTGTGGCCAACTTCATCTTTCCACACAACCACTTAATCTAAGTTTGTATATAAACCTAGCGGTTTTGATTATTTATATTACTATTTGAATAAATCACGGGTATATATTTTTCTAATGTCTCTCTTGATAACATTTTTTTCGACAAAAAAGTGGCCTTCGGAGTCATTATATTTTAGAAGTCGTGCATTCACTTATTTATTAAATGTATACAGTTCTGCATTTTAGGGGATAGCTTCTTATATCTCTTTCAATTGAATCAACTAATATTGATTTATATCAAGAATACTTTATTTGGGCGCTTTAACTTATTATATATATTACTTAGAAAACTGCAATTTTTCTTGCCTTTTTCATATTTTTCTGCCTTGTAAATAGCATCTTTAATTAAAACAGTATTACTTTTCTATTTATGTTGCATTGCTCTGATCTTTTGTTTACCGCTTGCTTTAAGTAAAAGTGTTACTTTGTTGACATTTTAGGACGTGTGTATGTTTCTTTGCACTGATTCATACAAATCACTTCGAGTCATGTGTGCGTTATACTTAAATAGTAACGATTTCAGCTTGCGCCTTTTACCCGATAATGTAACCATTTCAGGCACTGCACAAGTAATCAACATGAAAATAAATCATAACCTGTGGAACTTCCCAGAATAGATAGGATTAAGATCTACGGGGTTATGACGAATGGGTAAGCACCTTTGAAGTGCTTTTCAATGTGCATTTAATTTATGTGTGAAACCGATGCCTTCGCCTTTGAGCCGTTCCTCAATGGCATTGTTGACAATAGTGATCAGTCTCTCACGCTTGATGTTGGATACAGCTGAAAGTATCTTTAGTTTGCGGGTATGCTCATTTCCAGATGGGATGAGCTCATACGTAATATCCATATCAAATGCTGTCAGATTTGCCTTCACAGTATCCGTTTCTGATTCCATGAACAGTTTGATGTGCCCTACAAATTCCGGACTGGACTTTATAACTTCGGCTTTGATATTTTCTATCAGGTCCTGGACAACTGACTTTGCATTATCTGTGGAGATATCGCCTATGCTGTACTCGGTAGCATAACTGGTGATCCCTGAAGCATTGATGGAATTCATCTCATATTCGAGTGGCTTACCAGTCGCTTTATCTACCATCTGGATGCCCGGAAGGACTGTCTTCAGTTCATCGTGACTTCTTTCTCTTAGCATCTCATCGTCACCTTCACCAAACAACAATTTCACAAAATCATGCCAGTGTTCGTCTTCGTATGTGGCAGAAAGCGGAACTACTTTAGCTTTTGGGTTCAACTGGTGGACAGAAGTTTCGATGATGGGAATCCGTATCTTGTCAATCAGGTCAAGTTTGTTAATGCCTAATACTTCTGCGTCTATTATCTGCCTCATGGCGAAGTGTTTTACTTCCTTCATCAACTGCTTGAACCTGCTTCCGTCTATAAGCGTTACAAGTGGCTGGATAGTGGTGTCCTTCAGGTCCATGAGGTTAATCTCATTCTTGATAATCTGGGGGAAAGCAATACCTGTAGGTTCAATGAGCAATATATCCGGCTTATAGTCTCTGATCAGGAGGCTAATTGTTGTCTTCATGTTCACTTTCAATGAACAGCAGATACATCCGCTTGTCAGCTCGGTTGTCTGGAGGCCGTATTTGGATATCACATCCCCATCAATCCCTACCTCGCCTATTTCATTGACTATAATAGCAACTTTCTTTCCTGCATTGCTGAAGTCCCGTCCAAGTCTCAAAATGGTGGTGGTTTTACCGCTGCCTAGAAAACCACCAATTACTAATACTTTCATAAAAATGATGCTCCTTCTCTAAAAAATGATCATGCTGGGATTTCCAGCACTTCTAGATTTTCCCACTTGAATTTATCTTTCGGGCATGCATTGATGCACCTTTTACAGTTTGCACCGTCGCAGAGGTCTGAACTTATCATGACCACACCTTCGTCATCGATAGTGAGTGCGTCTGTGGGGCAAACCTTGGCACACTTCTTGCACTCGGGGCAGTCTACTTTCATGGTAAGGAACGTGCCTACTTTTTCCAGCACCTCAAGCCCTTCATCGCCAAGCACCGGAATATCTCTGACTACGCGTTTATCGACCCTTGCGATGTGTTCCGGGAGGTCTATCTGGGGGAGCCCTTTCTTCTTGAGGAATTTCTTCAGCATCTTAAAGGGCATACCTTCTGTCCAGTAGGATATCTCCTGGATATATGCATCTTTGAATCCCTGGTCGGTCGCAAACATTATATGATTGCTTAGGATCTTCTTTGCGATTTCCTGAAGTTCCCATAGCCTCTCTTCCGAGAGCAAGATCTCCCTTGCCACAATGAGTGATGTATTGCCTATCTGGATCACTTCATCTACATTGTAGGGCACCATGCCTATCTGGTGTGCTTTTACTGCATCCATGTAGGTGCCTGCAGCTCCTGACATGTATGCTTTCTTTACTTCACTGACTTCTATACCGGCTGCATTGCATAATGCAAGGTGGCCGGCTCTTATGGCGCCAATAGCAAGACCTGCTTCCTGGACATCGTTCTCAAAGAACTTGACCTTGTCCTGCAGGTAGAGTATATGATCTGGCGTGTTTATCTTGGGAAGCTGTATGATGCCGTTCTTCATCCCGGCGTCAATTATAGCAATAACTCCGGTACCTGTTATGCCTTTTGCAGTAAGCTCGCTGTCCTCTAATACTTCTCCGTTCTTTGGGTCTACAAGCTTTGCCTTTATCGTATTCATTTCAGCATCAAGCACGTAGTTGCGCAGGTTGCCGTTCTCAAATTCCACATCTGCGATGACAAACGGTGATGCCAGTTTACCGTGCTTTATCTGCTGCCCTTCAAGTGCAGGACCAGCGGCAGCGGAACCTGTATAGATGGTCCCATTGTGTATAAGTGCCATTTCTGCGTTGGTACCATAGTCCGTGGCAATAGCAGTTTCCTGGGTATCGAGGAAGCCGGACTTTATAATAAGCGCAAGTGCGTCTGCTCCAACTTCATGTCTGATGGCGGGCGGTACCACGAGTTTTGCATTTGGATAAACCTCAAGCCCGGTGACCTCGGAACAATTGACAACACGTGCACTCCTGTCAGATTCCTTAATGTTGAGCTTCTCTTTTTTCCTTTCCCCTGCATATGCAAGATCGTCTATCGGGATTCCCTGGAATATGGAAAGCTGTATCGGGTTTCCACAGATGGCCATTCTTTGTAGTTCTCCAGGCACTATTCCCAAAGCCTCAATGACCTTTCTTACCGCATTCACGTGAAGTCCGTGAGCAAGTTCCAGTCCGTATGTAATAGCAAAGTCAAGGTGGTCCATCACATTAGCTCCCGGAAGCGGGTTACGAAGAGTAATAACTGTCTTTTTTATTTCTCCGCTATCCAGGTCTATCTTCTGTGCTCTAATACCACTAGTTCCTAGGTCGATTGCAACTCCTGTTCTCATGTGTATCCCTTGAATTTTTTGTAAATTTAGTAAGTTACTATTAGGTCCTAACTTAAAAAGTATATGCTACAGTACTGATGTTTGAAGGCAGTACTATTTAAATTGATTGAAGTACTTATATTATTTATGAAAAATGGCAGTACAGTAATCGAATAAAAACACGTATCTCAAGTCAATTGGATTTGTATCCTGTGAGAAACAGCGTAAGAACTAAATAATCATTCCTTGCTGATCATCCTATCTCCTTTTTCAGTCAGGACATACTTTTTACCGTTGTGGTAGGACTTCCATTTATGGCACGCTGGTGATGAAGGACAGGTGCAACACTCTTGTCCGGCAGCTGGCTCGCCGTCATCGCAAATCTCCCTGATGTAGCCCATATGCTCCATATTCTGCATAACTCCCTTCAGCGTATCGGGGCTGATGTTAAACCGTTGCGCAACCTCTCCGTATGAAAGGTTCTCAAGGTAAAGGCCTTTCAATACCTCTTTAAGCATTATATCAACTCAATTCTCTGCAACTTCAAAGCTGTCCTTCCACTTAAGATATGTGAGCAACGACAACACTCCCAGATATATCTCAGGCCTGAGTGCATCAAGGATCGACCAGCCGGCATACTCCTCATTCTTTAGCAGATGGGCCTCAAGCAAGTCGCCTGTCGCTGCAAGCACATATATTCCTGCAAATATAAGGGAAAGCAGGATTCCCACATAAACATATGCAACTCCTTCGTGTACTCCGGAGTGTATCTCTGATGCCCCATACAGGAATACGCATCCTATAAGCATGAGGATCATCCCTGCAATAATATCCGGCGGGATGAACAGACCGTCTGCTATCACATGTCCTGCATACTCTGTCATGCTGGCTTCTGACAGGGCTTTTAAGGCGCCTGTTATCAACTGGACCATTCCAATAAGGATGTAGCTACATCCCATAATAAGGGCGAACAGCATTTTGTCTGTAGTGCTCATCTTATAACCTCTGTTCAGTATCCAAGCAGTTTTCCTCCCTGGTATACCAGGAAAGCTATTAGCCATGCAACTACAATCCCGTAAATAAGGGCAAAAATCGCCCATTTCCAGGAGCCGGTCTCTTTTTTAATAACTCCCAGGGTTGCCACACATGGCATATACAGCAGACTGAATACCATGAGACTGAGTGCACTAAGGGCGGTTATGGATGGGTCAGCGATCAGGCTTGTGGTCAGAGCTGCAGGGTTGTCTCCTACTCCGTATAGCACTCCCATTGATGCCACAACTATTTCCTTTGCCACTAAACCAAACACAAGGGCTACGGTCATCTTCCAGTCAAAACCGAGGGGCTCAAGTAGGGGTGCAAAGAAGTGACCTATCATGCCTACGTAACTTCCTTCACTCCCATATTCTATTCCCCATGGGAACGACGCGAGGGACCATATTATTACTACGCCAAGCAGTATGATGGTTCCTGCTTTTTTGATGTACATCGCCCCGTTATCCCACATGTGCACAATGCTCGTCCTGAGCGTAGGCACGCGGTAAGGTGGCATTTCCATGATGAATGGTGCAGGCTTACCTTTCACGATCGTTGATCTGAGGAGTTTGGCAGATATGACTGCCACAACTATGCCAAGAACATACATGAAGAACACAACGGTTCCTGCTTGTCTTCCAAAGAATGCCCCGGCCAGAAGTATATATATCGGAAGCCTTGCTCCGCAGGATACGAATGGCACTACTAATATAGTAATAAGCCTGTCCTTCTCATCCTCTATACTGCGCGCGGCCATGATGGCAGGGACATTGCACCCGAATCCCATGAGCAATGGGATAAATGATTTTCCATGCATGCCTATCTTATACATGAGCCTGTCCATTATGAATGCTGCTCTGGCAAGATATCCGCTACCTTCGAGCAGGGACAGGAGAAAGAACAAAATGAATATGTTCGGAACGAATGTAAGCACAGCTCCGACTCCACCGATGATACCATCCCCTATCAGGGAGGCCAGCCATTGCGGCTCCAGGCCGGAGCTTACATTGACCGCCAGCCATACAAAGACCCTTTCTATCATGTCGGTGAAAGGTGTGGCGAATGCAAAGGTAAGTTCAAAAGCACCCCACATCAGGGCCAGGAATATTGGTATTCCTAAGTATTTGTTTGTCAGGACTCGGTCGATCATGTCTGATTTTGTCAGCCTGACATTACATCTGGTGCATATCTGCGGAAAAATAGCATTGATGGCAACATATCTTTTGTCTGCTATCTCCGCCTCATACTCTTCCTGGTCAATAGAAGCAAGCAATTGATTGATGGCCTTTGACACCGGGCTTTTCTCCACCTTTGCCTTAACATTGCCGTCCCCTTCAAGCAATCTTATACTCATCCAGCGCAGAGGGTACTTCTTTTGGAGACTTGGGTCTGTCAGCAGGATTTTCTCTATTTCAAGGACCTTGCTCTCAATAACGTCGCCGTAACCAATCTCACGTCCGTGGTACTTATCATCCTGTTTCTGCTCGATAACTCTGTCGAGAAGCTCATCGATGCCGATATCACGGCTTGCTACAGTCTGCACGATAGGAGCTGCCAGGATTTCCTGCATCCTGTCGATATAGAGCTTATCACCTCTTTCCAGAGCGAGATCACACATGTTAAGGGCTATGATCATCTCTGTTTCAAGCTCCATTAACTGTGTTGTAAGGTAGAGGTTTCTCTCAAGGTTCGAAGCGTCGACTATCTGGATAACAATGTCCGGTTTTTCTTCTATAATATAATCTCTTGCAACTATCTCATCCATTGAGTATGCTGTGAGGCTGTAGGTGCCAGGGAGGTCGGTGATCTCTATGTCGTATCCCCTGTAGGTCTTCACTCCGGTTTTCTTCTCAACCGTAACACCGGGCCAGTTGCCCACATGTTGTCGGGACCCGGTTATTGCGTTGAACAATGTGGTCTTTCCCACATTTGGGTTGCCTGCAAGAGCAACTCTGATCTTCGTGTTTCCCATAGGTTCCTCACTCATTAATGTAAATACGATATGCAAGTCTTATATTGAAGGCCGTTTCTTTATTCTATCTTCTGGACAAATATCTGGCTTGCTTCTTCTTTCCTTATCGACAGATGATATCCTTTTATCTGGAACTCTATCGGGTCTCCTAATGGTGCTTTTCTTACAAGTTCCACTTCTGAACCCGCGACCATCCCCATATCTAACAGCTTCCTTCTGGCAGGACCTTTTACACGTACTTTGGTTATCCTTGCCATGTCTCCCGGTTTAAGCGTGTCAAGCGTGATCTCGGACATTTTAAGCAGTTCCTTCTTACTATCAAAATCTCTGATACGGTAATCCTACTTTTGATATATAGCAATATCGCGATAGCTAATATGTTTCTGCATGCAAAACAACCGGAATGAATCGACTGTGCACTCTTTGCAACTGTCAGTAACATAGCCTTCAATGCATTATTGATACACTTTGCAGTTAATACTTACTTTTTATTATTCTTGTGTATCGGGCAATCTTCTTTCTGGGAAGGCTTGCAATCAATGTATTCGCCTGTAGTGTAAAAGTGCCTGAAGTGGTCCAGCCAGTATGGCCATTCACTTCTCATATCAATGAACTCGACGAACTTTGTCAGGATCTCAAATGTTTCGGGTGCAAGTACATGCTCTATTTTGCATGCGTCAAGATTGGCATTTTCCTCGTCAAGTCCAAGTAGTAAGAGGAAGTCCCTGATGACACCGTGTTTCTCCATGGTGCATTTGGCGATTCTCTCTCCTTCTTCGGTAAGTGTGACACCGCCATATTTCTCATAGTTGATGTATCCTAGCTTGGTAAGTTTTTTGAACATCCCGGTAACACTTGGTGAACTGAGCTCCAGTTCCCGTGAAACATCTTTTACCTGGGCATAACCTTTTCTCTCCACAACTTTTTCTATGGCTTTCAGGTAATCTTCAGTTCTTTCAGTTGTCATAAAAACCTACCGTTTTTCGGATTAGCTATTGTATGTAATGATGGGCGATGTTATCTTATATAGATGTATCGGTTTTAATCTGCAAGGTATGTCTGAAGTCTGTCCATCCCATCTTTTATCTTATTTAGACTGTTGGCATAGGAAAAACGCAGGTACCCTTCAGCACCGTCACCGAAATCGATCCCCGGAGTGACTGCAACTCCCGTATCCTCAAGTATTCTTCGGCTCAACTCCAGTGAATCATCTGAGAATCGGCGGGCATCGGCAAGTATATAGTATGCTCCTCCTGGCTCGCCTTCAATCTCAAATCCCATTCCCCTCAGGCGCTTCAGCATATAGCGCCTTCTCTCGTCGTAAGTTGATATCATCTCCCTCACCATCTCCTGCGGACCCCGGAGAGCGGCGATACCAGCATGTTGCACAAAGGCGTTCGTGGATATGAATAAGTTCTGCTGTACCTTTTGCAAGGTGCGAATATGTGCTTTAGGGGCGATCAGGTAACCTAACCTCCATCCTGTCATTGCATACAGTTTAGAGAATCCATTCAGCACAAAGGCATTATCGGTGAACTCAAGAATGGTGTGGTCCTCTCCTTCGTATATCAGTCCCTGGTATATCTCATCGGATATTATGGGCACATCCCCTGCAACATCTGCCAGCCCCCTGAGTGTTTCCTGTGGCATTACATGGCCGGTAGGATTGGAGGGTGAGTTGATAAGTATTGCCTTTGTTTTTTTGTTTATCCTCGAAGCAACCTGTTCCGGTTGTAATATAAAACCGCTTTCTCTGCCGGTATAAATGAAGTCCGGAACTCCGCTAACTGCCCTCACAAAGTTAGGATAGCACGCATAATGCGGGTTTGACATTATCACTTCGTCGTATGGATCAATTAATGCGATGAACAGCAAAAGCATGGCAGGACTTGTTCCCGATGTTATTATCACCTGCTCGGGGCTGATATCAACTCCAAATTTATATCTGTAATTCTCGGTTATAGCTTCCCGGAGTTGCGGGATGCCCTGACTGTGAGTGTACTTCGTGTTCCCTGAACACATCGCTGAAGCAGCAGCTTCACATATATGCGGAGCGGTAGGAAAGTCCGGCTCCCCAATTTCAAGATGGATTATGTCTCTGCCTTCTCTCTCTAGTTCCTGTGCCCTTTCAAGTACTTCCATAACATGGAATGGCGGCATATTTACTGCTCTTTCAGACAAACTTACATTCATTATGATCGGGTCCCTGCCTTCTCTATAATAGCAGGAAAGAGTATGTTAATAAAAAAGTTTCTATCCTGGTTCTGTCAGGACTGGCTAAAGATTAAGAAAAAAGCCCGGCTTCGATGAGCCGGGTCAAGGTCTTTCATCGATGTTACACTTTTACTCCCTCATCTATAATTGGCTCTACTGTTTTTTCTCTCTCGCATAAGCCACAATGGCATCCTTTATGCCCCACTTGAATGCAACCACGATTGCAACTCCCCAGGCAAGCGGGTTGAGGAGAATATAAAATATGCTCGTATCTATGAGCATTGCATCAAGGGCAAGCAGGATTACTACCAATGCAAGGAAACCCCGAAGAGCGGGCATCCATATCTCACTGCCTTCGACACTCATGTTCTTCATAAAGCTGCCAATATAATCCATGAACAGGTCTATCGCAAGAAGCCCAATGACCAGTATCAGGACTCCTGCAAACAGGCTTGGCAAGTATGCTATCATGGCTGCAACAATGCCTGCGATGAGCGTCAGGTTGAGTATGTCCAATGCAGCCATTATGAAAACCAGATAACCAAAGATCTTCACAATGCCAGCTATCAACCCTGAAAATGTCATTCCGCTGGTTCTCATCCCACTTCCGATGGATGTTCGTTCCAGACGTTCATCAATGCCGGTCGCAATAATGATATTTTTAACAAGGCCTGCCAGGAAATCGACAAGAAGCAAGCCTATTATCAAAACTGCCAGCGCTGATAGTATTAACGGGATATATAGGATTATGCTTGTTATAAAAGCTGCTACAACCTGTATCTGCAAAAGGTCTATGATAATGACTGCAAAGATCAGATAAACGAACCATCTTATAACTGCGTCAAATAATTGCACAATAGTAAACTCTGTTCTTTCTATCATTCTCCCGAGGGATGTTCTGTTTATAAGGTCATCCAACCCGATTTTATCAAGAATCTGCGACCCTATCTTTCCAAGGGCTCTTCCTGCTATCCAGCCTATGATTATTAGCAGTATTACGGCTATCAAAAGCGGGATAAAAGCGATTAACGCGTTTATCAGGCCATATACACTATTCATTATCGCTGTTTCAACCATGTTATTTCCTCCTTTCAAATGCAGCATGATAAACACACTTTAAATCTGCTGCATTGGAACCACACAAATGGATGCTCCTATAAGGAAGGCATCACACTCAATCCACATATCAAATTTTGTTATTGCTCTTATTTAAACATACTGTGCAATTAAATTGGCAATCACTTTTCATAGAAAAATCCAATACTGATCGAGACGTTAATCACTACCAGATGATAGAAGATGAGTTCCCTGATCTTGAAAAGAGGTTTCTGGAATACGCACGTTCTTTCTACTCGAAAGACAGTTTCATCCTCCGCAACATCAAGCTCAAGGAAGGGCATAGTCTGAGAGTATGCAAGAATGCCTCATTAATCTCGGCTTCTGAAAAGCTGGACTGTGAAGATCATTACCTTGCCATGACTATTGCACTTTTCCATGATATCGGCCGCTTTGAGCAGGTATCCAGATACAGGACTTTCAAGGATTCCGAATCTGAGGACCATGCACTGCTGGGTGTAAAGGTCCTGCGTTCAGGGGGAATACTCTCGGTTTTGTCTCCTGAGCAGCAGGAGCTCATCTATCGGTCGATCGGGAATCATAACATGTACAGAATTCCCGATGGTCTCGACAGTAAATGCCTTTTTCATTCAAAGCTTGTGAGAGATGCGGATAAACTGGATATTCTCAAGGTTTTGACCGATTACTATGCTGAAAAGGATTCCTTTCCGAACCCTGCACTTGATATGGGCCTTCCTGATGTCCCTGAATACTCGCATCATCTGCTGGATGATATCTTCAATTGCCGGATAGCAAGCACCGCAAATGTACGGACCTGCAACGACATGCGGCTTACGAGGCTCTCATGGGTGTTTGATCTCAACTTTCCCGAGACCTTGCGCCTTGTCAAAGAGCGGGGCTACATCGATATGATAGTGGAAAGGCTTCCGCATGATAATAATGTGGCAGCTATTCGCGCTCATTTGAGTAAGTACATGGACTCTGTCCTTAAGCTTCAATGTAAAGGGTAACTTCTTTAAAAGCCTGGTCCATACTTTATGTAATGTGTCCTGCTCTGGTAGAACTGATTAGTTCACGGATACGCCTCGTAGGGTCTTTGCCTGTTGTCAGGGGATACTACCTGGTCCTGGGTGGCGGGAAGATAGGGGACTCTTTTCTCAGGTATTTAAAGAAAGCGCGTTTCCCATTTGTTCTTGTGATCGATGCTGATGCCAATGCACCAGCTTCATTGAATTCAGATGTTGTGAGTGACATGGGGCATATTGTTGGTATTATCAAATCCATGGCTATCACTCAGGGAAACGATAAACTAAAAAAGTCTTCTCAAAATGAAGAAAATGATGCGGGAAAAGCAGGGGTGATGGGAGGATTTGCTGAGCCACGTTTTTATTTTCACCGGATGGATGTGAATGATGTCTTTTCTCTCCTGACCCACGGGCTGCCTGAATTTGTGATACCTGCCGTGCCTTCACATGCTGCTGCGGATATAGTGGCCTGTGCCATGGACTTCGGGCAGGGTAGACTTGTGAGCAAGCTTTCTATAAGCGGGAATGATGGGGAAATTGAAAAGAGAACCTATTTTGAGAATATTGTCACTACTTTTCCAAAAGACATTGTTGCAGGAAACTATCCTGAACATGGCGCCATATTTTTCTCATACGCGCAGCCAGGAGAAATATGTCCTGACAACTGCCCCGGCCAGGAAAGTTATTGCCGCACTTTTGCCAGAAAGAAACCCCGTACCATTACAAGCTATGTCCGTGATCTGACTTCGAGTTATCCTGGTCAGGTTTTTGAAAGTTATCAGATGAAGCCAGGCATAGGCGGCATCAGGGGTAGTGATCTAAGGCGCAATCTGGTTTCTATCATGAGGCATGTTCGCGCCATCAGGCAAAGCCCACAGGAGCATGGAGGAATCAAAGAGAGCTCCTTTTTTATCGCAACCACCTGCAATTGTCATGGAATTTTGACTCTGATGCAGGTTAAGTGATTCCGGTCTGGTGGGAACATGAGAAAAGAGTGGCCGGATGAAAAGTTGGTGGTTGTTGGTTGGTTGAAGTTGGTGGTACGATATGAACCCGGCCTAGCTTATAATTATATTAATTCATATAAAAATATATCTATTTGATTCTGTGAGTTCTATGCCTTTCAAGATTCTTTTTTCCTTCGATCATCACAAGGTTAAATAATATCCGGCCTGCAGGTTTAGAATCATGGTTTAAAAGCCTCCGGGGGGATTTGAACCCCCGACCTGCTGATTACGAATCAGCCGCTATACCGCTAAGCCACAGAGGCAGATGTGGATGACCTTATAATCGTATGTAGTGATTTAATGATTTCGCTTATATGGTCATGTTCTATTATATTACTTTCACTTCTATACATACGTTGAACTGGTGCGGGGCATAGGAACGGACGACCCTTGTATTAATAACTTCGGTTTCCCGGTTTGCTTTGCATGCAGCCCCTTCTATAAGTTTCAGGGAACTTCCGAATAGATCATTCTCGGAGGTGATGTCGTAGTAATGAATGACAGCACCAGATGCGCACAGCCTGATTGCAGCATCAAGGAACTCGTGGGCGTTGTGGGGGAGATTCATTATGACATGATCCGCAAGGCCCGGGAATCTCTCTGCTAACAAGTTTGCGTCGCCTTCAATTGCCTCAACGTTAGTCGCGGAATTGAGTTCTATATTACGCCGCAGGAATCCAACAGCATCTGGATTCTTATCGATAGCGATTACGCGTATGCAATTACTCTTTTTTGCTATCATTATGCTATAGGGGCCGACACCTGCGAACATGTCCACGACGGTCTGTCCTTCTCTGACTTGTGCCAGGATACGCGAGCGCTCCGTTGCAAGGCGGGGAGTAAAGTATGCTTTTTCAAGGTCGATGTAGTATCTGCAGCCGTACTCCTTATGGATGGTGGAGGTCTTCTCCTCGCCTGCGATTCTCCTGAACCTGCGGGTTCTGAACTCGCCCTCTACAGGTCCCAGGGCGGCAAGCACCGTTTTAACATTGCCCTTGACTTTCATGATGGCCTCAGCGACCATTTCGGGCTGCGCCACGTCATCTTCGATTAGCGCGATATCTCCTATAACTTCAAAATGCGGCACTTCCTCCATAAGATCTTCAAGCTTCAGTTGTCCCTTATGCTCTTCAAAATCCTGCTCTGTGAGCTCAAAATCTCCCGGCAGCAGCTTAAGTTCTGTATCCTGCGGTTCTGCTGTGAGGGGCAGGTAAAGGAAGTCACCTTCCGAGCAGATCCTGGAAGCATTGTCCAGCAGATCCATATCAAGAAGTGCCCTTCGTATAGGCTCGCCATTCTTCTTCAAAATCCGGATGCAACTTTTTCTCATATTCATGTACCTACGATAAACCATGACCCGAACAGGACAAGGAACAGACCACATGACATCAATACCCTTTCATAAAGTTTTGGGGACATAAGCTTCTTTCCCCGGCTGAATGATGTGGAAACAACTGTGAAATAACTAAGGTCTGCAATCCAGTGTCCTATAACGAACAGTGCTGCTGCAAGCATACTAATCTCAAGCCCTTTCAGCACAAGGGCGCTTCCTGCGGCAAGCCACCACAGCCAGAAATATGGATTCGAGGCAGAAGCTAGTATTCCTGCCAATACTGGGTTCGAACAATTGGTCCTGTGCTCATGCATTGAGCCTGCCGCACCATTTGCATTCCTGATCGTGAGGATGCCGAAGATAACCAGCGTGACTCCTCCTATGATGGATATTGCCATAACAGTGTTGTCACTTACTGCTGTGATGCCGTATATTATCAGCATGCAAACTATGAATTCTAAGGCTGCGTGGCCGATGAATATTTCCGGACCTGCCTGCCATCCCCTTTTCAGGGAGGTGTCTATTGTGGCAAAAAGCATTGGTCCGGGCACAAGTGCACCTGTCATCCCCACAGCGAATCCCATGGTCAGCATTTCCAGTAGTCCGATCATAGTTTACACTCACTACCAGTTCAAGTGTTAAAACAGATTTGCCAAAAAGGATATTTACAAAGGAAGTAGCTGAAGATTCTTCCTTTGTTTGATTATGTTTCTATATCTATTGCGTACTCAGAGAATGATCTCGATATCGAGCTCTTCTGCGAGTTCCTTGTACCTGTTACGGATAGTGACCTCGGTCACACCTGCAACATCAGCGACCTCGCGCTGTGTCCTGCGCTCACCGCACAGGATGGATGCGATGTAGATGGCTGCTGCAGCTACACCTGTCGGGCCACGGCCGCTGGTAAGCTCTTTCTCGGAAGCCTGTCTCAGGATCTCAACACCTCTGGACTGCACTTCACCTTTCAGGTTAAGTCCTGAACAGAACCTTGGGACATAATCTATTGGTGATGTAGGCATGAGCTTGAGGGACAGTTCCCTTGAGATGAAGCGGTATGTCCTGCCTATCTCTTTCCTGCTTACCCTTGATACTTCACCTATCTCGTCAAGCGTCCTTGGGACACTGCACTGGCGGCATGCTGCATACAATGCTGCTGCGGCAACACCTTCAATGCTCCTTCCGCGGATGAGGTTCTTGTCAACGGCTTTCCTGTAGACCACTGCCGCGGTCTCACGCACTGTCCTTGGCAGACCGAGGGCTGATGCCATACGGTCAAGTTCTGACAGTGCAAAAGCCAGGTTCCTTTCGGTAGCGTTACTAACGCGTATCCTACGTTGCCATTTTCTCAGCCTGTACAGTTGCGCCCTGTTCTTGGAGGAAATAGATTTCCCGTATGAATCGCGGTTTCTCCAGTCAATCATCGTGGAGAGACCTTTGTCATGTATAGTGTAGGTCATCGGCGCACCTACACGGGAACGTTTCATTCTCTGGTCGTGGTCAAATGCACGCCATTCGGGGCCTTCATCTACGAATTCAGCGTCTACCACAAGTCCGCAGTCCGAACAGACAAGTTCTGCTCTCTCATAGTCCTGTACAAGGCTTCGGCTACCGCACTCAGGACACTGGACCTTGGCTTTCTCAACGTCCATGTCTTTCTCTTTTTCCTTGCGTGCCTTGATCATTGCACGTATCTTCTCCCTTTCGGAAGTATCGGAATACCGTACCCTTTCAACTTCGACCATTTTCAATCACCTTATCTCTATAAACAGAAAATATATTCCTTCAGTCTCTCTCAGTCAACCACAGCTCACAACAACAATCTAAAAGGCTCATGTATTCACTGAACGTATACTCGTTCATTTATCATTTTTTGAAGTTCAGAACCAGCAATTCCCTTGTTCGGTTTCACAATGTAATAGGGCCAGTCAACAGGTCCGAAAACACCGGTAACCTTCCCTATTCTCTTAATCGACTTATCAAGAACAAAAGAATGTATTCTAGGCATTTCCTTCATAGATCCGGAAAACTTCTTCGTCTCCCCTCTGATGATCAGATCATCCTGTTTCGAAAGATGCAATACTTTACCAAGTCGTTTCATATTTTGTGCAGGTTCTACTTTTTTTATTTGTAGCTAATCTCGCGCTTATGTTATATATAGTTTATGCAGAGGTATTAATACCGTCATTTTTCCATACAAAAAGATATCGTTGATTCTGGGAATAAATTGCATGTGTTTTTATACCTAACGCTAAGTAGTGACCGTGCTATCTCTTCGCAGACCACAACCTTAAAGTTATAACAGGACTATTTTGGCACGACTTTATTGTGATTCATAACATCTCTATAATGACTTTATAATTAACTATCCATCATCTATTTTAGGCGTGGAGGAAATCCGGTGGCAGATAGAAAATTCGTATACTTTTTCGGGAAAGAAGAAACTGAAGGTAAAAATAGTATGAAAGACCTGCTTGGTGGCAAAGGTGCCAACCTCGCGGAAATGGCTAATCTGGGAATACCGGTCCCACCCGGGTTCACCATCACAACTGAAGTTTGTGTGCTCTATCTTGAAAACGGGTCATATCCTGATGGGATCCTTGATCAGATAGACGCTGCGATCGAGAAACTCGAAAAGGTGAATGGCAAGAAATTCGGGGATCTGAAGGACCCTCTGCTGCTTTCAGTCAGGTCGGGTGCGCGTGTTTCGATGCCCGGCATGATGGATACTGTCCTGAATCTGGGTCTGAACGACGTTTCTGTTGAAGGCCTGGCAAAAAAGACCGGTAATGAAAGATTTGCCTATGACAGTTATCGCAGGTTTTTGATGATGTTCGGAGATGTGGTACTGGATATCAAGCACGAATATTTTGAATCTGCTATAGAGGCAAAGAAAAACGAGCTTGGTGTCAGGCAGGATACACAGCTCAATGCAGGTGCCTTAAAACAGCTGGCTAAAACGTTCAAGGAGATCATAAAGAAGAAAACCGGCTCTGAATTCCCTCAGGATCCACGTAAACAGCTCCAGATGTCCATTGAGGCTGTTTTCAATTCATGGAACAACCAACGTGCTATCAGGTACAGGAAACTCAACAATATTCCAATGGACTGGGGTACTGCCGTCAACGTGCAGACAATGGTCTATGGTAATATGGGTGAAACCTCCGGTACCGGTGTCGCTTTCACAAGGGACCCCGGGACAGGTAAAAAGGAGTTCTTTGGCGAGTATCTTATGAATGCACAGGGTGAGGATGTAGTAGCGGGTATCAGGACTCCTCTGACTATTACCACCCTTGCACAGAAGATGCCCGGAGCTTATTCACAGCTTGTAGACATCTGCCAGAAGCTTGAGAACCATTTCAAGGATATGCAGGACATCGAGTTCACTATTGAGGAAGGCAAGCTCTACATGTTGCAGACCCGCAATGGTAAACGTACTGCAGCAGCTGCTCTTAATATTGCTGTTGATATGGTCACTGAGGGCCTGATAGATAAGAAGACAGCACTTATGAGGGTCAGGCCGGAGCAGATAGACCAGTTACTGCACCCGACGATAGACTCAAGTGCAAAGTACGAGGTTATTGCCACAGGTCTGCCTGCCTCTCCAGGTGCAGCTGTGGGGAAGGTTGTCTTCACAGCCGAGCATGCCGAGGAGATGGCTGCACTTAACAAGAAAGTGATTCTCGTCAGAGCAGAGACATCACCTGAAGACATAGGGGGCATGGATGCTGCTCAGGGCATACTTACAGTAAGGGGGGGAATGACATCTCATGCCGCTGTGGTTGCCAGGGGAATGGGCAAGCCCTGTGTCGCAGGTTGCGGAGCTATCAGCATTGATATCCATGAAAAAGTATTCACAGTTAACGACCTTCATATAAAGGAAGGTGAATACATCTCAATCGATGGTGCAACCGGGTGTGTCATCCTCGGAAAGGTCTCGCTCATCACACCAGGTGTCAGTGAAGAACTCAAAACCCTGCTTTTCTGGGCTGATGAAGTAAGAAAAATGAACGTCAGGACAAATGCCGACACTCCTCACGATGCGGCCGTAGCAAGGGACTTCGGTGCAGAGGGGATTGGTCTTTGCAGGACAGAGCACATGTTCTTTGGAGACGACAGGATACCTGTTGTCAGGGAAATGATACTGGCAGAGGACGAGTACTCAAGGAAGGAAGCCCTTAACAAGCTACTGCCGATGCAGAGGGAAGACTTCATCGGTATCTTCCGTGCCATGCAAGGATATCCTGTGACAATACGCCTGCTTGACCCTCCACTTCATGAGTTTCTGCCAAAGCAAGAAGAACTGGCAGAAAAATTCCGTCTCCTTGAAGCCGAGATGCTCGCAAGTAATGCAGATGAGCTTATAGGTCTAAAGATCATAATGGAGCGCGTTGAGTCTCTGACAGAGATCAATCCGATGCTCGGCCACAGGGGATGTCGCCTTGGCATAACTTATCCGGAGATCTATGACATGCAGGTGCAGGCGATTGTCGAGGCTGCCTGTCAGCTTAAGGCCGAAGGCATTGATGTCGTGCCTGAGATCATGATCCCTCTCATATGTCATGTGAACGAGCTCAAAGCAGTGAAAAAGCATGTTATCAATGTTATTGAATCTGTGCTGGCTGAGAAAAAGGTGAAGATGGATTACCTGATAGGTACAATGATAGAGCTTCCAAGAGCGGCCCTGACGGCAGACCAGATCGCCCGCGAGGCTGAGTTCTTTTCCTTCGGTACCAATGACCTGACTCAGACAACCTTTGGTTTCAGCAGGGATGATGCGGGCAAGTTCCTTCCCTGCTATGTTGCCGATAGTATCCTTGGAAACGATCCCTTTGCAGTGCTTGATCAGGAAGGTGTTGGTGAACTTGTAAAGATCGGTATTGAAAAAGGCCGCTCTACAAGACCTGATCTCAAGATCGGTATATGTGGTGAACATGGGGGAGAACCAAGCTCCGTAAAGTTCGGCTACAGGGCCGGGCTTGATTACGTGAGCTGCTCACCATTCCGTGTGCCTATCGCCAGACTTGCTGCCGCACAGGCAGTCCTTGAGGACGAAGGCAAATCTCTACAGTAATATACGGGCCTGGTCCCGTATCACTTTTTTGATACACATACTTTATTATTCTGTCAGACTTGCTGATATCTCTGGATATGGATATCCAGATATCATGAGCAAAAATCAAAAACAGGCTTGTTTCAAAAATCAATGAAACCCTATAACAAGAGTACCCAGATATGAGTATGGGTGATATCTATATAAAAACAGAAGAGCAAAGCTCTTATTCAAAAAAATTAATGTGATCTCTGAATCATATAATCTGCAATTGCAAGAAGTATATCTTTTGACTCACTGTCCTCAAGGATATCAAGAAGCCCTTTACCTTTTGTGATATATGACACTGCAAGGTCCCTGGCATAATTTATCGAGCCGGAATCTTCCAGCAGGCGGACAGCATCATTTATCTCTTGTATACTGGCTTCTCCTTTGCCAAATATGTCCAGTTCAACGCCATTGTTCAGTGCATGAATAGCAATGAGCGTCTTTTTCCCTTCCATGAGGTCGCTTCCTCTTACCTTGCCGAGCACTTCTTCAGGAGTGATCATATCTATGACATCATCATATATCTGGAAAGCAATGCCAATGAGCCGACCGAATTCGTAAAGGGTGTCTGCTGTCTCATCAGATGCGCCGCCAAGTATGGCACCGATCTTGCATGCGGCAGCATAGAGCACTCCTGTCTTTTTCTCTATCATGTCGAGGTATTCTTCCTCGGTGACATCCGTGCGGTCTTCGAATTCGACATCCATCCATTGACCTTCGCAGATATCCCTGCAAGTCTTGGACAGTATATCAACACACTTCAGGAGGTTCTCGGGACAGCCTTCGGCACGTGTCATTATCTCAAAAGCTTTTGAGTATAACGTATCGCCTGCCAGGATGGCGCCTGCCTCTCCCCACTTTACATGGACGGCTGGCATTCCCCTGCGGATATCATCCCTGTCCATGATGTCATCATGGACAAGTGTGAAATTATGTACGAGCTCTACGGCAACAGCAGCAGGAAGAACCTTTTCAGGTTCACATCCCACGGCCTCAGCTGTCAAGATCACAATGGCGGGCCTGAGCCTTTTCCCACCGGCATCTGGCAGGTAGCGGGCGGCCTTATACAATTCTGTCGGCCTGGACACCGGGAGATAGTCCTCAATGCCCTTATCGACGCGGACAGACCTTTTTTTAATCTCTCCTATCAGATCCATAGTTTATCACGCTGTTTTTCCTTAACTTTTAACTCTTAATCTTCTTCGATATAGAGTTCTTCGCCATTCCTCAACAGGTGCAGAGTATCGCCAAGTGAGTAACCTGCATCTTCTGCCATCTGGATGTACTCGCTGTGCATCTGTATCGTCCCATGCGCTGGAATGACATGTTCCGGTTTCAGCATTCTGAGTAGTTCCCAGTGGTCTTCCCTGTATGCGTGTCCCGATACATGTACATTATCATATATCCTTGCTCCTTTCATCTTGAGCTTTGTCTCAAGTGCATAGCGGTTTGCCTGGGTCATTGGGTTTGGTATCACATTTGCTGAGAATATGATCCTGTCTCCGGTTTCTATCTTAAACGGAGTTTCACCATTTGCTATCCTGCCAAGTACAGCCCCGGGCTCACCCTGATGTCCGGTCATGACGGGCAGGTACTTGTCCTTGCCACCTTCCATTATCTTTTTCAGCGCATTGTCGATGTCGCGGCGTGTGCCATATATCTCCACGTTTTCCGGGAGATCTATGTATCCCAGCTGATACGCAGTACCAACATACCTCTCCATGGACCTTCCCAGGAGCACTGGTATCCTTCCCATCTCTTTCGCGAACTGCACGATAGAATTCATACGAGCTATATGGGATGCAAAAGTGGTGACTATCATACCGACAGCAGATTCCTCCGTACCGAGCAGGACATCCCTGAGCATCATGTGTGCGATAAGTTCCGAAGGTGTCTTTCCATTCCTTCCCGCATTAGTACTCTCGGTGATGAGTGCAATAACTCCTTCTTTCCCAAGTTCTTTCAGCCTATCGAAGTCTGGGATCTCTCCAAGAGTGGGTGTCCTGTCGAACTTGAAGTCACATGCATATACAACAGCGCCGCTTGGTGTGTGTATGGCCACGAACACTGTATCGATTATACTATGTTGGGCATTGATGAATTCGATAGTGATGTCTTTTGTTATCTCCAGTGTCTCGCCTGCTTTCAATGCAACAATATTGTTCTTGACACCGAATTTCCTCTCAGAGTCTATCTGATGCTTTATCAAAGCAGTAGTGTAAGGGGTTGCTATTATTGGTGCTGCGTAGCGATGAGCAAGCTTGGGGATAGCACCAATGTGGTCCAGGTGGCCGTGTGTACAGACGATGGCACGCACGTTACCGTTGACCTCATTCATAATTGTGTCATCCGGGATTGCTCCCATTTCTATCAGTTCAAGTGAGTGCATCCTGTCGGTGTCCACATCTTCATGGATCTGGACCCTATCCAGGCGAATACCCATGTCGATGATTATTATATCTTCGTTTACTCTGATCGCAGTCATATTGCGGCCCATTTCGTTGTATCCGCCAACTGCTATTATACCTATTTCAGTCATATATTATCCTCTGTTATTTCTATAAATCCAATTTTGCATCTATGTATCATGCTATACTAAATGACAGTTAAATGATCTGGAGATCACTGCTCTCAGATCTGAGTGCGAGTTCTTTTGCGTCAAAACCCCGTAATTCTATATATTCTCTGGTCCACCCGGTCACTATCGCTGGTGCAGAGTGCAGCTTTTTTACATCCTTGCAACCGCAAAGGAACATAGCCACCTTAAGCTCATCGATCATAAGTGAGATGCTTTCAATGACTTCTTCTTCCCCTTTCATTGCCGGTGCTACGAACGGTAACGCAGCGCTTGCCACACAGGCGCCCATGGCAATCGATTTAGCGATGTCCAGCCCTGACCTTATACCGCCGGTTGCAATAACAGGTAGGGATACACTGCATTCTACTATGCTAGGTATGGTGGGTATTCCAAAATCCCAGAATAATTCTCCAATCAGTTCAGAGCGTGTATCCTCTCTTGCCCTGGCACGGTATACTTCTACACCTGACCATGTAGTCCCACCGACGCCTCCTACATCTATGGCTGAGACTCCTGCTTTCTTTAGAAGCAGGGCGTCTTCATGTGAGATGCCGGCACCAGTCTCTTTAACAATTATGGGTGTCTTGAGAGAGCATATCTCCTTGATGCTTTCAAGCGCACCGGATGCGTTCCTGTCCCCTTCCGGTTGTATAGCTTCCTGAAGGAAATTAAGATGTATTGCCATAGCATCGGCGTCTATCATCTCTATTAGTTTTTCCACGCCTTCAACGCCATACTGCTTGATCTGGGCAGCACCGATATTGCCATATACAAAAGCATCCGGTGCCTCGTCTCTGACAATTCTGAAAGAAGCTTCTTGTGAAGGATCCTCAATGGCGGCCCTCTGGCTACCTACTCCTATTCCAATGCCAAGCTCTTCTGCCGCCCTTGCAAGAGCTGCATTGATGGGTGTCGTATCGGGATGACCCCCTGTAATAGAAGCTATCATGAACGGCGCATTCATCTTCCTTCCAAGAAACTCTGCGGAAAGGTCAATGTCATCCATTCCCATTTCCGGGAGTGCCCGGTGCACAAGCATGATATCTTCAAATCCGGCTTTAATCTTTCTTGATTCCACCGGGCTTGCCGCACATAACTGGAGGTGTTCTATCTTTCTCTGGGAGGTGCTCATAATCATGCTCCTGGATGTTCTGCTTTGGAGATCGCAGTTCCTATATTCTCTCCACGGAGGAAGCCTGCAGTGTTCCCTGCATAACCTGCGTTGAATATATATGAAGTTATATCTGATGTATCACTAAGTTCTAGAAGCTCAAGTACCTTTCCCAGCATGCCTCCGGTCACGTCAGTATTTGCAGAACCGCCGATGAACTGTTTGATATGTTCAAAGTTGGTAGCACTGATAACCTTGATCGTGTCGCCGTTCCCGTCAAGAACTCCGTTCTCAGCACTTCCTATGCCTATGCGTTCTGCACCCAGTTCTGATGCAATGTATGGTACTATCCGGTCGCCTGAGAGGACGCATGTCCCAAGTGCCGTATCCATTACAACATCACCATGTAATACTGGTACAAAACCATTGTCCAGCATTAAGTGTATCTGTTCAAGGAACATGTCCTTAATCCTGCCGTTATTGCAAATAATGCAATTCATAGGATGGACTCCCACAGCTTTCACACCAGCATCATTGAGGATCTCAACAACTATCCTGTTCAGCTCTTTGACTGATGCGTGAGTTATGATAGAGCCAAGTGGGTCAAATTTACCCGTAAGGCCATAGCGCTTTGCCTGAGGGTGGCCGAATGAACCTGCACCGTGAACGATCACAAGCCGTGAATCCGAAAGGGCGACTTCACTGGCAATACGCCTGATGTCTTTTACCCGGGCAGTGCCTTCATTCGTGCTTTTGTCTGTGATTACACTTCCGCCTATCTTGAGTACAGTAAGACTTTGGTGACTTGTTGTCATTTCTATGGCTCCCGCCGGACACCCTCATGCGTGTTCTTTGTTATTATGGATTCAGCACCCAGGTCACGGATGGCTTTTGCTATTAACTGTGCGTTTGGCTCGTCAGCAAGTGCGACCATGCATCCTCCGCCACCAGCTCCTGTTATCTTGGCTGCAAAAGCTCCATTGTTCCGTGCAGCATATACCAGTGCCGAGAGTTCAGCACTCCCCACACCAATAGCATCTAGCAGGCCGTGGTTCACATTCATGAGCTTGCCAATGGTTGCATAGTCTTTCTTGCTGACGTACTCTTCAGCGATCTGAGACATGGTCCCTATGTCTGCAAGTATGGGATCTATCACATTCGGGAATTCCCTTTTCAGCCTTGCGACACTTGCCACAAGCTCCCTGGTCGATGAGAATCGGCCAGTGTTGCCGACGACGATCGTGCAGTCGAGGGCCTGCAGTTTTCTGCGTTGGGGTATCATGGCAATGCCTCCCATGGTACTGACATATGTGTCCGTAGGACTGGCGTTACCCTGTACCTCTTTTTCTATTTCGTGCCCGATAGTTGCTATCTCTTCAAGTTGAAGGTTGCACCCAAACAGATGGCTCAATGCCTGGATCGCTGCAACCGTAACAGCAGCTGATGATCCAAGGCCGGAACCAACAGGAAGTCTTGAATCCACCTTGATCTTGACACCCCTTATACGTGTGTAGTCCTGCATCTTTTCTATTACTCTTGAAACATAAGGGTGGATATCATGATCAATACCTGTCCTGCCAAGCACGGATTCAATAATTATGGAGTCACATATCTCTGCCTGTACCCGGGTGCGAATATCTATCGCGCAGCAGATGGCGCTGTGCCCGTAGACAACCGCATGCTCCCCAAAAAGGTAGATTTTTCCAGGTGCAGAACATGTTATCATTTGTGACTCCTGATTGTTAACTGATTATATATCTGTATATTTCATTCAAAGACTATGGCTGCATATCCCACAACCTGCGACCGGTCGCCAGTTACGTCCCCGCTGGTTGCATACTTCAGAAGGCTTGCCTTTCCGGCTCCATGTTCTCTTGACGCAGCTATCGTAGCTGCTATCGGGCCAAATCCACAGGCAGTGATATTTCTTTCCTCTCTTCTCCTGTAGAATTCAGGAATATCCATCGTGATAACGGGATCAATAAGATAGTGATCATTATCGGATGCTTTCTCTGCAGGCTGGTAATGTGTGAAGTCGCTGGATGCTATAAATACAACTCTTTTTCCAGATGCCTTGACTGCACGTGCAACTTCCAGCCCGACTTCTACTGCAGTTTCTTCGTCCTGAAGTCCCATGCAGATAGGAAGTATCTTAAAACCTTCCGTAAACCTATGCTGAAGAAAAGGTATCTGCACTTCGATGGAGTGTTCGAATCGATGGGCTACCTCGTCATAGTCCACTATACTTCCGGCAAGGAGCTTTCCAATCTCTCTGTCGGCTTCGACCTCGCCAAGAGGTGTGATCCATGTGTCCTGGGATAAGGCTACAGCAGACCCGTAGCCTGTATGGTTCGGGCCAAAGAACACGTAGGTGTCCGCTTCGGGAAGCAGGGCATATGCGTGGGCTGCAACCTCTCCGGAGTAAATGTATCCGGCATGAGGCACCACCGCGCCTGTTATGTTCCTTGGCTTGATGTCTGTGTCTTTAAAACATCGGCTCAGTTCCTTCTTCAGGTCTTTTGGACTCCTTGGATAGAACTGGCCCGCAACAGTTGTCTGTCTCATACTACTAATCACCCTATATTAGTACGGGTTTTTGGTATTTGTAGTATGCTCGTACAGATAAGGGCCTCAGACGCCTGCCTCAAAGCTCTCAAGCTCGTAGTTGAAAACTGAATTGTTAGCCTTTGATATCTCTCTTGCCAGAAGCCAGTATACGAGTGATAACGCTTTTCTTCCCTTGTTGTTAGTAGGGATTACAAGATCAACGTCAGATGTCATGTTGTTGGTGTCGCAGAGTGCAACTACTGGTATGCTGATGTCAACCGCTTCCCTAATTACCTGTGCGTCTCCTGTAGGGTCTGTGACAATGATCACATCGGGCTCAAAGAAATGTTCTACTGTTGGGTTTGTGAGTGTTCCCGGGATGAACCTTCCTACCATTGATCTTGCACCGATGGCTTTTGCGAACATTTTTGCAGGGAATTGACCGTATTGCCTGGCGGATACTACAAGTATTCTTGCCGGATCGTATTCGGACAGGAATTTAGCAGCCATCCTTATCCTTTCGTCTGTTGCCTGGATGTCAAGCACATAAAGTCCGTCAGTCCTGACACGGTACACGAATTTCATCATGTTCTCTGTCTTTTGCTGGGTACCTATGTGTACTCCTGCTGCCAGATATTCATCTATGGGGACCAGTGACGTTGATTTCTGCTCCTCGCTGTTTTCAGTCGTTTCTGCTGTTTCAGTCTCAGTGAACTTAATATCTTCAGTTGTATCCATTCAATCACCTTGATTATTATAATCTACTTCTTTCTTTTGACAGTGATGGGAGTAGCTCCCAGTTCGAATTCCCTTTTAGCAAGATATAATGAATTTGTACTTGGGTCATCTATGAGCACTGGCGCTCCCATTGATATCTGCAGTGACCTTGCTCCAATGATCCTTGCTTTTTCATATCTTGTGTAATGTTCTGTGTTCAATAGATCACCTAACGTAAAATTCCCTATATTAAGATAACAATAAAATAGCTTGACCATAGTTGCTTCTATTGGTATAAAGCAGCACATTTTAATGAATAGCCTGTACTATGGTTTTATGCATTACCTTGAATTTGGTGTATTCGGAATCCCTCCGAAAGTGGTCGTCTGCCTATACCAGCATTCTTCCGGTATTAACCGGAAGGGTGTATGGGACCGCTGAGATTTGAACTCAGGTTCCGGCGTAATCCGCATGGAACACCATGTCCCGAACGCCGAAGGATGGACCAAGCTACCCTACGGTCCCTTTACTGATATGGTGCCAATACATCTACAAGTTCCACATGGGAAAGGATCATTCTGCGGCAACAATAGCGAGTAACGCCAAGGTCATCAAGTACCTTGGCAGGCTCTTCGCCTTCGTTAACGCGCCTATTGAATTCTTCCCAGCAGCTTGAGACAACTTTTCCGCAGGTGAAACAACGAACTGGAATCATTTCGCTTACCTGTAGGATTTCTGATATCTGGAACGTGCACCAGGTCCGCCGAACTTCTTGGTTTCCTTCTGTCTGGAATCGTTGACCAGGAGGTTACGGTCGTATGCCATATATGCATCACGAAGCTCGGTATCATTGGTCCAGTCTACAATGCCTCTTGCAATGGCTGTCCTGACAGCGCTTGCCTGACCCATGATGCCTCCTCCGTTTACAGTGACGTCAATGTCAATGCTGGTTACAGCATCTCCTGCAAGAAGGACTGCTTCATCTATTTTTAGCTTTATGAATTCGGGGTCGTATATCTCGAGTGGCTTTTTGTTGATTCGCACCCTGCCGGTTCCCTTCTTCACAGTTGCACGGGCGACTGCTGTCTTCTTCTTCCCGGATGAAGTTACAACCTTATTAGTAGTAGTCATTTTAATCTCCTCAGAACTTTGAACCCAGTTTAGTACTGACATCTCCAAGAGTCAGGTATTTGTTAGAGCTAAGGCGGTTCATGTCTGCTTCTGCAACCTTTGTGATCTCTGCGCTTCTTAACTCTATAGGAACTCCGACATACACCTTCAGGCGTCCCATTGCATCTCGTCCTCTCATGCGCTTATGGGGGATCATTCCCCTGATCGTCCTCTTAAGTATCCTGTCAGGTCTCTTCGGGAAATGAGGGCCGAATTCTCTTGAACCTCTGGTGATCGACTCATCATATTCCTGCAAGGTGGTTGCCTTGGAGCCGGATATGACTGCCTTCTCAGCATTCACTATGTCTATTTTATCGCCTGTGAGTAGCATCTTTGCAACAACACTGGCAAGCCTTCCCATAATGAGCCCTTCTGCATCTATAACTGTCATTCTGGTCACCTACTGTAAAATCCTTACTCTGGAGCCCTTGGGATTCTCTGCAAGGAGTTGTTCTATGGTCATGCACTTTCCACCAAGGCCGGTGATCTTGTCCTTTGCAGTAGTGCTGAAGCTTAATGCTGCCACATTGACTGCTTTGCCTATAAGGCCGGAACCAAGTACCTTGCCTGGTATAAGGACTGTCTCATTGTCCTGTGCGTACCTGCTGATCTTACTAAGGTTTACTTCAGCGTAGTTCTGCTTAGGTGCTTCAAGCCTCTTGGCTATGTCTCTCCAGACCATGACATCGTTATCACGGGAACCCTGCTTCAGATCATTGATCAGCTGCGGGATCCTTGGGTTTGTCTTTCTAGTGATTTTAGCTCGTGTACTCTTGCTCATAATGTTCCTCCGCAAGATTATGTCTCACTCACGCATCAATATGCGTTCGAACATCCATTAGGTGCCAATAAAGTAAGAACATGATAAATCTATATTTCATAGATTCGTCCTTTCAATAACATTACTAGTACATAAATGTTATGTGCTAGTGCGATGGAATATTCTAGTATGGACCTTCTCATAGATGCCTCCTGTGTCGCATCCCATATCTTTTGCGACTATCAGTCCGACAATTTCGATATCTACAAGGTTTCCAAGTTGCTCCTGCTTGCCATTTATCCGGGCTACCACGTCCTTTTCACTCTTGTCTGTCTTTGCTACTATCGTGGATATTAGTTCTTCCAAGAGTAACTTTTCTGCAAAAAGGTTACCTGAGGGCTTGAACCCGTTTGGCAGTTCTATGTGTGCAACATCAAAGGTAGGTATTAGCTTGCTTCCTTCAAGCTTTAAAAGCCCGGAACTTATTGCCTTGTCCCTTGCTTTTGAAGCTAATGGGGGAGCCATCCATTTGAGGTCAAAGGAAAGCGCAAATTCAAAGTCCTTTATTGAAAGTGATGTTGTCGCCTTTTTCTTAAAAGGAGTGGCAACAACAAGTTTCAGTTCATCATCCATTATGACCCACGTCTGAGTTCATCAATAATAGTGTCTGCAACCCTGCCGCATTCTGTTCTTTTCTGGCCGTCGATATGGTTGATATGAAGCACAAGAAGTTCATTCTCAAGGATGGCGCGCACAAGGTACACATCGCCTCTGAAAGCCACTCGGTTGTACTTCCCGTCAAGATAACTGTAGTGCAACTGGACTCTGAAATCCAGGATCCCTTCCTTCTCAATACTCTCAACGATCTCATCGACGTTTTCATAACTCAGTGAGCCGAAGTCGACTCCATTAGTGACGATCTCCACACGTATCTCTCGTTTGGCTTGTATCCTGTGACCTCTCTGGGTGATGGATTCGGTGACGAACATACCGAACTTCCCATCCATGTTAGCCATTACCCTCGTAAAAAAAGGTAAGTCCGAATGATATCGGTACTTTTGTTCGAATTCCACTTCCCTATGGGGGAACCGGTGATATATTCGCTTCCTCATCATTGGCTGATCGTCTTCCGCCAGTTTCATTTTATAACTCAGAGTTTAATAAGCTTGGCATCAATGATCCCTTCCACGGACCTCATCTCTTTAAGAATGGGCTCCGGGACTTCGGAATCGACATTCAATGCCATAATAGTTACTTCTCCGATTGGCACTCTGCCAACCTGCATTCCTGATATATTGATATTGTTTTTCCCCAGTACGATACAGCAGGGTCCTATCACATTAGGCTTATTGATATGGGTTGCCACAATTATGTATCCGGCTGGCGCCAGATCTACATTCTCGCCATTGATGCCGATTATCTTGGCAGCATTGCCAACGACAGTACCTGTAATGGACTGGTCCTCATTACCCTTTGTGATTTTTATCTTGACAATGGAAGCGTATTCATCCGAGGTCTGTGATTTGCTCTCGATAACCTCTACCTTTCTGGACTTTGCGAGGCTGTTTGCATTAACATAGTTGACGGCTGAACCAAGTGCCACCTGGAGCATACCCTTCACAGCAGCAACGGTTACAGGCCTTGTATCTTTTCCTGCAATTTCGCCATGGTACGAGATCTCGATCTTCTCATAGTTCTTTCCAAGCAGCTGTGCGCAGGCTTTGCTCATCGTTTCAGCAAGCTGGATATACGGTGCAAGTACGGACATGACCTCGGGCTTGACAGATGGTATATTGATAGCATTCTTGGAAACACCTCCATTCAATACCGAGACTACCTCTTCTGCAACTGATACCGCGACATTGATCTGCGCCTCTTCGGTGGATGCACCCAGATGGGGAGTTGCTACCAGATTTTCACATTCGAGCATAGGGCTGTCAAAAGGAGGTTCGTTCACGAATACATCTACTGCAGCGCCAGCGATCCTGCCAGACTTAAGGGCTTGGGCGAGTGCTTCTTCATTTATTATACCTCCACGGGCGCAGTTGATTATTCTAACGTTGCTCTTCATCATCTCAAACTCTCTCTTGTCGATGATATTCCTTGTTTCCTTTGTGAGTGGTGTGTGTACTGTAATGAAGTCTGCTTCCTTTACAATCTCATGCACTGACCTGAGCCTGACGCCTAGTTCGCTTGCCTTATCCTCTGAGATGAACGGATCGTATGCAAGAATGTCCATATTAAGTCCCTGGGCTCTCTTAGCAACTTCAGCTCCGATGCGTCCAAGGCCGATGACTCCCAATATCTTGCCATTGACCTCCACGCCCATGAACTTATTGCGCTCCCATTTTTTGGATTTAAGGGAGGCGTTAGCCTGTGGTATATTTCTTGCAAGCCCCATCATCATTGCAATAGTATGCTCGGCAGCTGATAACATATTGCCTTCAGGTGCATTAGTAACAATAATCCCCTTTTCTGTAGCCGCCTCAACATCAATATTGTCAACGCCCACGCCTGCCCTGCCGATTATTTTCATTTTACCGGCCGCTTCTATCACTTTCCTTGTGACCTGTGTCCCACTACGGATGACTAGAGCATCATAGTCACGTATCTTCTCTATGAGTTCTTCTTCGGAAAGCTTGGTTAATACATCCACTGTAAATTGTTGACTGAGTATTGCCAATCCCTGTTCAGATAATGGGTCGCTGACTAATATTCTCATGTTATTTGCTCCATGGATCAATGTGATTATACTATAATATTTATGGTACATATGTGCAGTTTATAGTATAGAACTGCAGCATACATTTTATAATTGTCTCCAACATCTGCATAGTAATTACGTTTTATCTGCCTGGTCTTCCAGGCGCGCAACCTACATACGTATAACTGCTTAAAAACTTAAGCATTGAGTAAGCGTTTACTTGCTTTTCTCATCTAAGCATAATTTTTACTAATGACTCAGAACTACTATTGGATTGATTTTATGATCATTTACAATTTGTTTGAATACACTCTGGATTTATATGCATTGTATGTGTGAAGTTTTATATATTTGTGCTTCATGCCTATATGTAATATCGTAGGAACGATTGGTTACAGGCAGTTATTGGTGGTCTATGAGAAACAATCTATTCTTTACAAGTATTACACTATGTATAATTCTATTTTTCTGCCTCTTGGCTCTGACCCAGGATCCATTTATAGACTTCCTTTTTATCAATGATGCATTTATCTCTGGATTGCTTGCGTATTTCCCTGGGCGGGAACTCTACCTTCACTCTTTCATAGTTATTGTATTCCTGCTTTCAGGGGTTACTCTTTCCCAGTTAACAGTGCAATGCCAGAATGCTGAGAGGAAGGTGAGCAAAAAAGACCGAGAGCTGCTAATTCTTCATTCTGCCGCCTCTGTATCTGCCAGCTCCTATGATGTCCACGATTTTTTAGAGAATGTTCTGAACGAACTTCTTTCATATCTGAATGCAAACTATGGATTCATCCACCTGATAAAGCAGGATTCTGACAACGCAGTAATGTTTGTAGATGCTGAAACGCCTGTCCTGCTGAAAAAAGGTCTTACAAGTATTCCTCTTGATCATCCTCTCATAGTGAGCATAATTGAAATGAACAGCCTTTCTCGAAAGACTGAGAAAGCACATGTTCTTGAAGTGAAATCTGATATCTTCCCGGAATTGGGCATGGACAATATTATTGCTATCCCAATGGTGGCAAGAAATGAGGTGACCGGTTTTTTCATGTTTTCCCTGAAAAAGCAGCTGAAGCTCAATGAAGATGATTCCTACGTACTTGAAAGTGTGGGTAAACTTGCCGGAATAACGGTCGAGAACATACAGCTACTGGAAAAGACTACTAAAGCTTATGAGGAACTGAAGTCGCTTGAAAAAATGAAAGATGAATTCGTATCCAATGTTACTCACGAGCTAAAGACCCCTCTTATCTCCATTAAGGGTTACAGTGAGATAATATATGAGGGCATGCTCGGTGATCTGAACGAGAAACAAAAACAAGGACTAAAAGTCATTGTCTCCAACTCCGAGCGCCTGAGCCGGTTGATAGAATCGCTCCTGCATATGAATGCCCTCCAGTTCAAAAAGCAGCATGTCTTTTCTCCCCTAAGCATGGTCGATGTCATGGATAACGCTATGAAGAGCCTGTCATTTAAAGTAGAGGAAAAAGGGCTACTTCTTAATGCTTCTTATGATAAACGTATGCATTTCATATATGGCAATACTGAACTACTGAAACAGCTTTTTATCTACCTTATAGATAATGCAGTCAAATTCTCACCTAAAGGGGGCCGAATCGGAATCTGCGCTTACGAGGAAAGCGGAATCATGCATGCTGAAGTATCTGATAACGGGATAGGGATACCAGAGAACCATATATCTAAAATCTTTGAAAGATTCTACCAGGTAGATGGCTCAATGACCCGTAACTATGGAGGCAATGGTCTGGGACTCTATCTTGCTAAGAACATTGTAGATGTACATAAAGGAAATATCTGGGTGGAGAGCAGAGAAGGGGTTGGTACGAAAGTTCACGTATCACTCCCATTATATGCTGAGGACGGACATACTGTTCCTAAATAAGTCTTTATCCAATGGATTATTAGTGGATAATATGTGTAGCCTCACAAAATTTCCTCAACTGTTCCTTCTCCAGTGATTGCCTTTTTGCTTCTCTCAGGATATATCTCTTTGTTTTCTCCGGTATTCGCGGTATTGATCCCGAGCAACACGTAGGGGGTACAATGGCGTGTGAGAGATGAAAATATTCCGGTAAAACCTATAATTGCCAGTACCCACTTCCATTTACTATGCTTTGCGATGCCAACTGCCAGAGCAGATATCGCAAGTGACCCAAAAAGCGCCCTTAATATGAGGTCGAGACCTCCTACGTTCTCTTTCATGAACAATTCTTTCAGATTTCCCATATAAATGCCTCCTAATATTTGTACCTGCCTTATTTCCTGTTCTTGCTCTTATCTTATTGCTCTTACTATATTGTTGTGATATGGAGTATTTATTCCTCTTTTCCTCCTTTTATATCCATTCCAATCAACCTGAATGACAAAATGACAACAGAAAATATTATCAGGGCTGCTATAAGAAACGTAGTTGTCCTTAACTGCGTGTATAGCAATCCGCCTGCAAGAAGTCCCAGTATGCTTGCAAGGCTACCGGCGCTCATGGCAAAACCCTGCACTGAACCCTGGTAGATCTTTCCTGCAAATTTAGAAAGGACTGAGAGGATGCAGGGCCACATCACTCCGTTGCCAAATGCAAAGAAAAGTGCTGCTACATATATTAAGAACATATTACCGGGTATTATGAGAAGGAACTGCATCCCAAGAATAAAACCACCGGTAACGATCAGTATTGATTCTGTGTACCTTGTTGCAAGTCTGGCAAGCACCGGTCCCTGGACAAAAGCCATCAAAGCACTGATGATGGAAAAATAGATCCCGAGTTCCGCCGGGCTCCATTCAAGAGCGACAGCAGCAAAGATTGGGAATGCTGTGTAGTATATATTGAATCCCAGGAAAATTAAAAAGTAGACCAGTATCATGAAGGGAACATTCTCGATCTTGAACACCTCTTTAAGGGCAATCTTTTTTCCTTCTTCGGGTGCGTAACATTCCTTGTGCTCCTGGCCAATCACTTTTGCAATACCTCTTGGTGGGGGTGGTTCTTTGCTAATGCAGGCAGAGGGATTGGGGAGATATAATATTATTATCAGGGCTCCAATAATTGATATTGTCAAAGCTGCTAAGACTGGAAGGGTTTCTCCATACGCCGTAGTTCCCAGGATGCCTGCAAGTGCGGGGCCAATGACATATCCAAGATTGGATGCTATTGACATTTGTCCGTAGTTCTTATTTCTCTCCTCTTCGGATGTCAGGTCTGCCAGATATGCATTAGCAACAGATACGTTACCTCCTGTGAGGCCATCGAGCGCTCTTGCAAAGAAGATAACTACCAAAGGAAGAGTTACCATAAATGAACCAAGGAGGCTGGATTCGATCTGAATTAAAGGAGTTACCGGGATAAAAAGTGCTATAAGGAATATGATCCATGCGGCTACTGTTCCTAACTGGCTAAGAAGTAAAACCTTCTTCCTTCCGTAGATGTCGGACCACTTTCCGAGTACCGGGGCCCCGATAAGCTGGAATGCAGGATATGTGGAGGCAAGCAGGCCATATACAAGTGCATTACCTCCATAATCTGTCACAAGAAAAACAAGGAATGTCAGGATTATTCCAAAACCCAGGGTCCCGATGAATGTGACGGTATACAGGGGAAATAATGCTTTTTGACCGGCTGTGGAGTTCATGGAACTCAATGTCATTATACTAATAACTTGCTCAAACAGTTATATATTATGGTATTACTGTTTTGATTGGCAGGCGATCAAAGCAAAATAGTTAAGAATGCATACCTATTTAGTGTGTATTGTCTATTGTAGACCATTCCGATTATCAAAGTGGTGTTTATCAATGTCCGATAAAAGAAAGAAGCGAAGTTTTTTTGAAGATATCCTGGATGATGAGGACTTCAGTGATATTGAAGATATCATCGAGCATATGATGGAAAGGTTCGGTGTAGACGTGGATGATCTTTCAAAACAGCCGTTTGTCTATGGTTTCTCTATCTCGCAGCGTCCGGGTGAAGAACCTGAGATAAGTGAGTTTGGCAATGTACCTTCACCTGATGAGAACCGTTCCGGAAGGCAGCAGATACGCGTGGATGAAAGAAAACCATTGATAGATGTATGTGAGATCGATGATAATGTATATGTTACTGCAGAACTGCCCGGTATAGAGAAAGAAGAGATCGAACTTCATGTAACAGAAAACTCTATGCAGCTTAAAGCATCCGGTAAAGAGCAGAAGTATACTGAGGAGATCGAGCTTCCTACCGGTGTGGACCCTGACAGTGCAAAAGCTGCTTACAGGAACGGAGTGCTTGAGGTAGTCCTGGCTAAAAAAGAGTTCGGGATACAGAGGCCAGTCAGGATAGATTAATGCTATAGGTGGCCTCTTTTTTGTATTCTCTTACATTTTTACGCGTTTTTTTAAGGTTTATTCATTCATCAGTTTATCCTGATACATCTCATCAGTATTTCAGATTGTTCTGTTGGAGTACTATAAAGAAGACAATGTCCGGTTGAAATTACCATAAGTAATTTATAGTAGACAAAATTATTAATTTTCAGAATCCCGAAGGTATAACGCATGGTCAAAAAAACAATTCACGAAATAAACGCTAAGATCAGGGACGGAAGTGTGAATGTTGTCACAGCCGAAGAAATGGTAAGTATCGTAGCGGAACTCGGTCCGGAAGGCGCGGCACAGGAAGTGGATGTGGTTACTACAGGTACCTTCGGTGCAATGTGTTCTTCAGGTGTCTGGTTCAATTTAGGCCATTCGGAGCCTCCTATAAAGATGCAGAAGGTATGGATGAATGACGTTGAGGCTTACACGGGCGTAGCAGCTGTGGATGCATATATGGGCGCCACGCAGCTTTCCGAATCCATGGGTATGGACTATGGTGGTGCACATGTCATCGAGGATCTACTGCGGGGCAAGTCCGTAGATGTGCATGCGACATCTCATGGAACCGATTGTTATCCACGTAAAGTTCTGGATACTTCTCTTACTCTTGAGGACATGAACCAGGCATTAATGAGCAATCCCCGCAACGCATACCAGAGGTATAATGCAGCGACCAATAGTTCCAAACAGACAATCCATACTTATATGGGCTCTCTGCTGCCAAGATTTGGCAATGTCACCTATTCAGGTGCGGGTGTCCTGTCTCCCCTGTCCAATGATCCGGAATATCTGACCATCGGTACCGGTACGCGTATCTTTCTCGGGGGCGCTCAGGGATATGTTGTCGGACCGGGTACGCAGCATGCCTCAGCTGGCATGTTTGGTACTCTCATGGTACAGGGGGATCTTAAGAACATGGATCCTGAGTACATAAGGGCTGCTAATTTCACGGGATACGGTACCTCCCTTTATGTGGGAATGGGCATACCTATACCGGTGCTTAACGAAAGGATCGCGCAGGCTACTGCTGTGAGAGATGCTGATATTACAACCAATATTCTTGACTATTCTGTTCCCAGCCGCGACCGCCCGGCTTTGCGCAAGGTCACATATGAGGAATTGCGCTCAGGTCATGTGGAGCTTGACGGCAGGGATGTTGCAACCTCTTCACTCTCGAGCTTCAAGAAGGCCCGGGTAATAGCTTCTGAACTTAAGGACTGGATCTCCAGGGGCGACTTCCTTATGAGCATGCCTGTTGAGAGGCTGCCTGAAAACACAGTGTCCCGTCCGATGAAAGAGACCGAAGGTCTTTCTTTTGTGTCTGATATCATGTCAAACACCATCGTGACCATAGATAAAGATGCAAGTGTCTACAAAGCAGCAAAGATCATAATGGAGACGGCTTTCAATCACCTGCCGGTGGTCAACAAGGATAATACGCTGGCTGGCATAGTCACAGCCTGGGATATTTCAAAAGCAGTTTCCCAGAATAAGTTTGATCTTGTAGAGGATATTATGACACGTAAAGTGATCACTGCCCAGGCTGATGAGCAGGTTGCTGTTGTTGCCAGGCGTCTTGACCAGCATGGCGTGTCTGCTCTCCCTGTGATCAACAGTATGAACCAGGTTGTGGCAATCATCACAAGTGATGACATAAGTAAATTATTCGCAAGGAGGCACTGAAATGAAGATCAAGATCAACATTTCAAGTGAAACTGTTGTAAGGCCTATTCTCGCGGAGTCGATTATAGAGACCGGGGTTCTTCTGAACGTCTCGCAGGCACATTTTGACCGTTCCCATGGAGAAGTCGTAGCTGATGTATTGGAAGAACATTATGAAAAGATATACCATGCATTAACATCGAGAGGTGCGCGCGTCAGGAGACTCGACGCTCCTATCGAATGGGACGAGGATGAATGTGTCGAATGCGGCGCATGCATATCCGTATGTCCTACCAGGGTATTCTCTCTGGATGAAGATTACAGTCTTAAGGTAGACCAGGCAAAATGCATCCAATGCGGCACATGTATTGAAATGTGTCCCCACAGGGCCCTTACCTTGCTGAACAACAAGTGAACCCGGTTCATAGGTAATACTATTTTCTCAGCATGAAAGAATATTATCGGTTGAAGGAAACCATAGTGACTATCCAGGCGGATGAGCGCTCCTACATAGAAGCAGCCAAAGCGGAGATCATCTGCCAGAGGATGGAGCTTGAAAGATATATTTCCTTTGATCCTTTCTTCAGGACAAGCCTTGAACCCTATGGCATAAAAGGTGAAGCTCCTCTGATCATAAGAAGGATGACAGAGGCAGCTACTACCATGGGTATCGGTCCTATGAGCGCTGTTGCAGGCACTATCTCCGCTTTTGCAGTCGAAGCAATGGTTGATGCAGGAGCCACCTTTGCTATTGTAGATAACGGGGGCGACATCGCAATCATTAATGACCGGCCGGTAGTGATGGGTATCTATGCAGGAGAATCTTCCCTGAAGAATCTTGGTTTCACTTTGAAAGAGAGGGATATAATCACTGGTATTTGTACGTCATCAGGGACAGTAGGGCCTTCCATAAGTTTTGGGATGGCTGATGCGGCAGTTGTTTTCTCGGATAATGTTCCGCTAGCTGACTCCGCTGCTACTGCTCTGGGAAATGCAACCGCTGTAGGGAGGGATGCTGTTGAAGCTTCCTTTGATGTTGTAAAGGATGCATCCGGGATAAAAGGCGCCATAGTGATACAAGGTGACTATCTGGGCCTCTGGGGCGAGGTCCCTCCATTGACAAGGGTCAATGTGGATTACGACTGCATCACAAAAGGATGAGTTGCAGGTGAATACCTGCAAGAATTCCGGTCTCTGTTTCAGGCTGTTGTCGTAACGTACATAATCTCTTCAAAGGGCTGCACTACGACAAATCCCTCTCCTCTGAAAGCCATCTGTACGCTCTCGCCGCTTGATCTTCCGACAAGCGTCTTCAGGGATATGTCGGTCTTAAGCTCAGGGGCAAGGTTTCCGGACCAGGCCACAGTGGCATTTGGGTCGGTGTATACCGGCTGGTCACTGGTAACTCTGAGTGTCAGGGGATCATAGTGGGTAGTTATTGCAACCATTCCCGTTCCTTCCAGCCTGACATTGAAAAGACCTCCTGACATCATACTTGCCATTTTCTTCATAAGCTTGATATCCCAGCTGACACTTTCCTCAAAGGCAAGCAGGTCATTACCGTTGACAAAGATGGACTCATTATTCAGATTGATAATGGATATCTTCTTTCCGGTATCGGCCAGATACACTTTACCAGTTCCTTCGGCCTTTGTGAGGGATACTCCTTCTCCTGTAAAGGCTTTTTTTACAAATTTTCCAAGCCCGTGTTCAAGCACTCCCTCGCGTGTGAATTTCACATTGCCAAGATATGCGATCATAGCGCCTCTTTTTATCCAAACCCTTCCGTCAAGGTTTACTTCCAGCAGCCTGTCGCGCTCCAGTTCGAACTTTCCTTCCCCAAGGTCTTTCTGGCCTGTGGTCCTTATGAATTCTTCCATTGTATAGCGTGGCATTTGATATTTCCTCTTTTTGTAGAATAGTTCACAATTTGTATACATGCAATATAGTTTATTATATTTTATATCTTGCATTAAATTTCTCATATCGCGGGCTACTACAGGTAATCAATAACCGGGGTCAATCCGGAGCCAATATGGCGAATCAAGCTAAGAGTCAATAATTAGATATACTTTTCAGATAATAGAATAAATGACAGGTAATAACAAATCATAACAGGAGTGGTATATTATGGTAAAGGTAACCCTTGTTCATTCGGAATGGTGTCATTTCTGCCCAAGTGCAAAGGAACTCTGGCGGGAACTGAAGGACAAATATGATTTTGAGTATGAGGAAGTTGAGCTGGATACCCCTGAAGGCAAAGAACTTGCTAAAAAGTTCAAGATCCGCTCTATTCCTACAACTATAATCGATGATAAAGTGGTATTTGTAGGGGTCCCAGACAGGGAAAAGGCAAGCAATGTCATAATAGTCTGATGGTTGCAACTATGTATGACCTGATCATTGTGGGGGCAGGGCCAGCAGGATTGACTGCGGGAATATATGCTGCACGGTATGGACTGGAAACACTGGTGCTTGAGCAGTCAGCAGTTCCGGGGCAGATCTCTGTCGCAAATGTTATCGAGAACTACCCTGGCTTCATCTCCACTTCCGGAAAGGAGCTTATGTCCCGTTTCAGAGAGCATGCCCTGGCTAACGGGATCGCTATAAAAAAAGCTGATGTTAAGAAAGTAGAGGATGTAGCAGGTAAAAAGATTGTTCTCACCCATGATGAAGAACTCTATGCTCTTGCAGTTATCGTAGCAACTGGTGCAAACCCAAAACTCCTTGGTGTCCCGGGTGAGAGGAAGCTTCTGGGCAAGGGTGTTTCATATTGTGCTACCTGCGATGCTGCTTTTTTTGCAGACCAGGAGGTTCTCGTTATCGGCGGGGGTGAATCTGCTGTGACTGATGCCCTGATTCTGTCCGGTATTGCAAGTAAGGTCTATGTTGCTCACAGGAGGGACAGCCTAAGGGCCTGTAAAGTGCTGCAACAAAGGGCTTTTATGAAGGATAACATTGAATTCATATGGGATTCGGTTGTCGAGGAGATTATAGGCGAAGAAGCTGTCGAGAAGGTCATAATGAAGAATGTGAAGACCGGCGAGATGACAGAAAAGAATGTTGAGGGTGTCTTCATATATGTGGGCATCAATCCTAATACGGGAATAGTTGAACTCGAAAAGAACGATAATGGTTTCATAATTACAAATGAGAAAATGGAAACGTCTGTAAAGGGTATCTATGCTGCCGGTGATTGCCGTGTAAGCCCTCTCTGGCAGGTTGTTACGGCAGTTGCTGACGGGGCTGTGGCAGCGATCTCAGTGCAGGAATATGTGACAGATCTTAAATTGATGCGATAATAATACTTTTATCGCTTTAAATAGTATGGGATGTTCAAGATGATTTGTAACAACGAGAATGATCAATTGTATTGTCTCAGGATATGTGCGGACTCTACTGCCGATGATCTGCAGCCTGTAGCCCAGGTTGTGCATGCCCTGCTCGGAATCCCTGTTACTATCCGAAGCAAGAATTATAAAGGTCTCCGCATGGAACGGGGCGTGGTCGTTGAGAAGGAATATACGGGTCCGATCCTTGAAGAAGTCCTCCGGACTAATACTCTTATCAGGAAGGTTCCGTCTGAAGGGACTTACAAGGGGAAATCCGTAGTTGTAGTTCCTATAAGGACGCATGAAGGTGATGTGATAGCTGCCATAGGTGTCGTGGACCTGGTGGCCGCAATGGACATACTCTATATGTTCAGGGAGTACCCGGGAATCATCGACGAAGTCGAAGAAGCCAGGAGCAGAATGAAATAAATTGTTTTACAGCTCTTTGAGTTGCCTGAACTTAATGGCCTGTCCAATTACGAATGCAACTATAGAGACTGCAATAGCGAGCAGTATGACCATCAAGAGATTGCCTGCTTCTGCATATTTCATCATGCTGTAGAACAAGAATGCACTTAGTACGGCGCCAATTAGAAACAGGAGTGCAATCGGCAAACTATATATTTTTTCAAGTGGTCCTTCCATAAGGGGAACAGAGTTTTATCCATATTATACTTTTCTATTGTAATCGTGCTAAAGAACATGGAGTATCAAATGGAACTAAAGAACATACTTAATAAAATAAAGAATAACGAGATGGAGCCAGAAGTGGCGGAAGGGCATATACGTTCCATGGGTTATGTTCCGGTTTCAGACATCGCAAAAGTAGATATATTCCGCAGACATCGCACAGGTATCATGGAAGCCATCCTTGCTGAAGGGAAGGACCCCGAAGATGTAGTTGAAATTGCGAAGGCACAGGTGGCTGCAACAGGAAGGGTGCTTATAACCCGTCTTGGGATAAAGCACATGGAATCCCTTGAGTCCTCTTTCAATCCTGGAAATATCGAATGGAGCATGCACAGGACCGCAGCGGTTGTCCACGACGGCACACCTTCCCTGAGAACCGGGGGTCTTGTAGCTATCATTACCGCCGGGACTGCTGACATAGATGTTGCTGAAGAGGCCCGTATGGTAGCCCATGAGATGGGATGCGAGACTATCGCCATATATGATGTGGGTGTTGCAGGCTTCCACAGGCTGGTGGGAGAGATGATCAAGTTGCAGGATCACAAGCCGGATGCCATAGTCGTGGCAGCCGGACGGGAAGGCACTCTGCCAACCGTAGTTTCCGGACTGGTGGATGTACCCGTGATTGGTGTTCCCGTTTCTACCGGCTATGGCGCCGGAGCAAAGGGTGAAGCTGCCCTGCTCTCTATGCTGCAATCATGTTCTGTTCTCTCTGTGGTGAATATCGATGCAGGATTTGTGGCTGGCTCCTTTGCTGCAAGGATCGCAAACACGGTTGCAAAAGCACGTAGCAGAGATTAACTCCGGAAACGCTGCTTCCTGTATAAATAACGACTAGCAATATCCCGATTCAATTATTAAGATGATGTGAAAGCATGAGGTCGCTTATATTCGAACCATTCTCAGGCGCTGCCGGGGATATGATACTTGCAAGCCTTATAGGGCTTGGTGCGGACAGGGAAAAGGTCAGGGAAACCATAGAATCCGCAGTGGACGTTTCCGTATCTGTGGGAAACGTCAACAAAAGCGGTATCGAGGCAGTTGATGTAAAGGTCCACGCTCCCCGGGAGACCCATCACAGGCATTACTACGAACTTGTTGATGTCATTAAAAGCGCAGGACTTCCTGTCGGGGTTGAACAGAGCACTCTTGGTGTGTTTGCCATAATGGCTAAAGCCGAGTCAAAGATCCATGGGCTTCCTCTTGAAGAACTGCACTTCCATGAGGTTGGACAGAATGACGCTCTTGCGGATGTTATAGGCTCATGCTTTGCCTTTCATGAGATTGCTGCAGATGCAGTGTTGTGCACTGCGGTAAACGTTGGCGGAGGAAAAGTGAAGGCTGCACATGGCATGATGGCAGTTCCCGCACCGGCAACTCTGGAAATACTCAAAAACAGCGGGCTATATTTTTATGGTTCAGGAAAACGGGAGCTGCTGACCCCCACAGGTGCAGCTTTGCTAGCATATTTCTCAAAGCCTGTCGAGAACATCCCACAGGGCCGCGTTCTCTCGATCGGCTATGGTGCCGGGGATGCGGATACCGAGGATCCCAATGTACTTCGTTCGATACTCCTGGATGTACAGGACACTCTGTCCCGGGACACGATCGAGGTGCTGGAAACCAATGTAGACGATGTGACCGGCGAGGTGCTCGGGAATCTTTTCGAGAGATTGCTGTCAGCCGGCGCGCGTGATGTCACCATCACTCCCACGACCATGAAAAAAGGCAGGACCGGGCATATCATCAAAGTGATAACAAAACCGCAGGACAGTGACCATGTCGCCAGGGTGTTGATGAAGGAGACCGGCACTCTCGGTGTCCGTGTGATACCCACAAAACACAGGTATGTCGCAGATCGCCGCATGGAGAAAGTTGCTGTGTCTCTCAGGGGCGAGGAATTTACAGTCGCGGTCAAGATAGCCCAGGACCGGACAGGGGAAATATTGCACATGTCAGCGGAATACGAGGACTGCCGCAAGGTTGCGGAGAAGTCCCGGATCCCACTGAAGGAAGTTATGAGGAGGGTTGAGGAAGAGGCGTGGGAGAGATTTGCATAACTTATAGTCTACTCCACAAAGGCTTCCTGTAAGATGTGTTTCATAGAAGGTTGGTTAATATGCCAGATCAACCACAAACATTCTAAACCATCCCGGCAATTACACACCAAATGATAGACGACGTCATAAAAGTATTCAAGGAACTGGACAGCAAGGACCTGCGTATACTGCAGGGCATAGAGATTGGGATGAAGCACTATGAGTGGGTGCCGATGGATGAAGTGATCAAGTTCACACGCCTTCCTTTCTCGATGCTGGATTACAGGATCAGGCAGCTAATGCGAAAAAGGATGGTTGTGGCAACCAATGTTCCTTATGAGGGGTACCAGATATATTATGATGCATACGATGCGTTAGCCCTCAACACATTCGTTAAGAGGGGAACAGTGAATGCCATTGGAGATGAGATTGGTGTTGGCAAGGAATCCGTCGTTATCGAGGCTATAAAACAGCCTGAACTTGGGATTGGTGAACCGCAGGGAGTGATCATCAAGTTCCACAGGGAAGGCAGGACAAGTTTCAAGAGCGTGAAGAGGGTGCGTTCCCATCTGGATGACAAAGAGCACTTCTCATGGATATATGCCGCCAGGCTTGCGGCAAAAAGGGAAGCCGACATCATGCGCCAGCTTTATCCGGATGTGTCCGTACCAAAACTGATAGACAACAACCGCCATGCTCTTGTCATGGAAGTCGCGCCAGGTTCCCTTCTCTATCGCACGAAGCTTGAGGAACCGGAATGGTTCATGGATGCGATCATTGATCAGTTGAAGATCACTTACAGTAAAGGTATCATTCATTCCGATATAAGCGAGTATAATATTTTCGTATATGACGGCGGGGTACAGATCATTGACTGGCCGCAATATGTAGAGAACAGTCATCCTCATGCAGATGAACTGCTGGGCAGGGATGTCTTTAACGTGATCAAATACTTCAAGCGCAAATACAATCTTGACCGGGATCAGGATGAGGTCATGGGATATATAAAGCAGGCCCAAGAGTCATAACTATATGCTATCGCCAACATACGTTTCATTATATGCAGAATGGGGTCATTTACGGTATTGATATCGCAAAGGGTTCCTCGCGGGCCCAGGATGTGCCAAGGTATGCGGTTGCGATCCTTCATGAAGGCGAAGTCACACATTATACCATGCTGCGTAGGCACAAGATACTCAGGATGGTACAGAAGGACCGTCCTGACTATATCGCGGTGGACAATATCTACGAATTGGCGGCTGACAAGAATGAACTGATGCAGTTCCTTGGAAAACTGCCTGAGAACACAAAGCTGGTCCAGGTCACAGGCGGCATTCACCAGAAACCTCTGCTGCGCCTCGCCCAGGAACAGGGTATATCTTTCAACCAGTTCAACCCGGTTGAGGAAGCTGAAGCATGTGCCACGCTCGCGAACCTTGGCGTGGGTTGCGAAGTCTCTCTTTTTGAAGATGTCACAAAGATAAAGGTTAGCAGGGCCCGCTCTCTTGGCAGGGGTGGATGGAGCCAGAACCGGTATCGCAGGAAAGTACACGGGGGTGTGAAAGAGAAGAGCAGGGAAATCGAGAATGTGCTGCGCAGATTCTCCAGGGATACAGGTTTTACTTATACTCTCAAGACGACGGAAGGTTTTGGTGGCTATGTCAGGGCAGAGTATACAGTAAATGCTAAAAGAGAACGAGTACCCATAAAACCATCTTCCACTGCTGATGTGCAGGTAACAGTAAAAAGCGTGGAAAGGGACAAGATTAAATACCTGCCCATAAAGAAAAAGGGTCGCAAGCACACTATCGTCGGGATAGATCCCGGGACCACGGTAGGCATAGCTATACTTTCCCTTGAAGGAGAACTTCTGCTCCTGCGAAGTATCCGTGGGATATCTCATGATGAGGTAGTTAAACTGATAGCAGAATACGGGAAGCCTGCTGTGGTTGCAACGGACGTCTTCCCCACTCCGGCGGCCGTTGAGAAGATACGCCGCAGTTTTAATGCTGTTCTGGGAACTCCGGGAGGGGAAATGAGGGCCGAGGATAAGATAGCACTGGCCAGACCTCTCGGTTATTCCAATGACCATGAAAGGGATTCCCTGGCTGCTGCACTTACAACTTATAAGAATTACAAGAACGTCTTTTCCCGGATCGAGAAAAGGGCTCCAAAGTATCTTGATATTGACACGATAAAATTCCATGTGATTCATGGTGCTTCTATAGAAGATGCCATCGAAAAAGTAATGCCAGCCCCGAAGGTAAAGAAAGAGCTCCGGCCAGAACCGGAAAAGACCGAAATGACGGATGCTGATGTGCAGGTAAGCAGGCTCCGGGAGGAACTGAGCCAGAAAAATGCGCAGATCAGGCAGCTTAAAGATTATGTGGCCGAGCTTAAATATGAGTCCGGACAGAAAGAAAAATCCATTGAGACACTGGAGCATCGCATCAGCAAATTGAAAGGTTCCGGTTACCTTAAAGTTCGCAGGGAGAAAGAGGTACAAATTCGGGATAATGAGATAAACAGGCTTAAAAAGGAACTTGCAAGTGTCCGCCAATCTCTCAGGAACCAGCGTTCCCATACCAAGCGCCTTAAACAGATACATAAGAAAGAAATGAAAGGTGAAGGGTTACCTGTAAAAATCGTCAAATCATTTGCAAAGGAAGCCATACAGCATACAAAAGATATGTATGGTCTTAAAAAAGGAGACCTTATATATCTTGAGAACCCCAGTGGCGGAGGCCCGGTCACTGCATCAATGTTTACGGAATCAGGTGTTCGTGCGATCATAACCTCGGAGGATATACCGCATACTGCCCTTGAATATTTCTATGACACCAACCTGCCTGTTATCAAAGGCCTGGAGGTGCAGAGGGTGGATGACTTTGCAATGGTTGACCCTGCAAGGCTGGAAGATGCCATAAGTGAATGGGAGGAGCGATCAAAGAAGCGCCTTAAAGAGAAAGAGCATCAGCAGTTCAAGTCAATACTTGACGAATACCGTAGTGAGCGCAGGCGGGGACTTGTATAGGGGTGGTATTTTCATGAAACGATCCTCTTTGCTTCTGGCAGGTGGTCTTGGAACAAGGCTTGCAGGCAGAGAAAAAGCACTACTTCTCTTAAATGGTAACACTTTCATAGAGAATACCCTGCGGGTTCTGGACAGGGTATGTGATGAGGTAATAATCTCTTTCAGGGATGAGGCCCAGCTCAGGCAGTTAGGTGAATATGTGCATGGAAGAAAAACAGTGCTGGACACACTTCAGCATGCTGGTCCTCTTGCCGGAATGCTGGAAGGGTTCAGGGCGGCTTCGGGAGAGTATGTGCTTGTTGTAGCCTGTGATATGCCCTACATCAATGCTGATGTCATTGATCGCCTGTTCAAACGGGCAGAAGGCCATGATGCAGTGGTCCCTGTAGGTGATTCCGGGAAAAAGGAGCCATTGCATGCTGTCTATAAAAGAATCCCGATGTTGCATGCAATAGAAATTTCCCTGCCGGAGGGGGATAGGTTTGTCATGTCTCCTGTGCTGAAACTGAACGATGTTGTTTTTCCTGAAGCCAGGACTCTGGGTGACTTGGGAAAGGGGATAACTACATTTATAAACATAAACACTCCTGAAGACCTGGCAAAGTTAAAAGACAATTAATTTAACACTTTTGAGGCAGTTCAATGGATACCGGTATATTAATAGAGACGGCAATAAAAAAGATAGCTGATATCTATGAGCTTGAGATAACTGATGTTAAAAAAGCTATCTCTGACTCTGAATACCCTCTGGATCTGCCAAGAATGGTTGATGAGGGTGTATATTGTTTTCGGGGTCATGATGACGAAATACGGTACGAGAATGCTTCGATATGCCTTTCTGACAAAATACTGGCAAACCCTGGTGTTGCTAAGATTCTGTTGGCTGTTATCTGTTCAAGGATTGACCAATGGGACAGGGAGGATATTCATGAACTTCTTTCACTTCTTAGACAGGCTATCGGTATAATGGAATTGAACCCTGACTGTTACATAGGTTTAAGCTCATGCTGCATTGATATCAACGATCTCCCCTCGGAAGATATCCCTGCAGACCTTGACGGCAAATACAGGATATGGGCCATGGATAAAAATGGGATGTGTCTTGTGGGTACTGATGCTGATCAGGTCATGCATCTGGATGATCTCAGGAACTCCTTTTAATAAATTGTGCAGATTGCTAAACGTATTTATCACTTAAGAGGGTCTCGTTCTTTACTATATATAGGATGCAGTATGCCGAATTCTTTAACAGACTTATATAAAACTTCTAAAAGATTCGATAAGTTAATAATGTTGATGTGCATTAACAAAATTGGAATGGTAGTAATATACTGATATTTGCATATTTATTATCTTCATATCCTTATCTCGGAGTTGGTTGGCGGGATGGAGAACGATACACCTGAGGAATGGTTCAAGCTGGCTTTTGATGCAGAGGAGCCGGAAGAAAAAATAGAGTATTTTGACCTCATACTTGATTGTGAGACGAGGGATCCCGTTCTTTGGAGTGATGATGCTCTTGCTCTCATATGGAACAATAAAGGTATTGCCTATACTTTTATGGGGATGTATACCGAGTCAATGGATTGCTTTGAGAGGTCTCTGAGATACAATAAGAATGACATTGATGTATGGTATAATATGGGAGTTGCCCTTTTCAACCTGGAAAGATTCGAAGAGTCCCTTAACTGTTATAATCGGATTCTGGCAATTGACCCGCGCAATGATAACGTATGGATCAACAAAGGCGATGTGCTTGCTTATACTGGCAGGCACATGGAGGCTATTGACTGCTACAGCAAGGTTCACAAGGAGATCGAGCTTGATTGCAAGTTTGCTATTGTATGGAACAAAAAAGGGCTGGCATATCTTGATCTTGGCCTTTATGAGAATGCAGCCGAATGTTTCTCAAAGGTCCTTTCAATAGATCCTGAACATGTAGGTGCCATAGAGAATATGCGACTTGCGGTTGAAGAAGCCAAAATAAAGAACAGCCTTGCAGTCCAGGCACAGTCCCACACCATTAGATAGTAAAGTGATCGCCCAGTTGAGGTGCATGTGCATTCACACCAGTTTCGCTCCTGACCCACTCTGCAAAGCCTTCCGTGTCCTCTCCGTGCATGGTGAACACCTGCTCTGTACCCCTGTCGCAGAAATCCCGAACAATTGTTTTAAGTTCCCTGTCCCCGCAGTGAGCTGAGAAGTCATACTGTTCAACCTTTATCTCCAATTGCTGGATAACTCCGTCGTTCTCAATTACACGATTGTCCAGGGCCATCCTGCCATTTGTGCCTTCGACCTGATAACCCGTGAGAAGGATCTTTGACTTCGGGTCCCTGTATAATTTTTTCAGGTAGTATAGCACCGGACCGCCGCTCAGCATTCCTGCAGTCGTTACTATTACAGTTGATTCAAGAGGTATTTTGTCTCTTTTAGGTCCGTACACCATTATAGCATTAGCAAAAGCCTTTCTAAGATGCGTGGGGTTACGCAGGGTATCAGGATGCTTTATCATTATCTTGTAAGCGGAAACACCAAGCCCGTCGACATAGGCTTTGATACCATGTGCATCCAGAAGCATTAGTATCTCCTGCGTTCTTCCTATAGCAAAAGCGGGAACTATCACATTACCTCCCACATTGAGCGTATCCATGAGCGAGTCGATAAAAGCTTTCTCTATCTCTTTTCTGGGAGGGTGGTCGTTCCCGAAATATGTACTTTCTATTATTAGCGCATCAACATCCGGGAAATCCGTAGCCCCGGATACCAGCCTGGTGTCTATTGTGTTTATATCTCCTGTATAATACACACTTTTCCCACTCTTGTCTTCCAGACGAATGGCTGCAGCGCCCGGTATGTGTCCGGCATCATAGAACTGTGCATTGTAGCCGTGGGTGTGGAACTCCACGCCGGTATCTATCCGGTGAGTATTTTCAACGAACCTTGAAAGGTCTGTGCTATCGTATGCCGCTATTTCCCTGTTTCTTTCTGCGATTCTGAGGGTATCCCTGGCAAGCATGCTTGAAAGGTCAAATGTCAGGGGTGTCATAAAGACATCAGGCGTAATATCCATCAGATTTGGCACGGCACCCGAGTGGTCAAGGTGTGCATGTGAGACCAGCACAGCTTCCGGCCGCGCACCGTTCACCGGATACTGGGTGACCTCGCCGGGCTTTAAGCCATAGTCCATCATTATCCTGTCATCGATCAGGACGGCCGAGCGTCCGACTTCTCTGCATGCTCCTTTGAATTCTAGTTTCAACCTGATCACCGCTCAAGTTTCAGGCAACGGCATCCTGCCAGCTCCTGATCTTCTTCACCGGAATATTGGTGGTTTTTGCAAGCTCCAGAGGATTCACGTCAACAAGGTCCTTAACATCGGATACTCCTGCCTCGGTAAGTTTCTCAGCTGTAACTTTTCCTATTCCTGTTATGTCGGTTATCTTTTTAGGTTTTATCTTACCGTTGTTATTCTTCTTCTCTTCTTCCTGTATCTTTTTCCACTCAATGAAGTTGCACTGCGGACATCCGAGGTTCCATGGCCTCTTTCCGGAATTGATGATGGTGATGTAGTAAAGGCCGTGCTGTTCGCAGGTCTTATCTGTCACTATCACTTTCCCTCCGCGGGGCAGGGGGAGTGAGAAATTGCATTCAGGGTATCCTTCACAGCCAATGAAACGCCCTCCTTTCTTTGAGCGCATGACCATAAGCTTTGAGCCGCATTCAGGACAAACTCCTATTATCTTATCCTCTCTCAAACCGGCACGTAAGGACTCGCTGATGTTGTCCCTGTTTTCCTCAAGATCCCGGAAGACCGAGAACAACATTTCTCTTGATTCCTTGAGCACTTCGTCTTCCGGAATGTTCCCTTCTGCTATCCTGTCCATATCTTCTTCCAGCTTGCTTGTCATGTCTGGTTTTGATATGGTGGGCGCGAACCTCTCAAGTGACTCTACAACAGCAAAGGCGGTCTTTGTAGGCTGAAGCGGATTGCCGTGGATATATGCCCTTGAGTATAGCTTGCTTATAATCTCATGGCGTGTTGCTTTTGTGCCAAGGCCAAGCTCTTCCATGAGTTTGATAAGCCTGCCCTGACCGTATCTCCCGGGTGGTTGCGTTTCTTTTTCTGCTACATCCTTGCTCAGGACGGCCAGCTCATCACCTTCTGCCAGAGCGGGGAGCAGCCTGTCTTCAGGCGCATTGTATGGATAGTACCATCTCCATCCGGGCTTAACAAGTCTGGCCCCATTAGCCTTGAATTCCTCTCCGGTAATGTCGAACCGCGCTTTGATGGTTTCCCATTCTGCTGGTTCTGCAAATGTTGCAAAGAAGCGTCTGACTATCAGTTCATAGAGTTTCCACTCCTGCTCGTTCAGTTCGGTCTTCTTTGCAAGGGATGCCGGATAAATAGGCGGGTGATCCGTCGTTTCTTTCTTTCCTCTTGTAGGCACGAGCTCTTTCATTGCAAGGAGTTTTTCAGCGTATTCCTTGAATGGACCCTTGGTGAATATCTCTATCTGCGCCCGAAGGTCTATAGTCTCAGGGTAAACGGTGTTGTCAGTCCTGGGATATGAGATGAAACCGTTCATGTAAAGTGATTCTGCGATGTTCATTGCACTTGAGGCAGTATAGCCCATAGTACTGGCTGCACTGATGAACTCCGTGGTGTTGAAAGGCGTGGGCTGCTTGTCGGTCTTGGTGGAAGTAGTTATGCTTGAGACCACTGCGGTCTCTTTAAGTGCGCTGAGGGCACTGTCAACAGCTTCCTTTTCCCAGAACCGGCTGGTCCTGTGCTCAGCCAGGAAGACTTCTCCATTTTCTGTTTGCAGGCTCGCAGAAAGCTCCCAGTATTTCCTGGCTACGAAAGCATCTCTTTCCTTTTCGCGCTCCACTATAAGAGCAAGTGTAGGCGATTGTACCCTTCCCACAGAAAGGAACATGTTACCCAGTCGCCCGGCAGCCAGAGATATGTAGCGTGTCAGGGAAGCACCCCACACAAGATCAATGACCTGCCTCGAATGTCCTGCATCAGCAAGGCTGAAGTCTATCCTGGTGGGATTCTCAAAAGTATCGTGTATCTCCTTGGGCGTGATTGCACTGTAGTGGACCCTGTCAAACTCTACATCGGGATTTACGCTCTTCAAAATGTTCACTGCCTCGACACCAATAAGCTCTCCTTCCCTGTCGTAGTCAGTGGCGATAGTAGCTTTTGTAGCCTCTTTACCCAGCTTTTTGAGCGCAGATACGATCTTTACCTGCGTGGATGCGGTTATTACCTGGGCATCTATCAGTTCTTTAGCCTCGACCTTCTGCCAGTTATTGTAGGCCTTGGGAAAGTCCAGCTTCACAATATGTCCGCTCAGCCCGATGAAAACCTTCCTGTCCTCACCGGTGCCATATTCATAGGTGTCGACTCCGCTGACCCTCACCTGTTTTAATTTGTCCTGGGCAAGGATGCTTGCTATTCTCTTTGCCGCTATATGTTTCTCTGCTATGATGAGATGCATATTGTCTCCAAAGTCCTCATGAGATGAATGAATTCTAGAACGTTGTTCAATCGGAAAACGCCGCAAAGAAGTTTTTGTTTTGTGCGGGCTTTCAACTTTTAAATCTAAAAATCATTCTGCTAAATATACTTATCGCAAACAGGTGTTTCCAATAAGATTAATTTTTCTCTCATCCTGACAAAAATCACTAAAAAAAGAAGCATGCATCCCCCTTCACAGATAAGGTCTGTGGACGGGGATGCATGGATAAGCCCACCCCGGCTTACTTTATTTTTGTTGTAGAAGTTCGATGTCCTCGAGAACTGCCTGTAGGTCATCCTCGTGCTCGATTTCATCGGTCATTATCTGAAGGACCATATTGTAGGTTACAGGATCCTTATCCTTGACCTTGTTCAATATAGTATTATATGTCTGGATAGCGCATTGCTCCCCTTTGATGTTCTGTTCAAGGATCCTCTTTACAAAAGGATCAATGGGAGCATCATATCCGCAGTTGCTGACCTTATACCATTCTTCCGGGGAGAGTATGGGAGTTCCTCCGAGCTGTATGATCCTTGATGCCACCATATCGGCGTGCCTGAGCTCGTCAGCAGCGTGCTGTATAAGTTCGGCTGCAGCCTCTTCCTTCATAGGGCCCTTGATAACCTTTGCTCCTACCCAGTACTGGTAATACGCAAGCCACTCATCTGCTAATGCCTTATTGAGTGAGTCGATCAGATCTTTTACATCTACCCCAAGGGTCTCAAGTATTTGAATTCCTTTAGTTCCCATTTTTGTCACCTGCGTTATTCTATAGTTGTAAACTATTTAAGATTGTTTCTTGAAACACATGAACCAGTCGAGACAGTATGTATTTGAATCCTTGGACTCGACTCTTTCCTTTGCAACCCCACATGAACCGGGTGGCGGGATAATCACATCTTCTCCAGGCTGCCAGTTCGCTGGTGTTGCAACACCTTCCGCATCTGATTTCTGCATGGCTTTAAGCAGCCTCATGACCTCGTCCATGTTTCTTCCGTTTGAGAGCGGGTAGTAGAGTATGGCCCGGATCTTGGCTTTCGGGTCCATGAAGAATACCGCTCTTACAGCCTGAGTATCAGAAGCGCCTGGCTGGAGCATGCCGAATTTCTTTGCGACGGTCATCTTGAGATCCTCGATGACAGGGAATGTCACCTCAACATTCTTCATTCCCTTGTACTCTATCTTTTCCTTGATGGTCCTAAGCCATGCGATGTGTGCATAGATGCTGTCAATGGACAGGCCGATGAGTTCACAATTCAGTGCTTTAAAATCGGCCTGCATGCTTGCGAATGTCATGAACTCTGTGGTACACACAGGCGTGAAGTCTGCCGGGTGACTGAAGAGGATGACCCATTTGCCTTTGTAGTCCTTGGGGAAATTTATCTCTCCCATGGTCGTCTTTGCAGTAAACGCCGGTGCATCATCGCCTATGAGCGGCATTGTTACTATTTCATCCATATTAACCCTCCATACATTCTTTACAGAATCCGTAAAAGTTCGTATCTGTAGTCTCTACTTCAAAGCCTTCTATCTCACCCGCTATCTTCAGCGAGTAATCTGTCAGTTCCTCTGATTCGTAATCAGATATCCTCCCACATCCAATGCAAATAATGTGGTGATGCGGTACAAGATTTGCCTCAAATCTGGAAACTCCCTTGATGTTCACCTCTTTGATAAGGCCCTTTTCGGCCAGGAACCTCAGATTGTTATATACAGTAGCTTTACTGATCCTGGTCAGCTTCTTCCTGACTCCTTCGTACACATCATCTACAGTAGGATGTCCGTCGAACTCCCTCAGGAATTCCAGTATCTCTATCCGCTGATTTGTGTATTTGATGCCTTCTGTATCCGTCTGTGATCCTTCCTTCTATGTTCTTCTTACGGTTGTGCTCTTTTATAGCAAATACCATATAACAAGTAATCCTAATTAATACATATTATTATTTAAAGCTTTTTCTTAGTTAACTCATTGAGATTTCTACAAAGGGAGTACACAGCTGGCTGGGAAGCGCAGAGGCACAGATAGTGCCAAAAAAGCACAGGTAATCAGGCCCTACTGGTCCGAGATGGAGAATCCGGTGATTCCTTTTGCCTTTCCAGCTTGTTCCTGCATTTACGTAATGATTTCCTTAGCAGATAATTCAGGCTTTCTTTGGATATCGGTCTGGATCTTTTCACTATTAGGACAGGTTTCTTGGAATGCCTTGCAATCCTCTGTGACAGGGTCCCGAGAATAGATAGTTTGAACCTCTGGCTGGAATCACCAATAATGGTTACATCGCTATCATTGGTCGCTTCCAGAATTGCATCTTCGATGGAGTATTTTTCCAGTATCCTGCACTCAACGGATATGGTGTTATCCCCGGCCGACAGTTCAGCTATCCTTGTCTTTATCTCTTCTTTTCTTTCCTCTTCCTCGTCGGGACTGATGACCGTTATTATCACTATTCCAGCCCCTGTATTGGCAGCCAGTTCCCTGGCCAGGTTAAGACCATATACTGAGTTTGCTTTACCGTTGTATGCCACAAGTATCCTGTTTATTTTATCCGGCAGGTATCCTTTTAACAGTACTATTTTCTTTTTGGATGACGAAAGCACTTCGCTTGCCACTTCTCCGAGTGAGTACTGGAACATGCTCGATTCGTGCCATCCCATAATTATAGTATCTATGTTCTCAAGCTCTGCCTGCTCTATTATTGAGTTTGCTATGTCGTGGTCAAAGGCCACGATATAGTCTCTTTTACGGCCAAGGGTAGCAGGATATCTGTCGAATTCTTTCTTAAAGCGGGAATCCATCTCTATCTGCTTATCATGATATGCTTCCCGGGCAACCAGCAAGCTTGTCTGTGCCGGCACCTTGATCACATGAAGACCGATCATATCACTGCCCAGGTAATCTGCCAGTCTGAGAAGATCACGCTCATGTCCGGGATTTGATATCGGGACCAATATTTTGACTATTGATTCCGATGTTATGTTTTTTTGTTCGACAGTGTTCTCCAGCAGGTCGAAAAGATTGTATTTTGGTGTGGCTTTACCTCTTCCATAATATCTGAACCATCCTACTCCTGCAAACACCATAATAAGTGCAAAGAATAAGGGCAGGACTCCAAGCAGAGGTAGCAGTATCAGGCTTCCTCCGATTCCTACTATCTGGGTGAATGGAAACAGCGGGTCCCTGAATGTCGGTTCATAGCCCGGTAACGTCCGCTTCCTGAGGATTATCACGGCAAGGTTCAGCAGGACAAAGATAAGTACATTGAAAGCACCTCCCAGTCTTGCCAGTTCCTCAATGTCAAAGAGGAACATGAGAATGATCATAACTATGCCGGTCACCAGGATAGCATTAGATGGCGTTTCGAATCTCCTATGGATAATTATGAACCATTTTGGCATGAGTGCATCCCTGCTCATGGCAAAAGGAAACCTTGAAGACGACAATATGGCTCCATTAGCTGTGGAAAGCGTGGCGATCAGTGCACCGAATACTATGATCATCCTGCCGGTGTCTCCTGCCAGCAGGCCCGCTATATCTGCAAGCGGAGTGACTGTGGGAGTAGTCATGCCAGGGCCGATGATTCCCACGACTACTGCCATTATACCGACGTAGAATATTGTCACAGTCACAGCTGAAGCAATAAAGGCAAGAGGCAAATTCCTGGAAGGGTTCTTTACCTCCTCGGAAACAGCTGAGAGTTCTGCGAGTCCAAGGTATGATATGAAAATCATTCCGGTCGTTGTCAGGATGGACATCGGACCATACGGTACAGCAGGTGTGAAACTGCGTGGCTCTATGAATATAAACACTTCTGATATGAATGCCAGCAGGATCACAATCAGGAGCGCCACAATGATGTTCTGCAACGTTCCGCTACTCTTTGCACCGCGATAATTGATCACAAGCAGGATTAGTCCTGCGGTGGCTGCTATCAGAAACAGAGGAAAGTCATAGAATATCTGGAAGTACTCAGCCAGGCCCACAAGTGCAAAAGAACCTTTGAATATGAGCGCCAACCAGGAACCAAGACCAATCACCGCACCAAGGACCGCTCCCATCGTACGGCTAATATAATAATAGCTTCCGCCAGCAGAAGGCATTCCCGTCGCCAGTTCTGCCATACTGATGGCCGTGGCTATTGTGATGATGCCTCCCAGAAGGAAAGAAAGTATCGCTCCAGGGCCTGCATTTGCCATAGCGATGCCCGGGAGGATGAATATTCCCGCCCCGATCATAGTACCGGTACCGATAGCAAAAGTCGAGAAAAAACCCAGACCACGTCCCAACCTCTCCTGAGTTTCAGTTGCAGCCATTTGTTTATATCCTCTTTCCGGTGACTTCCAGATGACCCAACAGGGCTTTTTAGCAGGCTCTTTTGATACACACCGGTGATAATTAAATGCTTATCTTAAATTGTACATTAAATACCGCATCAGGCAGGGTGTACTCTGCACAGCAAATATATGATGTTCACCTATATAGATAATGCAGATTATGCCGAAAATATATATGCTTTAACCAGATGCTTTAATTAGTTGAGCCATGGATGATTATACTATAGTAAGTTTATCAGCGTGAAACAAGAATACCCCCGGTTTTAACCGGTGGTAGTTCACTCAGAGTTGGGTCACTATGGAAAAAATGAAGATAATCTCATGGAATGTGAATGGTATAAGGTCTGTGCAGAAAAAGGGCTTTTCGGAATGGCTTCAAAAAGAGCAGCCTGATATCCTGTGTATCCAGGAGACAAAGGCGCAAAAAGAACAGCTGGGTCCTGAACTTACTGAAATGAAAGGTTATTACAGTTATTTTTCATCGGCTGAGAAAAAAGGTTACAGTGGTGTGGCAATCTATACCAAAAAAGAGCCTTTGAGCATTAAATGCGGTTTTGGTATCCCGAAGTTCGACAGAGAAGGACGTACCCTTATAGCAGACTATGGGGGTTTTATATTGTTCAACATCTATTTCCCGAATGGAAAAGCATCCCAGGATAGGCTGGATTATAAAATGGAGTTCTATGATGCTTTTCTGGAGTATGCCCGGGAACTGAAAGGGCAGGGAAAGAAGCTTGTTATCTGCGGCGATGTGAATACTGCTCACAAGGAGATAGATCTGGCGCGTCCGAAAGAGAATGAGACTATCTCTGGTTTCCTCCTGGAGGAGAGAGCATGGATAGACAAGTTCCTCTCACAAGGATACGTTGATACATTCAGATCCATGCACCCGGAGCCCGGGCAATATACCTGGTGGAGCGTGAGGTCAGGAGCAAGGGCCCGCAACGTGGGCTGGAGAATAGACTATTTTTATGCAAGTGAAAATGCAATGGAAAACATCCGTGACTCGTTCATCATGCCTGAGGTCCCGGGATCGGATCACTGTCCACTGGGGATAGTCATAGAGTTGTGAAAGAGGAGTTTAAGTTCACTCTATCTGTAAAAAGCAGTTGCAACATATGCATTGAGGGCAGATGTTGACTCAAATTCTTGCTTGCCATGAATACTTACATGTAGATTTCATTGTCAGTACTTCATGACAAATCCTCATTGAATCTAGGAACAAAACCAAAAAGTCTATTGCCCGTATCTGTTTTACCACTCCCAACATAAAAATTTTGAGAAATTCTGCAGGTAATGAAATGAATGTTTTCTCTATCAATAAATTCAGACTGCGCAAACTCTGAGTGCATTACTTGGCAAACAATAGTAAGGCTTTTAAAGCCGGGCAAAGAATCAATTACTTTCTTAATTGAATTTCCTGTGTTAATGACTGAATCAACAATAACTACATTTATACTCTTAAGACTATATTTAGAAAGAATTTGAGTTATGCTCGTCTTTTCATCAATGAATTCAAGTCGTGAATGAGAGCCAAGAATTTCCCTGAATCCGTCTGCAACATAAAGCCCTGAACGCATCATTGTTAGAATTAAAGTAAACTCATGTGGAGCAATATCCATACCTTTTTTCAATCCTTGGACGTGACATATCTCGATCGGATGTAAATCCAATGAATTTACATACTCATAACTGAGTAACTGGCCTAGTGTACGGTGTATTTCTTTTAAATTAACAGGATTAATATCAGCACGTCGGGATTGTGTTGATAATATCTGCACAGCTTTACTGCTTTTTTCTAGACTAGTAATCATTGACTACCCTCATTTGTTTTAATTTGACGTATATCCATAACTGACAAGCTCTTATGGTCTGAAAGATAATTCAATAAGTCTTCACGCCTCTTTTTTCCAATAACCACTACAGCATGTTGTGCACTTTTAAGCATGTCTGCATCTACCATTGAGTCACCGAAAGCAATTACATCTGCCCCCAGATTCACGAATGTTCTGACAAGACATGCTTTTTCCTCATTACTGACAATAGTGTCACTCTTTGAAAGATTATTGCCACCAAGCACTTTCACATTCAGATTGTATCTATCGGCTACAATCTCCCATATATCAGGAAAACCGGAAGTTATCCAAATAATATTCCTGTTACGACCATGTTCTTGTAGAGTCGACAGGATTGTATCATCCAAAACAATCGAGTTGGCAACTCTATTAACAAATTCCTGCATTTTTACGGAGGGAATCTTTGAATAGTATTGTGCTATTTCAAAAAAGGATTCAAAGCAATAATTTCTTCTTTTCTCAAAAATTGAACGAACTTTTTCTTTGTCGATGACATCATTGAGTGTTAAAAAATCAAGGCAATCGCCTGAAAAAAGGGTTCCATCACAATCAAATATTGAATATGATTTATTTGAGTCATGCATAAGTCTTTTACAGAATTCAGTGATATAGTATTGAGATAGTGCCTTGTAAAATTCTACAAGTCTATTATGGATATCAGGTGCTTTTAACAGTGAAAAAGCAATGTCATTGGTTTTACATTCATTTTCAAGCTCTTTGTACTCAAGGTCTTGCCACTCTTGCAACTTTAAAGCAGAGAATTTAGGGCGTTTTCTTTGAACATCGTTGAGGCATTGATTTAATATTTTTTCAGGGGTTGACCGAATACATAAGATGTAATCGTATACTTCACTATCAGCTTTAGTCCATGCTATTTCGTAATTTCCATCATTTTTAATAAAAGCGTAGTGACCTGTAACAATGGTATGGTATTGGGCATTGCGGTGTCTTGATTCAATTTCTCGAATAACAAATTCTCTGTATCTGTATTTCTCCTCATTGTTCATTCTTTTGAACCCATAGATGCCTCCAGGGATTAGTTCATCCATTAAAGATGAACCATCAACTATTTTAAAACGTGTCGAAGATTTTTCAATCTCTCTACATAGGGATGTTTTTCCACAACCTGAAATTCCATAAATTGCTATAATCATGCTGACTCCATTATTTTATCTATTTTGAAAGCTACAAAGGAATTTTTGACGACTCAGGCAGTCATAATTATCACAGTTGTATTCTAGTATACAATCTCTAATGCATTCTTTTGAAACGTTGCAGGATAGACAGTCATTCTTGTAAGGTATTTTTTTGTACATGCGTTTTTGGAGTTCATCAATTTCCTCTTTATAGTTCCCAAGCAGCCATTGAGTTTTCCCCAGCATTCTGCCACATGGATAAACTTCTCTGTTTGCATATATCAAAAAATGTGTGCCTGCACCACAACTGCTACCAAACATCGTGCACACTTGGTCAGGTATTCCTGAAATACTTCTTTGATATGCCTCAAGGTTTCCGATTTCAAGATGTTCCAGATTGTGCTTTAAGAGTTCTGCAGTTGTAGATAGAAATGTATAGTTTTCTTCATCTGATATTTTATCGATTCCTTTTGGAGCATCAACCAATCGATCAAAGATTACTTTTGAGAACCTCTGCTGAATTATAAAATCAATATACATATCAATATTCTCCAGCAGATTTCTTGTAAGAGTAGTATTGATTGTTACATTTAATCCTTCATCTTGCAGGATTGTGATTCCGTTCATAGTTTTATCAAAGGTTCCTTCTCCATTAGGGAAAAGGCGGTGAGTATCGTGCAGTTCCTTAGGCCCGTCAAGTGAAACGCTAGGAACTATCATAAGTCTTTTCATTTCCTGAGCAATTGCGGGAGTAATTAGAGAACCATTTGTCACAATATAGAATCTAATACGGTCTTGTCCAAAGTGTCGGTCCCAGAACCCTGATACAGCTTCAGATAACTCTTCCCAATTAAGTAGAGGTTCTCCACTTCCTACGAAATTAACCTTTATTGTTTTAGAAAAATTATATTTCTTATGATATTTAAAAGCACGTTCAATTATCAGTTCGATTTCTTTTGCATTAAGAGGGTTTTTCGATGAAACACGATTTTCACTATCGAAGAAGTAACAATATTCGCATGCGTAATTGCATTGTGTGTTAACAGAAATACATATTCGCTCAACCTGATCCATGACTGAGTCTATCCCGAGTCTCATTTACCTAAATAACCCTTAATCATTTTTAAGATTTCTGAATGCTGTTTCTCTTGCGCGTGTTCTTCTGCAGTTTTTCCATCTCTATCACGTATAAGTATATCTATGCCCTGTTGCTTTAGGATGTATGCTGCAATTTCGTTATGCCCTTTTATTGCAGCTTTCATCAAAGGTGTAAATCCGTTTCCATCGGCTTGATTAATGCTTATTTGGAGACTATTTTTCTCTATCAAGTATTTAACGATTTCGAATCTCCCATCCCATACTGCGATGAGCAATGCACTATTCCCTTTATTCTTTCCACGCGATAAAAGATGTGGGTTAGCTCCTTTCTCTAGGATATATTGCATTCCTTTCAGCCACCCCCTCTGAGCAGCATGCATGTATGGTGTCATAGGGAACTTTCCAGAATCATATCTATTAAGATCGCAGCCCGGTATGGATGTCCAGAAGCTCATTTTATCGAAGTTCCTCATTCTAATGAAATGTATGAGGGGGGTTAGATTATCCTCTCCGATGAAATTGGGATTAATTTGGTGCGTTTGAAGGAACACTTCAGCAGTTTTGAATTGTTCTTTCTTCACTAGAGTGAACAAGTGTTTATCGTCCTCAGTTGGAACATCCATTGAATGCATCATTTCTTTTTGAAATGACGCAAGATTAATGCACAGTATGCCGGAGGATCTGGCAAGCACTTGCAAACCCTCATCATCTGATACTATGATTAATTTACTTGCAAAAGATGACTCTTTTACTTCACTGATGATTTTCATGTCATTATTGGACTTATTTGAGCCTTTGACAATGTCAAGAACTAGGATGCGATGCTCGTTAATGTGCTTGATTGAAAGCTGGGCGTTTTCTTGATGCTCTGCAAATCTTTTTCGATAGTCTAATTCGTTAAGAACTGTCGGTGATATTACAACATTAGAATAGTAATCTCTCAATAACGCAGGGTTCTTTAGAAGAACATTGGTGTCAAACAGATATTTTTGTTCCATGTCACTTCTCTTTCAAAATACTCTATGTTATATAATAATATCTCTACAAATAGGAAAGCTTCCCTTTTTACAATTTCCTGTCTCATTTTCTTCTGCAGCTTTTAGGTCGCCGGGTGACAAGTACCTGCACCTATAACTCCGATCTGCATCTGCATCTGCATGTGCGCGCCCCTGTGTCCTTACATATATTCGCTTTGTATCCTTAATATCTCTGTACTGTCCTTTGCTGTGGAATATTCTTCGAGAGGCTCGTGGTTAAGTTCCAGGAAAGTATGTCCCCAGTTGAATTTATTCATTATCGTATGTGCCTGCTCTTTGTGGCCCAGTATGTAGAGGGCGGCAGCGAAGGCCTCTGCTGATGTGAGTTTGAATGGCCTGCCAAAGTTCACCGGATTGCCTGCGACCAGGTAAGGCAGCGCACGATGCTGAAGCTTGAGCCTGACAAGCTGTGGAAATACCTCTTCAACATGCTCCCAAGAACAATCAAGGACAGTGATGCCTTTCCTGTCGGTGTCTTCCGGTGAGAGTGCTCTCTCTGCCATTGGATCCAGAAGAATGGACTCACGAGGTATCATGTTAACCTTATCGAAAAGGCGGGCAAGCTCAAAGCGCGCCATTTTTTTCCCTGTACATTTTTTGGGGTCACATTGGCTTGCATGGTAAATGAATAGTTTTACGTTCTTCTCATTCTTTTCTTTCATAATCTTTCCTGTTGATATTATACTATTTAGTGCTTGGTTTGGGAAGTGATTTATTCATGTTATAGATATCTTTTTATATTTATAATGCAGTATTTTAATAAATATATTTTAATTATAATACGTGGCTGATCAGGCCAGGATATAGGATATAACTAAATTGTCTTTATAAGGGGTGCTCGATGACTGCAAAGATATATACAACTATTTCCGGAAAAGGTGGTACCGGTTCAACCACTGTTTCGATAAACATTGGAGCTGCAATTGCAGGTTTTGCTAAGAATACACTTCTCATTGATGCAGATATAGGGATGCCCACTATAGGATTGATGTTGGGTATCGAAACCACAAAAGCCACTCTGCATGACGTCCTCGCAGGTAATGCCGATATCAAAGAGGCGATCTATGACGGCCCGAACAACCTGAAAGTAATGCCCGGAAGCATTTCCTTGCAGAGTTTTCTAAACACGAACACTGATAATTTGTCTGAGATCATTGAAAGCCTCAGGGAGAGTTATGAATTTATTATTATAGATTCTTCCACAGGTATCACAAAAAACTCCATCTCTGCAATTTCTCTGGCTGATGAAGTGATACAGGTAGTGAATCCTGATATTGCCTCTCTTGCAGGTGCAATGAAAATAAAGGCCATCGCTGCATCCATGAACAAACAATTCCTTGGTTTGTTCTTGAACCGTACAGGAGTGACCTCCAATGAACTCAATGCCGACAGGATAGAGAATACCCTTGGTATTAAAGTGCTTGAGAACCTGCCGGAAGATGTCAATGTAAAGAATTCCATGTCTTTTAAATCTCCTGTTGTGGTCAAATATCCCGGCTCCCCGGTTTCGGTTGGGTTTAATCGTCTTTCTGCATATGTAGCAGGAATAAAGATCCCTGCTGTTGAAACTTTCGTAGAAGATAAGAAAGGGGCAAAGAAGGGCAAGAAACTCTCTTTCTCTAAAAACAAGAGCGAATGATCTATTTACAGGAGCTGGTAAAAATGGATCATCACTCAGATAAAAATAAAAGTGATAAAGAGACTGCTCTGGCATTTCTTGACAATGAGCCGGATGCCGGGAGCTTGCAATCCGTTCCGGATACTGAGGAGCGTACACCGCGATCTACAAAAACATCTATAAGTTCCAGATTATCAGCTTTAAGATCTGACACTAATGGAGCCCACTACAAGGATAGAATGGAAGGCCATAAAATATGTGAAGATCTGGCTGATGATAATACAAATGACTTCCTTCCTCGTATTAATGAAGACTCTTTTGTGGATGAGCTTGCAAACCTTATACTGCCCACTGATGAAAATGTAAGCATTGAAGAGTTGAAGGGCAAGATCAATGTGTCCTTTGAAGATGTATGCTATATAGAAGATATTTCCGAAGAAAGAGAAACTCATTGGAGTCTAATCCTAAAAGAAATATTTGAAATGCCTGTTATCGAAGAGGATCTTTTAGAAGAGGATGAAGTTCAGGAAAGCCTTAAAGATCGTGTGAACAAACTTTTCGCAAGGAAGAAAATCAATACTGACCCATATGACATGATCGCACACGGGCCCATAGTCGATTTCACGATTTCCCCAGAAAGCCCATTTAAGGAAGTGGAACTGTATGGTGTAAATGCACCTTATGCGTACATAAGAATAGCATATAACCCGGAATCACATGAATTCCAATATCAGGCTCTGGAACCAAAACTTTCCCAGAAGGAACAGGAGCTGCTGGATGCCATTAAAACGAAATTCATCGAGACCCTTGATATTAATTTAACGGAAGTGTCCCGGAAGAATGCCGAATTCTTTTTGCGGGATAAAGTAATGGCATATCTTCAGGAGTACCAGATAGACATATCTCCAAAGAAACGTGAAAAGATAATGTACTATATTGTCCGTAACTTCGTAGGTTACGGTGAAATTGATCCCTTTATGAGAGACCCGGATCTTGAGGACATATCATGCGATGGCCCTAATACTCCTATCTATGTTTACCATAAAGTTTATAATTCCATTCCTACCAGTGTAGAATTCGCAGGTGACGAAGAAGTCGATTCTTTCGCTATCAAGATTGCTCAGATATGCGGAAGGCATGTTTCCATAGCAAACCCACTGCTGGATGCAACAATGCCGGATGGTTCCCGTATTCAACTAACCCTTGGGCGCGAGATTACAACCCGTGGCAGCACATTCACTATCAGAAGGTTCAAGGATAATCCCATAACCCCGGCAAACCTGATAGATTACCATACATTTTCTACAGCCATGCTGGCTTATCTGTGGCTGGCAGTGGATTCCAACAAGAGCCTTGTTTTTGCAGGTGGTACTGCTTCAGGGAAAACTACAGCAATGAACGCTGTATCGCTTTTCATCCAGCCGGAAATGAAAATTGTATCCATAGAAGATACAAGGGAACTAAATCTTTCTCATCCTAACTGGATCCCTGGTGTCACAAGGCAATCTTTCGGGAGCGGAGACAAGGGTTCTATTGAAATGTATGAACTTCTCAGGGCATCCCTGAGGCAGAGGCCTGAATATATAATTGTGGGTGAAGTGCGTGGAGTAGAGGCACTGACACTCTTCCAGGCAATGTCCACGGGTCACACTACTTTCTCTACGATGCACGCAGATTCGGTTGCTTCTGCAATCCACAGGTTGGAAAATCCTCCTATAAATGTCCCTAGAATAATGATTCAGGCGTTAGATATTATAGCTATTCAAGTTCAGGTCAAGGTTAATGATAAGCGTGTCAGGAGATGTAAGACTCTTACAGAGGTAGTGGGTGTTGATCCAAGAACAGGTGAACTGCTGACAAATGATGTGTTCTCCTGGGATGCGGCAAGAGATATGTTCCAGTATTCAGGTAGGTCCTACGTAATTGAGAGTGTGATGGAGAACAGAGGGTGGACTGAGGAAAGGGTACGCGATGAGCTAAAACGCCGTCAGGAAATACTTGAGTGGACCAAAGAGAAGAAAGTATCTCATTTCAGGGACTTTGCCAAGATAGTGGTTGCATACAACCGTGAGCCGGAAACAGTAATGAAAATGGTGAGGCAGGATACGTATGTCTAACCTATATTTCACTTTTGCATTCAATATATTTGGTAAGTACTATGCAAAAAAAAGGACGGATTATTTTGGTCTTCGATACAGTCTGATGAAGAATAGAATGGATCTGGCCTATGATACATATCTTTCAGGTGCGCTGTTAAGTTCTATTATCTGCTCTGTTGTTGCCCTTATCGGTTTTAGTGTAATCGTTATGATCTTAGGAGTTCCTGAGATAAGGGCTACAAGGTTAATGCTACCAGCCTGGACAGCTCCTTATCTGGTATATAAGTCTATTGTAGTTGCTCTGTTTGCCAGTATATTTATAGTGGGCTTAGTTTTTCTTGCAGTTTACAAGACATTTCTGCTATACCCTGTAATAATGGCTGGTGACCGAAAGCGCAACATTGATACTCTGTTGCCATATGCTGTGAACTACATGTCCGCAATGTCAGGTGCAGGTGTTCTTCCTGTCGATCTTTTCAGATCTCTTGCTAATAATAGCATATATGGACAGGTGTCTGTAGAGTTCAGATATCTTGTGCGCGATCTTGAGATTCTTGGTAGTGATCTTGTCACGGCTATGAAAAATCTCTCCGCAACTACTCCTTCGTTAATGCTGCAGGACTTTCTGCAAGGGGCAATAACCGTTGTAACTTCCGGTGGCCAGGTTGAGACATATTTCCAGGTAAAAGCGGATCAGTATCTCCAGGAAAACAGGCAGAACCAGAAAGAGTTTCTGGAAACCCTGGGACTCCTGGGTGAAACTTATGTAACTGCTTTTGTGGCAGGTCCCCTTTTCCTGATAGTTGTGATGTCTATCATGTCTATCATGGGAAGTGCGCAGATGATATTCCTTTATCTTATTATCTATGCGCTGATTCCTATAGGAAGTATCATGTATGTGATTTTAATAAGCAGTTTGACCCCGGAGACATAATATGACTATTAAGGATTTAATCAGAAAAGGTATGATTACGAAAGATCTGCCCTCCGGCATGTCTCTGAGTGATGAGGAACTTTACAGACTTGAAGACAGCCTGATCAACTCCCGGATGGAAAATGCAAAAAAGAATGTAGCTATAAAAGATTTTTTCAAAAATCCGGGTGAGACATTTTATGCACATCCTGAATACACGCTCGCTATCAGTTTACCACTGGCCTTGCTTGTCTTTGCGCTGGGTATGAGAATAACATGGGGTACTCCACTAATAGATGATGTCCTGATTTTTACAGTCTTAGTGATTATTACTCCTCCAGCTATTGCATTTCATAAAAGGTTTACGAATATAGACAAAGTTGAGGAATATCTGCCAACTTTCCTCAGGGATCTATCAGAATTGAGCAGAGCAGGTCTCACTCTTTCAAAAGCTGTAAGCACAGTCGCAAAAGGTGAGTATGGTGCACTCACAAAAGAGGTTCAGCAGATGGATAAGTCTATGTCATGGGGAATATCTTTTGAGCAGACGCTTATTAACTTTTCAATAAGGGTGCCTACCCCTGTCATAGTAAGGTCTGTCTCGCTAATCAACCAGGCAAGCAGAGCAGGAGGGCGTGTGTCCTCTGTGCTGGAAGCAGCTGCTCGTGATGCCCGGGAAGTAAAGTTGCTTGAGCGCGAAAGGCGCGGAAATATGATGGTATATGTAGTAATCAGCTACATGTCTTTCTTTGTTTTCATTTTCGTTATTGCTATGCTTACCTCAACATTCGTTCCAACCATGGCAGAAGCAGGCAAAGCAGCCCAGGCCTCTGGAGCCGGTTCCGGTTTCATTGGTGCATTCGATCCGGCCCAGTATGCGAGAATAATGATGCATGCAGCAGTTATCCAGGGTTTTATGAGCGGGCTTGTTGCGGGGCAGATGGGCGAAGGAGCTGTTACTCAGGGACTGAAACATTCAGTTATCATGACCATGATCGCTTGGGTGATATTCACTTTCCTTATATAAGTCTGGAAAATATGTTCCTGGCTTTTTCATCTATTTTTGCAAAAAGATCATTGCCCTTCGCATCTATGCCTACAATGAGCGGTCCAAAGTTCTTTACCTTCAGCACCCACACAGCCTCGGGCATTCCCAGGTCCGACCAATATACGGTCTCTACTTTTTGAATATTCTCTGCAGCAAGGGCGGCGCATCCTCCGGTGAATGCAAGGTAGACGCATTTTCCTTTAAGCGGGCCGGCAACATTGTTCATGCCCCCTTTCCCTATAAGTGCGGTTACATTGTATCTTTCAAGAAGGCGGGGCGTCATTTTTGACATGCGTGCGCTTGTTGTCGGGCCAGCTGCAACGACCTCCCATTTATTATCTTTTTGTTCCATAAGGGGGCCACAATGATAGATGGCGGCTCCCTCAAGGTCAAACGGAAGCTCTTCTCCTCTTTCTGTAAATTCAAGTATGCGGGCATGAGCTTCATCACGGGCTGTCAGGACCGTGCCTGTGAGGTAAACAATGTCACCTGTTGAAAGCTGGTCGAGGTCTGATTTACTGAGAGGGGTGCTAAGGTGGAATTCCGTCATTTGACGCCTCCCAGTGTCACAGATGCATGCCTGTTGGCCCAGCATTGTATATTTACAGCTACAGGAAGGGATGCTGTGTGGCAGCAAGCCTTTTTCACATGCACTGCAAGAGCTGTGGTATCTCCCCCCAGTCCCATGGGGCCTATACCAAGGGAATTTATATCCTTCAGTATGCTTACTTCAAACCCATCCATCTTATTCGTATCTTCCAGTAATGCAAGCTTGGAAAGCCTTGCTGCTTTATCAAAAGAGCCTCCAATGCCAATTCCCACGATAATTGGCGGGCAGGGCTTGCCACCTGCCTTAAGCACCGTCTCAAGTACGAATTCGCGGATGCGGTCTGCTTCTGTTGGATTGAACATCTTAAGTGCGCTCATGTTCTCGGAACCTGCACCTTTCGGAGCTGCTGTGATTCTTATCTGGTCGCCTTCTACGAATTCGTATTTTATATCCGGTATTCCTTCGCCTGTATTTGTTCCGGTGTTATGGCGCGTGAGGGGGTCTACTGCATTCGGACGCAGGGGGATGCACTCAGTGGCAACCCTTGCTCCCTCAATAATAGCAGCCTCTATGTCAAAATCAAGCTTTACTGCTCTGCCGATCTCTACAAAAAAAATCAGGATACCTGTGTCCTGACACAACGGAATTTTTTTCCTGCCTGCAATATCGATATTCCTCAGAATAGCTTCAAGCTGCTCCCTTGCAATTGACGAGGATTCTTGTGCCTGTGCTTTTCGGAGCGCATCAATTACATCCTGCGGCAGTCCGGTCTGGGCCTTCTTTAGTATCTCAACAACGGAATTCACAATAATGCCGTAAGAAATATCTTCTGTCAAAAAAGATCACCTGTATGGTGCGGGAGAAGGGATTCGAACCCCCGAACGCCTTCGCGAGAAGATCTTGAGTCTCCCACCTTTGGCCGCTTGGTTACTCCCGCAATATGAGATTTACGACAATTCTACATCGGTATTAATTATAAATCTATCTGTTCCTTCCCTGCTGCTGGATATACCCGGATAGGTATGGATGTTTCTTTTATGCGAAACAGTTTTTTGTTCTGAATGGTATTTGCAAAGAATATTCCAAAACGATTAGGTTAAATATTTGCATCTCAATATTCTTTTATCAACCCGTGGAGTACTCAACCGGGACATTACTGTATAAAAGAAGCTGGGGGGCATTCTTATCAGAAGAAGTAGATTGGACATTACGCTTGCGATCTTGAAGATTGCTATGAATGGCGCCAAGAAAACGCAAATCGTATATGGGGCCAACCTTAATTCAACGATAGCGAACAAATATCTGGAACGACTTGAAGACAAACAGCTGATCGAGCAAAAGGGTAACCTGTTCGTTACAACGGACAAAGGTCGCGTGTATAAAGATCTTGCAAGTGAGCTTGATGTTCGCTAGTCTGGGCCATGACCTAATATTTTTCAAAACGTCCTATTCTTTATATTGGCAGGCAGTTGGGACCATCTTTCATTCCTCTGTTTATATGCTATTAGCTGATGCTTTTCTATGTAAGCGGCAATAAACGGTTCTTTCTGCAGGACAATACTTTTTATCCTCAAGTACATAGTACGGAGATAAAACAAATTGTCAGCAGAGGTTGTGAATGGGTGAGATAGTTGTAAGCGACTCCATGAAAGCTTATTTTGAAGGTCTGGAATCAAATCTAAAGCATGAGATCGAAATTGCTAACAGGGCACGCTCAAAAGGTAAGGATCCAAAACCCTGGGTGGAAATCCCTCTTGCAAAAGATATGGCTGACAGGGTCGAGAACCTCATAGGTGTTAAAGGCGTAGCTGAGCAGATACGCATATTTGAGGAGACCATGTCCCGTGAGGAAGGTGCTCTTGCAATCGGTAAAGCAGTCGCGGAAGGTATTGTAGGTGAATTCCCATCCAGGGCTGCAGCAATAGAGGCTGCTATTCGTGTTTCTGTTGCAATGCTTACAGAGGGTGTTGTTGCCGCTCCAATTGAAGGTATCGATCGTGTGGATATAGGCAAGAATGATGATGGTTCGGAGTACATCAGTATCTTTTATGCTGGCCCGATACGCAGCGCAGGAGGCACAGCCCAGGCATTGTCCGTGCTTGTGGGGGACTATGTAAGGCGTGCTGTGGGAATTGACAGGTACAAACCGCGCAAGGAAGAAGTTGAAAGGTATATTGAGGAGATCCTCCTGTACAGGCGCGTGGCTACATTGCAGTACACTCCCTCGGAAGATGAGATCAGGCTCATCGTTGAGAACTGTCCTATATGTATTGACGGGGAACCCACTGAAGCCGAAGAGGTGGAAGGTCACCGTAATCTGGAAAGGATCGAGACCAACAGGGTACGTGGGGGCATGGCCCTTGTACTTGCAGAAGGACTGGCACTGAAGGCTCCTAAGGTGCTAAAGCATGTCAACAAACTTGAACTGGATGGCTGGGACTGGCTCAACAAACTGATATCCGGTATAAAGAGTGATGAAAGTAAAGATGATTCAAAAGGTGTCAAGCCCAAAGAGAAATATCTAACCGACCTGATAGCAGGCAGGCCGGTATTCTCGCATCCCATGCGGCCTGGAGGTTTCAGGTTACGATACGGCAGGTCGAGGAACACATCGTTCGCAGCAGCAGGAATAAGCCCTGCAAGCATGGTCATACTGGATAGTTTTGTTGTCGCAGGCACGCAGCTCAAGGTTGAACGCCCCGGAAAAGCGGCAGGTATGGCTCCGGTTGATTCTCTGGAGGGACCCACTGTAAGATTAAAATCGGGGGATGTTCTCAGGATAGATGATGAAAAGATAGCTTATGAACTGCATCCTGAAGTGGAATGTATTATAGATATCGGCGAGATCCTCATAAATTATGGCGATTTCCTGGAGAATAATCATCCTTTAATTCCTGCTTCCTATTGTTTTGAATGGTGGATACAGGAATATGAGAAACTCACGGATGGCAGGGGGCCCGATATGCCTGACCTGAAAGACCCTTCTCAGGAGCTAGCACTTGAACTATGTAGTATTTATGATGTTCCGCTGCATCCCAAGTTCACCTATCTATGGCATGATGTAACTTTGGAGGAGTTTGTCACACTGTCTTCTTTTGTATCCTCCCACGGATCGTTCATTGGGGAGGATAATTGCCTCGAACTGCCTTTCGAACTATCCATTGAGGACGGTATCAAGATGATTCTTGAAAAGTTGCTGGTGCCTCATAGGATAAGGGACGAAAAGATAAGTATAGAAGCCCCAAAACCTTTCATCAGGTGCCTTGGTCTTGATGAGGGTCTAAGGAAGCAATGGGACTCTCTTCCCACCGGAGACACGCTCGATGCGATCAACAAGGTGAGTGGCCTCAAAGTGCGCGCACGTGCTCTTATGAGGATAGGAGCAAGAATGGGAAGGCCTGAGAAGTCCAACAAAAGGAAGATGACTCCTGCTCCTCATGTATTGTTCCCTATAGGTGATACCGGTGGCAATACCAGGAAACTGGAGACTGCTGCCAGTTATAAGGCGTCCATGAACGAGAAGGTGGGACTTATCCGTGTTGAGATAGGCAACAGGGTATGTCCCTCATGCGGTGCCCCTAGTTATGAATATCGTTGCGGTTGCGGAGATTTCACTGTTCCGAAGCTGTCCTGCCCAAGGTGTGGCATATCCGTGCAGAAGGCAGAATGTCCGAAATGCGGCACAAAGACAACTTGTGTGAAGATGCAAGCCATTGATTTCAAGAGTATTTACCAGGGTGCATTCGATAGGCTTGGAGAACGTGAAAGCAATATCGAGCAGCTCAAAGGTGTTAAGCGGATGATGTCAAAGGACATGACGCCCGAACCTCTGGAAAAGGGCATACTGAGAGCAAAGCATGATATATTCACTTTCAAAGACGGGACCGTAAGGTACGATATGTCGGATATCCCCCTGACACATATCCGGGCTGATGAACTGGGCATCACTGTTGACATGCTGCATGAGCTCGGATATACTGAGGATATTTATGGAAAAGATATTGAGAGCGAAGACCAGGTTGTATGCCTGAAGGTGCAGGATATCGTCGTTTCCTATGACTGTGCGGAGTACCTGATGCGCACGACCAAATATATCGATGATCTGCTTGTGAAATACTATAAAGAGGAGCCTTTCTACAATGCTGAGGTTATCGAGGACCTGGTTGGTGTGCTTGTTATGGGTCTTGCTCCCCACACATCCGCGGGTGTGCTTGGCAGGCTGGTAGGTTTCACAAAAGCTTCGGTAGGTTATGCCCATCCGTTCTTCCATGCGGCAAAGAGGCGCAACTGTGACGGTGATGAGGACTGTGTCATGTTGCTTATGGATGGGTTGCTGAACTTCTCGCGCGACTATCTTCCGGACAAGAGAGGCGGGAAGATGGATGCTCCTCTTGTGCTGACCACCAGGATAGATCCGAGCGAAGTTGATAAGGAAGCTCACAATATTGACGTATGTGACCACTACCCGCTTGAATTCTACGAGGCGACCCTTCTGTACCCCAACCCCAAGGATTTCGAGAAGATCATAGACCTTGTGAGCCGCAGACTCAATACGCCTCTGCAGTATGATAATTTCATGTTCACTCATGATACTGCCGATATTGCTGCAGGGCCTCTGCATTGCGCCTATAAGACACTTGGAAGTATGGTGGATAAAATGGACGCGCAACTCGCCCTGGCCGACAAGATACGCGCAGTTGACGCGGCAGATGTTGCTGAAAGGGTGCTCATGTCCCACTTCCTGCCTGATATGTTCGGTAACCTCAGGGCTTTTTCAAGGCAGGGTACAAGATGTGTGAAGTGCGCTGCTAAGTTCAGGCGCCCACCACTGACCGGAACCTGTCCCAAGTGTGGGGGGAACGTGATACTTACGGTCCACGAAGGTGCGGTCAAGAAGTACCTTGAAGTTTCCAAAAGGGTTGCGGAAAAGTACAATGTCTCAAGTTATACGAAACAGAGGATAGACCTTCTGGGACTGGACATGAAGTCCCTGTTCGAGAATGATAAGTCCAGGCAAGTGGGTCTCTCTGAGTTCATGTAGGCATCATTTCTTAAGCGGAAGTCCGATAGCGTTTATTTCCTGTATGAGCTCTGTGAATTGCTTAATCTCAAACTCCAGGACTTCTTTTTTTGTCATCCCGATCGACATTTCGCCATCATAGCTCAACATATCCGGTCCCCTGCGCACGAACCTGTCGGTACCGTCCCTTGAAAGCATTTTCTTTGCTTCCGGGTCATGTACGAAAGCCCTTCCGGGAATTATCACTGTCTCTTTGATACCATTAAGGTCAAGCGCTTCCAGATCTTCTATGGTAATAAGGCAGCCTATGTCCTTACCTACTGCAACTACATTTACGATGCTGCCCAGTTTTCTGAAAATCTCAGCAAGCCTTTCTACCGCGGCCCTGCTTGTAAGCAGTGTGGCCTCTTTTGTGATTCTTGGGAGCTGTGCAAGTGCATTTTCATCATTTCGCAGGGCAAAGGGTGAACCTATAAGGGGGTCTTCAAGCGGGGTGCCTGTGATCCGCAGATTATGTTTCTGGGCAGCCTGTCGTACAATACTGGTGAACTCTTCTATGCTGTGACTCTCTATCCCCTCCATTACAGGAGCGTTATTGAGTATGAGGCCTTCATCGAGCCTGTTGGCAAAGCGCATTAGTATGGCCCCTTTTGCTCCCATGGTCTCAAGATCGCCAAGCGTCTTCTCAAGCACTTCTCCGTCGTTTATTCCGGGTATGACCACAATGGCTGCATAAACATCACAGCTGCTGCAGAAGTCCCTGAGGACCTGCAATGATGCTTCCGGGTGCATGTCGTGCATATATTTCCCACGTATTTCGGGGTCTGTTGCAAAAACGGTAAATGAAACCTCGGTAACTCCGTAATTTATGAAGAACTCAGCTTCGTTCCCTTCACTAAACCCTTTGCCACTGGTGTATCCCAGGTGGATGGGCAGTCCAAATTGTGAGAGATTGGCTACCAGGGGCATCAGTTCGGGATAGCAGCTTACGTCTCCTCCCCCGCTGATAGTTATCTTCTCGATGTTCTCCTGATTGAAACGCATCTTCTGGTATGTTTCCTGGAACACGTACTGCGCAGGTTTGAATCCTGAGTATGATTCCCGTACCCCTCTGGTGCAATAGTCGCAACCTTTCAGGAACGGAAAACAATACTTGCATCCAAAGGGCTGTACTTCCTTCACTTTTTTGAAATAACAATATGTGCAAAATCCCTTGCAATCAGTTCCGGGATTACCTCCCACATCTGCGATGATTTCCATAGTGTTTTTTAGACACTATTTGTACTACTTAAAGTTTTGCGATACATTATTATCTATCTTTTTGAACCTTCATCTAAAGTCCGGTTAAATAAATATTGAATGGAAAATGGGTCATTTTAAGGATGAAAAAGAAATCAATCTCAAAAATATTTTATACCTCTGTCTGATGATTGCGGGATTGGGAGCGGTATGATGCAAAAGGTTTAAACACCATCATTACTTAATAGTTCCGAGAATTCCCGATGGAAATTTTTCGTACAGGAAGTATATGTGGTACAGAGTAATTGTTCGTCAGTGACTCGAACTGTACATTTCCGGTTGGGTGATTTCTGAATAAGAACATAGGAGGAAAATACACGTGTCTGATAAAATAGACATCTACGACGATAGAGGTAAATTGCTGGAAAGCGGTGTCGATCTTATGGATATTGCGCCAACAAGAAACGCAGCAATTCAAAATATCATTAAGGATACCAAGAGAACCGTTGCAGTCAACCTTGCCGGTATCGAGAAAGCTCTCGAGAGCGGAAAGATGGGCGGCCTCGGACGCAAGATCCTTGGAAGAGAACTCAACTACGATATTGTTGCCAACGCAGGCGCAATCCAGGATGCAGTCGCAGGCTTCATCAGGGCAAAAGAAGGCGATGACACTAACGTAAAGATGCTCGCAGGTGGAAAGCAGCTTATTGTACAGGTACCAAGCGTAAGGGCACTTGTAGGCGCTGACTATGTATCTGCAAGTACTGTTACCGGTGCAGCAGTCGTTCAGGCAATCATCGACATGTACAAGACTGATATGTTCGACGCACCAATCGTCAAGTCCGCTGTATGGGGAAGCTACCCGCAGACCATGGACATGATGGGTGGAAACATTGCATCGATCCTCAGTATCCCACAGAACAACGAAGGTCTTGGTTTCTCACTCAGGAACATCACTACAAACCACGTCGCAGCAATTGCCGGCAAGAAGGCAATGAATGCAGCAGCACTCTCATCAATATTTGAGCAGGTCGGTATGTACGAGATGGGTAACGCTGTAGGTCCTTTCGAGAGGCACCAGTTACTTGGTCTTGCATTCCAGGGTCTTAACGCAAACAACATCGTTTACGACCTCGTAAAGGAGAATGGTAAGGCCGGTACTATCGGTACTGTAGTCCAGTCCGTAGTTGACAAGGCTCTTGAAGCAGGTATCATATCTGTTGACAAGACAGCACCATCCGGATACAACTTCTACAAGGCGAATGACGTCTCTATGTGGAATGCATGTGCAGCAGCAGGCCAGCTTGCAGCTACCATGGTAAACTGTGGTGCAGGAAGAGCAGCTCAGAATGTTTCATCAACTCTTCTGTACTTCAACGACATTCTCGAGAAGGAAACAGGTCTTCCAGGCTGTGACATGGGCAGATCCCAGGGTACAGCGGTCGGTTTCTCCTTCTTCAGTCACTCCATTTACGGTGGCGGCGGACCAGGTATCTTCAACGGTAACCACGTTGTGACCAGGCACTCCAGAGGTTTCGCAATTCCATGTGTCTGTGCAGCAGTTTCACTCGATGCAGGTACACAGATGTTCACAGTCGAGAAGACATCAGCACTTGTGGGCAACGTGTTTGGATCAATACCAGAGTTCAAGGAGCCTATCAAGGCAGTAGCAGGAGCTCTCTAAGGCACAAAACCCAGTTAGAATACCGAAGGTTAAACAAATATGTCCGATGCTTCTACAAATGCAGATTACCTGCAACTTGAGATATTTCCCAGCAGGCTATTAAGTCCATCCAGAGCTGAGACTTTGCTCAATGAGATAGCCTTGTTGGAAGGCGTTGTCAGGTTCTTCGTTCACGGACCCAGGGTTCCGCAAACAGTACCTTATGGTCCTGCTACCGGTGAAACCGTCGATCACCCTGCAAACAAGGTGATAATGGTCGCCGGCCAGGAGGTAGACCTTGAAGTGAGCGTAGGTGGCATTCGCTTGGAAGTTACCGATGCCGATGTAAAAGAAGACATCAGGGAGATCTGTGACAGATTGCTCCCGTTCTCGTATGAGTTCAGGGAAGGTCTTTTCATACCAACCAAACAGACCGTTACCGATTACGCAAAACGCGGCTCGGATGCGGACCCGATGTTGATTGGAATGGCCGATCCAAAGGGCAAACTGAGAAATAAACCCATATGTATCCTGAATAAGAAAAGCGAGTGATACTATGTTCGACCGGGAAACACAGGTTGTTGACTGCAGGCATGGCATGGGCCTTGGCAGAGGAGGAGGGCTCGCACAGCGGGGAACCATCTCTGAAACCGGGAGGGCCGATGTAATTGCTGTTGCAATGAGTCCCGGGAGAAGACATATCACAAAGCCCGTATGTGAACTCACATATGGTATGCGCCGTGAAGAGATACAGGTAAGTGTAATGGTCCTGAACACAGGTTCAGGGGTTCCGGACACGAATCTGGGTTCCGGTTCTTTCGGGATAAGCCCGGAAGAGGTCGCACAGATAAACAGGCACAAGGTCGCTGTGATCCACACAGGTAACATAAGGGACCATGTGATACGGAAAGTAAAGGCAATTCTGGAAGAAGCAAGCGTTCCTGCAGTAGTTGTCTGTCAGACCCTCGTGGATTTCGAGGATTTTGCAGAGGCAGGAGTGAAGACAAGACTTGTGAAACCTAAAGATAACGATATTCTGACAAAAGGAAGGGTTATGGAAATTGTGACAGGAGTAACACGAGGAGAATCATGTTCAAGGGAAAAGCTGAACGAACTCGTGAAAGCTGTAAAGATCACAATGAGATCATTAGAGAATTAGGAGTGAATGATTATGGTATATAAACCACAGTTTTATCCAGGAGCAACATCCGTTGCAGAAAACAGAAGGAAGCACATGTCCGGTAATGTGGAGAAGCTCAGAGACATCTCCGACGATGACCTGACTCTTATACTGGGACACCGTGCACCAGGCAGTGACTACCCAAGCACCCACCCACCACTTGCAGAAATGGGTGAGCCAGACTGCTCCGTGAGGCAGCTCGTAGAAGCAACACCAGGCGCAAAGGCCGGTGACAGAGTAAGGTACGTACAGTTCGTTGACTCAATGTACAACGCACCTGCAACCCCATACTTCAGATCATACGCAGCAGCTATCAACTTCAGAGGTGTCGACCCAGGAACACTCTCCGGCCGTCAGGTCGTTGAGGCTCGTGAGAGAGACATGGAACAGCTTGCAAAGTTCCAGATAGAGACAGAGATGACCGACCCGGCACTTGCAAGCCTGAGGGGCGCAACAGTCCACGGTCACTCACTGAGACTTCCGGAAGATGGCTTGATGTTCGACATGCTCGACAGGTGCAGGAAAGAAGGCAACATCGTCATAATGCACAAGGACCAGGTAGGAAGGCCAATCGATAAGAAGGTCAACCTCGGAAAGCCAATGTCAGAGGAAGAAGCCGCAAAGAGGACAACCATTTACCGTGTTGACAATGTCGCATTCAGAGATGACAAGGAAGTCATTGAATGGGTCCACAGAGTATTCGACCAGAGAACCATCTACGGCTTCAAGCCTGAATAAATGAGGTGATGATAATGGCAAATGACAGAAAGAAGATGTTTGCAAAACACATGGAAATCAAGTTCACACAGGAACATGGAAACAACAAGATGCAGGGTGGTGAGATCACTGATATGGTCGGTAAGTATTACAGACTCGGTGTCGAACAGAATCCCCGCAAAGTGGAAATGAAAAAGGCAGGTCAGGAAATCTCAAAGAAGAGAGGACTTGTCGGTTACAATCCAATGATGCACTGCGGTGGTATCCCACTCGGTCAGAGAGCACTTACCCCCTCCTTCATCTCCGGTACGGACATGATGGTCGAGATCGATGATCTTCACTACGTCAACAACGCTGCAATGCAGCAGATGTGGGACGACATCAGAAGGACTGTGGTCGTTGGTATGGACATGGCACACGAGACACTCGAGAAAAGACTCGGTATCGAAGTCACACCAGAAACTATCAACCACTACCTTGAGACCCTCAACCACGCACTCCCAGGCGGAGCAGTAGTTCAGGAGCACATGGTCGAAACTCACCCTGCGCTTGTAGATGACTGTTACGTCAAGGTGTTCACAGGTGACGATGAACTTGCAGATGAGATTGACAAGCAGTTCCTTATCGACATCAACAAGCAGTTCCCTGCAGAACAGGCAGAGACAATCAAGGCAGCTATTGGAAAGACAAGCTGGCAGGCAGCCCACATTCCAACCATTGTCAGCAGAACAACAGATGGTGCACAGACAAGCAGATGGATGGCCATGCAAGTCGGTATGTCCTTCATCTCCGCATACAGCATGTGTGCCGGTGAAGCAGCAGTAGCTGACCTTTCATATGCAGCAAAGCACGCAGGTGTGCTCTCAATGGGTGAGATGCTCCCTGCAAGACGTGCACGTGGTCCAAACGAGCCTGGTGGAATATCCTTCGGTCACTTCGCAGATATCATCCAGACCAGCCGTGTAACACCTGAAGACCCTGCAAAGGTCGCTCTTGAGGTAGTAGGCGGAGGCTGTATGCTCTATGACCAGATCTGGCTTGGATCATACATGTCTGGTGGAGTAGGTTTCACACAATACGCAACAGCTGCATACACCAACAACATCCTTGATGACAACCTCTACTACGATGTAGACTACATCAATGACAAGTACGATGGTGCAGCAACCACCGGTAAGGACAACAAGGTCAAGGCAACCCTCGAAGTTGTTAAGGACATTGCAACAGAGTCCACCATCTACGGTATTGAGAACTACGAGAAGTACCCGACAACACTCGAAGACCACTTCGGTGGATCACAGAGAGCAACAAGCCTTTCCGCAGCAGCAGGTTGCGCAACATCAATTGCAACAGGCAATGGAAATGCTGGTCTTTCTGCATGGTACCTCTCTATGTACCTGCACAAGGAAGCACTCGGAAGACTCGGTTTCTTCGGTTACGACCTGCAGGACCAGTGTGGTGCAACCAATGTGTTGTCCTACCAGTCCGACGAAGGTCTGGCTCTTGAGCTCCGTGGACCAAACTACCCCAACTACGCAATGAACGTAGGACACCAGGGTGGATACGCAGGTATCACATCCGCTGCACACGCAGGCCGTGGAGACGCATTTGCAGTCAACCCACTGATCAAGGTCTGTTTCGCAGATGCACTCCTGCCCTTTGACTTCACTGCACCAAGGAAGGAATTCGGTAGGGGAGCTCTCAGAGAGTTCGAACCAGCTGGTGAGAGATCACTCATCATCCCTGCAAAGTAAACAACAGTAGAACAAGAGTAGGCTTTTTGCCTGCTCCTCTTTTCTTTTTTGTACTCATTTTCTGGCAGTCTTCGGATAACACTATCCATGAATATAGATTTCATCGGTGTGAATCTGCGTTAATCCGCGTCTGAAGTAAACAACTCATGAACACAGATTTCTGATACCTTCTTTCTTATTCATTGTTATTGGTAATGCTTAAATATTGCAAAACCCTTGTTTTTGATATACTTTCTGAATGTAACCTACTATGCCTATTTTTCAAGGAGTGCGTAACATGCAATACAGTCTGGGAATCGATGCAGGTGGAACGTTTACGGACGCTGTTATAGTTCGTGACTCGGATGGGATAATAGTGGAATCTGCCAAGGTACTTACTACATATCCTGATCCTATAAACGGTATTAAAAAAGTGATTGATGAACTGACGCCTGATTATGTGAAAAATGTTAAGCTGGTCTCTGTTTCAACGACCCTGTCCACAAATACCATACTTGAGGATACCGGCTTCCCTGTGGGTGTGATACTGGTAGGGGATTATGTGATCCCGAAGGAAGGTTTTCCCGCAAAGTACTACGTGCAGCTTAACGGAGGACATACCAGTAATGGAGAGGAAGCTACGCCACTGGATGAGGAAGGGGTTAAAAGGTTCGCAATGGAAATAAAAGATTATGTTGCAGCGTTTGCAGTATCTTCTTTTTTCAGCAACAGGAATTCGGATCATGAGCTCAGGGTGAAGAAGATCATCAGGGATCTTACAGGGTTGCCGGTAGTATGCGGGCACGAACTTTCACAGGAAGTGGGAGCATATGACCGTTCCATAACTGCTTACCTGAACGCTCAGCTACTCCCCATTACGCATAAGTTCATCCAGTCCATTATGCAGGATATCAGTTCAAGGGGCATTGATGCTAACCTTCTCATGCTCAAATGTGACGGCTCGGTCGTTGGTATGGAAGAGGCACTTGAGAGACCCATTGAATCTATTTTTTCAGGACCTGCTGCCAGTCTTGTAGGCGCAGCGTACCTCACAGGATATGACACATGTGCAATGGTGGATGTAGGAGGTACAAGCACCGATGTCGCACTTATCAGAAACGGTATCCCAGAGCTCAGCGACCAGGGAGCTGTTGTCGGGGGCTGGAAGACCATGGTGAAAGCCATAAAAATGGAAACCTCTGCAACAGGTGGTGACAGCCATGTATGGGTTCATGATGAGCGGATGTTCATAGGACCCCGGAGAGTTATCCCGCTCTGCCGTGCCGCAGTCGAGTATCCGGGCTTTATGACCAAACTCCAGGAGTGCAAGGCACCTTCCAGAAAGCTGTTCTGCGAGAACGTACAGCCTACTAAGTTCTTTGTGAGGACAGCTACAAAACCACTGGAACTGAACAGGTTCGAGGAAGAAGTATATGATGCCATACAGAGCGTGCCGATATCATATCATGAACTCTTCCTCCGGCTTAAGAAGCAGCCCGGGGTCAGATCACTGGACAGCCTTATCCAGAAACGTCTTGTTCAGGCAATCGCATTCACACCTACCGACGCATTGCATGTGCTTGGTGAATTCCGGCTATGGGATGCAGAAGCATCGATCATAGGCGCTGAGAGGCTTTCAAAGTTTGTAAAAATGACGAAAGAGGAGTTCTGCTCCGAGGTGAGGCGGAAGGTAGCAAAGAATATGGCTCACGACCTTATCTCGTATCTGGTGGAAGGCATCCCCGAATCTGTTGTTGACCGGATTCTCTCCGGTGAGAACTTCACTCGCTTTAAAATAGAAACTCCTGTCGTACTGCTGGGCGGTCCTGTAGGTGCCTTTAAGGAAGAGATGGAAAAGCTCATAGATGCTCAGATAGTGGTTCCCGAATATTCCAGTGTTGGTAATGCAGTAGGTGCCCTTGTAGGTAAAGGCATCAAGCGTGTGGAAATACTTGTTAAGAGGGATTTTGCCCCTATAACCGGTGAGGATGTAACTCTGGAAGAACTGAAGAATGCAAAGGAGGTTCTGAAATACTTTGTGTTCGCCCCTGATGGCAGGTACATATTCCCCGAACATCTGGAAGCCATTGAATACGCAATCATCACAGCAAAGAAACTTGTAATGGACTATATGCAGGCAGCTGGATATTCTCCCCGCGAGGTGGAAATAGAAGTCACAAGGAAAGAACTTTCCATCAGGGAAGGAGAAGAGCCTGTTGAGACCAAGGTCATTGTGGTGGGTATAGGCACATCACGGGCAGTGGTCGAAAAGGATGTGGTTCCTGATTACATGAGAAAGAAGGCCATCAGCTCCCGCAGAGCTTCAGAGTTCTCGTATTCCGGGAAGTGAATGGAGGGTAATTCCCTTCACTTTTTATTTTTCTAATTATCTTTCGGACCTCCGGATACTTTCAGGTCTGCTCCGATGGATCTCATATCTTCAAAGAACTCCGGGTAGGATATATCAATAGACTCGACCGTATCGACCGTAGTGTTCCCTGCCACCATGCCGGCAATTGTAAGTGACATCACTATCCTGTGATCATGCCAGCCGTGTACCTCGGCACCGTGCAGTTCCCCTCCGGTTATTGTGAGGCTGTCCTTTTCTTCTTTGATATTGATTCCCATTTTTGTGAGCTCCACTGCCATCGCATGTAGCCTGTCTGTCTCCTTGTAGCGGACATGCTCGGCATTTCCTATCACAGTGACACCCTCTGCGCATGCTGCCAGCACTGCAATAGTGGGCACCAGGTCAGGGGTGGCTCCGACATCGAATGTGGTGCCTTTGAGTTTCCTGTTCCCTGCCACGCTCACGATGCCTTCTTCCATGTTCCATGATATGTCAGCTCCCATGCGCCTAAGCACATCGATGATCTCAACGTCGCCCTGTTTTGAGGGGAAGAGGTTCTTGACCACGACAGAGGACCTTGTGATGGCCGCTGCCGCGAGCAGATAGGAAGCTGATGAGAAATCGCCTGGAACCGTATACTCTTTGAGATTATACTTCTGGCCTGCAGGGATGATGAAAGTAATATTACCATTCTCTTTTACGATTATTTTCACACCCGCCTGTCTTAGAAGTTCGATTGTGACATCCACGTATGGTCTGGACTTAAGATTGCCTTTTATGGAGATTACCGTATCGTTGGCTGTGAGAGGACAGGCTATGAGCAAAGCAGATATGAACTGGGAGCTGATGGACCCATCTATCATAGCAGTGCCACCATTAAGTCCACCTTTTACCACAATTGGCGCACATCCGTTGTCACGGGTGGAAAATGCCTCTACTTCCAGGTCATTCAGTACTTCAAGGAGGGGTTTGTTGGGGCGCGTCCTGATGGAGCTGTCACCTGTCAGTACCGTCGTGCCTTTTACTACAGCTGAAATGGCTGTCATGAATCTCAAAGTAGTACCGGAATTCGCAACATCGATAACATTATCAGGTAAATTTGGCTTTCCCCTGAATCCGTGGACTGCAAGTCTATCCCCCTGCATGTCAACACGCGCACCAAAGGCCTCACAGGCCCTTACAGTTGCCAGTGTATCGGCCGACAGGAGTGGCCTATGAATAACGCACTCTTCTGAGAGTGACGCGATAGCAATGGCTCTATGAGTATAGCTTTTTGAAGACGGTGCAAATACTTCACCATTAATCTTAGAGATGCCGGCAGATACTTTCATTTTATCCTCTTTTTCCTAAAACGACATCACTATTTGCATTGGAGTGCATTTTCACAAGCATCAATGCTTATATCATTGTTGCATTCTGGCATATAGCGATGGTGTGCACATACGTATATTTGCACTGGATTGCACCTAATCCTATAAAATAAGTACCTTTAAAGATTATGCATTAGAACCTCAGCTAGCAAAAATAGTTATTATAGCAGAGTAATTAATGATAGTAAGGTTTTCGTATGGTGGCGACTTATATATCCCAATCAATATATATGCATACTAATATACTATAATTTGATTATATGTTCATCTGAATATAAACTTATAGTGGATATAGACGAGGTAGTAAAATGGACGGGCAAGCCAGAGCCGAAAAAAATATAACGATGATTCAAAGAGTTACTGTTTTGTATCTTCTTCTGGCTAGTGCTTGGATCATATTGTCTGACACTTTTCTGGGATTGTTCGCCTTCGATATGGCCCTCTACTCCAAACTTCAGACCTATAAAGGGTGGACTTTTGTACTCATCACCGGGTCGCTATTGTATCTATACCTGAAACCGCGGACCGAATCACTCAGAAAGTCGCAGAACGCTCTTTTCGAAGTAAAGGAAGAACTTCGTGAAAGTGAGGAGAAATACAGGACAGTGGTCAATGGGATGATTGACACGGTATGGGTTATTGACTTTGATAGTCGCATCATAGATGTAAATGATGCTGTCACCGATGCTCTGGGTTATTCCAGAGATGAACTGCTTTCTATGGGACCCGAAGACATTGATGGCACATTAAGCCCGGAAGAGGTAAAAAGTCTGGTTGGTCGAATGAAGACAGACCAGAATCCGATATTTGAAACGACGCATGTTGCTAAAGATGGAAGGATTATCTATGTGGAGATAAAATCAAGTCTGGTGACCTATAAGGGGAAACAAGTTATCCTGAGCATTGCAAGAGACATTACTGAACGTAAGCTTGCAGAAGAAACAAATCAGTATCTACTGGATCTGCTTAAACGTACAGGGGAAATGGCCAAAGTTGGGGGGTGGAAATATGATGCACAAACTTTGGAGGGTACCTGGACTGCTGAAGTTGCCCGTATCCACGATATGGACCCTCTTGATCCAACTAACGTGGAGAGAGGTCTCAGTTTTTACACAGAGGTATCGAAGCAGAAAATCACCGATGCTACAAATGAGGCTATCATAAATGCAATTCCTTATGACCTTGAACTGGAAATGCTAACTGCAAAAGGTAACACTAAATGGGTCAGGACAATAGGAAAACCTGTTATTGAGAATGGTAAGGTCAAAATGATCATCGGTTCATTCCAGGATATCACAAAACACAAGCTGGCTGAGAAACGTGAATGCCATCTGAAAGAAGTGCTTCTGGGAATTAGAAATGTGAACCAGCTCATTACTAAGGAAAATGATCCCGAACAACTTATATTAAAAGCTTGCCAGAATCTGACCGAGACCCTGGGATATTATAATGCATGGATTGCGGCACTTGATGCGAAAGGGGCTGTAATATCAACAACCTCTTCGGGTTATGGTGATAGTTTCCAGGCATTCAGCAAACAACTGGACCAGGGTATATTCCCTGCATGTATGAGAACTGTTCTTGGAACCAGACAGATCACAATCATAAGCAAACCTGCTGAGACTTGTTCAGGTTGTCTTTTAGCGCATGAATGTCCCGAAAGTGCTGTTATGTGCTGTTCTCTGCAATACAATAATAGTTTATATGGCGTTCTGACAGTTTCTGTTTCACCTGAATATGCTTATCTTGAAGAAGAACAACATCTTTTCAATGAAGTGGCAGATGATCTGGGATTTGCATTCTATAAGTTCGAGATCGAGGATAAACGAAGGAAAGCTGAAGATGATCTTAAAAGAAGACTTAATTATGAGCTCGCAACCGTAGAATGTATGCGCTTCCTGCTTGAGCCGGAAGACCTGGATGTAATATTGCCGGGGGTACTGGGACGACTCCATCGTACTGCAGATGATAGTAGGTCTTATATATTCCAGAATGAGGAGGATTCCAAGCTTGGCCTTTGCATGTCCCAGATATACGAGATTGTTGGTGATGGCGTCACTGAACAAATAGATAATCCTGTTCTCAAGCATCTACCATACAGTGAGGGATCTACTACACTCCTTGCAACATTGCAGTCAGGACAGCACTATGCACATGTAGTAGAGGAACTTGATGAACCGGACAGGACCATCCTTGCAGAACAAGGCATACTTTCGGTCTTGATTCTGCCAATATTCTCGGGGCCGGACTTTTGGGGTTTCGTCGGGTTCGATGATTGTGTTAGTGTCCGGCAATGGCATGAGGACGATATCAAGCTTCTTCGGGTTGTGGCTGACGGTATCGGTGAAGCTGTCCATCGCAAGAATTCGGAAAAGGCACTTAAAGAAAGTGAAGAGCGATTCAAGGCACTCCACAATGCATCATTTGGGGGTATCGCCATCCATTATAAGGGACTTATACTGGATTGCAACCAGGGCCTTTCCGAACTATCGGGTTACACTCTTGAAGAACTCGTCGGGATGGATGGATTGCTTCTGATAGCTGAAGTTTCCCGCGAGAAAGTGATGAGTAACATACTCTCTGGTTTCGAGGAACCTTATGAAGCTGTAGGTCTTCGCAAGGACAGCACAGAGTATCCGATCAGGCTGGAAGCAAGAAATATTCCATACAAGGGAAAACAGGTTCGTGCCGTAGAGTTCAGGGACATTACCGAACAGAAACAATCAGAGGCAGCAGTACGGGAAAGCGAAGCCAAACTTAGTGCCATGATTTCAAATATCGCCGATGTTATCGCAATCATTGACAAGGATGGTATTAACAGGTTCAAAAGCCCCAATATTGAGAGATGGTTCGGCTGGAAACCAGAAGATGTTGTTGGGAGCTCTACATGGGAGAACATCCATCCGGATGATCTTTCTCATATACGGGAGGTCTTTGCAAGTCTACTCGATGACCCTGGCTCTACAGTATCTGCGGAATCCCGGTATCGCTGTAAGGATGGAAGTTACAAATGGATGGAATTCACTGCCACTAATCTCCTGCACGATCCTGCTATAAGAGGAGTTCTTCTGAACTATCATGACATCACCGGTCGCAAAGAGTCAGAAGACGCGCTGCGTGAAAGTGAACGGAAGTTCAGAAACTATATTGAAAGTGCACCATCCGGTATCTTCATACTTGATGAAAAGGGTCATTTTCTTGAGGTCAACAAAGCTGCCAGCGTACTTACAGGTTATTCGGAAAGTGAATTGATCGGAATTCTTTTTAGCGATATACTATCCACTGAGTTCCAGATGAAAAATTATCAAAAGTTCCTGGGCCTCGAAAGCAATGGATATGCTTCAGATGATCAATCCATTGTGCGTAAAGACGGAGCTGTAATCTGGATGAGGATTGACGCTATCAAGCTTTCAGAGACTCGCTATCTTGTTTTTGCAAGTGATATTACTGAAAAGAAGAAGGCTGAGTATTCCCTGGTCGAAGCCAAAATGATGGCTGAAGAGAACAGCCGCATCAAGTCCGAGTTTCTGGCGAACATGAGCCATGAACTACGCACACCTCTTACAGCTGTGATTGGTTTTTCAGATATTCTGAGTATGCAGAGTGTTGGTGAACTGAATGATAAGCAAATCGAATATGTTGACCATATTCTGAGAAGCGGCAAACACCTACTTGAAGTTATCAACGATGTCCTGGACCTATCAAAAATCGAAGCAGGTAAAATGGAACTCGATTGTGAGGACATCTCTGTTTCGGAGTTGCTTGCCGAGGTTCAAAGATCACTGTATCCGCTGTCAGTAAGGAAAGGTATCGATGTTGATATAATGGATGATATCCAGGACCCGTATATATTTGCTGACAAACTAAAATTCAAGCAGATCATATACAATCTGTTGAGCAATGCTATCAAGTTCACTCCGGATAATGGCAAGGTCAAAGTCATCGCCATAAGGTCCAATAACATCATCGAAATATCAGTTTCAGATACTGGCATAGGGATTCCTGCACATAGGTCTGAAGAGATATTCGATCCTTTCATGCAGGTCGACGCATCAAACAAAAGAAGATATGGGGGTACAGGTCTGGGACTTGCGCTTGTCAGGCGATTTATTGAGATGCATGGTGGCAAGATCCAGGTGGAAAGTGAGGAGGGGAAAGGAAGCACATTTACATTTTCTATTATGGATCAGAAACATGATATGTAAATGATGAAAAAGAATATATTGTATGCCTTTAATGCCAATAATATTTGTCATGGATGTTGCCTGGTGTCACCGTGGTGCCCTCCTTTCGATGTATTCAATTAGATTAAATACTATTATCTTACGATGGTGCGAAAAACTCAATGTTACAGCATAGGATATGGCAACAGGTCCTTTGATGATTTTGTGCAGATGCTTGCTCAGAACAGGATAACCAACCTTGTCGATATCCGGAGGTATCCTCAGTCAACATTTGATGATTATAATAGGGAATCGCTGGAAAGGTCTCTTCCCCTGAATGATATTATCTATACGCACTGTGAAGGAGTTGGAGGAATGCGTGACTCCACATATATAGAATACATGGGGACCGATGAGTTCAGGAACAGTTTTGCAAAACTTTTAGCCTACATAATTAATGTTCATAAAGAAGGTGGAAGGGTAGTGCTCATGTGCGCAGAAAAAAGCCCAAAAGGATGTCACAGACATTATCTTTCCATAAAACTGGAAGAAAATGAAGTAGAGGTAATTCACCTGATCGAGCCCGGTCAGGTGAGCCTCTTCAGTTTCTGATTGGATATTTACATCGCACGAAGGCGCTTAATGCGCTCTTCGGTGACCGGGTGTGTCCTGAACAGGTTCATGAGGGTGCTTCCCTTCAAGGGGTTCACTATGAACATGTGTGCAGTGCTTTGGGATGCCTGTACGTCCCCTTTTCTTTCTCTGTAGTGGGTAGACCCGTATTCAAGTTTCTCCAGTGCATTTGCAAGAGCCCATGGTTTCTGCGATATGCGTGCACCCTCTGCGTCGGCAGCAAATTCCCTGGACCTTGAGATGGCTAGCTGGATTATTGTTGCAGCAATGGGTGCTACTATTGCGAGCGCGATAAACCCTATGATATTTCCGCTTCCTTCACTATCCCTTCCTCCGATGCCGCCGAAAATGGCTGCCCACTGGGCCCATGTGGCTAGCATTGTGATAACACCAGCTATTGTTGCTGCAATGGCGCTGATCAGAGTGTCACGATTCCTGACGTGTGCAAGTTCGTGTGCAAGGACACCCTCAAGCTCTTCTGCATTCAGCAAGTCAAGTATGCCTGTAGTTGCAGCAACTGCAGCATGCTGTGGATCCCTTCCGGTTGCAAATGCATTGGGCATCGATGTGTGAACTATATACACTTTGGGCATGGGAAGGTTTGCACGAAGTACAAGTTTCTGCACAATTCCGTATAAGTCCGGATAGTCTGCAGCTGTCACTTCCTGTGCGCGGTACATTTTCAGGACTATCTTATCGCTGTACCAGTAAGTACCAAAGTTCATGATAACGGCAAATATGAAGGCAATTATCATTCCAGAAGTCCCGCCAACCATCTGGCCTACGATGACCAGAAGACCTGTCAGTGTGGCCAGCAGTAACGTTGTCTTAAGCATATTCCCCATTTTTTACCTCGTAGAGATGTTCTCATATGTTCTCATAATCGATATATAATTGTTTGCTCATCTATATAAAGGTTCCCAATGACAAGTTCTACAAGTAACTATATTTCTAAAACATGTACTAATTATGTGCAGCAGTGCTTATGAAAAAAGATATGAGCAGGTTGTGCTCATATTTCCTCTACTACGATATTCTCCGCATCCATCTCGCCTATAAGTGCTTCAAGCTCTGCCATCTCAGCTTCAAGCTGCACGATCTCTGGGTCAGTGACACCGATGCTCTCTTCGCTTAACAATGCGTCTACTTCGGATAAATCCGCATCACTTGTATTTTCAGCTATGATGTCATCTCCCTGTGTTTCATTGTCGGCGCAGCCTGATACGATCAGGCCGAGCACTACAATACCCATTATTAGAATATGCTTATTTTTTAGCATTAATTTTTCATCCCCCTTTTTGCCATCAGATAACGGTCAGGTTATCGGAAACGGAAGAATTCCCTTCTGAAGTATTATTTCCAAATTCGTTTCCTGAGTCGTCATCATCTTCATTTTCGCCTGACTCTTCGGAGCTCTCATCAGATTCATTCTCTTCATCATCTTGCTTTGCCCACTCTTTACTGACACCGTTGAGTTCATAGGAGCCCTCGCCCGAGAGAACTGCTGTTCCTTCCCCTTCAACAGAGAGTGAGATATCTTCTGCGCGGAGCATCACTGTAAGGCGGCTGCCTTCAATTGTAATTGTTCCAGTGAGATTGTCAAAGACAAATGCCCTGTTATTGCTCTCGCTGTTACCAGCGTTGATGTTAGATGACCCGTAAGATGCATCGCTGGTGTTAATGATGGCATCTCCTGCCAGATCCTTAACAATGAGCTTTGCATCATTTGTGCTGAATGTCATCTTGAGGTTCCCGGAGAGTACTGCCGTCCCATTTCCTTCGGCTGTGAGAGTTTCATTTCCGTTGAGTACTACAAGTCCCTCACGGTGTTGCTTGAGTTGCTGGAGCATATTTTTCAGGACTGCGTTTGCTTCTCTTAGGCTCTGTCCTGCTTCACTCATGTTTTGGGCGATTTGACTATATTCCTCACCGCGTGTATATGCATTTCTAGCCTGTTCCTGGTGTCCTTTTGCTTCAGCTATGAGTGCATTGTATTCATTAAGCATCTCTTCAAGCTCAGTCACATCTTCGCCTTCCTCTTCCAGACGTGCGATCTCATTCCCAAAGCGGAGGGCTATAGTCTCAGAAGCCTTTATAGTTGCAGTGAACTTGTTATCGATAGATGTTACAGATGAGGTTACCCTGTCCTTGCGTGCATCCTTCCAGATATCTCTTATGTCCTTTGCACTTTCAGCAAGTTCCTTCCTGGTAGATGCTGCAGCGACATTTTCTTTCTCCAGTTCCAGTTTTGTGATATGTTCTTCACTGTCAAGGGAGTCGATCATGTAGTCAATAGTGTTGTTCAGGTATTCTTTTGTAGCTTCAATGGCTTCTTCGGAAGCAAGGTTCCTGTCAGTGGCCTTAAGCTTCACGAAGTTATCCCTGGCATCAAGATAACCGGCTTTTACGTTCTTATTCTCTTTGGCCCTGTTCACAAGAGTTGTTTTATTCAGGCCTTCTGCCTGCTCGCGCAGGGCACTCTCATTGGCGTTGACCATGTCGCGATCCCTGTCCTTGACCTGGATGCCTGACTTCTGTGCGTTATCAGATGCAGCAAGGGCTCCTGTTGAAAGGATGCTTGCCACCATAAGTACCATTGCAAAATATGCAAAAAACTTAAGTGATGTTTTCATGACTCTACCTCTTTCTCATTTCCTCTTTTTATTATTAGATTGTGTTTTGTGCCCGGGCCTTGGTCCTGATCCGGGCCTTAATGCAATTTCCGTATTCTCTGGGGAACATATATGCTTACTTTACTTCAGGCCATCCTTTACAGGGAATTCTTACTGTTACAAGGATTATAATGGCTCTATTTGCTTGATAATACTTCATCTCTCTTCAGATTGTCTATTAGAAAGCATTAAATCCAAGTACTATGTAATTATATAATCTGTGATAATCAAAAACGTTCTTTCCACTTTGTTTTTATTACTTTTTATTAGTAGTATCCCTTTTGCCCATGCATCTGATATGGCGACTGTACATGGCGTTATTTATGAATGGGGCACATTCGAACCTCTTGAGAATGTCATCGTAGAGGTTAATTCCACTCCTCCCCAGTCCATGCTTGCAAGGTATGGACTGTATTCATTCAACCTGGCGCCGGGAAACTACGTTATATCTGCTAGTTATTATCGTAATAGCACACTTGTTTATGATGCTCAGGAAGAGATCACGATAATCGGTTCAGGGGATTATGTAATAGATATCATTTTTCTCCCTACTTACTATGAGTCTGATCTGATTGAGACAGAGTTTAATGAACTCGACGAACTTGCCGACCTTGCTGAAAGCAATTCCGAACAGGATAGTGGACCACTCTCGTCCAGGGTAATTGCCCTGTTGGTGATGGTGACAGTGGTATTGGCAGCCGGGGCGTATTTACTATCAAAGGATCGCAAAGGCGATGTTGATACGGGAACTATGGATACTTCATTTAATGGAGTATCCTTTGGTGCAAGTGATAAGTATGCTGAATTACCGGATGATCTCCGGGAAACGGTTGGCATTATCTCAAGACATGGTGGCCGTATTTCCCAGAAAGAACTGAGGGGCTCCCTGAAGCACTCGGAGGCCAAGGTCAGCCTTATGATATCTGATCTTGAGAATCGTGGCATAGTGAAGAAGTTCAAAAAGGGTCGCGGTAATGTTATAATACTTGCAGTTACCGGTGAAGGCGAACCTAAAGTGATCATGGATGAAGGGCCAAACCAAAATATATAACTGTATTTGATGCCTATGGATACAGAAATCATTTAGAGTATTTTATCGACTCTTACGAGGTATAAATGCGAGTTTCTATGGACCTTGAACTGAAAGACATCCCGGGGCAGTTAGTCCTTGCACTGAAGCCTGTTTCTGAATTTAAGGGCAATCTGATATCCGTTGTACATCACCATGAAAAGAAAACACCCCGCGGCAAGATCCCGGTGCATCTGGTATTTGAGATCAAGCCCGATCATCTCGATAATATCATATCCCTTCTTGAAGAAAGTGGGATCAGTGTGGTGAGCGTAGATGAGAAGAGATATCTTGAACATGGCGCTGTGATACTTATTGGCCATATAGTCCACACTGACATAAAAGATACCATTGATAAGGTCGACAACACGGGATATGCTGAAATTGTCGACCTTAACCTGTCAATGCCCCGGGTTAACAGGCCCTCGTCCGCTTCCCTAAAAATCGATGCTGTAAGTAAACAGCATATGAGTGCCGCGATAGAACTGCTTAAATCTATTGCTAAAGAGAAAGACCTGTTGGTCATAGAACCGATAGGTATTAACTGAGGATGATTTAATGAAAACGATACGCGCATCAATTATCGGGTTCGGAGCAGTGGGCCGGGGTGTGGCACAGGTTCTTCTTGACAAGAATGACTATTTGCAAAGCATCGGCATAGATATGAGAATAGTTGCCATAGCAGACTCAAAGACCGCACTGGTCGATCATCAAGGTGTGGACCTTGAATCTGCACTCTCCAGAAAGAAGGAAACAGGTACTGTTGGGAGCGAGATCATGTCAGGCACTGAGATAATCAGGACCCTGGACCATGAGCTGGTAATAGAGACAACTCCCACAGACATCGATACTGGAGGAGTAGGTCTTATCAACATGATGGCGGCCTTTGAGAGATGTATGGATGTGGTTACCTCCAATAAAGGCCCTCTTGCACTCAAATACGGTGAAGTGATCGCAGCCGCGAAAAAATCCGGCTCCCATTGCAGGTTCGAAGCTACTGTAGGTGGCGCGATGCCTGTTATTAACCTTGCATGTGATGTCCTCGCAGGTAACAGGATGATCAGCATGGAAGGGATCTTTAACGGAACCTGCAATTATATACTCAGCCGGATGATGGAAGAGCAGGCGCCTTATGAACAGATGCTTGCAGAGGCTCAGGAGCTTGGGATAGCGGAAAAAGATCCTACTTATGATGTAGAGGGAATCGACACAGCATCCAAGCTTGTGATAGTCGCCAATTCCATTTTCGGCATGAATGCTTCTTATAGGGATGTGACAGTGACAGGTATCACAAGGATAACGCCTGAAGCGCTCTCACTTGCAAATGCTGACGGTTTCGCCATCAAACTGATAGGTGAAGTGAATGACAGCAGGATCAACGTTGCACCCAAACTGGTGCCACTGAGCCATCCTCTTGCAGTAGGTGGCACACTGAATGTTTTCTCGGTACAGACCGATCTCGCAGGACCCATCACTATTACCGGAAAAGGTGCTGGCTCAATAGAAACAGCAAGTGCTATCCTGAGTGATATTATAAACATCTACAAGAACTAGCTTTCATAGATTATATTTTACGACAACAACATATTTTACGGTAGACATGACAAGTTTCAGGGAATTTTCACAGGCCTGCAAAATTATAGAGGCGACTCCGGGCTCTTTGGAGATGACCTCCCAGGTTGCAGAGCTGCTAAAAAGAGTAAGTCCTGAGGAACTCCCCATTGTCACTCATTTTGTCATGGGTGAAGTGTTCCCTGCATGGAGCTCCCGGGAAGTGGGCGTGGGCGCAGGTATCCTCTATGCCGCTCTTGCCAGGTCATCCGGGCTCTCTGTGAGTGACATTGAAGGCCTTATACGGGACACGGGCGATATAGGTGAGACCGCTGTAAAAGCACTTGCCAAAAAGTCAAAGGGCCAGGCTACATTCTCATCATTCCTTGAGGAAGCACCCGATATATCTGTACATGAAGTGTTTGAACGTTTCCAGGCTATATCAAGGTCATCGGGCAAGGGTTCCCAGACCTCCAAGATAAAGAACCTGCAATATCTTTTTAACTGCGCGACCCCGGAGGAGGTCGGTTATATGGCCAGACTCGCCGTGGAAGATCTGAGGATAGGTGTCGGTGAGGGAATAGTACGGGACGCCATCGCATTAGCATTCACTGTTCCTGTAGCTACTGTAGAGAGAGCCTTCATGCTGACCAACGACATGGGACTTGTGGCAAGCACGGCAAGGGAAGGTGGGCCTGAGGCGGTCGAAGGGCTTGGTCTGCAATTGAACCGCCCCATCAGGATGATGCTTGCACAGATAGCTCCCACTATCGAATCTGCAATTGCGGGCATAGGTGAGGCAGCGATCGAGTGGAAATTCGACGGTGCAAGGTTGCAGATACACAAGGATGGCGACAGGGTGACATTATATTCCCGCAAGCTTGAGGATATAAGCAGTTCCCTGCCTGAAATTGCTGCCTCTATTGGCAAATATGTTCATGCGGACTCGGCCATACTTGACGGAGAAGCTGTCGCAATGGATGAGAATGGCCGCCCGAGGGCATTTCAGGATCTCCTGAGACGTCTGAGGCGAAAATACGATGTCGATTCGACCGCAAAGGAAGTCCCACTGTCAATTAATATTTTTGACATAATGTATCTAAACGGAGAGGGACTCATAGACGTCCCCCTGGTAAAAAGAAGATCACTGCTTGAAAGCTGTGTGGAAAATGGCGACTCCATTCAAGTGGACAGGCAGGTAATTACCAGTGATGCCGAGGAAATCAACGGAATTTATACTGAAGCTCTCAGGGCAGGTCATGAGGGCATCATGATCAAGAATCCCCAGTCTCCTTATTCACCTGGAAAACGCGGGAAGAACTGGCTCAAAAAGAAACCTGTCATGGAAACACTCGATCTGGTTGTGATAGGTGCCGAATGGGGCTATGGCAGACGTACCAATTTCATGGGTTCGTATGCCCTTGCATGTCACGATCCCAAGACAGGGCGTTTCCTGCCTGTCGGAAAAGTGGCTACAGGTTTTTCCGACGAGCAGCTTTCTGAACTGACAGCAACTTTTACGGACCTGATAGTCGTGCAATCCGGTACAAAAATAGAGCTTAAACCCCAGGTTATCTTTGAGGTTGCATTCGAAGAAATACAGAGGAGCACCAATTATGAGTCCGGCTATGCTCTCAGGTTCCCCCGGCTTGTGAACGTAAGGGATGATAAATCGCTTGAGGATGTTGAGACCATTGACAGGCTTGAAGAAATGTATCGTCTGCAGAGGGAAAGGGGAATTAATCCAAGTACTTCATAAGTAGGTGTCAAATGAATACAAAATTGATCACATTTATCCTGCTATCGGGTTTTTTGATTCTCGCAGGCTGCCTGGAAAATGTAAATGACCGGAATACTTCCGTAAGCGATATTGAGTCTGGTGTAACAGTAGTTTACATTGATAATTTCTCTTTCGATCCTGATGCAGTCACAATAAAAGAGGGTGATACTGTAAGGTGGATAAGCAATGACACTGCAGCATTAGTTATAAGTGGTAGCTCATTCCAATCGCCTGCCCTGAGGAGGGGAGATACATATAGTTTCACTTTCAATGCCCGTGGAACCTACAACTATTACCTGCTCTCACATCCCTGGACCGGGAGTGGGATGGTCATTGTGGAATAATGTTCTTCCTCACTTAGTGCCTGCCTCAGGCACAACAACTATTTTAGTATGGTACTAGTAAATATTATATTTAGAGGACACCCATAAGGAGTAGATATAATGACAGCTATTGCCCTGATGACTGTAATGGCTCCTGTCGTAGTCCTGTTGAGTATCATAGCTTATTACACGCTAGTGCCAAAAGAATACAGGCTGCACAAAGGCAGGTTATATGCTTACGGGAACCATATAGGATTAACTTCTGAAGTACTCCCTTATGTTTTGGTGGTAACTATTGTTTATATACTTGCCAAGTCCCAGGAAACTATCACGGCTGCTCTGAACATAACTCCTACATCCCGGATCGCAGACATTATATTCCTGCTGGAAGGGAACACTGTCAGCGCATTCCAGACAATAGCAAGTCCTTCACTGACATATTTCAGTGCTTTCATCTACCTGTTCGGTTTTTCATTCCTGCTCATATTCACTTTTATAGCTCTCATATGTGCCGGCAGGATATCCGCACTTCAGGAATATTCCATTGCAATCACGGTGGCATATCTTGCTGCTTTCCCTTTCCAGGTGCTGGCTCCTGTGAAGATCACGGGTTATACGCTTCCCAACGTAGTTCCCTTACTCTACCAGCTAAGTCCCTTAATACTGGAAGGTCTGAGGAGCGTTGATCCTTATTTCGATAACTGCTTCCCGAGCCTTCATGCAGCGCTTTCCATTATTGCAATGTTGCTCGTTGTTTTCAGGACCGATCTGAAAAAGTATAAGGTAGTGGTCGTACTTCTTACGATTTCCATACAGTTCACTATATTTTATCTGGGTATACACTGGATAACAGACTTTTTCGGGGGATTAGTGCTTGCAATAATAAGTTATGCCATTGCCATCCGTTACAGGGACAGGATAGTAAAGTTGGTAAGAACGGTCAGGGAAACCACGCAGCCTGCTTCAGAGTAAGGTTAACTACAGGATATTTAGAATGGAAACTCTCTGAAGATGACTGGAAAAATGAACTCTCCATCTGCAGAGGGTCTTGATCCACAACTTTACATTCTTTCCCTTTCCAAATTATTCAAGGACATAGGTACGGGAATGCTTGCCTTCCTGATCCCGCTTTACATAGTTGGCCTGCAAAGCTCATTTTTTACATCCACTCCGATAGTAGTGAAGGCAGGCATTGTAGCAACAGCATTTGGCATTTCCAATACAATCTCTCAGCCTATTATGGGCAAACTGTCTGACAGGATGGATCGCAGAAAACCCTTCATCCTCGCAGGAATGGCGGGTTTCACTATTCTTTCTTTTATATATGCAAATACCAGGCAATTCGAATATGTGGTCCTTTTCCGTTTTGTCCAGGGAATAACCGTAGGTGTGGCAGTCCCTGCTATTGTGGCGATGGTGACACATTTTTCCACAAGCAGAACACGGGGGAAAGCCATCGGGATCTATTCATCACTGAGGGGGCTGGGTTTTGGCAGTGGTCCTATCGTCGGAGGTGCTGTTGTAAATTACTATGGATATGAGGCAGCTTTCTATGTATGTGCCCTTCTGGGCATTATGAGCACCTCGCTCGTATTTTTCTTTGTGAAAGAAAAGAGTGATAACATAAAGGAAAGAACATCAATTAGTGCCTCATATGCTAAAGACCCACAATTCATTGTGCTTGCTGTTGCAATGTTCATGATGATGGTTGGGATTATGATAATCTTTGCCTTCCTTCCGGAATACAGGATATTGCTCAATGCAAGCGAACTATCGCTCAGTATGGCGGTCTCTGCCTATGTGCTGGTAAGGGTGCTTTTCCAGACACCTATGGGTGTGATCTCGGACAGGATCGGGAGGAAAAATATGGTTGCATACGGCCTGTTGCTTAACGTTCCCATAGTCATAGGGCTTGGTTATGCAGGCAGTATCACAGAACTTATCATCCTGCGTGCCCTGCAGGGCATTTCCATGGCTGCGGTCGAGACTCCTGTCATGGCACTTGCAGTAGAACTAACAGGTGGTAATGCAGTAAGTTCAAAGGTCAGTATTATAACTGCTGCGCAGGCCGGAGGTATGGCGCTGGGCCCAATAATGGGAGGATTGCTTGCAGGTTATGTCTCATTCAGGACACCTTTCTATCTGTGCGGTGCACTTATCCTTATGTCCGTTTTCCTGGTACTTGCGAGGGTGAAAGAGCCCGGGATAATCAGTGATTGATCTTCTGGCTGAGCTCACTGTTCAGCATGTAGTTTAAAAAAGATTTCTCCAGATTCCTTCTTTCTGTTATATCACAAAAGACAATGATGGCTCCAATTGTTTCATTGTTGCTGTTCTTTATAGGTGAGCCGATAACATCGATAGGTATATGGTTGTTCTCTCTGGAAACAAGCACGGCACCTTCACAAAGACCGTAAAAGGTTCCTTCTTTGAGGACTTTCTCAGTGGGATTTAATACCGTTTTGCCTGTAGTCTCGCATATTACCCTGAAAATGCGATCTATTGTTTCCCCGAATGCCTCTTCATGTCTGTACCCTGTCAATGCCTGCGCCAGCAGGTTTATGTGTTTGACCCTTCCGGAAGCATCCGTGGAAATGATGGCATCTCCTACATTATCAAGCAACGATGTTATCCAACTGTCGTTCTGGAAATGTTTTTCCTTCTCCTGTTCTTTTTTATGCAAGGCGATCTCTATGTTAGTTCGAAGTTGTCTGTTGTCAAAAGGCTTCAGTATATGCCCGAAGGGCTCTGTCATCTTTGCTCTCTGTAGCGTCCTTTCATCGGAGTATGCAGTAAGGTAGACCACTGGGATCTTATGATTGGTGTGTATGACCGAAGCAGCTTCAATGCCGTCAATGTCCCCTCTGAGCACAATGTCCATCAACACAAGATCCGGGTTGTGTTTTCTGGCCATCTTTATTGCATCTTCTCCGGTCGATGCCATGCAGGGTACTATATAACCGAAACTTTCCAGGCTATGCTTAATGTCCAGGGCAACTATCTTCTCGTCCTCGACTACCAGTATTTTTTCATTCACCATCGACAGTCCCTTCTTACATAGGAGAGTTCCTTGAAAGTTATTCTGAATTCTGTGCCTTTACTCCTATCGAGCTCGATCTTTCCATCTATCTGCTCCACAAGTGAGTTCACCAGTTGCATGCCAAGCGAATCCGTGTTCCTGAAATCTACATTTTCAGGAAACCCCGTTCCATCATCGCTGATATTCATGATGAAATCATCTCCCTCCGGGTATATCTCTATGGATATTTTTCCGGGACCTTTATGGAAAGCGTGTTTCAGGGAATTTGATACTATTTCATTGATTATCAGGCCAAGGGGAATAGAGGTGTCTATTCCAAATATTACGTTTTTAATATTTAAATTGATTTGGACTTCATCCCGGGAAAAGCCATAAGAACTGACAAGATATTCTGCAAGGCTCATTATGTAATCCCCCATGTGGACTTTCTCTATATCTTGTGACCTGCATAGCTTTTCATGGGCCATAGCCATAGATCTTGCGCGATGCTGGCTTTCTTTGAATGCTTCAATGACTTCCTTATCCCTGAACTTTCCGGACTGGAGGCTAAGGAGACTTGAGATGACCTGTAGATTGTTCTTTACCCTGTGGTGTATCTCTCTTAGGAGTATATCTTTTTTGTACGCTTCTTCTGCCTTTTTTATATCTGTGATGTCTTTTACCACGGACATAACTTCGTCCTCTCCGCTCACAACTATGCGCGCCTCAAAATCCCTACTCTCTCCTTTTACAGGTACCTGGTACTGCATGGTCTGCATTTTTCCTGTCCTTATCACTTCTTCGATGATATTGATCTCTTTTATAGCGATATCTTTCGGCAATACATCCTCAATACTTATATCCGGGAGTCCGTCAGGGGATTCGTAAAGACACTCTCCGGTGGAGAGTTTATAACTGCATATTGTTCCATCTCTCCTGATCTGGAATACCATATCCGGCATGGCCTGGATTATTGCTTTTATGGTTGCATCTTTTTTCAGGACAAGCTGCCTGGACTCTTCAAGTGATTCAAGCAACAGGTTAATGGAGTTGCTGAGATTGGAGATCTCGTCATTTCCTTTTTCATAGATACGTCTGGAAAGGTCCCGGCTTTCTCCTATATTCTTTATGTCCGTGCTCAGATCGTTCAGGCGTGAAAAGAATGAATTATCAAGCAGGTACAGTGTGACAGATCCGAAAACGCCTGCTACAAACAGCAGAATCATTAAAAAGTATATCACGGTGGCTTTGCCCTGAAGGTGTATGGTGCGAGGGCTGCTTACATCCAGCGTGAGAGCAGGCTGTCCATATATATCATTTAGTAAGATGCTCCCGGTGATCATGCTTCTGTTCAGCAGACTTAAATATATTTCCTCTCCTGAACTAAGCTTGATTCCTGTATTCTCTCTTAACTCCCCCGTTTCCTGTGCGAATAGCACTTCAAGTGAAAGGTTTGTCTTGTCAGAAAGCAAATCCTGTTCTGCCTGGTCCAGGAACCGTCCCATCAGGATAACTCCACCGATGGGTGTTTCCTCATTGCTTAAGATTATAGGCTGGGAAGTGAGAATGACCGGCACATCTGCCAGATATAGTATTCCTGTTTTTCTACTGTATCTAGTATCATGTTCCAGTAAATATCTGCTATCTTCAAGGTGATCGATAAGGATTAGTGGTGGTGACGCCTGTGTCATATTCGATAGGTCCACGCCTTTTGAATATACCAGTGTACCTGACTCGTTATAGAATAATACAAAGCTTATTCTCTGGTTGATAAATGTCTCATCTACAAGATAAGTGTTGATGTAGTTGCTGTTATTATCACGAACGAAGTAGTAAGTCTCATCCCATACGGACCAGTCTGCCGTTTTCCTCTCGAGGTCCTCCATATCCCAGTACAAGGAGTTCCTTGCATTCTGCATATCTTCCTTCAGCTCTTCTTTCTCAAGATGATCGAAACTATTGATCAGGATCACCTGGGAACCCAGGAAGAGTAAAATGACCAACCCGGTAAGTGTGGCACCAAGCATTGCAATGGTTTTTCTGCGTAAGGTGGTCATATGGTTGCACGGTCCTTGTTCTTATTTGCAGGGAATGGCTACAAATAATAGAATCACATTAGTCCAATTCATAAAATTATAGAACAGTTGAATACATCTCTATATAAATCTATTGCTTTGTCCAGCTGCCAGTAGTCGGACTGTGAAGGATAGTATGATGATTTCCGAAAAATATGTATTGATTTCTAAGATTACGCCGGCAATATTGTAACTGTATGCGAGTGCACATTAAAAAAAATCAGATAACTCGGGAATTATTCCTGTAAAAATGCGGCATACTGAAAATGCAGATTGGAATACTGCAAAGCACCTTGCTTTAAGGGCTGTTATCAATCAGCTCATTGCGTTCTGCTCAGGTAACTGGAACTTGGAAGCGAAAGCCCACGGTTTAGGCCGTGGGTAATTGACTTAATCATCATCCCACAACGCTCATTCCGGGAATTCTTATCGAAGGAGTGACGATTCCTCCCACCTTGCGTATATCCGTACCAGCTCCATTGACTTTTGTGAGCATCTCGAATATATTTCCGGATATCATCAGGGATTTCACCGGTCTGTCGATCTGCCCGTCCTTTATAGTAAAGGCGTTCCTTGCCTCCACGGAAAAGTCTCCTGATATTGAATTGGCAGTGTGGGCGCCAATTACCGTATTTACGTAGATGCCTTTATCAGTGTCGGCTATTACATCGAGGGCCGGATGATCAATGATAAAATTCCTGGGACCAACAGAAGGTGTTGAGAAATATGAACCCCTTGAAGCATTTCCAGTACTTTTGACATTGTCCTTGCCTGCTGTATACGTATCATACAGGTAGGATCTGAAAATGCCATTTTCGACTACTTTTGTCCTTTGCGAGGGAACTCCCTCATCATCGGACCTGCCAGTCTCGATACCTCCTTCGAGTAGTCCATCATCGGTGATGGATAACTTTTCAGTGGCTATCTGTTCTCCTATCTTTCCCTTGAGGTTGGAGCGTTCTTTCTGGACATTGTCAGCATCTATGGAAGGTATGAATGCACTTCCCAGTAGGTCCGCAAATGCGAACGGGTGCATGATCACATCTGTCTTGTGGGGCTCGATGGATATTCCCTGTTGTGACCTGCGGGCAAGTTCTGCTGCATTCCTGCCAATCGCAGTAAAATCGAGATCGTTCTTCCGGGATATTGCAAAATCATAGGCTGTAGATACATCTCCTTCTGTTGTGATGACATCTGCAAAGCCAGAGATACCTGTGGATTTTTCCTCCACTTCGATGCCGTTGGTGTTCATGATCAGATGTTTTCCAAAACTGCGGGAGAAGCTGCCTGAGGTCACAATGATTCCGGAAACAGCCCCTGCACCCTCGATCATCTTTACTGCCTGTAGGATGCATGCATCGAGTTCCATTTGCTCAATGTTTGGGTCCATTGTGCCGGACACTTTGGGATATTCACTTGCATAAGGCAATGATATCCAGTCAGGGTCTCTATCGCGAACCCTGGCTGACCTGACAGCGCTCCTGGCCGCATCCTCTATGTGGCTCATGATGTTAGTGCTTGCAAAACCAACAGCACCGTTGACAATGGCACGGATGCCCAGTCCCTGGGAGATATTCTCCTTTGCGCCTTCGATTTCGCCCTTGCGAATATCCACGGAAGTCTTATGATCTTCAATAAGCAGTATCTCAGCTTCATCGGCTCCTGCATCAAGTGCAGCTTTGAGCCCTTTGCCTGCAAGCTCATACATCATCAGGCACCACCCACCAGGGCCTCGGAGACCATGAGGTGAGGTGAGCCGTCTGTCACAGGCACCAGCTGTCCGCCCTTACCACACCTGCCGGAGGTGAGGGTAAGGTCATTACCGACCATCCTTACATTATTCAGTATCTCAAGGGTTTTTCCTGAGAGTGAAACATCCCTTATCAGGGTTGTAAGTTGTCCGTTCTCAATAATGTAACCCTTTTCAGCGTTAAACTGGAACACACCTTCGCCAGTGTTAACCTGTCCGCCCCTGGAACCTATGAGATATACTCCGTTCTTGATCTCTTCAAGCATTTCATCAAAGTTGGATTTGCCATTGTCTATGTAGGTATTACTCATCCTGACAATGGGTTTTGCGTGGCCCTGAGCCCTGCAGTGACCGGGCTCTCCTCCAAGCTTTGCAGCTGTCTCCCTGGAGTGCAGGTAGGAATTGAATACTCCATCCTTGATGAGGACGGTCTTCCCGGACTGTGTTCCCTCATCGTCAAATGGGAAAAAACCATACTCATGCAATGTAGGATCGTCTATAATATTGATCAGGGGGGAAGCTATCTGCTGTCCCAGCCTGTTCTCAAGTATGGAGCTACCCTCAAGCACAAGATCGGCTTCGGAAGCATGACCAACAGCCTCATGCGCGAATACGCCTGCAAGCTCCGGGTCCAGTATGACGGGTAGATTTCCTCCTTTTGCAGGCTTTGCATCAAGCAGCTGCAGTGCTGTGTTTGCTGCTGCCTCTGCAAGTGCGAAAGCATCATGCTTTTCAAAAATCTCATATCCGGTAACACCGAACCTGCTCTCTCTCCCTGCCTGGTACATGCCCTCTCTGGATGCGACAGCACTGATGGCAAAGCCGGTTCTGATAAGTTCATATTCTCCCTCGATTCCTGTGGAATCAGTGTATAGTACTTTGTAAGATGATTCACTGTATACAGCACTAGTGCTGGAGATGCCCTCAATTTTTGCCCTTGCACCAATTTCCTTCAGAAGCCCGACCTTCTCTTCGAGGGAAACGTCTCTCGGGTCAAGACTTACCTTTGGCATATTCCTGGCAACAGGCTTTGAGATATCGAACATCTCTACCTTTTCCTGGTGTGACCTCTCATCCATTCCGACAGCGAGCTCTGAAGCCGCACCAATCGCTTTGCTAAGGTCAAAGTCCCCGTCTACTGAAGTATATCCCCATGAACCTCCACTCAGGGCACGCACACCGGCTCCCTTTGTATAATTCTCGGATACTTCTTTTATGGCACCGTTATCGAGGACTATCGACGTTGTTGTCCCCTCAATGATCTTTGCATCGAAAAAGTCGACTCTGTACATTGTATACTCCCAAAATAGTAAGGTCCCTGTTCATGCAGGGACCACATCTGGCATATCCAGATTCAATCTAAAGTTAGTTATGTTCTGAAGCTTTTCCATGATACGGTTCTTCTCAGGTCCTACCAGGCTGTGCTCAATTACTTCTATAATGTTCGTTACAGCCACTATCTGTATCTTATCCCTATATGCTTCCTCTATCAGCACATCATCTTCATTGGCTTTGGGGATAATAACCTTCTTTATTCCTGCCTGTGCAGCTGCTTCGATCTTATAGGTCACGCCACCTATCGGCAAGACATCCCCGCGCACGGAAAGCGAGCCAGTCATCGCAACAGACTGATCGATAGGTATACCTTCAATTGCAGATATGACGGCAGTTGCTATTGATATTGAAGCACTGTCACCTTCTACACCTTCATAGGTCCCTATAAATTGTATGTGGATGTCATGGTTGATGATGCTTTTCCCGGTGATGTTCTTGATGACCGCGGATACGTTCTGGACTGCTTCCTTTGCAATGTCCTTGAGCATCCCCGTTGCAATGACACGACCTTCGGAACTGGACTGGGAAGGCGTCACTTCAGCTATTATGGGTAATACTATACCTGAATCGCCTCCAAGGACAGCAAGCCCGTTAACCCGTCCGATAGCTCCTCCTTTCTTCTTGAAGAGCTGATAGTCCTTCTTGCGCTCAAGGTAACTGTCTGCAAGCTGCTGCTCTATGGACCTAGCCATCTTCTTAGCTGCAAGCACATGCTTTGAAGTAACAATGGCCACATTTTCGGAGTGTGCAATATCCCCGGCAACCCTTACAAGTCCTCCGAGATCACGCAACTTAAGTGTGAGGTGACCTTTTCTTCCTGCCCTCCTCTGGGCTTCGCGTATCACTTCGTCAACCGCGCTTTTATCAAAGGGTGGTATATGGCCGTCTCTCATGACTTCCTGTGCAACGAATCTCACAAGGTTCTTGCGGTTTTCCGGATTATCCTCCATGGATTCGCGCATGAACAATTCGTAGCCGTAGCCTTTAATACGGGAACGCAGAGCAGGATGCATCTTTTCCATAGCATCCAGGTTACCTGCTGCGACCATAATGAAGTCACAGGGAACCGGTTCTGTCTTAACGAGTGCTCCTGAACTCCTCTCTGACTGACCGGTAATGGGGTACTCTTTTTCCTGAAGTGCTGTCAGCAGGCTCTGCTGGGATTCAATGCTCAGAGTGTTGATCTCATCAATGAAGAGCACACCCTTATGGGCTTTGTGGATATCTCCGCTCTCTACCCTGTCATGGGCTGGGGTCTCAAGACCTCCCGACTGGAAAGGATCATGCCTGACATCGCCAAGCAGAGCGCCTGCGTGGGTTCCTGTCGCATCCATGAAAGAAGCATGCTCTTTTTGATAATTTGATACTATCATTTTTGGTATCATCATATCGTCTTTTGGGAGGAGTTGACGCGTAAGCAACAATATCAGTATGGCAGCAATGATGCCCCATAGTAACTGGCCGACATAGAATGAGTATATGACGATACCAAAGACCAGTATCATCATTAACATGTTCCTGGACTGCACTTTCTTCTGCGCTTCCATTTTGTGGGCCATGACAATTTCCCTGCCTTTTCCGGCGGGAACTAGTCTTATCTTGGGGTTATTATTGTCCTCAGGGTTCGGATATGCAAGTATATCCTGAAGCTCCTCTTTTGGCAAAAGCTCTGCCATGGCCTTGGCCAGCAGGGACTTACCAGTACCAGGGCTTCCGATCATCATTACATGTCTTCTCTGGCTGGCTGCTTTTTTAACAACCTCTACTGCGTGTTCCTGCCCTATGATCTGGTCGATCAGGAGCTTGGGGACATCAATGGAGTCTGTAGTATCAAAAGTATCACCATAGAGCCCTCTCTCATCGCCAGAAATAGTTATTTCATTCTCCATAGTTTACTCACAAGTTTCTAGTTTGTTCACTGAAGTACGTACAAAATATATACTTGACGGTTTTTAAGTAATTTGTAAATCACATTATATCAAAGTACCTCAAACTAAAACCAACATTTATTAATGCTGACTCCGTATAAGAATCTGCTTATTGAAAAAGATATGTCAGGTAGATTATGAAACAAGCGCTGTTGTTCTTACTTATATTGATAGTTGCAATTCTTTCTTTATCCGTGACCGGATATGCCCTTAATGACGAAGGACAGTATATACATCTCACGCAGATGGACATAAGGTTTGAAGGCGCTGATGCACAAGTAACCTTTTTTTATGAACTTGACATGTTCTCGAGGGTTTATGTATTCCTTCTTGGCAGTTATACTCTCCAGCCAACGATCGAGAATGTCCTTTTCGATTTTGAGAATATAGAGGTTCGGGAGATCGGCAGGAATCATGCAGTTGTTCACGTCAGCAATATCTCCCGTCAGAACTCTGAGTATTATCTACACGATTCACGTGCACTTGGAGCAAAAGTGGACATGCTGACAATGATATATCCTGACGGTTCTTCAAGGAGTGTGCCGGGTGCCACAGCAACTCCTTATACATTCTATGGCGGATGAGCCGCCCGCCGTACTTCTCTGGTGTATGCCATTTCGGTTGAATTATGTCATCTATCGGGAAATCAAACAATTCGAACCTCTGGGAATCACATCCAACAGGTGAGTTATTAATCTTTGTTTGTACTTTAAAGCCCATATTATGCATGAAAACAGTTTTAAGTCCATTTAAGGGTTAAATTTGCAAATATATCTGTTTATATCGTCTTTAGCATAGTGCACCATTAATGTATAGGTTAATATCAGGCATATCAACCCAAAACCTTTATCAACAATAATGCATTATGAGGGATGCTGTTAGGCGCCTGATGCTTGCGGTAATATGCAATGCATCAACCGAAATCATAAGGAATGCTTGTACGGCAAAACAAAAACAGCATGGGCTCGTGGTCTAGCCGGTCATGACGTCGCCTTGACATGGCGGAGGTCCTGAGTTCGAATCTCAGCGGGCCCACCAGAATTCTCTAGCAGGATTCGAAAAATATAAATGCAAAAACATCTATTAGGTGCAAGAACACTCAAGCCCAGGTAGCTCAGTTCGGGAGAGCGCTGCCCTGAAGAGGCAGTTGTCCCCGGTTCAAATCCGGGTCTGGGCACCTATAAGTAAGTAGTCACTGAACATCAGTAGTGTAGCGGTCATCACCTGGCGTTGCCAACGCTAGAACCCGGGTTCGAATCCCGGCTGATGTACTTCCTTTTTTTACTTTGAATCAAAATATCTTTTTGTTTCTTTATTCTTTTTGTTAACTGATAGTTTATTCGGTTCCAATTTATCATTCCCGGTTTCATTGTCAGGTATATGATGTGGCCCACGCATGCACCTGATAAAGTATAAGTAAAATAAAATCCCCTTTTTAAGAAGGAACGCTTTTATGGTATAATTTATGCCAGGATTCGTTCTTAGTGAGGGAGGGGATAGAAGTGAAGCAATCTTTTATTGAAAAGTATTACATGCAGAAGGAAGTTGAGATCGATATCCTGGGAGAGGACAACTACCGGGGCATAGTTGCGGAATGTAATGATGGAGTCCTTAGTCTGAAGTGGGATATAAATAAGGAAGGTTATACTCATATAGAGATAGATGCTATCAAAGCAATCTGGCTGCAGCTATAATAAGCGATTTTGCTTTCGGCATTTCCCTGTCATTGGGCTACTTTAATGACTCTAACAGTGGTTTTTCCGAGTTACCGATCGCATATAGTAAGGTAAAGAGGCACCGGAAATCCAAAATCATTTTTAGTTTTTCATCCTGTTTTTCCAAGAGAATTACAGATATTCAGGATATGTGTTATCTAATTATAGTGCAATATTGTCGATAGGAATCGTCTATATATTTTTCAACTCTATATGTTGTTTATATCGGTTTTATTTATATCAGAGGGGACCATAGAAGACACGGGGTTGGTACAAAAGAACAGTACTGGTAGTCTTTTACAGACTGCCTGTTAAAGTTGCATCTTGTAGGGAGTGTGATGCAGCTATTCATTAAAAGCCAACTCGATCAACAGGAGTGGAGGTGCGAACAAGTGGAAGTTTTGATAAACTGTCCCAGATGTGGCATGCGATTATTTGCTGCGGAAAGAGGCGTTCAGCACTGCAAAGAATGCGGATATTGGACTAAGAAAGTATGGCTTTACGCTTAATTGAGGCTGTAAGGTGTTTCTCCTTCTTCTTTTTCTAGAAGAAGTAGCAGCCCTTCTTAAGACCTGGTGTGATGTCGTCTCCTACAACCCGAAAAAACACAACGTATACCCTTATATTTTTTCACTTTGTCCATCAGGTGAATGTATCATAAGCGTGAGAAGTGTCGTGAAACTACTGAACCGGTTAAGTTCATATTACTTAAATGTAAAAATGATACATATGAAGTATGAACGGGAGCTCATAGTTTCCTTTTTGGTGGTAGTGGCAGGAATAATACTTTTTTTCTTGTTCCAGGAAAGAGATACAGCGATCAGGATGACAGTAAGGGCAGCAGGCCTTCTGGGGTATTTCTTCATCTTCCTTGCAATACTGTCATCTGAATACATGATCCAGATGAAAAAGGTCTTTGGCAGACCATTTATGAATATCCATCATCATTTTGCAAGGATAGGAGTTATTCTGATACTGGCCCATCCGATATTTATTGCCTATCAGTTCGGCTTAAGTGTGTTTTTACCTGTCTTCTATCCAGTCATGGAGTTCCTGATGCTTGCAGGAAGACTGGCTCTCTATCTTTTCATAATCGCAGTTCTGGCAGGTGTCTACAGAAAAAGGATACCTAAAAAATGGAAGGACATCCACGCATTGAATTACCTGGGATTCGTGCTCGTTTTCTTCCATGCATGGCTTATCGGTACAGATCTTCAATATGGATTGATGCAGATCATCTGGCTAGCTATGGCCCTAATTGTTGTTGCTGTCTTTGTTCACAAACATATCATGCCAACCCCTGTCAGGAAGAAGAATGCAGGAAAGGGCAAACAGGAAAAAAAGCAGGAATGAAAGCAATACACTAGTACCTGCTAATTATCTAATAGCAATACTCATGTAGTATTGTTCCTATTTACCTTTTAGGCTTCGCTCTGCCGCTGCCCTGTTCCACGGGGGGATATTCTACATGATACAGGATTTCAAAGAAACATTCAGGGAAGTAGTCCAGGCTGTATTGCCCTTGACAGCAGCTGTGCTCCTGATCATGCTGGTCATTGGCCTCAATTCCGCTATGTTCCTCTCCTTCTTTACAGGAGCTATAATGGTTATAGCAGGCATGGTCTTTTTCCTCATGGGTGTCAAGCTGGGAATGTTGCCTATCGGAGAATCCATCGGCTCCGAACTTCCAAAGCACAATTCTTTGATCTTCATTGTAGGGGTCGCCTTTCTACTCTCTTTCATGGCGACACTTGCAGAACCTGATGTAAGGGTGCTGAGCACAATGATAGATTCGGTTTCCGAGAATGGTATTTCCCGTAATGTATTGATTCTGTCCATTGCTCTGGGGGTAGGTTTCTTTGTATCAGTTTCCATGCTCAGGATAGTCTATGGCGTCCCGATAAAGTACTTGATGACAGCGGGTTATCTGATAGTTATTATGCTATCCTTTTTCACGAAACCCGAATATCTTGCAATAGCTTTTGATGCCGGAGGTGTGACCACAGGTCCTATGACCGTGCCTGTGATCCTGGCACTGGGTATAGGTGTAGTGTCAGTGCTGGGAGAAAAATCCGAGCTGTCTGAAGGCTTCGGCCTGATAGGCCTTGCTTCAATCGGTCCAATACTAAGCGTAATGCTGATGGGGGTGCTCGCTTGAGTCATAGCCAAAGCTTGCTATCTATATCTGTTGAGGTTCTGCAGGCTTTGCTGCCCCTGATTGTATTTTTCATAATATTCCAGTTACTCTACCTTAAGTTTCCCTCTTCCCAGCTTGCAAAGCTCTTTTTGGGCATATCGATGACAGCTCTTGGAATGATATTGTTCCTTTATGGTGTTTACAATGGTTTCTTTCCGGTAGGAACAGAGATAGGCAGCTTTTTCGGGAAAATGGAGCATCAATGGCTCATGATACCTGTTGGCTTCTTCCTTGGCTTCCTTGCCACCTTTGCAGAGCCGGCTGTAAGGGTACTATGCTATCAGATAGAGAAATCATCCAGTGGTTACATAAGGTCAAAACTGATGCTTTACACACTGTCAATAAGTGTAGCGGTTTTTGTTTCCATAGGAATGGCCAAACTGGTTTATGGAATTCCTTTCCTTTACATTATTGTACCTGGCTATCTTCTTGCTATAGCGCTGATGTGGCTTTCGGATAAGGATTTCATAGCAATTGCTTTTGACGCTGGAGGAGTGGCTACAGGTCCAATGGCCGTCACTTTCCTCATGTCGATGGCCGTTGGTGTGGCATCAGCCCAGGAGGGCAGAGATCCCATAATTGATGGTTTCGGCATGATAGCACTAATAGCGCTTGCACCCATCATCTTTGTAATGCTTTTAGGCGTATATATACGATATATAGGAGGTAAGGATAATGTCTAATGAAAATGATCTGGTCCTGATAGTGACAATAGTAAAAAAAGGGTGGGGTGACAAGGTTGTAAAAGCATCCCGTAAAGCAGGAGCCAGAGGAGGAACAATTATCTTTGGACGTGGCACGGGTGTGCATGAGAACAAAAGTCTTCTTGGTATGCTGATAGAACCGGAAAAAGAGATTGTTCTCACTTTAACGGAATCTGCAAATGCTGACAGCATAATTGAATTCATCAGTAAGGATGTAGGTCTAGACAAACCCGGGTACGGTCTGGGATTCGTAGTCCCCCTTGAAAGAGTGTTCGGAACTGCTCATATCTTATGTGATTTGCATCAGCAGTGTGATCTCCATCCACCTTTAGCAGAAGAGGGGTTCGGTAAAGATCAGGATAAAATGTAAAAAGCGATTCTCTTTTGATTTCTGGTTGAGGTAGGAGGTGCATGTACTTATTAAACTATTTTAGTAAATACTGTCCGAGTAGATAAGTGTTTTTAAAACAACAAAAATAAAAAAAGAGAAATCCACATAACTAAGATACTATCGGTGAGGCGTTTGTATCGAAGGGGTTTGTCCTCATTGCAAGGGAGAACAAATATGGATAGTTGTTCTTTAGATATCGCATGTAATATAACCATTCAAGTGTTATCTTCACATACACTCGCTTTATATCACCCTCAAGGTGCCTCATATCTGTATTCGGAAGACATGAGAGTTCATTTCTGCAAGTGAACTCTTCGGTCATGTGGAAAACTGCTCTTAGAAGTTCTGTGAATGTTTCATGCTCAAGCAGGTTCGGGTTTTCCAGAAGGCGAAGGAGAAAATCTCTTTTACTCACCATGAATCCGGCCAGCTCCTGCAGATCTATCTTTTCGATATCGATCATGTAGTCGTAATTTTTCATAGACTTAACAACAGATCTGAACTCGGCCTCATTCCAGTTGTTATCCACGATGAACTCCTTTCTGATGGTATCAAGCTTGGGATCTGCATCGGATATGACTGTGAGTAATTTTGTTCCCACCTCGCTGAAAAAGGTCCCGATGACCATATTCATTTTTTCCATCTTTTTCTTCTTTTCCATTTCGGTCAGCAGGTGATGGATAACCAGTGATACCATCAGTACTTCAATGGGAACAAATGCTATGTCTCCTATAAGGAATATGAGGAGATGGTGCAAATCCTGAAATATCATATAATGGATATAGTAGAATATAATTGACAGAACCAGCAGGATTATCCCCAGGATCGCATAATTGTAGCGCTGTTTCATGTTTCATCCTCAATCTATTTTTTGTAGCTTAGTATTCGTTTTCTATTTCTGTCACTAACAGTTCTACTTTCCGGTATTCTATCAATATTATTCTTATCATCTGTTGAGAACGCTCTTCTTGGATTTTGTTTATCAAAGAGAGCACGTTCCATTACCGGATTTCAAAGATACTTTCAATAAGGCACGCAATAATTTCCGTTTTTCATTTCCACCCAAAATAGAATACTCCCATTACCCCCCAAAACAGTGTCAGGATAGCTGCCAGAATAAGCACAGGGACCGGGCCAAGGTAGAATATAAGGGGTACAGAAGCTGCTGTAAATACTCCGCCGCCGACAATTGGCTCAAATAAGAGTTGCTTATAGCCAAATCCTTCAACGGCAGAGGATTTGTTTTCCAGATCTGCTATTCTCATTGGCAGGAGACCACTGGCAGTCATTCCCATGGACTGTCCGAAATTACCTATGCTCCTCTCAAACTTGCATGTGCGACTTAAACACTCATGCCCTTTTATATTTTTACCGCCCTCTGATATGGAAAAGTCAGAGGGTCACAACAGCAAGTTATTTATCTTTGGGGCCATCTCTTTGTTATATGGCAGAAGAGCAGTGGTGCAGTATCCCTTCGGAAGATGCTTTTACGGTGTTCAACAGTCATCCTGAAGGCTTAAGTCAGGAAGAGGCTGAGATCAGACTTGCACGGGATGGATATAATGAAGTATCATCGAAACAGGAGCATGGTCCTGTTTATCGTTTCTCCAAACAGTTTGCAAGCCCCCTGATATATCTGCTCATCATAGCTGCTGTCATCACTTTTTTTCTGGAACTTTATATTGACGCTATTGTCATCCTGCTTGTTGTCCTGGCAAATGCAATAATTGGCTTTGTACAGGAAGGCAAAGCTCAGAATGCTCTTGAGGCCCTTTCAAAGTTACTAATCCCTGAAGCAAGGGTCCTTAGAGGTGGTATGAGCACTGTGCTTCCAAGCCGGGAACTTGTAGTCGGAGACGTGGTATTGCTGGAAGCAGGGGACAGAGTGCCTGCTGATATGCGCCTCTTTTATGTCAAGAACCTGAGGGCAGATGAGTCCATATTGACCGGAGAATCTGTTCCGGTGGAAAAAAGCACTGATGCTATTGATACTGGATGTGCCTCCTTTGGGGATCAGAAAAATATTTCCTTTGCAGGCACCCTGATCAACCAGGGCCAGGGCCGGGGTATCGTGGTAGCCACAGGCAATACGACCCAGATAGGTAAGATATCGGAGTTCATCAGGGAGAGCAAGGAGATATCCACTCCACTACTGCGAAAAATATCGCGCATGAGTGTGGTCCTATCTGTCGTGATCGTGTCCATAGCGGCGCTCACTTTTGCAATAGGCTTGTTGAGAGGTATTGAAAATATCGAGACGTTATTCATGGCTTCTGTAAGCCTTGCCGTTGCGGCAATTCCTGAAGGTTTGCCTGCGGTCATTACTATATCCATGGCTATAGGCGTAAACCGGATGGCTGCAAAGAATACTATCATCCGGACAGTTCCAGCGGTCGAGACACTTGGCAGCGCCACTGTCATCTGTACCGATAAGACTGGTACTCTCACAAGGAATCAGATGACTGTGACCCAGGTGTATTCGGCAGGTAAACTGTATGAGGTTACAGGCACTGGATACATACCTGAAGGTGAGTTCCTGCTGAACGGTTCCAGAACTGACCCGGAAACTGATAAAGCTCTCATGGAAACGCTCAAAGCGGGTGCTCTGTGTAATGACGCCTCTTTTCGGGGTGTGGATAATATCGATGGCGATCCCACCGAAGGTGCGCTGCTCATATCCGGCCTGAAAGCCGGGAAATTCTATCTTCCGCGGGAAGATATTGTGCCGTTTGAGCCGGAAGAGAGATTCATGGCTACATTGCATAAGAAAGATGACGGTTCAAAGGTAATTTACGTGAAAGGTTCCCCTGAAAAAATTCTCAGTCTGTGTGTTTCTCAGTTTGACGGAGAGCGCACAGGTCCTGTAGATACACAAGGTGTCGTTCAGGCATCCGAAAAGATGGCCTCGGATGCACTGAGGGTGCTGGGCATGGCATACCGTGATGTTCCTGCAGATGTGGAAAGAATAGAAGTTGGGGATATCAGGGAACTTGTATTTGTTGGTCTGCAGGGCATGATGGATCCTCCAAGGGACGGAGTAACGGAGGCTATAGGGAACTGTAAACTGGCAGGTATCAGAGTTATAATGATCACAGGGGATCACCTGAGCACAGCCTATGCAATCGCCACTAAGATAGGCATCGAAACGGAGGGTGCTCTTTCTGGAAAAGATATAGAGGAAATGTCCGATGAGCATCTGGGCCAACGCTTAAGTTCAGTCTCTGTGTTTGCACGGACTTCTCCAGGGGATAAATTAAGGATAGTTAAGATTCTCAAGGAGATGGGAGAGGTGGTCGCAGTCACCGGCGATGGTATCAATGATGCCCCGGCTCTCAAAACAGCCGACATTGGTATCGCTATGGGGCTCACAGGCACTGAGGTTGCAAAAGAAGCTTCCGATATGGTATTGGCCGATGACAATTTCTCCTCTATAGTGTCGGCTGTCGAGGAAGGCAGGGATGTCTATAACAAAATACAGAAAATACTGCTATGGACACTACCCACAAACGGCGGGCAAGGTCTCTCAATAGTGCTAGCGGTACTTCTGGGACTCACTTTGCCCCTGGTGCCACTGCAGATATTATGGCTCAACACAGTCACAGCAATAGGCCTTGGTGTTCCCATAACCATGGAGCCAAAGGAAAGGGGTATACTGAAAAGGCCTCCAAGGCCCTCTCGTGAGCCTATACTCATCCCACTGATCAAGAGAAGGGTCATATTTGTATCTCTGCTTATCGTTGCAGGTGCATACCTGACCTTTTTCATGAAGCTGGAGAATGGCGGGAGCCTGGATGCAGCACGTACTGTTGCACTGAACACCATAGTGTTCTTCCAGATATTCTATCTCTTTAACTCCAAGTCCCTGCATGAGTATGTGTTCAGGGACCTGTTGTCAAATAAGACCATGCTGCTGGGTATTGTAATTGTGCTGTTACTGCAGATGTTGATCACATACCAGCCTGCCATTAACATCATATTTTCCACGGCACCTATTCTGGCAGGCGACTGGTTGATGATAGTACTTGTGTCCAGCACAGTGTTCTTCCTGATAGAGTTTGAGAAATATCTCTATAAAAAAGGATATCTCTCTTAAGCAAAAGGTCCTTCAACAAGAAATGAGATGAGCCATTCCAGTGGGAATTGGCTTATTTCCTGCGCAGGAAACTCTCATCGATTGGATAATATTCTGTTGCAGAGTTGATAAGCTCTGAAGCCGTGTTCCTTTCGAAGGAGTACACTTCAACACGCACACCGGAAGCTTTCAGATGGTTCACAAGGGCCGTAAAGTCACCATCTCCACTTACGAGTGCCACAGTATCTATTTTATGGGAAATGGATATTGCATCGATTGCAATTCCCATATCCCAATCACCTTTAGTAGAGCCGTCAGGGCGTATCTTCAATTGCTTTGTCCTGACTTCCCAGCCTATGCTTTTTAGCAAATACTTGAATCCGGACTGATCCACCTCTTCGGTCTCGACAAGGTAAGCTATTGCCCTTACAAGCGGCCTGCCCTTGAGTACGGCAGCCAGTAGTTTTTCATAGTCCAGCCTGCTGTCGTAATAGTTATTCCTGGCAGAATAGAACATGTTCTGTACGTCTGCAAATACAGCCATTCTTTGGTTCTTAAATGGAGCACCTCCGTTTTGAGAAACATACATAATTTAACTCCGATATTATCTAGATAATATATCTTATTATTAGTCTCTGTAATATATAAGAACATTCTATTCAGATTTGCTGGAGTATCGAAAATAGTATTTACACCCCCTTATTTCCACTGGAAAATACATATATTTCCTTAATTTTATTATAAACTTAAAATTATATTTAATAATGTTTGATTTTGCAGCGATTATTTCCTGGAATTATCTGGCAGGTTTATCGGCATCAATATCTGTATCTATATATTTTATCATACAGTACTTATTTAAATGTATATTGTATTACATCGCCCATCGATATGGAACTTAAAAACGGCCGCCATTCTTACATTGAACTGATCATCGCGTGTACTATATTCGGTTCAAGCGGCGTCTTCCTGAAACATATTCAGGGGATGGAAGTAAGTTCCATTATCTTTTACAGACTCCTGTTCGGTTTCTCATTACTGTTGGTGTATCTGCTCGTAACGAAAAGGTATGATGTTTTCCGGCTGGATAAAAAGAAGCGGTATATGTTTCTTATAGGTGTGTTCAATGTAATCACAGCGTACTCATATTTCAGATCGATTGGTTATGTCGGGCTTTCCACTGCTGTTCTTCTGCTCTATACCGCTCCTGTCTATGTGACACTCCTGTCCCCTGTTTTCCTGCGGGAGAAGATCACCAGACGCGGATTGATGTCACTTTTCCTGTCACTTATAGGCATTATGCTGGTAGTGATGCCAGTGGATGGATTTTTTGGAAGTGGCAATCATCTTCTGATGGGATTGCTATTCGGGTTTATATCTGGTCTTTCCTACAGTGGAACCATAATGACAGTCAGCTATCTTAAAACGGATTATTCCGGTACATCACAGCTATTCTGGTCAGCGCTTATCAGCTTGCTGATATTGCTGCCATTTGGCAGCAAGGTGCCGGGAGAGATCCTTGAAGTGAATCTTCTTTCTCTGATCATATTCGGTATTGTGACAACGGCGTTTGCATCCCTTCTCTATCTTAACAGCGCTGCAAAGATACCGGCTCAGACCGTAAGCGTGCTGGCTTTACTTGAGCCGGTCAGCGGTATAATCTTTGGTTCTCTCTTCCTGCATGAGCCAATTATTATGAAAACGGTCCAGGGATGTCTGCTCATACTTATAGGGGCTTCCATTATGGTTCTGGATATCAGGTCAATGCCAATGCAATTGTATGGAATGAGACACCCTTTTATGTCACTTCATGCTGCAATGCGAGTAAGGGTACTGGATATTCCCCGTATTATTTTTATGTGGCTCTTCGGTAAATAGAACTCCTGCGATACCTGAGATTAACAGTACATTCATATCCTTGAAGTTAAAAAATATCTATAAGGATAGAGATAAGGGACAAGGTTGATTTCAGTGAAGCATTGGATTGCAAAAGGCAAGGCGGAAAGCTGTAAGAAAGGTTTTACAAATGTCGTTTTAAAGCTAACCGGAATGAGGCACAGTTTTAGTCCTCTCATTCTTCGGGAACCTAACTCTTTTTACCGGGAATGTTTACAACAGGAAATTAACCATATGGATTTTAAAACCAGGCTCGAATCCTTGATGGCTGGACTAAATCCGCGACTCAGAAAACGGGCGGAGAATTACGATATCAGTAACAGATGCATTGATGCCCTGCTGACCGATATCCAGGAAGATCTGCTGTACCAGTTTGAGCGGTGGACAAACAATGAGTATCTTTCTTTTGTTGAAATGAAATATAAATGTCTGCTCAGTGAGGTTGATCCGGATCACCGGGAAAGCTTGCTAAAGTTTGAGAAAACGATCTCTGCTATGGAAAGTATTGACAGCACCCACATGGGAGGATTGATCTTAAGTGTCTTGGGGAATAATTGCAGCAGTGAAGAACAGAAACTACTAAAAGGACTTCATCAGTTTGAGTCCTGCATGGAACTCTCCCCTAACCGTTATAGCAACAAGGGCTCCTTTGACGGCCTATATCTTAATTCTGCCAAAAGCATAAAGGTGTTTCTGATGGCCGGTAATCCATGGGAAGATATCTACACCATCCTTCAACATCAATTCACGATGAATTAAGGAAGGATGCCTGTAACTTCAGTTGCAGGAGGAATTCCGTTAACTACAACGATCTAGCCTTTCTTTTAGATCTGAACCAGAATACTTTCAGTCTACTTACTGTACTTTAAAGTCATATGTATCCATATATTTTATGTGATAGCATGCTCCTAACAATAAAAAGTAAATTAGTAACCACTCAGGAACAACATGACCAGTTACTGAGAACAATGGAATCCTTCAATGAAGCATGCAATTACATTTCAGATTTCGCATACCACAAGCAAATATTCAGTAAATACCAATTGCAGAAACATCTCTACTATGAGATCAGAGAAAAATTCTCGTTATCCTCTCAGTTAGCTGTCAGGGCACTTGCAAAAGTAGCTGAAAGCTACAAAGTTGACAAAAAAGTACCCCATCAATTCCAATCACGTGGAGCTGTTGTTTACGATCAGAGGATACTGTCCATAAACAATGATATGGCTTCAATCCTTACATTGGACGGCAGGATCAAAACCGGAATAAAGTACAGGAAAGGTCAGACCGTCGACAGAATAAATGGCCAGACCGATCTCATATACAAAAACAAGAAATTCTATCT
>NZ_JADQBZ010000003.1 GCF_016278365.1 Methanolobus sp. | reverse complement strand
ACGCGAGTCTTCGGGAACTACGGATCGCTGCCAGCTCACTTATTCTATCACTTTTTCTTGTATTATTATGATCATTGTGACCGAAGGTCATGCTTATGTTATTTTGTTATTGTTATGTTCTGATACTGGTGCTTTTGCACTATCCCTGTTGCTTCCTGGGTAATTGAGGTTGCACCTTTTTCATTATATTTAGCATATGCGGTATATTCAAAAAATCTGTACTATATTTGTCAAAAAACATATCCTTCCATAGCTACACAATCAAGACTTCATTTCCCTAATCGTGATTGATGGCTTCGCTCCTGATATCACTGAACGTAAAAAAGCAGAAAGGCACTCTGAGAATTGAAAACGAATCTGGAAAAGGTAATATTTCACATGTCCATTTTTAAAGGAATTTTGCCAGAACTATCACTCCTAAAATTTGTCCGGCTATTCAATCTTTAGACAAAAACAAAAAAGGAAAAGCAGAGTATTTGTGCATTTCACTCTTACTGATGGTTTAATAGCCATTATTCGGTCAGGTAATTGATTTAGGCAAGGTCAATGGCTGAAAGGTACTGACCGAGAATCCGTTCATATTCGCTAATGCCCTCAGTATCTTTCTCTTGCTTGATATCATCGAGTGCCTGTTGGAATGACCGTACTCTTGAATCAGGTATGTCCTTACTGAAGGCGTAGTAAAGGTCCTGGGTATGTAACTGATACACAACCGTGAAATGAGAATTGTTCCCGGTTGTCTGTTCGGTGAAGTACCTGCCTGAGGCTTCAGGGCATGCCCAGAGATCAATCTCACCTTTGTCAAGTGCCATAATTATTGTGGACACGTTGCTTTCGGGCACGATCTGGCTCTCATTTACACCAATACCGAGCAGATGCTGGATCGCTATATTGTCGGTAATCACTTCAATGCGATATCCCTTAAGGTTTTCGGAATTCTCTATAGTTATTCCTATGTCTGGTTTGGCAAACAGGACCTTTATTGCCTCGAGCAGATCGACGGAGATTCCCTGCAGAGTCCCGTTCTCCTGATAATTTGAAGGAGGAAGCTGTTCAGTATAGTATGTCAGGTCGGCCGGCTCCGAGGTGCCACTTAAATCTAAGGGCTCTGATTCAGGTTCAGAAACGCATCCTGCAACCATGATTAACGCTTCGGTGAGCACCACAATAAGTAAAAGGTAAGTCTCTCATAAAGAGAGTAACATGGGTCTTATCGACTGCAGATCTATTTATGTGTATATATATAAATAAGTATTGATTATTCCTCTTATCCTCTTAAACATAGCTCCAAACGGTGTTACATATGTATTAGACTAAAATAGTGGTTCCAAGTCTTTCTTTATGGTCATGTCATGGGGAATATATGTGCAGGAGGATCCCATGAATGTTTAAACATCTGGTGATTCCTTTTTTAAAGGGACTGTAATAGTAAATCTAGTACCTTTACCAGGTTCACTCTCAAGAGTAATATTGCCATCATGCATTTCCACAAACTTCTTGACAAGAGAAAGACCTAGTCCTGTCCCATCGTAGTGTCTGGATGTATCGGAATATACCTGATAAAAAGGCATGAATAACTTCTTTTGTTCCTCTTCGGAGATACCAATGCCATTATCACTTACAGAGATTTCCAGCATGTCATCCTTTTTACGTGCATCTATACACACATATCCATCTTCTTGAGTGAATTTTATTGCATTGCTGACAAGATTATACAATATCTGTTTCATGCGCACTTTATCCGCACTCACACAGAGGGATTCCGGCTGAGTAGAAACTGAAAATGAGATATTCTTCTTTTTTGCCAAGAAAGAAACCATATTTCCCACATTTTTCAATAAATCATATATATAAAAATCCTCGTAATGTAACTCCATCTTGCCGGATTCTACTTTTGACAGGTCAAGAATGTCATTGATAACTTCCAATAGGTGCTTCCCGCTGGCCAGTATATGTCCAAGAGACCGCCTTTGCTGATCATTAACTTCCCCAAATGCCTCCTCAAGCAGCATATCTGAGTAACCGATTACTGCATTGAGTGGAGTCCTCAGCTCGTGGCTCATGCTGGCAAGGAATTCGCTTTTAGTTTTGCTGGCCATCTCAGCAGCCAGTTTTGCACTTATCAGGGCTTCTTCAGCATCTTTCTGTCTGGAGATATCCTGGAAATTCTCAAGGATGAAAGTCTTTCCTTCTATTGTTATCTTTGTGGCATTCTTCAGGATCGGATTTCTCCTACCATCCTTACATTTAATTGTAGTATCCATTCCCTGGAAGCATTCCATGCCTTCTTCCCAGATCGGGCATTTCTTTGAAGAAGAACCTTTGGGGCATAATATATCGCAAAGTTGCCCTATAAGTTCCTCCCTCTTATATCCTGTGAGCTCACATGTCCTGGAATTTACATCCTCTATCACATAATCCTGACCGATTATAAGTGTCCCGCCAGGCATGTTCTCATAGAGTGTCGCCAGACGTTCCTTACTTTCCTGAAGGATCATCTGCGCTTTCTTGCTTTCAGTAATGTCATCCAGACTTAGCATCACATTGGTATCGCCGTTTAAACCTATTCTGGCAGTGGATATCAGCAGATGGCGTGTTAATATTTCGCCATCTCTAGCAATATTGAGATCACCTTCAACCTTATGGAAAACTTTTCCAGTATTAAAGGTTTCTGTGAATGTATTCCTTACCGCACATTCTGCGCATCTATCGCTTGCGCCACAACCTTTCTCTTTAAATGAATTCACACACGAAAAGGCCGTACCCCCAAGTAATCCAAGAATATCTTCTTTTTGCTTCCCGACAGCTTCAGCACCTGTGCGGTTAATGTTTGCAACTCTGCCTTCTTCATTGACCAGGAGCATGGCAACAGGTGCATGATTGAAAATTGTTTCTAAAACGTTCTTTTGTTTATGGATTTCAGCCTCAAGCTGCTTACGCTCGCTAATGTTGCGCGAAACTCCCAGGAAGGATCGAAAGTTTCCTGCATCATCGAAAATAGGGGTAACTGTCACATCGACCCAAACCGTAGAGCCATCTTTTCGGTATTGTTCCAGTTCTAACATGCTCTTAAAATAAGACTTGTTACCTTGTTGTATATCTACAAAGAAAGTTTTTATTATTTCATTTACTTTTTCAAGGGAATGGGAAGTTAACTTATCTCTAAGAGGTTTTCGCATTGCCTCTTCTGGAGAATATCCAGTCAGTTTCATTTGGGAAGGACTCACATAAAGGAAATTGCCTTCCTTATCCATCATCCATATCACATCATCGATATTCTCTGTAATTATGCGGAATCTATCTTCAATAATTTTAAGAGATTCGCTATTAATATTTTCCTGGAATGCATCGGAAGGTATTGACTTCTGCCGGGTGGACCTGCTGGCGTAGTTATTGGCCGTGCTCCTACATTTGTTTTTCTGCTCCCTTAAAGCAAACTCTGCATTACGGGACCTAATAAGCAAACCAATCGCATGGAATAGTTCATTTCCTGTGAATGGCTCTTTGACATAAGTTGTAAGCTCCATTCTTCCAAGCCAGTTAAAGAAATGCTCATCGGGCTCTTCAACGATGAATAATAAAGGAACAGGGATTTTGTTAAACGCCGCTCTGATACAGTTTAAGATGTTATCTGATGCTCCTTTCATATGTGTGCAGATAACGACTTCCGGTTTTTGTGCAGCAATTGATTTTGATAGATCTGTCTTGGTAATAGATAACAGGGATGTAGAATAACCATTAGCATCAAGGAGTCCCTCAAGGGATTTCGAATATCTCTGACCACAATCAAGCAGTATTACATTGGGCATTTGTTTTTCAACCAAGTTGTTTCAAATCGTTAAATACACCATGATTTAGTTATACAATGTGTATAGCGTTAATCCTTTTAACAATTGCACACTATAATTACTCATAAGTTAACTCTTTTAAAAGAGAATGCTTCCTATAAAAATATACTCTTACAACAAATAATGTATGAGACATCTTGTGTATGCATAACATGTCTGCTGGACACTATTACAAATAGAATATCAGGTATGTTTAAAAGTGCGCCACTTACATAAGACAATGCACTTTTGAACACTATTGATCCAATAGAAAATCACAGCCTATCCACAAATGCCTCTATCCTTGCCAGAGCTTCCTCTATCTCTTCCCGGGAAGTGGCATAGGAGCAGCGTAAAAAGCCATCACCGGCCTTACCAAAGACATTGCCGGGGATTGTGACAACTTTCTGTTCAAAGAGGAGTTTTTCAGCGAACTCTTCAGAAGTCAGCCCTGTGTTCTGCACGGACGGGAAAGCATAGAATGCCCCGCTTGGCTCGAAACACTCAAGGCCAATCTTGTTTAGGCCGTTTACGATAAGGTGGCGGCGGCGGTCATAATCACGCACCATGCGCTCCATTTCATGCGTGCCGTTGCGCAGGGCTTCTATAGCGCCTATCTGGCCCATGATGGGAGCGCACAACATGGAGTACTGGTGTATAAGCATCATGGAAGAAATCACTTCACGTGGTGCCATAGCATAGGCCATCCTGAAACCAGTCATTGCATAGGCTTTGGAAAAGCCATTTAGGAGAATAGTTCTGTCGCGCATGCCATCAATTGAAGCAAAACAAGTATGCTTCCCCTTGTAAGTGAGACAATCATAGACTTCATCGGAAATCACCATGATGTCGTGCTCTGACACTACATCGGCAATGGCCTCAAAGTCGTTTCTACCCATGGTGGCACCCGTGGGATTGTTCGGGTAATTAAGAATCAAAGCCTTTGTCTTATCAGTGATAGCAGCTTCAAGGTCCTCAGCATGCAGCTTGAACTCGTTCTCCAGACAGGTTTCCACTGGAACAGGTACACCTCCTGCAAACATCACTGAAGGTGTATATGCAACATAGGATGGCTGAGGGATCAGTATTTCGTCGCCCGGGTTTGTGATTGCGCGTATAGCTACGTCCAGAGCCTCGCTTACACCTGAAGTTACAAGAATCTCCGAATTTGGGTTATAGGACGTTCCATATTTATCTGAAAAGAAACTGGATATCTCTTCACGAAGTTCCATGAGACCATAATTTGAAGTATAAGAAGTCTCCCCACACTCAAGGGAGTGGATGCATGCTTCCCGGATATGCCACGGAGTTACGAAATCCGGCTCACCCACACCAAGAGATATAACATCATCTATCTCTGATGCAAGATCAAAATAGCGACGTATGCCGGAGGGAGGAACCTTCTTCATCACATCCGCAACAAATTTTGAGGGGAGGCATGCTTTTCTCATTAGGATTACTTCCTGCAGAATATATCATATTTTATGTAATAAAATAAAACTATGGTGTCACGGGTAAACGTGCAACACGGTCCTCTTCATAGAGGATTATTCCATCCTCTTTATAGGTCTTGAGCACAAAATGAGTAGTAGTGTGCTGCACTTGATCAAGAGTGGAAATTTTCTCAGCTACAAAGAAAGCGACTTCTTTCATAGAATGCCCCCCTACAGTAAGGGACAGGTCATACTGCCCTGAAAGCAGCCTTACAGAGCGCACTTCCGGGAACTTGTATAGACGCTCCACAAGCGCCTGGTAACCAAGCCTGCGCTCCAGGCTTACCTTGAGCTCGATGATAGCATATACATTCTCATCACCTGCAAGATCCCAGTCAACTACTGTCTTATACTTGCGGATGATGCCGTTATTTTCCATCTCTTTTATTCTGTTGCTTACTTCTTCAGCAGAAAGGCCAGTAAGAGCTGCTATCTGCTCAGATGTCATTCTCGCATCATCTTCAAGACATTCTAGTATATGACGTGTATTTTCATCCATCTGGAAAACCTCATCGCAACAGAAATAAAAAAATAAAGGTTTTGGTTTATTCTATCAGTACTGCGTTGACAACTCCGTCCTGTCCGGGGCGGCTTGTAACCTTTGCATTACCTAGAGCAGTCTTGACGACAGAGCCTCTTGTGAGTATGTTACGCCTGACGTAGTGCTCATTTGCGGTGTTTCCGACTACTTTGCTCATGGTTGTCTTCTGGGTCTTACCCTGTGCATCGGTGACATTCACGACATCACACTGCATGAGTCTTACCTTTCTGTTACCGCCGGTAGTTGAAACGTTCTTCCTTTTGGTCACAGCTATGCGAGTATCTGCGGATTCGCGACCTAATTCGTGCTTTCTCTTGCTGCGGAATGCCTTAATCTTGGCACCGGTATAGCTTCTTCTGGATCTGCCTTGCCATTTCATGATATATCCTCTGGATAATTATATGAGAAATTGATTGTGATTCAATAGCCAAAATATGACTTATGGACGTATCATTAATAATAAGATTCTATATGAACTTTTCGAATGGCAAGGAATATCCTCAAAGAATAACACTAAATGAAATGGCAAAAGCATGTATTCTTTTTTCAGTTTGATGATTCTAAGAAGCAATTCATAAATAACTATAGCACTTAATAAAGCTACATGCTTCGTGTAACTTTTCTTGGCACCGGTGGTTCCCTTCCCACTCCCGAACGTAATCCATCAGCCATAATGATCAATCGTGAGGGTGAGCTCATGCTGTTTGACTGCGGAGAAGGAGCGCAGCAGCAGATGATGCGCGCAAAGACCGGCATGAAAGCACTGAGTTCTATTTTTATTACTCATTTCCACGCAGACCATATACTGGGGATACCGGGACTGATACAGACAATGTCCTTTCACGGAAGAACAGAGCCCCTCAAGATATACGGACCTCACCATGTGCATGAGTTTGCAAGGATACTCAGTGCTCTGGGGTATTACAAACTCCGCTTTGAGATAGATGCAGTTGACCTGGAGCCAGGGGACATTATCAAAAGAGATGGCTACTCCATCCATGCCATAAAGACGCAGCACAGTGTTCCTAGTGTCGGGTATGCACTCATAGAGGACGAGCGCATAGGCAGGTTCGATCGAGATAAAGCCATTGAGCTTGGAGTCCCTCCCGGACCTCTATTCTCAAAACTTCACAGGGGGGAGCCGGTTGAAGTAAATGGCAGAACCATCACATCAGTAGAGGTTGTAGGAGAGCCACGCCCGGGCAGGAAGATAGTATACAGCGGGGATACAAGGCCATGTCCGGAAATACTGGAAGCAAGCCGTGATGCAGATTTGCTTATTCATGACTCCACCCTTGCAAATGACCAGCAGGAATGGGCAAAGGAGTCCATGCATTCCACCGCTGAAGAAGCGGCACTACTCGCGAAAGAAGCAAACGTATCCATGCTCATATTGACACATATCAGTTCCAGATACTCCGATGATGCGGAACCTTTGCTTAAAGAAGCAAAGAAGGTCTTTGAGAATGTTACAATAGCAGAGGACCTAATGGAAACCGAGATACTACTCCGGGAATATGCGAGGAAATAATCTGCAAGGATCATATTCAATAAAAGAAAAAGGAAAACGAAAAGGGAGGTAAATCAGAGATAAGTCCAATCCAGCCTATTATCATCAGCATCATAAAGAATGATCTCCATGGTGCGATCTTCAACCGGATATGCCAGGGGTTTGATGCCGACAAATAAGCTGTCTCCGGGCTGGAGGTCAAAACCCTCGGATTTCGTCCTGCCGAAATAGACACGTCCTCCGGATCTTACTTCCTCTACGACTATGCCTTTCCACATACCTTTGTCAAAGACATTTACGATAACGCACTCAAACCTGTCAGACTCATTTACCTCTGTCATGGAAACACGATATAGAAGCTAAATTTAAAAAGGTGACCCTAAATGTACATCTTTTCAGGGTTCAGGGTCTCATTGACTTTTTTGAGTTTCTTCACGGAAATCTCGAGATCTTCCTGGGTAACAGTGTCCCGGTCATCGATGATAGCCCTGTGCAAAGCAGTCTTGAGAACTTTTTCAACAAGATCACGCCCTGAAAGACCTTCTGTCATTTTGGCAAGGGATTTCATGTCGATGTCGGCAATTTCAAGCGGGAAGGTACCTACATTGGATTCAAGGATCTGATAACGTTCCTGCTCATCAGGTAGTACAAATTCTATCTCTTCCTCGAATCTGCTGCGCACCGCAGGGTCAAGTGTATCTGTCCTGTTCGTGGCACCTATGGTGCAGATTCCGGGGCGCTCTACGATCCCGTCCATCTCAGTCAGCAGGGCATTGACTATCTCTGCCACGTCGCCACGTAGTTCCTGATATCTGCGGTCAAGGGCAATGGCATCCAGTTCATCAATGAAGAGGATACATGGTGCCATTTCCTGCGCCCGCTCGTAGAGTTGGTGTATCTGACGGGCCCCCTCGCCGACAAACTCTCCTATAAGCTCAGTTGCCTTCACAGGTAATATGGGGACCTGTGCTTTGTTTGCAATAGCCTTGGCAAACATTGTCTTGCCGGTTCCTGAAGGGCCATAGAAAAGGATGTTTCGGGGCGCCCACCTACCAAACTTCTCCGGCTCCTCAAGAAAGCGTTCGATAAGCCTGCACTTCTGGCGCGCGCTAAGCTGCCCGATGACATCATCAAAGCTAACTTTGCTTCTGAACTCGATCTTGGGGATAACACTGTCCATCATATCGCGCACGATAATGTTGGTATTGGGACCAATGACTGACTCAGGGGGTTCGACTTCCTTCACCTTATATGCGTAATCAGGGTACATACGTCTGTCAAAAAGATAATCGTCCTTGATAGCGGTAACGCCTTTCCACTGCTCTCTGGCATAATGTTCAAAGAGTCCCGGGTCCTCTATCTCCGGATATTCTTCCAGGATGCTGGTCATCGGATAGCCTGCAGGCTCAAGTACCAGATACTCCGCTGTGCTTTCCACGGGTTGCGATACGATGTCCCTGTTTGCTAGAGGGTTGGTTTTCTGGACAGTCCTTACTATGAATATCATCTCTTTTTGCTCTATATAGGTAGTTTGAATTTGCTAAATAGTTAAAATTAACCCTTAAACCTTTCGACCGCCTGGAGTTTATGAAGTAACTATTAATAATAGATAAATATAATAAAAGAGAATACAATATTCTACAATTTTCTTCAGCATATCCTGCGGGGCAACAAGGCATGAAAATACCAAATCTTGTGAATAGTGTGTTCCTTTTGATCGTATGCGTTCTGGGAATGCTCATGCTGTCACCATTTATAGTGTCCGGGGAAAATAAAGTCATAATTTTCAGCTCCGCACTTATTATTACAACATTTGCAGCCATTATCTATGCAAGTACGCGCATCGATAAAATGAACGGGGAACTGGAGACTAAAATAAATGACTTGAATGAAGAGAAAAAAAGAGTTGAGGAACTGATGGAACAGAACTCAGACATCGAAAGTTCACTCACCTCTCTGATATCCTTGTTCATCGCTCCAAAGGATGTAGATATGACCATTGATGAGACGCTGCAGAGGGCGGGCATGTTCTGCAGTTCCGAGTACAACTACCTGGTCATGCTCGGCAAAGACCGGAGTTCATTGCACATCAGCCATAAATGGGCTGCTTCACACTTGCCGGAAAGAAAAGCGGTGTTCGAGAATCTCCGCGAGTCAAACTTTCCCTGGATGATGGAACAGATACGGAACAGCGCGTCTCCAATACTATTGGAGAGCACATCATTGCCTAAAGCTGCAACAAGGGAAAAGGAAATCATGCGTGTGAGAAGTGTAAGCTCCATGGTAATAGTGCCGACTGAAATAGACGGGAATGTTGTCGGGTTCATATCTATAGAGAATCCTTCTTTCAATGACACGAGCTACAAGAAACAACTGCCTGCGTTGAAGATTCTTTCGGAGCTCACGGGAATGGTTCTGCAGCATAAATTGTTTGTTGAGAATCTCAGTCTTTTCAAAAACCTCATCAATCAGTCTAACGACTTCATATTTATGATAGATCCCTGCCTTGGGGCCGTCATCGATGTCAATGAAACGGCCTGTAATGAGTTAGGATATTCCAGGGATGAGTTCCTTGGTATGACGGGGGAGGAGCTTGAACGCATATTCTGCGGCCGCTTCTGGGAACAGGACATACGGGACATATGCGGTAATCGCTTCCTTGATATTGACAGGACCATAATCCGAAAAAACAATACGCTTGCTCCCGTAGAAATGAATGTCACTTTCACGACTCATGAAAATAACAACTACGCACTGGCAATAGTACGCGATATCACGAAGCGCAAAGAAGTTGAGGAAATACTCCGCAGAACGCAGGAGAGAGTGGAACTTGCCCTCAGGGGTGCAGACCTTGGCATGTGGGACTGGAATATCAAAACTAATGAGCTTATTTATAATGAGAGGTGGGCGGAGATAGCGGGCTATGCGCCGGCAGACATAAAGCCAAACTTTGACTCCTGGATGGAAATAATGCATCCTGAAGATCTGCCTCTTTTCATGGAGAACATCGGACTTCACCTCTGGAACGAAATCTCCTCTTTTGAATCAGAATTTAGAATGAAGGACAAGAATAATTCATCATGGAGGTGGATACTTGCCCGCGGGAAACTGGTTGATCGCAATGGTTCAGGCGAACCGGTAAGGCTTGCAGGCACAACCATGGATATCAGTGAAAGGAAGCAGTTCGAAGAGGAACTTCGAAGATCCAATGAACTCAAGGACCTGTTTACGGACATCATGAGGCATGACCTGCTTAATCCTGCAGGCAACATTAAAGGATATTCTGATCTTCTGTTTGAAACCGAATCAAGTGATAAACAGAAAGTACTTGTGAATGGGATAAAACGCAACAACGATAAGCTTATAGAGATGATAGAGACAGCAGCTACATTCGCAAAACTGGAGTCTGCAGAGAACATCCAGCTTGAAATTATGGACATCGGGGCCATCCTGAGGAACGCTGCTGAGCAGTTTGACCAAAAGGTGTTTGAGAAACAGATGACTCTAGAAATGAGGGCTGCAGGGGCTTATCATTCACTTGTTAATCCGATAGTTGAGGAAATATTTGCCAATTTCATTTCAAATGCTATAAAATACAGCTCGGAGAACACTTGTATTATCATAGATGTGGTTGATTCCAATTACCAGTGGAGAGTAGAGGTTACTGATCAGGGGGAAGGTGTACCTGATGAGCTCAAATCCCATGTTTTCGAGCGTTTCAAGCGGGTACATAAGAAAGGTGTTAAAGGCACCGGCCTTGGGCTTGCAATTGTTAAAAGGATAGCAGAGATCATGGGCGGGGAAGTCGGTGTGGAAGATAACCCTGCAGGGTTAGGTAGTGTATTCTGGGTTAAGTTCAGGAAACATGACCCTTATACTGACTCCTCATTACCGATCAGTGAAGACGACATAGGATGTGTTTCAGAGCCGTCTGCTAAAAGGAAACTCTTAGTTCACTGATTGTCCAGTTTTTGTACCGCCGGAAAGACAATTCCAAAGGAAAAGTTTATCTAAGAAAAGGACATCTAAAGGGTGCTTCCAAACAAAAGATATGCGTGCCGGGGTAGGGTAGCGGTTATCCTGTGGCCCTGTGGAGGCTACGATTCGAGTTCGATTCTCGATCCCGGCCCCATACTACTTTTCCAATTATCACCTTATTGGCTAAATTTTGCAATGCATTTTTTCAGTTTTTCCATGTAATTTAAAATTATTTTCAGGCGAATCCTGTAGTTTTCAAAAAAGGCTGTGTTTTTCCTATGTATGCATATAAATAAATTATCTGTAGCAGCGATAAATAAAGCCGGGATCAATAGTAAAAAGAGTCCAGTTATTAGTTAGTTTAAAAGAGTAATCCTTTTTACATTCAATATATAAAAAATATTGCAAAAATAAGCTTTGCCATTTATTTATTAAAACTCATGAAGCTTAAGTTGTCTGCGCTGACAGGTTTTTTCTCCCGGGATATCAACCGGGTAAGCACCTGTAAGGCAGCCCAGGCACAGGTCATCTCGATCTATGCCTATGGATTCCACCAGGCCCTCAATACTCAGATATCCCAGGGAATCTGCATTAATTACAGCTTCCACGCCTTTTATTGTCTTATGGGCAGCTATAAGCTCTTCCCTTGAAGCCATGTCAATACCAAGATAACATGGTGCAACTATAGGGGGGCTCCCTATACGCGCATGAACTTCCGTGGCGCCTGCATTTTTTATCATGTCAATGATGCGACGGGAGGTAGTACCCCTGACAATGCTGTCATCTATAAGAATTATCTTTCTGCCCCGGATGTTTTCTGCAATAGTGTTCATCTTGAGCCGCACTGCAGTTTCACGCATTGCCTGGCCCGGAAGAATGAAAGTCCTCCCGATATAACGGTTCTTCATGAGACTTTCTTCGTAGATGATATTTGACTGGCGGGAATAACCGATCGCTGAAGTGATGCCTGAATCCGGAACAGGGGATACCATATCAGCTTCAACGGGATGTTCTTTTGCCAACCTCTCACCGATGCGTTCCCGGACCTTATAGACAAGTCTTCCGTCAATAATAGAATCAGGACGTGCAAAATATATATATTCAAAAACACAGTGTGCACAAGTTGTTTCACGGAAAAGTTGGTGTGATTCGATCTCACCGTTCCGGAAAATAACCAGTTCGCCAGGGTGAACATCCCTGATCAGCTTCCCATTAAGCGTATCAATAGCTACACTTTCCGATGCAACAGCGTATCCTGAATCGATCGATCCGATGCACAATGGCTTGAATCCATAGGGATCCCTTACAGCCATCAGCAGGTCGTCGATCATAATGGCCAGTGAATAAGAGCCATTCAGTTGTTTCATTACATTGCCAATAGCTTCGGCGATACCATATTTCAAAAGCTCTTTGACTAGAAGATGTGCTATGACCTCAGTATCCGAACTTGCTACGAAAAAGTGCCCTTCAGATTCAAGCTTCCTGCGAAGGTCATTACTATTGACTAGATTACCATTATGAGCGATAGCAACAGTACCGCTTTTGTATTTAACAATGAACGGTTGACAATTCTCCAGCATAGAGTCGCCGCAAGTAGAGTACCGTACGTGTCCTATGCCTACCTTGCCTTTAAGTTCAAGAAGGGCATCCTTATCAAAAACTTCCGGAACAAGCCCCATACCTTTTATGGTCATGGGATCTTTGCCGTTATGAACGGTTATGCCTGAGGATTCCTGTCCGCGATGTTGCAAGGCATAGAGGCCATAGTATATCTGAAGTGAAGCAGGTATCGGGTGTGATTCGTTTCCATTTTTTACCACACCCACAACACCGCATTCCTCGCGCATTTTTATCTCCGGTGGATAGGGAGAAAAATCAGGCTTAAAGCTTGCACTTTGCCTGCCACTTATAACTTCTCATGCGAGAGGTCTTGCCGAAACCACAGCAAGTACATTGTTTTGTATGGATGTTGAGTGAAACACTGCCGCAGCGCCTGCACTTTGCATGTGTGCGCTTTTGCCTTTTACCCATTGAGGGAGTACCTTTTGACATTTATAATCACCTTTTAGTTGAAATTGGAAATAATCGTAAATCGTGTGGATTACCCTGATACGGTTATTAGTTCTTATACCTTACGTTTGTTTCAGGGGGACACATATACGATGTTATCGCCTCTGATAACAACACTGCCCAGCTTCCTTACAATATCTCCTTCTTTCAGCTCTTCAGCTTCATCGAGTACAAGGTTCATGTGAACGTCGTAACCCTGAAGTTTTCCTCTGAATTCTCTTGCGCCCTTCAATCTCACGATTACGGGTGTGTTCAATGCATTGTTCAATATATCAAGAGGTCTGTTTCCCATATTAGTTGCCTCATTTAATAAGTACGGATAATTGGTATATACCAGATATCTAAATTACTTTACGTACATATATAGGTCTTGTGATGACTCATTGTTGCAAGTGGAATATATAAATGTATCGCAAGAAGGTCTTTTTAGCAAGCAGATAGTACTATACGGCCATTTCATATGACCAACTACTATTTAACTTACAAGACTTTATGACCTCCGCACACAAGTAAATGTAATACAACCTATATAAGGAGAACATACAAATGAGAGGGGCAACTGTTGTAATGACCATTGCAGGATCGGATTCCGGTGGAGGGGCAGGAATAGAGGCGGATATCAAAACCATTGCAGCCATGGGGCTTCACGGGACATGCGCCATCACATCAGTGACCTCACAGAACACAACCGGAGTCCTGAGTGTCTTTGACCTGCCCCCGGAAGTGGTCGCCAGCCAGGTGGACGCTGTATGTACAGATATGACGATAGAATGGGCCAAGTCCGGCATGTTGTCATCATCGGGTATTGTTTCCATTGTTGCCGGTATGGTCCGCAAGTACGGGCTCAGGTTGATAGTAGATCCCGTAATGGCAGCCGAAGCCGGGGGTGACCTGCTCCAGAAAGATGCGATCAGGGCGCTAAAAGAAGAGCTCCTGCCCATAAGTCATGTCGTTACTCCAAATATCAATGAGGCCATGGCTCTTTCAGGCATGACCATAACGACAGTGGAGGAAGCAAAGCAGGCAGCCAGGGTCATTGCCAGGACAGGGGTCAAAGTAGTTATAATCACAGGCGGACATCTGGATGCATCCGATGTTATCTATGAGGCTAAAGAGGACCGGTTCACGGTCATCCCCGGAAAATTTGTAAAGGGTGGCACACATGGCTCAGGGTGCACCTATGCCTCCGCTCTTACCTGCTGTCTTGCACAGGGAATGACAATAGTGGAAGCAGCCAGCAAAGCCAAGGATTTCGTTGTTCGGGCCATCATCGGCAGCCAGAAGGTCGGCAAAGGTGCCGGGCCGGTAAATCCTCTTGCAGGAATCTGCAGGGATGCAGCAGCATATGAAGAATGATACTCGGCTGTTTACAAGAGCAGTAGCAATACATTAGCATCCATTATATTATCATTGTATCATTGTAATAAAGAGTGACAATCATGGATTCAGAATCAACAACATTCAAAGACTTCAACCTCACCAAAGGAGTGCTAAAAAGCATTAAAGTGATGGGTTATATCGAACCTACGGAGATACAGGTACAAGCCATCCCTCTGATAATGCAGGGAAAGGATATTATCGGACAGGCACGGACTGGTACCGGGAAAACGGCGGCATTTGGGATCCCTCTCGTAGAGTTAGTGGATAAGAAGAAGAGAGCCCTGCAGGCGATGGTTCTCTGCCCAACCAGGGAACTGGCGGTCCAGATCGCAGACGAGCTTAAGAAGATAGCACTTTTAACAGAGGGACTGAGCATAACAGCGATTTACGGCGGGCGGGCCATGGGCCAGCAGACGCAGGAACTTGAAAGCGGCGCACAGATAGTTGTCGGGACACCGGGAAGAGTAATAGACCACATCACGCGTGGAGCTATTAACATGGAAAGCATCAGGATCATGGTCCTTGACGAGGCTGACGAGATGCTTAATATGGGATTCAGGGAGGATATCGAGAAGGTGCTCGAACTCACCCCCGGGGAAAGGCAGACACTGCTCTTTTCCGCAACCATGCCAAAGACCATACTGAAACTGACCGACGAATACATGCGCGAACCCGAACACATAAAAGTGGCTAAAAAAGAGATGACGGTGCCTGGTGTGGAACAGTTCTACTTTGAGATCAAGGAAAGTTCCAAAATAGAGGTACTTCACCGCCTGATAGATGTGGAGAATATCCAGTCGGCCCTTGTATTCTGCAATACCAAGAAGGAAGTCGACAAAGTTCTTGTGAAACTCAGGTCCCATGGCCACTCGGTGGAAGCCCTGCATGGGGACATCCGGCAGAACCTCAGGGAGCGCACTGTCGATAAATTACGGGACGAAGATATCAGTATATTAGTTGCCACGGATGTGGCTGCAAGAGGACTCGACATTGAGAACATCGAAGTGGTCTTCAATTATGACCTGCCTCTGGAGATAGAGACCTATGTTCACCGGATAGGCAGGACGGCAAGAGCTGGAAGGCCGGGGCTGGCATACTCATTCATCAAAAAGAATGAAATGGGCAAGCTCACCGCGATTCAAAGATACACTAAGACTGAGATTACCCGGAAAGAACTTCCTACCATAAAGGATGCTGAAAAAGCCAAGGAAGCACAGGTTGCGGAAAAGGTGAGAACGAACATTCGCACCGGAAACCTGGAAAGATATGACGAATGGGTCGGGAAGCTGGCTGTCGAGGGCGCAGATTACAGGAAAATAGCTACCGCTCTTGCAAAGATTGTGCTCAAGGAAGGAAAGAACTGATCAGGGTACGTTAAATGTAACTAAAAGGGGAAATAAAAATGAAGGATTTTGTGATAATCGGCCACAAGGCGCTCACTACAGGTGATTTCTCGCTGAACGACCTGCCTGGTGCGGCAGGACGCATGGACATACTCTGCAGATGTATCAACTCAGCACTTTTCCTGTCCCACGGAATGAGGAGGGATGTCAACATACATCTGGTGCTGCTTGGAGAACCCGATCCCGGTAAGATCGTACGCTTCAATGGTGAACAGCTCAGGTATCTCAGCCCTGATGAGAGGAGCAGCGGATCCCTTATCAAAAAAGCACTTGAGAAGGATGCCACAGAATTCGAGTCACAATCCACTCCCGGAGTATGGATACGTCGTGGAGGGCTTGAGAAGCTGCTGGCTGAGTTCACGGCGAATAACAGGCGCATATATTACCTGCATGAAGGCGGAGGAGATGTGAGAAGTACCAGTGTCCTTCCTGATGATGCGGTATTTATACTGGGCGACCATATGGGAGTCACAGAAGAGGAAGAAGTAGCGATCAAAACGATAGCTTCCGGGACTTTGTCTATCGGACCCCTCTCACTTCATTCGGACCATTGCATAATCATTATCCTCAATGAGCTGGACAGGATCGGACAAAGCCGGACGGAAGCATAACTTACAAAAAATGAGAGTGATCGGATGAGCATACTTGAAACTGCTAAACGAATTGTCAATGAAGGACCTATTTGTGATAACTGCATGGGCAGGCAATTCGCAAAACTATCCACAGGCCTTACCAACGTAGAGAGAGGGAAGGCTGTAAAGCTTGCCCTTGCCATGGAAGGGGACCTGCTGCATAAAGCTTCGGGTGATGATGCCCTCCTCAAGCAACTTGCCCCAAGCAGCGCTTTCGCAAGGAAGACACTGGGAATCAAGGAAGATGACAGCAAATGCTGGGTGTGTCTGGGATTGTACGACAACCTGGATGCCTGGGCTGACAGGGCCGTAGAAGCTATCGGGGATATTGAGTATTCTACATTCCTTGTCGGGACAAAGGTCAGCGGGTTGCTGGGTGAGAACGAAGAGATACTTTGGAGTGAGTGCGGGATAACCTATGCAGAGCAGCTCAAGACGGAGCTGAACAGAGAGGTCGGAAAGCTCATAGCAGCACGTACCGGCAAAGAGGTTGAGTTCAACAGGCCGGATGTGCTTGTGACCCTTGACCTTGCGGAAGACGCTGTCAGGTTGCAGGTGCGTTCTATATATATACAGGGCAGGTACAGGAAGCTTGTACGTGGCATTCCACAGACCCGGTGGCCCTGCAGGAACTGCGGAGGCAGGGGATGCGATAAGTGCTCTTTTACAGGCAAGCAGTACCCGGAATCAGTGGATGAGCTCATTCGGGAGGAGATCCTCAAGGTCACAGGTGCCAGTGACACGACATTCCATGGAGCTGGAAGAGAAGACATAGATGCGCTTATGGGTGGCACCGGACGACCTTTTGTGGTCGAAGTGCTTAACTCGCCGATACGCTCCTTTGATGTAGCTGAGCTTGAAAAAAGGATAAATACCTTTGCGAATGGCAAGGTAGAGGTCCAGGAACTGCAGATGGTGCAGAAGGAAGTCATAGAGGCTCTTAAAGCATCAAAGGCGGATAAGGTTTATAACCTTAAAGTTACATTCAAAGAGCCAGTTTCCAAAGAAATGCTTATATCTGCCATCGACAGTCTGGTCGGAGCTGAGATATCACAGAGGACACCACAGCGCGTATCCCACCGAAGGGCGGATCTGGTGCGCAAGAGAAACGTACACGATATGCAGCTTACAGAACTGACGGACGAGTACGCCATCATGCAGGTTCACTGTGGCGGCGGGCTATATGTCAAAGAACTGGTATCCGGTGACGAAGGAAGGACACAGCCAAGCCTCACAGGATTGCTGGGGATACAGGCCATAGTCACTGAGCTCGATGTAATCAAAGTGGATATATGAATGCGTTTTCCGGTTCAAGGTTTATCACTAGAATATAATTATAGAATTGATCGTATCAAGTTAATCAATGGAGGAATATCATGCCAACATCACACGGTGAAAAATGCTGTACACGTTACAAGCTGAAAAAGAGTGTAAGAGAAAGAGGAATTTCCCCTGTTAGCAAGGCTATCCAGGAATTCACAGAGGGACAGATGGTCCACATCGACATCGACCCCAGCGTACAGAAGGGAATGCCAAATCCACGATTCCAGGGAAGGACCGGCAAGGTTTTGGGTCAGCGCGGCCGCGCATACCTGCTCCAGATAAGGGACGGCAATGCTACAAAGGAACTAATAGCCCTTCCGCAGCACCTTAAGCCACAGAAGTACTAAAGTACGGATATACCGTATTGTACCGGATCTTTGCACACAACGTCAGATATATCTTTGTTGGCAACAATAAAGATATACTGAATTATTTTAGTTGATGTCACATAGAGAACAGGATATAATAGTAAAGAGTGTATATCAATGATTGTTAAGGAAATTCTGAGCGAAGAGTTGCTTACCCTTTCCGAAGTGAAAGGTATTTTGCACCAGATAATGGAAGAGCGCCTGCAAAATGAAGAAGAGCTGGGATATGAGTTGCGTAAGGCTATCAATCATGCAGATACGTTCGCAAAGACATCTCCGGAAAAAGCAAGAGATCTTGTAAACAATCTCACGGCACTGGAAAAAATGAAACCTGAGATTGCGGTCAGGATAGCAGATATAATGCCAATGACCAGGGATGAGCTCAGATCCCTCTATGCAAAAGAAAGGTTCACCCTGAGTGATACGGAACTGGACCAGATGCTTGAAATGGTCGAAGGGGCAATGGATTAAATTTATATCCGATACATCCTTTTTTTCAAGAGAGAAAGTTTAACATCAGCAGTGGGTATGCCGGAGGGAATATGATGCAAGTTAAAGGAAAGCCACCTGAAAAAGAAGAATATGCGTGGGTCCTTGATTACCTGCCTTATGGAAGCAATGAGGACAAAAGACCATCCTACCAGAAGAAACCAGTGGTTCAGGCCATTGGTGAAAAGAACTTCGTATTGATGGAACTGGTGCCGAAGGAAGGTAAAAACCCGAATATACAGTCTCGTGTATATATTGGGGATGGGGACAGGGAAGAGATAGACCATGTAAAGCACAGGATCGGCTACAGTAACCTCAGCCATGGCGCCCAGCTGGAACTACCTTTTATACTGGAGGCGAACGTGAAAAGCGATGAAGAACGTTTCGTTAAGTTCTTCAACGATGCTCATCCGATCACCAACAGACTGCATATGCTCGAACTTCTGCCAGGTATCGGGAAGAAGCTTATGTGGGCTATCATAGACGAAAGGAAAAAAGGCGTGTTCAAGAGCCTTGATGATCTCCATACCAGGGTAGGAGGAGTGCACTCACCCCAGAAAGTCATATCCAACAGGATAATTGAAGAGCTCAGGGATGAGAACATTAAGTACAGGCTGTTCACCATTCCACCCAAACGTCCAAAAGAATAAGCAAGGTGTTCTTTTCTTGGTCCACAATATTCTCAGGAAGTATGGTATACGTGGCGGTGACCACGACCAGCATTTCCTTGTGGACGAACGTATACTCGACAGGATAGTCGATGCTGCAGATATCCGGCCCCATGAAACCATACTGGAGATAGGGGCCGGGATAGGTAACCTTACCGAACGTCTCATGAAGCGCGCCGGGAAAGTTATTGCAATCGAGCGAGATCCGGTTCTTGTGGATGTGCTCCTGGACCGCTTCGGAGAGAACGATAAACTTGAGATCATTGCAGGAGATGTTCTTGGAGTTGAATTCCCGCCTTTTGATAAAGTAGTTTCTAACCTTCCCTATTCTATCTCATCTGAGATTACCTTCAAGCTCTTCAGACATGAGTTCGAACTGGGAATTCTTATGTATCAGTACGAATTCGCACAAAGGATGGTAGCCCATGCAAACTCAGGGGATTATAGCAGGCTATCGGTCAACACATATTATTTCGCAGATTCGTCTATCATTATGGAGATTCCACGAGGTGCATTTTCACCGCCTCCTGAAGTGCTCTCTGCGGTCGTGAAAGTCAAGCCCAGGCCATCACCATTTGAAGTTGATGACAGCAAATATTACCTTGACTTCGTTACAGCTGTCTTCGGCCAGAGACGCAAGAAGATCCGCAACTCAATAATAAGGAGCAAGCAGCTTCTTGGAACCGATGACTTAAAAGAGTTCATCGGCAAGCTTCCACCAGAAATGCTTGACAAAAGGCCGGAGAACCTGGAGCCGGAAGAGCTTGCATATCTTGCAAACCTGCTTTACAGGCACAGGCAACAGGGATAGCATGGCCATCATCAGCTACAGGAATGCAACTATAAAGCTTGATGAGAATTCATATGATCCGGCAGAAGATTCTTTTTTGCTTGCCGATGCAGCAGTCGAACACACAAAGGATGGCTCCCGGGTTCTTGAGATAGGTACAGGCACAGGCTTTGTATCTGCTGTCCTCAGGGCAAACAGAGATGTCAAACTCATTGCAACCGAGATCAACCCTCATGCAGCCTCATGCGCACGGTCCAACGGCATCGAAGTCATCAGGGCCGACCTGTTTGCGGGCATATGTGAAAAGCATATCTTCGACCTGATTATCTTCAACCCGCCCTACTTGCCTACATCAGAGGATGAGAAGATACCGGGATGGCTGAATTATGCTTTTGATGGCGGCATTGATGGGCGTAGTGCAATTGAGCGATTCTTAAAAGAAACCTGCAACTACCTTGCATCCGGGGGGATACTCCTGCTGCTTATTTCGTCCCTGACAGGCATAGGCGAGGTAAGGAAAGAACTGGAAGGATATGGTTTCCAGACCGAGGTAGTGACCAGTGTGAAATGTTCCTTTGAAGAGCTTGTCGTTATTAAAGCAAGTATGCACAACTAGGGGAAAAATAAAAGAAGGATTGAAAGTCACATAAAACCGTCAATCAGTACATTCACTTTTTCTGTATTCGGTTTATGCCTTATAAGGGGAGCATCCCTGAGCACCTCATGATTGTCTTCCAGGACAGGTCTTTCGTTAACATAGAATATTCCAAGGGGTATCCGGTCACCCCATTCAAGGGATTTTTCAAAGGCTTTTACCCGGTCGTCAAGGGGATACTCGCCATCTTCCATCTTGTAAACTCTGTTCGAATACCACTTAAAAGTGTTCAGCTTGTTGAAAGTGACGCAGGGCTGCAGGACCTCCACAAGAGAAAGTCCTCTGTGCCGGATGGCCTTGATGAGCAGTTCCGTAAGATGCTGCACATCTCCTGCATATCCCCTGCTCACAAAAGAGCATTCCTGAGAGATAGCAAGTGCTATCGGGTTTAAGGGGTTATTAAAAACACCTTCCCTTTGTATCTTGGAAACCATGCCACGTTCACTGGTCGGAGAAGCCTGGCCCTTGGTGAGGCCATATATCTGGTTGTCGTGCACAAGTATAGTAATGTCAGGGTTTCTCCTGATCGCATGTATGAGATGGTTACCTCCTTCCCCATAACAATCCCCATCCCCTGCTACAGCAAGTACTGTCAGTTCATGGTTTGCCAGCTTTGCCGCAGTGGCTGGCGGAAGGGTACGGCCGTGAAGCCCGTTAAAAAAGTTACAGTTCAGGTACTGCGGGAGTTTGCCTGCCTGGCCAATGCCGGAAACAATCAGCACCTCGGAAGGCGCCTTTCCGAGATTTGCAAGAGCAGCCTTAAGCGCCTTAAGGATATTGAAATCGCCACATCCGGGGCACCATGCAGTTTCATAGTTCCCGTAATCTTCTACGCTCACCATTCAGATCACCTCCTTTTCCCGAAGAGCTTCGATTATGGACAGCGGGGTGAAAGGCAGGCCGTCATATCTCAGGACCTTATCAGTCACTTCGATACCTGCCTCTGTCAGGAGCAGCCTGGCAAGCTGGCCGGTATAATTGTTCTCCACGCATATCTTCTTCTTTGACTTTGCCAGCGCCTTCTGTGTGCTCTCTGCAGGCATTGGATAAATATGGTTGAAATGCACCAGATTAGCAGAATGGCCTTCCTTAGTAAGGATGTCAACCGCCTCAGCCAGCGGGCCGTAAGTAGAGCCCCAGCCAATTAGAGTAATCTTCGCCTCCTGCGGTCCATATATCGTAGGAGGCTTCATTTCAGTAGCCAGCAACTCCAGTTTCTTCATCCTCTTATCCGTCATCCTTATCCGGTTCTCCTGGCTCTCGTCTATACGCCCGAACTCATCATGTTCATCACTGTCCGCACATACAAGTATCCCTTCCTGGCCGGGAAGTGCTCTCGGGGAAATACCGCCTGGGGTGAATTTATAACGTTTGTAGTCTCCATGTTTAGTGCGCAATTCCTGGTCAGAGAGCAGGTGTCTTTCAACAGTGATCTTTGAAGTATCAAATCGCTTGCATGTGAATAAAGAATCAGCAAGATACTGGTCGCTCATGACAAAAACCGGGATCTGATACTTTTCTGCAATATTGAATGCTTCTGCCATCATATAAAAACAATCATCCGGAGTACCCGGTGCAAGGATGCACCTCGGGAACTCCCCCTGCGCCGCATGCAAAGCGAACAGCAGGTCCCCCTGTTCTGTCATTGTGGGAAGACCGGTTGCAGGTCCGGGGCGCTGTGCAAGGAAGATGACTACCGGGGTCTCGGTTATTCCGGCAAGTCCAAGAGCCTCGACCATCAGGGAGAATCCACCCCCGGCCGTAGTGACCATGGAGCGCGCACCGGTAAAAGAAGCACCAACTGCCATATTAAGCGCTGCTATCTCATCCTCCGCCTGTTCAACGACCACACCGAACTCACCTGCATGGCCTGCAACATAATTGAGCACGCCTGTGGAAGGTGTCATCGGGTATGCTGACAGGAACTGCACGCCAGCAGCAAGTGCCCCCAGACCTGCAGCCTCGTTACCTGCAATAAGCATCCTTTTCTCCTGTGCATCAGGCTTGGAAACATTGAACTTACATCCATGGGGGTAATTTTCCTTCACATGATCATAACCGGCCTTTGCTGCCTTATGATTACTATCAATGATTTCCTGGCCTTTTTTCCTGAATATCGCTGTGAGCACTTCATTAAGGGGATCCAGGCTCAGGCAAAGCAGCCCAATGACCGCACCAGCTGCAACGGTATTAGTATATATCTTGTTGCCACCCACATCCTTTGCTATTTTTAACAGGGGGACATGAAAGATGGAATCATGCTCTTTGTCCAGTTCAACCACATCCTTGTCGACTATCACAACCCCGTCGGACATTTCACCAAGATGACGGTCGATGGAAGCCCTGTCAAGAGCGATAAGTATGTCGACATCCTCACCCATTGCTGCAAGTTCGGAGCTACTGATCCGTATCTGGAATGTGTTGTGACCACCTCTTATCCTTGAAAGATAATATTGTGTACTGAACACATAGAATCCGCTCTTAAGCAGGCTCTTGGAAAGCACACTGCCCATAGTGTCCAATCCCTGACCTGCAGCTCCACCTATCTTTATCGTAAGATCTAAGTTCATTTAAATCCCCCTGCCATTTTCAATTTACTTTCAGACCATCCTGAAGGTCAGAAAAGTAGATAAAAGCCCGAATGCATGAAAGGCTTTACAAATGTATATTAGACAAATGAAATATTAGTCTCTGGCTTTATATTTGTAACTGTCTGCTATACTTTTACAAATAACATTGTATATAAACATATTATTAATTCTCTGGTTATGGAAACCTGAACATCTTGGCTCGGAGACAAATATCAGATATTTCTGATTGTGCATCGCATTCATGTAGTATTATATTAAGTATTTATTTAATTATTAATTCTTTGTCCTTTTATTCTTTTAGTTGCTCTTTCGTTTGTAAACGGGCCAGTGAGAAGTGTCAGCACTAGCTATTTATAATATACAGTATTATTATAATAAAATAAATATAAACTTCGATAACATAAATAGAAGTGGTACAAATGGACAGAATGCCAACTGGAATAGATAACTTAGATAAAAAGATAGGTGGTGGATACCCCAAAGGCAAAGGTATACTTGTTACGGGTGCTCCGGGAGCAGGTAAAACTATCTTTGGACTCCATTTTCTTAACAAATCCTGTATGGACGGGAACAAATGCATTCTGATTGCGACTGAAGAAACCCCTGAAGACCTGCTGGGACAAGCCGCAATGTTAGGACTTGGACTTGAGTCATTTATAGAAAAAGGACTCCTTCAGATAAAACCGGTCGTTGAACTGAGGACAAGGGGGATTGCACGTGAAGCGCAGCTTCTTGAAGATTTCAGTGATGATGAAATTAACATCATTGAGGAGACAGGACTTGACAGGCACTTCAGGCTTGACCGGGCTGATTTCAACATTGAAGAAATAGATATTCTCGACCTTGTAAGACTTATTCCGGAAGGCACCGATGTTGCTGTCATCGATAATCTGGGAGTGCTGGCATTTGGGCTTAGTGCCAAGGATTTCAGGGATAAGTTTGATACCCTCAACCGCCTGCTGGCAAAACAAAAGACAAGTACTTTGTACATCATGGATGAAGCCGCCTACGAAATGACACACAAAATTGCAGATTATTCCACCTATGGAGCAGTCAAACTGTTCATTAAAGAGAATCCCTATACAGGCAATAATGAGCGTTTCCTCAGCATACCCAAGATGCGTAGCACCAAAATCACTCTTGATATTAGCATCTTTGATATAACTCCTGCAGGGATTAAGTTAAAAGGATCCAAAAGCAAGCTTGTGGAGCTTTAAGTAGTTAGTCCGCCAATAAATATTTACATATAATAATTATATAATCATCTATTATTATTTATTCCGCATACTACCGAGGAGTTGTTGATATTTCCAGCGAGCAGAAGACAAAAATACTCATTGTTGACGACGAAATAATGAATATAGAACTACTCCGGGCTTATTTAGAAGACACATATGAGGTAATTGCAGCAGACAATGGTAATGTGGCACTGGAAATTGTTAAAAGCCAACAGCCAGATATTATTCTGCTTGACGTCATGATGCCCGATATAAATGGGTATCAGGTATGTGAAAAACTCAAACTGGATCATGCGACGCAGTTCATACCGGTTATAATGGTCACCGCTCTTTCGGGCAGGAATGACTGGGTAATGGGAATTGAAGCGGGGGCTGATGAGTTTTTGACAAAGCCTGTCAACAAACTCGAACTCATGACAAGGATACGCTCCCTGTTAAGGATTAGTAACCTTCATGCAGACCTGTTGGCTGAGAAGAACAAAATTGATTTGCAAAATCGTGTCCGTTCGGTACTCACCCAAATAATCCCTACACTTCTGAGAACACTGCCACCTGAACAAAAGGGCATTGTCATTCACCAGATGATAGACATGGTAGTAGATGCGATCCTGGAGAACACCGCTCCTGAGAACAATCTGGCAGGATATGAAACCGTGGGGGACCTCTGCTGTCAGATAATAAACCAGCTTGGAGCGAACTTCGAGGTTGATACTCGTGAGAATAATAACTGTACAATAAAAGGTAGCATCTGCCCATGGGGCAAAGAAGAGGCCAAGTCAAACCCCATTCTCTGTACTATCTCAAGAGGGATCTTCTCAAGAGTTGCAAACATGAAGGCAGATGACCTGGAAGTCGATGTCGTTGAGACGATGGGAAACGGCGATGAATGTTGCCTTTTTGAGATAAACAGGCTGGACTAAGGAAGAAGGTCCAGTATCCTTATGGCGAGATGAGCCGCGTTGGCACCGTTATCCACACCCACACTTGCTACAGGAACTCCCGGGGGCATCTGGGCGATTGAAAGCAATGCATCAAGTCCCATCATCTTTGCGCTAACCGGAACCCCTATTACTGGCTTCTTGGTCTTGGAAGCGATGACCCCTGGCAAAGCTGCTGAAAGTCCTGCTATCGCGATGAAGACCTTTGCGTCGCTTTGAGCAATATATTCTTCAAGCTCGACAGGATTACGATGAGCAGATATGACCTGAACATCATAGGAATATTTGCTGTTATCAAGTACATTACTTACCCTGTGGGCGATGGCTCTGTCTGATTCAGATCCCATTAATACTGCTATGTCTGTCATGAATAACACCTACGGAAGATTCCCTTCCCCACTTAATTCATGCTGGCGTTCTATGTTCATACGTATAAGAATTTGAAATATCTCTTTTATGGATGATGTATCCAGATTCCTCTCAGTAGCAGCATCAGTAGCCCTATCCAGCACTGCCTTATTCTGCGTACCGTCGTTGATCTGAATACTTTCCTTCTGTTTCGCCCTCAGGACTTTCTCTGCAAGAGCGACCCTTCGATGGATAAGTTCAACTATCTCCCGGTCAATCAATGCTATTTCCTCACGTACCTCTGTGATCGTTGTCATTTACTTCACCATCTGAAATTTACTTGCACCACTATTATTGATTTTTGTACTTATCACGTTGCCGCTTATCCCGCATTCTATCCACGCATCCCTTAGAACATCTGATGAGGCCTTATCAACAAGAGCAACATAAGAAGGGCCTGTGCCTGATAGTGTTACACCCTTGACACCTGCCTCAAGTGCACGCATCAGGAGCTCGGTATCAAAACCCAGCGCACTGCAGTATAAGAAACCATTGAGGGTCATGGCCTTTTCGTATTCTCCTTCGAGAGTAAGGCTGTAAGCGATATCCACCCATGGCGCTATTAGTTTTGATCGTTCAACGTTTGTACCGGAGCTGAATGATTTTTTGTCGGGCGCGAAGATTAGTACGTCTGCCTCTCTCTCTTCCCGTTTGATAAGTTCGGTTCTGTGATTGTCAGTAACAACGAAACCTCCGAAAAAGGAGGCACATGCATCATCAAAGGCGCCTGTGATTGTAACGCCGGCATCCTTTGCAGCTCTGACTCCAAGCCGTACCGCCTCAAGAGGTTCCATTTCTTCCCCGATAGCATCCAGTGTTGCCAGCACGGTTGCATTAGCGGCTGCACTGCTGCTTTTGAGTCCCCTTGCAAGAGGTACTTCACTGCTGGTCCTGACAGTGCCACCCATCTCAAGCCCGAAGTGATCCAGCACATACCGGACACAATTCTCAATGAGGCCGGTATCACCATCCGGCATTCCATCAATAGTTCCCCGAATAATAGTTTCGCTATGGGCTACCTCTACATGTGCAAAGGTTTTCAGGTCGATGCCAAAAGCCGCACCCTTCCAGGTCGCAATTGCATTGATGACTGTGCCTGCACCCAAAGAGTAAGCTTTACCCTCAAATGTCATGGCCTACACCTGTCTGAGAACATGGCTCGCTCCGCATTATTGACATGTCTCCCTAATAGTACGTATTATACTTAAATGTTTTATATTCAAAAGTTCGACTGCAAATGTATTTGGTATAGCAGGATACCTTTATTTATCATGGGCAAAAAAGTGTTAATCAGAGCAGATAAAAGCTCTATGTAATTAAAGGAGGAGTGGATAAATGGCATCTTCTGTCAACTCGTGCAGTGTTCTAAATAAAGGACAAAGAATAAAATGTGAGGAGTGTGGAATCACTTTAGAGGTCGTCGAAGAATGCAAAGGATGTCCTGCTGAGGGCTGCAACATAACATTTAACTGTTGTGGAAAGGACATGAATGTAACATGATAATAAAGGAAAGGCTTTAAAGGGTCCCTTTATTTACTTTTTTGCAATTTATGTAAATTGGCCGGTTAGGCCCAGTTCTGCCCTAATATCCGAATATAACTTTTCATAGACTGACACTACTGCCTGGTCAATTTCTCTTTTATCTGCCTTGTCCCCATGTTGCAGGAGCATGCTATTGCCCGAGGAACTATCCATACAGCTCCCGATCGATTTAAGGTAAAATCTGGATCGTTTAAAGTTGGACAGCACAGTCTCTAATTCATCATCACCATGTCCGTAAAGAAGAAGGATACCGTCTGATATATTTCCGTAGAACCGGATTTTCTCATATATTTCCCGGTTAAGCTTGCAATTGTCAAAATCCTGAAAAACACCCTGTATGGCTACAATAACATTGAATCCTGAACTCTTTTTCAGCGTTGTGGGAATTGAATCTGCAGATACAGCCTTAACTATGGCTCCTGTATCTTCTAGTGTCTTTTTAAAATCGGTGTCCTTACCGTTGACAAGAATAAGGCTTTCTATCGCGCCATCTTTCAATAATACTTGTGCAATTTCTTTTTTAAATAATTCACAGCCTATTATACTTAATAATGGCATATGTAGTCACTCCTGGATCTATCAAAGTAAGGCGTGCAGAACAAACACCTCCCTTTGCAGGTGCAGATGCAACGGATCATGCCCGGCATATTAATTCTCATCTTTTCTACAATATGCAGCACTTTTGAATCCTGCATTAGCCTATATTGATACTAACCCATAAGAAAGGGGGACAAAAGTAGTATAAATAATCATCGCAAACATTCCGAGTCCAAGTTGTATCGGAGAGCCTAAATCCATATGAAAATATTATGGGTAAAATAGATTATACCACCCCTGATATTCAATACATGCAAACGATACTTTTATAACAAATAGGTGTTACTATATTTACAATTCCAGGAGCCCAGAGGCTTCCGGGATTATGAATTATTGACATGGTAATCAAAGATGAATATTACACAGGTAAACCTGGATATCCTTCCGGAATTCTCTGAGAAGATCCGGGATTACCCTGAAAATGGCGTATTCATGCCACAAATGCAAGAAGTTGTGCTTGATTATGGGAATTTCCAGTGGACGCATATATTGGACTCTGCCATGAATTTTGAGGCTTTGTGTCCACCAAACGAAACAACCTTACAAAGCATGTGGAATCAAAAGGCAGGATTACGGAGAAAATGAGATGAGCGAATTAGTGTTTGGAGTAAAAGACGACAAGCAACTCGTATACATTCCCGAAAAATGTATTGGTTGTGGAACGTGCGTAATGGCATGTCCTAAAGGTTCATTGGTAATAGGCTCAGTGGGAGCCGTTGCCAGAGGGCTTATAGACAAGGATTTCCTGGAGAACAGATCAGAACTCTGCATTTTGTGCGGAATATGTGCCAAGACTTGCCCGACAGGCGCACTTGAACTGAGACAGGCCGGCAAAGCGGTAAATGACAATAGCTACATCAGCGTAGCGCTCAAAGAAACAACTGTAGATGAAGAAAAGTGTGTACATTGTGGCCACTGTGAACAGATCTGCCCGCAGGCCTGCATTGAGGTAAAGCAATGGCTCGCAGATGATGGCAGCGCACGTGTTGAGGGAGAAACACAAATAGATAATGAGTGCTGTATCCACTGTGGATGGTGTATGGAGGTATGTCCTGTAGATGCTATCACTGTTGAGAAGCCATTCGAGGGTACCTGGCACAGGGACGAGGCGACATGTACTGCATGCAGGACCTGTGTGGATACCTGCCCGTGCAATGCACTCTTCAATCCTGAATGGGAGTCTGGCGAGAGGGTAGATAAGGTCGCACAGCGCCCGGATGTATGTATCTACTGTGGTGCCTGTGATGTAGCCTGCCCTGTCAACGCAATTACAGTGACAAAGACAGCCATCGTTCCTGAAGTTGAGAAGAAGGCGCTCCTTGAGAAAAAACTGCTCAACAAGGAAGCACCAAGGCCAACACTTACATCAGAACTTGTTACGGACGAAGAAGCCTGCCTGGGATGTGGTAACTGTGTTATCGTATGTCCTGTTAACGCAACTGATGCGGACGTCGGTGCCGGCTACCTTAATGAGGTTGACAGCAAGAAACTTCTTGAGATAAGGAATGGTGTTGTCAATGTGGTCGATCAGGAACTCTGCGGCTCCTGCGGTGCCTGCGCCATGATATGTCCGGTCGATGCAATTAAATTAGTAGTAAGGGAGTTATAAAATGACTGGAACTATAGTAATCAAAAACGGTCATGTCTTCGATCCCCTCAATGAGATCAAAGGGGACAGAATGGACATTTTTATCAGGAACGGGAAGGTCGTAACAGAACTATCCGCAGCCGAGCTCAAGGACGCCAAGGAGATCGATGCATCCGGCAAGACAGTAATGCCCGGCGGGGTCGATTCCCACTCACACGTAGCCGGTGCCAAGGTCAACGTCGGCAGGATGATGAGGCCGGAGGACCACTACAAGTTCTACCAGAAGAAGACACCACTTACGCACTCCGGATGCGGGTACAGTGTTCCTTCTGTATACCTTGGAGGATACGAGTATTCCAAGATGGGATATACAACTGTTTTTGAGGCAGCTGTCCCTCCGATGGAAGCCCGTCACACCCATGAGGAAATGCGCTCCACTCCTATGATCGACATGGGTGGATATCTGGTACTGGGCAACAACTGGTTCCTGATGAGATACCTCAAGGAAGGGGACATCGAAAAGGCTGCAGCTTACATTGCCTGGATGATGAGGACCCACAAGACCTATGGTATAAAGTGTGTCAACCCTGCCGGTGTTGAGAACTGGGGATGGGGAGAGAACGTTAATGCCCTTGACCAGGCAAACATCCACTTCGAGGTCACACCTGAAGATATCATTAAGGGCCTTGCAGAGCTGAATGAGATGCTGGGATTTTCAATGCCTGTGCACCTGCATGCAAACAACCTCGGGCACCCTGGCTGCTGGGAAATCACAAGGGACTCCCTCAAGATCCCAAAGAGTGTAAAAGCCAAACCCAAAGACCCCAATGTTGAGTGGGCTGAGACAAAGGTCAACCCCAAAAGGCACGAATCCGTGTACCTTACACACTGCCAGTTCAATGCTTTTGGCGGAACATCCTGGAGAGACTTCGAGTCCGGTGTAAAGGGAATCACTGACTACGTCAACAGCCATGAACATGTCGTAATGGACAGCGGCTGTGTCCCATTCGGTGACGCCACAGTGATGACCGGCGACGGGCCTGCAATCCACGACCTTTACGTGCTTACCGGTAACAAGTGGTCCAACACTGATGTCGAGTGTGAATGCGGCTCAGGAGTACTGCCGTTCACCTACCTTAAGAGCAATCCCGTACACAGCGTACAGTGGGCAATGGGCCTTGAGGTACTGCTCTATGTCAAGGATGCATGGAAGAGTATCATGACCACTGACAGTCCCAACGGCGGACCATTTATAAAGTATCCGCAGGTCATTGCCTGGCTCATGTCCAACAAGGCAAGACAGGATACACTGAACGAGTGCCACAAGTGGGCAAGTGACAGGGCAGGCCTGGCTAGCGAGACCAGGGAAATGACACTCAACGAGATAGCTATTGTTACCCGTGCAAACGCTGCAAGGACCATAGGCCTTTCACACAGCAAGGGTACCCTCGGCATCGGAGCTGACGGGGATGTAGCCGTTTACGACATCAACCCTGCAAAACTCGAGGTCAGCGATTATGAGAGCATTATCAGGGCCTTTGAGAATGCAGCATATACTGTAAAGGGCGGAGAAGTAGTGTGCCAGAAGGGAGAGATAGTAGCAATCCCTGAGAAGAAGACTTACTACACCGATATAACAGTGAATGCTGAAGAAGAAAAGAAAATGATAGATGACGTGAAGAACTGGTTCAAGTACTACACAATAGGTTTCAGCAACTACCCGACACCTGAGAAGTACCTTGCAAACCCGACTCCTATCAAGATAGATGCAGAGGTGTGAATCCAATGGCAGAAGTAATTCTTAAACCGACAGGTAACTTCGACCTGACAGTAGAGGCAGAAGTGGTCACACCCGACAACTTTGCCGGAAAGAACGCGCAAGATATAGGAAAGTTACTTGTGTGGCAGGGTCCGAAGCAATTCCCGATCTCAGACTTTTTTGAGGTTGTGGGTAATGGTGGAAGTTCCGCACAGGACACTACCATCGTCATTGACGGAGATGTCATCAGAGTAAAGCGCATAGGGGAAGGCATGACTGCTGGCAAGATCCAGGTAAAGGGTTCAACCGGTATGCACACAGGAGCTGCTATGATTGGCGGAGAGATCCTTGTGGAAGGAAACACCGACTCATGGCCCGGGATGGAAATGAAGGGCGGTCTCCTGCACATTACAGGGAACGCACTTGACCATGTGGGATCCGCATACCGCGGAAGCTGGCATGGTATGACCGGCGGACGCATCGTTATTGATGGCAACGCAGGTAACCAGGTAGGCGGCGGCATGAGCGGAGGAGAGATCATCGTTGGCGGCAATGTTGATAACTTCTGCGGCACCCGTATGAATGGCGGCCTTATAGCCGTAAAGGGTAATGCCATCAGGACCGTTGGAGCAGAGATGACCGGTGGTACGCTTGTTATTGGAGGCGCCATCGATAAGTTCACCCCGGGATTCATGCAGACAGCAGTGGAATCGGACCTCAGGTTCAATGACATCGAATGTCCAGGGGAATACAAGAAGTTCGCAGGAGACTACGCCATTCCGCAGAAGGGAAAGGGCGTACTGTATGTATCCGCGCAGAACAACGAGGATCTGTGAGTTGATTTTCATGCAAGCATTACTCAATACAGGAAGTACTATAGAAGAAGGCAGGCTTGCCAAGGGAGGCGACAAGTATTCTGCCGCCTACACTAAGGAATGCGGAGTCTGCTGGATGTGTGCCCAGGATTATGAAGCACTCGGGCGTCCTGAGAAAGTGAAGGTTACAACCAGGGATGGTAAACACTCCATTGCGGTCTATTCAAAAGTAACAGAGTCAGTGAGAAGTGGCCATGTGTTCATTCCAAGGTCCATCTGGGCCAATATAGTGGTAGAACCAGGCACCTTCTCTACCGGCTCCCCACTTTACAAGGGAAGTCCTGTCACGGTTGCGCCTACAGATGAAGAGGTACTCAGCGCCGAGGAAGTTGTCCTGAAGCTGTACATGGGAGGCGAATAAAATGGTCTATAAGAACATTATCTGCCCCGTCTGCGGAGGCTCCTGTGACGATATCCAGGTGGAACTCAAGGACGGAAAGATAGACGTCCAGAACGCATGTAAGATGGGTAACGCCAAGTTCCAGGAAGTCGTGAGCTCACACAGGATAAGGAAGCCCACTGTCAGAGAGAATGGCAAGGCAAAGGAAGCAAGCTGGGAGGAAGCGCTTGATAAGGCAGCAGATATCCTGGTCAATGCAAAGAAGCCACTCTTCTTCCTTGGAAGCGAGACATCCTGCGAAGCCCAGGAAGTGGGACTGCACATCGCCGAATATCTTGGTGGAATAGCAGACTCAAATGCAACTATCTGTCACGGACCGACAGTCATGGGCATACAGGAAGCCGGCTGTGTAGGAGCAACTGCGGGTCAGGCAAAGAACAGGGCCGATGTTATCATCTACTGGGGAGTCAATGCACTCGAATCCATGCCAAGGCACATGTCAAGGTACGGTGTCTTCCCCAGAGGGTACTGGACAAAGAGGGGAAGATTTGACAGGACAATTGTCACGGTCGACCCAAGGGTAACGCCAACAGCTGCAGCTTCGGATATGCACATACAGCTTAACCCCAACAGTGACTATGAACTCCTGAGCGCTATGTTCACAATCCTCAATGGTAAGGAACCACACCACTCGGTCGAGGAGATAACAGGAATCCCGATCGCTGTGATGAAACAGACCGTTGAGATGATGAAAGAGGCAAAGTACGTCGGCATCTTTGTAGGACTTGGTGTCTCTTCATCATACGGAAAACACAGGAACATCGAAATCGCCCTGAACATGGTCAAGGAACTCAACAACTACACCAAGTGTAACCTTGGTGCGTTGAGAGGTCACTGTAACGTGGCAGGATTCAACCAGCTTGCGTCCTACCTCTACGGTTACCCCTTCGGTATCGATTTCACAAAGGGATACCCAAGGTACAACCCTGGAGAGACCACTACCGTGGACCTGCTCAGGGAGAAGGACGTCGATGCTGCATTTGTGATGTGCGGAGACCTTGTTAACCACATACCTGCGGACAGTGCGAAGTATCTTGCAAATATACCAATGGTATGTATGGATATCGCACCATGCCCCACAACAACAGCAGCCGATGTAGTTCTGCCCGGTGTCATTGACGCCATGGAATGTGACGGTACTTTCTACAGGCTGGACAACGTGCCGGTTCACTTCGAGCCGTTCACAGAATCCCCGTTCCCTGAAACAAAGAGCAACGAAGAAACACTCAAGATGCTCTTTGAAAAGGTAAAGGCCAAGAAGGAAGCAGCTAAGTGAAAAAGGTGTTCACATGGGAACAGGAAGGCCGCTGAAGGCTTCCGGGGATGAGGAAATCCGCCCCTCTCCCTTTTATATCCCCATGAAGTGTCTGGAAATCACTGATAAACAGGATCATTACGTAAATGTGGATGTCATTGTTGAGGAAAGGTTTGACCTTTTCGTAAATAATATCCACATAACCACTTTTTTTGCAAGCCCTGTGGAACTGAAAGAGCTTGCTCTGGGATTTCTGGTCTGCGAGGGTTTCATTGAACCCGGCGCAAAGACAGGCCCCATTAATGTGGCATCAGGTTCTATTCACTGTATACTTGATATCGATGCGACAGAACTTGCAACCCTGACACACCAGCAGAGGTGTGGGACCACTTCCTACCGCAAAGACGCAGCCTGTCATATCGTCTCTGATATACGTTTTAGTAAAGACGCCATCCTTAATGCCGTGGAACAACTCAAGGAAAAAGGAAAGGCCTGGCACAGGACCGGGGGAGCTCACACGTCCATGGTGTGCAATACCCATGGTGAAGTTCTCTTCTTCTGCGAGGATGTCGGAAGGGCATGTTCTGTAGACAAGGTAGTCGGTAAAGCCCTGCTAAGTGGTACGGACCTCTCGCAGTGCGCACTCGTGACTACTGGCAGACTTGCATTCACAATGGTTTCAAAGGCGGTAAATGCGGGTTTTCCTCTTGTTGCAAGTAAAGGTGCGACAGTCCGGGAAGCAGTGGAACTTGCGAACAAGTCCGGGATTACACTTGTAGCCTTTGCCCGGAAGCCGGGTATGCAGATATATAGCATGGAGGAGAGAATCGTTGTCTTATGAGGCTTTCATGCAAGACTACGGGGAGGTCCGCTTAAAAGCAAAAGAGTTATATTACATTAATATAAACTAAAGCCGTCTTTAGTAGCACTTTTAATAATGTTTATAATACTTATATAAATTGGTGATAAAATGAGTGAAAAGATAGGAATACTTGCAATTGGGCACGGCAGCAGATTACCATATAACAACCAGGTTGTAACAGAGATCGCAGATATGATATCAGAAAGCCACCCTGAATACATTGTAAAAGCAGGATTTATGGAGAACAGCACACCTACTGTCGAAGAAGCACTCCAGTCATTTGCAGGTACAGGTGTAACAAAAATAGCTGCAGTGCCTGTATTCCTTGCATCCGGCATCCATATCACACAGGACATCCCGGCTATCCTTAAGCTGGACCCGGAAACTCACGAAGGGAACATAGAGTTCGATGGTAAGAATGTCAAGATCGTCTATGGAAATCCCCTTGGCAGTGACAAGCTCATCGCGGAGCTTATCTTCAAGAGAGCACAGGAAGTTTTCTAAAGCTGTGTATAAACACAGCTTCTTTCTTGAATTGATGAAAGCTAGGTGCTTATGCCAAGCCCGCCAGATCTGGCAAATACCGAGCCTTCTACGATATCTGCAAGTTCGTCCCGCGCGATATCAGTGACAGCAGCAAACACCGTGAATTTATTTTTCTCTGCGCCATTGGTGCTGATAAGTTCCACTTCGGGATCGTCCCTGAAAGATGTCACACTTACTCTTAATGATACTGCTTCAGTCTGCAGGAACATTTTAAGATGCCCGAGGAACGCAGGGTTCAGCCTTACCACGCCGCTCTTGATGGAACGCATCACGTCCAGGGCAAGGTTTGTAGCCGTTTCCTTGTCAAGAGAACTGTTTATATCATATGATTCGGCATAACTGCTTACATTGAAATGATCGAAATCATCATCTTCACCAACTGTACATGAACCTTCAGATAAAACGTCAAAAGAATCCTGCTCTTTTCCACTTTTAACTCTTGAGTGGGGTATTACGCCCTGTAACTCCGCTTCCAGCATGTCCATCATGTTCAGGAATAATCCGTCTTCCTCTTTTAGTGACAATGAAAAAAGCCGCGCATCCGGGTTCATTTCCTTAATAGTGGCAGTTATACCAGAGAGTTTCCCCGGCTCTATCAGGTCCTTCTTGTTCAGCAGTATTATACCTGCATCTTTGGTCTGTTTCACAATGGAATCCTTTGAGCGTTTCATGATCACGTCGAACTTGCTGCCATCAAGGATAGAGATGATAGAGCCCATGCTTACTTCAGGTCCAAAATCCATTTTCTCGATCTCCTCTTTGATCCTTTGGGGGAAAGCCACACCAGTAGGCTCTATCAGAAGAATGTCCGGGTCGTACTGTGCCTGAACCAGGGCAATGTTTGCCTCAAGAGCATACCTCAGGGTGCAGCAAATACATCCTCTTGGCATCTCCTTGGATTCCAGCCCGTTCTCGCTTATGACCTGCCCGTCCACACCCACGTCGCCGACATCATTGACAAGCACAGATACGCTATAGCCTTTGTTTTTGAAATATCTGCCAATCTTAATAACGGAGGTTGTCTTACCGCTGCCCAGAAAACCGCTTAGGAGGAATATTTTCATGAAGATGCACCCTATAAATCTGTATTAGTCTTTACTTAGTAACCCGGAGATTCGAAAAAAGGAGGTAGAAGAAGGACTTACAGATGGCAAGTACCTTCACTATCGGAATTTACCAGATCGTGATCATAGATGTCATCCAGCACTTCCTGCTCCGGGGGAAGCTTGTGATGATGTTTATGATGGTGATCAGGATTTTCATCGTGGTCATGGTGGTCGTGGTGATCATGGTCGTGATCATGATCTTTCGGCTCATGCAACCGTTGGGAGAGCATGTTGTTTCTGCTAAAAACAGCCTTCACGCTCTCATCGACCAGCTTGATGAGCCCGTCCTCCTCCATACCCGATACTGCAGTCAATATCTTGAAACGGGGGGCATTTCCTGATGCCGTCCTTATAATATCAAGTACAGGATTCTCGGCGTAGGAAGTAATACTTATCTTCACAGTCTCACGGGGAGACTCCAGGAACATCTTGATGTGACCTACAAACTCCGGACTAGTCTGCATTATTGCAGATTTTACTGCCGCTGCAATGTCCATTGCAATTGATCTTGCTTCCTCTCTGCCAATATCCTCTTCCAGTATCCTGTAATCGTTGGCATAAGAAGCGAGTCCTGAAGAGTGGCTGTCATAATGGGTGTGTCCTCCCGGGGGATTTAACACAGGGAGTGCAATTTCGGATGACGATGAATTTGCCGGAGTTCCAATAGCTTCTGCATGAGTGTCATTGGGCGCGTCCTTAATTGTTACGGATGGAGCTATGAGCTTCATCATCTCATAGAAACCTTCATCTTCCTTTCTCAATGACATCTTCAGGATTTTGGCCTTGCGATTTAACTGCTGCACCGATTCTTCAATTATGGGGACGCGGATGGGGTCTACAATGTCCACTTTATTGATCACAAGGATCTCTGCATCTTCTATCTGCCTTACAGCATAGTTCTTTACGGACTTCATTATATCTTTAAAACGGCTTCCGTCTATAAGGGTTACAAGAGGAGCCACTCTTATGGATTCTCCAAAGTTCATCAGTTCAAGATTCTGTTTTATCACATTTGGAAAAGCGATGCCCGAGGGTTCTACTATAATAAAATCGGGATTATATGAGTTACGAAGTTCTGTCAATGTGGCTTTCATGTTCAGCTTGAGCGTGCAGCAGATACAGCCGTTAGTTATCTCCTTGGTATCCAGCCCATATTTGGAGATGATATCACCATCAATTCCAACCTCGCCTACCTCGTTAACTATTATCGCTACACTATGACCTCTTTCAGCCAGAGATTTACCTATATTTATCACAGTCGTTGTCTTTCCGCTACCTAAGAAGCCACCAATCACAATCGCATCCATCTGAAATCCTCCATAATAGATATGTACAGAATACTAATTGTTCATAATATATAAACTCATGTAGTATTTTGGTATTATGCCAAATTAGCATTAAAAAACACATGCACGTCCTGAATTATTTATCGCAATCTAATGACGCATAAAAATGAAAAAGACATATAAAAAAACAAGATATACAAGCAATCTTTGAATAGGTACCAATTTCAATAAATGGGGAAGCAATTATCTGGACAAATTATAAGCTAATTGATACTGATTAGTTAACATCCTAATAAAAATACTATTGTGGCAATGTTTGTGTATATACCAAAACAGAAAGAAGTAAAAAAATAGGGACCACATCTAAAAAGAGCAGCAAGAAAAGCCAGGTGCCCATCAAGCTTGTCGGGAATACGGAAGAGAGTTTCCAACAGACTTCCGTATAACAGTAGTCGTGCACATTATTGGTGCTGGTGTGGCCATTTGTGCAGGAGCTGACTTTGCATCTAAGACGCGTGGAGATATCAACCTGAGCAGTTCATCAAAACCTGCGGATTCTGTTTTAAGAGACATCTTCAGCACTGTAGCCAAAGGGTTCAACTGCTTCAAGGAGTCTTCAATTAAGGAAACCTGAATAGGATCCAGAACATCGACTTTAGTGATTACCAGGATTTCCGAATTGCCGATCTGCCTGAGCATATAGGTCCTTAAGCCTTTCATGAGATCCTTAAAGCGAGTTCCGTCGATAAGAGTCACAACAGGCGCTACAGCAAGGGAGTCCCCAAAGTTCATCAACTCAAGGTTTTGCATGATAACGTCGGCAAAAGCGAGGCCAGAGGGTTCTACAAGGATAAAATCAGGAACAAAACAAGAAATCCTGGATAATAGAAGATGACAGGCAGGTTAAGAAACCATGCCTGTCCATCTGCAGAACGAGATTTTAACAGGGCTGGCCAAACATCTTGTCTGCAGCCTTCACCAGTTCAGGAAGCTTCTCAACAGGAATACTGATAATCATCTCTTCATCCTGTATCTGGGTGTACTTGCGGCTTCCACTGCAACCTACGGTCACACCTACCTCCCCTGTAGTATATGGGAGTGCAACGCCATCACCGCACAGGCTCTGCTTGCCTGCAAAGCTTGAAGCGATTCTGCCGCCTGAAGTGTAAAGTAAAGCCTGGGACAGTTCCATAACATGTCGGGGAGTTGTGACTATGACTACAATGTCCGGTATGAATGTTGCCTGTTCCAGTGGAGCGTACATGATGGACTTGACAGAAAATGGTGTTACATAAGGCACTTTTTCCATGGTCTTCCTTGCAGCTTCAAGGTTGCCAAAGTGATTAAGGTGGAAGTAGAACTCGCCGTTCTTCAGCTTCTCTCCCATTTCACTCATGCCCATTACAGCAGCCCCTCCTTTACACTGGTGATCATCCAAAGTTGTATAGAATGCAGAACCAGTCCTTCTAACATTGTCTACCATCTGGCAATGCCTGGTAGATTCACCGATCTTTTCCATGCCTTGAGGAATGTCATTCTCATCAGCAGCAAGCCCAACTGCGACAGGAGATGTCTTCAGGTTTAATATTTCTTTAAGCTCTCGTCCAAATTTGTTAATTTCTTTAAGTTCCATTTTGTTCAATCTCCATCTGTAAATTATCTCGACATGTTTTGAAATAGGGATGTGTGAAAAACATACACAACTGTGATATCAGCCTATAAAAACCTTTCCAGAAAGACAGGAGACAATCCTCCTCAAGTCATCATTGATTTTAAAAATAGGTAGGTTTATATTTTCAGAAGTTAATAAAATATTAACAGCATATTTAATAGAAACATTTTAAAACATTCAACGGAGGAAAAACATGGGATGGTTTGATGTTGTTGCAGGTATTGCAACAGGCGGATTATATACTATAGGAAAAGCTGCCTATCAGGCAGGCAATGCAGCAGAATCTGCAGGCGATGCCGCAGAAGAAGCAGGGCTTGCAATTGCAGTCATCGGTTCAACGATCGAGACATTAGGGGAGCAGCTAATATCCACTCTGAAAGAAGCAGAAGAGCTCCTGACTATCAACAGGCTGACACCAAGAAGTGAGGCGGACCTGTGGGACGAAGAAAAATCAAGGCTTAATGTCCTGAAGCAGGAGAAAACGAAAGTAGAAAATGAACTTAAGGAGCTTGGGGTCAGCAATCCTTCAAGTTTCAGTTTCAACTTCTGGGACATTGTATCGAATATGGACCTGGTGATCAAACAGTTCCAGCTTCTTGGCAGGCTTGCAGCAGTCAATAAAGAGATACAGAACATATTCTATCAGGAACCCGGGGTGCTGACAACCGGCATATACAACGCAAAGGAATCACTAGAGCGTTTCAACACTATAGAGCAGCCCATGATAGAAGATATCCTGGCCTCTCTGGATGATAACCTTGAAGTTAGTGAAGAAATACTCCGGGAAATCAAAAAGCTCTTTGTGAGCACAACGAAAGTATCGATCCCTGTCACTGAGCAGAGCGAGTCTCTTAAAGACAATCTTGAAGCTATCAGGGTCGACAAACAATACTATAACAAACTGCTGACAAGAAAGGAAATTCTCACATCCAGAATGGCAGATGTGATCCGCGTCTACCCGGAAAATGTATTCCAGATAGGTATAGATTCCATCAGGGTCCCAAAAGAGAACATCTATGCATCAGATATTCTTGACAGCGTCATGAATATCGGTAACGTCATCGACAGCACTATCAATCAGGAAAATATTAAGGATGACCTCATCAATGCAGGAAATATCAAAGATGATGTAACCAACGTCATTAACATAACAGATGAAGCCGGCGTCGTTAACGTAAAGGACGACATGACCACTGTAGTTAACATAAAAGATGAAGCAGTAGTCATCGAAGCGGTCCGGGAAGATTCCATAAATACAGGCACTATTATAGGGAAAGATGCCACATTAGAAACAGATGTCATTCGGGAAACCGGAAATCTCGTCAAAGTTGATGGAGTATCAGGCTCAACTGCAGGATCCATAGGATCAGCTGCCGGTAAAGACGGTCCCATTGCATCTAAGGCTAATCGTGCTATTGTAAATGCATTGGAGGAAGGAGATACCCTTGCAGCGAAGGATGTCAGCGCAAGTCTAAGAGCCCTCTCCACCGCCGCAGCTGTCGCAACAGGGACTGCAGCGTCCAATTCCAATACTTACGTGCATTCCTCAATGCAGCCACACGGCGCCCGGATATCCGCATCCCTTAGCACCAAGTTCGATGGCTATCAGCGCAACTATGATTCCATGAAGGCGCAGAAAGCGTTCTACGCCAGGCAGGCCCAGAAGCTGGATAAAAAATATGAGAAACTAGCTAATAAATGGGTAGAGGTTCCCGGAGTTATCCCCGGGACACTTGAAGAGCTTCATGGAGTCCTGAACCGCGTAAGAACTGAAGAGCAACCGCGCATAGACATATTGCTTGATAACCTTAACGCAGAGGTCCCAAGAACACTCGAGGAACTACATGGTGTGCTCCAGGTCGTCAGGACAGAAGAACAGCCGCGTATAGACGCGCTACTTGATAATCTCAACACTGGTGTGCCGGGTACTCTTGAAGAATTGAATGCGGTGCTTCGGACAGTCAGGACAGAAGAACAACCAAGGATAGACCTGTTGCTTGACAACCTCAATGCAAACCTGACAGAATCAAAAGAAGCAATTACAAAAGCGAACGAAACCATGGAATCAGTACAGAAAGCCCTTTCACTCCTTGATACGGGTTCAAAACTGAACACAAACATGATAAAGATAGGCGCCATGGCAGTAGGTGGACTTGTCGTCCTTAACCTCTTTGTGGGCTTGATAGTCCTTATCAGAATGGCATTGGGGCTGTAATGCAGTCAGAATTTAAAACTTAAGCAAGAAGGATGGAGCCATCCTCTCTCCATCCTTACTCTTCTTAAAGATGCTCTCTTTCTCCGGAACCAGTCTTATCCTGCAGCTTCAGTTACATTTACAGATATACCTTTACCATCGGAGTTCACTGTCACTGTAGAGCCTTCCGGCACCTTGCCTGCAACTATGAGTTTGGCGATCTTTGTCTCGACCTCGTTCTGTATGACACGCTTAAGAGGTCTTGCACCGAAGGTCTCGCTGTAACCTGCCCGACCAAGATAGAGCTTTGCATCTTCTGTTATGTTGAGGGTTATCCTCTTCTCCTTAAGTCTTTCCTGCAAGTCCGCGACCTTGATATCAACTATCTGCGCCAGTTCTTCGGGCTTGAGCGCATGGAAGATGACAACCTCATCGATGCGGTTGAGGAACTCCGGCCTGAAATACTTGCCAAGCTCCTGCATGGCCCTTATCTGCAGCTCGGCATAATCAGCCTCCTTCCTGCTCTGCGGTTGCGGGAAATCCTGCTCAGGCCTGTAAGTGCCGCTGCTGTCGCCCAGCAGCTGGGTAAGATCGCCTCCGAAAATGTTGGAAGTCATCGTTATCAGGGTATTCTTGAAGTCCACAGTACGCCCCTTAGAATCTGTGAGCCTGCCGTCGTCCAGTATCTGCAGCATGACGTTGAAAACATCCGGATGCGCTTTCTCGATCTCATCGAACAGCACCACAGAGTATGGCCGTCTGCGCACAGCTTCGGTGAGCTGGCCGCCCTCATCATAGCCGATATACCCGGGCGGAGCACCGATAAGGCGAGCAACAGTGTGCTTTTCCATGTACTCCGACATGTCAATGCGTATCATGCTGTTCTCATCGTCGAACAGTTCTGCCGCCAAAGCCTTTACAAGCTCGGTCTTACCCACACCCGTGGGGCCCAGGAATATAAAGCTGCCAATTGGCCGCTTCGGATCCTTGATACCTGCATAATTGCGTATCACCGCATCAGACACGGCCTTGACGGCTTCCTCCTGTCCGATGATACGGTTGTGGAGATTCTCCTCGAAATGCATGAGCTTTTCACGCTGGCCTTCCATCAGCCGGGTTATAGGTATGCGAGTCCACTGGCTCACTACCTCTGCAATATCCTCCTCGCCTACCTCCTCACTCAGGAGCATGTCACCCTGCATTTCCTTAAGGCGAGTCTCTTCCTGCGTGTACTCCTTCTGTAGGGGGATAAGGGTGCCGTACTTCAGCCTTGATGCAAGTTCCAGGTTATTGTCATTTTCCGCAATCTCAAGCTGCACCTTGGTATCTTCTATCTGCTGCTTAAGAGCATTAAGCTTTGAAATAGCCTGCTTTTCCATGTCCCATCTGGCTCTCATGGCATCAGACTCTGCTCTTATGTCAGCAAGCTCCTTTTCCAGTGCTTCAAGCCTCTCTTTGGAAGCCTCGTCCTTTTCCTTTTTAAGAGCTTCACGCTCGATCTCAAGCTGCATTATTTTGCGGTCCGCCTCATCGAGCTCGGCAGGCTTGCTGTCGATGGCAGTCCTCTTCTTGGCAGCGGCCTCGTCCACAAGGTCTATGGCTTTGTCAGGCAGGAACCTGTCAGAAATATAGCGGCTGCTCATTACAGCGGCCGCGACAAGTGCAGAGTCTTTCAGGCGTACCCCGTGGTGCACCTCATACTTCTCCTTCAGGCCACGCAATATAGAAATAGTGTCCTCTACAGTGGGCTCTTCCACAAGCACTGGAAGGAAACGACGCTCCAGGGCAGCATCCTTCTCGATGTACTTGCGGTACTCATCCAGAGTCGTTGCGCCTATGCAGTGCAGTTCGCCGCGGGCGAGCATGGGCTTGAGCAGGTTACCGGCATCCATCGCACCTTCCGTTGCACCCGCACCCACGATTGTGTGGATCTCATCGATGAACAGGATGATCTGACCTTCAGAATCGGACACTTCCTTAAGAACGGCCTTGAGCCTTTCCTCAAATTCACCCCTGAACTTGGCACCCGCAACAAGTGCACCCATATCAAGAGCTATGATCCTTTTATCCTTCATAGCCTCGGGCACATCCCTCTTTGCCACACGCTGGGCAAGTCCCTCCACGATAGCGGTCTTACCCACACCTGCTTCACCGATAAGCACAGGATTGTTCTTTCTGCGTCGGGAAAGGATCTCTATGGAGTGCCTTATTTCCTGATCCCTGCCTATCACGGGATCGAGCTTTCCCTGGGATGCAAGATCCGTAAAGTCGATCCCGTACTTCTTGAGAGGCTCCATGGTAGCCTCCGGGTTTTCCGAGGTCACCCTCCTGTTACCCCTTACATCCTTGATGGTATTCAGAAGCCTGTCCCTTGTGACACCCTCAGAAGCAAGTATCTTACTGCTTGAACAACTGCTCTCACTAACAATTGCAAGCAGAAGATGCTCGACGCTGACATACTCATCTTTCATCTTCCCTGCTTCCCGTGAAGCTGAGTCCAGCACGCGTCGCAGGGTTTGTGTCATATAGACCTGTTCGCCACCAGGACCCGATACCTGGGGAAGTCCCTCAAGATGCAGCTCTACTTTCTGCGTCATCTGCTCAAGGTCTGCACCCAGGTTATTGAGCACGGTAGGCACAAGGCCTCCTGTCTGTTCGAGCATCGCAAGCAACAGGTGTTCACAATCTATCTGCTGGTTTCTGTATCTCGCAGCAATCGTTGTTGAATCCTGAACAGCCTCTTGGGCCTTTTGAGTGAAACGATTCAGATCCACGATCTCATCTCCCATATTATTATTGGAGTTTTCTCCCTTAATAATTAATCTGCATGTGCCGGGTATCCGTTGGTGCCAGTCTAACAGATGTCGCCCTTGTTTTGGTCTCTTATTCCTCCGCACAAAAAATAAGAGTAGGGGGCCGAATAATGTCGAATCTATCTTTTGTGGGTGCTGTGCCCCTGCCTTCTTGGAGGAGCACGCGGCTTTCTAGGAGCCGGCTTTGCTTCTTCCCCAACTGCATCCTGTGCCCGCTGTGAATGGTAGCGGTGCCTCATTACATCTATTTCCATTCTAGTGAGCTTTTCTATACTGCGAAGGAAGCTGCGTTCATCCGCTGCACAGAACGAATATGCCGTACCCTCTGCTCCTGCCCGTGCCGTGCGTCCTATTCTATGCACATAGCTCTCAGGTTCGTTGGGCAGATCATAATTTATAACGTGGGATATGTCCTCGATATCGATGCCTCGTGCTGCGATATCGGTCGCTACCAGCACCTGAAGTTCTCCGGCCCTGAAACTCTCCATCACCCTGGTACGATGGGCCTGCGATTTGTTACCATGGATAGCATCAGCACCCACACGGTTCTTGTTAAGTGTTTGTGCCACCTTGTTAGCCCTGTGCTTTGTGCGGGTGAACACCAGTACGCAGTTGAGGTGATCCTGCTGGAGAAGGCTCAACAGGAGAGCATCCTTATTATCCTGGTCCACAAAGAAGACCTTCTGCTCTATACGCTCCACAGTCGTTGCCTGAGGTGTCACTTCAACGCGCACAGGATCTGTCAGAAGTCTCTTGGTAAGCTCGCTTATCTGGGGAGACATAGTCGCCGAAAAGAAGAGTGAATGGCGCTTGTGAGGCAGCATCGATACGATCCTGTTGACATCCTTGATGAATCCCATGTCAAGCATCCTGTCAGCCTCATCCAGAACAAAGAACTCGACACCGCTAAGCTTGACAATACCCTGGTCCATCAGGTCAAGCAGCCTTCCCGGAGTGGCCACTAATATATCCACTCCCTTTGTGATACTCTTGAACTGAGGTACCTGGCTTACGCCACCAAATACGACAGTGTGTTTGAAATGCAGGAAATGGCCGTATGCGGCAAAACTATCACCGATCTGCGCAGCAAGCTCCCTGGTGGGTGCAAGTACAAGCACCCTGGGAAATCCTGGCGTCACATGCTTGTGTTTCTCGTGCATCCTCTGGAGTATGGGCAGCACAAATGCAGCGGTCTTGCCTGTGCCTGTCTGGGCGATCCCTATCAGGTCTTTGCCTTTAAGCAGTTGTGGTATAGCCTGTACCTGTATAGGGGTGGGCGCTATGTAGCCTTCTTTAGTAAGGGCCCTCTGAAGAGGGTCGATAAGATTTAGGTCTTTGAATAACATTTTATTCCTCTTGATAGTAGTAAAATTTGCCAAACAAAAGTTTGCCAATGAATATCTGGTAGTATGATAGACCTAGAGAGAGCGCATCGTATATGAAAGTGTGACTCCCCGCAACACTGATTACCTGATCGAGCCCCGAATCCAGTTTCTTCCCCGGTACAGGGACTATTAAGCAGGGGCCTGTCCTGCATTGAATGCACGCACAACACTCCCCGGCTTCGTAATAAAGAAGGAACGATCAGATTATGATCGCCGCTGTCTGCTTGTCCTTCTCATCATCATAGTCCGCTACAAGGGCTTCTGTTGTCAGGACCATGCCTGCAATGGAGGCTGCATTCTGCAGTCCGCTCCTTACAACCTTGGTCGGATCAATGACACCTGCCTCGAAAAGGTCCTCAAAGGTGTCGGTCTTCGCATTGTAGCCGTACTGGTCATTGGACTCAGCTCTTATCCTGGCAACAATCTCAGCACCTTCACGGCCTGCATTGACAGCGATCTGCCTCACAGGCTCTTCAAGTGAGCGCCTGACAATGTTCAGGCCTATCTTCTGATCACCCTCAAGATTCATGCCGTCAAGTGCAACAACTGCATGGAACAACGTTACACCACCACCTGCAATGACACCCTCCTCTACTGCGGCCTTTGTGGCATTGAGTGCATCGTCTATCCTCATCTTCTTCTCTTTGACCTCGGTTTCAGTTGCTGCACCTACTTTAATGACAGCTACACCGCCGCCAAGCTTGGCAAGACGCTTCTTGAGTTCCTTCTTCTTGAACTCGGCATCTGTGACCTTGACCTGGGACTCGATAAGTGCCATCCTCTTCTCGATGCTCTTTCTGTCACCTTTGCCTTCAACTATCGTGGTCTTGTTCTTGTCGATGTTGACCTTGCGGGCGTGTCCGAGCATGTTCTCTGAGAATTCCTCAAGTTTCATACCCTTGTCCTCGCTGATGAGCACACCACCAGTAAGCACAGCGATATCCTCCAGCATCTCCTTCTGCTCGTCCCCAAAACCTGGCGCCTTGACTGCGCAAACTCTCAGGGAGCCGCGGACGATGTTCAGAATGAGGGCAGCCTGTGCATCGCCTTCGACATCCTGAGCGATCATAACAAGAGGCTTGCCTTCTTTTGCGACCTTTTCAAGTACCGGGATGATCTGGTTCATGGTGCTGATCTTCCTGTCAGTTATCAGGATGTAAGGGTCCTCAAACTCGCAGGTCATCTTCTCGTGATCAGTTGCCATGTACGGTGAAACAAATCCACGATCGAACTGCATACCCTCCACTACCTCCAGGGAGGTTTCCATGGTCTTGGAGTTCTCAACGGTTATTACTCCATTGTAGCCGACCTTATCCATTGCATCGGCAATGAGAGAACCTATCTGCTCGTCGTTATTAGCTGAGATGGTAGCTACCTGCAGGATCTTGCCCTTGTCCTTGACTTCCCTGCTCTTTTCCTTTAGGTGGGCCACAACCTTCTCAGTGGCCTTCTCAATACCTCTCTTGACATCTATAGGATTGGCCCCTGAAGTGATATTCCTTAAGCCTTCAGTTATCATTGCCTGTGCAAGCAGGGTGGCAGTAGTGGTACCGTCTCCTGTAGTGTCCTGGGTCTTTGAAGCCACTTCCTTTACGAGCTTGGCACCCATGTTCTCGAACTTGTCTATAAGCTCTATTTCCTTGGCAATGGTCACACCGTCGTTGGTGACAACAGGACTTCCGGCCTTGTCAAGCACAACGTTCCTGCCTTTTGGGCCAAGCGTGATCTTAACAGTATTGGCAACCTTGTCCACACCGTTTAACAGCGCTTTGCGCGCATCTTCATTAAACATTATCTGTTTAGCCATGCAATTACCTCTGTGCTAATTATATTATTATAAATGCAGCAGTTTCACTCCTCAACTACTGCCAATAGATCCTTGAAATCGATGAACATGTGTGATTCACCATTGAAATCGATCTCATCGCTCTTGTATCCACCATAGATAACATGGTCACCCACTTTGAGCGGGAGCGCCTTGCCATCCTCAAAAGTACCTACTCCGACCACTATGCCCTCTTTTTTCTCTTCCTGGGCAGAATCGGGAATATATATGCCGCTTTCTGTAACTTCCGCTTTCTTGATAGCTTTGATTAATACTCGTTCTCCGATTGGTCTGATCATCATAGTTAATTATCCTCCAGAGTTATTCCGGCAACATCCGGATTACAACACACAATATAACAAAACTAATACTTAAATCTTTTCACTAAAATCTATTTTATTTATTTTTTGTAGATATGATTTCGATGAAATACGGAAAAGTATATAATCCCTTACGAAGATACTCAAATTCATGCCACAACAGATCATACTCATCAATCTTGAAAAGCCAAGAGAGAAAAAACTCGAGCATGATATAAACTGGTTATGTAACAGTTTCGGGCTATCCTCCGGCAGGGATACTGAAAACATCGCCACGCAGATCGTGATAGACTTGTTAAAGCAACTAGCTACAAATGAAGAACGAGTATCATCCGAAAAGATAGCCGAGGACCTGGAGGTCACACCCTCCAGAATTAACCACCATGTGAGGAACCTTATAAGCACAGGGCTTTTGTACAGGGAGAGAAGGGCACTCTGTCTCAGGGGCGGCAGCCTGAAAGCCGCAGTCCGGGAAATGAGAAAGGACTCCGACAGAATATTTGATGAACTTGAGGAAATAGCAGAAGAGATAGACAGGCAGATGGGGCTGAAGAACAGATAAATGGGTGATCAGACAGGAGTAGAAAATACCTGCCTTTTACCAGTGTCCATTCCCCGGATTCACTCCTCGCTGCTTTTGTCATGGACCCAGAAATCACCTTCTAGCGTGAACTCTTTTTTCCATATGGGGACTTCGTCTTTCAGACGCTCCAGGGCATCCACCAGAGTCACGAAAAGTTCTTTTCTGTGACCTGCCGCAACGACAATGTAAACTATGTCCTCACCTGCTTTTATAAGACCGGTCCTGTGATGCATCAGGATATCGATGATCCCTTCTTTCTGCTTCATCTCGGTGCATATTCTCTCCATAGCACGGTCCGCGACATCAGGATATTTTTCAAACTCCAGGGCCTGCGTATGGGTCTTACCTGTTACTTCACGGACAATACCCGTAAAAGTTGCGATTCCGCCTGAGAATCTGATATCAGGATTACTCTTTATTTTCCTAACAAGAGAACCCAGAGTTACCCAGTCTTCTTGCTCCTGAATAAGCTTCACAAGGCTTTCAATGTCCCAGTCGGACTTTTCGGGAAGACTTACAACCACGTTCTCAATATCCTTACTCTGAGTTGCATCCCCGAGAAAGATCTTGGGAAGGGAACTGCTCTTTGCGCCTTCCACAATAGCGAAGTCCATTCCACTGTCGGCCAGCGAGTCAAGGGCCTGTTCCAGTGTAGGATCGCGCTTTATTGTCACAAGCTCGGAGTCTGTAATAGCAACAACAGCATCTGCGCCCGCATCGAAGTGTTTTCCTGTATCGGTGCCTGCGGGATTGAATCGATGATGGAACATCAGTTTGACCGTGCCCACCTGGCCTTTTTTTGATAGCGCCTCTACAAGGCGGGTGACAAGCGTTGTCTTGCCCGTATTCTTGTAGCCTGACACACAAATGACTTTCATGAGGAAGATTATGAGCATTTATAATATAAGTACGCGGCGAAAAGCATTTTTAAACTATTTTAGAACCATATTAATTTATAATAAACCAATTTAGAAAAATTTATAAATAGGAAAATTCTCCTGCTTCCCATGAACAACCAGTACAAAATTTGTATCCGCGAAATGCCCGAGGACGAGAGACCCCGGGAACGACTGCTCAAATACGGCCCCGAAGCACTCTCAAACGCAGAACTGCTGGCGATCATCCTGAGGACCGGCACACAGAAAGAGAACATTATCAACCTCTGCAGCCGTATATTTTCAGAGTACAGCATCAAACAATTGAGCCAGGCCAACATAAGTAAGCTCACAGAGATCCACGGTATAGGTAATGCAAAGGCAGCCCAGATAGCAGCGGTTTTCGAGCTCGCTCGCAAGCTTGAAGGATTTACAGACGAGCCCCGTAGGAAGATACGGTCCCCTGCGGATGTGTACTCGCTGCTCTATCCGAAGATGCGGGAGCAGAAAAGAGAACGACTTGTAGCCCTGCTACTTGACACGAAGAACCAGGTACTCCGGGAGGAGGTCATTTCCATCGGCAGCCTGAACGCCAACATCGTCCACCCCAGGGAGGTCTTCAAGGTCGCACTTATGGAATCGTGCGCCTCTGTCATACTCTCGCATAATCATCCTTCAGGGGACCCCACACCAAGCAGGGAGGACATCGCAGTTACAGAAAAGCTCATAGAGGGCGGCAAACTGCTGGGCATAGATGTGCTGGATCATGTTGTTATCGGAGAGGGCAGGTATGTGAGTTTGAAGGATGAAGGGTATGTGAAATAACATTCCGATGTCGATAACGATCACATTATCTGGCAGCCATCCACCACAATGACTTCTCCGCTGACATAATCCCCAAGATCCGAACTCAAAAACAATATCACCTTTGCGACATCCTCCGGCGTACCGATACGTCCAAGAGCGATATTTGATAAAATTTTCTCCCGAGTCTCAGCTTTGATATCTTTTATCAGGTCCGTCTCAATCAGACCAGGAGCTATGGCGTTGACCGTTATCCCATACATGCCCAGTTCCTTTGCTACGGACCTTGTAAATCCAACAACTGCAGCCTTGTTTGCAGAATACACTGTCTGTCCGGCATCCCCATTGAGCCCTGCAGTGGATGACAGATTGATGATCCTTCCATATCTTTGTTTTCTCATCATGTTCGCTGCGTATCTGGTGCACAGGAACATACCCTTAAGATTGACGCCGATAGTCTGGTCGAAAAGTTCTGTATTTGAAAGTGCCAGGAGGCTATTTTTCATAACCCCTGCATTGTTGACAAGTACATCAAGCCGGGAGTGCTCCTCCTTTATGTACTTGAACATCGCCTTCACATCTTCTTCGGATGAGACATCGGCTCTGATCATCGAAGAATGAAGACCTCTTTCAAGTAACTGATCCATCAGTTCAGATGCCTGTTCTTCACTCTTATTGTAATTGATGATCACGTGTGCATGGTTTTCTGCTGCCATCAGGGCCGCAGCTCTCCCGATTCCCCTGCTTGCCCCGGTAACCAGTAAAACTTTACCCAAAAGCATTTTCAGTGATTGCCATTAAGAGAGAATACCGGCGCAGCCGCACGAATATACTCTGTGTTTTTCTTGACGACATCAAAGTGCTTCTGGGCTTTGATTATTTTCTCTTCGGGCAACCCTGTGTTCTCCTTGATCACATCCAAGGGAAGCTGGTGTTCCTGAGCATAAAGCAACTGGTCAATTGCATTCATGGGCATACGCCAGTAGAAATCCTGATCGGATGTGTAATGGCTCCACGTATCGGGACTTGGGGGTCTTTCTCTTATCGCCTCACTGACATTAAGGTGTTTTGCCAAAGCGTAGACCTGGGTCTTGTAGCAATCAGCCAGGGGTTCGATATCCACACCTCCGTCCCCATATTTTACAAACTGACCCAGAACCATTTCGGTCTTGTTGGTCGTCCCGCAAACGGCATAGTTCATTTTCTCGGCATACATATACTGGACGATCATCCTTGACCGTTGCTTAACGCCCTGCAATCCGATGAGTTCCAGATAATCCTTTGCCTTCAACCTGTGCTGTGCAACGACCTCACCGTCCTTTGCCAGCTTTATATATGGAACGTTCATTGATCCCCCATCCAGGAAATCAGGTAATACAAGTGATGTTTTGTGCACTTCCGGGTCGTATTCCGGACAGGCCCGCTTTATGACCTGGTCTTTCCTATTATATATATCAAGTGATTCCAGTATGGGAGATATAGGTACCTCTTCATATTGCACGCCCAGACTTTCACATATCTCTGCTCCCAGAGGCGTACTGGAAGGAGCAGATTCTTTCTCAGGGAGGAGAAGCCCATACACATTTTCCGCACCCAGCTCCTGTACAGAAAGTGTAAGTGTCACTGCGGAATCAACACCACCCGAGACTCCTAACAGTACTCCCTTCTTCCTGAAATCAGCAACATTCTGTTTTATGAAACCCCCGAGGTCCAGAGACAGTTTGCCAATATCTTTGTTCAATTCTTCTAATATTTGCATAATACTACTCCCCTAATTATTCCACCTTTAAGTTAAGTTTCTTCGCAGCATCCAATATCAGAGGCTGACATAATTCCTGATTTAGTTTTTTCAGTCCCTCTTCACGGGACATATCACCGCTTCGAACAATTCCTGCGATATCAAAAGCATAAGCATGAATGCCATATTTTTGCAGATGATTGTAACAAGCAAATGAGTTCAAAGTACAGTTGGTCGAATTACTGTCATGGATGTCAGGAGGATTCCATCCGATCTCAACCAGTTTCTCCAGGATCTTACCTTCATTATAATCCCACAGGCACAAAGGATGTATGATCTTTGGAACAATATTATCCATATTTTCAATTACTTCCTTTTTTACAACGAACATCTCATCCTTATCATCGATATCTATCTTTTGAAGTTGTTTCACAAAAAGATTCCTTGACCACTTTATAAAACTGGCAGACAGGTCGATAATAGGATTTGGAGTTTGTCCCGATGTAAATGCAAACATAATGAAAGGTGCTTTATGAACAATTGCCTGTTCTATCAATTTCTGTTTAATGATGCCTATACAGGTATTACATATGTCACTTGCTCTGTATTTGGCATACCTGGGAAATGCATCATAAGAATTTGCAGCCTTGCGGAACATGTCGTACAGTACCTCATCTTCCATGCTCAGTTTGAAATAGTCGCATCCTGTGATCTCACACATCTTTTTTGCGTTCTCAATTGCATTATCAGATATGAAACCGTTATCAAACTGAACAGCCATTACCTTCAGGAAAGGATATCTTTTATTAAGTTCATAGAGCGTGTATGAAGAATCTTTGCCACCGGAAAGTGCAAAGATCACGTCATATTTCCCTCTGCCGCTTTCCTCTTGAAATAACTCTTCCATTCGAACTATATACTCTTCCTTTTCTCCCGGAGAAAATGGCTTATATATCTCACAGAAATGGCATAACCCGCTATCTTCATCAATAGTTATTCCTGGAATATCCGAGTCCAGAATGCATTTTTTACATACTGTTCTTGACATTGTGGTAACCCTCAATAATAGATCGATTGGATATTTTCCCGTTCTCGCTTAGCGGAAGATGGTCGATAAAAAGTACCTCTAAAGGATGCAGGTAACCAGGCAGATTCTTCCGGCAGAAAGAGGAAATGCAAGTGGCATCCATGTCGTGGTTAGGTATCACCATTAGACTGATCGCATTTCCCAGAAGCTCATGGGAAACAGGGACAACAAAAACCCCGGAAACATCATTGTTGCTCTCTATATATTTTTCAAGCTCTCTTGGATTAACACGATGATCACCTATTTTTATAAGATCGTCCTTACGTCCCAATAATTTGAAATAGCCATTGGGTAACTTCTTTGCAAGGTCTCCAGTGTACATCCAGCCATTGATGATCTTTCTCTCAGTGGCAATCTCGTCATCCAGATAACCCAGCATGATATTGTCGCCCCTGGCAACCAGTTCACCTGTAATGTTTGGTTCAGCAGAGCAGTTATTTGCATCGAACACGTCCAGGATAACACCGGGAATAGCTTTTCCTATAGTATCAACAAATTCTTCCACATCCTCTGAAGGCAGGTAGGCAAGCCGGGCTGTGGCCTCGGTCTGACCATACATTGGCATCACCCTGATATCAGGATTTGAATCCTTTAAATTCTTCACAATGATATCATCAATGGCCCCACCTGCAGTCGCAGCAAGTCTTACGTTCCTGAAAGCATCTTTGAACTTTTCCGGATATCGGAGGAGCAGACGGTAAGTACTGGGAACCCCATAGAACATGGATATCCCTGATCTCATCATACTGAAGATCAAGCCCATGAAATTCATGGAAACTATACTTATACATCCTCCGGCCATAAGGTGAGAATTGATAATGGAATTACCGAAAGCATGATGAGGCGATATGACCAGTGCAGCCTTATCAGCAGGTGTTATTCCAAGTATCTCGATTATGGACGCTGCGTTTGCGATTAGGTTCCTGTCACTCAACATGACACCTTTTGGTGTGCCGGTTGTGCCGGAAGTGTACAGCACCAATCGAAGATTCGGATTGTTATATTCCTCTATGACCCTTTTACACAAAGTGTTTACAGAGTCATCATCCGAAACAACTATAACTGTTTCAAAACGCTTGAAAAAAGCCTCGCCAAATCTTGAATACTGCGCTTCCGTTACAATTATGTTATTGATGCGGGCAGTATCAAGAATTCGCTCCATATTGAAAGTCGCCAGTTCTATTGGCAGGGGTATTGCAGTATTATCTGATCGATAAACTGCCATGAGCATCTTAATATACTGTATGCCCGATTCCGCCAGTACTGCAAATCTGCAATTCCCAAATTCCGCCATTGAGGAAGCGATTCTATCTATATCGTTATCAAGGCAGCTGTAGGAAATTGTTTTTTCCCCTTCTTCCAAAGCAATCTGATGAGGGTTTTCGTTTGCATTTTTTGCTACAAAAGAATCAATTCTCATGATCTCTCGTATTTCAGTTTGAGGATAAGATTGGTAATCCCTTGCAGTGAATCTAAATTATCCGGAGTTAACATATCTTCCGGGATTTCTATTGAATAGCTCTCGCTTATGTGATCCAGAAGTTCTAGCAAGCCAATAGAGTCTATTATTCCGGCCTTAGTAAGAGATTCGTTGTCAGCGAACTGAGTGTTACTATCCATGAAAGACTGGCCTTTCAAAAAGTCAATTATATCGTCCCTTATCTTTTCCATTTGCTATCCACATCCCCTTTTTGAGAATCAGTTCAATAATTAGTGTCTCATGCCAACTGGTAGATAACACAGACTGATTCGCTCCCGAAATAAACAATGTGGTTTATGATATATAAGAATTATTAGGCATCCGACTGTGATGATCTAAGTATATAGTAATTACCACATACCGAATATGTGCCTTCTGCCAATTTTTAAGCTGACCACGTCACAGACTATTATTCAAATATAATCTTGCTGTGAGAATATTTTTCAAAAAAACTTATATTGATTTTGTACCGTACTGAACCTGTAACAACGGTAAGTATGTATTTGTTGTTTATAAAATAGCTGGAATGGCATATATTATCAATATCTGGTGCTTTATTGAGATAAGAAAAAATGCTCTGATTAGAAAATTTGCAATACGCTTCTTTCAGGGTCCATGATGTCAAACACATAAGGTCGGTTGCGCATCCATCAGCACATAATTTTTTTATCTGCATATACTTTGAAACATTTCTAAGAGATGTGTGTTTCCATTTTTCTGCATCAATACCAACCTTGATCTTTGAGATAGCCAGAAAGAATACATCTCCTGTATATGAAATACAGATGTTAAATTCATCATGGTCAGGCACATGGAGCCGACCATATTTGTCTTTGTAGATGGATACATCGAAAGTGGATTGCTTCTCAAGCAGAACACATAGGATGCATTTCAAAACCATTCGGGAGATATTATATCTTTTTCTGAAATATCCGGTTTGTAAGTTTTCCAGATGTTCCTTCTCGATGTTGTCGAGATGATCATAGCTCAGTGTGCCATAATCATTAATGTTTATAACAAGGATAAGAGTATCATTCTGTTCCCATAAATGAGGTATGTCCTCAAGAGAGACAGTGGATGATATGTTTAATGTTTTAGGTTCCATACTGATTCCCTTATTTCCTTTTAGGGTAACCTCTATATAAGCAGGAATGTTTAAATCAAAAAAACATCGTAATATCAGTTAAATGTAAGTTAAATGTCAGTTATTTACTCCAGTCTGATAAATCCATTTTCAAACTATAAATACTACTTCTTACAATTAACGTATGGGAGAATGATGGAGTTCAGAGAACTCAGTGATGAGCAATGAGAGCTTATTAAGCCGCGCTTATCATCATAAACAATTATTAAGGGAAAGAGAGGTGACAATCTCGCTGTGAGTAATGCTATTCTCTTTTCCTATGATAGCTGCAGTTGGGGGGATTTAATATTATAGGGATCATATTATCGATTGCCTGGAGGAAACTCTGGAAAATTATTCAGGGCCCTCATCCAGTCTACTCTGATTCTGTAAAGTGTAAAGAAAGTGCTTACTACCGGCCATTTATTCATGAGAGTCTACTTCCGGCCTTTGGAGTTAATTCTTCAGGAATATTAACGGGTAGATGACTGTCAGATAATGCACTATAATGCCCTATTTATGGAGTACTATGAGTTTTGGTAATTATTTTTATCGAAAGATCAGAGTTGGAATGGGAACAGCTAAATTGGAAGAAGAAGACTTTGGCTCATTGGTTAAAGCGATATTAGGCCGCTTTATCCAAATGTTTGCATTATACCTGCCGATGGCCCCAAACATGAGAGCACGATGCCAAAAGATCAGAGGGGTTGATATTGGGAAAAACGTGTTCATTGGTTTTGAAGTTTATATCGACCCTGTATATCCGCATATGATAAAGATAGAAGACGATGTGGCTCTCAGTGGAAGGAACTTAATATTGGTCCATACTTCTCCTCCCTTATATTTTAGTGAAACGCATCCTAGGATATCGAAGATGTTTACAAAGACATCGCCGGTGACAATTAAAAGAGGAGCTTGGATTGCTGTAGGTGTTGTGATATTACCAGGAGTCACTATTGGGGAGAATTCAATAGTCACAGCGGGATCAGTTGTAAGTAAAGATATTCCTTCAAATTGCATCGCACGGGGTAATCCTGCTGAAGCGGTATTTCAATTTGACAAGAAGCCAGTTTCAAAATTATAAATATTATATTATATTAGGTGTTATGAAAGGGTCGAAGTGGGGTGTTCTTAAGGGGGCATTGAGGATCGATAAGTGAAGAGTGGATCTTACTGGTGTTAAGTTAAATTATACTGGGGGTCAAAGGAATAAAAGGGGTTTGTTCCTAAGATGATACTGATAATTGATAACATAAAGAGAATTGGGAGGAAAAACGAGTGGTTGAAGGAAAGCATAAGGGGTACTGAAGGAATATATTTTAAAAAGGGGGAAAGAAGATGAAGATTGCAATCATCCTTGGAACCCGTCCCGAGATCATTAAAATGAGCCCGCTTATCAGAGAATGTGAGAATCGGGGTATTGACTACTATATATTGCATACAGGCCAGCACTATTCCTTCGAGATGGACAAAGTATTTTTTAATGACCTGAAACTGCCTGTGCCGAAGTACAATCTTGATGTTGGTTCAGGTTTACATGGTGAACAGACTGCAAAGATGATATCAGGCATCGAGAAAATACTAATACAGGATACTCCTGATGTAGTATTTGTCCAGGGCGATACCAATACTGTCCTTGCCGGTGCGTTAGCCGCCTCCAAACTGCATGTCATGATAGGTCATGTGGAAGCTGGCCTGAGAAGCTTTGACCGAAGCATGCCTGAAGAGATCAACAGAATCGTTGCGGATCATATTTCAGATTATCTGTTTGCGCCCACTGAGCATTCAAAAAAGTATCTTCTTGCCGAAGGTATCCCCGAAGAAAAGATCTTCGTTACAGGCAACACTGTTGTTGATGCCATTTATCAGAATCTGGAGATATCAAAAGAAACCAGACATACTCTGTCTGAACTAAATATGAAAAAAGACGAATATTTCCTGACAACTGTTCACAGGGCAGAGAACACGGATAAAAAAGAACGTCTTTCAAGTATACTTACTGGCTTTGAACAAATATATCAGGCGTTCAGCCTGCCAATTATTTTCCCTGCCCATCCGCGAACTGTAAAGAAGATACGGGAATTTGACCTGAAGATTCCAGATGGTACAAAATTGATCGAACCAATCGGATATCTGGATTTCCTGCAGCTTGAAGGTGATGCAAAGCTGATACTCACTGATAGCGGAGGATTGCAGGAAGAAGGATGCATCCTTGGTGTGCCTTGCATCACTTTAAGGGACAATACTGAGAGGCCTGAAACAGTTGATGTGGGAGCTAATGTCATAGCCGGAGTGAACAGCAATATAACACAACTTGCAAAGGAAATGACAGACTCTGCAACAAGCTGGAATAATCCCTATGGCAGGGGAAACGCAGCCGAATTGATAATTGACAAGATCCTTGGTTGACAAATCTACAAATATAAAGACGATAGGTGCTACCATGATAAAATTATGTGTTCTGGGATTGGGCTACATTGGCCTTCCTACTGCACTCCTGTTTGCAAACAATGGAATGGATGTTGTTGGAGTGGACATCAACGAAAGAGTTGTAAATACCCTTAAAGACTGCAAGATGCCTTTTGAAGAGAAAGGTTTTCAGGAACTCTTAGATGGGGCATGCAAAAAGGAAAGCTTCAGAGCAAGCACAAAAGTAGAGAAAGCTGACGTTTTTCTTGTAGCTGTTCCCACCCCTTTTGATGCAGAGCTCCGTATGGCTGATCTGAAATACGTGGTTTCCGCCTGCGAGATGATAATCCCCCATTTGGAGAAAGGTAACATTGTTATCATTGAGTCCACCATCCCGCCCAAGACCTGCGAGAAAAGGGTCAGAAGAATACTGGAACGATCCGGCCTGAAAGCATCACAGGACTTCTACATATCCCACTGCCCAGAGCGTGCTATCCCCGGTAATACTCTGCATGAGATGGTCAACAACGACAGGGTTATCGGCGGCCTTGATGAGAAGGCCACCGAACTCACCCGTGATCTGTACTCCAGTTTTGTTAAAGGCAACCTCTATCTCACAACCAGCACCACAGCAGAGATGATCAAGCTCATGGAGAACACCTACCGTGATGTGAACATCGCTCTTGCTAATGAGCTTTCAATGCTCGCCGAGGACTACGACATCAACATATGGGAAGCTATAGAGATAGCAAACAAGCATCCCAGGGTAAACATCCACAAACCTGGCCCTGGAGTAGGTGGACATTGTATAGCTATTGACCCCTGGTTCCTTACTGAAAACACAAGCGATAGTAGTCTGATAACTTTAGCCCGCAATATCAACGACTCCATGCCTATCCATGTTTTAAAGAAAGTTAAAGATCTTGTCAACGGTATAGAGAACCCTGTGATCACTGTCTTTGGGGTGGCCTATAAGGGAGATATTGCAGATACAAGAGCAACTCCTGCGCTGAAATTCATCAAACTGGCAGAGAAGGAAGGGTTTACTATCAGGATCTATGATCCATTTGTTAAGGAGTTCGAGTATCCTATTTTGAGCCTGGAAGAGGCTGTTAAGGGAAGTGATTGTATTGTTGTGCTGACGGATCATTCGGAGTTTCGGGAAATGAACCCTGATGATTTGTATCATATGATGAAAAATCCAAATATCGTAGATTCAAAAAACGTCCTGTCGAAGCAAACAGGATTGGAGCTCAATTATAATAAGAGTATAGCTTGATTGGAAAACCATAAAACGGTCTGTGTTTTTTATTTTTAGTGTTTCCTATAATTCTATATACATTGTTTTAGAGATAATAGTACGGATGGTACATACTCTGCAAATATATTGTTGCAGATGGAAGGTATTGAAAAGAATATTTGTTCATGATCAGTGAAATTCATATTTTTATCATAAAATCATAAAAATAAAGACGAAGTCATTGAATTGGGATTAAGGTTGTAAAATGATTCCACCAATCCAAAGAACACAAATTGAAAAAACCAATGTGTGTATGATTGCATATCGTTCCATACCTAAATTTATGAATAGATTAAAGATAGCCCAATCTTTATGCGAAAAGGAATGTGATGTTGACTTCATTTGCATATTAGATGAAAATCAACAATCGGAAGAAAAAATATATGATGTAAATGTTATCCGGATAAACGGCGATCATCAGAGGAAGGATTATTCTAAACTACTGTATAATTATATATCATTTATTACACGATCCTTTTTCAAGGTCCTTGATCTAAACCGAACGAAAAGATATTCCTATTTTCATATTCATACGCCTCCTGATTTTCTTATAGTAATAGCTATTCCATTTAAACTGATCTATGGGTCCAGAATAATTTTGGATTTACATGATATGTTTCCAGAAGCTGTGGAAAGTAACTTACGTTTTAAAGGAAGTAGCATATTAGTTAAGTTATCAGAGATGATAGAGAGAATCTCTATTTCTTTTTCAGACGCGATCATAGCAACTAATTCGTATGACAAAGAAATCATTGCATCTCGAAATAAAGTTGACCCTGATAAGATATTTGTTGTGATGAACACACCAAACTTAAAACAGTATACTATAGAAAATGCGGTGAAAAAAGATTACGGTCTTGAGAATAAATTCATTGTCCTATTTCAGGGAACCGTCTGGAAAAGAAGGGGCATTCAAACTATAATAGATTCTGTTAATCAATTAAAAAATAAGATACCCATTTACCTGATAATTGTCGGCGATGGTCCATTTGTAGAGAACTTAAAAGATATTGTGGCTGAGAAAGATCTCAATGATCTCGTCGAATTTACCGGGTGGGTAGACTTAAACACACTTTCAAAATACATTTCTATGGCAGATGTTTGTGTAATCCCCTTCTTAAAGACAAAGGTCAACGAAAGAGGGGTCCCAAATAAATTATTTGAATATACCATTCATGAAAAACCAATAATCGCATCAAGGTTAAAAGGAATGGCTTTGACTTTTTCTGAGAAAGAGATACTATTTTATGAGCCCGGAAATGCAGATGATCTGGCAGAAAAGATACTTTGGTGTTTTAATAACCCGGAAGAAACCAGGAAGATGATCAGTGATGCCAAACGAAGATACGAAGAAGAATATTCATGGGAGAAAATGGAGAACGAATTGTTGAGATCATATGACTCATTTGAAGGGAAGTGTTCTTGTGATTAAAGACCATGATTTTGATTTTACAATGGATAAGTTCGAGCAGCTCTGCTTTTCATTAGAGGAAAATAACTACCTCCCAATTACTCTGGCTGAATATATGACAGCGGACATATTACCTGAAAAGTATATGATGATGCGTCATGATATTGACAGAAACCCCTCAAAAGCACTGGAAACTGCAAGAATTGAGCAGGATTATAACATAAAAGCAACTTATTATTTTAGGGCAATTAACGATAAACTATTTTGTCCGGAAATTATAAACAAAGTCAAAAAAATGGGGCATGAGATCGGATACCACTATGAGGTTCTAAATGAGTGTAAGGGTAATTATGAAGAAGCAATAAAGCTTTTTGAGTCTAATTTGAAAAGGTTTAAAGATCTATGTGATGTAAAAACTGTATGTATGCATGGGCAACCGTTGTCAAAATATGATAATCGTGATCTATGGAAAAAATATGATTACAGGGATTTTGGAATTCTCGGAGAAGCTTATTTGTCTATTGGCGATTCTGTAAATTATTTATGTGATACTGGACGAAACTGGAATTTTGATCATTGTATAAGAGATTTTATTCCTAATAAAAAAGAAAATATTCGTATTAATTCGACTAATGATCTTATTCAATTAATTGAAGGCGGCAAAACTAACAATTTTTACATTTTAACTCATCCGGAAAGATGGTCCTCAAATGGTTTTGAATGGCTGTTATTTTATTCTAAAGACATGGTTTTCAATTTAGGGAAGGAGTTTTTGAGGATGACAAGATCATGATAGAAATAATAGAGAATGTTACAGAAGAAGCATGGGAAAAATTTCTATACACATGTGATGATGCGACTATTTACCACACTCCCGAATGGAAAACATTTTTGGAAAAAACCTTTGGATATAAATCCAAATATCTATTTGCAAAAGATGAAAGTGAGAATATTATAGGGTTGTTAGCTTCATTCTATGTTAGAAGCAAATTAAGAGGCAATGAACTTTGCACAGTCCCATTCTCCTACAATAGCAGTTGTATTGGTTCAGAGTCTGCAAAAAAGGATTTGTTAGACGAGGGGATAAATCTATATCATAAATTAAATGCTGATCGGTTTGAGATCAGAGATAAAGTAAATCATGATAAATTCCAGTTTCAAAATTCATTTTGTGCACATACCGTTGAATTATCCTCAGATCCTAATGAAGTCTGGCAAAAAATAAGTAGGGGTACTAGAAGTTCAACTAAAAAACCAATCAAGAATGGCCTCTCTGTTTATTCTACTAAAAGCCTGGAAGATCTGAAAGAATTTTGCGAGTTAAATTGCATTACTAAAAAAAAGATTGGCGTCCCATGTCATCCATGGAAATTTTTTGAAAATTTGTTTGAGTTGATGGATGAATATGTTATTCTTTATGTTGTAAAATATAACAATGAGATTATTGCAGGAGGGGTTTTTCAGTATTTTAAAGATACTGTTACTTTCGGATATGCCGCTTGCAATCCCGGTTATCTTGATCTGCGCCCTAATAATTTAATTGTTTGGAAAAGTATCGAAGATGCATGTGTAAATAACTATAAATACTACAATTTTGGGCGTTCATCATATGACAATAAAGGATTGATTGCTTTCAAAGAAAGATGGGGAGCTGTTGAGACTGAAATATGCTATAGTTACTATCCAAATATCCCTACTTCATCAATTATGAATCGTGATAACTTAAAGTATAAATTGGGAAGACAGGTTTTTAGAGAAATGCCGATTAAAATGTATAAACCAGTTAGCGAAATACTTTTCAAGCATTTATATTAAAAATTCTGAATATTCCACCTGTTTTAGAGGATAAATGACGCACAGTGATAATTCACACAGAAAAAAAAACGACAATGTATGTATGGTTGCATATAGATCTTTACCGAGGGATATTAACAGGATGAAAATATCCCGATCGCTGCATAATAATGGATATGATGTGGACTTTGTATCCTTAAAATATAAAGATCATCAGGGCACAGAGAGAATAAACGATATAAACATAATCAGGGTAACAGAGGAATTGCAAACAGATAATTTTCTAACAGTTTTCACAAATCATATATTATTTGGTATAAAAGCATTTTATAGAATTTCTCTCTTAAATAACTCACAAAAATATTCTTTTTTTCATGTACATAATCCTCCGGATTATTTAATTTTAATAGCTATTCCATTCAAACTGATCTATGGTTCCCGGATAATTCTGGATTTGCATGATATGCTTCCTGAGGCTGTGGAAAGTAACTTACAGTTCAAGGGAAGTGGGATTTTAGTGCAGGTATCAAAGATTATTGAAAAAGTAGCAGTTCACTTTTCCGATGCTATCATAGCTACGAATTCATATGATAAAGAAATCATTTCAGCTCGAAATAACGTTGATCCTGATAAGATATTTGTTGTAATGAATATACCAAACTTAAAACACTACACTATAGAAACTGCAGTGAAAGAAGATTATGGGCTTGAGAATAGATTTATTGTCTTATTTGAAGGAACCATCTGGAAAAGAAGAGGTATTCAAACTGTTATAGATGCCGTAGAGCTGTTAAAAGACACTATACCTATTTGCTTTTTAGTTGTTGGCGATGGTCCCTCCCTACAATACTTAAAAGATATTGTTGTTGAGAAAGACCTTAATGACTTCGTCAAATTTACCGGGTGGGTAGATTTAAATACACTTTCAAAATACATTTCTATTGCAGATGTTTGCGTAATTCCCTTCTTAAAGACAAAGGTCAACGAAAGAGGGGTCCCAAATAAATTATTTGAATATACCATTCATGAAAAACCAATAATCGCATCAAGGTTAAAAGGAATGGCTTTGACTTTTTCTGAGAAAGAGATACTATTTTATGAGCCCGGAAATGCAGACGAGCTGGCAGAAAGAATACTTTGGTGTTTTAAAAACCCGGAAGAAACCAGAAAGATGATCATTAGCTCCAGACAAAGATACGAAGAAGAATATTCATGGGATAGAATGGAGAAGATACTATACGAATGTTTTGAAAGCGTATAGTAAATATTACTTACTTTGGTCACATTAAAGGTCAGAGACATTTCAATGCAATGGAACAAAATTAAGACTAATTGAAATGTTGATGACAAGATATTTATTGATTAAATCTACTATTTACGTTGGGGTTTGAGAGCGTGGGTATTGGAGATAGTAATAACTTTGTATGGGAATCAGAAAAATCCCTTTACGATTGGACAAAAAATGAGAGTTATTGTGGTTGGGACATTTATGATGCATTGAATAGTGAATTAGTCCAGAAAATCTGTATGGACCAAAAACCACTTCAAATAATAGCAACCCAATTTAACAAATATTCTCCACTAAATTTCAGATCTCTCCTTAAGATAAATAAAGGAGTCGATATGAAAGGTATGGGCCTATTTAATCAATCATTCTCTAAAATGTATAATATTACAAAGGATGATAAATATAAGGCCGATATATTAAACGCTATAGAGATTTTTAAAAAAGAGTCAGTCAAATCTGAATATGGTTATGATTGCTGGTCTCACTATTTTAATTACACAAGTGCTGACAAAAACATATTGTCCCCCAGAGTACCCGATGTAATTACAACATCCAATGTCATTAAATCACTGGTTGACAGTTATTTCGTGGTTCAAAGAGATGATTTGAAAGAAATGAGCGAAAGTGCTTATCAGTTCATACGAAATTATCTTTTAAAAGAAACAGAAGATGGCCTTTTCTATTTAATGTACAGTCCATTGGATAACGACAAAATGGTGATAAATGCTTCTGCTTTAGGATTAGAAGCTATATCTAAATTGATGTATTTGTTTGAGAACGATAAAGAAATGAAAGAGATAGCCCGCAATCTTTGTGATCTCTTAATAAAAACACAACGATCAGATGGTTCCTGGGTATACAGTAAATATCATAATGGAAAAGAGAGGATACAAACAGATTTTCACCAAGGGTTCATATTGGATGGATTGATCGAGTATTTACCGTTTGCTGCTACGGATGAAAAAGCAACTGTACTCGAATCGATCCAAAAGGGCATAGACTTTTACCGAAACAAACAATTCCTTGACGATGGCAGATGTCATTTCCGTTATCCTCGATTTTATCCGAATGATGCACATAGTCAGGCCCAGGGCATAATTACTTTCAGCAAATTTAGTCTTTACGAACCCGAATACTTAGATTTTGCAGGAAAAATTGCCAGATGGACTATTTCAAACATGCAGGATGATTCCGGTTATTTCTACTATTACAAACATCGGTTTTTCACAAACAAAATTCCTCATATGAGGTGGTGTCAGGGTTGGATGATGTTAGCTTTATCCACTTATCTGGAAAGAGCAGAGATGGTAAAATGACAAGGGTACTGATGTGTGGACCGATTGCAAAAGCAGGCGGTGTTTCAGCACATACCATTAACTTGACGAATTCACTATTAAGAACAGGCTCAACTGTAATTCCATACAGTTTTCTGGGAGATTCGGAAAAAGAATTGGAGCCTTCTGAAGTAGGTGCTTTCAGAAAAACATATTACAGAACATTAGGATTGGTTATTGAATCGTATAGGAAAAGAAGTGAATACGATATAATTCACATTCAGACCTCGGGTGGTATTTTCAGTTTCATATCTTCAATCAGCGGAATCGCAGCAGCTAAAATGTTAAAAAAACATTCTGTTGTCACATTCCATTTTTCATGGATCGATTTCTATAAAAGATATCATGGAATTATCAGTTTTGTAATTCAAAATTGTGATACTTTTGTTACTGTTTCAGAAAGAAACAAACGATTATTGCTGGACTATGTTGCCGATAACTGTGCATCGAAAATAAAGGTCATACCTAATGGCTATGATGACAATTTGTTCAGGCCCCTTTTGAAAGAGGAGTCAAAAAAGAAGCTTCAAATTCCTTCTGAATCGATTGTCATTGTAAGTATTGGTAATTTGTTGCCACATAAAGGACATAAGAATCTGATCGAGGCTGTAAGCATACTCAAACAAAAGTTCCAGCTGGACAATCTGCTGTGCTATATTGTAGGAAATGGTCCTAGCTACAACGAATTAGAGAGTTTGATAGAAGAGCATTCTCTTGAAGGTTCTGTAATTCTCACTGGAAGAGCTAAATGGGATGATTTACCATTATATCTGAATTCTGCAGAATTATTGATATTTCCAAGCTTTTTAGATGGAGAAAGTTTTGGTATTGTCCAGATCGAAGCAATGGGATGTGGGAAACCTGTTGTTGCCACTCGCAATGGTGGTAGTGAAGAAATTATAATTTCTGATGATTACGGGCTACTTGTTGAACCGGGTAACTCGCAGGATCTGGCAGAGAAGATAGGCATTGCTTTGGAGAAAAAGTGGGACGAGAAGAAAATTTTGAATCATGTCCAACAATACCAGTGGGAGAATATAGCTGCGCAGGTTCAATATATTTATACATCTCCTCCATGCAAATAACATTAGGAATTAAAATGTTATTTTTATAAATTTCCTTGAAAATCTATAGTATGGTGTTCTCTGATTTAAGGGCCATCGTGGTTTGATTATGAGCAGTGATAAAAGAATATTTAGCTTAATGAGGTAGACAATGATCATTAAAGTTAAAAAACCACTCAAAGATAATATTACCATTAATTTAGCTTTAATTTTGCCGTTTCTAATTGTTTTTGCTATATTAAGTGGTGTTTTTGGAGCAGTTATTCTCAATAGATTTGACTTACTTATAAGAGGTTCAATAATAGCAGTTCCAGGAATATTTGCTGCAGTTACTTTATCTTATATCTATAAAAACTCAAATGAAAGAAAAGAGCATAATTCTAGTTTGGTCAACTTAAGCGAAAAGAAGTGTATAAAATTATTTTGTATTCTTTACTTGGCGAGTCTCATCATCCTGCTCATGTCAACTACTCGACCTTTACAGTATTTAACTATTATATTAATATTATATTTCATTGTTTTCATTCAAATATTCACTCGATCAAATAGTCCCCATATAATTTTATTTGAAATATTCTTTCTACTATTAAATTTAACGTATAGTGTCACTTTAAAATATTCATTATACTTTGGTGGAACTGATATATTGCCACATATGTTCCTTTCAGAGGTAACTTTTTTGTCAGGTCACACTATTCCTATAGATTTGAGTAGCGCTTATGCGGATTTTCCATTATTTCATATTTTTATATCTGAGGTTTCATATTTACTTGGTTCCAATATCCAGATCTCTTATTTTTTAATAACAGCGCCTGTCTTTGCAACTTCTATATTTTTTGTATATTTAGTAATGCTTAATATCTCTAATGATAAGAGAGTATCACTATTATCGTCTTTGCTTTTTTCAACATTTAGTGTTACTGTTTATTCCGGGATGTATATGGTGACACGAACTATGGCATTTATTGGTTTTGTTATAATCTTATATTTAATATACAATAGAAATAGTAAAAAATCACCTCTTTTAAAAACATTAGGGCTTTTATTTGGGATGTTCATCATATTAGTTCATCAAGTGTCAATACCACAAATAATTGTCATCTTTTTCCTAATTCTATTTGTTGAAATAGTACTAGGTAAGATAATGCAAGACAAAAGTAGCTATATAAGTCAAACATACGTGTTACTTCTAATAGTTAGCTTCATTGCTTATTGGCTTTATGTAAGCTATGCCTTTACTCAATCATTAACGGCACTGTACTTTGATTCTACAAATTATGAATCTTTGTCAATGAAACCAACTATCCAGGCAGGTAATCAATGGTATTTTATTTTCAACAATATCGGTTATTCTGCAGTTACTTTTTTGGCATTGGTAGGAATCGGAGGGACATGGTATGTACATAAAAAAAGTTACCTGCAAGTATTTGCTCTGATTTCGTTGTTGATACTACCACTGTATATTCCTACTCCTTTGCAACTTTTTTGGAATACAATGACATTCTTTAGATTTGATAGATTCATCTTGTTAGTGAGTCCCTTTATAGCTTTTATGATGGCCTTAGGTTTAATTTACTTAATGGAGCTTTTTCAATTTAAAAAAATAAATAAAAGCTACTTTTACACCATTTCACTTTTACTCCTATCAATACTTGTGGTCTCTTCAATAATATCCACATCTCCGGAACCGAGTTATAGCATCGATTCTGAAAGAAGATATTTTGATTCCGCGGAAGTGGCTTCTTTCAACTATGTCTTCGATTACATCCCATATGGTTCCCAATTATATTCAGATTATTTTACTAGAAGATATATACCATTCCAAAATTTTAGTCAGACTGAAACTTTAGGGCTTCCCTATTATAATGAAAGTTTTCGGACTTCTCTTAGCGTACGCAATATTCAGAGAACCAACGGATACATAGTCTGGCGTAACAAAGCTTTCCTTGAGTCAGGTTTAAGAGTAGGGGACGGAGGAATGGTGGATATGAGATCAGATAGTCCGGAATGGAATCGGATGAGCTCAGAGTTTGAAAAAAGAAATAAACTTTACTCAAATTCTCATGTAGAGGTATATTATTAAAAGTCTTTTCCAATTTGGAACGTTTATTATACATTTTATTTGAAGGGAGTAATATGGTGAAAATCTGTATGCTGGTTACAAATCCTTGTACAACTGATGCAAGAGTATTAAAAGAAGCTACTTCTCTCTCCAAAGGTGGACATGAGGTAGTGATCTGGGCAATATCTAAAGATGAAACACCGAAATTCCAACAGAAAGATGGTTTTTCTATAAAAAGAATTAATAAAAAAATGAAGGAGAACTCGTTCATGGGAAAACTAGAGCATTCTCCAAAGTTTATATCTCATTCAATTAAAGAAAATGCAGATGTTTATCATGCTCACGATATGAGTACTTTGTTAGAATGCTATATTGCTTCAAAATGGAATAGATCAAAAGTAGTATATGACTCCCATGAACTGTTTATAAGAGACTTCAATAGTAAAAATAACTATAAAAATATCTATTACTACCTGGAACGTTTCCTTATAAAGAAAGTTGATCTAATAATTACTGTCAATGATTTTATAGCTCAAGAATTACAGCAACGTTATGATCTTAAAAATGTTCCGTCTGTAATCATGAATTGTCCCTCCCTGCGTAATTCTAACGAATGTAATACAAATACCGAACTGGAGTCAAAGTATGATGGAAAAAATGTTATTGTTTTCCAGGGAATAATAAGGGAAGGTCTGGGCTTAAGAAATTTGATCAAATCTGTTGCTTATCTGAGCGATGACTATAATTTACTTATAATAGGTGATGGACCTCTCCTTGATGAATTGATTGATCTGTCTAAACAATTATCACTAGGTCAAAAAATCCATTTCACAGGAAGGATTCCTCACGAAGAATTGCTTTCATACACAAAAATTGCACATCTGGGTGTAATTTATCCAGAGAAATATAATTTAAGTCATTATTACATGGCACCAAACAAATTCTTTGAATATATCCATTCCAATATTCCAGTACTGGTTCCAGATTACCCATTTCTAAAAGAGAATGTATTAAAATACAAGATTGGTTTGCTAGCGGATAGTGAAAATCCCGAGGATTTTGCTAAATGCATCGTGAAATTTTTCAGCAACAGGGAGGAGTATGAAGAAATGAAACAAAATACTGAAATTGCAAAGAATAATTTAAATTGGGAAAATGAAGAAAAAAAACTATTAGAATTATACAGCAAGCTATGACTGATTTTTATAAATACTATTTATATAACTATAGGTTTAACAGCGAATTTTGAATAAAGGTACAAATAAATGAATCATGAGGAGGAAAAAACAAACGATACTTCTACCAATCAAAAAAAGCATAAAAGCTTCGCATCTGATGTTTTAACACTTGTTGGTGGAACAACTTTTGCTCAAATAGTCAGCCTATTAGCGGCTCCTATACTTACAAGGCTCTACGGGCCAGAAGATTTTGGAGTGTGGGCCCTATTCATTTCCGTTACCGGAATTATAGGGGTTATTGCCTGTCTTCGATATGAACTTTCAATAATGCTGCCGGAGTCAGATGATGATGCTATAAATCTTCTTGCTTTGAGTATTGCCATCGTTATAATGACATCAATAGTAACGATTCCATTAATATACATATTCAAGGCTCCCCTGGTTGTAGCTCTCAACTCTCCTCAGCTTGAAAATTATGTGTGGTTAATACCGCCATTTATCCTTATTAGTGGGGTTTTCCTTGCTCTGAATTACTGGAACTCCAGAACAAAAAATTTTAAGAGACTATCTTTTGCTCAGGTTTCCAGTTCACTCTCGTCAACTGGAACCCAGATAGGTGCTGGAGTCAGCGGATATACAACAGAGATTGGTTTGATCGCTGGGAGTTTTGTTGGAACGTTTATCTCTACAAGCGTCCTTGGAGGACAGATATGGAAAGACGATAAAAAACTGTTTAGAACATACATTCATCCAAGGAAAATGCTTATTGGTCTTAAAAGACATCGGAAATTTCCCCTCATTGATAGCTGGTCTGCTCTTCTGAACGCTATTTCCTGGCAACTTCCAGCATTTTTACTTGCATTTTTTTTCTCTCCTGCTATTGTAGGATTTTATTCGTTAGGATTTCGTCTGCTTCAAATGCCTATGAACTTTGTCGGTAAATCTATTTCACAAGTGTTCTTCCAAAGAGCTTCGATTGCCAATTACGAAAACAACTTGAACTTACTTGTTGAAAATGTATTCAGAGCTCTTGTGGTAGTCGGGATGTTTCCCATACTTACTGTTACAATTGTTGGGAGCGATATTTTCAGTGTAGTCTTTGGACAAACTTGGACCGAAGCAGGAGTATATGCGCAGATCCTGAGCATTTGGGCATTTGTATGGTTCATTTCCTCTCCACTAAGTTCGATCTATGTGGTATTGGAGAAACAACAATTTGGTCTCAAATTCAATGCTTTTAACTTTGCAACCCGGATATTATCTCTTGCAATAGGAGGCTATTTGGGCAGTGCAAGATTAGCATTGATTCTTTTTGCAGCATCAGGTATTATGGTATATGGATATTTGTGCCTAAAGATGATGTATTTCGCAGGGGTGAAAATGTCCAGAGTGGCACAGATTGTTACTTCTAATCTGCTATATTTTATCCCTGCAGGAACTATCCTTATTATTTTGAAATTACTTGAAGTAAACCAGTTTGTTATTGTAGCTGTTTCTGTTCTCCTTATTGCTATCTACTATGGATATATTATCACAACAGATAAGAAACTGAATTTGAAAGCCCATCTTTTTTAACTTATGTCCTAAAAAAGCATATCTTCTTTTTTGAAAAGTGAGTTTCAATTTATTGCAACTAATTACTTCTTGTTTAACTAATTACTTCTTGTTTAAAAGAGTCTTAAAATAGCTTTAAAATGACTTTTGAGTAACTTAAAGTCTTTTTTGGACCTGCAATGATATATATACATCAACGTATATTATCGAGGAGCTCGTCACAAAATGTAGTTACCCCACTTGATCCATTGACGAAATAACGGACACCCTCCCCAGGTGTCATACGTGTTTTTCTTCAAAGGACAAGTTTGACCCATAGACTTGTTTTTGACAGCTTGACCCAGATAACCGAAAAACGGCTATTACATATAGTGAGAGGCCTAAAATGGTTTATAGAAGAAAAATCCCCAGCTTTTTAATGATATGTCTGCTCCTTGGCTTAAGTCTGGGAACAGCAATTGCTTCAGCGGCCGACACCACCGCCGGTGAAGAGAATAACAACACAGTAAGCGTTTCCAAAGACAACACCATTTCATCAGTACCGGTCATTTATGTAGCCATAGATGGCAGTGGCGACTACAATTGCGATGGAATAGCTGACCAGGTTGAAATTAATGAAGCATTACAATATGCAAAAAACAATAATTTCGACACAGTATACATTAAATCAGGAACTTATACTATAGACGATAGTATTAGAGTCCCGGATGGTATGACACTGACAGGCGATTCGGATGCGACTGTGGAACTGGTCAAAGGATGGCGTGTTACCCGTTCTGATATGTTGACACCGATGATCACAGGAGCAACTACAGCCAGTTCAGACATTACGATAAGCGGATTCACGATAAACGGCAACAGATATGATCAGAACGCCATCATAGCCATGAAAGAAGTCGATTCCTTCCCCGCAATCCAATTCTTCAGTTCTGAGCGCATTACGGTAAAGGACATGGTAATTCGGGATATAGCAGGAGACGGTGTCAAGATCCATGGTGGAAAAGGACACCACAAGATCCTGAATAATACGATCCATGATACCGGTCATGATGACATTTTCCTAAAATCCGAGAATCATGTTACCATCGATGGTAATACACTATCCCGCGTCGCTGCTGACTGTGGTATAAGGCTTGATAATTGCGCAAACACGATGGTTACAAACAACTCCATCCAGACAGACAAAAATGCGCTTTACGGATGCTCCGGCATATACCTGCTTAAGCATGCCAATCAGCTCGAGTCATACAACATCACAATCGCATATAATACAATATACGACACACGCGAGATGGGCATTGTACTGGCCATAGCCAAAGATGCTAATAATCTGCCAACTACATATGCAAGAGACGTACATATATACAACAATACCATTCATGGTGCAGGTACAAATTACAGGACCGGATATCCCTATGGTGGAGGAATATGGCTTGACGGATGGAGCAATGTCATCATCGAAAATAATGTGATAGATGGAAGTATGGGAGATGGAATAGCATATGGGCAGAGATTCGCCAATACTCAAAGTGCTACCTATACAACAATTGTGAGGAATAACATCATCACAAACACTGTTGATTCACCTGTCCTGAACAATGACGGTTTTGGCATCAACAACCGCCTTGGCAGTAACTATAAGTTCGTCCTGGAAAACAACGTTATCTGGAACAATATAAATGGGAACTACAATAATGTTCAATCATCTGATACTGACATTAACGAAGACCCACTCTTCGTAGATCCCTCAAACCATGATTTCCGCTTAATGAGTTCGATGACAAATCCACTCACTGAAGACGGAAATCCGGCATCAGATTCCATTAATGGATCTGAACCAAACGGTGACAGCATTAACGTTGACCAATACAGTAACGCTACTGAAGCATCCAAAAGTGCTTCGGATAAACCATCTTTAGTGGACGATAACCGAGCTCCAATAATCACTATCTTCGAGCCTGTAGAAGCTGCAGTATTAGAAGAGGGAAGCACTGTCAATATCAGCGTGGGAGCGGTCGATGCTGAAGGCGACGAACTCAGCTACTCTATTACAATAGATGGCACAGAGGTAAGCACTTCCACAAGCTACGAATGGTACCTTGACTATGCATCCGCAGGGTCACATGTCATTGAGGTTACTGTGAGCGACGGTGTGAACACTGTCACCAGTTCCCATAACGTTTCGGTAGCTTGATGTCACCCTAAATGAGAGCAACAAGTACATAGCCTTCTACAGCTCTGGCTTGAACAATCCTGATCAGAAACAACCCTGGCATGAATGCCGGGTTGTGCATATTATTTCAGTTGAATCGTCTTTTATATATCCTAATGTATTCCGCCCTGATCTCTCCATTTTCACGAAAGAAGGGAAACGCCCGTTCATCCATTTCTCTGCTGGACAAAGCCTTCCTGATTCAAATATCACCGGTTCAAGAAACATGCATAGTTACTGCTTGAACTTAATTATAACGTATCAATACATGATTGCATATCATATTTTTATAAGAAACTGACTTACTGAGAATATATTAATATGTTCTTGTCTCAAAAAGTCGATATTATGAACATAATATTCCCATATGTGCCATAAATATTAGACAGTATATACTACATTATATATATAATGAATTCTATAAGCAAATCCTGATGACTACAAAAAGTACTAAATAGTCATCTATAAGGTGGTTTTATGAATAAAAACGTACTAAAAAAAAACGTAATGATAGGGTTATGTCTGCTAATCTGTATTAGCATTCCTGCTGCCCAAGGTTCTTCTTCATCTGTGCCAAGTATAACTGTGGCCACAGATGGCAGTGGTAACTTCAACTGTGACGGGACAGCTGACCAAATTGAAATTAATAAGGCATTAGTATATGCAAAGAACAATAATTTCGGTGCAGTATACCTGAAATCAGGAACTTACACTATAGACGATAGTATTAAGATTCCGGATGGTATGACACTGACAGGCGATTCGGATGCAACTGTGAAACTCATTGCGAACTGGGACGTTACACGTTCTGATATGTTCACACCAATGATCACAGGAGCAACTATAGCCAGTTCAGAAATTACAATTAGTGGATTCACATTAGACGGTAACAAGTACAATCAAGATGTAATAACAGCAATGAAGGAAGTAGATTCCTTCCCGGCGATCCAGTTCTATAATTCGGAATATATCACCATCAAAGATATGATGATCAGGAATATAGCTGGAGACGGTATCAGACTCAACGGTGGAAAAAGCCACCATCAGATCCTGAACAACACGATCCATGATACCGGTCATGATGATATTTTCATAAAATATGGGAATTATGATGTCATCGATGGTAACACACTTACCCGTGTTGCGCACGATTGTGGGATCAGGCTTGATGATGCTACAAACACGATGGTTACAAACAATACCATGTGGACAGATAAAAATGCGCTTTACGGATGCTCCGGCATATACCTGCTTAAGCATAACCTTCCAACTCGTGATATGTACAATATAACAATTGCATATAATACAATATATGACACTCGCGAAATGGGTATTGTATTAGCAATAGGCGCAGGTGCTAACAATCTGCCAGCCACAAGTGCAAGAGACGTACATATACATCACAACACTATCCATGGTGCAGGTACCAATTACAGGACCGGATATCCCTATGGCGGAGGAATATGGCTTGACGGATGGAGCAATGTCATCATCGAAAATAATGTGGTTGACGGCAGTATGGGAGATGGAATAGCATATGGGCAGAGGTTCGCCAATACCCAAAGTGCTACCTATACAACAATTGTGAGGAATAACATTGTCACAAACACTGTTGATTCTCCTGTCCTGACCAATGATGGCTATGGTATTAACAACCGCCTTGGCAGTAACTATAAGTTCGTCCTGGAAAACAATCTTGTCTGGAACAATGTCAAAGGGAACTATGGGAATGTTGGTTCACATGGTACTGATATCAATGTAGACCCACTCTTCGCAGATCCCTCAAACCAGGATTACAGCCTGAAAAGTGCTGCAGGCCGGTGGACTGGCAATAGCTGGGTATTTGACACAGTAACTAGTCCAGCAATAGATGCGGGAAGTCCGAAGTCCGATTACAGTCAGGAACCTGCACCAAACGGTAACAGGATCAATATCGGACGATATGGCAATACCGCTGAAGCATCCCGGAGCCCTTCGGATGAGCCAATTATAGTTCCCGAGGATCGATTGGTATACGACAACAGACTACGAGAAGCTTCTCCAAATGCTAATCTTGGAGAAAGCAGTTTTGTTGACATCGGAAATCTTGGTGGTGTAGGCAGTTACAGGGATGTTATGTGGTTCGACCTGAGCGAATATAACGCAACTGATACGATTACCAATGCAACACTTTCCCTGGACTGGTACTATCCTTCAAACACAGCAAGAGGCAGTGATACGATAGTAGAGATATACAGGCCGGCCGACTGGAACCCGGCGTATGTAAGCTGGAATAACAAAGACGCAAATACTCCATGGGACAATCCGGGTGGAGACTGGTTCGACAAGAACGGTGTAGCTCAGGGCGATGAACCTTATGCATCAATAACCTTCAAAGCCGGTGATATGCCTGATAACAGACATTATGAGTTTGATATCACAGAACTTGTTCAGGACTATGTAAGTGGAGAATACGAAAATACCGGCTTTTTCCTGAAAGCACGGGATGAGAACAATAATTACATAGCCTTCTACAGCTCTGACTGGGATGGCCAGGACCAGAGGCCACAACTGAACATTGACAGCACAGTGTCTGACAACACAGAACCTGCCAGCCGTGCACCAATAATCACTCTCTTCGAGCCTGTAGATGCTGCAGTATTCGAAGAGGGAAGCACTGTCAATATCAACGTGGAAGCTGTCGACGCTGAAGGTGACGAACTCAGCTACTCTATTACAATAGATGGTACAGAGGTAAGCACTTCCACAAGCTATGAATGGTACCTTGACTATGCATCCGCAGGGTCACATGTCATTGAGGTCACTGTGAGCGACAGTGTGAACACTGTTACCAGTTCCCACGCCGTTTCGGTAACCGACGTTCACCCGATATGGGATGTAAACGAGGACGGGGTTGTAGATATTCAGGACATCGATCTGATATGTCAGAATAGTGGTCCGGTATCCACAACATCTCTTCCACGATGGGACGTCAACCAGGACGGGATTGTGGACCTCCAGGATGTTTCTATTGTGGTAAACCACTTCGGCGAAATTGTAAACTAAGGCGCATATAGTGCGCCACTTTTTTTATTGTCTTTTTGTTAATATATATACTCCCCGAAGATAATATAATAAATGGTTTATATCTTCAAATTCTTATCTATTAACATGCCATACTCGATTGAACATATGTTCTTTGTACTTTGCATTAGTACGGCTGTAATTTATGCAGTCCTTATAGCCTTCCTTCGCACAGGATTTTCACAGAAGAATTATTTACATATTCTGCTGCTGCTGTTTGCAGGAGGTACCGGTGCACTGTTGTCAGATCATATGGCGGTGCACAACACCCTTACAGATACTTCTATGGAACAAACTGTTATTGTCTCCGCTTCAGCGCATTCTATATCTTCGTCTGTGCCAAGTATAACTGTGGCCACAGATGGCAGTGGTAACTTCAACTGTGACGGGACAGCTGACCAGGTTGAGATCAATGAAGCATTGCAATATGCAAAAAACAATAATTTCGACACAGTATACCTGAAATCAGGAACTTACACTATAGACGATAGTATTGAAATTCCGGATGATATGACACTGACAGGTGATCCGGATGCAGTTGTGGAATTGATTGAGGATTGGAGTGTTACACGTTCTGATGTGTTCAAATCAATGATTACAGGAACAACAGTGATTACTGGAAATTTCAATAAGGGTTCAAACATCACAATTAGCGGGTTTACATTAGATGGCAATAAACATAACCAAAATACAATATCCGAAATGAAAGCTATTGATTCCTTCCCCGCGATCCAGTTTTATTATTCAGAGTATATTACGGTCAGAGACATGGTAATCAAAGAAATACCCGGAGATGGCATTAGATTAAACAATGGGATAAGTCATCACAAGGTTTTAAATAACTTGATCTATGACACCGGTCACGATGACATTTTTATAAAGCATGGAAATTATGATGTTGTTGATGGCAACACACTCCCCCTTGTTGCGCATGATTGTGGGATCAGGCTTGATGATTCTACAAATATGATGGTCACAAACAACACTATATGGACAGATAGCACTGCACTTTATGGACTTTCTGGGATATACTTATTAAAACAGGACTCTGCTGCTGATGCATATAATATTACAATTGCGTATAATGCAATATATGACACTCGCGAAATGGGTATTGTATTAGCCACAGCCAGAGGTGCTAACAATCTGCCAGTCACAAGTGCAAGAGACGTACATATCCATAACAACATTATCTATGGGTCAGGTACAAATTATAGAACCGGGCATCCCTATGGTGGAGGTATCTGGTTAGATGGATGGAACAATACTATTATTGAGAATAATATAATTGATGCCAGTATGGGAGATGGAATAGCATATGCCCAGAGATTTCCCAATACCCAAGATGCTGCCTATACAACATTTGTAAGGAATAATATCATTATAAATACTGTCAATTCTCCTATCCAAAGCAATGATGGTTATGGAATCAATAACCGTTTTGGCGAAAATTATAATTTCATCCTGGAAAGCAACATTGTCTGGAACAATGAAAATGGGAACTACAATAATGTTGGATCACATGATACTGACGTTAATATAAACCCGTTATTCGCTGATCCCTTGACCTATATAGTCTACAAGATCTCTTTATGGCGGTGGCATCTGGCCAGGTGAGTGGATAATACATTCTCAATACTTTCATATTAATATATATTTCCCCAATGGATAATATAAAAAATGGTTTATAGCTTCAAGCACTTATCTATTAGCATGCCATACCCGATTGCACATACTATGTTCTTTGTACTTTGCATCAGTGCGGTTATGATTTATGCAGTCCTTGGAGCTTTTTCCCGCAAAGAACTTTCGCGTAAGAATTACATGCATATCCTATTGCTGCTGTTTGTAGGAGGCAGCGGTGCGCTGTTGCCAGATATCATGGCTGCATACGGTATCTTAACAGGCGGTTCTATGCAACATTGTACCATTGGCCCCGTTTCGACACATTCCCTGCTGTTCAGTTCTTCTGCAATCCTGTTTGGAATATTTGTTGGATATGTGGCGTACAGGAATTTTAGCAAGGCAGCATACATGGGATTATTTGCAGGATCTGCATTCATTTCGCACCTATTGCTGGATGATCTCGCAAGATATGAAATAGACTATTTTTATCCATTCTACCGGCCGGTCAGTATATTCTCATATCTGGATTCGGAAGTCGCCAGGACCTATTTTCTTTATTACGAGCTGGCATCCTATGCATTTGTCTTGTCTATCTTTTTTGTAATAATGATAGCATTGTTTGCATTGAGCCATCTTGGTTTTGAGTTCAGGTACAAGTCAGACAAGTAATAATGTCTGCACTTTTATAGAAAGTAGTGAACTATATCTGCGAAGAAAGTAGCTGCATTCAAAAACCGGTTTTTATGCATCCTTATATTAATCTTACCTAAAAACCTAACCTATTTTCAATTGCTTCTTCAAGCGATGAGCATGAAAGAGATTTGTTGGATTTTTATGATTTATATTATAATCAAGATGTATTAGTCAGCAATGGCTTAATAGGATGAACACGTAAATACGAACGGGGAGGTCATGCTTACAAGTATAGTAGCATCAACTACTACGACAAGTAGTATATCTACAGGAGTTCTGTTAATAACTACACCTGTTGGTCTTCCGGAATATGGGGTTTTGGCTGTTATTGTACTTATTGTGCTATTATCTGTAAGAGAAGTACTATCAGTATCTCCAAAATGGAGCAAGTCACTTGATTGCACCCTTAAAATGGCCATTATGCCACTAGTTATAGTTTTTGTTGCGATTGTTGTTTTTAAACTATCACACCTTAGATAATCCTGTCCTACTTTCCTGACAAATATCGAATCTTGTCAGTATACTTGTACAATTAAAATAACCAATACCAATACACCTCAAACATAAAAATATGGGAGAAGGGGAATAATACCAAATAGGAAGATATTGACAAATCCATGCGTCAGGCTGACCAGAGATAGACTCCCGGTCTTTTGGAACATATAGCCCAGAATAATTCCCACACAGACTACATACAGAACCTCATAAAAGGTACCATACCCTGAGTGCATAAACCCAAATACAATACTTACTATGACCAATCCTTTGAGTTTTCCGAAGGAAAGCTCCATACGGCTCTGTAACAGGAACCGGAAAATAAGTTCTTCCACAAACCCTACAACAAATATCATTATCAAAGATAACCTTAACAGGCTGATGAAGGAAGTATCCGGTATAAGGCTTTCAGGCCTTATTATCTGGAACTCTCCCCATGCAATCATAGCCCCCACAATGCCAGACAGGAGCAGGTAACCAGGAAGCTTTTTTAAGGGCACTCTAATGTCGGAGAGATTCACACCCTGATGTCTGAGAACCAGGTATGCAGGCAGCAGCATTGGTATGTATATGGAAATGAACATGTCAAGCGTTATCTCTGAAAATACAGGCATGGATAGGTTCAGAAGCCTTAATATCGGGAGCAGTAAAAGTACCTGTAAGGACCTGGAAACATGTGATTCCGGAATACGCATAATAGTGGCTATCAGCAGAAGTAATGTCAGAATATGGAATATAATTCCTGCCTGCACATGTCCGGAATAGATAAGCATTTCAGCCGCTATCACTATCATAAGAGGAAGGATTATAATCCGGTTGTCGCCAACAGATAAAACAGATCGAAGCTGATGTTCTAGATTTCCTTCAGATGGCACCCTCTACCTCCGTGACAGTGATCCATAGGCGCAGATCTCCATATGGATCTGTCATATTGTCCTCTTTATAAAGCAGGTACTGTAATTTCATGTCATTGCCTGTATCATCAGGTACGAGTGATAATGGCCGTTCCCATGTTTCGTTAGGATTAAGAGAGATATGCTGAAAAGTGCCGGGGATATCCTCTGGCTTATCGTCAAGGTATACCTGAAGAGAATAGTTCGTCACTGTAGATTCGTGATTAACAATACCAATTATGACATCAACACTTTCCCCGGCTTCCAGTTTCGTATTATAATCCTCTGCCATACCCTCGGATCCGAGTATGTAAAATTCAGTGAAGTTCTCTCCCTGCGTGGGAGTAATCACCACATAGGCAAGAGTCAGCACCAATATCAAAATCAATGATGCCAAAATAACATTCAGCATTCTGTCAAACCGGGTATCCTGTACTGTGAGCATTTCATGCTTAAACGATGTATACATTTGTCTGAAAGGAACTGTAAAGGCGTTCCCTCCCAAGGCCCTCCTTCTATGGATGGCAATCAGTACCATTGCCAGTGTAAAGACAGTAAGTGATACAAGTACAGGTAGCAGTTTTATTCCCCAGGGAGTATAGTTCAACAACAACCCGATAAGAGGAACCACAGCAATGCTCAGGCCAAAACTGAGTGCAATACGCTCTATGCCATCCAGATCACCCTTCCCTGGAAACAGGGCTGCTACAAGTGCATAACCCGGAATGAAAAGCACCATTGGAATGGCAAGTATCATGCGGATCGGACTATCGATCAGAGGGGGTACAATTATGGAAAAACCTGTGAGTAGTGCCAAGATTGTAATAACTTTTAGGTCTGCTTGAAAAGTCATCTGTTCTATTATTGAAATACACAGTGATAAGCATTCAGGCTACAACCCAGTGAACAATCAAAAAGATTGAGTAAAAATCATTAGAACAATAAATTAGTGTCATCAATATAAAAAAAGAATCTTTTTGAAGCAATACAGAAAACGATGTTCGGCTAATCAAACGCTGCTACATAGAACTCTTATGAAGTGTCAATCTTTGTTGCATTGGAGTAAGAAATTACTTTTTGGCACAGACTGTCGACCAGCCTCCGGGCAACCAACAAAAGATTTAAAGTACAGTCCGGCAATTAAGCAGTCAGATGAAAGAGATAGAACTTAAAGATCCATACACCATTCCCTATAAAGGAATATATGCCGTATGCGATAAAAACAATGAATATGCGGAGATCATTGAGCATACTAACTGCTACGGTGGTGCCGCCTGGTCGAAGTTCCATTATTCACATTCACCCCTTATCCTGAAGACAAGATCTATCGGGAACATGATCCGGTACCTTGTGAGGACAGGCACATCAAATCTTGAGCTCAGACCGTCCCGGTTTGCGGCAGGCATCGAGTCAGTACTTGTTAACGGCGGCGAAGTATCTATAACATATGCAGGACTTGGCGGCGGCGGGGTCGGTGCGACCAAGTGCAGGGCCCTTGCCGAGGGAGTTCTGCGCTACGAGTGCACCGAATCCGGCGGAGGACGTGCGGCAAAGGGTACCATTGTGGTTCCCAGAAGAGAGAGGGTCCTCATCGGTATTGATGACACTGACACCAAGGAAAAGGGAGCCACGTGGACCCTGACCCATAATATCGCAAAAGAATTGGATTGTCTGGAATCTATATACCTATCACATTCCCTTGTGCAACTCTTCCCGGTGGCTGCCAGGACACAGAACTGTGTCTCCACAGTACTGGAATTCGCCTGCGTCAATGAAGTTGCAAAGGAGGAACTGCTGCAGAGCATCAGAGCAGCACTCATCAAATACAGCGTCTCGAAAGATACAGGCATGGTTGTGCTTTCAGACTTCGATGCTACAGGGGTTCAGGAGTATAGTATGAAATGTCGCTCTGGCGAGCTTAACAGGGGATACGCTCTTCAGTATGCAAAGGAACATGATGTTGAGGTCTGGATAGACGGCAACGGCATTATCGGTGCGCTGGCTGCACTTTCATGGTTTGCGCGGCCTGATGAGTCCGTACGCCCTGATGCAAAGCTTGAACAGATAGAACATGAATGATAATATTCATACTACGGGACTTGATGCACTGTATCTTGCATCAGTTGACAGCAGTGTAAAACGAATTACTGCAGTTGCCGGCTTTCCGATTACGGCAGTCGCCGGGAAGTTCATCCGGGAAAAAAGCAAGGGAGCATATGAGTTCCACTGGTTCACCAGCGAGAAATCTGCGATGGAAACTGCGTTGGGAGCATCGGTCTCTGGTTGCAGGTCACTCGTGCTTGTCAAGCACGTCGGGATGAATCTCCTGGCAGACCCCCTGATAACCTCGGTCACGCATACAATCGGTGCCGGCGTGGTCATCCTTGCCGGTGATGACCCTGCAGCCATAGGGTCCCAGAATGAGCAGGACTCCAGATGGTATGGAAAAATAGCCGAGGTTGCAGTCTTTGACCCCTCCGGCCCGGAAAGCGCTTATAAATGCCTCATCCGGGCCTTTGAGATATCAGAGGAAACAAGCACACCTGTAATAGTCAGGGTCACGGACAGGCTTGAGAAAAGTGAAGGCAGTATCCGGAGAATAGCCCGCTCTTGCGACACTCAATTGAAGCTCTTTGACCCGTCCATGTGGAAACTCACAATGCACGGTAAACACCAGCGATTCCACCAGAAGTCCTATCCACTCCTAAACAGGGAGGCGGAAAATAGTTCCCTGAGCCGAGTATCTATAAGGGGGTCTATAGGAATCATATCTTCCGGCATACCATCTGCGATCGTAGATGAACTCCTGTCTGAAAACACTAGGTGGGCGGAGGTTTCCCATCTTGCACTTGGCATAGTGTCGCCTTTTCCCTACATGCTGGTGGCAAATTTTGTGAAAAAGCACGAGAGCCTCCTTGTTGCGGAGGAGAGCGAGCCCTTTATAGAATCCCATATCAGAATACTTGGTAATATCTCCGGAAAAGAAACAGGCCATCTTCCGTACGGGCTCCTGGACCGGGAAAATATTGGGTTTGCCCTGGCGAATCTTGATAGGCCACATGTAACTGAATACACATCCATCCAGACAATAGCAGAAAGGGGATCAAAGCCGATATGCAGCGATTGTCCCTACATGCCCCTTTACCGGACACTACGCAGGCTTGATGTTATGATCGCAGGGGATATGGGATGCTCCATACGCACGGCACCCGAGCCTCTTGGAGCTGTTGACACCGGATTCTCACTGGGAGGAGCTATCTCCACAGCCTGCGGTTTTCCTGAAAAGGGAATTGCGGTCATAGGTGATTTTGGGCTCGCTCACTCGGGTATTGTGGGACTCATAAATGCAGTGGATCATGGTTCAGATGTGCTTATCATTGTGCTGCAGAACGATATCGCAGCTATGACAGGTGGGCAGCCAACACCGGATATTAAGGAAGCGGTCCGTGCGCTGGTTCCGGATATGGCAGTATTCGATATTGATGCAGGTGTCTGTAGCATAAAGGAAACAGCAGTTGAAAAGGAACTGGAACGGATGATTGCAGGCAAACTGCAGGCCAGAGGTGTTTCCGTGATCTACGTTAAATGTAAGTGCTTGAGATTCTGAGCTTTAATGTCAGGAGAAGTGTTAAGGTTTGAAGTTGCAAATATCCAATAGGCATAACGTGGAGTTGTTCATAAATTTACAGGTATGCCCAGTATGTTGTCAGAGCCGGCAGCAATGTCGCGCGCTATCTCAGCACATCCGATAGCAGCGCTCCACCTGTCAAGCACATGGCATTTTGTTCCCAGGTGATCGTTAATCTTTTCAACTACACGGGGAACCTCTCCAACAGAGCCTTCCAGGACTACTTTGCCAACCACACCATAGTCTTTCAACAGGATCTGCATACAGGATATTTCCATGGCTGCGAAAAGAGCTATGGTATCCAGTGCCAGGAGTGCTTCAGGGTCACCGCTAAGAGCTGCTTTTAACAGTTCATGCCTGTCTGAGAAGGGAGTATGCCTGAGCACGCCTGCTTTAGTGAAAGCCTCATTGGCACTGATCTTGCCGGCGTCCACATCTCTTAGCGCCTGCACATCAAGAGGGCCGTGGATGAGTCCCGGAGCGAAGATACATGCATCTATAGCCCCGATTACCTTCCCACTTGCAACTCCAAGAGTGACGGTGTTGGAGCTTATGTCCGATAGTACAAAATCGTCAAAACCCATGCAGAAAGCATGATATGCTATACCTATCTTCTCAGGACTTGTGGAGTGGGAGAAAACATTAAGGCGGGGATCAGTACGGCTTTTATCATGTATCCCAGGTATGACGACAGCAGGAATGCCCGAATTCTGTATGGCATCGAACACACGGCTGCCTCCTCCGGTCCTCTTACCGGCACCTTCAATGCTTCTCACTCCACGGTTCTGCACATGGTGAATGTTCTCAATGGAAGTTATGCTGTCCCCCATGGAATAAGTAACTGCCATCATTTCAATTTCACTGCCTGTCACACCGAAACTTTCCTCCATCAGGGATATCACCTGTTCCTCACTCATCTCAGCAATGTCCTGTCTTGGGACTTCCAGCTTGATCACTTCAGCATTTTCCGTGCCGTTCGATGCAAAACGCATCGCAGTTGTACCATGGTCTATTCCGATAAACATGCTACCAGCCTGAAACTCATTCGTCTTTAAGCATTGCGTTCAGTTCTCCCATTATCCGCTCACCTTCCAGCAAGTTGCCCACGGTGGTGACGATGCGCAACTCCTGAAAGGATGTACCACAGGAGATGAGCATTCTCAGATTCCCCCGTTCATCAGGACGCTGAACCTTGCCGGTAATGACTCCGCCTGAAGGTGCTTTGCCCTTTACAGTTATCACTGAAGGGATTATTTTCTTGATCTCAGGGTGACGGCTTATCAAAGCCACAAGTTTCTTTCCCTGACGTTCTCCAATGATCGTTGTGTGAGAACCGCCGAGTTTACTTTTCGGTTTGTCTACTGGACCCACAGGTATACCGGCATTCATTTGAAGGGAATAACAGTAAGAAATATAAAATATTGGTGGTCGCTAACTGTAAAAATGCATAGATATCACCGCAGATCAGATCTGCTGGATATCTGCCATATCTATCAGTTTGATGCCAGCTCCCTGCAGGACAAGGATCGCTCCTTCAATATCATTTACTCTCAGGATCAGCAATGCCTTTTCGGTCTTTGTGACAAACGCATATGCATAGTCGATATTGATGTTCCTTTCACCCAGCACGTCAGCTATCTTTCCAAGGCCCCCGGGAACATCTTCCATCTCGATTCCCAGGACATTGGTCTCAGATACCGTGAAACCTGCATTATGCAGCACTTCATGAGCGTCGTCTGGCCTGTCAACAACCATTCTGATAATGCCGAAGTCTCCTGCTTCTGCTATTGTGAACGCCCTTATGTTAATCCCGGACTTGCGGAAGTTACTGGCGATATTGGCAAGACGACCCGGTTTGTTCTCAGCGAACATGGAAATTTGCTTTATGATCTTATCTTCCATTGAACCATCTCTTACAAATCAAGATTATGTCGTAACAGACATTATAAGTTCCTGTTGTCGATAACTCTCTTAGCTTTACCCATAGAGCGTGGAAGGCTGCCTTTCTCAACAAGCTCCACTTTTACAGCGATATTGAGCACATGCTTCAGAGAGGATGACACTTTGGATTCAAGCGCCATAATATCATTGACCTTGTCACTGAAAGCCTCATCGGTCATTTCAATCTGGACTTTCATGACATCAAGTTCGTTGATCCTGTCCACCACGATCATGAAGTGCTCCCCTACCTGCGGGATTTTCATAAGGACAGATTCTATCTGCCCTGGGAAGACATTAATTCCTCTGATGATCAGCATGTCGTCAACGCGGCCCAGTACGCGCATTATCCGCGGATGGGTCCTTCCACACTTGCACTCTCCCCGGTTGATGACGGTAATGTCGCCTATCCTGTACCTGATAAGCGGCAGAGCTTCCTTGGCAAGTGTTGTAATGACAAGTTCTCCACGCTCGCCGTCAGATAACTGCTCGCCTGTCACAGGGTCTATGACCTCGATAAGGAACTGGTCCGCCCATATGTGTATGCCGTCCTGGTACATGCATTCGGTGAAGAGAGGACCGCTGAGCTCCGAGGTGCCATAGATATCATAGGCTTTGATACCTGTAAATTCCTCGATCCTCCTCCTCATCTCCTCGGTCCATGGCTCCGCGCCGAAGATACCGACCCGCAGTTGCGTCTCCCCCTTTATGCTGATACCTGTTGTGTTGGCTACCTCGTTCATGAACAGAAAATAAGATGGAGTGCAGGCTATGACTGTTGAACCCAGGTCCTGCATCAGTTCTATCTGCCTTTCAGTGTTGCCTGAACTTACAGGAAGCACAGTTGCACCTACCTCCTCGGCACCATAGTGGGCTCCGAGACCGCCTGTGAACAGGCCATATCCATAACCTACCTGTACGATATCGCCTCTTCCAACACCAATGGAAGTCATTGCCCTTGCAAGAGATGTGGTCCATACATCAATGTCGTTCTGGGTATAACCGACGACTGTAGGTTTTCCTGTTGTCCCGGAGGATACATGGAAGCGTACAAGCTGCTCGTTGGGCACACAGAACATACCTGTAGGGTAAGTGTCCCGCAGGTCCCTCTTGTATGTAAAGGGCAGCTTTTGCAGATCTTCAAGGGATTTTATGTCCCCCGGCTTTACACCCGCTTCATCAAAACGCTTTTTGTAAAAGTCAGAATGCCGGTAAACATAGTTTACCAGATCGATTAACTTTTTCTCCTGTATCTTTTCCAGCTCGGAAACAGGCATTCTTTCTATCCATGGGTTCCAGTACTCTTTCATTCTATCGCCATTTCATTTTTATTCATGGTCTTCCTGCAGGACAGCAGGACATATGGAAGGATTCGGCTTACCTTTCAGTACTTTTCGTATCCTGCTCTTGCATTCTTCAACAATGACATCCATGTCCGCCACAACATCTATCCCGGCTGCACCGGCATGGCCGCCGCCTGTCCCGGTATAATTAACACTTATATCTTCCATGATCTTACCAAGGTTGACACCGGCACTCACTGCCTCACGCTTGGCTCTTCCACTGACCCTTACACTATTGTCTCTTGATGTGCCTATAAGGGCAATGTCAGCCCCGATATTAAGGAACATGGAGGAAGCTGCCCCTCCGAAAGAGTTCACATGTGAATTGACTATGAGCCAGTCATCCACACGCTCCATGGTGGTCCTTGTGGTGCATTTTAGCATAGCTATGCGCATGGATATGTCCTGTGGGGTCGTGGCCATCATCTCAAGGACTTCTGCATATTCCACTCCGCTTGTAGCTACTATCTCAGACACCGTTTTGAAAGTTTCTGATGTCGCATGTTTGAAATGGCCCGTGTCAGTAATAATGCCAGTCATCAGGCCCAGGGCGGTTCTACGCATGATGGGCGCTCCCATTATCTTAAGGATTCCAAAAACCATCTCTGCAGTGGATGTTGCATGGCGGTGCAGGTAAAAATCGGCATTCTCGATGAGTGCAGTAGTAGCATGATGATCAATAACGCAGTACTTCCCTAATTTTATGTCATTCAGCTGGGAAATTGTGGACGTATCCACCACAAGTGTGATATCATATTCTGCCGGGTCGGGCTTTTCAACTACCTTTATTTTCAGTCTGTCAATCAAAAGGGAAGCAACTCTGTTGCAGCCATCTACAAGCCCTATGGTCCCGCCTATTGCCTCTGCGAGAGCAAAAGCACTGCTAACTGCATCTGGATCGGCATTACGATGACATAAATATAGGATATTATGGTAATCCAGAAGCCTGTTGTAAAACTCCAGTTCTTCAACTTGCATGAACACCTCTGATCATCAATATAAGATTGATCCGGGTTACGCCAGTAAGGAATAGGGCTTATTGTGCCTGGTTCCCCATGGCCTGCTCAAGTTGTTCCTGAAGTTGCGTAAAACGCTTAGAGATACGTTCCTCCTGCCGGGAAATAGACTGAAGCCTCAGGGAGAGAGTTTCAACTTTATCTTTAAGTTTGACAAGTGTGTCTTCCTTGTTAGTTCTTATCTGGAGTTCCCCGACGGTTCTGTAAATAACAGCATCTTCCGAGAGTTTCTCAAGCTCTTCAAGCGCCATTTGAGATTCGTTCTGCAAGGATTCCATCTGCGCTTTCTGCATTGCAAGAGACTGTGCCTGCTGCTGAACTTGCTGTAACTGCGCCAGCTGGTTCTGTATCTGTGGGGGTATTTGCGTACTCATTTGGTTTCACCTGGCATACCAATAAACCTAAAGTGATTTTAATGTTTCTATACAGATGCCTTTGAAAAACAGGCACACTAATTCGTTTTTTAATGAGGATGAGGTCTTGTTAATATGAAGCTGCTTCCTTTAATGAAGACACTTCGTAAGCCACCTGTATCAGGCGCAGCCAGGTATTCAGTGATGAGCGCATAGAAACAATGTCATCTGCCTTTATGGTAAGATACAGAAAGGACCCCTCTGCCTTTAACTCTATACGGGACCTCTCTGTGACCGGAGTTTCAAGCTCAGGTTTCAAAGACCTGTAAATATTACAAGCATTGGTTGTTTCAAGTGCTGACCTGGCAACCAGTCTCAGGGAGAATCACCCTCGTATATCCGGTAGCTCCTGATTTTCAGGGTGAAAAGTATGATATCACTTTCGATGAAATCCATCTTATCCTCTGAAACAACAACCGCCAGAGAACCGGAGGACACCTCTGCATTTTCCAGCAGCAACATGCCCGATAAAGCTGATGCAAGGCTACCTTCTCCGACTACAACAGGTATTGAATCACGAGAGCGGGTATATGGGCTGGAAGATGGTATGAGAGTTATGTGGGCTGAAAGTGCACAAAATCCTTCCGGATCATATATGCTCACATTGCCAGGATTCCCATGATACTCTCCTATTATGAGAAGCGGAGAGCCATGAGAATTGTCAAGGACCTCACTCATGCTCATCTTGCCACGGTTAAAATAATCGCTGCCAAAAAAAGACGCCAGAAGCTTACATAAAGTACGCGTACTGGCGGAAGGTTTGCGAGAAGAAGTGATTAACATCTACTTCTACTCTGCTTTGATGCGCTTGATAGTTGTCGGTCGCTCTTTTACAAGTATCCTGTGCCCGCAGTATGGACAGCGGATGCCTGTGTACTCGTAGTCGATCTCAACATTTCGTTTGCAGCGCGTGCATTTGTAATCCATGTTAACCTTAAGCTAACTGTTCAGTGGCTTTCCTGACAAGGCGTGAAACTGTTTTACCAACACTGGTCTGTGGGATATAGGTACCACCGGCAAATGTATAGTCACATTTCGCGCATTTCCATATGCCTGTGCCAACCCTGCTTACAGTCGGACGTGCACACTTCGCACATACATGAGGCATACGCATCTTTTCTTCAATGTCTGCAACCAGTTTACGATCTTTCCTACCGTATCGTACACCAAACCTGCCTGCGGATCTGGTCACTCTCCCTTTCTTGGTATATTTTTTTGCCATGAGTCTAATCTCCTTGAGTTAAATATGAATTCAGTTGAAGTGTGAATATTAGATATTTGACAGATGAACTTTTCGCAACTCGGCTGCCTTTTCACATGCCATTTCGACAGCCTTGAGTGCCTGTTCCTCTGTTAACGCACCATCACCGCTTTTTTGCATTCCGGATATTGAACCATCCTGGTTTGAGACGATAGTGATCTTTGTGTCACAGACAGTTTCCTCATCCCGTCCGGGATCAACCATCAGGGAGCCACCTATGTTCACCACTGTGATTGCCAGGGGTGTATCCCTCATAGGCATCGCCATGTCTTCTCCTTTCCCATTACGCTCAGCAGGGATCGTCGTAGTCATGAGAGCCGCAATTGCACCGATAGATGAAGCGTCCTGGATATTGCCAGCATCATTGAGAACATGAATATCAATAAAGATAATCCATACCTCTTCTCCCTTCGTAATACATAACTTACTTAAATCAATTGCGCCTGATTCCCGAATACCTCTGTCTGTCACACGAGCCATCTCAATGGCGCCCTCTTTTGGAGGACCTGCCTCAAATTCAGGAGAAGCAAGCGGATTCAGCTCCAGACTGGTTATAATAACTCCCTCTCCGGCAGAGTCAGGGTATGGCGCGCCAGCCTGTACTTTTACACCAACAAGAACCTCGGTTTCACCGTACTTCACCCAGGCAGAGCCTTCCGCCTTATCTATAACTCTTGTCTCCAGTGTGATATCCCTAACCTGATCGAATGCACGGCCATCGACGCGCTTTCCCTTAAGCATCAGGTTGTAGATATAGTCCTTTTTCAACACAGACATTACTTCATTGCTCACGAGTCTCACTTCCTTCGGTGGCTACTTTTTCATCTTCATTTCCCGCTTCCTCATCTATGAGGTCAACAGGCTCTTCCTCCACTTCCAGAATCTCCTCATCAGCGTCTGCTTCTTCCAGGTCTTCTACAGAGTACTCATCCTCTGCGTCTTCTATTTCTGCATCCTCTGAACCTGCTTCTGCATCGCTTTTAGTGATTTCCTCTGCGGAGGCCTCAGCTTCTACTTCGGTTTCCCTCTCTTCCTCGACCACATCTTCAAGAGTGACCGCTATATCGATGGATTCTACCATCTCGTCAGGGACCTCGATTGCCAGCTGGTCATCTGCAAACTTACTCCTGAGAGCTTCCTTCTGTATCTCCATTATCTGCCTGCAGCCTTCCTTGCACATCTCCAGGGCTTTTTTGAATTCTTCCTGTGTCAGGTTCCCGTCCATCTGTAGCAGGGTTATCTCACCGTCCTGTGTCATTGCTACAGGAAGGTCTGCATCTCCGTAATTGTCTTCTGCCTTGTTCAGGTCAAGTACCAGCTGGCCGTCTACTTTACCGACAGCACATGAGGAAACAAGACTTTTCATGGGAATGCCTGCATCAGCAAGAGCTATGGAGGCAGCATTAATAGCAGCAGTCCTCGTGCCCGCATCTGCCTGAAGCACCTCTGCAAAAACATCAATTACCGCACCAGGATATAAATGTGTCATTACTACGGGCTCGAAAGCCTCGCGGCTCACCTTTGAAATTTCGATGCTCCTTCTGTTGGGACCCGGACGTATACGGTCCTCAACCGAGAAAGCTGCCATATTATACCTATATCTGATAAGGGCGGAGTCAGCTTTTTGAAGCCTCCTGGGATGAAGTTCCCGTGGGCCATAAACTGCCACCAGGATTTTATTATTGCCCCATTCAAGATAACAGGAGCCATCAGCTCTCGAGATCACGCCGATCTTGATTTTCATTTGCCTTATCTCATTGATCTGCCTGCCATCGAGGCGTAAACCATTCTCATCAATGAACTTTTCAGGTTTATCACTCATACTAATTCTCCAATATTCACGCTATAGGCCGGTCACATTTTACAGAAGACTGCCCGGATCATTCATCCGTTTCTTCAAGAAGCGCATCTACTTTCCTGTAGGTATCCTCGGAGATCTCGCTTGGATCCTCTTTCGCCTCATCCGAAGAATCCGCCGCGACAGTGTCGTTATCTGCAGAAACTATGCCATTTTCATTTTCTTTTTCATTCTTCAGGAATTGGTATATCCTGTCGGTCAGTCCGCTCATGTGAGACTGTTGCATGATCAGTCGGATTGCATCACCGAGAAGGTCCATATCCCTGTCCTTTCCGTTGATCCATACCCTTCCGTTCTGGCCTACGAAGATCTCACAATTAGTTTCCTTCTTAAGCATGGAAACCATCGATCCCCCATGCCCTATTACCCTCGGGACCTTTACAGGGACAACATCGATCAGACGCCCCACTTTGAGTGGACGCAATCCTCTCTCCCGCATTGATAATTCTACTTTCATGGCAGGACTCACGTCCTGTATACGCAACAATGCGGAATCGCCGACATCCATTATCGCAGCCATCTGGGAAGAGTCCACACGTCGGGGGTATTCCGAAGCATGCAACAGGCCATCATACGGCGAACCTATGTTGAATATCCAGTTCGAAGGTGTTACATCAATTACAGTGCCAATGACAAAATCTTTAGCTGCAGGTATGTACTTCCCGGAAAAAGGAATCACGGATATCCTGTTTTTGGCATTTTTTACACCATAAAGAAGAGAATATACCTTCTCATCCCGTACATAAGTGCCGGACCCTGCATCAGCCTTATTCTCTGACAAAAGCTGGCCAGGTATTACAATTTCACGTTCCATTATATATCCTCATACAATTTTTGTTTCGGCGTCCCCTTTTGTCAGGTGGTTTACCAGTCCGTAGAAATCATTCTGCATCCCTGCCGGCATCCTTATGACAGCAACCCAGGAGCCATCACCCTGCCATTCATTCTTCACAAGAATCCCAAATTTGGATATTTCCCCATAGGATTTTGCAGCGTATTCTCCGGGGACCTTCACTGCAATATTAATCTCTTCGAACCGTATGGGTATTATCGGACGAATCGCTTTCATCACAATGTTGACCTGTTCCTCAACGCTCTTGTAAAGATCGATATGGACCTTTGCTTCTTCCATAGCCCTCTCTATCCTGTTGGGGGGATGAGGTGTCATCGTCTGGGGATTAATTGCATTCTGCGCAATGATAGTGATGATCTGCCTGGTCTTCTCTTCAAGTATGTGCTTTCTCTGTTCCTTGGTAAGCTGAAGTTCGCCATGCAGGATTATATGCTTGGCTACTTCCATTACATCTGTAGTGCCAAAAGCACTCTCAAGATCGGATTCGGATATATGGTCCCCTTGATTAGCATCAGAGAAAACAGATTCAACAGCGACTATATCTTCCATATTGATCTTTTCGCCCCTTTTAAATGCAAATGCTGTGTCAGGATCTACAAACACCTCGAACTGGTGCTTGCCTTTCTTGAGCCTTGCTATTACAGATTCATCAAGAGATACCATATTAGTTCACTCCGGTCACTTTTTAGAATTTGTCAGATCACTCGGTTGACCCTTCTCCCTGGTCTCCGGTCTTCTCGCTTTCTTCCTTGGAATCATCCTTGGAGTCGTCCTTCAGTTCATCACGGATTCTCTGTACGTATGTTCCAACCTCTTCCTCGGAAAGCTTCCGGAACTGCCTGTCCTTGAGTGTGACAAGGCCGACTTCAAGCGTTGCAGCATCTACTTTCCCTTCAGTGGACTTGTAAAGTGCCTTCATTCCAAGCATAACAGCTGCATCCATATCCATGTCGTCTCTGTAGTCCGCTTCAAAGATCTCCATGAAGGTATTTCGACCAGCACCTATGGCGGTTGCTTTATACTCAAGCAAAGCTCCACTCGGGTCTGTTTCAAACAGGCGGGGCCTGGAATCGTCGACACCTGCAATAAGGAGCGCTGTACCGTAAGGGCGTACACCGCCATATTGGGTATAAGACTGCTTGTGGTCACATATCTTCTTAGAGAGTACTTCCACGCCTATTGGTTCATCGTAGGATACACGGTTTATCTGGGACTCGACCCTTGCCCTGTCCACCAGTGCACGGGCATCTGCAACCAGGCCTGATGTAGCAGCACCAATATGATTATCAATCTGGAATATCTTCTCAATTGATTCTGCCTCTATAAGCCTGCTTGTGATCCTTTTGTCAACAAGCAACACTACCCCGTCGTTTGCTTTTACACCGGCTGCAGTCGTACCTCTCTTAACAGCCTCTCTGGCATACTCTACCTGGAAAAGGCGCCCATCCGGACTAAAAACAGTAATGGCACGGTCGTAACCCATCTGTGGTGTCATTTGCATATTAATCTCATCTCCTCTGTTAACATAAAATAGTATCAGTAACTTCTAGTTTCTACTTGAAATATGTATTCTACTCATTTATATGTGACTGTTCCTTCGGGTTAAATACATCCACACCCGCTAAATACTTTTTTGTTGCCCCCATAACAGTTCCCGATACTCCGAGAACATGGATGATGACTTTTGTGCCTTTCACTTCAGTAATGGATGCAAGTACAGCACGTACATTTCCTGTCCGGTCATGAGAACAGCGAACCACTCCTTTTGAGTCTTCATATGCAAGCAGCCTGAGGGCACACTCACTGGAACCGACGTCACCCAGAAGCGAGCCTGCAGATGAGAACAGTTCTCTGATCACATCTTCCCTTCTTACAGGATCCTGTGAAATTACCTCTATGGCCAGGTAGCGAGTCCTTGCACGCAGTGTTGGGGGTAGCAGTTTCATCAACAGTCCTCCTCATTCATGCTTCCGGCATCTGCATCCTTATAAACCAATTGTACACCCTCGTTTATATATCCCACAGGAGGACGATTCCTTATGACAATAGAATGTGGGATTGTTGTGAGTCCGGCCACTGCCTCTTCCGCAGACATTCCAAATAATGCGGCAAGTGAAGCTATTTCCCGGGGAGCGCGCAGATCGAACCATGATCGTGCATTGCTTGATAAATGGAAAGGAACATCATATTTCCTTACAAGCTGCAGATTCTTCCTGCAGTTGGTCAATGCCTGAACCCTGCTGCCTCCCCTCAGGTGAATGAGGTCGCCAAGGTCAAAGGAAATAGCTACGCGGTTCTCGCTGGCTGCCTTTGCAAGCACCTGGTTGAAACCGTTTTCCTGTGCAATATTGAAATTTACCAGCAGGTCCACTCCGGGATTTTCCACAGCAGCCCTGTTAATGCTCTCACTGCCTCCCGATACCACTACGATATCGACCCTGTCCCGGTACTTATTGACTATACCATGCAGCTTTGAAGCGTTGTCAGTCCTTATCTCAACCCCGCTGATAATCTCAAATCCGTCAAAGCTTGCAGATGGGACTATCTGTTTTGTATTATCGGGGTTTGTAATGGCTATGCCACTATATCCTAATCGCCTGGCTACTGCAATGATCTCTCCAATTGTATTGCCACTTTCCTGAGTGCAACGGACATTCAGGTCATAATATCCAGGATCAGCCAAACAACTCCTCCACGACCATGCCGGCTTTCTGCCGGTTCTTCGGGTAAGTCTCTATTTTGACCCTGACAGTTATAGCATCCGATGAAGATGTCAGTTTTACTTCTCCCTCAAAAGCTGCCTGTTTGTCAAGCCTGAGATGGAATACCTGATTATCATCCAGGCGATCCGGCATCTCGCTCTTCAGTAATGTGACATCATCAGGAGACATGTGCTGCCTGATAAAAACGGCCAACGCTTTCAGGTCCTGTTTGCGCGGGATATGCGCACTGAAGATTTTCATGCTATTACCATAGTGGCCTTCAGCATCAATTACTTCCACAATATCATCGGTATTGTGGTCTTCCCCTTCAGAAGAATGCAGTAAAAATAAATCCAGGGCCTTGCGGACCCTGGCAGGATCTTCAGTGGAATGCGCTATCGCACGCAAGTCAATATAATGGATCACTTGCCCCTGTTCTGGTGTGACCTTATACTTGGCCTGGTCTTCTCGGTACCATTGCCACGGGTCATCATGCCTCGGCCCTTGCGGCCTGCACTGGTCTTGCCGCGCGGGGCACGTCCCTTGTGGGTGTTGTTGCATATCCAGTTAAGGTTGCTGTCACTCTTGATAACCGGGTGATTTGGGTCTACCAGAATGACTTCGTACCACTTGAGCTTACCATCTTCGCCTACCCAGTAGGAGTTCAGTACTTCCATGTTCGGGAACTTCCTGCCTGCGCGCTCTTCAGCAATCCTCTGGATGCTCTTTCCGGCAGTGATCTTGTTCTTACCCATGTTATGGGTACGTCTTCCGCGCACATACCTGGATCTCCTGAGGCTTCCCCTGCGAACCTGTACACGGGCAACTACTATGCCCTGCTTCGCCTTGTAACCAAGGGCGCGTGCACGGTCGATACGGGTGGGGCGTCTCACCTTTGTGACAGAGCCCTCTTTCCTCCATTCCTGGAGCCTTTCCCATCTGAGCCCACTGACGTAAGTGGTGTCAGGGTCCTTCCATGCATCTCTTATATAGCTGTAAAATGATTTGGACAAATATATTCACCTTGTTTCATTTATTTGTTTCACGGTTCAGCTTCAAAAGCCACATTCCCACGGGACACATCCCGACAATGAAACAGGACTAGTACCCACTTGATGGGATATAAACTTTCTTCCTGGAAAATAAGCGGGAACGCTTCATGAAAGAAGAGAATAAGAAAAATATAAGAGCTGAAAGGGAAAAAAGATAATAGGGCATTCCGTATTTTTAATAAATGACGTATTCCTTTAAATGTTATTCATCAAATATACTAAGATCTTCTCCAGAACAGATCAGGCCTGTGATCTCACCGTCATTGCCATTAAGAACAGTATCATACCAGCGCACGGTGATGTGCCTGCCATCCTTACGCACTATCGGGATCTCCCAATAATCCGGCAGTTCCGATGTCCCGGTCATAGCAGCCTCTAAAGAGGCCCTGACATCAGCAATCATATCGTTGCGAACAATGGCTTTCACAAAATCCTGCCCTATCAGCTCAAACTCCTCATATCCCAATGTCTCATTGCCTTTTCTGTTAATGAGATTGACTCTGAGCTCCGCATCTATAACAACTACAATAAAACCTGCTGCATCGAGATAGTTCATCGCATCATTTCTCTCAGCAAGGATCTTGTCCTGCAGGTGCTTGATGCGCAGCAGGGATCTGACGCGAGTGACCAGTTCCATCCGGTTCACTGGCTTGCCCAGAAATTCGTCAGCACCCACTTCAATGCCTTTTATCCTGTCATCCTTACCCGACAGGGCAGTGACCATTATGACCGGAAGGAACTGAGTCTCCACCGAGGTCTTCAGACGTCTGCAGACTTCATACCCATTCATGTCAGGCATCATTACATCCAAAAGGACTATGTCGGGTTTATCGATCTTGATTCGCTCAAGGGCCTCATGTCCATTGTATGCGTTAATCACATCATACTCCGACCTCAGATAAAGCCCCATCAATTCAACAATTGCCTGCTCATCATCAACTATGAGTACTTTGTCCCTATTCTGCATGCACCTTATGCTCCATTTTTACTGTACACTGATTATTATTGCACATCCCTGTTTAATATATGCATGTCAATATAAATATGGTGGTATCACATCATTTTAGTTCACATTATGCGAAAAGATTGCTATAATCCCGAATATACAATATTACTCTCTGCATATATAATTTTAGGCACATGAATAAGTAAGACACACCAAGAAATAGAAAAAATGAAACTATAAATGAGAAATGGGGCTGGTGAGATTTGAACTCACGATCGACGGGTCTCTCCGAACTGCTGCATTACACAGCATTAAGGTATGAGCAACATCAGTGCTCCAACGGTTCCTCACCGGCCAACCCCGTCGGGTTAAGCCTCAGTAGACCCGTTGTTCATCATTTATCCGCTGGAGCCCATCGCCATGCCGGGCTAGGCCACAGCCCCATAAACTGACTCGTACCCCTGAATAAATCTTATCTATGATATATTTAGCGGTACGATTAAGGAACAAGTAAAAAATCACATCTCCTGACATTTGATTCTGTCAAGGTCTCCAAGCCTGCACAGGTCTGCACATAGATTCTCTATCTCCGAGCGGATCTTTTCTTTGGAATGGCCATACATCAATGCAAGATACATGGCTCCGCCTGCACCTACGCCCTCCTTCACAAAACCAAGCTCATACTGGCGGAGACCTTGGGAAACAGACTTACCAAATTCTGGATCCACACCATAGAACCTGGCATCCAGTTGGCCTGCAATTTCCCTGAAATTGGCAGTATCATCGCTGACAACATAACTGGTCGTAACTATTTTGATACTTGCCATCGGATATCCAAGGTGCTTTATCACTGCATAGATGGATTCCATCTGGGTGCCACCCGCAAGTATTACAGAAGTGCTTCCAAGACCTGCAGTAATACCTGCCACTGCGACCATCATGGGATCGCCCACGCAACTGACAGCCCTGAGAGGCTCATCCCGCAGGGAGCCTGATGTGATTCCCGATGATGCCAGCGCGGCTGCAACAACTTCTCTTTTAAGAGTAAGAGGATTGGAGCTGGAACTGCTGCTCACATCCCCATCATACCCGAGGGACTGCAGCACGGCGTTTGCAGTTGTCGTACCGCCAGGAATGCTCTCCCCTATCACCACAAGATCATGATTTAGAGCAAGTTGCTGCCCCAGTTTGAATGCGTTCCTGAAAACCTCCTCGATATTCTGTACTGCCACAGGACCCCTTATATCAGAGCCCGGCATCCCCCCCAGGTCAACGAGCGGAACTTCTTTTGCAGGAAATACCTTCAGACCGGCGTTCACGATCATTAAAGGCACACCTGTCAGAGTCAGAGCTGCTCTGGTTATGAGGGCAGGAGTCGGAGTGTCATAAGGAGGCGTCATCGGCAGTATCGGTATGTCGATGATCGTACCCTTGTGCAGGACCTCTGCATCTCCTGCAGGGGTATAATCAGTCAGCCTTGCAGTTTTTCCCGCAGCTGAAAGTCCTTCAATGTAGGCGGTCTCGGTGTTTCCCAGCACACAGACAAACAGCGGCCTTTCGGGCAATCTGACATTCTCGGGCGATAGAGCATCCATAATTATCACCTAACGTATTTTATAGGGTATATATCATATTTTCCCAGATTTTCTTGAATCTCAGTATGTTCTTGCCACATACACCTGCGTGTCTGCATCAGCATCGCAGGTGATGCATTTACCCTCGCACGCAGCCTGTCCCGTAGGAATGCCCAGGATACCCGCACCAATCTCATCTTCAAGCCGCAGGCCGCACTCTTTCTTGCCACACCAGAATACTTTTGCAATACCCTTTGTGATATTCTCCTTCACTTCTGCAGGAGTCTGGCAATCAAATATGCGCTCTTCCAGTTCCTTCTTTGCCTTCTCGTACAGATCGGTCTGGATCGCACTGAACACTGAAAGGACTCCATTTTCAATGTTATCAAGAGGAACCTGCTGTTTTTCGCCGGTGTCACGGCGCACAAGCATGGCGGAGTTGTTCTTGAGATCCCTTGGACCAAGTTCGATCCTTACAGGGACTCCTTTCATTTCCCATTTGTAGTACTTGGCACCCGGACGGTTCTCGCTTGCATCCATTTTCACCCTTATGCCTACCTTTTCAAGATTGTCCCTGACTGTCTCGCATGCCCGGAGGACATCGGACGACTCCTTAAAGATAATTGGGATGATGGCAACCTGTACCGGAGCGACCTCTGGAGGAATAACAAGTCCCTTATTGTCCCCATGGATGGATATCAGCGCAGCTATAGAACGCTCGGAGATCCCATAGCAGGTCTGATGGGCATAGACCTGCTCGCCATTCACATCTTCATAGGTGATATCGAAGGTCTTTGCAAAGTTAGCTCCAAGATGATGCGCTGTACCAACCTGAAGAGTCTTGCCGTCGGGCATGAGCGCATCTGTAGCTATGGTATAGTCAGCCCCCGGAAACTTATCCCAGTCAGGCCGTTTGGAAGGCAGTACGGGAATAGCAAGCCTGCGATAGAATTCAGTGTAGATGCGGATAGCTTCATCGACCTGGGCTGCAGCATCATCCCACGTGGCATGTACTGTGTGTGCTTCCTTGAATGATGTAATCTCACGCAACCTTATCAGCGGACGTGTATGCTTGGTTTCATACCTGAAAGTGTTTACTATCTGGTAGAGCTTGAGGGGCAGGTCAGCATGGGAGCGAATCCACATCTTGTACATTGGATAGATAGCCGTCTCACTCGTTGGACGAAGTGCGAGTTTCACATCCAGGGGGGTTGTGCCTCCATGAGTGACCCAGTAAACCTCATCTTCGAACCCCTTGATATGCTCAGCCTCTTTCATGAACTCGTTCTCTGGTATCAGCAGAGGAAAAAGCGTTTCCTGATGATCTTTATCAAGAAGCTCGCGAATAATGCCGTAAACATTTCTCCGAATGTTGAAACCAAAAGGATACCACACGTAAAGCCCTTTAACCGGGTAACGTACATCCATGATCTCCCCTTTCTGGAGGAGGTCGTTATACCATTCACTAAAACTCTCTTTTTGAGGAAGTGCAGCCTCTTTCTCTTGTTCTGCCATATGGTCACCTTATTTCTACTTTCATTTCCGCTTGATTTTGGATAATTAAATAAGTACATTGCTTATAGGCATTTCCTTTGAGACCCGCTGCAAGTAGTCTGTGGAGTCGCTGCCGGAGTACGCCCGAAATCATCAGTAAGATGAAATCTCTGATTAAAATTAAGATAAGAACATATGCGCTGCTGAAAAAAAGCTATCTTCTGCGGTCCTTTCTCATGCAGAGGAACCATCCGCTGCACTTCAGACCACTGTCCTCATCAGTTTCCCGATCCTTTGCATCAGTCCAGGTAGTGGGATTCGGGACTATCACATCGTCACCAGGATGCCAGCCCTCCGGTGTATACACCTGCTCGCTATCCGATTTCTGAAGAGCAAGAATCAGTCTTTTGATTTCATCCATATTCCTGCCGGTGGAGAAGGGATAGAGTAACATCGCGCGTATCTTTGCCTGAGGGTCGATTATAAAGGTCGCGCGCACCGTCTCTGTGCTGAATTCCTGCAGGCTGAATTTTCCGCCTGAGCGCTCGAACCTCTCAAGGATCTCTTCCGGGGAGTAACGTGCGTTGGGATGTATCATGCCGTACCTGCGTGCAATCTCCATGCTGAGGTCTTCGATGACCGGGAACATGATATCAACATCCTTCATGCCTTTATACTCTATCTTGTCCCTGATGGCCTCAAGCCACGCTATATGGGAACTGTTACTGTCAATAGAAAGGCCAAGCAGTTCAGTGTTAAGTTTCCTGAACTCCTGCTGCATGAAGGCAAAACGCATGAACTCTGTGGTACAGACCGGAGTGAAATCACCGGGGTGACTGAAGAACACAACCCATTTCCCCCTGTAATCATCCGGGAAATTCACAACACCCAAGGTTGTCCTGGCCGTAAAGGACGGCGCATCATCTCCTATAAGTGGCATGGTAACATTATGACAGCATTCCTCTGGCAAGATGCATTCCCTCACAGTGTTTTAAATATGTGATTGTTATTATCAGACTACAATATATATAAGGTTTCGGAAGATGCAGGATAATTCCAGGGAAGGTCGAAAGAGACAAATTGAGATTTCAAAAGGAAAGTGGAAGTGGCTGAAAAAAGATAGGATGTAGGCATTAATCAGTAATCGTATGATTCTGGTCGCATGCATCGATCTCTATCTCTGATGTAGAAGTATCAAACACTATCATTCCCGTTTTAAGGTGTTCTACCTCTCCAGGGGTTAGCTGCCTTGACTTTGCCCTTTCAGATATGATGGCGCTGTTTCCCATAGGGTCCTCTATGATAAGTGTGAGTTTCTTTTGTCCATCTATCGCATCCCTTAAAGCCTGCTGGATATCAAGCCCCAGGGAATATTTCTCGGGGTCCTCGATATGCCACTTCGTTGCAGTCATGACAACGTCCAGTATTCTGTCAAGGACACCTTCCACGTTAGTTACATAAGATTCGGAGATCGAGCCGGGTTCCACATCAATACCAAGTTCAGGTATGCGGATAGTTCCGGAGGTGGAACGTACGACCCTGCTGTTCAGGTCTTCCTGATTTTCCAGTTCCAGTTCATATCGCATTGGTGCACCCTGTGCAAGGATAAGCGTATCGGCAAACCTAAAGCCGCATTCGCACCGGGAAGTAATATGCATGACCTCCCCAAAATAAGGAATATCATCACCCTGCCAGTTGATGATAAGATCCTCATGACACAGAGGACAGGAGGTCCTGGTCACAAAATGATGGCAGGGGGCCTCTTCACTCAATACCTTCCACCAAGGATCTTCGATCTGTCGATCTTGATGCCGGTAGGTGTCACAAGCACCTGGTCATCCTTTATTCCTGCGATATCGCCGTGAACGTCGATGACAACATCCTTGAGATCCTTTAATGCACGGTCAAGCATGAGTTTATCAGCTTTTATGTTAGAGATATCTATCATCACGATATTGCCACTATATATCTCCTTTTTCAGGGCAGTCAACTCGTTAAGGTTGGTCAGTTCAGCTACCCTTACGTATGTCTCTGCAGGTTCCTCGTCCAGCACTTCTTCGTACTTTGTAAGGTCAAGTTCCGTATATTCATCCTCAACTGTTGTGGTTTTGCTAGTGCCACCAAACAACTTGTTCATGATCTTTGCCATAATGTGCCCTCATGTATTCAATAACATTGCTGCTATATTAATAATATCGATACTACTTAAATTGTTACCGGAATTATGTTCAGTTCAAAGCAGCAGGTTGGTTCCGCACTTACATGACACTTCCGGTTTATCCGATAATTATACTTACATTTATACATCAGTTCATGATATATTAACCATTTCTTTCAGATGTCAAGATTCCAGAGCTTGTCGCCCACATAATGGACAGATTTTATCGCCTTGCCTGAACTTGCCTTCATTTCAGCACCGGAAATTATGGCAATGCCTATGGCAAGTGGCTTTTTGTGTGTTTCCTCCACAATGATCACAGGGTCACCAGCCCGGATATCGGGGTCTGCGGAAACTATCCCCGGGCACATCACATCAGCTCCGTTGACAACGAAGCGGATAGCTCCGGCATCTACCTTGACTACGTTCTTCATCAGGCCAAGCTCAAGTACTCCCCTTACGGTCGGGAAGTAAATATCACCTATCTTGAACAGGAGCAATTTGCCTTCGATTATCACAATAGGCAAGTCATCAGCAGTGGCTGTTTCAAACTTCTTTTCAGAGAAACTGTCGACCACATCGCCGAAAGAATCTTTTAGTTCCTTCAGCAATTTGATCTTATCCGATTTCCTTATTTGTATCCTGGATCTGACTTTCAACTGATCACCCATAACACAGACAAGCATGTCCAATTTTGATTATGCATGGGGGACTTTTAAAGATTGCGTGGAGAAACGCATCCATATCCCTCCATACATATGTTACCTCACGATAACAACGGGCATTCCGCTGACATCGAGAACATCCACCGACCTGCCTGCTGAAACAACTTCCTTTTCGATCTCAACGAAATCCGGTTCAAGTTCTATGACCTCTCCGTTGATAGATACAGATATCTTGCCCTTTGAAATATCGTCCGCAACTTTTTTAGGGTTCTCTTCAAGCAGGGCATCAATAATCGCCTTTGCCTTTCCTCTGAATACCGGGCCTATTTTTCCCATGTTGGGCTTAATATTCACAGGCACATGCTCAAAGTCCGGCTTGCCGGCGATAATCTCTACAGGGGAATTTGTCACACCTATAAGATCGGTGATATCTATATCCACGCCATATAGCTCGATCTTTTCCAGACGGGCGTTCAATGCCATCCCTTTTTCAGACTTGTATCGCCTGACAGCACTTGCAACATCCTTGATGAACTCACCGGATTTCTCGACATCGGCATCTATAAGGTCTTCTCTTGCCTGTGGCCATGACTGGACATGTATGCTCCCCTTGCCAATATTTGAGAACATCTCTTCCGCGAAGAAAGGAGCAAAAGGTGCGAGCAGCCTTGTCAGTGTGTCCACCGTGACAAACAGGGTATACTTTGCAGCTTGCTTCCCGATACCATCGTCTCCGTAAAGACGGGACTTGATGAGTTCAAGATAGTTGTCAGCAAGTATATCCCATGAGAAGCCGCGTATCGCCTTGAAAGCTTCATCGAATTGATATGTATCCATGCTCTGTGTCACGGATAGGATAAGCCGGTTAAGGTGGCTCAAAAGCCATCTGTCTATAACTTCAAGTTCGGAAATATCCATTTCAGCGTATTCGTAATCCTCAAGGTGGGACATAGAGAACCTGTAGATGCTCCATACTTTGGTAAAGAACCTGGAAGCTGCTACGACATCCTTCCATCGGAACATAACATCCGAACCAGGGGAACCACCCACAGCCGCCCATTGCCTGAACGAGTCTGCACTGTAATCTTTGATAACTTCCTCAGGTGAGATAACATTGCCCAGGGATTTACTCATCTTGTGTCCATCCTCACCCAGCACCATGCCATTGATGAGTATGGAATCCCATGGCCTCTTCCCGGTGAGTGCCATGGACCTCAGTATTGTATAGAAAGCCCATGTACGGATGATATCATGACCCTGCGGCCGCAGCTGTGCCGGAAGTTTCAGGTCGTGCCCGGAGAGCCAGCCGGAAACATGAAGCGCTGTAATGGATGAATCCATCCAGGTGTCCAGTACATCCTCCTCAGGCTCGAATTCTGTGCAACCGCAACTGCAAGCTTCAGGAGGCTGCTGCCTGGTGGGATCTATGGGCATCCAGTCCTCCTTTGCAACCATGACCTCACCGCACTCCTTACAGTACCAGACAGGTATAGGAGTTGCGAACAGCCTCTGGCGTGAGATACACCAGTCCCATTCCATGGTATTTATCCAGTTGTCAAGCCTGACCTTCATGTACTCGGGAAGCCAGTCAATCTCATCCGCTGCCTTTGCCACTGCATCAGTATCTATTTTTACGAACCACTGCCTTTCAGAGAGAATCTCGATCGGAGTATTACAACGCCAGCACATGCCTACGTTTTGGTCGAGTGTCTTCTGTTCGTACAGGTGACCCTGTGCTCTCAGGTCCTCGATAATGGCAGCTTTGCACTCAGGGATACTCAGTCCTTCATACTTGTCTGCGATAGCAGTCATACGGCCATTCTTATCAATCGCCTTGCGCAACGGAAGCTGATGCTCCACCCACCAGCGTACGTCCTGCTTGTCACCGAACGTGCATATCATGACAACACCAGTACCAAAGGAGGGGTCCACCTGAGAATCACTGATCACAGGAACCTCATGGCCGAACAGAGGGACTTTTACATTTGAACCGACATTGGCGTTGTAGCGCTCATCATCAGGATTGATAGCAACAGCCACACATGCTGCAAGCAGCTCGGGCCTTGTTGTTGCTATCTTGAGCTTGTCGAAATTAAGGAAATTGAGTTTTGTGTCCCTTGCATCATATTCCACTTCAGCGAAGGCAATAGCGGTCTCACATCGGGGGCACCAGTTCACAGGGTGCTCTGACTGGTAGACACGTTTCATGTCATACATCTTCCTGAAGGAGCGCTGGGTCTTGGAATAGTATGCAGGCTCCATTGTCACGAACTCATTGCTCCAGTCCACAGAGAAGCCCAGGTTCATCAGGGTGGCTCGCATCTTCTCGATGTTCCCAAGGGTAAGATCGCGGCACATCTGCCTGAATTGCTCCCTGGGCACTTCATTCTTTGTGATACCGTGAATCTCTTCCACTTTTACTTCCGTGGGCAGTCCATGACAGTCCCATCCCTGAGGGAACATGACATTGTAACCGCACATTCTCTTGTAGCGTGCGACAAAGTCGATATAGCACCAGTTGAGGGAGTTGCCTATGTGAAAATTACCGGTGGGATAAGGGGGAGGAGTATCGATAATATATTGTGGTCTTGTACTGTCGTTCCAGTCGAAATGGTACATGGACATATCCCACATTGCTTTCCACTTTGGTTCAACTTCGTGCGGGATGTATTCTTTTGGGACCGTCATCATAACTCTCCGATAAATATTATATAGTTATTGTATTTTTTATCTTACAGTGGTCTAAGATTATTTAAATATATCTGGTTGCATGCGCCCTTTTATCGTAAGTGATGGTAATGTAAAATGAACATTATGTGGTATAACTGCCCGGTTGAAGATGGCTGGAACAGTTCTAATCTGTACACAACATTTGCAGTCAATAAGAATATGCATTAAAAATAACTTACCGAAAATAGTTTATACGAATATGCCCCATCTAATTTATGGGCGCTCAGGACTACGATTTTATCGAACCTGGCTGGCAGGTGCATATAAGGGAGCAGCTATTTTCACACTTAAGTCAATATCATGTGCCAGATATACTGTCAAATGAATTACACACTACTTATAAGGAAGATGTAATAATTCCAAGTAATGGCCTGTTCATGACAGACAGAAACTCTGGAGCAAGAGGCTTTAGTAAATCTACAGAATAAAAAGAAGAAGAATGAACATCCTGCAATATCATGAATAATATTAGATAAATAAAAAGAGGTTAAAAAATGAATTTTGGAGACATACTTAAGGGAAGAGAGGCAGAAGGTAAGGAAAAGCATGTGCCTGAAATCGATATTATCAGAGGGCATGGGAAAGACAAGAACGATTTTGTAAGAGTTACTGTTGGAAAAGAGGTCCCTCATCCCAACACCGTAGAACACCACATCGAGTGGGTGGAATTATATGGTATCACAAAAGAAGGCCGCACTATCAATTTTGGACGCATGAGTTTTGAACCCGTGCATACAGAGCCGGTAGCCACATTTCATGTAAAGGACATTGATAACTTCAAATCTTTCTGTGCACTGGAATACTGCAACATACACGGGGTATGGCAGAACTGCATCGAAGTCTGAACATAGGCGCCTCGTAATGTGGCAGTATCTCGCCACATCTCTTTTATATATGGGCAGGAATAGTTCTCACTAGATTGTGACTATCGATCAATCTAAAAAACAGGAAGGCGATAATAATGCTTATGGCCCTTATAATAAAACTGACTTTACTTACTATGACAGCAGCCCTGCTGGCTTACGTCTACATAAGTTACATGGCGCCTCATATGTAACACAGTAACCACTATCGGAAACAGGATGCAAAAATATCATACGTCGTTACTGTATTCTATTTCCTCTTTCGTCAGGTAACATGCCGGGTCGTCGGCCCATACATTATTGAACACTGCTTCTGCACGCACACGGAAATTTCCATTACACACATCGAACCACTTGCATTTAGCACATCTGTCAGCATTCGCTTTTATCAGAGATTTACGGTCCTTCAGACCTGCCATAAGGGTATCAGATGTATCTTTCCATATCTCACTGAACCTGCGCTCCTTTACATTACCAAAACTGTAATGCCTCCAGAACTGGTCAGGGTGAACAGAACCGTCCCATGAAACGCATCCAAAACCTATACCTGTGGAGTTACCCCGGTTCATCTGCAGGAGTTCCAGTACCTCTGCAGCACGCTGCGGATCTTCTTTCAGTAGGCGCAGATAGATGTATGGACCGTCGCAGTGGTTGTCAACCGTGAGCACTTCCACCATTTTGCCTTTGTCATGGAGCTCCTTTGTCCTGTCCATCAGCAGGTCCACTGTCTGCCGAGTCTCTTCCAGTGAGAGATCCTCATCCCTCATCCCGGAACCACGTCCGGAGTAAACAAGATGATAGAAGCAGATGCGAGGAATGTTCTCTTCTTCCAGCAGATCGAGGATGGCAGGGATATCCTGTACATTATGCTTGTTGATGGTAAAACGCAAACCCACCTTTATATCTTCTTTCTGGCAATTGCGCACGGCCTGCAAAGCTTTGTCAAAAGCCCCATTCATACCTCTGAAACGATCATTAGTCTCTTTCATGCCATCAAGAGAAATTCCGACATAGGAGAGGCCTATATCTTTAAGTGTCTTTGCCATCTTCTCTGTAATAAGGGTGCCGTTGGTGGATATAACAGCGCGGATGCCCCTGGAGGTTGCATATGCTGCCAGTTCAGGCAGGTCCTTTCTCATCAGGGGTTCTCCTCCGGAGAACAGTATGACAGGAGTACCGAATTCTGCGAGATCGTCTATGAGTTCCTTTCCCTGTTGAGTGGTGAGCTCATTATCATAATCAATATCCTTCGAATGAGCATAGCAGTGAACACAACGAAGGTTACAACGCTGGGTGACATTCCAGACGACTACCGGTTTCTTGTCCTTTGAAAACTGGAGCAGATGGGAGGGAAGTCTCTTCGAGTCGCGTCCGTAACGCAACGCGTCAGATGGCTCTACGGTCCTGCAATACAATTTTGAAATGCCTATCATTATGAATGCTCCTGAATAAAGGACAAAAATTGACCTGTGTCCGTGATTGACCAGACTATATGACAATACTATATTACATCTGTGGTTCGTATATGTACAAAGGAAGTTAAAAGGGGGAAAAAGGTCCTTCTTTACGAAAGGCGTTCCTTTATCGACTTAAGTACTTCCTCGAAAATGAATTTATCGGGGATGACAGACACTTTTACACCATATCCTTCAAGAGTTTGTGCCGTGGGACCACCTATTGCTGCAACAATGACATTGTTCAATGCGCTGACCACCTGTTCCTCTGAAACTCTTGAACGTGCATGTTCAAAGAAATTATGTACCATCATAGAACTTGTGAATGCAAAAGCTGCGATCTCACCGTTGATGGTCGCATCAATAAGCTTATCCTGCTCGTTCCCCGCCGGCTTTTCCAAAGTATATACCTGTGTTTGGTTTACAACGGCTCCGCAGCTACGCAGGCCTTCAACAAGATGCTCCGAGCCGTAGAAGCTCCTGGCAGTATCAACTACTCGACCCGCCACATAGTCACGGAGATAATCCACAATACCTTCGGAACTGTAAACTCCAGGCATTCCCATAACCTTAACACCTGCTTTCTCAAGTGCCTTGCTGGTCGTAGGGCCGATGGCAATGACCTTTGTCCTGTTGAGTGCATCTATGAAATTTTCCCTGGACTCCGCCGATATCTTGCTCATAGTGAAATCTATCCCGTTAGCACTTGTGAAAATCACATAATCAGCCCTGCCGTCGAGAACTCTTTCCACAAAACCATCAAAGAACTCGTCTTTCATATCGGTTATCTCTACCATGGGCACTGTGAACGTGTCAAAATCCATAGATCTGGCCAGTTCTACAGATTCCTTAATGTATCTTTCAGGCCGCATGATAGCAATTACCGGCTTTTTAGTGTTCTCAGCCATTGAAAACCCTCCAGTTACCAGTCCGAAAGAATTTGTTCGCCGAGTTCATCATGAAGCTTCACCACAGTACCGATGACAGTTATAGCAGGTGCCTTTACATTCTTTTCCTTTGCTATGGATGCGATGTTCTCAAGAACACCAATGGTCACACGCTGGTCAGGGCGGGTACCTCGCTCAATAAGTGCAACCGGGGTTTGTGGGTCCTTACCATTCTTTATGAGTTCGCTGACATTGTTCTCAAGCATCTTAACCCCCATGAATACAACTATGGTGCCATCGAATTTCGCAAGGGTCTCCCAGTCCAGAGCGCTCTCGTCCTTTGTGGGGTCCTCGTGACCAGTGATGAATGTAACCATAGAAGCGTGGTCTCTGTGGGTCACGGGTATGCCGGCGTATGCAGGCACGGCTATTGCGGAAGTTATTCCCGGGACGATCTCAAACTCTATTCCCGCTTCGATGAGTTCCTGGGCCTCTTCGCCACCGCGCCCGAACATGTAAGGGTCTCCACCTTTAAGGCGGACGACATTTTTGCCTTCCCTGGCCTTTCCAATGATTACTTCATTGATTTCATCCTGCCTGAGAGTATGATCTCCTGCATGCTTTCCTGCATCTATCTTTTCCGTGCCTGCAGGGATGGAATCAAGGATCATCTTTCCAGGAAGCTGATCATAGACTACGACATCGGCAGAATCTATAAGCCTTCGGGCTTTTAGTGTCAAAAGCTCCGGGTCACCGGGCCCTGAGCCCACCAGATACACTTTTCCATTTTTGGTCATGTTAGCGAAATCCTGTCTGTCTTACTTTGATTCTAATGAATCTGTTAAGTATATATTCATTTTCCCGTCAAATGCATGATAAAAAGGCACATTTTATCTTCTTTAAAGTGTAATTATTATTTACAATTTATTAGCATCTTAAGAGGAAGTGGGCAAAGATGGACTTTTTTCAGGAGAAGATAACAACCATACACAATTTCTACAGCGATACCGACAGAATGTTGCAGCACCTTCATGAACTCTCCTTCATCCGGCCTGCTGTTGTGGTATTACCGATGCTGTACAGTGAAATAGAGAACCCGCCACTGACTCGCATCATTGATGAAATGAACAAATGCACGTTCATACACAATGTTGTTATTGCGCTTGCAGCAGAAGATAGGGAAAAATATACCGCTGTTGTCAATTTCTTCGAGCGTCTTGAATTGGACCATATTGTAGTCTGGTGCAATGGTGACCGCATAACATCTGTAGTTGAGAAGATGAAAGAGAATGAACTTGACATTAGTGAGTTCTCAGGAAAAGGAAAGGATGCATGGATAGCATTAGGTATAGCAAGCCTTCATTCGTATGCAATAGTACTTCATGACGCGGACATTATTAACTACAACAGGGAATTTGTCGCAAAACTTCTCTATCCAATAGTTCACCCCCAGTTAAACTTCTATTTCAATAAGGGTTATTATGCCAGGATCAATCTTGAAAAAAGGACCATGCATGGGCGTGTGTACAGGCTTTTCGTACGCCCTCTGTTAGATACCCTTATGAGGGACGTGCAGTATGAGTCCGATATCCTGGAATACATGCAGGCTTTCAGATATACGCTCTCCGGCGAATTTGCGTTTACAAGGGATCTTGCTCTTAATATCAGGGTGCCTTCTGACTGGGGACTGGAAGTTGGCCTGCTGGCTGAAATATACAGGAACACATCACTGAAAAGAGTATGCCAGACCGACCTTGGTTTTTATGATCACAAGCATAAGGAACTGGGCACTGATGCCAGCGAGGGACTATCAAAAATGGTGAACGATATTATGGCCACATTCCTGCGTGTGGTGAATGAGACCACAAGCACTCAGGTGTCCACTTCTTTCCTCAGAGGTATACAGGTAAAGTACAGGCGTTCGGCACAGGACCTGATAAGGCAGTATCATGCGGATGCGGTCTGTAACGGGCTTGAATACAGCAGGCATCTGGAAGAGCGGCACGTAGAAACTTTTGCTGAAGTGCTGATGAATGCCGGCATACAATACCTGAAAAATCCTTCAAGTGTTCTCCTTCCCGACTGGGCACGCGCCCTGTCTGCAATACCGGATCTCAGGGAACAGTTAATGGAGGCAGCACAGGCAGACCTCAGTGATCTCAGGTAAAAAGAAGCTGAAACCTATACAAAAAAAGTAGAAAATAATATGTGTGCAATATCCGTTGATATCCCACCCATTGCAATACAGGGGTTACTTTTTGCTCAGGATATAGAATAGCATGTCGCGATTCAGTTTACCCTCGCGTTCAAGCTTGTTCACAATCTCTTCATCGGACATACCTTCGGATTTGAGATCCTTCACCTTGTCAAGCAGCGCCGGAGAGACGCTGTAGTATTCATTGATATCCTTCCGGTGACCCCATACGTCCCCTTCAATGAGTTTGATATTCTGCATTTCCAGAAACATCTCAATTGATTTGGAAACCGTGCGCCTGTATGAGCTCGGTATCTGTATCACTTCTACTTTCGGGCAGGTCTGCACCAGGGAAAATATGTCTTTGTTAGATGGTCTGAAAGCTAGATGGATTACCTTTTCATTTGTATTCAGTTCTGGTATCTCCTCTCGCGAACTTACAACTCTGATCTTCATGGAACTCCCTCACATTAAGCCTTAAATTAATAGACTTGCTAAATTAACGTATGTGCTCACCTATTAAATAATTATCGATTTATGACGTAAAAAAAAAAGATTGTTAGTTACTGAACCGAGTTCTTATAGAATCTGCATGACCAGTAAGACCTTCTTTTTCAGCTATCGAGATTACTGCATCCTTGAGAGTTTCAAGTCCTTGCTTACTGATTTTCTGTATGCTTGCACATTTCATGAAATGAGTGATGTTGAGCCCGGAGTATATTTTCGCATAACCTGCTGTCGGCAATACGTGATTGGTGCCCGATGCGTAGTCGCCCACAGGTACCGGAGCATAATTGCCCACGAATATGGAACCTGCGTTCTCTATCGTCTCAAGTACAGAATCCGGCTCATAAACCATTATCTCCAGGTGTTCAGGCGCAAAATCGTTCGAAAAACGGATGCATTCATCAAGAGACTCAGCCAGGAGAATTGCAGCATTTTCCAGGGAATTTTCCACTATTTCCGACCTCGTGGTCCTTGCGGCTTGTTCCAGTACTTCTTTATATACATATTGAGCAAGTTGCGCCGAAGTTGTCACCAGAACGGAAACTGCATTTGGGTCATGCTCAGCCTGGGCGATGATATCCGAAGCGGCCATGCGCGCGTCCGCCGAGTCGTCAGCTATAATAAGGACCTCACTTGGTCCTGCGGGGAAATCGATCTCAGCCTTATCTCTTACCTGCATCTTCGCAGCAGTCACATAAACATTGCCTGGGCCGACTATCTTGCTTACACTGCAAACCGTTTCGGTCCCATATGCCATAGCTCCTATGGCCTGCACGCCACCCACCTTGTACACATGATCAGCACCTGCAATCCTGGCTGCCGCAAGGGTCAGGGGATTGATCCTGCCATCAGCTCCCGGGGGTGTGCACATCACCACACTCTTCACGCCTGCGACCTTGGCAGGGATGATGGTCATAAGGGCCGTGGAGGGATAGGAAGCCCGCCCGCCTGGCACGTATGCACCCACGCTTTCCAGTGGAGTGAACTTCTGGCCGAGTTCTATACCGGGAGATAGTTCCATGAACCATATTCTTTCCGGCATCTGGGCCTCGTGGAACTTCCTGATATTGCCGGCGGCAAACTCAAGGTGCCTGAGCAAGGACGGATCGACATTTCTCATGGCCTCATCAATCTCTTCGGCGGACACTTCAAGAATATCCACATCAGCACCGTCAAACTTCCGGGTGTACATGCGAAGGGCTTCATCACCCTTGTGTTTCACATCCTCCAGTATTGATGCGACAGTTTCCCTCACATCTGCAAGCTCGCCTCCGCGGTTTATGAGTCTGTCCATTTCCTCACTGTTCACTTCAGATAATTTTTTATAAAGCATGATGATTTCCTGTTAGATCGGCATTTGCATTTTTGAAAGGAATAGATTGTCATAATATATACATTGTCATAATATATGGATTCTTCAAAAGACACTATTTATCAAAATCACTGAATGTACTCTGCTCATTCCCGAGCATCGAATCCATTGTCCGCGAGTTCGGATTTCCCGTAGTACCGCTCCCGGGGCGGATACCCGGCCTGGAGCCAATCTCCTGAAGCAGCTTCTCTGTGGTCTTTGGACCCAACAGGCCTCCAAGAACAACCGGATCGGCGTTCCTTAGATCTTCAATATTTCTAAGACCACTGTCATATAGCTTGCGCGCACGCACACGCCCTATGCCACGTATTCCCACAAGTTCCATAAGCTCCTGGCGCGCACCGTAGTGTATCCTCTTTTCGATGGTAATCGCCATATCTGCGCTACTGTGACCTGTCACCCTTGCCAGTCTTGACGCAGAGTGCATGAGCCACTCGGCAAGGTCTGCAAATGAATGGATGTCACCATCACCTACATTAAATACCTTGCTTATGTCATCCATGGACCGCTCATTGATCCAGTCCAGTATCAGAAGTGCAGTTTTCACTTCCCCGAGGAACCATTCATAATCAGTGGCCTTGGAAGGGTGTGGTACCTCACTGAATTCCTCTATATGGGAAAGCACAAAGTCGTTAATCAACTCATAATCACCTGCCCTCAAGTAGAGCTGGCGCATATCAGGGGCCTTGCATATGAGATGCACCAGTGTCAGTTCGGTCACATTTGTGGCTTTACGCAGCCCTTCAATGATGACAGCCGCCGAGAGAGGATCGATATAGAGCATAGAGACAAGTTTTCCCAGAGGCGTCGCTGCCAGATGAGTTTCACCCTCCAGCATCTTATGATGCTTAAGGAAATCCAGGCACTCATCCACCACTGAAACTATACCCCAGGTGTCGTTCTGGTGAGCAAAGAACGTAGCTTCAATGAACTCCATCAAACCATCACGGGTACCTGCAAAGCCGTTGACGATAGTGGACAAGATATGTGTCCTCAGCGCATTCTCTGTACCGAGCTTGGACCATATGTCTTCTGCACTTGCTTCAATATAGTTCTCAAAAAGCAGTTCCATCTCATTATAGGATTTGGCAATAAGCACAGCCTCACCATAAGGATCAAGCTGCGGCCTGCCTGCGCGGCCTGCCATCTGCTTGTATTCAAGGACCGGAATGGGCTGCATGCCAAAATTCGGGTCGTAGCGCTTGTAGCTCCTGACTATCACCCGTCTTGCGGGAAGATTCAGCCCTGCGGCAAGTGTGGGAGTGCTGGCAACCATTTTGATCAGGTTCGCACGAAAACCATCTTCCACAAGCTTGCGGTGCGCGGAATTGAGGCCGGCATGGTGAAAAGCCGTGCCACTCCTTATGCACTGGGCCAGCACCTTTGAAGCTTCCGATTCCCCTGTCTCGATAACCTGCTCGACAATCCCGTCAAGTGCAGCCCGAGTCTTCCTGTCAAGCAGTCCTGATACTTTCGCACCCGCCCTGCGTGCAAAACCTACACTGTTCTTACGACTGCTCTCAAAAACCAGGCATTGCCCCCCACTCTCAAGAGTGTCGATGACCAGGTTGATGGCATCGTCCCCTGAAGCATCAGGCACCAGTTTTTGCGAGCCCCTGAAATTGATGTTGCCACCATAGAAAACACCCTCCATCAGGTCTGTCGGCCTCCACTCACTGAGCACAAGTTCAGCCTTGAGCCAGTTAGCGACTTCGTATGCATTGCCCACGGTTGCAGATAGTGCAATTATCTGGCAGCCCGGGTTGAGTTTCATAAGCTTGGTCAGGGTAACTTCCAGCGTGGGGCCGCGGTTGGCAGAATCAAGCAGGTGCACCTCATCCACTACTATTGTGGTAATATCCTCCATCCATGAGGTTCCATTGCGCAGCAGGGAGTCGGTCTTCTCAGAAGTTGCTACAATGATGTCATTGGAGCCCAGCCACTCATCCCTTGATTCAAAATCCCCTGTGGAGATGCCTACCTTTATGCCCCCTTCCTTCAGGGTAATCGAGGAGAATTCCCTGAAGCGATCGAACTTCTCACTTGCCAGGGCTCTCAGGGGAACTATGTACAGAGCCTTGCCTCCTCTGCTTATGGATGTGAGCATGGCAAGCTCGGCCAGCAGCGTCTTTCCCGATGCAGTAGGAATCGCTGCAAGAACATTCTTCCCGGAGAGCAGCCCCTTTTTAATAGCTTCTGCCTGAGGAGGATATAACTTTTCTATTCCCGAATCGAGATAGAACTTCTGTACCTCTGCCGGAAGTTCAAGGGATTTTATTTCCATATTATCATGTAAAAAGAGATGATATCTAATAAAATTACCCTCGGGAAACTGCTCGTCCATGCAGATAAAAGCAATACAGAGTCATAAGAATACTGGATTGAAGGAGTAGATTATTCTTTTGCAGCATGCTTTTGTTGAATATGATTATATGAGATAAATAAAATAAGGTTATGTAAGGGATTTGGAGAGGAATGAATGAAATACATAGTTTTCACTGATCTTGACGGGACTTTGATAGACCATGACACATACTCTTATGAAGCCGCAAAACCTGCTATCGACGAGCTAAAACAGAGGAACATACCGCTCATATTCTGCACCAGCAAGACCCGTGCCGAAATAGAGGTGTATGTAAGGGAACTGGAGTCTTCCCATCCATTCATCTCCGAGAATGGTGGAGGCATATTTATTCCCATGGGATATTTCGAGGCAGATCATCCGGTTTCAAGGACAGAGGGATCTTATGATGTTATAGAGCTTGGGACAGCCTACGACACACTCAGGAATGTTCTTACAGGCATCAGAAGTCATGATGGAATACATGTGACAGGATTCGGGGACATGGATGCAAGAGAAGTAAGCGAGGATACAGGGCTTGATATTGAGTCAGCAACCCTTGCAAAGATGCGTGAATATGATGAGGCTTTCAAACTGGAAGGAGATGAGAAAGAAGCCGTAAAGCTGGCAGAACTTATAGCGGCACGTGGCCTCAACTACACAAGGGGAGGCAGGTACTGGCATATCCTGGGAGACAATGACAAAGGAAAGGCTGTGAATATCCTCACCCGCCTTTACAGGAAAGATTACGGAGAGATTCAGACTGTAGGACTGGGAGATAGCCTGAATGACCTCCCCATGCTGCACGCGGTTGACATGCCTGTCCTGGTACAGAAGCACGGTGGTAAACATGACCCAAAGATAGACGATCCAGGAATTAACAGGGTTGAAGGAATCGGGCCAGTGGGATGGAATAAAGCGATAATGGATATTCTGGAAGATATCCGGGAATCTGATCGTTGATCAGGACAGAGCGGAAACGCATTCATCAGAGTAGATTCTAAGGAGTCATTCACTAAATACGAATATTGTATTAATGATAAGGATATAATCTCTAATAACTGGTTATGTATCCGGCATGAAGCAACTGCAAAATTCCGGGTTACATTGGGAAGGAAGGGGTAGATGAGATGATAAGGCTTGAAAATATGCTTCCCAGAGCATTTCTGGTAGGGATAACAAAAATGGTGGACATGGCAGGACCGTTGGAAACAATATCCTGGATGCGATCCATAGGTGAGGAACTTGCGCAAATAGAGGGTCCGGGATTTGAGGGTGCGCGGATGGACAGTGATATTGTTTATTTGCCTATATGCCCTTTTGGCAACGAGATCGTCGAGTTCTCAGAGATGTATGATGAAAGTCCTCCACAGTTCGAGGCGATCATTAACACCATGTCAAAGCTCAAGAGAGAATCTGATACTCCCTGGGAATATCCTGCTATGTCACATGTTCTGGATGTCCTGCAACACAGCTATAACCAGAAAAGGGCTGAACTTGCAGGCACCAGGTATCATAATCTCGGTTCTAAATCGCCGCTTGGTGATATAAGACATTATAATGAGGAAGCCATTGAAAGGTCCGGGTTAACAAAGAAAGATGTAACAGAGATACTTGACAAAGCGTTCTTTGTCTATGTGATCGAGCATCCCGAAAAGGAGTGAATCATTTGAACCTGATAGAAGCAGAAAGACTGTACGAGAACAGCGTCAGAATACTCAAAATGAATCAGCATGAGAACGGAGGCTTCTATGCCAGCCCTCCCGGCACACGCTACCCTTTCATCTATCCCAGGGATCACTCCATATGTATTTATGGTGCTGTGGAAGCGGGACTGATGAATGAAGCCCGCAAAGGTCTGGAGTTCATGCTCAACTCACAAAAACCGATGGGTGAATTCTCGCAGAGATACGATGTCGATGGCAATGACGCTAGTTATAAGGAGTTGCAAATAGATGGCAACGGACTTGTACTCTTTGTGCTTGGAAAGTATTTCAAGGCTACTGGCGGCTCTTTTTATGAGGAGATGGCTGACAAGCTATTCATATCCAAATATTGGGAAATCATTGAAAAGGCAGTCCAGTTCATACTGATGAACAAAAACGAAGAAGTAAATCTGATCCACACTATCAATAGCATCCATGAGTATCCTGCTTATGAGCACGGCTTTGAGATATACGCTAATTGCGCCTGCTGCGCTGGCATATATGCTGCTGTAGACATGGGAAAAGCACTCGGTAAAGATGTGTCCGGTTGGGAGGAGCAGGCTGACATAATCAAAAAAGCAATCCTCACAAGACTTTATAGTCCCAGAAGAAGATCCTTTGTCAAATGCATCCGTGTGAAGGACAAGAACAGCAAGCCCATTGGATATGATCCATTTGCCTCTCTCGTCCACGACATCGATGCTGTGGAGTATGCTCCCGCCTATTTTGAATTAATAAGCGATTATGACATCAAGGTAATGTCTACATCCAGAAGGATACACCAGGAACTGTGGGATAAGGAGATTGGCGGCCTCAACAGGTATCCTGAGTACTGGGGACGCAACAACGGTGGCTACGGACCTTGGTGTCATTTCACATGCCAGCTTGCCAACCATCATACAGAAACAAACAACCAGGACATGGCGGAACTTTACCTGGACTGGGTGGTTGACATGGCGCATGAATACACACTTCCGGAACATATCTCCACGATAGAGAGGTTTGAGCTCTGGCTTGAGGATTACACTAACGGCAAGATCCTTAGGGATAGTAAAGTGAAGCTGATAGAAGACATAAGGGCGCATCCTAAATGGGAGGACGGGCTCGCGTATGTCACCATCCCGCTCATCTGGCCGCATGCGGAATTCATTATATCCTATAAAAAATACAGGGATAAGTTCCACCCGGCCTGAAGGAAATTGCGCCAATAAGAAAAAAGGAAGGAAACATGGCAAACTTAAAGCCATGCATCCCTTATGCTTTTTTTGTATTCTGATCTTACTCGTTGGTAAGCTCGCCTGAGAAATACTTATCGTACGAGCCCATGTCAAAGTGACCATGGCCGCTGAGATTGAAGAGGATGGTCTTCTCCTCGCCGGTCTGCTTGCATTTGATAGCTTCATCCACAGCTGCTTTGATGGCATGTGAAGACTCGGGAGCGGGGGCAATTCCCTCGCTGCGTGCAAATGTCACAGCTGCGTCGAATACCTCTATCTGATGATAGGATCTGGCTTCCATGTATTTATCAGCCACAAGTTTGCTGACTATAGGGGAAGCGCCGTGGTATCTCAGGCCGCCTGCGTGGATGGCAGGTGGTATGAAACCGGATCCCAGTGTGAACATCTTGAGCAGTGGTGTCATCTGTGCCATATCACCGAAGTCGTACTCAAATTTGCCTTCCGTGAGAGTTGGGCATGCTGATGGCTCGACGGCTATGATCCTTGTGTCGGCCTTGCCTTCGATGTTGTCCCTGATGTAGGGCAGACTCACACCAGCCAGGTTGCTTCCTCCTCCACAGCACCCGATGACGATGTCCGGATAGTCTTCGGTCAGTTCGAACTGCTTCTGGGTCTCCAGGCCCACTACTGTCTGGTGGAGACATGTATGGTTCAGGACGCTTCCAAGCGCATATTTAGTATTGTCATTGAGAGCTGCGTCCTCGATAGCCTCACTGATGGCTATGCCCAGACTGCCGGTTGTGTCCGGATACATCTCCAGCACCTTCCTTCCAAATTGTGTGTCCGGGCTGGGTGATGGTACGACTGTTGCTCCCCATAGATTGATGAGGGATTTTCTGTATGGTTTCTGGTAGAAACTGGAGCGCACCATGTAAACCTTACATTCGATGTCGAAATAGTTGCATGAGAGCGACAGGGCGCTGCCCCACTGTCCGGCACCGGTCTCAGTACTGATCCTTTCGGTACCCTCTTTCATATTGTAATATGCCTGCGCTATAGCAGTATTTGGCTTGTGGCTTCCTGCGGGGCTTACGCCTTCGTTCTTGTAGTATATCTTTGCAGGAGTTCCAAGTATTTTCTCAAGCCTGTGTGCCCTGTATAGTGGTGAAGGCCTCCACAATTTGTATATCTCGCGAATCTCTTCCGGGATAGTGATATATCTCTCGGAGCTCATTTCCTGTTTGATGAGCTCTTTTGCAAATATGGGTTCAAGGTCCTTCGGGTTCATTGGCTCCTTGGTTGCAGGATTCAGAGGCGGTTCTACAGGCAGATCGGCAAGGATGTTATACCATTGCTTGGGCATATCGTTTTCGTCAAGTAGTATTTTTGTGTGATCCATGATGACACCTTGTTAGCAGGAATAAATCCATTAATGTATATTTTAGTACATTGGTGAAGTATTTAATGTTTGTGATTTGGAACGATAGAGATTAATACAAACCATTAAAGGATAAATCTAACAAATCGAAATCTAGGTCTGCAAATCTTCGTTCTTTATTAATGACAGTATCTCTGAATACTACTGGCACTGGAAGCGCATATAAATCCATGTATCGGATAATAGTCTGCTCAAGACACGGATTCACACAGATGAAAACGGATTTTGAAAGATATGGGATGACATTAAGTTAGAGTCGGGATTTAATGAGCCAATTTGATATCTTTAAGGGATATTTAGAAGTTATAATCGAAAATCTAAAATAGGCTACCCTTATAGTATCCGAACAAAACATGAAAAGTATTGTAGCCACATTCAGTTTTATCAGGTTGATCAAAAATGACAATTAGCAGACCACGAGGGACCAGGGACTTCCTCCCGGAGGACACCAGGTGCAGAAGGAACGTAGAGAACATCTTACGTAAGGTGGTCGGAAACTGGGGATTCCAGGAAGTAATCACCCCCACATTCGAGTCACTTGAGCTGTTCACATTGAAATCGGGAGAAGGCATAGTCGGAGAACTGTACAATTTTACCGACAAGGGGGAGAGAGAGATGACCCTGCGTCCGGAACTCACGGCACCTGTGATGAGGATGTACGTTAACGAGATGCAGGCCCGCCAAAGGCCCCTCAAGTTGTTCTATTTTGAGAATTGCTTCAGGTACGAGCGTCCGCAGAAGGGACGCTTCAGGGAATTCTGGCAGTTCGGGGTAGAGCTTATTGGAAGTGACAAGGCAGACGCCGATGCGGAGGTCATTGCTCTGGCCAGTGAGATGCTTAAGTCAGTGGGCATCCGGGGAGACCTGCATGTAAACCATCTGGGAGTTATCAGACATCTGCTCAGCGTCCTTGAGACAGAGCAGCAAAGCAGGATAATGAGGCTTGTGGATAAAAAAGAGCAACAGGGACTTGAAGACTACCTTGCGGAGATCAGTGCACCTGCAGACCTGCACATGAAGCTGGTCGAACTTATCACTCTTACAGGCAGCGATGCCATCCAAAGGGCGCGGATGCTTGTTGGCGACATACCGGAACTCGCGGCTTACCAGGAACTTCTCACATTATTGGATACCTATGGGGTTGAGTACACAATAGACTTTGGGATTGCCAGAGGGTTGGACTACTACACAGGCACTGTTTTTGAGATATACGCAGAGGGGCTAGGCGCCCAGAAGCAGGTATGCGGAGGCGGGTCCTACCAGCTCATCAAGCTCTTCGGGGGCGGAGACGTTCCCTCCACGGGCTTTGGACTGGGCTTTGACAGGATAATGGAAGTGTGCACAATCGAGCCGGAGGAAGCAAAGCCAGTAGTCATCATCGCGATGGAAGCCACAAGACTTGATGCTGTAAAGATTGCCGTGCAACTTCGCCCTTACATGCCGGTCCATGTAGATCTGATGAAGCGTAACTTCAAATCCCAGCTATCCTATGCCAACTACCTCGAGGCAGGACACGCCATAATCATAGGTGAAAAGGAGGTCAGCGCAGGCAAGGTTATGCTAAAGGACATGCACAGCGGAGAACAGGAACTTCTCACGATCGAGGAAGTCATCCTCAGGCTCGGTAACCAGGGTTCTAAAAATGACTCTGCGGCACAAGAACATATTAAGTGATGAAAGGGCTGCAGATGCCCTGCCCATGAGGTTCACAGTCGCATCAATTGTACTCATGATAGTGGTATTGCTCTGCGCTTCAGCCATATCCGCTATGCTGGAGAATGAACGTATCCGGGAGGCAGGAGCAGTTCTTTCCCGGATAGACTCGAATGCAAAAATGATGTCGGCTCAGGGAGAGGGGAGCAGAGTCACAATTGATATCAATATTCCTGCGAAGGTCACACTTGTCCTGGGAGGCTTACCAGGTCATGAAAATAAATGGCCTGAGGATGCACGTAACCATTACATCAGGGCAGGCAGCAGGCAGATAACAGGAGAATCCACTGCCTCTTATTCAAACGGAGGTCTTAACGGAACAATGGTACTTGGTCCCGGGCAGCACAGGATAACACTGGAAAGTGTTAAAAGGACTTCTTACAATAGAATTTTCGTGAAAGTATATGAAAATTAAGCTATGTCTGCAAAAAAGTACTCCTCGTAAATATCTTTTTCACTTTATTGCAGACGACAGGGCCTGGATAGATCTGCTCCTTTCAAAGGTCGCCCTTATTTTTGTGAGCATCATTATACTGGCAGCTCTCTATCATCTGGCTGCAGATGCCGGGCGCATGAATCATGATCGTCAGCTTGATTTAATTGCACAGGATTTCTGCTCTGCTATTAACAGTGCAGGGAAAAGCAGCTATGAGACTGCTGGTGGAAATATCTACTTTTTTGATGCATACAATAAATATGGCAATTTCGGTTCAGGGATCAACGCTTCGGTATCGGGAGAGTACGTGAGCGTGTCCTTTGAGGAGAACGGAAGAAGATACGGTTCAGTAAAGCCTCTAATGTACAAAACCCTGCCACTTTCGGAAGATGAGGTCCGCGGGGAGCTTATGGGTGCTTTTTCAGCAAACGGCAATATCAGCCAGCCAATACCGGCATTCTATGGATACACAGCCGTCACCGAGTTTCTTGCAGCTCTCGGAACAAAAGAAGAAAATTTAAATACAAGTATGGAAGTTCACATTGAAAAGACCTTGATATACATTCATAATTTAAACGGAACTGAGGTTAAAGAACTTGAGTACATCCTTGTTCATCAGTGATGAAAAAGCATTCATGGAACCGCACAACGACATTATATCAACTGCTATGATCGTGATAGGTTTTGTCATCTTCGCCGCAATACTATCAAAAACATACCTTACATATGATGATAATTCCCTATCCTTGGAAAACTATCGTCAAGCGGCCCTGATAGCAAATGATGTTGTCGGTTATCCTGCCATTCAGGGAAGCCGTCAGGATCTGATATCAGCCTATGCCTTGGATTCCATTACCATGCCTGCTGCAGACAGGGAAATGCATAGTGACTTCTTTCAGAGGTTCTCATCAAATGCCGACTTCTTTGTAGATGTACGCACAGATGACGGAAGCCATGCCTGGATAATAGACAGGTATGAAGCGTCCTCCCATGACGGAGATATCATTGCCGCCTCCGTACCTGTTGTGATCGAGCTCGGTAACAATGCCCGTTGCGTTCCCGGAACGGTGACTGTCAGGTTGAGAAAGAACAAATGGATATAGAGTGAATCAAGGGAGAGCAGAACAGATGGTAAAAGTAACAAAAAAAGCGCTCGCTGATAATGAAAATGCATTCTCTTCAAACCTGGACTCACTTTTGTTCCTTACACTTGTATCCATGTCTGCGATAATACTCATGCCAGCTATCATGGCCGAATATCAGTACCTGTCTGCAGGCTATGTGTCCCAGCAGGACACTGACACACTGCTTCTAAGCTCTATGCTTAACAGCAGGAGCGGGGAAGTGGAGTATATTTACAAACCCGGAGAACTTGCCGGCCTCAACATTTCCCTTCCTCCCGGATCCATGTTAAGGGACGCCGAAGAGACTTTGTATGGGAGGCAGCAGAGACATCGCACATTTGCAGACCTTGTTGCCGAGGACCTTATCCTTGGATTGGCTATAAGTGAAAATAGTAGCAAGGTGTTTCTCAATCCCATGGCAAAGATGCACCGCCCTATGACGGAAGAGGCCATAAGGAATTACCTTGATTCACGCATCGGCGGGCGCTATCATTACAGGTTTGAAGCTCACTGGTATCCTGTGAGCGGTTACACTACAGGCAGTGATATCGAGATTGGAGAGCCTGTACCCATAGATGCCTTCAGGCAGGGGAGCAGGGTATCACTACCGCTGGCTTCCTCACCTTCATATAGTGAGATATTTGATTCCATGAATATCACTACTTTTATGGATGCAGTTAATTCATCTGATCCTTCAGCACATTTGCATGAAGGATATAACAAGAGCATTGAAACCGCATCGATGTCCGCGGCAGAGACTATCACTTCGGTAATCTTTCCTGCGGATTACCTGCTCTCTCTAAGTTCAATGCAGAGCAGTTTCAAAAGCGAGCAACTGGCGCTCATATCAAGTCCGGCGAATGGAAATACGCCAAACCCTGAATATCTGGTGGCCATTCACAGTATCAACCATACAGTTAATGGAGTATTTGGCCTGAACGTTACCCTTCCCGAGGCGAACCAGATGATTGGGGTGAATGTAGTGGATGATATCGAGAACAGCCTGATACAGTCTAACAGTGCTATGATCTCGACATGCCTTAAAGAGGAGATGCAGCCGGAGATAGAGAGAACGATATCAGAAATATTGAACTCCACAGACCCGCATGCCAGGCTTGAACTGCATGAGAGTCAGATGCAATCCATTTTCAGCAGGGTGAATAATGGAGGCACAGACATGATATTGTACCTGTGGCAGTAGATCAGATACCTGAAATATAAGAGATGAAAGAAGGGATGAAAGCAGGAGTGTCATTAGGAGCCAATCACAACATATATATTTGATAATGCTTTTTTATGAGCACTTCGCCCATTACATCTGACATCCGCACAATCAGGTTCTCCTGTTCGTTCAACATGCCTGAGAACTGCGGTAACCACAAGAACAAATCATATCTTAATAAGGATTCAATCAGAATTATAGTTATCAGGAGGAATTTGCATGGCAAAGATGCACACCCGGAAGAAGGGACAATCGGGATCCACAAGGCCGCTTCGTACTGAGCCGCCAGTATGGTCCACTATGAGTGAGGAAGAGATCACAAAGGTCATAATGGACATGTGGAAACAGGGAGTTAGCACAAGTGTGATTGGAATGACACTCAGGGATAAATATGGAGTCCCGGATGTCAAGTTAGTCACCAAGAAGAAACTTGGTCAGATCATAAAAGAGAAGGGAGAGCATTCCGCTGTTCCTGAAGACCTGTACAATCTTATAGTAAAGGCAATAGGTATCAGGAAGCACATTGTAGGTAACCACAAGGATGTCCACAATAAACGCTCCCTTCATAATACAGAAGCAAAGATCAGAAGGCTGGTCAAGTACTACCAGTCCACAAAAGTTCTCTCTGCAGACTGGAAATACAAACCAGAAACCGCAGAGATGCTGATCACAAGATAAACAGTACATATAAATTTGTATCGAAGTCTGGCCAGCAGGCCGGACTCAATTCTTATTTTTACGGTCCTTTATTCATTTTAAGTTGCTCTGATCTGGAGATGATTCTCTTTTCCAAAAGACAATGGCCCTTATTCAATGACCTGCTGTTCAAGGCAAGTTATAAATTGTTTTAAAGAGCAATAGTATTCCATGAAAGCTGTTGTTCTCGCGGCCGGGGAAGGTAGAAGATGTCGTCCGCTTACACTCACAAGATCAAAGGTCATGTTGCCGGTAGCAAATAAGCCAATTCTGGAACATGTAATAAACGCACTAGCTAAAAACGATGTTCAGGACGTCATCCTCATAGTAGGATATGAAAAAGAACGCGTAATGGACTATTTCGGCGATGGGGGCGAGTTCGGAGTCAAAATCCGCTATATCGAACAGAAGGCACAGATCGGGACAGCACATGCCATACTGAAGGCCCGGGATATTATAGACCCTGAAGACGAGGTCTTTCTGGTTGTCAACGGAGACAATATCATTGAACCTGATACTATCCATGACCTTTTGAAAAGCGCTGGTGGAGACGCAACAGTCCTGGCGTGCAAGAAAGAGAACGCCACCGGATACGGAGTCATTGTCGTTGACGGGCAACGTGTCAAAAAAATAGTTGAGAAACCTCAGCATGTGGTCAGCCATCTTATCAATACAGGCATTTATCTCTTCAGGCCGCAGATATTTGAGATAATAGAAAGAACCCCCCTTACGCCCACAGGAGAGTATGCTATCACGGACACTATCCAGATAATGATAGACGAAGGCATGAAGGTTATCATGGCTAACACATTCTCCGACTGGCTTGACGCTCCTTACTCATGGGATCTTTTGAAGGCGAACCCGATAGTCCTTGGGGAGTTCCAGCAGAACCTGGAAAATGGTACAGTTGAAGAAGGTGCTATGGTCAAAGGGAGCGTTTCCATAGGCAGCAATACAACTATTCGTTCAGGGTGCTACATTGTAGGCCCCGTGGTGATTGGGGATAACTGTGATATCGGCCCGAACACGGTCATATTACCTTCAACTAGTATAGGGAACAATGTTTCGATTGCCTCATTCACACAGATTCAGAACAGCATAATAATGAGCGATGTCCGTATAGGAACACATTCATCTATTTCTAACTCCGTGATTGGAAGTAACATCACGATAGGTTCGCATTTCGTCACTGAGGAAAAAGAAAAGCTCATGATAGAGATAGAAGGCAGCCTGCACTCGGCGGACAAACTTGGGACGATCATAGGCGATGACACTGAAATAGGCAGTAATGTACTTGTAAGAGCAGGGATTATGATATATCCGAATTGCCGGATAAACTCGGGCAAGTTACTAACAGAAGCACTGGCTCAAAACTCACTTGTCATATAAAGGAATGGGGTAAAATGTGTGGTATAATAGGGTATGTTGGCAAAGAATTAGCCGCACCGCTCTTACTGGAGTCGCTGAAGAGGCTCGAATACAGAGGATATGATTCTGCAGGGATCACAGTCCTCAACAGCACGATCGAGACATACAAGGCAGTAGGGAGAATAGCAGACCTGGAATTAATCCTGCCTGCTGAGATAATAGCCAACGTGGGAATAGGCCATACAAGGTGGGCCACCCATGGGAAACCAGAAACAAGAAACGCACATCCGCATATCTCCTCCGGTGTTTCGGTAGTACATAACGGGATTATCGAGAATTATCTGGAGCTAAAAGAAAGGCTCATGGGACTAGGATATGTGTTCGAATCGGATACGGACACTGAGGTTATCGTCCATCTGCTCCATCACAATATGAACAATGGCAGCGATAGCATTGATCTGCTTGCATCGATGCGCAAAACTATAGGGGAGCTAGAAGGTTCCTATGCCATAGCGGCCCTGTGCTGCAACGAGCCTGACAGTGTGGTTTTTGCCCGCAAGGACAGCCCGCTTGTGATAGGGATTGGTGAAACCGGGAATTATGCAGCTTCAGATGTAACTGCATTCCTGAAACATACAAAAAATGTCATTTTTGTCAGCGACCATGAGGTAGGCTGCATACACCCTGATGCTATCAGAATATACGATCATGATGGTAATCTGCTGGAGAAGCCGACAGAGGTAATTGAGTGGGACCTTGAGGCTGCCGAAAAGTCGGGCTATGAGCATTTCATGCTTAAAGAGATACATGAACAACCCACATCTATCCAGAACACCTTTGCAGGAAAACTGATGGAGCTTGAAGGCACTGTCAAAATGGATGAACTGTATCTTAGTCCCGAGCAGATCAAACACTTGCGCAGGGCTACGATAATTGCTTGCGGGACATCATGGAATGCCGGCATACTCGGAAAATACCTTTTTGAAAAACTTGCAGGCATTCACACAGATATCGAAACAGCCTCAGAGTTCAGGTATGGGAACCCCGTGCTTTGCGGAGAGGAACTTACCATTGCCATCACACAGTCTGGAGAGACCGCAGATACACTTGCGGCCGTAAGAAGCTCTAAATCCTACGGATGCAGGACAGTAGCCATCACCAATGTTGTAGGAAGCACTATAACAAGAGAGTCAGATAGCGTGGTTTATACACGTGCCGGGCCCGAGATAGGTGTTGCAGCCACAAAGACCTTCACTGCACAACTGATTACGCTCTACATGCTTGCCATCCATATGGGGAGAATAAGGGGAGTTATCACAGCTGATGAAGCAAAGAACCTAATCGTGAACCTCAAGCGTCTTCCCGGTCAGATACAGAAAATACTCAGCAAAAAAGAGAAGATAAGGGAATGTGCCGAGCAGTTTGCTGACAAGAGGGATTATTTCTTTATCGGACGCTATCTCAACTACCCTGTGGCCCTGGAAGGAGCCTTGAAACTCAAGGAGATCTCCTATATCCATGCTGAAGGATACGCTGCGGGAGAACTGAAGCACGGCCCTCTTGCACTCATTACAGAAGAAACGCCCGTAGTTGCCATTGCCACCAAAGGGCATACTTATGACAAGATACTCAGCAATATCAAGGAAGTAAAAGCCCGCAGCGCTGTTGTGATAGCTGTTGCTAATGAAGACGATAAGGAAATAGAAAAGTATGCTGATGTAGTGCTAAGGATCCCTGCCTCACATGAAATGACATCACCTGTGCTCTCTTCCGTTGTACTCCAGCTGCTGGCATATTATACCGCACTTGCAAAGGACTGCTCCATCGATAAGCCAAGGAATCTTGCAAAGAGCGTCACTGTTGAATGATGTAATTACGGAGGCATTTAATGAAACTGTTCGGTTCTTCAGGTATAAGGGGAGTTACAAATAAAGAAATTACAATTGACCTCGCCCTTAAAGTTGGCATGGCACTTGGAAAGTCAAAAAAGAATGCAGTCATTGGGAGAGACCCGCGGGTTGCAGGCGAGATGATAGAGCATGCATTGATCAGCGGGCTTTCCAGTTCCGGATGCAGAGTTGTCCGTGTGGGTATCGTGTCAACTCCCACACTTGCATATGCTGCACGGGATTATGACTGTGGGGTTATGATAACGGCATCTCACAACCCGGCAGAATATGTAGGGATCAAGCTATGGAATCCTGATGGCATGGCTTTTGATTCAAAACAGCAGGAAGAAATAGAATCAATTATAGAGAATGAAGACTTCGTGCGTGTGAGGTGGGATAAGACGGGCAATATAACATCACACGATAGTGCCGTCAGGGAACACATGGACATGATCCTGAAGAATGTCGGAAGAGCATCTATGAGAGTTATCCTCGATTGCGGCTGCGGGGCAGGAGGCACCATCACTCCCTTCCTTCTCAGGGAGATGGGATGCGAGGTCATCACACTTAATAGCCAGCTCGACGGACATTTCCCCGCACGCAACCCGGAACCCAATGAAAAGAATCTTGGATTACTTAGGAAAGCAGTAGTTGAGTTTGATGCCCGTCTGGGAATCGCCCATGATGGCGATGCTGATCGGATGATGGCTGTTGACGAGAAAGGGAATTTTGTATCAGGCGACGAGATGCTTGCCATCTTCGGGCACTGCGAGTGCAAAGGTGGAACCAAGGTGTGTGTACCAGTAGATACTTCTCTTGTGGTCGATGACGCCCTTGAAGGCTCGGAGATAATAAGGACAAGGGTCGGTGATGTGTATGTAGCTGAAGAGATGAAGAAACACATCACCGAATTCGGGGGAGAGCCTTCAGGAAGCTGGATATTCCCAAGAATGTCCTATTGCCCCGACGGAATATATGCTGCTGCCAGACTTGTTGAGATAGTCCGGGAAACGAAGCTCTCACAGCTCAGGGAAGCACTTCCTCAGTACCCGACTCTCAGGGGCACTATCCCCTGTACAGACTGTGCAAAAGAAGGAGTTATGGAAGCGATCAAGTCAAAACTTCAACCCATGGGAGAGGTTTCTGATATTGACGGAATCCGGGTTGAGATGGATAACGGCTGGGTACTTGTCCGGCCTTCGGGAACCGAGCCTAAGATACGTATCACTGCCCAGGCAAGGGAGAATGTGGAAAAACTGTATGCAATGGCAGAGGATATAGTAAAGGAGAGCCTTAAATGAAAGCAGTGATTCTTGCTGCTGGCGAAGGTACAAGAATGCGACCTCTCACGGCATCCAGGCCGAAGGTGATGCTTCCGATAGCTAACAAGCCAATGATGGAGCACACCATAGATGCAGCTGTCAAAGCCGGAATAATGGAATTTGTTATCATCTCAGGTTATTGCGAGGATTCGATAAAGGATTACTTTGGTGATGGCAGCAGAAAAGGGATACGAATAGAATATGTGCATCAGGATGCTCAACTTGGTACTGCCAATGCCATCGGATATGCTAAAGGTCATGTTAATGGAAAATTCTTGGTTCTCAACGGGGATATGCTGATAAGTTCCGAACATATCAGACACCTGATATCCATAGATAAGGATGCAGTCATCACCGTGAAAGAAGTCGATGACCCATCCCACTTTGGAGTTATAGAAACAGAAGGTGACAGGGTTGTAAGGATAATCGAGAAGCCCCAGCACCCGCCAAGCAACCTGGCCAATGCCGGCATATATCTTTTTACAGACGCTATTTTCGAGTTTATAGCAAGGACGCAGCTATCCTCAAGAAAAGAGCTTGAGATAACTGACTCAATGCAAATGATGATAGATAGCGGCTGCAATGTCGGTTATGAGATACTTTACACGGACTGGATAGATATCGGCAGGCCCTGGGACCTGCTTGATGCCAACAAGGTGCTGCTCGGGAACATAACAGGCCTGTGTGAAGGCACTGTAGAACCCTACGCTACCCTGCACGGAGAGGTCGTTATCGGCAAGGGCACATTGATCCGCAATGGATCCTATATTATTGGTCCGGTTGTGATTGGTGATGATTGCGATATCGGACCTAATTGCTTTATCAGGCCATCCACTTCGATTGGTAATAATGTCCATATAGGCAATGCAGTGGAAGTCAAGAACAGCATCATCATGGACGACACCAAAATAGGACATTTGACTTATCTTGGAGACAGCGTCATCGGGTTCAAATGTAATTTCGGCGCCGGTACAAAGATAGCGAACCTGAGGCACGACGGAAAGAGCATCAAATGCTCTGTTAAAGGCACGGTAGTGGATACCGGCAGGAGAAAGCTCGGGGTCATCATGGGTGATGATGTGCACACAGGTATCAATACCAGCATCAATGTAGGCATGATGATGGAAGCTGGCAGTTACAGCCGTCCCGGAGAAATTATGACGCCGGGCAGGAAAACTAATTAAACTCTTTAATATTTATTTATCTATTGATCTACTGAGTGATACCATTGAACTTTAACGTCGAGACCCAAAAACTGAATGACATGGCCAGGCAGGCAGCTGATGTAATAGAGGACCATGAATATGTACGGGTCATATCCCATAATGATGCCGATGGGCTCACCTCTGCAGCTATCATCTGCCAGGCTCTTCTTAGAAAGGGTATCCGCTTCCATACCACTATTGTCCCGAGGCTGGACAGTTCCGTGGTGGATACAGTGAATGCAAGTGCCGGTGAAAAAGATCTGGTAGTTTTTTGTGATATGGGAAGCGGGCAGTCCGATATACTTTCAGGATTAAAGAACAGTATTGTTATCCTTGACCATCATGTGCCGGTTGGTGACTCGCCAGCCAAGGTAGTTGTAAATCCTCATCTTGCAGGAATAGATGGAGCAATGCATATCTCTGCCTCTGGAACCACCTATCTGGTGGCAAAAGCACTCGATCCGGCTAATGTGGACCTCGCAGGTCTGGCTATAGCAGGCGCTGTAGGAGACAAACAGTTAATGGACACCGTGAACGGCACCATCCTCAAGGAAGCAACGGATGTGGGTGTAGTGTCGGTCAGGAAAGGGTTGAGGATTGGGGATGGAAATATAGCGGACGTTCTTGAATACACTCCCGAGCCATATCTCGATATAACCGGTGACAGGCAGAAAATAGATGATTTTCTGGGCATCCTCGGACTGCAGGGGAACATTAGCGAACTTTCGGACGAGCATATGAGGAAACTGGCATCAGCCGTTGCCCTCAAGCTGGCAAAAAAATCAACTTCCGAGGCTGTAGACGCCTCCATAGGGGATGTGTACTATCTGAACAAAGAAATTGTTAAGAATGTCTATGACATGGTGGCTATTCTCAACACTTGCGGCAGAATGGAAAAAGCCGGCATGGCTCTCTCTATTGGTATGCGGGATAAGACACATCTTGAAGAAGCTAGGAAAATGGCAATAGGATACCAGCGCTCCATAGTCGGCAACATCAAGGTCGCCAGTGATATGCTCCGTACCGGACAGAACATAGGCTATCTGATCACAAAGGACATGGAGTCCACAGGAATGGTTGCAAGCACCATGGTCAGGTACATCAATCCTGACATGCCTTTTGTGGCTGTGAATCAGGTTGAAGAGATTGTCAAAGTCTCTGCAAGGGGTACAAGGGCGCTGGTCACAAAAGGTCTTGACCTTGCTTTCGCCCTGAGGGAAGCTTCAAAGGCAGTAGGTGGAGAAGGAGGGGGCCATAATATAGCATCCGGGGCTTCAATACCCCCTGGTACGGAAGAGCAGTTCATCAGCAAGATTGATGAGATAGTGGGACAGCAGCTCGGGAAATAATGGGGAGCATAGTGCACATGAAAATCCAGACCACCATCGAATTCATTGATGAAGATGCATCCCGGACAACTGAGAAGGTTATAAAGTCACTAGCACCGGACAATCTCGCCAGCATGCATACTGAAGTATGCAGGGGGAGTGCAAGGATCTGTATCTCAATGGAAAAGATCAGTTCGCTTATAGCAACTCTTGACGACTTGCTCATGAACGCAAAGATTGCGGAAGAAGTGCTGAATGAAGCGGAGAAATACAAAGCAAAGTAATGTGGGAATGAGAAAAGGGAAACGGGAAGTAATTATTCCCATAGCTGCCTGTTCTTATCTATGAGTGCTTTTTGCTCTTCTATCCTTGAACGCTGGTATATCATGGCTGCCGGGTGATAGATCTTTACTATGCTGATACCGTCGGATACCTTCGGGATGCCCCACTCAAGTTTCTTGCTCCGGCAGAAGGCTTCCTCTGCAGTATTACCAAGCAGGATGATGACCTGCGGGTCCAGCATTTTTATCTGAGCCATCAGGAATGGGCGGCACATCTCAATCTCACCTTTCAGGGGCTTGCGGTTGTTCGGAGGACGGCACTTCACAGCATTGATGACCGCATAATCATCATCTGCCAGGCTCATGTATTCTATCATCTCATCAAGTTTCTTCCCGGCCCTTCCGGTGAAGGGGATGCCGGTCATATCCTCGGTCTTGCCCGGAGCCTCACCTATGAAAAGCACCCGGGGAGTACGGGAGCCTTTCATTATCACGGGATTAGTGGCTCCTTCACGAAGGGCGCAATCCGAGCATTGCAGGATTGACTCTTCCAGATGTCCAAAACCTGCATTGGTCATTTCCTCAACAAGTGCGGAAATATCAGTGCCTTGTACTTTTCCCATATCCTTTCCTCATTTTACTCCTGACCGTACCTCAAGTAGCATTGTGTGTACATAGATGAACTCAATTAAAAGGATAACTCCAGGAGTAATGGAATGTTCGATTCTGATAATACGTACATAGAGGGGTTTGACGCGCTTTATACAATTGATTGATCAAAAAGGAAGTCTATTATAGTCATAAGGATGGTGTTGATGCCATCTTTACATATAATTGAATTTCGCAGTGTCTAAAAGCCTGCGGTAACTTTTCTTAACCTGTTACTAAGTTTTCTCACAAAACCAACAAAAGCGGCTTACATATAAGGAGCCGGAAAAAGACTATTATGTAATTCATTATGAGGTTTTGGATTGTTATCGAGCTTTATTTCCATTCTATAACACTCTTTTCCAGGGCCACAAACATCCATTACTTTTCCTGTTATCTTAAATCCCACTTTTTCATACAGGCTGATAGCAGGTTGATTGTCTGCTGCAACATACAATACAATGCGATCAATTGAATTCAATCGCATCTCAAGTATGCTCTTTTGCAATAGCTTGACACCGATACCCTGTCTTCTGCACCTGTCATCAACTGTGAATGAATACAGGGTGGCTGTTTTTCTCAGTCTGGCAAACGATAATGATGGGACTATGTAATACAGGCAGTATCCTTTGACTTCGTTTTTTTCTGTATATACGTAAGTAGTTCTCTTGAAAAACCGTGCATACTTTGTGAACCTTTTTTCGTTTATCTCTGTAAAATTTTCATTATAAAGTCTCAGGACATTCTTAAGCATTTCATCGCTTACATTGGTGACATATTTGTCTGATATCCTTAACCAATGTTGAGTGGCAAGGCTGCCCAATACCAGCTTTGTTGCTGTTACAGACTGTCTTTTGCCAACATGAAGTTTCCAGAGAAATCCTTTCACAATTGATATCATGGTTCTGACAAGTTACGTATTATTGTTTAGAAACCGGTGAACATAGCCGCGTTAACGGCGTTATGACTGTCTATATCATTATTGCTTTAAAGCATTTACGACAATATGTTTAGGAGCTATATCATTTGATCCAATGCTAGGGCTTATTTCTGTTAATACTGCCTGGTAAGTACAGCTACGAGCAGTAAGTCTATATTTATTATGAATCTTCATCTGAATTTGGGAGGCTATGCTTATCCCTTTCTTTAATTAGATTTCATGGGACCTATATTGCACATATTATGAGGTAGTTATCCATACTTTCTTGGTTCTTTTACTACTTCCTCTTACAAAGACTTCCTGAAAGTATTATGCACATTATTGCTCCGGCTCCGTATATAGGCATTAGCTGGAGGAAATATTCCGTCTCTCTCAGCGTGAATGCAGAAGCAAAAATGACCGCTGCCCATATCACGGCAATGGCGATAACTGTCCGGTTGCATTTCGTAATCATACCTTTCTTTAATGCTATCGCCATTTTAAATATATATTCCGACCAAACCCGTTGTCAGAATTATGTATGGAAGGAGGACTTTTTAGAGGTAGATGCTTTCGTTCTTTAGTTCTCATATTTCGCAATACTTAAATAAGCTCCAGTCCCATATTACTTGGGGTAGGCAATATATTGCCTCATATTGAAAATCAAAGGGGAGTGATAACTGTGGCTGTGCCAGAGATGTTGTCAATTAATTCAATGGAAGGAGATAAAGTAGTAAATGAGAAAGGCGAGAAGCTTGGAGATATAAAAGACATAATGATCGATATGCAAACAGGGTCTGTTGCTTATGTTGTGCTGTCTTTTGGTGGTTTTTTAGGCCTCGGAAATAAGTTATTTGGTGTCCCTCTTGAGGCTATGAAGAAAAAACCTGATGAGCATGCTTTCATTCTTAATGTCGATAAAGAAAGGCTTGAGAATGCTCCGGGATTTGATAAAGACCATTGGCCTGGGACAGCATCGGGTGAGTCTTATCAGGATTATGTCATAAGTGTCTATGATCACTACGGATATGAATGTCCTTACAGGGAGCGTATATACGGAGAAGCCTTGGGATCCAGGGACCGGAGTGAGGAAGCCAGTGGCAGGACCATTGAGGGCATGGGAGGCATTACTGAAAAAGGGAGGACCCTCACGGAATATGGGAACAAGGACCTTGAGGAATCCGGTGGCAGGACACTGAAGGCACCGCGCAGAAAGACCACGGAAGAAGAAGTTCTGGCCCGCGATCAAGCAGCATGTGCTACAGCAGCCGGGGTAGAGACTTCCCGTGTGAGGACCCGTGAAGTAAAGGCTGGTGAAGTGCAGACCGATATATATAGTATATTGACAAATGAGCATGACAGAGTACTGAACCTGTTCGATGAGGCCATTAATAACCGCTCAAAGGACACTTTTATGCAAATAAGGGACGAACTTAACTCTCACATGAGTGGGGAGGAAGAAGTTCTTTATCCTGTATTAAGAGACAGGGACAGGACTCATGATGTTGCTATGGAAGGCTATCAGGAACATCATGTAGCAAAGCTGCTGCTCTCGGAACTTGAAGTCATGGATGAGAAAAGTGACATGTGGGTACCTAAGATGAAGGTGCTGAAAGAGACTGTCAGGCATCATGTGAAAGAGGAAGAGAAGCAGATGTTCCCTGGTGCACAGGACGAGATGAGTGAAAGTGAATCCCGGGAAGTTGCACAAAAATATCTTGATTTCAAGAGTCACCACCGGACTTGATATTGGGTTTTCTACATCCCTTAATTCAAAAACAATATATTTTAAAAGCCGACCGGCATTGGCCGGTCGGCCACATATGCTTTATTTCTCATTCACAACCTTTAGCTGTACATAAGACAGCTGAAGGTTTTACTTTCCTGAGAACTCTTTGCTGAGTTCCGCTGCAGTATTATATTTCCTATCTGAAATCTGTTCCAGATCGGCCATAACATCTTTGGAAGCTTTGTGGTCTTTGGCGTAGTCTATGACTTCATCCTTTTCTTTAGGATAGTCTATGCCTTTCAATGCTTCCTGCACAGCAGCAACGTTACTTTTCAAATATCTCACCCCCCTGTTTATTGGAAGTATTTACCTCCATATTCCTTTGGGTAACCACTAATATAAATAAGTACTTAAATAATAAATTGGCACAAAAATAGTTAGAGGCATATTGAAATTCTGTTTCTTATGTATACTACAAACGGCTTTTCAGTTATTAAACATAACATGTAGAATAATTATATCCATTGTATAATCTATGTGCTTACTTAGATGTAGGTGAAAACAATTTACCTGCCTTGTGCTTCGCAATTCTTAAATAAACTCGGGTCCCATATTAACTAGGTGAGGTAAAATGAACTGCCTCATACCGAATTTAAATGGGAGTGTTATATGTGGCTGTGCCAGAAGTAATATCTGCTACTACTATTGAAGGGGATAAGATTGTAAATGAAAAAGGTGAGGATCTTGGAAACATAAAAGATATAATGATCGATCTGAAGGATGGATCTGTATCTTATGTTGTGTTATCGTTTGGTGGCTTCCTGGGACTCGGGGACAAGTTATTCGGAGTGCCATGGAAGGCAATTCACAAGGATCCGGGCGCTCACAATTTCATCTTGAATGTTGACAAAGAAAAGCTTGAGAACGCTCCCGGTTTTGACAAGGATAACTGGCCAGGGACAACAGATGAATCCCACCGTGAATATGTGACAACCATTTATGACTACTACGGCTATGAACAGCCCTCCCTGAGAAGAGGAAGTATGGAGGAGACGAGGACCCGTTCTCTTGAGGAACCTGTGGTCATGTCTGGTAATGAATATGAAGCAGGGGCCAGAAGCAGAAGTGATAAGGATGAACCAGCAACTATGGGCGCAGAAGAAACAATGGCTGCATCACGCCAGGGAGAGATCATAGGTGCCGGTACTACTGCCGGCATGGCTTCTGAAAGGACCACTGAAGTGAAGGAAGGCAGCATCACCCGTGAAAGTTACCCGAACACACACCGGGAGATATACCAGATTCTCAAGGATGAACATGACAAAGTGTTGAGCATGTTTGATGAGGCTATCAGGAATGGCTCAAGAGATACCTTCATGCAGATAAAGGATGAGCTTGACACACATCTGAACGGAGAGGAAGAACTTCTGTATCCGGTGCTTAAGGGTGAGAACAGGACACATGATATCACCATGGAAGGCTATCAGGAACACCATGTTGCGAAAGTCCTGTTATCAGAACTGGATTCAATGAGTGAGAAAGATGAGATGTGGATTTCCAAGCTCAAGGTCCTTAAGGAGAATGTGAAGCACCACGTAGAGGAAGAAGAAAAAGATATGTTCCCGGCTTCCAGGAATGTCCTTAGCGAGCAGAAGGCAGAAGAGCTTGCAGAACAGTATCTCGCCTTCAAGGACAAGTATAGAGCTGCTCACGGCAGAAGATGATCGGTTTTATCTGACCAGAAAATAAGGGGATAATAATCCCCAAACCTCTTTTCTTTAAAAAAGCTTCATACTCAATAAAATAAGAAGTAGATTATACTGGTTATTGCCATGCTGGCGATTCCCATAACTATTCCTCCCATAGTATACGTCTTCAATATTTCAGGTGTTTCCATATCAGCAAGGTCCCCCAATATCCAGAAGAAGGGGTCATTAAAGTGAGAGATAAGGAATGTTCCGGAAGCCATGGAGAAAAGCACTATCTCGGCAGGCAATCCAAGTTGTGGCATAATAGGTATCACTAATGCTGAAGCAACGAACAATGTTACCATTCTTGAACCCTGAACTGTCTGGATGGCTGCTCCAATAAGAAATGGTATGAACAGGGCAGGTACGCTTGAAGTAATCAACATATTGCCAAGTGCTTCGCCAACACCTGCCAGTACGAGAGTTGCTCCGAGAGCTCCGCCCCCGCATATATCCAGCATTACCAGCCCACTCCTGCGAATACCTTTTTCGACCCATGCCCGCACATCAGCGGCAGCGAACTTCCTGGTTGGTAATACCATTGCAACCACAGCCCCGGACATCAGTGCCATGCCTGGGTTCCCTATAAAATAGAACACATCTGCATGTGTGGTGATGCGCATAAGGATAAGTACAACCGGAATGATGATAGGTGCATAGCATGCTACCCTGGTGGGAAGAAGACTCACCACAGCAGGATCCTTTGCAGGAGTTTTGTATCGGAAATAATCTTCCTTTATGTTCATTTTGAATACTTTCATGATATAAAGATACCCTACCAGTGACACAAGCACAGCAATCAGGGCCCCGGCGATCAGTACCCTTAGTGCACTTATTTCAGTTGTGGGACCTACATCTCTTACAAAAGCGTAAATGCCGGGTGAAGGATATACCAGGCCGAAGGAGACCATGGTCCCCAGTGCCAAAGCACCTTCTGTCACACCTTTTTTCAGGTTGAGCTTCTCGTTCAGGTCTTTGGCAACAGGGAGGAAAATGATAAAAGCCAGTATAAGGCACATCATGGGAACTGCAAACATGAATCCCAGCAGGAAGAGCGCCAGTATTGGTTTTTTGAATATTTTGATGATGTCATCTGCTATTATCGAGGTTGCACCGCTTCTCTGCAGTATCACTCCGATTATGCTTCCGGCAGTAACGACGATTGCAAATTCTGCAAAGATACTGCTCATGCCTGCCGTGATTGCATCCATTGTTCCTTCAGCCTCGCCTGCAAGCAGACCCACCAGCATAGAACCGGCAATCAGGCTAAGGAAAGGGTGCACCCTCAAACGTGCGGTTAGGATTAAAATAAAAATCAAAGCTACTATGAAAATGGTTATTGGCCCCATTGATACCCCATCTATTCTAACTTACGCTATATTATTTAAAGCAGATGGCTATCCAAAAAAGTTGCTATTTTTGCACTAACGCAAACCTTCCCCTGGTATAGCATCAGTAGAGCAGGAAGTATATCATGGCTGTCTGGCCAAAGACCCTGCCATGCCTGTGGAAATAGCATCCATTGTCCCTTTAGCCTCGCCTGTAAGCAGATTTCCAGCAGCGAGCCGGCAATCAGGATAAGGAACGGAGATATCCTTAATCGTGCAGTAAGTATAAGGATGAATACCAGTGCAATAAAAAAAATTAGAAGCGGATTTGTTGTTTGGAATAGCCTTAAGTATTTTTTTTACTTAAAGCCAGCCCTTAAAAAAGTTAACGGGAACTTCGCTCTTCCACGTACAAGAGGTAAAGGCAACTGTTTTCTCTCATCTCCATGAACCCCTGGGTCTCGGAGATGCCTGCCTTTTCAAGTAAGACCTTCTTCCAGGATTCAGGAGGAAGTGCAATATCACCTGTATACGCTTTGGCGCCTATCTGGGCATATTGCAGGGGTTTGCCATCTATCTTGATTCTTTTTGCCACTTCTTTCCTGTAGGTCTGATGCATCATGCATGCACTGTGGGCTGCTGATGGCTGTATCGTGTGATTGTAGTGGTCTGTGGCCTCAACATGCACAGGATTGAAGTTACCTATGCGTTTGATATACTCCCTTATCGCCTTGGAGAACGGGCATATGTTGGTGACGAACCCGTATTTGCTTATCTGCTCTATACTCTCAAAGGATGAGAATACAGATTCCCCACTGGCAACAGCTTTTGCAAAATCGTCCCATGTCTCGTATTCTTCCTCAGGTACGGACTTGGCGAGTGATTCAGCCTGGCCGACCATATAATTGGTAAAACCTTCCACTCCCTGTTTATCTGAGATATCCTCAAAGAACAGGAAGACGGAAACATCAACAAACGGATTGGATTCAATGTTCTCTGCCATATTATCACCCTTAATCGACTACTTCCTCACCTGCGCTCTTTCCCTTTACTATGATAGCGAACACGCAGGATGCACTGCGGAGGATACTTTTGATGTGACGCTCGTCCACATTTATCCTCGCAAGATTCTCAGGTACCATTTTTACATCTCCTGTCATGCCTTTGTTTGCAAGCTGCAGGCATTCAAGGGCCTGTTTAGCGACTGTGACATTATTGGCCGCTATCTCCCTGAATCTCTGGTGAGTGATACAGTAATTGGAAACCGCTGAATCCCTTATGCGGTTATTGTAACTATCGGCAACGTCGGTGTCTGAATCGGGAATTGGCCCTATCCTGGAGATGTATCTTCTCATTGTAGGTGCCATAGGGCAGGTCTTCAGTGCATAAACATATCCTATAACATCCCCGTCCTTGTCAATAATGGCAAGATCGGTAAGTACGTTAACTTCTCCTTCTACGGTAAGGGATGTCCTTCCCTCTTTCATTGCCACGTTAAAGGCAGGCCAGCCTACATAAGCTTCTTTGCCCATCCTTTCGGCATAACTTTCACCTACACGGAGCCAGTATTCTACAACACCTTCCGTTCCTGCTTTGCTGACCATATCATCAACAAGTGAATATATTGCAATGTCCATCATGGCTATGGTTCTCCTTATTAGTCTCGCACCATTCTATCTAAATATACTATATTTATATATTAATTGCACTGATTGCTTTTATTCTTTACCATTGAATTATGTGGATTATATTAAAATAGTATTATTTTTTTGACCACTGGTATTCCGGGTTCCCCGGATAGAGCATGGCAGTCGTCATATTATCATCAGATATAACCTTCTCTGCTTCTTCAACAGAGCCCACAACTATTTCGAATACATCCTCTCCTGTTACATTATAACTGAGAAACAGCTGTCCGTTCACTGAACTCAGGAGTTGGACAAAATCCTCTCCCGTAGCAGCGATACCATTTTCAGGACCCAGTTGGCTTTCCGCAATCCATCTGCACAGTTCCACCTGTGCATCATCTTCTCTTAGGGGCGTATCAACAGATGAAGTGCTTCCATGTGCCGGGACAGTGCTTGTAACAGTGACACTCTTCGGGTGATCTTCAGTACATACAGTCGTGTAATGTTCTTTTTTCTCCGGGAACTTACCCCTGCTACGCTGTGAACTGTTCTTCCTGTGTAAATGGTTTTCTTTTCCCTTCCCGCCATCTCTGGCCAGGACATGTAACATCTTTACGAAAGATGTCCCATGCTCCCTTTTTTCGGGTAACGCCTTTTCAAGGTGTTGTATCCATTGGTTTTTCATGCAGGATCGGTTTTATGATTGTTTTAGTTTTTACTGGTTATCTGATCAGGAGAGCATTTTTCCGATTGACTCCCTTAATCTATCCAGAGAAGCCGGGTCAAGCAGGAGGAACATGTCCCCGTAGATAGTGTTGAGCCCTTTTCCATCGCCAGCATCATGGACCATAAACATCGTTTCAATATTCAGCAACTCTTCAGGTTCGTTTTCGATAAGTGAAGAAGCCTTTTTGAGAACATTCAGTATTGGCCCTATGGCAATTTCAGGGGCTCTATGGCTTACTTCCATATCAAGGAAAGAGGTAAGTGCACCTATATAGGAACCTGCAAGGATATTTCCAAGCTCGGAAAGTGCGGATTCGTGCATTGTAGGATCATTGACCTGTTCAGAATCTCCAAGCATAAGACTGCTCAGAAGCACAGCATTATTAAATTCAAACAGGAGCAGGGCAACGCCCCTGAGTTCACCTTCTATTCTTAACATGACCCCTGCCATTGTGATAGATTCGGGAATCAGCATAGAGACTTTTTCCTGCTGCAGCATTCCTACGTCAGATAGATTAAGTCTTACGTTGCGGTTCACAAGTTTTGAAAGGGATGTTGTTGCATTCCCCATCCCTATGCTTCCGATCTCTTTGAGCGCATCAGTCTCGAAACTGTTCAATATATCCATGATCCTCTCTACCTCCGTTATGGCTTCTATTGCAGTCCGCTGGCCTGCATTTCCATTCCTTCGTTTTGCTCCATGTAGAACTTCTCTCCTACATAGAAACGAATATACTCCTCCCTGCCGCCTTTTGCGATACGTATTCTGGAATGGGTGATATCTGCAAGATTGAGGAAAAGTCCTTCGAATCTGGAAACAATTTTTTCATCATGCGCTGGTTTATTGAGAAGGCCTATAAGAGTTATCTCACTGGCACTGAGCTTTTCTACCATTTTGGATACGAACTCGTAGGTCTCCGTTTCCCCCTCACTAACAATAAGATGTGTAAGAGGTTCAAATATGATAGTGCAATCTTTGGGTAACTTGCTTGTGAGGTCAAAGAATTTGTCAAGCTCGGTAGCTGGCAATTTAATTATTCCATTGTCCTCTGAAATTGTTTTTACTGTAGATGAGATCTCAATGAACTTCATAGCACCTACATCCATGAGGTCGGCCAGCTTTTCCCTGTAAAGGTTTGTCCGTGGCTGGGTAGATACAAGTACCGTATTCACAGTCTCTCCGTACAACCTCAGGCAGATCTCAATAACTGCATCCTCATATCTCATATGAGGAACGTATTCAAGCAAAGTAGATCTTTTGAATAGGTTGGCAGTTTGTTCAAATTCTGCAAAAATCCCTGCCCTGTCACTCATGGGACATTTATCGATCTCTCTTTCATACTTGATGCATGTATCCACTACATCGCAGTCCATGCATGAGGTCATGCCCTTATCAACAACACACTCATATATCAGGCATTTTTCTTCTGCATGCTTGTTCTTAGCAACGCATCCCGGGCATTCTTCATTTTCATATTTATCGCAAAGAGAACATTTCTTTGAACATGCTGATTTTACCATCTGGTTCTTCTGGAACACCATGCCTTCAAGAAGGAAATCCCCTAACTTCTCTCTGGGTATAGTTCTGAAAGCAGTGAACATCATAAAACCTGCAGCTGCAAATATACTGGTATATACCGCACTCCAGAAACCCAGATAGATAAGAATTGTCTCAGAGACCGTGGGGTCTGGTATACTGACTGCCACAGAAGGAAATACGGATGTTGTTATGAGGAATATGGCTGTCAGTGCAAGCAACAGCCATGCGATGGACCCTTTCTTTGTTTCATAATATATCCTGACCCAGAAGTATATCGCGGCTATACCTGCTGAAAGTGAGATAGAGATGAATAGAATATATACTAATGTAATATCCGGGGTTAACATTTTGGTGCCACCTTAATTCCTCATAAGATCATGATGTTATTTATATCTAATAATTAATATATTTTTTGCCCTTTTAGAGCACTTTTAACAATAAGCTGGCCATTATCCGTATCCAGGATTATTGTACGTCCATAGTTCTCGCCCGTATCTTCTGCAACCAGCGGGATTCGAAGTTTTTTCAGGATCTCCTTGGTTGCAGTAACATTCCTCTCTCCTATATTGAGCTGGGCATTTGAGCTGAAGGAGAACATTCTGGCTCCTCCTGCGATCTTAGCTTTGATAGTACTCTTTGCAGCACCTTCTTTTACCATACATTCTACAAGATAAGGTATGCCTGTATCAGCAAATTTTGCAAGGTTATCCTTGGCTCTTGCATTTTCTATACTTGGAAGCATTACATGCACCATTCCGCCGACACAACTGTTTTTATCGTACATGGCAACACCTACGCACGACCCCAGCCCGAGGGTCGTTATCTTAGCAGGTTTTTTTGCTACCGCGCTGTCTGCCATTCCTACGATTATCATGATGTTCAGATACGCATTTTGTTGATCCTGTCAAGGATAGTCTTCATGGAGGCTGCATCCAGCAGCATGTACATGTCACCGCTGAGGCTATGGTACTCGTCCTCAGCTTCAATCTCGAACAGGGCGGTCAGCCCAATTATGTGATCTACTTTTCCGTTCAGATATTTTCCACATTTCTTCAACAGGTCACCAGGGCTTCCTTCTGCCAAAACGGGTAGTGAAGGTGTTACTGACAGGTCCAGGAACTTTGAAAGAGCAGTACAGTAGGTGCCTGCCAGGATATTTGCCACTTCAATGACAACTGAATTCTTCATATAGGGGTCATTCTCGTATTCTGTACGCGCAAGCATCATGTTTGATAGCACTTCAGAATGCCTTTCATCCAGCACGAGTATGAAACCACCGTTCATGTCACCTATAATCTTGACTATGGCTCCTATCTTGTTATGCTCTTCATGGTCGGTAATACAGTCTGGATCAAGAGATGTGAGCTCAGAGGCGCTGACCTTTATCGTTTTCCCGATAAGTTGAGAAAGAGCTGTGGTAGCGTTTCCCATGCCAATGTTCCCAATCTCATTAAGCGCGTCATAATAAAACTGGTCAAGTATTATTTTCATATTCTACCTCCTTTAATCATACCATATCATTGATTCGTGTAAGTATCCTTTCCATTGATTCAGGATCGAATAATGTGAGCAGGATACCTTCCATCCTGTTTCCTTCCATTGTGAAGAATGTATCAAAGAGAAATGTATACTCCACGTTCTTACTCATCTCAATAAGCATCTGGTCCATGATGGCGCCGAGCATGTCATAGGTCTGCATTGGAGGTGAGATCCTGAAATCAAGCCCAAGGAATTCGGAGAGGGAGCTCACGTAGGAGCCTGCCAGGATGTGGCCCACTTCCTCTATCAGGGACTGGTTCATAGCACTCAGGATATCGGGAGTTTCTTCTCCGGTGATGGTTGTGCATATTGTCTCGGCAGTTTCTCTGGATAGCAGCATCATAATGTAGCCGTTAATGTCCCCATCGAGATGCATGATTACTCCTGAAACCACAGTATCAGCGCCGCCTGCTTTCTCAGGTACTTTCTCTATCTTCTCTATCTTTAGTTCCGGAACTTCTATGCTGATCTGCTTGCCTATCATTTTTGAGAGGGAAGTCACAGCATTGCCTACGCCGATATTAACTATTTCTTTCAATGCACTGGCCTGCAGTTCAGTGAGTTCATCCATCCTGCCTATCATATGTTTTCCTCAGTATCCGTTTTTAATTTACATGGCCCTGATCGGACCCGGCTATTTACAGTATATCCTTTCCTTTGCGTTGAAAGGCTTGAACCGGTCTTTGGAAGGGCCAAGGAGTGTCTCCGTTTTTCCCATGACAAAAAATCCGTTCTCATTCAGTCCATCGTAAAAGTCCATGTACAGCTTTTCCTGCAGTTCTTTCTCAAAATAAATAGTGACATTCCTGCAGAATATGATGTCAAATCCCTTGATCTTAGGGCCTGATATCATGTCATGGGGCTTGAAATGTGTCATCTTTTTCAGTTCGTCTATGATATGGTACTGGTTTCCCTGCTTTACAAAATATTTTTCAAGGAACGCAGGACGCACATCTTTCATTTCAACATCGCTGTAGACACCCTGCTGAGCCTGCTGAAGGCTCGCCTTATCTATGTCAGTGCCCGTTATCGATATATTGTACCGTCTGATCGTATTTCCCAGAATGTGGTCCATAAGCATTGCAATGGAATAAGCTTCCACTCCTATAGAGCAGCCGGCACTCCATATTTTTATGGATTTGAGAGGGCTTGTACTTTTAGACTTGATCACAGCAGGGAGCACTTCTTTTTCGACGATGTCATATACTTCCGTGTTACGGAAGAAATTCGTGACATTAACAGTTAACGTATCCATGAGGATAGTACGTTCATCAGCATTCTCTTTCAGGAGCCTGACGTAATCTCCATAGTTCTTCGAGCCAGAAGCTCTCAGCCTCACGTCTATTCTTCTTTTAAAATGGGAATCCTTGTAGTACTCACAATTAAATCCGAGTTTGTCTTTGATCAAATTCTTGAGCATTACAAAATCGGTATCCTCTTTTGTAACATGTTTCTCAGCAGTCTTAAGCATTTTAAACCTCCTGGAATTCTATGCTAACTTTGTTTCCCTCTCTCAATGGTGTTGTAAAGCGAGCGGGGGTGCCATTCACAAACAGCTTGATGTTCTTTCCGACAAGCTCCTCTCTGTTAATGTCCATAAACTCAAAAAGATCTGAAAGGATTGGGTTTTCATCAGGCCCTTCTTTAATTGTTATATCATCGCCGTCGAACACTCTTTCAGAAAGCTCTGCTTTCCTTCCATTAACAATTACAGAATTATCGTGACCGTTGAATGTCACTTTTTCACCATTAAGAATCACGCTGGTACTTTTCCTGCTCGCGGGCATATCAAATATGTCAGCAACTGTCCAGATAGCTTCATTTTTGCATATCTGTACCTTATCCCCGCTCTTGATGATTATATTGGAAAGATCGGCAGACTTTACTGCAGTCCCGTTCAGCCGGATTAATAATTGAGTCCTGTCAAGAAGCTTTGGCCTTCTATTTACAGTGACCTGTATCTTATCTGTGACATCATTACCTGTTCTATGAAGCACTTCTTCCAGTGTAGCGGGTTCGATAATGACTTCTGCCCTGTCGGGTACGTTCTCCTCAGGCGGGACTATTTTCCCATTTACCAGAACAGAAATCATTTGTCTTGTCGCTTCATCATTGACAGTAACATCCGTAAACAGATCCATTTCCATTTTAGATATGAGCTCTCTGACAGTTATGCTTGCACCCCTGCCATCCGAAGGTGGTTCAAACTCTATTCTGGAACCCTTTCGGACCGGATCCCCAAGGTTGGCCTTTTTTCCATCCAGCAGGACAGTGGCATGCTTGCCGGCATCTCCTTCAATTGTGATGAACTGAGAGTTCACTTTGAGAGTAAGGGCAAGTCCGGGACGCGGGTAGAGTCTTTTTATGTGTGTGGCTACAAGGGCGTCCATTACTGAGAGGCCATTCAGTGCCATTAGATGGACTGGTGTGTTATTGACTGTCAGGTCTGTAAATTCGATACCCGTCTTTCGGATAGCTGTCAGGGCTATACCAAGAGGCGTTATCATATCGGCGCCTGTAACCTTGCTTGTATTATCCCTGAATGTCTCTATCATTGCAGGAAGGCGTGCTCCTATTCTCTGTACCGGAACTCCGAGGTGCACTGAAAGCCGCTCTTTGAGCATAACTGTCTGTGACCCTCCTCCGACGAGGACGACTGCACGTGGAGGCTTTCCATTTATTGCGAGTATCTCGTCCGCTATATGCAGGGCGAGTTTGTCTATTTCACTGCCTACGACAGAGATAATTTCTGTGGTCTTTATGCTGGTGACATTACCAAAAAAATCCTGCATCTCTATTATGTCACATGCGGAAATCCTTTGCTTGATCTCCTCGCCCTTTTTAAAATCGACAAGGTAATGATCACAAATGAAATCCGTGATCTCGTCACCTGCTTCTGCAACCATGCCATAGCCTATGACCGTTCCGTCATTGGTTACAGCGATATCTGATGTGCCCGCCCCTATATCCACAAGTGCTATGTTCAGTTTGCGCATATCCAGAGGGATGGCAACACTCAGTGCGGCTATGGGTTCCAGAGTTATGCTTGAAACTTCCATATCACATCTGGCAAGCACGGCAAACATACTGTTAACAACGGCTTCAGGCAGAAAGGTTGCAAGAACCTCAATTGAAATTGAGCTTCCACTGTGTCCTTTTATATTTGAGATCCGCTGTCCGTCAAGTTCATACCCGATAACTGAATAACCTACACAGTTAAACCGTTCGCCAGAATCGATTTCAGCGCTGGCTCTTGCCAGGGCTTCAAACTCGATCTCGGACACATCATTATCACTTATCTCCCTGTAGGGCAGGTCGATTGACACTTTTGCTTTAGATGTTCTCAGGGCCCTGCCGGCAACTGCCACGCAGGCCCGTGTGAGCTTATAACCGATCTCTTTTTCGAGTTCGGTTTTTACTTTTCTTACGACCTCTGCAACCTTGTCCACATCGTGGATCTGTCCGTCATGCATACTGCGTTCTTCATGTTCGCATATGCATGCGGCTTTTACTTCCAGAGGCTCTCCTTCAACAATGAGCCCCACAACAGTCCTGGTACCTATATCCAGGGCAAAGTGGGAGTTGCTCATTTCATCCCATCATCTTTTTCATGATTGCAGCCATTATAACGTCACTTGCTTCAGGTTCGAACAGCATGTTGAACTCATTCCTTGAGTTTGTGGATGGTATATAGCATTCTCCTTTGACAACTATGAATTCGTCAGCAAGTTGCCCTATCTCCTTTTTGATGAACTCAGTCACACCTTCCATATTCACATCCATCCGGGGATCTCCGATCGCAAGGTTGATCCCGAGAAACTCATTGACCACACGCATGTATGAGCTACAGAGACGCACTCCCATTTCACGAAGCTTGCGAATTTCCATCTCTTCTATCTTTGTGGTAGTCCCTATTGACTTCTTTAAAAGAAGGTCAGAGAATGAAAGTGCTGAGAATTTTGGTAAAAGGATCAGAGTGCCTCCGGTCACATCTCCTGAGATATTGAGATGTATTCCTACAACACTCTTCTGCTTTCCATTGGAAGCCCGGGAGATTATCTCATCCAGTGATAGCATTTCTACAACAGGGATGTCTATCTTTACCTCTCTGTTTACCATTTTTGAGAGAGAAGTTGCCAGATGACCCATTCCTATATTCCCTGCTTCCTGGAATGCTCCTTTTGTCATTTCGTCCATTTCAGTCATTTTATACCCTCATCATATCATATCAAAGTTGCAATATCGAGAATCAGCGCAACGCTTCCATCTCCCAGGATGGTTGCACCTGCAAATCCTCTTGTGTTTTTCAAAAGTTTGTTATCAAGAGTCTTGATGATTACTTCCTGCTGTCCTAGAAGTTGATCAACAACAAATCCGATGTTGCTGCCCATGCGCTCTACGACTACAACTATAAGGTTCTCTTTCTTGTCTGCTTCTCCGGGACAGTCAAGCACATTATGTAGTCTCAGGAGTGGCAAGACCTCTCCTCGCAGCAGAACGACCTCTTTTCCTTCGATGGTCTTGATGTCACTGGCTTTTATGCCCACATCCCTCACCACATTTGCAAGGGGTACTGCGTAGGTTTCACCTGTAATGGTCACCATCAGGGACTGGATAATGGCGACAGTCAGGGGAAGTTGCAGTTTGATGGAGCTTCCCTGTCCAGGTACCGAACTTACCTTGACGGTACCTCCGAGCGCCTCTATCTTTGTCTTGACAGCGTCCATGCCGACTCCTCTGCCGGATACATCGGTGATGGTCTTGGCACCGCTGAAGCCTGCCACGAATATTAGGTTAAGCGCGTCTGTGTCAGATAGCTTGTCCGCTTCTTCACGACTCATTATGCCCTTTTTAACAGCTACATCTCTCAGATGAGACGGTTCCATACCTTTTCCGTCATCTTCTACTTCTATGATGACACTGTTCCTCTGTCTGGAAGCTGAAAGACCGACAAAGCCCGCTATCGGCTTGCCAAGCCTGGTCCGTTCTTCTGTGGGCTCGATGCCATGGTCTACTGCATTGCGTAAAAGGTGGACAAGCGGATCACCTATCTCGTCAAGCACTGTCCTGTCAAGCTCTATATCCTTTCCTTCGATAACAAGGTCCACTTGCTTGCCTTCGGATTTTGCAAGATCCCTTATCATCCGTGGGAACCTGCTGAATACCTGATCGATAGGCACCATCCTGGCTTCCATGACCTCAGTCTGTATCTCGTTGGTCAGGCGGTCCAGGTTAGCAAGAGACTCATCAAGGGTTTTAGCATTGATGTCGGAAGCAAGCTGGTTCAGTCTTATCTTATTGATGATCAGCTCGCCCACGAGATTCATGAGATTGTCAAGGCGCTCAATATTCACCCTGACACTCTGGATGCTTTTTACAGATTCCGATCTCTTAACCGCTGAATTACATTGCTGTGACTCAGTTGTATCTTCTTTTGTCGAGGACTCTGGTTCACCATCGCTTTCACAGGTACACACAGTTGAGATATCGATAGATTTTATCTCCGATATTTTTGTGATCACTTCTGTAATTCTGGCATCGTCTTCTTTTGTGGCTAAAACGACCGTGAACTCAAAGTCAAACTTCTCGTCCTCAAGATCGGCTTCGGAAGGCATACACTTAATGATCTTTCCCATCTTTGACAGGTTTATGAGAACAAGTGTGGATCTTGCTGACCTCAGCACACATGACGGGTCTAGCATGACCTTTAACTCAAGTATCCTGTCTCCATCATGAAGTGCAGTTTCAATGCAGGAATTTTCCGACTCCGAGAAATGGATGTGCATTTCTGCTCCAGCCGGCTTTAAGTTTTCCTCAGTAGATATCGGGCTAATTCCCGCGAAGTCGTTTGTAATATCAACTGTAGTTTCAACAGCACAGAGGGTTCCTTCCATGGCTTGTGCAAGTGTGGCCTGAAGGTGGGATATGTTGACTTCTCCTCCGGTGTCCACGCTCTCTACAAGGGCTTCAAGTGTATCCAGACACTCAAAAAGTATGTCTATCAGGGAATTGCTGACAGTCACCTGGCATTTGCGTACCATGTCCATCAGGTTTTCCATCTCATGGGTAAGTTCCGCGATGGTGCTGAATCCCATGGTTGCTGACATTCCTTTAAGGGTATGCGCAGAGCGGAACATCGTGTTGATGTATTCGATCTCCAGGGGATTCTGTTCAAGTCCGAGCAGTGACTCGTTCAACTGTTGCAGGTGTTCTTCAGACTCTGCCTTGAAAATGTCCTTATATTCTGACATGTCCATGTCTATTCACACCCCTCTCAGTTTCATTGTAATCGTGTAGCTTATCATTGTAATCCCCTGGTTATCTTAACATATGAACTATCTCGCTTGAGACTCTTTCAAGACTCACTATACTGTCCGACAGCCCACGCTGGACAACCACTTTTGGCATACCATAAACAACACAGGATCTCTCATCCTCTGTTATCACCTTGCCGCCGGCTTTCTTTATCTCTTCGGCCCCATCCGCTCCATCTGCCCCCATTCCGGTGAGCACTACGGCCAGTATGTTTTGTCCGTAGAGCGGAACCAGAGACTTGAAAAGAATGTTCGCACATGGCCTGACACCCTGCTCACGCGGATTCTGGTTAAGGGAAACAACTTCTGATGTGCGTCCGCTTATGTTCTTCTGTACTATCTCCATATGGTAGTTTCCGGGAGCAATGTACACAACGCCTGGTTCCAGCACATCTCCTTCCTTAGCCTCACATACAGTAAGTTGTGACTGCATATCCAGCCTTTGTGCAAGAGACGCTGTAAAACCGGCAGGCATGTGCTGTACGATGACAACCGGAACTTTTAGGTCTCCTGGCAGCTTTGGAACTACCTGCTCAAGTGCCCGCGGTCCTCCTGTAGAAGAAGCTATTGCAAGGATCTTCTGGTTTGAAAAGTGCTTTCTCTTCGGGTCCTCAGGAATCTTTGCGGGTATATCCAACTGTTTTTTTGCAGGTATTCCTCTGGAATTCACATGTTCTTCCATGAAACCCAGCTTTTTGAGATCCACCCTGGATGCAATCTTTACCTTCAAACGGATCTCGTCAGCTATATCCATGATGTTCAGGCTGATATTGCCTGAAGGTTTCTGGATAAAGTCCACAGCTCCATATTCAAAAGCATTCAGTGTTCTTTCGGCGGACTTTGGATCAAGAGCAGTGAGCATTACTACTGGAGTGGGGCATTCGCTCATTATGTATCCAAGCGCATGCAGCCCGTCAAGTGTTGGCATCTCTACATCAAGAGTGACCACGTCTGGCTTGAGCCTCTCAACCTTTTCCACAGCGTCGAGGCCGTTCCTTGCTGTTCCTATCACTCTGATCTCCTGATCTTCTGAGAGGATGTCAGAAATAACTTTACGCATCAGCGCCGAGTCATCGACTACAAGGACATTGATTGTCATTTACATTACTTTTCCGATAACTTCAAGGACCTTTGCGGCATCGAATGGCTTCACGATGAAATCAAGGGCTCCACTTTTGAGAGCATCAGTAACTACTGACTGCTGCCCAATGGATGAGCACATGACTACTTTTGCAGAGGGATCCATCTGCATTATTTTCTTTAATGCATCAGTCCCTTCCATATTTGGCATAACGATGTCCATAAATACCAGGTCCGGTTTGAACTGGGGATATTTTTGGACAGCATCAAGTCCGTCAACACATTCAGCCACGACCTCATGACCATTCTTTTTTAGAATATCCTTGATGACCATACGCATAAATGCGGCGTCGTCCACAATCATTACTTTTGCCATTTTGTCTATATCTCCCTTTATATTATGTGCGTAACCATTACACATTTATAATTATTATATGGCTTTAATTGCCATGTTAATATATAGATGATTATATAATATATTAATTTATTGATTAAAATTTTATATTTTGGCACTTTCCTTTTCCCCTGGTCTCAGGGTTAGTTCAGTGCCTCGCTCAAAAAAGTAGGTTTTAGGCACAAGTACCATTTGCTAATATTCTTCAGGACCTTAATTTGCTATTGATAAAAGAACCAGTAGTATGACAAATCGCACAATTATGCTTATGCCGGTTGAAAAGGCCACGATACTTATGCCTGTACGTGCACCGAATATGGAAATATACCTGGGTAGCAGGGTCCGCACGCTAAATATGGGGAGCATGAACATGCTTCCAAGCATGAGTACTATCATTGCCTGCAAGGGCGATATTCCGTTGTTGCTTAACATTGGCCCCAGCAAAGATATTCCAAGAATAGGGCTTGCAACAAAGCTTGTGAGAGGCACTATGCTTTCAGGCGGGATGCCAAATAATTCTGCAAGGGGCAGGACACTAAAAACCTCAAATGCACCTCTGTCCCGGAGATAGAATACCAGTGTTGTCATTGCAAGATATATTACTGCGATCTTTGTGAACAGTTTCCTATTTTTGTTCAATGACTTTTTGACAGCCTCTTTGAGGCTTACTTTCTTGTCGGTTACCGTTTCTTCAAACTTGCAGGGATTCTTCTTCAGGAGCAGCTTACTGAGAACAATAACAGTTGTCACTTTCACGATCGCTGTCAGCATGAAGACCGCCACGTAGAAGCCACCGACGACCGGGCCAAGAGCAGGCAGTACTATCGGTATCTGATAAGTAAAGATCTCCCTTATATATGCAGGTGTACTGTTCATCACGGCACAAAGGGCTGCTTCACGGCCATTTATGCAGCCGTTATCCCGGAAATTGACCACCATGGTGTTAGCTGCAACAGTGGACCCCATGGATACCACAAACGATGAAGCGCATGTGTCCGGCAGGTTAGTGAACCTGAATAAGGGGTTTGCAAAACGCGATAATTTTTGCATCAGGCCTAACTCAATGAGGACACCAGTCCCGAACAGTCCTATAAAGATGACTATCAGGATTGGTATTGCAAAGTCAAGGGCACTGATAAGGACAGAGAACATGGATTATGGTAGAAGGCAGGAACTAAATTAAGTTATCTCTTTAAAGAAAGGTCCATGGTTGAGATTCATATTCTTTGCCCCTGATTATTATTGCAAAAACTTATATCATTGTAATATATTGGTAGGTACTGATCGAGATGAAAAAGGACCTTATGGAAATTCTTGCCTGCCCGATTTGTAAGGGCGACCTGATCCTCAATATTGAAAAGGAGGATGTTAATGAGATTATTTCCGGGACTCTTTATTGTCCGAAATGCAACGAATACTATCCCATTGAAGAGGGCATCCCAAACATGCTTCCTCCTGACCTCAGGGAATAACCGGCGAGGACATACAATTGCAACAGGTGCACATTAACAGGCTTGGAGTCAACTCTATTGAATTCGATACAGGTACGGTTGAGTTGCCTTTGTCGCCGGGTGAGGAAAGAAGTTTTGAGCTGGTGATGATAAATTATGGTGCTCCCACACATGTGAATCTCTCCGTAAGTGATTCCCTGCGTGAGAACATTACTATGCTCGAGGATAACCCTTATGTCAGGCATGAAGAGTACATCCCGATAATAGCCCGGATACCATATGGCGGAAGGCTCTATACCAAAGGGCAGGTATTCGTCACGGTCGGTTACGGTTCCAGGAAAGCTGGTTTTGACTTCAACATAGGGATGCCAGGACCGGACGACGCAAATTTCACAGTAGATGTGGACACATCATTATCAACTCCCAGTAAGAGTTCTTCGCGTGGGTACAAGGACAGTGGGGAGAACTGGAGCTCTCAGCTTCCGGAGATCTCGCTGCAGATGGTAAGGTCGGTCTTTGAGGTGGCTTCCTCCAGATCAGTTTACATGGTAGCAGTTTTTGTATTCCTGATATCCGTAACGGTCATGGTCATGATATTTCTCTCCGTGGACTTTGGCCCTTTCTTTGGATTCTATCCTTCAGTTTTCTATTCGATTCTTCTGACTTTCCTAACGGCTTTTTTACTGATCAGACTTCCTATATTCAAATAAAAACAAGGCGATGCATCATATGAAGTATATTATAGTAACCGGCGGAGTAATGAGCGGGCTTGGCAAGGGAATAACCACTGCTTCCATCGGGCGCAACCTGAAGAACAAGGGCTATAAGGTAACGGCCATCAAGATAGACCCGTACATCAATATTGATGCAGGCACAATGAGCCCTTTCCAGCATGGAGAAGTCTTTGTACTGAAAGACGGCGGTGAGGTTGACCTTGACCTTGGCAACTACGAACGTTTTCTTGATACCGAACTTACAAGGGAGCACAACCTCACAACCGGAAAAGTTTACCAGGCAGTTATATCAAAGGAGCGCCGTGGCGAGTATCTGGGTAAGACCGTGCAGATAATCCCTCATATTACTAATGAGATCAAGGATCGTATAAGGAAGGTTGCTGCAAAGAGTGGTGCCGATGTATGCCTTATCGAAGTAGGTGGTACTGTCGGTGACATCGAGAGCATGCCTTTTCTGGAGGCAGTCCGACAAATGCACAGGGAAGAGCCCAGGGGCGATCTGGCATTCGTCCATGTTACTTTGGTGCCCATGGATCCCCAGGGAGACCAGAAGACAAAACCTACTCAGCACTCAGTGAAGGAACTAAGGGAACTGGGGTTAACTCCACATGTTATTGTTACAAGGTGTAAGGAACCGTTGCTTGATAGCACTATATCCAAGATTGCTCTCTTCTGTGATGTCCCGGAAGAGGCTGTTATAAGTGCTCATGATGCAAAGGATATCTATGAAGTTCCTCTGATGATGGAAAAGGAAGGGCTGACCGATTACCTGATGAGACTGATGAACCTCCAGTCGTCCAGTGTGGACACTGCCTGGGCTCAAATGGTCGACAGGATGCACAACCTCAAGGGTGTGGTAAATATTGGCATCGTGGGTAAATATACTCATCTTGAGGATTCCTATCTTAGCATAAGTGCTTCCATTAAGCATGCAGCTATTGATTGTGGAGTTAATTATTGCACAACGTGGATCAATGCGGAGTCCTTTGAAAATGATCCCTCTCTGGTGGCGACCCTGTCAAAGTATGATGGAATACTTGTTCCCGGAGGTTTCGGGGAAAGGGGTGTTGAAGGCAAGATCATGGCTATCAGGTTCGCCCGCGAGAACGACATCCCATACCTGGGGCTCTGCCTGGGTATGCAGCTTTCGGTGATTGAGTTTGCAAGACATGTCGCCGGGCTGGAGAATGCGAACAGCACGGAGTTCGATGAGAACACACCATATCCGGTAATCGACATACTGCCCGAGCAGGAGAATGTGGTTGACATGGGTGCCACAATGAGACTTGGTGACTACGAAGCAGATCTGAAGTCAGGCTCCCTTGCAGAATGCGTTTATGGGTGCCCTAAAATAATAGAGCGTCACAGGCACAGGTACGAGGTCAATCCTAACTTTGTTGAGCGCATAGAAGAGAAAGGTATGGTATTCTCGGGCAAGAACAGGAACAGGATGGAAATAGCAGAGATTCCCGGAAAGAAATTCTTTTTCGGATCCCAGTTCCATCCCGAGTTTAAATCCAGGCCGGGAAGACCCTCTCCGCCTTTCAGGGCATTCATAGAAGCCATGATGCCGGAAGTGAACTAATTTTGAAAATATAAATTGAGGGATTCACACCCTCAGCTCATTTTTATCGGCTCGACCTTCATGTATTCACGAAGGACGGTCGTGGCATAGCTTCCCTTTGGAAGCATGAACCTCAGAACAGCCTTAGATTTTCCGGGGTTGAGCTCATCCTCCGATACTTCAAAAGACGGCTTGCTATGGAGCAATATCTCCCTGCGCAACCCGGCGGAGGCCAATTCCGGCAGTCCCGGGACCCTGAAGTTCTCTGCAGGGATGCCTGTCTCTTCAAATATTTCCCTTTCGATCTCCCCGGGAGCACCGGATGCAAGGGGTGTATCGTATCCTATCAGGGGTGCTGTCACAAAAGCCCTGTTCCTTTTTACCAGGTTATTCATGCCTTCAATATTCTCTTCAGTGACCTGCTGCGTCTTTTTCACATCCGGAAGCCCTTCCTTGTTCTTGAAACAGACTATATCCCCCGGTACTGCAGCATCAAGCGGTAACTCCTCTTCTATACGCCTGCAGATCATACGGTTGAACATATATGACTGATAGGCGTGCACGAACATTTTGCTGATATTATGAGCAAGCACGCGGAAAGATCCGGCATAGTCTCCGGGATTTTCAACAAGATAGTGCATCATCGCCCTTTCATACCTGAGGCGCAATGGATATGTTTGCAGTCCCTGTACAAAATCCCGTGTATTCCAAACATGATCGCGCACTTCCCTCACATCCTCCGGCTCATCGGGGAACGATCTGGCAATGTATATCATCGCGGCTTTTTCAAAATCTCCCAACAGGATCTCCCTGCCAACGAGATGTGTAACAGGCCGGATGGCTCCAAAGCGCTGTATCCCGAAGAAGTTAGGCACTCCTCCAAAAGCGTTGAGCTCTGCGGTAATTCCGTCAAGGATATCTCTGAGTTCCTGCGTGCCGTGCCCGATATCCCTTATCGTTATCACGAACTCGTTCCCGAAAAGGTCACCAAGCTCAACAGAACGCTCAGACCTGCCAATGACTTTCAGCTCTACGTCCTTGAGGTAGAAATTCTCGATCTCCTCCTCTTTTCCATCATATATGCTGATCTTCTGTGTGGTCTTCGCTCTTTTGTCTTTTGTGCCGGCAAAACCAATACGTTTCTGGCTGATACCTAGTTTCCTGGATATGTCCCTGGCTACATGATGCATATCCCAGTTGCTCTTGGTAAGTTCCAGGATCAGCTGTTTCCCGGAATCCCCTTCCTCGCGGTTGCTGATCTCCTTTACAATAAAGTCTTCTATTTCCTGCCTTAGTTTCCCGCCAATTCCTGGCAGGGACGTACAGTATATTTCAATGCCGATCTGTTTTTCCACAGGTGGTATGTTCATGATTCACTCCTGATCCTTGGGTGCGATGTCTATAACGATGACTTGCGATGTATTCTGGAAGGTCCATCCGCCTTTAACAGGCGCCGCACCCGCGGGAAGTCCTCCCGCATAAACGCTTGATGTCGGGTCCATTAGAAGCCAGGACCCATATTCATCTGTAGTGTAATATACAGGCAGATCACCATAATACTGGCGTATCGCCTCAACTATTAGTGCAGTACTATTCGCATCTCCAATATAAACAGATGCAAGTGCATGTGTGTCAGTAAGGTATATCCTCGAAGTGCCTCCAATGGCTTCTACAAGAGATGACAGCAATATCGCATAGTCTTCACAGTCCCCCGCACCAATTTCCAGTGTATTGGCCGGTAAAGACCAGAGGTCTCTGCCCCGGGGATCGCTTATGTAATCTATCCTGCTCTTCGTATCATCGAAAAGGGAGCACAACTGATAGATATTATACTGCCCCGGATATTTCTTTGCAGATACGGCCGCTATTTTGCGCACTTCTGTATCATAAGGGTCTATTTTACTATTCATTAAGGAAAAAACGCTCCGGGGATTTGAGACGTATTCCGGACTCTCTGCTTGTAGCTCTTTTTCCACATCAATTGTGAATTCCTCAAAGTACTGCCTGTCATAATCATACCATTGCCCGGACTGTGTACTGACAAGGAGGGACATACCAAGCTTGAGCTTAAGATTCTCTGCTCCTTCCGGCACCTGCACTGATACGTATCCTATTCTCTTTTTCTCTCCCGGGATTATGGTAGTGCCGGTATCATGTCCGTACCAGCTACCAGTACTCACGTCAAGTAAGCCGAACTCATAAGCGAAGATCGTATAGTCTCCCAGGTTCTCAACATAGATGCCGGTCACTCCATCGCTGCCTTCATAGAATGTTGTATAGTAATAGCTGCTGGCAAGCTGGTATCCTGGAGAGTACCCTTTTTCTTCAGCAAGTGGGCTGCTCTCGTACCTGAAAGGGGCCTGCGCCGGTACGACAGGCACTGTCAGCCTTAGAGGGTCGATATCATATGCCTTCTCATTCTGCAGGTAGGCAGTTGAGGATGGGGCAATGTATTCCCCCAGCTTTTGCACGGGCTCAGAAACGCATCCTAAAGAAATAACAGAATATGTAATGAGTATGATAACTATCAATAATGGATACTTTTTTTCAAACAACCTCATCCCATTCCCCGTATATTGGATTCCCGGTAATGCTCACAGTAACTTCAGATTGCCAGTGATCTTGTTCAGCTCTTCTTCTTTAGCAGGCCCGATACCAAGAACTGTGATGGTGCCAGGTTTTATTTCCGTGAGTCCGGCATCCTGGATAAGAGCAGTGGGTATGTTCTGCCTTCTTGCCAGCTCCTTTAGCTCAAAGAGGCCCTGGGTGTTGGGCACACGTAGGACTACTTTTTTCTGCCCTCCCTCCTTCCACTTCTCCAGTGTGGACCGATCGGCCCATTCTGCAGATGAAACTGCGGCGTGGGCCACCTGGACTGCAAGTTTCCCGGGAGATAGTTTAAGGTCATCCCTTACTATAATACATTGTTTATATTCAGCCATTTGATGTACAACCTTTTTTACAATTTGCCTTTATCATTTATCAGAGTATTTGATCTACTATATCTTAAGTTATCCTTCAAAGGCGTTTCAAGACAGCCTCTACAATATGATCAGCCACATTGATATTCCATGCTTTATATATGCCTGCTCCGGATGGTGTACCATTTATCTCAAGCAACATGCAGCCTTTCGCCCCTTCGATGATATCGACTCCTGCAAAGATCGTACCCACAGTTTGTGCCGCTTTTTCACATATCTCTTTCTGCTTGGGTGTAAGTGTGCACCTATCAGCACTACCTCCCTGGCTGAGATTGTTCAGCCACCAGCCCCGCGGAGCTTCCCTGTAGATGGCACCGATGACCTTTCCGTCAACAACGAAAGCTCTCATATCCCTGCCGGAATTCTCCACGAATTCCTGGATGTACAGCATCCCCTTCTCCCGGAGAAGGGATGATACCAGCTCTTCGGGGCAGGCAGGATCCATTGTGCCGTCAGGATTGATGAGTTCCATGTTCTTTATGCGGCGTATTCCGATGCCCTTGTATCCGAAAACTGGCTTCACTACTGCATCTTTGAAAGATTCCAGTATTTTCATCGCCCCATCTGTATCCTGAACGACCTTTGTCCGGGGAGCTGGCAATCCGGCCTTTGAAAAAAGATAGGATGATTGATACTTATTTGCAGAATTCTGTATTGCAGAGGTGGGATTGGCGATCAGCAGGCCTTCTTTCTCAAGTTGTCTCAATATATCAAAACGGAAAGTAACTGCATCATTTTTTCCTGCCCCCACGTCACGTACAATGATTGCATCAAGCCCGGTAAGGTCTGTACCATTTACTTTGTAGTCCAGTTCTGCGCCGATACTGCTCTCTGCATTCCGCAGGTTAAATATATGGGGTTCTATCCCCTTCTTTCTTACGCTATCAATAATGGCTTTCGCGGTCCAGTCATCAGCGTCAGTTATTGCAATTCCTAGCTTTTTCATTTTATGCGCATTATCTTTTTGTTGTCTGGTCTGTACTGGGGCTCAATGAATAAAGCAATTTCCGGCTATGTGGATCTCCTTTCATCACACAGTACGGGATATCGACAACCATTTCCACAGCATCTATAATCACTCCATCAGCAGTCGCCACTATGGTATTGCCTCCGGCTATTTTAAGGTCGTGATCAGTGCTTGCTGATGTGAGAACGCGCCCCTTTACGCCTGTTCCAGCCATCTTTTGCCTGATGTCCAGCGCAAGTTGCCCGCTCATGCTCATTTGCTCATCCAGTAATACAATGATATCTCCCACGGTACTTTTCCGGAGCACAAGCAGCATGAGCTCTACAGATCGGAGTGTCGCTGTATCATTGACATGGTTCCTGAATACTCCTCTGTTGTCCCGGATGAAGCCATCGTCCCCTATCCACATATCCTCACCTTTCAGGTAGTTCTCAATGGTTATCAGTACATTGTATCCACCGATGATGACATGGCGTTCTCTTATTTCACTGCACGGAACGCTCTTCATCCGACGGACAGAGGCTATTTCAGGTGCGAGCACATTTCGTGAAAGTATGTACCTGCGGTTTTTTTCAAGGCCGTAATGATCGCTTACGAATCTAACGGCACTGCCTTTAGGATATCCTTTATCGAGAAGATATCGGATGTCCCGGGCAGCCATGTGTAGATTCTCTTCAGGATGATTCATTCCATGCATTTCGGACGTGCTCCTGTCAATATCCTCTAAGTTCAGATTAGAATGCTCATTGTAATATTGTGTATCTGTATTAATTAATTGACCGGATACAAGGACACTATTCTTATATATCTTCCACTATAATATTTATATGCTTAAAATATATATCCTATCTTCTAACGTATATGACGGTGAATGAAGAATCTCCCGGTTTTGGAGGGGATGCTCTAATTCCTTCAGAGATGATAAGATCTTACTGAATGAGTGATTACGTATGAGTGAAGTAAAAAGAGGGAAGGTGCTCATAGTTGACGATGAGCAGGTGAACATAGCATTACTGAGGGCTTATCTGAAAGACAGCTATGACATAATTTCTGCTCAATGTGGCGAAGAAGCACTTCACATGGCCCGGGAACATGAGCCTGACATAGTCCTTCTCGATATAATGATGCCTGATATTACGGGGTATGAAGTTTGCAGGATATTGAAAGATTCTGAAAAAACCAGGTTCATACCTGTGGTGATGGTAACAGCCCTGTCTGGTGCTGGAGACCGTATAAGGGGATTACAGGCAGGTGCAGATGATTTCCTGACAAAGCCTCTTGACAGAATTGAAATTGTTGCCAGGGTGAGCTCTCTTCTCCGTATAAAATACCTGCATGACGAACTAATAAACGAACGTGACCAAGCTAATCTCTACCTTGACCTTGCTGCAGTCATGTTACTTGTAATGGACGAAAAAGGCACTGTGAAACTCCTCAATAAAAAAGGTTATGATGTGCTGGGTTACACTGATGGGGAACTGGACGGGATCAACTGGTTTGACAAATGTGTCCCGGCGTCTGAAAGGGAATCATTCCGGGGAATACTCATGGATTTCTTTTCCGGTGATAAGTCATTTGAAGGTCTTTTTGAGAGCCCTGTGCTGACAAATGACGGGAAAGAGAGAGTAATAGGCTGGAACAATGTTGTCCTTATGAAAGAATACGGGAATGTAAGCAGCCTGCTCATATCAGGGACGGACATTACAGAAAGAAAAGATGCAGATGAGAAGATAAAACGTGCGAACGAACATCTCGGTAATCTTCTGGAAGCTTCTCCCATTGCAACTCTTTCAATTGATATCGACACGAATATAACCACTGCTAATAAGAATGCTGCCAACCTGCTTGGTGTGCCTGTGAACGACTTAGTAGGAAGATCCATTTCATCTTTAGTGGAAGGCAATGAATTCTCTGACTTAAAAGATATCAGGGACAGTGAAGTAACTTTCCGCAGGGGGGATGGTAAAAAGGTCCCGATGAATGTTTCAACTTCTCTGATAAAGAATGACAAAGGGACTATGGGACTGATTATCGCTCTGCAGGAACTGTCAAAGCTTAGAGGTTTATTCATCACTCCGCTGACCGAAGATATGCAGGATACAGGGGATGATCTGTATCATGAACTTGAGCCGGGTTCTATATATCTGGCAGACTGCAACAGGAAAGATGAAGGATACTGCGTTTTCTCCAAGCTTGTGAAACAGGGGAAACCCGGGTTATGTATAACAAGAAAGAATCCCGAGAAAATCCGCCTCTTGTATGGACTCTCAAAAACTCCTCTTGTATGGTTGACCCGGAATAAAAGCACTGGCCAGCAAACTCTGGACCCTTCTGAATTATTCAAGATACACCCTACAATACATGATTTTATACACAAGGTCAGTGACAGTGTAATACTTGTGGATGGCCTGGAATACCTGCTTCTTGATAATGACTTTATTTCCATTATCAAACTGGTTGAACAAATTAATGACACTGTTATGGCATCGGACTCCAGACTGATAGTGCAGGTGGATTCAGGTACACTTGACAATAAAGACTTCAACTTGCTTAAAAGGTGGATGAAGCTATTGAAAGTTCCGGAGCAAATTTAGGATATGAATGAAACAGCATATCGATAATCGAGGGGAAGGACCAATGAGATTCATAGATACTATACAGGGCCTGAACGAGGTTTTCGGGACCGATATTCCCAAGGGCAGCGTCGTGCTGGTAGCAGGGGCTGCAGGCACATTAAAATCAGGATTTACATTCCAGCTGATTTCCAGCTATCTGGAGGGGACGGATGAATCCGGACTTTATATCACACTTGAGCAGAGCAAAGAAAATCATCTGCAGAACATGCACAGTATGGGTATGAGTGTTTCAAGGAAACTTCATATATCTGATTTCAGCGATTACAGGGTCCTCTATGGTGACCTGCCTGGAGATCCCCTGGAGATACTTGAGAAAAACATCCTTGATTTCAGGAAAGATACAGCAGGCAACTGCACTTGTCTTGCGATCGATTCTCTTGGTGCTTTGTATTCTCTGCTGGACATGGAAGCAAAGGACCTGCGCAAAAGAGTCTACAGGATGCTTGAGACTTTCCGGCGCGAGGGGTTAACAACTTTCATCATACTTGAAGATGACAGATACACAGGTATCAACGACTCTTCCACGGGCGTTGAAGGCTATCTGGCAGACGGTATAATAGAACTGGGGTTGCATCTCAAGGGTAATGTGGCTAACAGGTATATGCGTGTGCGTAAGATGCGGGCTGCATCTCATAGCATGGAACCCTGGATCCTGTCAGTATCGGATAATGGTCTGCAAGTGTATAAGGGTACTTTCTGAGAGTTTTTTTCTATCTCACAATTTGCAGCCATTTTGTATCCGGTCATCTTCTATCAACAATTCTTTTAGGGCGACCTTTGATGTGATAGAATTCAAGCTGTCCCGGTCCCACATAGTTGAAGATGATATCCAGACTGCCCTGCATGTAGGCGTCCTCCAGAACTCTTTTGTATTTAAGGAAAGAGCCCAGGAAATTAGATTCTATCACTTGCCTGTCGCATTTCTCCGCATCTTCACACTCAAGGCTTACTCTTAGGGTGACCTCGCCCTCATCCTCGCCTCCATACAGGAAAGCTTCGTATTCTCCTGTAAGATACTCCATGTTCTCTCTCTGGAAAACTCCCTTCTCGACATCGACCCTGTTGAAAGGAGTTTCGAAGATCCAGAACGTTTCGGCTTCTCTTTGAGGGTTAAGTACTCTCATATGTGTTCTTCCACATGAACATTTCTCGCGGTCCAGCACTACGGTGGTATCTTCAGTGTCATAATTGAGGAGCACGTTGCCACATCTGGCGCCTACCGGAAGCAAGGTCGTGAGCACTATCCTGCCGCACTCGCCATCCTTTACGAAACCATCCATCCGGGGGTCATACACATCCATATGGACAAGATCTTCAGGTACATGCAGCCCTTTTAGATGGGAACATTCCCCGCACATAGTGCCTTCGGTACTGCCGTAGGTGTTGAAAACATCGCACCCCCATATCTCAGCAACATAATTGCGGGATTCATCGGGGAAACTCTCACCTCCTACTATAAGCCGCTCAATGCTGGATTCTGTAGGGTCCATTCCCTGCATCTTCATCCTCTTAGCCAGGCTTATGAGCTTGAACACACTTCCCACAATGGATGTCGGCTTATAGGAAGTCATGACCCGCGGCGGGAAATTGCATTTCCCTATGGGGATTATTGTCATTCCTATGTTCCTGGCTGCAAGTGTCATGGTGTTGGCACCTACGTTCATGCCATAGGAAGCGCATACAACAACCCTGTCACCAGGACCAAATCCCTGTGAAACGAAACTCCTTGCGTATTTCTCGGCGTATCTCTCCCAGTCCTCCCATGTGAGGAAGAATGATTTGGGAGTGCCGCTGGTGCCGCTTGTCTCATGCACGGTGAAAACGTCTTTCCAGTCCACGGCCCTGAAACCAAAATCCACGGTTTCAGGCGGCTGGTTCTCCCGAATGGTCTTACCGGATATGATTGGGAGTTCAAGGAGATCTTCGTGTGATCGTATGTCAGAAGGCTTGATGTTATGCTCCCGGAACCACTTTTTGTAGAACAGGGAGTTCTCAGCAGCGTAGTTAACAGTGTACTTTATCCTCTCTTCCACCAGAGCATCGAGTTCTCCTCTTTCCATCGTTTCGATATCCGGATTATAGTACTTCGTTTTCAGGTTCATTTTAAGCTCACCATTTATTTTTTGACCCTTATTTCTTTTACTTGTCTCAAAACTAGTCCTTCAGTTGCCTGAGTATCTCTTTCCTGTCAGTTGAGGGCAGATTGCAGTTATAATTCTGACAGATATGCACTGTTGTCCTGCCATCCTTCATGCTCATGTCTGATACGTACTCTGCAATTGCGGAAATTTCCGTTCCCCTGCCCTCAGGTTTCAGGAGTATAACTTTGTTGGGCACAAATTCTCTATTGATGTCTGATATTATTTCCTGCGTTTCCTCTCTTTCAGGGTCTCCTGCCACAACTATCTCCCGGGACGGGCCTACTGCAAAATCAAGGGCGCACATGAGCTGTGTGTAACCGATAGGCATTTTTGACACCTGTCCGGAGAAAAGCTGCATTATCTCGTATGCTTTGTTCTCAAGGTCGGTGTTCCCTGTTATCCGCCCAAGATACAGCAGGTTCAACGCACAAACTGAATTACCGGAAGGAATAGCTCCGTCGTATATCTCCTTACTCCGCATGATGAGCTTTTCTGAGTCATCCGCGGTATGGAAGAATCCTCCATGTATGCTGTCCCGGAAATGTAATATTAATTGGTCGTTGAAAAGCAGTGCGTTTTTAAGGTACTCTGTGTTGAACGTAGCCTGGTAAAGTTCGATAAGTCCCCATACAAAAAATGCATAGTCATCAAGGAAACCCTCAACAGCCACCTCGTCATCGCGATACCTGTGGAATAATCTCCCCTCGGGGCTGACCATCTTCGACAGGATGAAATCGGCTGTCATGGCCGCTTCCCTGGCGTAAGCCGGCTCATCAAAGGCTCTGGCAGCTTTGCTGAGAGCGACTATCATTAGACTGTTCCAGTCAGTCATTATCTTATCATCTTTGGACGGATGCATGCGCATTTCCCTGTGCTCGAACAGTTTCCGGCGTGAAATCTCGAAAGACTGCCTGAATCTGTCATAGTCCTCACCTCTTCGTTCTGCAGCCTCGTGGAGGCTTTCGTCCAGATGAAGGATATTCCTGCCTGTATGTGCCCTGCTTGCTTCATCAAGGAAATTACCTCCCGGACTTGTGCGAAACACTTCTTTGAACAGCTTGGCTTCCATTTCACCGAGCACATCTTCTAGTTCCTGCTCTGTCCAGAGGTAGAACCTGCCTTCCTCTCCCTCACTGTCAGCGTCCTCGGCAGAATAGAACCCACCTTCAGGGGAATGCATATCTCTGAGCACGTAGCTGAACACTTCCTCCGCGTTCTCTCTGTATTCGGGGTTTTGTGTAGCTTGATAGGTCTCTATAAGAGCAATAGCTATCAGTGCCTGGTCATAGAGCATCTTCTCAAAGTGAGGTACCAGCCATTTGGAGTCCGTGGAATAGCGATGGAAGCCAAATCCGATGTGGTCGTAGATGCCTCCCTTACGCATCGCCTTAAGTGTTTCCTCTGCCATTTCCAGTGCTTTATCCTCTTTGGATCGCTTCCAGTATCGCAGCAGAAATGTAAGATGGTGGGGAGTGGGGAACTTTGGTGCGTTACCAAAACCTGCGCTGGAAGGGTCGAAACTGCTTCGCAGGAGTTGGTAGGTCCTGTCAAGCGTGCTCTCATCCAGCCCGGGACCCTCTGTGCTATCGTGCACACCGCCGGATATTGCAGATACGATCTCCTCTGCGTTGGCTATGAGCTCTTCTCTCTGTCGGGTCCACATATTGCTGACTGCAGGAACAATGTCAAGCATTCCTGCCATTCCATACCTGCTCTCCCTGGGTATGTAGGTTGCTGCCATGAAGGGTTTTTTGTCCGGGGTCATTAATATGGAAAGGGGCCATCCCCCCCTGCCGGTCAGTGCCTGGCAGACAGACATGTATATAGTATCGATATCCGGTCTTTCCTCTCTGTCCACCTTGATGGGTACGAATGCCTCGTTCATCAGTTTCGCAACCTGCGGGTCCTCAAAGGATTCCTTTTCCATCACATGACACCAGTGGCATGTGGAGTATCCGATGGATAGGAATATCGGTTTATCATCCTGCCTTGCCTTATTGAAAGCCTCTTCCCCCCAGGGATACCAGTCAACAGGGTTATGTGCATGCTGTAGAAGGTATGGACTTTTCTCTCCTGCCAGCCGGTTAACATTCTGTTCATTGTCATCGGGCTTAGTTTCCTGCAATTGCTTCACCTCTTATTCGAGTGAACAGGATAATCATAAAAGCCGATCTCTATAGGTGCTTCTTCAGTTATATTTGATATATCCCACTCATATTAACTATCGAATTTGCTATTATTTATATGTGCCTGGGTGTCGTTTTTCATTCTCCCACTCTACATCATTATAATGATGAACTTTAAAAGTATCACTAAGTTTAAATAGTTGTGAGCATGCAATAGTCAATTAAACCTCCTGATGAAGGCCAGATATATTATAACGATATGTGGGGTAAAAAATGGATAAGCGTTTATTGATAATACCTGTTATTCTTGTGATCGGATTTGCAGTCATGCTCAGCGGTGCACTGAACTTTTCGAATAACGATGTCCCGGCTGAGGCTGAAGATATAATTATAGACGAACCTGAAACTATTTTCCAGTCAGCAGACATTAATGATTCGGAAGTTAACGAAACTCTTCTAGAAGAGGCATCTTCAACTCCAAATATGGGAGGTATGGGGGGCATGGGAGGCGGTTTGCCGGCAGCCACGCCTGTTACTGATGTACCATCAACGGATACGGATGACGGCGATGAGAATGTTACTGATGAAGAACCAGCTGACTCAAACGAGACCTACACTTTTCTCATAGAGGTAGTATAATACTTTCAGAGTGTCATTATGCCGGGTTTCAGGCGAGTACGATGCCCGGCTGTAATAATTAGTTTGTATTTTACAATTCAGTACATCACTTTTGCAAATCCCTGGGTCTGTTTCTTGCAGATATTGGTGTGCTTCTCTTCGTCCTTTATCAGTCTATCTATGTCCTGCATGAACTCCATCCTGTCTTTCTGGTCAGGGAGCAGTTCTTCTATAACAGCAGCCTCAGCATTCCTGATATCCTTATACGCATTCATGGCAAGTATCTCATACTTTTGTATGCTTCCAAACATCTCTGGTGCCGATAATCCGTCAAAATCGAATATATGGGTCGGGAGACCTTTTGGGATCGTCTGCGGGACTTCAATATTTGCTTTTCTCAGCCATTTCTCGACTATCGATCCGTGAAGGTCCGAGTCATGAGACAACACCTCCAATGCTTCGAGGTTCTCGTCCATCATCTCAATGCGTGCTTCCCATGTGCCCAGCTGTTCCATTTCAGATTCTATCCAGTACATACGCTGAAGTAGAGAAACAAGGACTTTTTTTTCTTTGATAACTGGCATTTAGCATCCTCAAATTATATTATATTTAATTATATATTAATATCTGATGCTATTATCAGCGATATTTTCTTATAGGAAAAATCTATTCTCGTAGTATTACTCGGGGAATACTTTTCCCAGGTGCTTTCATTTATCTTTAAATGTATCTTTGGAGGATAACATCATTAATGCTTCAATAGCCCTGTTAAGCAGCGGACTGGACTCCGTAACAGCTGTTTCGTTAGCAAGAGAACATACGGAAGTGAAACTTGCACTTGTATTCGATTATGGCCAGCGTTCCGCAAAACGGGAGATAGAGTGCTCGAAGAAGATATGTGAGCATTTTGGCATCGGACTTCAGGTAATTGATCTTGGTTGGCTTGCCGGTATCACAAAAACATCTCTTGTGAACACTGAAAGCGATGTACCTGCAATGTCCCTTGACAAGATTTCAGGGGATGCGGACCCATCCATCACTTTAGAGTCTGCAAAGAGTGTATGGGTGCCTAACCGTAATGGTGTACTTATAAACATTGCAGCAAGCTTTGCAGAGAGTATGGGGTATGAGAATGTTATTGTGGGATTTAACAGGGAGGAAGCTGTGACATTTCCGGACAATTCTTCGGATTTCATCGGGGCAATAAACGGCTCCCTTTCATACTCAACACTTACCGGGGTTAAAGTAATAGCCCCGCTAATAAGTCTTGATAAAAAAGGCATAGTTCTTAAGGCAATGGAAGTCAGGGCTCCCCTGGAGTACAGCTGGAGCTGTTATCATGGGGGAGACTTGCCCTGCGGTGTATGCGAGAGCTGCGTTAGAAGGAAACGTGCTTTTGATGAGGCGGGCATTACAGACCCGCTTTTTGTAAGGCTTGGGGCTATACAGGAATAAATGCAGCAAGAACGGCTGCGTAAAAAGAATTGCATGATAGGCGATCAAGTGATAAGATGGAATGCATAATTATTGATAAGAGAATCGATTACGACGGGAGCCAGATATCTTCCCTCTGGGCCTACAACCTGGCAGATGTGCAGGCTGACTCTATCATAGGTTTCAGGGGAGCGTGCGATGTCAAGATCGAGCACATGATCGACCTTGAGGATAAGAAACAGGGCGACCTCATATTCTCCACTGACATGCTACATTTCGTTATAGAGCATTTCGACTCAACCGACCTGAAACTGGTGTATGCAAGACAGAGACTGTTCACATCTATAGTTCGTGAGGTGCTCTCTCTAAGATACTCCGATATCACGCGCAACGGGGATGATCTTTTCATCGGTGAGAAAAAGCTTACAATATCCATTGCCAGCACTTCGGCGGTATCCCAGAAGATCCATTTCGGGATAAACGTTCTTCATGATCACTATGGAAGTCTTGAAGACATGGGCATACAGGAGGACGAAGTGATGGTAGTGTTGCAGGAAATAGCAGAAGCCTATGTACGTGAGTTCGATGATATCGAGAAGGACCTGCGCAAGTCCAGGTCATTGGATGTGATATGATGGCTGCTGACCAGGTGACTGCCAATGTAAGCGAGGTATTCTGTTCAGTGCAGGGTGAGGGTCCCTATGTCGGTTCAAGACAGGCGTTCGTACGCTTTACCGGCTGTAACCTCGACTGCTCTTACTGTGATACGCCCGTTGGGAGTTCAAACTCCTGCAGGTTCGAGGAACTTCCCGGTTCCGGTGTGTTCAAACTGATGGAAAATCCCCTGTCCGCTGAGGATATAGGGATGATGGTGAGCTCATACAAACAGATCCATTCAGTATCACTTACAGGAGGGGAGCCTCTAATGCATGCGGATTTCATTTCCGGGCTCAATATTGCAAGTCCTCTTTACCTTGAATCGAATATGACATTGCCCCATATGGCTAAAAAGATAAAGGACAAATTGTCCTATATAGCCGGTGATGTCAAGTTACTGCCTTTATCATCTGTAGATGATATGGACCAGCATTTTGATCGGACCATAGAATGTTTCAGGACACTGAAGACCACCAAAGACAGGGAATGCTTCTGCAAAGTGGTTGTGACAAAGGATACTGATGCAGATGATGTGGAAGGCATGATAGGTGCGATCGCTGGCTATGTATCATGTGTGGTGCTTCAGCCAGTCTCGCAAAAAGAACTCCTGCCGGGCCCTGATTACCTTATAGGTTTGCAGGAACGGTTGCTTGACCAAGTTGATACTAAAATAATACCTCAGACTCACAGAATGTGGGGGTGCCTTTAATGAAGATGAAACTCGGAATAATTGACTATATAGACAGTGCCCATTATCTCCCCGGGCATGGCAAATGTGGAATAGTGCACGGACATACCTATAAGGTAGAAATTGTGATAGAGGGTGAAAAGAATGAGAACGGAATGGTCATGGACTTTTATGATATAAAGAAAATTGTAAAAGAAGTCATGGCTGAGTATGACCATGTGATGCTGAACGACATCCTGGAATATCCCAGTGTTGAGAATCTGTGCGAGCACGTGCACGCGCGTCTTTCTGACAGACTAAGTTTCCCTATATCACTCAAAATATGGGAAGGTCAGGGCAAATGGTGTGAAATAAGTCCCTGAATGCATATTTATAAGTGTGTTAAATACAAAACTTTATCAATGGGTTTATGCTTAAATTGACATGAATTTGCAGGAGCTGCCAAGGAGCTGTAAATATGGATAATACAGAATCAGATACATGCGACATACAAATATCAAAGGGCGAGGATATGAAGAGGATCATTGCCCAGCATCCCTGCTATTCAAAGGATGCCCAGCATAAGTATGGAAGAATTCACCTTGCGGTAGCTCCGAAATGCAATATCCAGTGTAATTATTGCGACCGTAAGTTCGATTGCGTTAACGAGAGCCGGCCGGGTGTTACCAGTGAAGTTCTCAGTCCGCAGGAAGCCCTTGAAAAGACCAAGCAAGTGATCAAGGAATATCCTTTCATCAAGGTAGTGGGTGTGGCAGGTCCGGGCGATCCGCTGGCAAACGATGAGACATTTGAGACCTTCAGGCTGATCAAGGAAGAGTTCCCGGATGCGACATTGTGTCTGAGCACCAACGGACTTGTGCTCCCTGAGAGACTCCCGGAAATTATAAAAGCCGGCGTTACCACGCTCACAGTGACCCTTAACGCTATCGACCCTGAGATACAGGCAAAGGTCATTGGTCATATCAGTTATCATGGTAAGATCTACAGAGGCATTGAAGCAGCAGAGATCATGGTGAAGAACCAGCTTGAAGGTATCAGGGCAGCGGTGGATGCCGGTCTGGTCGTGAAGATCAATACCGTGCTCATGCCAGGTATCAACGACAAGCATGTAGTGGAAGTTGCAAAGAAGGTACACGAGCTTGGTGTTTTTATCATGAACGTTATGCCGCTCATCTGCCAGGCAAAGTTTGCGGATATGGAACCACCTTCTCCGGCTTATCGCCAGGAAGTGCAGGACTCATGCGAACCATACGTACAACAGATGAGACATTGTCGCCAGTGCAGATCGGATGCTTTCGGGCTTATTGGAAAGGACCTTTCCCAGATGAGTGAGGAGCGCAGGAATCTCATTAAGTTAGAGATGCAGAAGAAGGACGAGGATTCCGGGGAAGAGTAATTCTCCGATAATCTGCTTCATTCTTAAAATAATATCGTTTTTACCATTGCAGGTGTTCATTTGGATCTGGAAAAACTAGCGCAGAGCATCAGGGATTTCGAAGGTGTTACCCGCAAAAAACCCATTGCAGATATCGTGCGTGTCTTTGAGACCGTACGCAGTGAATATGATAATGCTGTTGTGGACTTCGGGGACGATGCCGCGGTCATTGATATCGGTGGCGATGATGTGATTCTGTTCGCAGCCGATGGAATATGGGGCAAGATTGCCAACAAGAGTCCTTGGTGGGCAGGTTATACTTCCGTTGTTGTCAATGTCAACGATATCTCGGCTATGGGTGGAAGGCCGCTTGCAATGGTCAATATTATGTCTTCAAGTGATCCAGAGTCTACTGCAGGTATAATGAAAGGCATCAGGGACGGAATAAAGAAGTTCGGCGTCCCTATGGTAGGTGGGCACATGCACCCCGACACTCCTTATAATTCGCTCGCTGTGGCTATTATTGGCATAGCTAAAAAAGACTGTGTGATCCGCAGTGACTCCGCAAAACCAGGTGATATCATAATTGCAGCTTATGATATGGATGGCAGGGTCGGAACAAACTCTCCATACAGCTGGGACACTACTTCATTCAAGGAGCCTGCTGTCGTTCGTGAAAGATTCATGGTGATGCAGGAAATCGGTGAAAAGAAGCTTGTGACCGCAGGCAAAGATATCAGCAACCCTGGTACTATCGGCACTCTGGGCATGCTTTGTGAGGTAAGCAAAACAGGTGCTTCCGTGGACCTGAACCGGATTCCCTGTCCGGAGGACGTGGACTTTGAACAGTGGCTCAAGATATATCCGGCGACAGGATACATCCTTACTGCAAAGGAGGATAATGTTGCCGAATGCCTCCGCATATTCGAAAAAGTGGGCATAAAGGCCGCAGTGGTCGGAAAGATTGAGAACACCCGTAAACTGGATATTCTCTATGGCGAATGCAGGGCAACAGTTTTTGATTTCCTGAAAGACGGTATCACAGGGATTGATGTCTGAAGATGCAAGGCTTAAAGTCTTAGTTCTTATAAAAATAATAAAGCGGGTTCAGTTATCACTGTTTACCCATGCTGTAAGCTCGTCGTGCAGGAATTTCTCAGCGGCCTGGACCATTTCCATCGTCCCTCGTAGCACTATTAGTTCCCTTTCGTCACATTCTACGATGTTTACCTTTATCTTTCTCTGGAGTGGTTCAAGCTCGAACTCTTCAACAAGGTCATAAACGATGTAGGATGGAGTACCCGGGGGTATTATAAGATCGTAAAGCCCTTCCAGCTCGCTTGCTTCCTCGTTACCCTCAGCTTCATCTTTTATTCTTTCCAGGTCTTCAAGTTGCAATTTTCTTACCAATGCTATCACCTTTAACTGATGGTTGATGGCGTGCGCCGGATAAATAATGTTCGCTGGAGTATTACCTGATTTTTGCTGGCATCATGTATCTATATAGATAAGGATTTCTTTTATGTGTGCCTTTATAAGAAAAGGAAGGATTCTGATGAGACTGATAGATCTATCTGATGCAATGGGACAGATACGGGTGGAGTTTGCGGGCTGCAATATGAAATGTCCTTATTGCGTGCACATACACCAGCCATTTAAGGAGTGGTCTGTTGAGGATGTTGTGAAATTTGCAAAGCAGTCCACAACCAGGAATGTCTATCTTGGAGGGGCTGAGCCGACACTTCAAAAAGACCTGCTGCCACTGATCGGGGCGCTTGACGGCATTGGCAAGAAGGTCATATTGAAATCCAACGGTATGAAGCCGGATGTGCTTGAGAGCGCCTTGCCTTTTGTGGAAGGTTTTGTGCTTGAGATAAAGGCACCTCTGGAAGATATTCAGGCTATCATGGTTCTTACGGGGATGTCTGAAGAGCGCAGTAAAAAGTATGTCGAGCTGCTGCGCAGGTCCATTGGGATAGCACGGCAGAAATGGCTGAGGATTTGGATCCGTGTGATCCCGGAGTTCATAAACTTAAAAACGGTACCAACCATCCTTTCGGAATTGGAAGGCGTTTCAGAGGTGATGCTCTACCAATTCATGAGTAATCCGGAGTTCGATCTGCCTTTCATGGGCCATGAAGGGCCGACTCCCTCATGGGCGGAGTTAAAGAAACTTGGGGGAATAATAGTTGAAAAAGTACCCCAGGTGCGTATCGTGGGTGATGCGGGAAAGACCGTCATGAAGAAGTGATCCTTCCCTCTCTCCCAATCCAATCCCACCTTCAGGCAGTGTCCCGGTCGAATCCACCGGCATTATCAAAAAGCATCCTGCTTTGCCTGTTCTCCCGGTAAAGGGCAAGCTGTCCGTCTTCTATGGCTGCAGATGTTACATTGGTCAGGAACGCAAGATATTCTCCGTCGAGGGAGCCCTCCGGGCATGCCATCAATGTCATTACACCCGGTTCCAGTGTAAGGTTGTTTTCTATTATTACGTAGTTCCCGCTCCCGGTATTGCAGTCTGCCCTGAAATAGTATGTACCATCCTCCAGGAAGACCAGATAGTAATTCTCAGGATCAGGTACCTGTAACTGTTCTGAAGATGCTGCCCCGCTCAGTCCAACCCACTGCCATTCGGTATCTGTTATTTCTGCTATATTAGCATTGGATATCGTCACTGCACCTGTCCCGGTATCTCCATCTGATGGCGTTGCGTTATCATCCCATACAGTGTCGTTCTGTGGCTCTTCGGGTGTTTCACCACAACCAAGAGCCAGGATGGAAATAGCCAGTATGGTGCATACTATAACTAAAGTCATGCCTGTATTCCTTTTCATCTAAAACCTCTCCTTCAGGGGTAGGGTCGTGCAGAACACTTTGTCGCAGATGTATTCCAGGTGTTGCCATTCTGCGCAGACGCCCCATGCCCACTGCAATAAATACATCTGTGTTTTCACAATTAATAACTTTCTAAAATGATGCTGAATAATATCAGCACGGATATGATCCATGGTCCACAATAAATACTGGTCCTGCTTGCCTACCGGTACATTTATTCATTTTAAGCTGGTTATATGATGTGATTGAAATGCAGGAATACAAGTTGAAAAGAGGATTTGCACCTGATATTGACAGGTTAGAAGAATGTATGAAGGAGATATTCCCTTCCGAGGTCAGGCGCGACGGCAAGAAACTTGTCACTTCATACGGCATACTGTCTACACTTACTGTATGGGTGGAAGGCAAGAATATGGCTGTTGAGACGGTATCCGATACAACGCTCAAAGATGACAATCTTATCCTGGATTCCAATAAGCGTTTCAGGGATTTTCTTTTAAAGGCTACGGGCTATACTGCAAAGGAGCGCCTGAAGCAGGCAAAGAAGAGTGTTTCTGAATAAATTCCTTTAATTTTTTTATATACGGGTATTTATCATGGATTTCCTTGAAAAACTGAAGAGTTTTGATATCCCGACATGTCTGAGGGTGTGCGCCGGCACGGACGGCTCCGTGACCTTCCTGCTGGAGATAATGACCAGGCATCCGACAGCGGTTAAGACCGAGTACCAGCATGTTATCCCTGCTGATGAACGCATGGCGCAGATCTTCGGGGTAGCTGTGGGCGCGGATATTAACGACCGTGCGGTCACACTTACATCTCATGATGTCCCTTTCGTTTACGCTCGCTCCCTCTCTCCCCTGGAGAAGATGCCAGAGGGCGTGCGCTGCGATATGATGAAAGCCGACATCCCCATAGGAAGAATCCTCCGTGACCACAATATAGAAACCCGCAGGGATTTTGAGAGCATCGACCTTATCGGGCACGAGCCCCTTTTCGACGCCTCTGCGGTCCTCTCCCGCTCCTACCGCATCGTGCACAACAATGGTGTCCTCATGTGGATAAACGAGCGTTTCCCGGTGGACTCCCGCTGGTGTTTATAAACACCCTCCTCTTCCAACCGAAAACTTATTAATTGATTCTGTATATTATGGATTCGCACCCCCAGAACTGATTCATTCTGCGCCTCGATGGCTTAGGGGTATAGCGCGTCCTTGGTAAGGACGAGGTCGCGGGTTCAAATCCCGTTCGAGGCTTGATATTAAGGGGCTAAAAACCCCGTTCTTCTTATTTTCAACAAACTGTAAAATAATGGGCCTCAACTTTTCAAAATGCAACGACTTCCTGCTCACAATAGGGTTTGAGGATTCCCTCATATCCTATTCCATATTCTCTGATATGGACTTGGAAAACACGCTTTGCCAATTGCCAGATATATGATTGCGACTTCGTGAACACTAAGCTCAAAAATGCAAACTTTGAAGGTTCCGACCTTAAGAACAGCCTCTTCAGGAACACGAACCTCAGCTTCACGTCCTTCAGGAATGCTAAGAACTACGATATCGACCCAAACAACAATTTCCTGAAAAAGACGAAATTCTCAATTCCTGAAGTGATCTCGCTTTTGAGGGTTTTTGATATTGAGATTGAGTGAGTGGATGGTATAATATCCAATAATTTTCACACCAGATTCAAGATTTATACTCTGGTTGCCAGTCTGTAAAACTATTCATTGATTATCTCAACATCCTTCCCAAGAAAATCCCCATACCTTACAGCCGCACTCTCAAACATCTTCATTATATCCTCATCCGGTGACTGGAAGAATTGCGGCTCGATCATCACCTTATCTTTCTTCACAGTACGTTTCCATATTCCTGCCACCTTTCCATTCACCAGGATGACCGGCCTGAACATACCGTTATTGGAGATAGCTTTGGTGTGATCTTCTGAGGGGAGAAAAGCACTCCTGTCTCTGTAGCTGATGATAAGCTCGTCAAATGCAGGCAACAGATGGACCGTATTTTCAATATTCTCTGTTTTATGTTCCGGTCTCGGGAACCAGTATGTATGTGAGCCTGTTTTCTCTGAAACAAAGTCCGGTCCAAGTGATTCAAGGGCAGGCCTGGCTTCTGTAACAGACAGGCCGGACCACCAGACAAAATCCTGCAGGGTGGCGGGGCCGTGGCTCGTGAAATATCGGGAGGCGAGTTTTAGCACCGCTTCGGATCTGGGCAATGGTTCTGTCTTCGGGACTCTTTCGCTGAGCAGGGCATATGTGATCTTTTTGCCTCGCCTGGGTCCACTGCATATTATTCCGTCCAGCTCGGCCTGCATCAGGATGTGGCTTAACCGGGAACCTTCTGTGGTTGTTTTTGCATTTGCGATCTCACCTGCCAGTTCAACTTCCAGTTCCCCGCGGGTCAGATATCTACCTCCAGACAATGCATTTTCCAGAATGTCATTGCACTTGGCAAAGATATCATCTGTCAGTCCCAGTTGTTTATTCCTTGATCTCATCGAGGCTTTGATATGCGGGGCTGTTAATCCGAGCATCCAATAAATATCATCGGCAGAGACTAAATGCCATGTCGGTCTTAGCAGGTGCGTCCTGATCACATCGCCTTTATCAATGGATTCTTCTACAATTCTGTCAGTTGAGCCTGGTAACCTGATTCCTACAGCCCATTTTGCCATATTGTAATCCTGAGCCTGAATGGCGCCCATCCAGGCAACGATTTCTTTAGCTGTTTTGAGATTCTCATATGAGATATGATGGTTACTGAGCCTGAGCTGCACCAGCTTGTCTGAGTTCATGGAAATCCTTTTATTAGTATGGATGGTTTGATTTTAAGGTAGTTTCGTTCATGTTATTCAACCCCTTTGTCGCATAATCCCTCTGTCACATAGTTGTTGCTGCTTTCTTTCATTGCTTCAAGAGAACATTTATTTTTAATCGCAGGCCAAAAAGAGATTAATATAGACCTCACATACTTTCACTATAATTAATTGAGGACATACACATGACCAAGATCGCTTACCTCTACGTATTCGACACCATGGCCGACTGGGAGCCTGGTTTTCTGATAGCTGAACTGAACTCCGGTCGCTATTTCAGGAAAGATGCTGAAAAGTATATCGTCAGGACAGTGGGCCTCACGAAAGAGTCTGTTGTCACCATGGGCGGTGTGCGCATATTGCCGGATGTAAGCCTTGAGGAGTGCAACGCTGCAGACGCGGGAGTGCTCATTCTCCCGGGCGGTGATACATGGCTTGAGGATATTCACGTACCCATGATGGAGAAGGTAAAGGAGTTCCTGGACGCAGGGATTTTTGTGGCGGCTATTTGCGGCGCAACTATGGGATTGGCAAAGGCGGGACTGCTGGACAAGAGGCCTCACACCAGCAACGACCTTGGATATCTGAAGGCAGTAATTCCTGCTTATACAGGAAAGGCATTCTATAGGCCGGAAACAGCGGTCACGGACGGTAATCTCATAACCGCTTCGGGTATTGCTCCCATTGATTTTGCCCGTGAGGTGCTCAGGGAACTTAAAGTCTTCTCGGCTGAGACAATTGAAGCCTGGTATCAGTTGTATATAACGCATGAGGCGCAGTACTTCTATGTGCTGATGGAATCACTGGGTAGTTGATCACTTTATGCACATGTTGCTTGAAGCTTCTTTTTATTGCTCTATGTTATTGGAAGCACTGTTTTTCTTTTCAATGTGTATAGTAGAGGTTATCCAACTAGAATTTTGATTTAAAAACCTATTCATTTTTTCATTAAGTCTATCTATTTTCAAATTATGTTTAAGACACGGATTAACAGGGTCAACAGGATTCATGGCAGTTCTGGAAGCTAAGACTGGAAAAAGATAAGAGCTGTGTAGATATGCGTTAATCCGTGTCTTGACATTTCATGGATGAATAATGCGGATCGTGAAATACCAGGGAACACCGTCAAATTATAACAAGGTTTTCAGGAGCTAATTAGATACCCTCTAGTAGTCTATCGATTAATAAGGGCATATTTATATATGTGCGAGTATATATCAGGTGCCCGTGATAATTTATAAAGGGATGGCTTAGGAGTCCCTCCAACTCCTGTTTTACATGGAATGTGCTATTGTGCATAGAGCGTTCCAACAGATGTTTATATGCCAACACGGATTATCAATTTGCCAAAATGAAGGCTTGAGATATCTCATGACTAAAAAACAATTTCGGCTTGATGAAAATAATGGTATGTATCGGTCTTTTTTTAAGGAGAATAACGCAGTTGTCCTTCTTATTGACCCTGTAACCTCTCATATTATTGATGCAAATAAGGCTGCATGCAAGTATTATGGATGGACACTTGAAGAGTTAAGCTCCCGGAAAATTACTCATATAAACGCTCTATCATACGAAGAGATCAGGGATGACACACAAATAAATGTGGATGAAACGAGTAATTGTTTTTTCAGTAGGCATCGTCTTGCTAATGATGAGATACGCGATGTTGAAATTTACAGCGGCCCACTTGAACTAAAGTCGCAAAGTTTGTTCTATTATATAGTTCACGATATCACTGAACGCAAGCTGGCGGATGATGAACTGCGAAGGAAAGAAATGCAGCTTCATACTGCACAGAAAATAGCACATGTAGGAAGCTGGGAGTTTGACCTTAACTCTGGTAAAGTGGATGCTTCGGAGGAAGCAAGAAACATCTACGGTCTCTATGGCGGACAAATTACCATTGAACAAATACAAAAAGCTTCACTGCCAAAATACAGGCCGATGCTGGACAAGGCACTGAGAGACCTGGTGGAGAAGGATGTGCCTTATGATGTACAATTCCGTATAATGAGACCTAAAGACGGTAAAATACGCATTGTACACTCCATGGCTGAATACTATACTGAAAGGAATGTAGTCATAGGGATGATACAGGACATTACCGAAAGTAAACTTACGAAGAGCAAATTGCGGGAAAGTAAATCACTTCTCAATGAAGTCGGCAGGATTGCCAAGGTAGGTGGCTGGGAATTTGACATATCAACTGGTGAGTACACCTGGACCCCTGAAGTTGCAAAGATATATAATACAGATGCAAGTAGCCCTAAAAATCTTGAATTTGTATTGAGTTTCTATTCTCCTGCCTCAAAAGAAATCTTCGAAAAATCTGTTCAGAATGCTGTGGAAAAAGGAGAATCATATGATCTGGAACTGGAATTGTTCCCGGCCAACGAAAATCAAAAATGGGTTCGCTGTATAGGTCATCCGAAAACGAACGACGGTAAGGTTGTGAAGGTGACAGGGTCATTGCAGGATATCACAGAACGCAAGATGGCCGAGTTAAAGATAGATGAGGAGAATCTATGGCGTCGAATCCTCATGGAGCAGTCCCGGGATGGGATAGTCATTATCGACCAGGATGGCAAGGTCTTTGAAGCAAACCCCCGATATGCCGAAATGCTAGGCTACTCACACGAAGAAATGCAGACATTGTACATGTGGGATTGGGATATTAACTACACACGCGAGCAACTACTTGAAATGCTTCATTTTGCAGATAGTAAAGGAATTCTTCATGAGACCCGCCAGCTTCGCAAGGATGGTACTCTCCTTGATGTGGAGATAAACGCAAATGCAGCTCGATTTGGAGAGAGGAAGCTGAGTTTTTGTGTATGCAGGGATATTACTGAGCGCAAACAGGCCGAAGAAGAATTGCTGAATGCTAAAATTGCAGCCGAGACTGCCAACCAGAGCAAAGATGAGTTCCTTGCTACGATGAGCCATGAGCTAAGGACTCCACTAAATTCTATAATCGGTTTTTCCGATATATTGCTTAATGGAAATTATGGTGACCTGAATGAAAAACAGGCAACATACATAGATTATATTCTGCAGGGTGGCAATCATCTGTTACATCTCATTAATGATATCCTCGACCTTTCTAAAGTTGAAGCCGGTAAGATGGAGCTTGAATACGAAAAATTCTATGTTTCAGACTCAATTGATGAAATTATGACATTAACATCTCCTCTTGCAATGAAAAAGGGTATCCATCTGAATGTCAAAGTTGATTCTCAGCTGGGAGTGATCAATGCAGATAAAACCAAATTAAAACAGATCCTTTTCAATCTTACAAGCAATGCTATTAAGTTCACACAGGAAAAAGGCCATGTTGCAATTGAAGCTCAGCGTTCTGGTAATTTTGTCCGGATAGCTGTGGCAGACACAGGTATAGGTATTGCACAGGGGGATATGGACAAACTCTTCCAGCCATTCAAACAGCTGAATCCGTATATTACTCGTGAACATGAGGGTACCGGACTGGGCCTTACCCTTGTCAAGAAGTTTGTCGAGATGCACGGTGGCAGGATTCGGGTTGAAAGCAAAGTAGGGGAGGGTAGTATTTTCACGTTAGTGATTCCACTCGGACCGGAAGACCAAAGCAGAGTCCGGGATTAAGGATAGGTCGGATATCCTTTCTTCCTTGTATATAGCATTCAAATTTAAACAGTAGCATGCACTCCAATTGAAATCAAATGTTAAAACACGGGTAAAATAAGACCTGGTTATATCTTATCATCGCTTCAGTTTCTATGCTTCCCCGGAGCTCTTTTTAAGATACTTGTTTATGCAAATGAAGAATGCGAAATATATTAACAGTATGCAATTAGAATCAGGATTTTAGGAGCCAATCTGACACCTTCATGGACACGAGCAAAAAAGAGAAGTCCTTAATTATTAAAAAATACATCTGGCATAAGATACATCTGGCAAAAGATGCATCTAAGATACCATAATCATGTAGAGAAGCACTTTGCAAATTAATGTGAGTGAAGTTCGCTTATTCATATCATCATTTCAGGAACGGAATAAGAATGGAAGTTAAAAAGAGAGATAATTGCTGTCCGCAGGATGAAGTCAGAGGCGACAGCTCAACCGGATTGAAGTTCAGGCTGGAGTGTGCCATCAAGACTAGTGCCGATGCCACACCGGCAAAGGATGCCATAGGCGCCTTAATAGATGAATCCAACGACACCATATTCACAAAAGGTGCCCCGGAAGGACAGGGAGCAAAAGTAGTGGAATGGAGCGTCGAGGGAGATCGTATCAATCTTACCATCGAGTCCGGGAGGCATGTAAGAGTACACGACGCATTGATGCGTATGAAAAAGCCCCTTGCTGCAAAACTTGGAAAGGATTTCCGGATAGGAGTACGCGGTACTGAAGTGGGCTCGTTCATTATAGAGATGCAGTCAGAAGAGCCACTTACTGAAGTGAAGATCCCTTATGTGAGATCTATCACGTATAATGAAGGAACTCTCAGGCTGGATCTTGATGTTGATGACTCTGCCATGTCAAACCGTGTTCCTGACAGGATACTGTCCCTGATGGAGGAGAAGATAGAGCAGCAGTCCTATGGCGGGAAGGCCGAACACTGGCATGTGCTCTGGCAGAGCGAAAAGAAGGAGCACAAGTTCTCGGAAGATCCCACACAGGCTATGGTGGAAGCTGGCTGGATAAAGAGAGGAGCCAGCCGGGGACAGTGGATACACGGCCCGCAGTCCACAAAGATGTTCAGGGCTTTTGAGAGGATAGTTCTCGAGGAACTGCTCCAGCCGTTGGCATACAGGGAGATGATCTTCCCAAAGTTAGTTCCATGGGAAGTCTGGCAGAAATCCGGGCATGCAAAAGGCGTCTATCCCGAAATATACTATGTATGTCCTCCCAAGACCAGAGATCCAAAATACTGGGAAGAGGTCATTGACCATTATAAAGTAACCCTTGAGGTCCCTACATCCCTTATCAAAGAGAAGATAGGTGATCCGATAGGTGGAATGTGCTACGCGCAGTGCCCTCCTTTCTGGACATACCTGCAGGGTGAAACAATACCCACCGACGAGTTCCCTATAAGGGTATTTGACAGGTCAGGCACCTCGCACAGGTACGAGAGCGGCGGCATCCACGGCATGGAGCGTGTGGATGAGTTCCACAGGATAGAGATCGTCTGGGTGGGAACCAAAGATCAGGTGATAAAAGCCGCTAACGAATTGCACGAAAGGTACATGCATATCTTTAACGAGATACTCGACCTGGAGTGGCGGAAAGCATGGGTCACACCATGGTTCATGGCGCAGGAAGGACTTACAGGGGTTGCCGAACAGACCGAAGCCGGTACAACCGATTATGAAGCAGTCCTGCCTTACCGCGGACCGGATGGCGAGTGGCTGGAATTCCAGAATGTCAGTGTGAATGGGAACAAGTACCCTTCAGGATTCAATGTAAAATGCCAGACCGGTGAAGAACTCTGGTCAGGCTGCTCCGGTGTCGGCCTTGAAAGATGGGCATCGGCATTCTTTGCACAGAAGGGACTGGACCCTGCCAACTGGCCCGAGGAATTCAGGAAAAGAGTGGGAGAGATCCCCAGAGGAATCAGGTTCCTCTGATTCTTCTTTTCTAATTCCATAGTAAGCGTCCTGAGAAGTCTCAAAAATTAAGAATAACAGAAGAAAGGTTCCTTACGCTATTTCTATGACAACCTTTCCTTTCACGCTTCCGGTGCGCTGATATTCCAGAGCCTGTCCTGTTTCTTCCAGGGGGAATACCCTTTCAATAGTGACTGTGATTATTCCACTGTCAAAGAGCCCTGCTAACTTCTTCAGTTGATGGCTATTGATCCTGGTAGATTGTCCCACTGCATTCACCTGATACTTATCCATTAACTCATGGTCAGGCTGTTCAAGCATTGAAACGATGATGCCTCCTTTCTTAAGGGCCTTAAAGGACCTTTTGTAAGTATCCCCGCCTACCGTATCAAAAACTGCATCGAAATCTTCCAGCTTTTCCTCAAAGACCTCGTCTTTATAGTCGATTATCTCATCAGCTCCAAGGGTCTTGAGATATTCGCTTTTATCTTTCCTGGCGGTTGTTGCCACATGGGCGCCCAGATACTTTGCCATCTGGATTGCCATTGAACCAATCCCCCCCGAACCCCCGTGTATGAGTATCTTCTGTCCTTTATGCAGCTTCATTTTGTCAAAAAGAACATCCCATGCACTCACACCTGTAAGAGGCAGCGCGGCAGCTTCCAGGTAACTTGCCTTTTCCGGTTTTAGGGCTGTCAGTTTCTCTTCAGCTAATACGAATTCAGCAAAGGCCCCCGAGCCCCCCGACAGGATAAGCCCGCTGCCATATACGTGATCACCTGTCCTATACAGGGTTACGCCTTGGCCGACATCTATTACCGTACCGGCAAAATCTCCGCCGAGTGTTATCGGAAAACTGAATTTGTCCGTAGGGGGCACATACCCTTCACGTATTTTCCAGTCAAAGGGATTCACACCTGCGGCATGTACCTTCACAAGAACCTTTCCCGATGCAATCTCAGGTGTATTGACATTACGGCTTATCACGACAACATCTGTTCCGTATTCATTTATCTGAGCGGCTTTCATAATCACTCCTCCATTACTAAACTTAAAGTAAAGTATTGCTAATACCTTAACAACAGATTGACATTATACCCTAACCCTGAAAAGTAAGCTGTTAGAGTTTATATATTTTTGTGGAAGAATAATTCCGAAAGCAGGGATAGATAGGAAGCCTAGGTCTCATTAAAAAAGAGTTCGGTCTTTGATATGGATCCGTCACCTTTAGGACAAGTTCGTCCTTGTTATCCTGATCATATCAATAAAATACTTCGTTTCACTTTTCACATCATCGCTGCATACAACAGCTGAAATTGCAACCAGACTGTCGGCGCCTCCCCGGACCACACTCATGCAGTTTTCCTTGTTTATACCGCCGATGGCGACTATAGGGATGTTCAATGCATTCTTCACACCCTTTATACTTTCAGGGCCGATTCCCTTCCCTGCATCTTCTTTGGTGGATGTGTCAAATATAGGGCTGAGGCCGACGTAGTCAGCGCCATCCTGCTCGGCCTCCAGCGCCTCCTTTAGGTTATGAACAGTAAGGCCGATTATCTTATCATCGCCGAGAAGCTGTCTTGCTATTGCTATTGGCATATCGTCCTGGCCGATATGGACCCCGTCGGCATCCACCGCCATGGCAACATCGATGCGGTCATTGACAAGGAAGATGGCTTTGTCCTCACATATTTCCTTAATGAGGAAAGCCTCTTTCACCATCTCCTTCGTGCTCCGGTCCTTCTCACGGTATTGAACTATCCTGCATCCTGCCTCCACCGCGTTACGTACATCAGACAAGGTTCTCTTCTTAGAGAGACCTGAATCCGTGACAAGATAGAAGTCTATCTTGGCAAGCAGTTTCCTTTTATCCATATCTATCCCCGTAATCAATTCGGTTAAGGCCGGAAAGCATTGAGAGTTCATAGTGTTTCGAAGTTCATCAGGGGCTCTGCTTTCTCATCTGAGAGGTTGGATACCTCATCATACAGGTGCACCTTGAAGCTTCCGGGACCATCGGATCTTGCAGCAGCCAGCTCACCGGCTAAGCCGAAGTAGCATAATGCATCCTTTGCAGCATCACTATAATCGCGATTAACCGCTGCAAATGAAGCTATTACCGATGCGGCCATGCATCCGGTTCCGACAATGGAGCCCATCCGTTCGTGGCCGTTCCTCACAACAAAAGTCCTTTTGCCATCACTGATAATGTCCTCTTTGCCTGTCATGACAACGACACATGACCTGGCTTTTGCCAATGTCACTGAGACTTGTCTTGGGTCAGCATCTATGGAGGTCGCCTCTACTCCCTTAGTCTTGACATGTTCTCCTGCGAGCTTTGCCACTTCGGAATAATTGCCTTTGATAATGTCAACATTGACGGAATTAAGGATCTTCGCGGCCATATCGTCCCTGAATTTCGTGGCGCCGACACCCACTGCATCAAGCACTACCGGAATATCCTTCTTGTTTGCCGCAGACGCTGAGATGATCATGCAATCAATAAGTTCAGTTGTCAGGGTGCCGATGTTGATAACAAGTGCGGATGATATATTGGTCATGTCCGCGCATTCTTCGGGTGCATGTGCCATTACAGGGAGTGCACCGAATGCTCTGGTCATGTTCGCGCAATCGTATATTGTCACCCAGTTCGTTATGTGGTGTATCAGCGGTCTAGTATCCCTTAGTGTCCTGAGTGGGTCCTTCATAATCGCCCTCTATAGCTTTTTTGATGGTATTATAACTAAGATATTCTAACAGTTCTATCCAGTTGTCGACCTGTATCGCGCTTATCATGTATTAATCATACGCATGCAACCAGGTTCGACAGCGATGGAATACAGCAGCCGGGTATGGATATCACGGCCCCGATCATTCCAGTTCAATGTCATATATATTTAAAAGTGAGATCACTTCAGGAATTGAGAATTTTGTCTTTTTCAGGAAATTGTTGTTTGGGTCGATATCGTAGTTCTTAGCATTCCTGAAGGACGTGAAGCTGAGGTTCGTGTTCCTGAAGAGGCTGTTCTTAAGGTCGGAACCTTCAAAGTTTGCATTTTTGAGCTTAGTGTTCACGAAGTCGCAATCATATATCTGGCAATTGACAAAATTCGTGTTTTCCATATTCATATCTGAAAACATAGAGTAAGATATGAATGAATCTTCAAATCCTATTGTGAGCAGGAAGTTGTTGCATTTTGAAAAGTCCAACCCCATTATTTTACAGTTCTTGAAGGTAACATCTTGGAATCTTGTGTTGTACAAATCTACGTTTGGTAAATTACAGTTTTCAAAGCTACAGTCAATAAACTTCGAGTTCCTGAACGATGCATCTGTAAAATCAATATTTTTGAAACTTTCCTCTTCAAACCCTTCACGCTGATATTCCATAATAGAGGCAAATTATCTCAAATTTATATAATTTTTTGCTTTTTAAAAGAACTAGCCAGAAATCCCATACCCTTTAGGGTATGGGCTGAATGGCTATATTATGAATACATTGAAATCATATATTCCATATCACATCTGGAATTTTTATCCCGAAGAATTGTCTCTTCATTTCTGGAAAGAACATACTTTCTGGACGAATGGATATTTCATATAGCTGCATCGCGGCACTTTATAAAATACCGGATGAACCGATTTCTTTATATATAGACATGACTAGTATAGAGAGCCAAACTAATGCATAGGTTATTTCATATCATGACCGAACGTCGAACACTTACACTAATCACGTTAATTTACTAATATCATAAGATTACACTCATCCGGAGGAATTCCTTGGCAAAGAAAGTTCAGAGAAAGTTAGACAAATGGAAGTCAAAGACCTGGTATAATGTAGAGACACCCGAATTCATCAGCAGGACAAATATCGGAGTAACCCCTGCAGAAGATCCAGGGCAGCTCATTGGCCGTATCGTTGAGACCACTGTCGGAGAGATCGCAAACGATTTCACAAAGCACAACACAAAGCTCATACTCGAGATCAATGAAGTCAACGGTGACGTTGCCAACACCAGATTCATGGGTCACGAGATAACCACCGATTACCTGCGCTCCATTGTAAAGCGCCAGACCTCAAGGATCGACACCAACCTCGATGTTACCACAAGGGACGGTTACGTCATAAGGGTGAAGCCTATCTGCTTCACGGTCAAGAGGGCAAGGACAAGCCAGATAAAGTCCATCAGGGAAATTATGGACAGAATCGTCGTTGAGCGCGCAGCCGAACTGAATTTCGAGCAGTTCATCGAAGAAGCTATCATGGGCAAGCTTTCCGCAAATATCTACAGGAATGCTAAATACATCTACCCGCTCAGAAGGGTTGAGATCAGGAAGACCGAAGTTAAGGTTTTCCCGGTAGCTGCTTAATTCCAAAACATCTGAAGACTCGAGGTATCACTTAATGATACCCGTAGTTACTTTTTTAAATATTATTATTATTACTATTATTATATATTGTATTCGTACAAATCATCAAGTATTACTGCATATCCTTACCACATGGATACATTAATAACTGTGTTCAAAGTGCAGTGTTACGTTCCTTGTTTTCGTATTCTTTACGGATCAATCTGGCCATCTCCTCGTTGGCCTCGATAATGAAAGAACCTATGTAGCCGCAATGCTTGCAGTGATACATACCCTCGACACCACCAGCTTCGTAATACAAATCGATACTACCGCAGACGGGACAGACCTGCACTGTTTCTTCCAGATCGTCACCTTCAATGTCCAGAAGATCAACATCCTCATTTTCCCGGAACTCTTTTTCCATCTTGCATTACCCCTGATAACCGTACGTATGCCAGTTATCCCATATAATAATATGAAGTCCGCACATATCAAACTTGCCGCAAAGTACCTGACAGTTCTTCAGGATAAGGGCAGAAGTAAGTTTGTTGCAGGAGATATTCCACATTAAAGCGTACTGCCCATGATATGAATAACCCTTTCAACTCACCAAGCAGAGCACTGTCCTTTCGGTACTTTTGGAGTCGGTCTTCCAGAAGAGCCCTCTCACCAGAGTCCAGCCTGTCTGAAAAATAACCTGCTGCATGCATGAATACATTGATGGCCGATCCAACACCTGCCTGCCCAGAGAGCACTTCCCGCAGGCACTGCTCGTAATCCTCAGCGACCTTCTCAAAAGGACGCTTCCTGTGGTTAGCCACAATATCACCCATTCTGACCATCGTTCCCTTATCATAAGCCATCAGAAGGAGTTTGTTGCACGTGTGATATTCTACGAGTTCACGCATCTTTCCCGACCCGGCCACCTTCCTGAATGTGGCCAGTGCAAAGACCTGCGTCAGGAAGTGGTCCCTCATCGCGGAATCTGCAAACTGCTTCTCGTCAACGAGAGGCAGATAAGGATAACGGCCCGTCAGGCCTTCAGCAAACAATCCTGTGCCCTGACGGTGCAGGCAATCCCTGCTGCCGGCGGAAGAGAACACTTTCGTGCTTTTGAAACCGCAAGACGGTGATTTGGATTTGAGGATAGCTCCATCTACAGTGACAAACTTATCCAGGTATGCAGCCGTGAAATCATCCATTGTTTCAGTCAGGTCCAGTCCAGTGGCCGGTTGCACCAGAGTCTTCTTTTCCCCGGATTCACCAATTTCAAGAATGATGCGTATAGGTTTTCTCGGAACTCCCAACCCGATCTCACATTCGGGACATACTGTGATGAACTCAACATAAGGTTTGAGGCTATCCGTGAGAGGAGAGGCTATCACCTGACCATCATACCGGCAGGAAGAGAAACCCAGACATTTGCTTATGAGAATAATGGGACGTGGGTAGGCGGACATAATAATTAGTATCACCTGATGCTGCAAAAATATATAGCCACTATTGCTGCAAAAAGGTTATCGATAATACATTGATAAAATGAATCGAAGTTATCGCACATAAGTGAAAACCCAAAAATGAATGTGAAAAGAGAAAAAGCCCTTTTCACTTATGCGTATAATATGCCACTACTTCCTCACCCACTGAGTCGATCCGGCAGAATCCAAACCTTTCGAACTGAACAACCTTATCCAGCTCTGTAGCTATCCGCTTCTCACCGATGCCTGTGAATTCACCATCCGGAGAGAGAACCTTTACAGGGATACCGTCAACCGGCGCCCAGTGGACGATTCGCATCTTATCCTTTTTCGCTGATGCGATGGAATCATCGAGATAATGTACCTGAAGAGGCTCCATTGATGTGACTTCCACATTGTAGAGGTCCTTGAGCCTGATCTTTGAACCGGTTGCAAGCTTTTCCACATCTTCTTTGCACACAAGGATTTTCGAATTCACATCGATCTCACGACAGCCACGGTTCTCTGTTGGATGCAGCGGCGGGTTTGCTATGCAGGGATTCGCACCAGTGATTTCCAGTTCCACGGGGTCCCATACAAAGAAATACCTGTTGGCTTTTGGCTCCACAAGTTTCCGGTTCTCGGCGTAGAGAGTATCAAGACTGATGCTGATGTCAGTCTCGCCAACACCCATGTCGATCATGAACTTGCGGACAGCTTCGGGCTGAATGCCACGTCTGCGTATAGCGCGCACCGTAGGCAGACGCGGGTCATCCCAGCCATTGTATCTGCCTTCCTCTATCGCACAGCGAAGACCGCTGGTACTGAACTTGCCGAACTCGTGCATCTTCACACGGCCCCAGTGAGTCGTTACCGGATAGTCCCAGCCAAGATATTTGTATATGTATGTCTGGCGTTTCTCACTATCCATCAGGTCCTTACCTCTGATAATGTGAGTCATGCCCAGGACATGGTCCTCTATGGCGCCCTCAAAGTCAAGCAGAGGCCAGACGACATACTTGTCCCCCACTTCTGGGCGAGGGTGTGGCATCTTTAATATCCTGAAAGCTCCGAAATCTCGCAGTGCCGGGTCCTTGTGCTTGATGTCGGTCTTGATGCGCAGCACTGCCGACTTCTCCGGGTATCCTCCCGATAGCATCTTGTCCCACTGCTCCAGGTTCTCCTGAGGGGATATGTCCCTGTGCGGACATGCCTCTTTTGCATCCTTGAGTTTCTTGAAAGTCTCGCTCTCACAGAAGCAGACATAAGCGTGACCACCCTCAATGAGTGTTCTTGCGTGCTCATAATAGAGCGGGACCCTGTCAGAAGCGATGACGATCTCATCCGGCTTGGCACCAAGCCAGTTACAGTCCTCAATATACCAGTCGTAGGCTTCCAGCATCGGCCGCTTTGTCTGGGTATCGGTGTCATCAAAACGGAGGATGAACTTGCCGTCATACTTTTTGACATACTCGGAGTTCACGATTATACCTCTGGTACTCCCCAGGGTAGGTGGCCCATTGGGGTTTGGAGCAAAGCGCATCACGACATTTCCGCACTCCGCCTTCTCCAGGGGTTTGAGTCCCTTGTCCGGCTCCTTTTTGACGCATAACTCCTCTATAAGTTCGGGAGCTAACTGTTCAAGGCGGGCCTGCCAATCCTCAGGGGTGCCTTTTCCAACTTCTCCCAATACCTCCTGTATGAAAGGAGTCATATCCTTTGCTTTGCAGCGCAGATGCGGACATTCGCCCATAACGCGGCCCATCACGGCAGCTATCTGAGGTGCCTGGCCGTATTTCACAGCATTCTGGAGGGCATATTTCTCAACAGTCTTTTTGTCGTCTTCTGTTAGTGTCATCGCTATTCTCCGTAAAGATATGAGTTTAAGTAGATACAAGATAAAATATATTGCCAGGTATAAGATGCTCCAGGATATTCCAAAATGTTCCTGAAGGGGTGTTGGTTCGTGCAAGAACAGGTTTGAATTGTTACAACCTGATTTAAATGTACGCTCACAGAGGCTTGCCCAAGTCCCTGATACGTGCTGCCTTTGACACCACATCACCTATGCTGGCATCGAAACCGGAAAGGAACTCTTCTACAGCATCACCTGCAACAGCACCCTGGGTCGATGGCTTAATAAGCCTCTCCTGCTCCAGGATGCGAAGTGAGTAGCGCACTTTATGGGTAGGCATACTGGTTTCTTCGGCAAGTTTAAGTATGCCTATAGGTCCACGCTCTATCACTGCCTTCAGAACCATTAGGTGACGTTCTGCGAGCTCCAGTTCTCTGTTCACCTGGTCAAACAGCATTATACAACCTCATTCCTTAAAGTTCCAATTCCCTCGATTTCTACTTCCACAGTGTCACCAGGATTGAGTTCCCCGACTCCCGGCGGAGTGCCGGTGGCTATGATATCACCAACTTCAAGGGTCATTATGCCGGATATGAATTCTATAAGGTACGGCACATCAAAAATAAGATTGGAAGTATTTGAATCTTGTTTTGTCTCGCCATTGACCCTGGCTTTTATGTAAGCATTGTCCGGATCAAAATCACTTACCGGTATAATGAAGGGGCCCACGGGCGCAAAGGTATCAAAACTCTTGGCTCTTGTCCACTGGCCGTCCCTGCTCTGGAGGTCACGGGCAGTCACATCATTGAAACAAGTGAATCCCGCAATAACATCACAGGCCCTGTCATAATCAATGTTCTTGCATCTTTTGCCAATTATCACTGCAAGCTCTGCTTCGTAATCAACTCTCTGGCTGCTCCGGGGATAGATTATCTTACCCCCTTGGCCTATAATAGCAGAAGGCGGCTTCATGAAAAGCACCGGCTCATCAGGTACATTCATGCCGACTTCAGCAGCATGATCATGATAGTTAAGTCCCACACAAACTATTTTGCTGGGATTGCTGGGAGGAAGGACTTCAAGTTCCTCCATCTCATAGGTTTTTCCATCCCCATCACGGGAAGTCACGATTCCGTTATTTATCTCTCCGTAGAACTGATCATCCATATACTTGAATCGTCCAAACATTATTCAAACTCTTCGCTTTCATTCTAGATAAGTATAGATGCCTTCACCATAAAAACGAGCTTCTCACAGAGTATTATTCTAACCGCCCGGGAAACAGAGTCCTATCAGGCAGTTTTTCGAATATCCTATTCTCGCTCACTTTAATACTACAGAGAAGATAAGTATTTAATCATCATCCCTGATTCTAACATCTTAATGACGCTGCCTGTTATCATACTATTAGTGGTTTTCCTCCTGACTGCCGTAAGACAGATAGGTAACATCAGGTTTGGGATCTGGCAGATAATGTCACTTGGTGCCCTTGGCGTGCTCCTGACGGGTCAGATATCTATTTCCGACGCCATTAATTCAATCGATTTGGATGTCATGCTCTTTCTCTTTGGAATGTTTGCCATCGGACAGGCTCTGGAAATGAGCGGTTATATCTCTCACCTCTCATATCGCTTTTTCAGGAACGCGGGCACAGTTGATGCTGTGGTACTATACGTCCTGTTCGGGATGGGGCTCGCTTCTGCATTTTTAATGAACGATACCCTGGCAATAATAGGTACGCCTGTAATGCTGCTTCTTGCCAGGGAACATAATATTGACCCAAAAGTATTGCTTTTGGCGCTGGCTTTTGCTGTAACCACGGGAAGCGTAATAAGTCCAATCGGGAACCCGCAGAATCTACTGATTGCCCTGGGTGGCAACGTAGCAAATCCTTTTGTAACCTTTCTACGGTATCTGTTACTCCCCACGATTGTGAATCTGCTGATAACATATCTGCTGCTTAGAGTATCTTTCAGGAAGCATTTCTCACCGGTCCCGCTTGACCATTCCGTACCACGGATTGCGGATCAAGGACTTGCCAGATGGGCGAAGGTTTCCCTTGGAATGGTTCTCCTGCTGGTAGCGGCAAAGATACTTGTCACAACAGCAGGTATTCCTTTCAATTTCAAGCTGACCTATATAGCTCTTATCTCCGCACTCCCGGTGCTTGTTTTGAGCAGCCGGAGAAAAGAGATACTGACAAAGATGGACTGGCATACGCTTGTTTTCTTCGCAGCAATGTTCATCCTGATGGAAAGCGTATGGGACTCCGGTTTCTTCCAGAATTGGGTTGACACGCTGGGAGCTGACATTAACTCGATTCCCATGATACTTGGAATAAGCGTACTTCTGAGTCAGTTCATTTCCAATGTCCCTTTGGTAGCCCTCTACCTTCCGATTCTCTCACAGGCAGAGATAACGTCTCTCCAGATGATGGCACTTGCAGCAGGAAGTACTATTGCAGGCAACCTGTCAATCCTCGGGGCTGCAAGCAATGTCATTATCATACAGAATGCCGAAAAGAAAGGTAATGTCACTCTTAAGTTCACGGAATTTGCAATGGTAGGGATACCTCTGACCATCACACAGGTCTGTGTCTACTGGCTGTTCCTGTCCGGTATTTTATGAAACGTCCTTAAGTGGTAAATATTTGGGCATTGAGGTCAGATATAGGTCATGACCTTGAATGCTATCAGCATTGCAACAATGCCAATCGCCCAGAACTTGATCGTTTCACTTATAGGTATCCTGATATCCATATTCTGAAGTCCTCCTTTTTCGGAACTTAGTACGGCAGGCTGTGCTCCCACGAATGAGTTTTGTGATTCTGTTCCTTCTGGAGACTTTACCTTGGCTTGCACATTAGGAGTATCATTCTTTCCCAGAGAATCTATTTCTGTATTATCCTGAGATTCCAACTTCAGTTCCTTAAAGTCTTCATGTGAAGATTCTCTCCAAAAGTCCGCTTCTGATGTAGCTGGCGATACAAAAATAGTTTCAGTACCTTCTACTTCTGCTTTGGGGCTCAAATCTGTCTGCGGTGTATCCTCATAAGAAGCTTGCGTAAATAAAGGAGTTTCACCATCTTGCGCCATCTCCGGGGAGAATTCGCGGAAATCAGATTCCTCTAAATCGGAATCCCTATCAGGAACATTATCTTCTTTACTAGGTAAGCTACTGAATATAGATTCATCCCCTGTCGGAGGCCTGTAAGCAGTTTCACTCATTTCAGAACTCTCTGCTATCCATTCCTCTTCCGGCTGGTTCTCCAGTTGTTCTTCCAGTTCCTCTTCAAGTAAGACTCCCTCCGGAATCCGGTTCTCCGGGAATACAGAGCGTTCCTCATAATCCGCAGGTAGTTCTGTGCCGTATTGCTTTTTCCCGACAAGTCCCTGATAATCGGGATCAATTTCTATTGCAAGGTCAAAGCATCTTTTTGCTTCCTCGAAGTTCCCCATTTTCTCCAGGATCCTGCCCTTCCTGAACCATGCCTCTGCGTTATATGGATTGGCATCCAGTGCTTTTGTATAATATTCCACCTGTTTTTCAGGGGTTTTAGCATTTTCAGCCATTTTCAGCCAGTTCTGGGCGGCTTTCATTTTACCCTTGGATTTCACATCTTTAAGCATTCCCATAGCAACACCTTAGATCAATAGTAGACTCTGCCCGGCATATTCTTGAACCGGGATAGCCGGCACCGGGACTTATATTTATATATATAAATAATTACGTGGAGTTCTTTTAGTTCCTTTAGTTATTAATAGTTGCTTATGGCCTGTTCAATGCAGTATCCTGCCGGTTGTATGTCTGCTACAGTTCTCTTCGTAGAACATATCGGACTTCAAATGGGTTCAAAACATATTTGTGCCATGCCCAACAGCTTATCTTAGGGGAAATTATGGACGAAACACCTGAAGATGATGAACTCATTACAGAGACGGAGAGAAAGCAACTCCTAGCAGCGTTACATGCACGCCTCTTCTGGGTAGGTAAAGAGATACCTTATAATTGCGATATTAAGGGAAAGATGTGCAATCTTCATAGTATCGTGTGGGAACTTCTCAAGAAAGAGGAACTTGACGATGAGGACCGGGGTCTCATCAATAAGTGCATCCTGTATATCAACGAAAAAGCAAAAGAAGATGAACTGGAGCTGGCGACCGGAGAGCTTACGAGGGAAGAAGCAGACAAGCTTTTTGATGAAACTGCAGGATTGATGCGTACGGTGATGGACCTCAAGGAAATTAAAGAGGGTACATCCAAAGAAAAGGAAAAGGAATTCCGTGAAACATTCTCTCATGAGAGAGTTGCCGAGGCCCGTCGATGGCTGAATTTCTTAAAGGGCACAGGCGAGGTAAAATAGGAAGCTGGAAACGTATTTAAAAATGAATATTCATATCGGTCGAGTTCCGACTATTTCCCGTTAATCGGGTCCGAGTTCTGTATCTGCTATTTCATATTTAAATGCCCACATTGGGAGCCCATCTATCTCAATATGTTCCAGATGCTCCATCTCGTGGGCAGCATAGAACGCAGATGGACCCGTGAACATAACCACTTTCTCCCAGACCTCGTGTACAGTGATTTTCCTTTTTTCGGTACTGATATTTGCCGCTATTATCCTCTCAGCCCTGAGGGTTATGGAATAAGGTCGTGTGAGTAACACACGCTCTTCCCGGTTCCCGCATTTCTCCAGCCGATTCACTACTCCCTCTTTTGCCACAGTTTCAGGATTCACCAGCAGGTAGATCATTTCAATAGTATTGCCGGTCTTTGTAGTCTTATCATAGTTTGTATGAACCTGCATGACTGAGATACACTTAAGGTGCTCTGCGGAATAGCTCCACGCTCCGCCTATCTTCAGTGACAGCAGCATCGGATGGTATTATGCTTCCATGAGAGATGCATTGCTTTTATGTATTTTGAGATACATCTAGAATAGTATGGATAATATTTTCTTAGAAATGGATTCCATTGTTGCAGAGGATATAATTTTTCAAAAATGGGTATCACTGTATAATAATAAAGATACAAGGAGAAACAAAGCATTATCATTTCGTAAATTTCTTTACTTTTTACGAAATAATGAAAGTTATAACATGAGAGATGCCACCCCTTCCATTTTATACGGTAAGGCAATGGAATATCAATATAAAGATGAATCTGAGAATAAAGGCAAGACTGCTGAATATTTCATTAATTCTTTTAATATCCAATCAGATGAAACTAGAATTGAGCAGTTACTTCTAGACTTTAAGTATTGGTTAATCAATATTAGAAAAGTAAGAGGGTCAACTGCATCCAACGATGTAACAAATGTGATGCAATTCTATAAAAGACTTAAAATTAATATTGATTTTAAAATCAAATTTGATGATGTAGAAACTATTGATAGGCAGGAGAATATAACCGACCAGTTAAAACATGAAAAATTATTAGATATATTCAATAAAAGCGATTTAATTGAAAAATGCATTATTGCAACTGGTTATTCTAGTGGTTTATCTGCTGTTGATATTGGCAATCTTACTGTAGATGATTTTAAAAGCGGGCTTAGAGAAATTACTGATTCAGAAGGAAACAGAATTAAATATTGCCTTATAAAAAAGAAAAGGTCAAAGACTAGAATTAGATACACGACAATACTATCTAATGAATGTTGTCTATTAATTGAGGAATATCTAGAAAAACGTAACAGGCAACCACCTTATCCAAGCAGTAACAGAATGACCTACTTACAAAGGCATGTATTTAATGAGAAGAACGATAAATTGTTTATTAAAAAAGCAATGAAAAAACCAGTTATAAAACTAGATAATGATGGTGATATCATTTCCTATGATGACACAAAACGTGCATTAGGTGGGAAAAACATCGTCAAAATGTATGCGAGATTGCAATTTGACCACGGTGTTAAGGGTATTAATGGGGGTTATTCTCCGTTACGTTCCCATGCAATGAGGCATCATTTGGGCGAAGTAATTGCTGTTGCAGGCGACACTGTTAAAAAAATAGCAATGGGGCATAAATTAGACGTTACTCAATCTTATGGTAAAGTTACCGATGAAAAAATTATTAATGCATTTATTGCCGTTATGGATTCTCTTAGTATTGCAGAAGATATGCGAATCGTTAAATTTGGGCACCCTGACTATGATAAAATGAATGAAAAGTTAGAGATGCATGAAAGAATCTTGAAAGATGTATTTGGTATGACACATACAGAGTCAATGACCAAAGATGAAATTGAGCAGTGGAAAAAAGAGATGTGGGCATCTGAAGAGGAAGGGGATTCATAACCCCTCTAGGAATGTTTTAAATTTCACTGGTTGAGTTTGTTTGGCAAAGGCATACTTACACACCCCTGCCATAATTCATTCCCCTTTTTCCATTTTAAATTACCTTCTGCATTGGTTCATCATGTTTGCTTAGTTCTTTTTGTAAATCCTCAATCGAATAATGAAGGTAGTGCATAGTGGTTTCTATACTTTTATGCCTTAAATATCTGGAAACCGTTATCAGTGGAACACCTGAATCTAATAGATGTTGTGCTCTTGACCTTCTGAAAGTGTGGGTTCCGATACATTTGTCAACCCCTGCATGTTTGCATAATTCCCCCACAACCACATATACATGACTTCTTGATACTTGGGATGCTTTATTTGAAAACATAATATAATCATCTGGTTTTAAATTATGATTTTTAATGTATCTTGATAGTGTCTTTTGTGCCTCTTTCGGAAGTGGTGCTTTTCGTAAATCATGGTCGTATACGCCTTTTGCATTATAGATTTCGACACAATTGTTTATAAAATCAATATCACGCACTCTTATGTTGAGGGCTTCGGAAACTCTAAGGGCGGGATAATAAAGCAATGATACCCATACTTCATATTTTTCGGAAAGGTCAGACATACTTAATATTTGTTGTAATTCAGATACCTTTAGCCATTCCTTTGAATATGGCACTATTTCTTTATCATTTTTATTTTTCTTTGTTTTAGCGTAAATCATTTTATCACATATATTAAAATCTAACAACTACTATAAAAATGTATTGTGGCAATTTTCAAACATCCAGAATCGCAATCAGTAGAATACAGATAAAAAGGTGAAATGCTATAAATCTAACATATTATTTAGAATGTTATATTATACTTCAAGCATAATATCGAATTTTCCTTCAAACTGCCAGAATCCCTACCTCTTCTGCTTCAATAGATGATCTATAGGATGATTAAAGTGAAGAAAAAATGGGTCGAAAACTGCATATGAATCTTGACCTAATCAGATTCATTGCTAAAAGTTGAGTATAAATTTATAAATGAACTAGTTCATTTCACTTTTAAACCATTCAGTTCTTATTTTCTTCATTCTTCTTTATGTTCCTTGTAATCGCTAGTGGTAATAATAATTTGCTAAATCAAATTATCTTAATAGTATTTCGAGCATTTGGTAATTGGTAGTGAAATTAAATTGCAATTATTTGAACGGATGTGCCGCAAATGAAAAAACAATTACTTGAAGTCTTGTTCACGCATTTTTAAAAGGTTCTATTTTGTTCTATATTGGACAGATAGCAGTGAATGAATTATTAATAGTGCCTTTAGTTCAGTCAAGACAATTTCTGAATTGAAAGGACATATACTTATATACAAATAAATTAGTATGTTAAGATAGTGTAATTTAAAATATATTAATTATTTATATAAATATATGATTCAAAACAATAAAGTGATCAAAATGAAAAATTATATCTTTATTTTATTAGTAATTGCACTAGTTGCAATCTCTGGATGCGCAGAAACATAAACTGCTTCTAAAGTTGCTACAGTTTACATGAATCAGGATATTACTGATGAAATGAAAATGTACAGTAATCAACTTACTATTGCATATAATAATTATCAACAATCATTTGATAGCTCACAAATTGCAGTTCATGATTATAATGATTTTATTGATGAATATAACCAAATGTCTTATTCCCGACAAACATCTTCAGCAACACAAACTAAAAAGAATAAAAAAGGAGATGATGTCAGACGTGAAAGTAATTTATTCATTATTCAATCTAATATATATGAAACTCAAATTTTAGATTATCTTGCTTTTCTTGAACAAAATCAAGATGCACTTAAAAAAATAGATTCCGAATATTATTTTAAACAGAAGTCGATTTTGAATTCAAATCTTGCATATGTTAGGCAAAATAGAATTTCTGCACAATCAACAATAGATAACCTATAAGGTGAAATCATGAAAACGATATATTTATTTTTTTTATACTTAGCTGTATAGCAGTTTCAGGATGTGCTAAAACAAAATAAGAATAAGTTTTGAAGGAAGGCGAAGGATGACATTAATACATTATCCATTTCCCATCTTCCCATATAAGCAGTTTTTTAATGATAGTCTGTAACATACAATCTCTTAGGAGAAAGCTCAATGTCGTGCCAATTGGAAGGTTCTTCACATCATCTGTAAAGATCCATCATACTTCAATAACTCATGTTGGAAGTATATTCCGATAAAAATTGCATGTTATCAATCCAATCCTTTACAACTTCCATATATCATCACTATTAGTCTTATGTACATAGGATAGATAGATACCGCAACTAATTATAAAAATTAATCTGAAGATATCTGTGAAGGTTTTAGAGGTATTTCCTCTGATACTAAGGATGCTATAACCTTTGTAACCCTTGTTGGATGAGTTACCTTGCCCATTAGCACCCATCCCATAAACGAAATCCGATCGCCTGTTTTCAACTCCCCTATTCCCTGAAATCGATTGATGTAACTTAAACAAATTCTTTTTGCCACGAGCTTTCCGTTTTCTTTCCGGACATCAACAAGATCCACACATCTGGGGTTTCCACTAAAGTCATATTTTGAATATTTGATAAATTCAGCAAATAGTTTCATTTTTGTACCATGATGAGTGCTTTCTTTTTTATACGCCATTTTACCTCTTACATATATATTTTAATTTATTACAAAATATATTTTAAGAAGTAAGTATATAAAGCTAATGCCTTTTCATATGTAATACTCATCCTTACCAAATGGGCTTGTATCAATAACTCGTAGAAATTCGTCTTGTCCTAACCTATATGATTTAAGGAATGTGATACTTAATGAACAAATAACAGCGCAGCAATCAAAAAAGGTTGGTTGGTATTTTTTAATTATTATGTCTTGCTGCGCCACGGATAATCCAATATTCATTTACATATTTATGCCTTCCTAAATAGATTTAAGGCTCGCATAAAATAATTACTACATATTACATCCCACACTATCCGATGCCCTATTTATATATCAAACCGTATATAGAAACACCTTATTTCAAGGGGATGAGATTATGAAAGCAAAACAAATACTCGCACTTGCACTAATATCCTTGATATTGGTCATTACATCAGGTTGCGTTTCATCTGAATCATTCGATTCAATTATATTGGATTCATCTGAAGATTCACAACAAGAGCCCAATGCAGATGTAATAGCAAACGGTTCTTTGGTCGAAGTATCACTGCCTGAACCCCCATTGCCGACAATAGACCAAAGCATCCTCACTGTCCATTTCATTGACGTGGGCCAAGGAGATTCAATCCTCATTCAAATTAAGGATAAGAACATGCTAATTGATGCAGGTGAACAGAAAGCAGGAAATACGGTTGTAAATTACCTGAAGGATAATGGTGTTACAGAACTGGATGTTATTGTAGCTACACATGCACATGCTGACCACATCGGTGGAATGGTAACTGTATTAAACAACTTCAAGGTAAAGAAGTTCGTTGATAGTGGAAATCCACATACTACCAAAACCTATGAGAACATGCTAATTGCCATTGACGAAAAGGATATCCCATTCAGTCTTGCAGAAGCAGGCCAGACCATAGAACTTGATCCTTCACTTGCTATCGAGATTCTTAATCCTGAAAAACCTACAGGGAAACTAAATGATGACTCCGTTGTCTTGAAATTGACTTATGGAGATCTTTCTTTTCTATTCACCGGGGATACTGAAATAGATGCTGAAAAAAGAATCCTTGCATCAGGGATTGATATTGAAAGTCAAATCTTGAAAGTTGCCCACCATGGAAGCAAATCATCTACCAGTATAGAGTTCCTTGAGAAAGTCAATCCCGCAGCAAGTATAATTATGGTTGGAACTGACAATCGTTACGGACATCCTACAGAAGAAGTAATTGCCCGACTAAGGGGTCTTGGATCTGACATATATAGAACAGATATTGAAGGACACATTGTTGTAAAAACAGATGGTAAAGAATACACTGTAGAGACCCAAAATAAAGGATTGGTTTTCCCAATGAATGCTATGAACTTTTCTCTAATGGCAGAAGCATAGGGGGATTTTGATGAAAAGCAATTTCAGAGTAACATTGGATAGGGTAGAGGGAGATATTGCAGTACTTCTTGTCAGGGATGCAGAAACCATAAAAGTGGATATTCCTGTATCCCTTCTTCCTTCTGGTTCAAAAGAAGGGGATATCCTCGATATTAGCGTTGTGAAGGATGAAAAAGAAACTGATGATGCAAAGCAGAGAGTGTCTTCTTTGATTGAGAAGTTGAAAAACAAATAGAGCATAAGCATTCTTAAAGAGGAAAATAGTATCTCGAAATAAGGCTTCTTTTACATATCCAAGATATTCAACTATTAATTTTACTCTTGGATTTTAAGATTAATGAATTAGAAAATGCTTTGGTTATAATTGGGGTAATGGTTTTTAAATTCGTGGGGATGTTTTATTCTCATATGTTCAGCGATATTTTCATCTCGTTGAGACTTTTTATTACAATATGGACATTTGAATCTTTTCTCTTTATTCGTATTTAAATGAATATTTTTTAACTGTATTCCTTTTTTCGGACTAAAATGCTTGCAAATGGAACTTGAAACAACATGTTTCTTTTTGTATGTACATATATTGCCTACACAAAATGAACAACACATACAATTCAAATTCCTTGCATTTAAGTGGTCCTCTATATTCTTGATTTTTATTTCACTAGATGAACGGGTTTGATAATATTTATAAGATGAATAAGGAATATTGTACATTCGACAATAAATGGTAACTGGAGCTGGAGAATCCCATTCATTGTAAAAATCTCCTACTTCAATATTATTTAGCACTTCCTTTTTTTGAGGGATCACTTCTACAATTTCAGGCTTTTTACGCAATTCTTCCTTTGGCTTTTTCTTAAGGGGAACAGACTTATTCTTTTTGGGCTTTGGTGGCACTTTACTTTTAGAGTGCACTATCAGTTTCCTTTCCCGCTTATCAAGTTCCTTGTTGTTGAAATGATATTTCCTTGCTCTTGTTATTTCATTCAATGCATCTGAATACTGTTCTTCTTCAATGACAGAATCTATAAGTCTAATCCAAATATCAATATTTGCAGGCTCAATTTCAATGATCAAACGATAATATTTCAAAGCTGACTTCGGATAATTGTTCAACTCGATAAAACTGTGTAAGGCGTCATGATGCTGAGGATCAAATTGAATCGCTTTTTCGTAGCATTTCGAAGCAAGACCTTTCTTATCGATTTTTTCAGAAACTAGACCTCTTGCATACCATGCTTCCGCATTTTGATATTTTAAATCAATCATTTTGGATGCAACATCATATGCTTTCTGATACTTTTTTTCCTTATAAAGCAACATACATTTTAAATAGAGAGCTTCCTGGTTATTCGAATTAAATGCCAATGCATTGTCAATGTATTGAATCGCTTTTTTAGGATCTGGTTCAAAAACACTTTTTTCAACCCATTCAGCTAATGTTGAAACTTCCGACATCGTCTAAAACTTAGGGAGTTAAAATATAAAAATCTTATTACAGAAAGCACGTAGAACAAATATTCCCAGTGTTCTCAGAATACATAATTGAATACTCTCTGTGCACTCCATGTCCTCGCTGTTTACCTGCCTGATTTTTTATTTGAGAGGATTTCCATAGAATCATATCTCTGATTCAATGGAAGGAAACTAATGATATTGCCGAAGTTTTCAGAAATAAATACTTTTTCTAATATTTGATATTGATAAAAAAAGAAGAAATATGAAAAGATATTAGTACCAAAAGTAGATTTGATTCATGAAGCTTGGGACAAATCAAAGGCATTCTAGAGAAATCCTAAAAAATCAGTATCAAAATCATATCTCTGTACAGTGAAGATTATCCACGTAACCTTTTTCATATCATAGTATTTTATCTATCTAAATACAGGGGGACGAATTACCATTGATGATGTAGCCAGTAAGATTCACTTCAATTTTACATATAAAAGTAATAGTGCGTATCAAGATTGCATATTCTCTTAGCTTCAGTTTCACTCATTACATGTCCTACTTTTCTTGAAACCGATAGAGTTACCGGCATTTTAGAGTAAACAAAAGTGTTGTTCCAGTCAAGCTTAGTAAAAGATAATATTTCTCGACAGACTTTTAGTAGCGAGGTATCTAAAACGAAGGGTTTTATTTGAAGAGCACTAGGGATTGAAAAACCAGGATATGTTTTTAGTGAAGGAACAAAACCTGTCGTAAATAGGAAGCCTATCGACTCATTTTTAGTTAATACTAAGGTACCTCTTAATACAGGATAAGATGTTTGAGTAAATAATTTAAAATCTGATGGCAAAATAGATATGAAATCTTTTGATTTGATATTTTTAGTAGCGCTTTTGAATCCCTCCAGCTCATCATCCCAAAAGTTTGAGCTTTTGTGAATTACAATTCTATCTGGATAGTGTTTTCTAATTAATTTATAATGGGTTAAAACATAACTCATCAATCTTTGTGCATCTTCTTCAGATAAGTGAGGACTATTTGGATAATCTTTATTAGCCCAACTAAAGGACTCACCCCTTAACACAAAGCTCTCCCCTGTATCCAAAAAAATTTGGGCTAAACTTGCTCTTCGTGTTTCTTCACCTTTTTCTTTGAAAAAAGATATTCCTACATAGCAGGTGTTTTCTTCAAGATGAGTGAGTTTCCAAGGATGACCTCTCTGGCACTTATATAACATTCCAACAACTATATTCCATGCAACCAAAGATCTTTCTTGAGTTCCTTCTAACTGCAGAGTTTCAGGTCTTATAATCTGGGTAGGAACTTTCAACTGCATTGCCAATAATTTAATGCGATTATGAAAATCATCCAATCCTACTTTTATCATGGGTTTCTTTGTGTCTGAGCATTCACAAATATAGTAAAATTCAATCGGAAAACTTATTACAATGATATCAGGTGGAGTTTCTTTTTCATAAATTGTTATTATTCTTTCTTTAATCAGTTCCAAGGCCCTTTCAGAAGAAGATTGTGCTGCTTTTAAATTTTCAAAATCGAAGGAATCTATTATAGATTCCCATTCTGGATTGAAAATAAATTCAAATCTTAGTTTTGAATTCGCATTTAACCCTGGGAAAGGTATTTTCCATGGTTTAATGTCTCCATCTGGCAAAATTTTCATATAAAATGATTCAAATAAATGTTTTGTTAAAGCAATTGATTTAGAGGAACCAATAATCCCAATCTTGAATGTTTTGAACTCTGTAGTGCTAGATCCTGCAAAACGTGGACCATATTTAATTAAGCCAACACATGGATTTAACGAGATTCCACCCTCATTAAAAAGTAGTTGTGGCTCTTGAATATACTCTATTTTAAAGTAATTCATTTCATTCTTCATCATAATAATCGCTTATTTTAGAATAGACGTTTTCTTCATAATCGTAATTCTCTTCAAAAACCTCGCCTTTTTTAGATTTACAAGGCATTTTAAATGTAACTTCTTCAAAAACAAACTGGTTTTTTAAAGTTGATGGATTTGAATTGTCTAACTTCGACTGAGTGGAACCACCTATTCTTAGAGAACCCATAGCTTTTATCAAAAAGAACAATTTGCTTTTTTCAGCATCATTGAATGCTTTTGTCGGTGCAAACTTGCTATTTAACTTTTTAGCACCCTCACCCATAATTAGGTGTTTACCATCATTAGTGAACAATCTATAATTGTTAAATAAAACATAGTATTCATTCTCAATTCTAGTTACTTCTATCTTTACAGCACGATGAGATACAAAATTCAAATTTCCGTCCTTGATATATACTGTTGACACTACCCTTGATTTTTCATCTTCCACTTTAACTTTTGATTTTTCAATTCTAAGATTAAAATGTGGTTTGTAGAAGCTTTTTTTGTTTCGATTATAATAGAAACCGTTGTCAAAAGCATTTAATATAATTTGGCTTTTTATAAGCTGTGAAACTAACCTTCTTTCAGATTCTAAATCAATATTTGTAAATTTAAATTTGTTATATGTATTTTCATCACAATATTCAGATAATATATTTTCAGGAAATTCACGAATTGAATATAGTATTCCATTAAATGCAACAAAAGAATTTGCGAAAGGATTTTTCCAAAGTGAAGTAAAACTATTCACTTTTAATTTAGCCTTAAATATATAGTCTGGAAATGACTTGACAATGAATAAATTGCTATTCAAGATTTCTGGTTCATAAACTAAGTCTTCTATGTCCTTTAAGTAATCAACCTCAAAATCATATATATTGTCTTTTTTAATTTGTTCTATTTTTTGCAGCAATTTATCATAAGTAGTTTGATAAATTTTCGTATGAATTATGAATTCCTTGAATATGCTATATTCATCAATCTTATCAGATGAGCATTTTTTGATATCTTCGTAAAATGAAAGGATCTCATCTTCCGATTGTGTAGCCAAGTCAAATATTTTTTTCCATTTATTAATATTTACAATTTTTTTAGCGAAAATGAACAAATTGAAAATCTCTCGTGAGTATATCATAAAATATTTGCCATACTCTACTAGAAAATCTTTGTTGTTTAAACTCAAATCAGTATCTTTTACTTCTACTACCGTTTTTTTGTTCCCATCTAGTTTTGGATTTCTGAATACCTTGTCCTGAAAAATACCTTCAATATTTGAGTCATGTTCTAAGTGATAACCTTGCAAATTAAGAAAATCAATAATTTTTTTTCCATACTCTTCGCTATTTTGAGTTGTAGCTTCCCGTTCTCCTTCTAAGTTTATTAAAGGCATGCTTTTCACTCAGTTTTTAAAGTAAATATTAAAAAAGATATAATCTTTAACATTTAAATAATTTTACCTAGCAGATTGATTTAAACTGTAAAAAGCTATTGTATTTTGAACATCATGTCAAATTATGATCATTCTTACATTCAGTCAAAAGCATTTTTGAAGATATATATGCATAGAGATTATCAATTAATGTTATATGTTAGCAAAATAATACAGTACAAGGTTATTTTATTTAACTCTCTTTGGCTTATTAATTGATAATATGGGCAGTGAGAAAAATGACATTATTGCAAAAAATACTAAATGAACCTAAACCTTTATCTCCTAGCCAAAGAGATGCGGTTCTTTCTACTAAGAATCATGTTCGTATTATTGCAGGTGCAGGTGCAGGAAAGACAGAAACTCTTACTAGAAAAATTGTTTATCTTCTTTTATGTGAAAACGTTGCCCCATCTTCAATTGTCGCTTTCACATTTACTGAAAAAGCTGCCCAGAGCATGAAGAGTCGTGTTTATGATAGAATTAAGCAGCTAGGTGAAGAGAAAATATGTTCAAGACTTGGTGAACTGTTCATTGGAACTATTCATGGCTACTGTAATCAAATATTAGAAGATCACTTTGGATATGGTGATTATGGAGCTCTTGATGAAAATCAAGAAATGGCTTTTATTGTGAGATTTGGTTGGGATATTGGCCTTGGAAAAGGTAGTTATTCTTCAAACTGTGAGAGGTTTTTAGAAACTTTGAGTGTTGTTTACGGAGAACTAATTCCAAAATCACTTATAAAAAAGCATGCTCCAGATTTCCTAAAATCAATGGAAGAATACGAGAACCTTCTTGATTCTCATAGAAGACTCACATTCAATCGGATGATATCTCTTGCTATTGAGAATTTGAATGAAAATCCAGATGTACTTGAGCATGTAAAATATCTAATTGTAGATGAATATCAGGATATTAATCGTGCTCAAGAAAAATTAATTCAATTGATTGGGAATGATTCTAAGATATTCATCGTAGGAGATCCCAGACAAACGATATATCAGTGGAGAGGTTCAGATGAAGGATGCTTTGAAGATTTTGTTAAGCACTACTCTGATACCGAAACAATTCCTATCATTGAAAATCGAAGAAGTGCTAAATCAATCATTGGATTATCTAACCAATTTTCGAATAATTTTGATAAAAAGTATGCACATTTAACTCCTACAAGAACAGAAGAAGGAGAAGTCTTTTTAGGGGAGTTTGAAAATAATGTAAGGGAAGCAGAGTGGATTGCTGATCAAATCAAAGCCCATGTAAAAGACAAATCATGTGTTTATAGTGATATTGGCATACTTTGTAGGAGTGTAAACACATCTGGACCTGTGTTCATTGATATTTTTAGAGAAAGAGGAATACCTCTAATGGTAGGTGGAAAGGTCGGTCTATTCAGAAGGCCTGAAATAAAAGCTATTGGAAAACTTTTTGTTTGGCTCTATGATAATGGTTTCTGGAAAGATAACAGATGGAGCAAAGAATGTATAGAAGGCGATGATTTACTTACTTCAGCTGTAGAAGACTGGAAAATAGGTGTTCCTGATGTATCTCTTCAACCTGATATAAATGAGAAGTTGGCAAAGTGGAAAGAAAAGGTACTGACTGATCAATTCCATGATTTCACCCAGTTATACTATGAATTGCTTACCATACTTGAATATCTAGAATTGAATCCTGATAATCCAAACCATGCTGTAATAATGGCAAATCTAGGTAGATTCAGCACTCTTCTGACAGATTATGAATCTGCCAATAAGTATGGTGGAAGGAAAAAAAATTGGAATCGTGATATAAAAGGACTGTTTTGGTACATGCACAGTCATGCTACAAAATCGTATGAAGAACAACCCGGTGATGAAATTCAGGGTATTAATGCAGTTCAAATGATGACAGTACATCAAGCAAAAGGTTTGGAGTGGCCTGTCGTCTTCATACCAGCGATGGTGGAAAAGCGTTTCCCATCAATGATGACAGGAAGATTACGAAACTGGGATATTCCAAGGACTCTGTTTAATTCTGAAAAATATGAAGGAGATATTGATGGTGAACGTAAGCTCTTCTATGTAGCACTTACAAGAGCAAAAGACATGCTTATCGTAAGTCATTTCAATCAATTGAATTCAAATGTTGGAGTAAGTTCGTTCATTAATCATGAACTTGATCAATCTAAAATGAAAAAGATTATTGAAAAGGATAAATTGCCAATTTGTAAGGTTCCACACGCTTATGATATAGAAGATATTCAAACATTTGCAGCAGGAGAAATCCTCACATATGGAAAATGTCCATACCTATATCGCTTTAACCAAGTATGGGGATATCAACCTGGTCTTAAAGAAATGATTGGTTATGGTAATGCTCTTCATTACTGCCTGAGGCATGCATCTGAACTCATTAGAGATGAAGGATACAGTCCGGTAAGTGCAGTCGCTACATCGGTAGAAGAAAACTTTTATCTCCCTTTTGCAGGGCCAAAAGTGTTTGAGAATGCAAAGAAAAATGCGAAACAAAAACTAGTTGCTTTTGTCCAGAAACACGTTGATGACATGATGCGCATAAAAGAGGTCGAAAGCAGGATTGAATTCCCACTTCATAGGGCAACCATAATGGGGAAAGTAGATGTGATCCTTCATGACAACGATAATATCGAGATAAGAGACTACAAAACTTCCGATTCAGTCATAAGTAAAGAAGAAGCTGCAATGCAGGTACAGCTCTATACCGCAGGACTTAAAATGATTGGTGAACCTGTTGCAAAAGGTTCAATTTCCTATCTCGAAAATGCAATCACAGAATCAGTAAATGTTGATGACTCAACTCTTAAAACCACAACAAATGCTGCTGAAAATTACATCGAAAGGATTATGAACAGAGACTTTACTCCTTGTCCTGGAGAATTTTGTGGAACATGCAACTATGTTGATATTTGCAGATATAAAAAGTGAGAAAGCATGCCTGAAAATTACGAACTAAAACTTAGAAGCTTGCTAAGAACATTATTCCAGTTTGACTCAGCAGATCTTGACTTTGGAATATACCGCATAATGAATAAAAAAAGAGATGAGATAGAGAAGTTCATCAATGATGATCTAATTTCTGCTGTCACTTCTGAATTTTCAAGGTATGAAGAATCCGATCAAGAGCATCTGAACGAACAACTTTCAGGTATTGAATCTGAAATAAAGAAAAACTTTGGTTCAATGATTGTTGATGGTAATGGGAAGATTTTACCACTTTATGCACAAATACCCCTAGCACAAGAGTTCGCATTAAAATATAATGAAATAAGATTCGCTGCAAAAAAAGCGGAGTTATCCAGTCAGCATAAAACGGATATTTATTCTCATATCTATCACTTTTTCTCCCGTTATTATGATAATGGTGACTTCCTATCTCTTAGGAGACACTCACAAAACGAGAAATATGCAATTCCATACAATGGGGAAGAAATTTTCTTTCACTGGGCTAATAGGGATCAATACTACATTAAAACAGGGGAATACTTCAGGAATTATACATTCGAGGAAGGAAACTATACTATTAATTTCCAGTTAATTGATGCTGAAAGTTCAATAAATAGTAACAAAGCAGACAAACGTTATTTTGTTCTTTCTACATCATCGGAAAACAACCCAAGTTATAATTGTGATATTAAGAGTATGACCGTTTTCTTTGAATATAGAAGTATGAATAAGGGTGAAGAGGCAAAATATGGAACGAAAAACACTCAGGATACTATCCTTAATACTATTCATTCTAATGTTTTGTCAAATATTGAAGAACTTGGACTAAAAACAATTCTTAGTAAAATAGTCAACGACAAGACTATTTTGATGAAGCATCTTCTTAGGTACACAAAGAGGAACACTACAGATTACTTTATCCACAAAGACTTGCAAGGTTTCCTTAAGAAGGAATTAGATTTCTACATTAAAAACGAAATATTGAATATAGATAATCTTGGAACAGAAAGTGAAATAAGCGTAGAACAATACATCACTCAGATAAAAGTGATTAAGGCCGTTTGTTTGAAAGTTATCGATTTTCTTGCTCAAATAGAACAATTTCAGAAGAAGCTTTTTGAGAAAAAAAAATTTGTTTTGACATGTGAATATTGCTTGACAATAGACAAGGTTTCAGACTCACTCTATCCTGAGATTTTGAAAAATAGAGAGCAACTAGAAGAATGGAAAAGACTTTACTATACAGAAACAAATACTCAAAGTAAACTTCATGATTTTGAACTCCAGAATATAGACCTCAAAGAAAATCCGTACCTTGTGCTTGACACCAAATTTTTTGATCAATCTTTCAAAGACCGTCTTCTCGCAACTTTTGAGGATATTGATGAAGTAATAAGCGGTACATTGATTAAGAGTGAAAACTGGCAGGCTCTAAACTTGTTACTAAATACCTATGCTGCACAGATAAAATGTATTTATATTGACCCACCATATAATACAGGAAATGACGACTTTTTGTATAAGGACAATTATCAGCATTCTAGTTGGCTATCAATGATGCACGATAGACTAGACATTGCTAAACAGTTAATGTCTGAGGACAGTTCAATATATACTAGTATTGACGAAGGAGAACAAGCTAGTACAAGAATGCTTCAGGAAGCAATATTTGGGTATACTAACTTTGTAGCAAATATAATATGGCAAAAAAAGTATGCACCACAAAATGATGCAAAATGGTTTTCAGATAATCACGACTTCATAGTATGTTTCTCTAAAAATAAAAATATATGGCGCCCGAATCAGTTAGAAAGAACTGAGGAGCAAAATAATAGATATCAAAATCCTGACAATGATCCACGTGGTCCTTGGATGTCAGATAATCTAACTGTAAAAACATATAGTGTGGAATATAATTATCCGATAACTTCCCCTTCAGGTAGAGTAATTGAACCTCCTGAAAGCAGATGCTGGTTCACAACAAAACAAAAAATGATGGAATTAGTACAGGATAATAGGATTTGGTTTGGAAGTGAAGGCAAGAATGTTCCAAGGTTAAAACGATTTCTCTCAGAAGTTAAAAATGGGATTACACCCGTCACGATATGGACATATAATGAAGTTGGACATAACCAGGAGGGAAAGCAAGAATTAAAGTCAATGCTTTATGCTGGTGAAGAAGTATTTGGGACACCAAAGGTGGTAAGGCTTCTTAATAGAATAATTTCTATCGGTGCAAATTCGAATTCACTTATTCTTGATTTTTTTGCAGGTTCTGGTACTACAGCTCATGCAGTTCTTAATCTAAACAAGAATGATGGTGGTAACCGCAAGTATATTCTCATAGAAATGGGAGAATATTTCGATACAATCATGAAACCTCGTATTCAAAAAGTGATGTTTTCTGATAGTTGGAAAGATGGGAGGCCACAGTCAAAAGATGGTATAAGTCATATGTTCAAATATCAATCACTTGAACAATACGAAGATACACTCAACAATATAGAATTTGCCCAATCTGGTTCGGTTCAACGAACACTGCTTGATATGGATGGCTATTTCCTTCGCTACATGCTTGACTTTGAAACAATGGATAGTCCCTGCAGGTTGAATGTCGAAAAAATCACCAAACCTTTCAGTTATACTTTGAAAATAACTGAAAGACAAGAAATCAAGGAAAAGAATGTGGATTTAGTTGAAACTTTCAATTATCTCCTAGGTCTTCACGTCATGAAGGTTCGTATATTCACAAACAATGATGTGTATTATAAGGTAGTAATTGGAACAAAAAATAGTGAAAAAATTGCTATCATCTGGAGAGATAGTGAAGGTATAGATCTCAAAGTAGATAAAGAGTTTATTGAGGAAACACTACTCAAAGAGTTCAAGCCTTCAAAAACTTATATCAATTCTGATTTCTATGTAAAAGACGCATGTCCTATTGAACCCGAATTCAAGAGATTGATGGGGGCATGAACTTGCCTGCTCCAAAGAAATCTAATAATAAAAAGCATGAGCGTCTTGAAAAATATCTGATGTTAAATAGATATATCAATAGCCTTTTTGGGATGGAAGACTTTGATAAATTTAAGGACAAATTAAGCGATGTGGATGAGGGTTATGATGAAGAAGGGCGAAGCTGGATGTTTCATACCCTTATTTCACTTAGCGCCATTAATCCGATTCTAAAATCCAAAATGGAAATTTATGACTCAAACATCAAGTCTTACGTAAATCACATTAATCATGGGCATCCAATGCCAATTAGACTAAAGTATTTCCAATATCTTGCTGTACTTTTCACGGATATTTATTTTGACAAATATTTTTCCAATCAAATTGGCTTGATGAACGAAATAAATGAATTTGTCATACAACAGATGGATGATTACGATTTTCTCTTCACAAAAGATGATCTTTCAAAAATAGCCTTCTGGATGGCTACAGGCTCAGGAAAGACATTGCTTCTACATATAAACTATCTCCAATTTATCAAGTATAACAAAGGGCCAAATAGAATAGAACTTGATAATGTCCTTTTAGTAACACCTAATGAATCCTTATCCGATCAACATATAGAGGAAATGAACAAGAGCAGTATACCATGTGAAATATTCCAGCTACAAAATAATGGTTACTTTGCTCCTTATTCAGATCGAAATGTTGTCAAAGTAATAGACATCCATAAGTTGACAGAGGAAAAGACAGGACAGGGAGTAACAGTAGATGTTGAAAATTTTGGGAGCAAGAATCTAGTATTCGTTGATGAGGGGCATAAGGGATCAGGTGGGAAAAAGTGGAAGTACTTTAGAGAAGAACTTGCCAAGGAAGGTTTTGCAATTGAATATAGTGCAACTTTTGGCCAGGCAGTAGCAGCATCAAATGGCAAAGATTCTAATGAACTACGGTTAAAATATGGGAAATCTATTATTTTCGACTATTCATATCGATACTTCTATAATGATGGTTTTGGAAAGGATTATAGGATATTCAACTTAAAGGATACTAAAATTTCTCAACCCACGAAGCTTACATTGATGATTGCTAACCTTCTTACTTTATACGAGCAGAAACTTGTCTTTGATAGACATCCTCAAGGTGTACAAGAATATAATATTGAGAATCCACTTTGGATTTTTGTTGGAAGTAAAGTCCAAGGTGCTAAAAATCAATCAGATATTCTTGAAGTCGTTAAATTTGTTAATCTCTACCTTAAAAATGAAGGAAAGTGGGCAATTGAAATTATATCTAGGATTCTAGATGGAAACTCAGGATTGATAGACAAAAATGACCGAGATTTGTTTTCACCAAGTTATCCAGAAAGGCGCTTAGAATATCTTAGGAAGATATACACTAAAGCAGATGAATTATATGCAAATATTCTGAAAGATATTTTCCATAATGCCAATTCAGCTCCGCTTTATCTGGTCAATATAAAGAATGCAAGTGGTGAAATTGCATTACGTTGCGGTTCTGGGGACTATTTCGGTTTAATTAATATTGGGGATGACACAAGTTTTCTGAAGCTTGTTGAAAGTGAAACTGACATCTTAACAGAAAAAGACGAAGTTGGTAGTTCTATTTTTGACCAGATTAATGAAAGAAAATCTAAAATTTATCTTCTAATTGGAGCCAAGAAGTTTATTGAAGGTTGGAACTCATGGAGAGTTTCCAATATGGGACTACTCAACATCGGAAAGAGTGAAGGCACACAAATAATTCAGCTCTTTGGACGAGGAGTACGTTTGAAGGGAAAAGACCACACCCTTAAAAGAAGTAGATCAATAGATGATTACCCACCTGCAGACTTACCTTTGCTTGAAACTCTTAACATATTTGGTATTGAAGCTAATTATATGGATTATTTCAAGGATTATCTAGAAGCTGAAGGAATGAAAACAGAAAACTACATCGAGCATCCAATCAAAATTAAGATAAATGAGAGTTTTTTGAACGAAAAACTGTTTGTTCCAGATGTTGAGAAAAAGAGATTCAAAGATGAATTGCTCTTTGAGTTATGTTATGATGAGCAGATTAATCCTGTTGAAGTAGATTTTAGTCCAAAAATAGAAGTTATTGAAAGTCAAAATGATGGTGGCATATCTGCAACTACCGGAAACAGGACTCGTGTAATTGAGGGAGAATATCTTAACATTTTAGATTGGTCACGTATTTATTTTGAAATACTTGATTTCAAAATGGAAAAAGGTTGGAGTAACTTAGTCTTCTCAAAAGGTGTGTTAAAGGAAATCATGGAAAAGGGGAAAAATGTGTACTCTCTTAAATGCCCCGATTATTACGTTGAACCAAAGAAGTACGAGGATCTCTGGCAAATAGAAGAGATCACAATTTCTATTTTGAAAAAGTATATACTGAAATACTATAATCGCAATCGAAGCAAGTGGACTAAGAATAACCTTGATGTTGCTGAGTTACAAGATAGTCACGGAAACTTTGAGTTTAAAGAATTTAAAGTCATAATTAATGAAGTAGAAACCGATTTAATTGACAGGATTCAATCTATCAATATTGAAGAGCTCTTAATTGGCGAAACAGATTCTTTAGTAAATAATGTTTATTTTGATAGGCATTTCTATCAACCACTACTCACGAAGAAATTAGAAAAGTCGACAAAATACTCTCTACAACCAACCGGATTGAACTCTGGAGAAAAACAATTCATTCAAGACCTTCGATCATATGTTGAATCATGTCCTGATGCATTAAAAGGTGTAAAAATATTTGTGCTTAGGAATCAACCTAAAAAAGGAATAGGTTTTTTTGTTGAAACATTGAATTATTATCCAGATTTTGTCATTTGGATTAAAAAAGACAGTAAACAGCATATCATCTTTGTAGACCCGAAGGGATTAACTAAAATGGGAATGACAAAAGGCTTTAGTGACGAAAAAGTTATGCTGCATAAAAATATTAAGGAGTTAAGCACTTTGTTAACAAAAAGACTTAAAGATAAATCTGATGATAGAGAGATATCTTTATGCTCTTTTATAGTTTCATGGACACCTTATAGAGATGTTAAACCTATATTTGGAGCTTCCAATATAAGCACTTTTGAATCTCATAACATATTTTTCCAGGATGATAAGGGCTATGTCGGGAAATTAATTGAACGTGCACTAAATGAATAATTAATTTCAGGTTTGTTGACTGAATGAAATCATATTCCTTCACAGCTGCTAAAAAAATTCAAAGGTCATAATCTATAGTGATTTTATGACTTTTACCCTGCCTTACAAAGCTAATAGGGCATCATATTTTCTAGTTGCCCACTCATACATTATTTTTATCTCCTCAGCAGAATACATGCCACACTCCAATTTAACAATTATTTCTCCGCTGAGTACCTTCTTCATCGCATCACTATTATAGTAAGTTTCTACCAAATAATCCATCATTGCATATATGCATGAATGCTCTTCTTGATTATCTAATTTCATTACTGTTGAATCTGGGCATCTTGCATCATTTATATGTTCTTCCACACTTGAGTTTTGTTTCATCTTATACCTCTTTTTATATTTAAAGTGCAGAACTTATTTCAAGACACAGTTTTTCATTACAGAAGTCAATAATTATTTAATTAAATCATTATTCTTAATTAATTTTCAGATTTACCCTAATTATTAAACTGTGAAACAAGTTCTTTTTTATGCATTTCTATTTTTTGCACATTATACTAGATTCATTAATAATTTAAATAACTTTCCCTTAAAATCGACATCTATAGGCTTTGCCATAGTAGTGGTACTATAAAAGTTTTTCTGAAAATTTTTAGAAAGGATTATATATTACGAGTACTACATTTTAAATGTACAATGAGAGTTTTGCAGAACTTGCCATGATTCATCTATGTGCTTAATCAACCTAAAATTCCCAGACACGAATTGGCATTTGAATTAAATCTACTATGGCACAACTCTAACCATAAAAATAGGTTTTCCTGATTCTTATTGTCAGGTGAAGTTGTGCCTTCGGCACTTGGAGATGGAGGATCATGAGAATGAATGTTTGTTATTGCTTATAGAATAATATGATTTGCTTTAAAAGTAGGAACAAGTATCCATTGTAGCATGAATATCTATTTAGATCTTCTTCATTCTCTTTTCATACGGAGAAGATTGAGTACTTGTAAATTACCTATAATTCTCCTGTAAGCCTTAATTCCCTTCAGCTAGACATTCACCTTAATAATCTGTAAAAACCTCTCAAATGAATTATAGAGATTTACCAGAGCCATCTCAAGAGTATATACTGCCAGTCATCTGCTACAGCTTCTCAATGATGAATATCCTTGTTCCATGATGAGTTAAATTGCTTTATCTTTATCATTTGCATACATACCCAATGTCAAACCACCACTTTTTATAAAAAACTTAAGTACGTATGATGCTTAAAAGAAACGCAACCTAGTTAATACAATTTAGTAGTAAATTTGGTTACAATTTATACTGGTATTAATCTTGGGTTCTGTTTTTGGACACCTTTCTTTTTATCCAAAGCCTATGGGTATTGTATTCCATAATATTTTTAACTACTCTATAACATGTAATGGATTTTGAAAAAAGCGTTGGAACTCAATTAATTTAGAATTATAGAGTGAGGTTTTGGTAGTTCTTATTGTCTGGTGAATGTGCCTACGGCACTAATGGTGACGGAGGGGACAAAATGAATGGGGTTGTTATTGTAGGAATAAATACTGGACACCCTTAAGAAGATAATAGAAGAGTTAGGAAACTCCTCATTAGCTACTTCTTTTCAATATAAATCTTATAAAATCGGCACCCCATTTCGTTTCTCTGCTCAACTTTACTTCAATTTCATCATCTGAAAGTCCTTCTGTCCGGTATTGATCAATACGATCATAAACGCTCTGTGAGACCTCTGAATACTCATTAATGTCCTTCCTATGACCCCATACATCGCCTTCAAGGAGAGCAATCCCTTTCATTTCAAGGAACATTTGAGTTGATTTCGAAATGGATTTCATATAGGAATGTGGGACATGGAGAGCTTTAGCGTTAGGGCATTTCAATACAAGAGTTAGAACGTCTGTATTTGATGGCCTGAATGCAAGATGTATTATCTGCTCGTCTGATCCAAGAGAATTTATCTCTTCTCTTGCACTTATAACTCTGATCTTCATTTTTCTCTCCAAGGCATTGAAAAAATTACTTTTCTATAGAAAATATATCAATATATTTAAAGGTATAATATATTTGATATCCATTTATCTGCTTTAACTATTTAATAAACGACAAATTTAATTTTAGTTTGTCGAATCTTAGGAGTCTATTAACTAGATTGCTGAATGCTGTTTCACATATTTCATTGAAATTAAGTAACATTTTACTTTGCCTTTTCTGGAAACATCTATCAATAGCATTCTGTTTTTCAAATCTTGTTTATAATTAAATTTATATAGTGTCCACAATTAATAGTGGACATTAGTAGAAACTTTTGGAGTGATTAAATGAAAAACTATGGGAGTGGTGAACTGAAGTACCTGATATGTTCTGCTATTGCAGATGGTCATGTGACCTGCAGAGATATTTTCAACCACATCGAATATAAAGGCAATTATAACTCCTTCCGGAGTGGCCTCAATATGATTAAGAGGCGGGGATTCTTGAAATTTGCTGGAGATGCAAAAAAATCATCAAATCCATTTCAAAGGAAAAGGACATATGCACTCACTTCTAGTGGCCAGAAATTCTTGGATGACCCTCAGAGAAGATTGAGATTAAAAGAGGAAGGACTACATCACAAGATGCTACGATTGATAGAACAGCAACCGGAATTTCTCCAAAAACTGGCCGAGGAAAGAATGAAGATGTCTCCTGAAGTATTGATTGAGTATGTCAATGACAATCTAGGTACTCACTATTCAGACGTTGGAATGATTACTCACCTCATTGATATTATGGAAGAAAAGAAAGAAGATCTTATTGTCAACGACAAGTATTATGTCGAAACAATGTCTGAAAATGATACCTTGAGAATTAAATATAATGAGGTTGTCCTAGAAAATAATCGATTGAAGCAGCAATTGCGAAATCAAAAAACTCAATCTTTCAATAATAAACAGAAAGCAGAACCTGTAAATCCATCTAAACTAGTGCGAGAAGATCAAAAATCACAACTTGCTATTCACCGCAAAAAGGTAGCATTATACTATTTGAGTAACAGAATGTATCTTGATGTATATTTCTTTCAGGAATGGGGATATGTAGTACCGGTGAAGGTAAAAGGAGTTAAATGGTATTCTAGCAATTCAGTAGAGTTTTTATCGAAGAGCAATAAAGAATTTGAAAGGCAGCATGTAAAGCAAATGAATCCTGATCAGATATATGGGAGTCAGTTTTCTATCTGGGAGATGAAAGAGGATGGAATTGTGATAGTTGGAAAGGGAGTTACCGAAAAAGGAGAGATGATTAAGTTTTAAATATATTGAAAAAGGCCATCAATCAATATTGATTGTGACCTTCTACAATACCTATTATAATCCTAGTAGGGCATCGTATCTCTTTGTAGCCAACCAGTACAATGCTTCAATTTCATCACTGGAATATACATCATTTTCTAGTTTATCGATTATTTCTGGACTAAGAACTTTCGGCATTGCATCAGTAACGTAGTAAGCTTCTGTCAGAAACTCTTTCATTGCAATGGGGCCGACATTTTCTTCTGAAATACAATCCACTATTCGTATGCGATTTATTCCTTTTTTACAATTATTCATCTTTTCACCAATTCTATTTTCTATTTTCTACTTTCATCATAATAAATCCATTTCAAATCCCCTTATTTTTGCAAAGAATTAGTATGGAAATTAACCCATGCTTAATTTCTTCATTTTATCAAGTGTCTATGTTTTCAACTAATGTCCATAATCATAATTTTTACAAATTATTTGATTTCTTGAATTCTGGGGATTTTGAAATAATTTATCTTATGTACACATTATTTTTGTGTACAACTATACATGGAATTTAATCTATATATCTGTATCCCTTCAATAATCGTATTGCAGAGGCTCTGCAACGTAGTAATATTATATAAGTTTTTCTGAAAAATTAAGAGAACACTTATATAGAGGGAATGCTTATTCAGAATAAATTTATTTTCAATAGAATTTTATTTTATAGGAATGTAAGTCAAAAATTCATTTTTACCAATGAATATTAGATGGTAAATGAAATTAAATACTTGCTTGTTAATATAAATTAAAACATAAAACTTTGCTTTTATAAATATGACAAATATGAAGAGTAGATTAAACCAATTGCTCCTTTCAACAAAAATCTACAGGTAGCAGTTGAGAAAGAGGTCATAGACTACATTATAAGAAACATACTTTCTGGAAGAGAGTACTGGAAACCATTAAGTGACGTATTCCTTGAATACATAAATCATCCTGAAGCCAAATTTGAAGGAAATACTGGAATACTGCAAAGGAGACACCTGAAACCTAAAGGATGCGTGTACATTGGCAAGGAAGCCAATAAGGTTGAAATGCAGGAATTAGAGAGCAATAAAGTTGAAACATATATTGATTTCAAGACTTTTCATGAATCGGCGCTTTCTCTGGAACCTAAGGACGCAAGAGAATGGGGATTATGGACAGGAGTACTAAAAAGAACAAAAGATAAGATAAAGCAAGTCAAGAAGCTGAATTATGGGAAGGGGGCGCTAAAAGTTTTGGTGGAGAACTTCTTCTCGACTATTTCAAAAAATACTTATACATGTGCATCTTAGTTCATAATTTATGAGCAAATATGATGAAGTTATAGAGTGTGGACCTATAACCATAAAACGAAAAGGTCGGTCAATAATTTATAAATCTAATTTGAGTGAGGATGATAATAAAGACGTAAAGCAAAAGATGATAGTTGATTTTCCGTTAATAAAACAGAAAATGTATAATTTACTCTCTGAAATAGAGACATTAATTTTAGATCATTTTAATCCTTTAGATGCTTTAGGGTATGTTACAACAGAGAATTTGATTGTTAATCCAGAACAATATAGTGAATATGAATCTACTAATAGCCAATTGGAAGTTGAGATAGTTCAAAATATAATTTTAAAAAATAAATATGAATATTATCGTGAAACTTCAAATTATGAATATATTAAGAAGTTACTTGAGATTCTGGATGATTTTCATAACGCTCTACGTGATTATTTACTGTACGATAATTACTTAGATGAATCGTTAAACCCAATTGAAAAAAAAATTCTTTATAAAACAATCACCAATTTTTTGCTTATCAGGGGTGATGCGTTCCCTCTTCACTATAAGAAAATATCTTTAGAGTTATTTTCTGATTCTCGATTAGAAGGAGTTTTGAAGAAATACGGATTCACAATAGAAGAATACTTTAAAACTATTGATGAAGTCGAAAGGCAAAAAATTGCTTTTATGAAGGATAAAGCAACCAAATCGAAAGAAAGACACGATGATTTTCTTAAATTTGCAAAGGAGAATTTTGAAGAATCCGATGATCTTAAAACTCAAATTGATGAGTATATAAGTTATATCGGTGAGGAGTTACTAGAACAATACCAACAAGATGTAATGAGTATTGGTTCCAAGGAGAGCTATAAAATAATTGTCAATAATAGAATAAACGAAAATGTTCTTAATTTGTTGTCTTTAACATTTGGTTGCAATAAACATTGGACGTTACCTCTAGACGAAAGCAAAACTGATTTAAAACCAATCATATCTATAGATGGAAATTACTATTGTTTTTTGACCCCGCATCTTGTAAGAAATGTTATCCCTATTATAGAATCGCTATTTTCTGAAAAAGAGTTCAACAACTATGCTAAAATAAAAGGTAAGTATTTTGCACAAAAATCATTTGAACTGTTGAATAACATCTTTCCAACTGCTACAATTCATGAGAATCTTTATTATCCCATTAATGAAGAAGAGGAAGATAAAGATCCTGAAATTGATGGAATCGTTTCATACAATGATAATTTGCTTCTTGTAGAAATTAAAGCTAAAAAGAGACGGAGTATTGCTGGAAGGAAGGATATTTTAACAGTATCTAAAGGTGACTTCAAGAAAAATATCACTGATGCTTTTGAGCAGTCGAAAAGAGCACTTAAATATATTTCGAGCTCAGACCAAGTAGTTTTCTATGATAGCAATCGTAAAAATCAAAAAGAAATCATGAAAATCAAAAAAGGAGACTACAATCATATTTTTCTTGTCAATATCACTTTAGAATCGTTCCAAGAATATTCAACTTCTCTAAACACAGTAAAATTATGGGATTCAGAACTGTTGTGTGGCAATCATTATCCATTTGCCGTAAGCATATACGATTTGTTAATTATAACTGAAATATTAGAGAATTCAGATGACTTCATTAAATATCTGATAGAGCGAGTCAATTTGGAGCAAACTCGAGAAATCAGTTCACTCGATGAAATTGATTTTCTAGGTTATTTTTTGAATCATGGTACACTTTCAAAAACAAGTGATCTGCCTCCATCAAAATTTACACTGATACATGGATATAGTTCAGGTATTGAAAAGTACTATTCTTATCTTCAAGGTGAGATCGACCATGCCGAAAAACCGATGAGAAAAAAAAATCCGACTGAAATTATCCGTGAAAAACTAGAAACCGGAAGGTTGAGTAAAAACAATCGATGTTGGTGTGGTTCAAATAAAAAATATAAGCACTGTTGTGGTAAATAATTAAATTCAAAGCAGACTGTTAGATTTTTTGTCATTTCTTAGATTATGCTATTATTATGCTATTTATTTAGGTTGTTAGTATTTTCGGAATTTTTGAAAATCATAATCTGATTACTGTTTCAAAAGGAGAAGTAAGGTCATTGGGGCATTCTCTAATGATGAGTCGCTATTGAGACTGCAAGTCTCAATATTGATAGATATCAATGAAGAATGGATCACAGGAAACAGATATTTATCTATGGAAGAATAAGAACAAATAGAGGTATAGGGAATTTACAGCAAATGTGAGACACTGCCTTCATATTTTCCTGCACCGGATTGCTGTAAGGCCTCAACTTCCATAACATGGTTCAAGAAACAGGTTATAAGAGTCTTTACAGCATCTTCACTATCGACAAAATAATCTTCTAAAAGGTCATATAGATTCATGGTTCTGTACCTTCTTAGTTTGTCCAATTATTCTAAGAGGTACAGGACTATTGTATTTTACAGAAAATTAGTTACGCTGCCCATCTATTGCTTTCTGAATCCCTTTGTGACATCAGAAACAACCAATTTTATACCCTTTAATCCTCTCTCTGTTAAATCAACAAAATATCTTCCCGGAACATCGATTTTTCATTATCAGCTATTTTCAACCCAATATCTCTGTAACCATTTTCTCTAACGGCGGCAACAACAAGTAATGCTTTGTTTACATATCTAACGCCATCTCTTATTTTGAAATAACTGGCAACGACAAAAATATATTTATTTTATTGTTTAATTGGTTTCATAAGAAACTTCAGGAATTTATCAATATGCAAGAGATTAGGAAAAGGTACTAAGAATGTCACAAACAGAAGCAGAAGTTATGGGAGTTTCTAGGAGCAGGTTTCAGGGGATTAAGCAAAGGATAAGAGAAAATGGAGATTTGAATTTGAACACTCCGGCAGTGAAGAGGTTGGTTGATTATGCCTAGCTGGTACCTAAATCATCAATTATTGAAGAAATGTCTGTTTTATATGCCTCCTTCTTCAAAAGAGAAAGTTCTTCACTTAAAGCAACTTCTTCTTCATTCTTAAACCCTAATTTTTTATAAATATTCTTTAATTTGGAGTAAGCTTGCGGAGTTTCTTCAATTTCGTTGGCTTTTTTAAAAGCATTAATTGCGTTAGTATACATTTCCAACAAAAAAGCTGTGTCTCCCGCAAATAACCATGTATGGACAGAGTTAGGATTTAATTTAATTAATATCTCACAAGATTTATGTGCATTGGAACCTAGCTGTTGTGATATACAAAGATGACCAATTTCTAGAATCTCTTTTGAAACATCCGTAACAATATCATTCATATTGTTCTCAGAAGCGGTTATTCCTATTGTTTGTAAAGAAAGTAAACCTTCATTAATTGTTGCCTTTGCCTGATCGTTTACACTTTCTTTTTCCAAAATTTTATTTATTAAATGGCTTATGATTGTAATAATTTCTCTAGATGAGTGATAGTCAAGATGCTTTATTGCTAATTGTCCCATCCTTTCAAAGTGATTAAAAATATTTTTGTAGATTTTCTTTATTAGATAATGTTGATATTCTTTGAAGTTTGCTGCCCCAACTGATATTTTAGAATAGTCCACATCTTTAGGTGCATATCGGCAGTATTTTAAAGTATCAAAGTCATCTTCTTCAATTAAATTGACAATTTTATCTTCGAGTGTTTTAAGTGCCTTTGTAGATGTTTCATAATCATATTTCATCAAAGAACCCCGAATTATATCTACTAATGGCAAAAGAGGATCATCATCTTCTTTATCATAGTTGGTAATACCTAACAGATAACTCAACGAGTCTATTTTGTACTTGATATGAGTTATTATTTTAAACCTAGATGGTTCTAACAATATTTTGTATCCAATGGCTTTAACAAGATATTCTTCAAGGTTTTCAGATGTTATGTGTTCAGATAAGATATTAATGATGTTTTGTGGTTTCAATAAATTCATTGTACGTTTTATGTAGATAATAAGTGCAAGAAATGCAAAAAAAGCAAGAAAAAAAGTACTCCAAATACATGTTTGAATATCAAAGTTTTGTCCATAATTTAAATCATCGGTAATAATTTTTAATATTAAGGTACTATAAACCATGACCCCTAAATAAATTAGTATTAACACGTAAAAGTCAGGGTTTTTTTTAAAATTCATAAATATCTCTGTAACTCTTGGTGAAAAAGAACTTGCACTTAGTTGGACTACAACCAAACTTAATGTTATAACAACTCCAAAAATAGCCGCTTCACTTTGAATCAAAGTGCTAATCATGTAACGGGCGCTATTTGCATCGGAAAACATTAATTCAGTATTAGATGTAATTGGGATGAGTAAAATGCAAACACCTGCTAAAAGAAAGTAGCTCCCAATTTTAAAATAAAACTCGCTATTTAAAGGTATTTTGCTTTTATTATGGTTTACTTTTTTGATTGAAGACTTATCAAAGCAGGATTTTAAGTTCATATAATCTCTTTTAAAAAAGAAGTAATACTATATATTATTCTGCTGTGTATTTAAAGATATTTTCATCATGCTTGGTTAAGAAATAGGGAATATAATATCTTGTAAAATTACAGACATATATATATTCATAATTTTATTGGAAAGTTCCGTTTTTTCTTGTTAACTATATCTCCTCATAATAGTGAAGATTTATAGTTATCTCAATTTTTTGTACGCTCTTAGTTGCAGCATTAAACATAATATATTAATAACTAAAAACGCTTAAAAGAAAAGTTATGTATTCACACCTAGATGATAAAGTCAAAAGGCTTTTAGATACTTCATGGGAGATAGAAAGGAGTGCAAAAAATTATTTCTTAACGTTAGATATCTCCAACGACATAAGGTCATTTGGACCAAACAAAAAATCAGTATATTATTGGGGCATCCCAGAAGGCGTTTATTCAAATTCACAAGATATTTTAAGAAATACGTATAATTTATGGTATAATGAATCTATGAAAGTAGTTGAAAAGCATGCACCATCGAATTTAGATTGTTTTAAAGCTGAATACATTAAAATCATAGACTGCATCGGTTTATTGAGTTATATCCCTAAAGAAATAAACCCTTCTGAAAACCAAACTATATTTAAACTATTTATCAAAAGCTTAAAAATACAAATTTCTATTGTACACGATATCTCCAATGTAATTGGTGCATATGATATAGAAAGTTTTCAGCTTGAAACCGTTAAAAAAGAAAGCATTCCATCTGGTATTGTGATCAATACTAGTAACATTAACAATATATCGATTGAACAAAAAAATGAAATTATTGTTGAATTTCTTAAATCGACAATTGATGATTCAATAGAGGATATTAAATCAATTGTTCAAAATGATGACGCTGATAATAAAGAAGAAATAATCAGCATTCTCGACGAAATTCTTGATGAGGAAAAAACAGGAAAAACGTGGTTATGTTCTAAGTTCAAGGTTATTAAAAACCTTTTAAAGGATTCCTCCCAATGCATGCCAATAATCACTTTCATTATAAAGATGTTGATGAAAAATTCATAAGTTTGATTTAAATTGCACTTTTAATAATTGTTTTCATTAGTTTAGAATTGAAATTTAAGTCCCCTTCCTTTGTTTTTTTCTTCAAATGAACTCCTGAGCCTTTTTTACATCAAGAGCCTGCTCAATATGGCTATTAATTGCTTGAAACTGAATACCTGAAAGTAATTAACTATGTTGGTCTTGATTCTCATGTCAAGTTCTTGCATGAAATGAATCCAAGCAAGAACAGTTTAGCATATGATCTTCACGAGCCTTTCAGATTCCTTTTTTGATCTTGCAGTTATCAACCTGATTGAATCAGGAAAAATGAATAATAAGGACTTTATCAGGACTGAAAGTTATTCTCTCAGGCTAAAGCCTTCAGGAGCAAAGAAGGTAACTGAAGAGTTCAATAAGTGGATGAAAAAGAAAATTCCATATCAGAAGCAGTCTGTAATGTGGAGTTATGCTCTATTATTGAAGACTAGGGAGCTTGCTCAGTATCTTGTTGAAAAGAAAAAGTCTGGTGATTTCTGCAAACCTGTATATACAATTGAAAGACCGGATTCAGATGATATCAGGCAGAAAATATTAAGCATATCCTATACTGATTGGGAAAACATGGGATTTTCAAAGGGTACTCTGCATTACATGAAGAAGAACGCTGAAGCTAATATGGCGTTTACCTTGAATGCTCATGTCAAGGAAAGGTTAGAGTTGTGGGAAAGCATATGATGAGTTATTTTGTTCTCATCTAGAACAGAATATATAGGAGAAAGTTAATTATTTATTTTATGTTAACGAAATCACCAGAAAAATTTAGTGAGAGGAAAATAGAGTCTTATTACTTATTTTTAGACACTAACTTATTTTATAGCAACAAAGTTAGCTACAACATTTTTGAAATTATTTTGATGCGTGATTTGCTATATTTAAGAAACGGTTTCAATAAAGTATTTTCTGGTTACAAAGCTATCAAAATTTTGATTCCAAAACTAGTTGTTGATGAGATATATTCTATAAAAGAATATTTCATAAAAGCAGAAATTAGTAAATTTCAAAATCAAATTAAACATCTTGAAGAAACAGAATTACATAATATATTAAAAAAAATTCATGATGAAACCGTATCTCACACCCTTGAATTAGCTGGTATTAACTTCTTTTCAAAGTATGGTGTTGAAATAATCCCTTACTGCAATAATGAACATCTTCCTACAATTATAGATAAATCAATCAAAAAGGAGTTACCTTTCAAACCAAAATTTGATGATAAAAAAAACAATCGCCCAGTTGGTGATGATGGTTTCAAAGACACTGTAATTTGGTTTTCAATAATAGATTATGTCAAAACACACTGTAATCCTGATATGGATCATATTTTTTTCCTGACTACCAATCAAAAAGACTTTAAATCCGACCAAACCATCCTTGAATTCAAAGAACAGACCGGAATAGACATAGAAATAATAGACTTTAAAAGTGAGAATCCAAGAACGGGTGACATTGAATTCACACCATTTTTGAATTACATTCTTGACAAGTCACATGTTCCAATTTCTGTAAAAATAAACACAATTAATATTTCGTATTTAGAACTAGAAAATAAAGCTGAAATAAATTCAATTCTTGCTGAACCTATCTCTGTTAATCTTAATTCGATAATTAAATGTAAGGAAAAATTCTCTAATTTGGGAGATGAGAACAAAAAACGTTTGAATGAAAAAATAAAGGATATTTTATCAAAGTTTAGATTTGATATTTCTGATTTAAGCTTTAATTATTATATCCCCGAAATTGAAAATGTTTCATTTGTTCTAGTTAAATATGAAAACCAAGCGATATATGTTGATGATATAAATGTCGTTTACAATGATGGTTCGGATAAACATATGTTTGATGTTAATGCTTTTTTTGAAGTATATACTAATCCTGACCCCTATTATTGTTATCCGATGGAAATTGAAGATGTGATTGAAGATATTCAATCTGATGCATTGACAAAAGTTCGTAATTACTTAGCAGAAAAAGGCTATGGGAGTATTGAACCTGAATCGATGTATTTTGAGTGGGATGAATGTTATGAGTTAATTTGAAGACAAAAAGTTTCCAAATCTCATACTTTTTATTTCTATTTTTGAAATAATACAGAAGTATATTTTTTAAGAGCTCTGCTTTTTTACACTTTCATTTGCAAATACATATAAATTATTATTTAAAGTTCGGTTTATTGGCCTTACCTATAACCCCTTCTAATAGTGAGGGGAGTGCAATTTGAACATAATTAAGAAATCTTCACTGCGGTTAATCTAGTTAAGATTCCTTAATGAAAACAAATTTAATTCCCAAAAACAGGTTGTGTTAATGGCAATGAGGAAAAGTAAGGTTTCTATAGTGCATGATATCAATAAAAAATGGTTCTGAGAAATTCTCGAAGCGTTAAAACAAGGTAACAACAATTCTAAATGGTTTTTTAATATCGATGACAAACACATATTTTAGTAGGTGATGTTAATCTTAATTGATACTCTACATAACAAAAATATCAGGTGGTTAAATTTAACTAATGCAGCTACCATATCAAGTTTATGCTTTATGCAAAAACAGTTGATGGGCAGAAAGTAAAAGCATCTCCTTCTTTAAAAGTGAGTCAAATTAAAGTTTTTTGTCCATTTTGTGACCCATTAAATGAAAGGCCTTTGAGGCATAACTGCGGCAGTCAAAAAATTCCTTATTTCTCTCATCCACCAGGCACCTTTTGTAGCGAATATGGCAAAGAAACGGATTGGCATTTGGGATGGAAAGAGAAAGTTCACAGTGATTATTGTGAAGTTATAATTGAAAAAAATGGCATACGCCACGTAGCAGATATCAAAAATAAAGAGAATCTAGTTATTGAACTTCAACATTCAAAGATAAGCCAAATAGATATAGAGGCTAGAGAGACCTTTTATAGTGATATGGTCTGGTTGTTTGATGCTACGAATCCTGCTCCTGAAGAAAAGTTAAAAAAACCACGTAAACGCATTATCGATATTACTCTTTATCGTGTGTACGATTCAAAATCAGATATTGTTTTTTATAAATATTATTGGAAACGAGCACGTCAATGGATACTTAATACAAAAAAACCTCTGTTTTTAGATATGGGAGATAATTTCATACTTTATATTCCCAATGGATCTTTTGAAGAAGGCTATGGTTGTGAAATCACTATAGATCATTTCATAGATAAAGTGCTGAAAGGAAAAGGATTAAGGAAATTACCTCAATGCTTGTTTGAATTTGAGCAGTGGATGGAACAGATAGCCTTTGATAAAAAGAATGAAGACAAGATTATAAAAGAAATAATAAACACCGATATTGAAAATATAATTCAAAAAGATGTTGAAGAGCAAATATTCTTTAATGCGCTCCAAGATGAAATCCAATTATGCAACCAACTGTTTATATCAAAGATAATACAGCAAGAAACAATAATTCCTCTCGATTCCTTAAAAATCAAGTCAAATACTTGTGAATTAAGTAATATTGCAAATGAAAAGCAAATTATTGACCAGTTAATAAATGAGTTGGAACTAGAGAAAGGCAATATTCAATATTTAACAGATCTCAGCTTATATAATCCCGAAATTGCACATACTGCTATTATTAAAATATGTGATTTTATTGCCGATAAGCCTGTTTATATAGAAAATCCTTACCGAGTATGTGAAAAGATTAAATATAAGAGTATTAACTTCAGGCTACATATATTTGAATATTTACAGAAAAAGCATATTATCTCTTATTCTGATTACAAATGTTCCTGGTATATTTCGAATGAAGAGTTCATCAAAAACTTAAAAACATCTCCCTTACATCAATTGTTAGAACAGAAATGGGCACTTCAAAATGAATCGAAATAGCTACACTTGCTTTTAATTTGGATATGTATGCCAACTTAAAAGAACTTCACTTTCTGCTTTTTAATATGAACATTACCTGAAAGTTATAGGTAACATAAAGCCATACTCTTTGATTAGTATTCTATTCACTAGATGCATGGCTTGTGAGTTGTGTAATGATTACATGTGTTGTAAACAATACAAAGCATATAGCTGAACGAAAGTTTAGTTCCTGTAGCACGTAGACTTAACCTTAAGGAGCATATAATCCATGGAGATCTACTGAATATTGATGATGTATATGCAGATGTGATCGAAGCACTCATAGGGGCAATTTACCTTGATCAAGGAATTTCTAAATCAAAAGAGTTTGTGAATAAATTCTTTGATCTTGAAAATGCTTTGGGAGAAATGCCAGATTCAAATCCGAAAGGTAGAGTACAAGAAAAGTATGATGTAGATAACGTTAATTATTCTCTGATTGAGGAAAACGGCCCAGATCATGATAAAGAATACATTGTTGGACTCGAAAGTTATGGTTCACTTGTGTCCACGGGAAAAGGAACACAAGTTAAAAAGGCCGCAGCTGAAGCCGCTAGAAATCATCTTAAATCTTTAAAGAAGACTCCTTCATAACATCAAGAGATATTAATTTCACTTTTGTGTGATGAAAAATCATCACATTCTTTTTATGGATCGCTTATGATTCAATTTCTATGAATATTCTAAATGCCAAAGCTAATAAGTCATTTACCTTGAATTCTCATGTAAAAGAAAGGTTGGAGTTGTGGAAAAAAGTCAGTTTAAGCCAATAGCCCTATAAAAACATCATAAAAGTAACTAAGTATAAAAATCTTACCTGACAGTAGAAAATAAAGTATAATACAACACAAAACAATAACCCAAAAGAGATAAATCTGCTGTGTCTCATCATACTTTTTATCTTTCAAAGTTACTAAAGAAGCGACAACTAACAAACCGATTGCAGTGAAAGTTACTATCGGTATGTACGAAGATATATATGCACTAGATATAAAACCTGTTAGAACAAGTATAATAAGCATAACTTTAAAAGTCGAGCTATAAAACTTATTATCTTTATGTAGAGATATTTCCTTTGCAGAAAACAGGCTTAAAAAATATGCAGTTAAATTAAAAAATGATGTTGTAAACCATGATTTTTCCATGATAGTTAAAAAAACTGCAATAACAATAAACAAATAAGAATATGCATGTAATTGATAATGCTGAGTTAAATTATCTTCAATAGAAATTCCATATAGTGTATTAAAGACAGCAATTAAAAGTAGAGTCCCAAAAATATTTACATTAGCTTCGTCAATTGAAAAGCTAGATTTTACAACGATAATGAAAATAAAAAGTAAATATAATACACTGATTAAAGATGTACTAATAAATGCAATTGTAGAATTATACTGATATTTTTCTGGATAACTAGATGTCTTTTTAATGCGTGAAACTCTCAGCGACTGCAAAAATAAAACTTCGCACACCAGGATAAAAGTAAATCCGATATAGTACGCAGATTCTTTTAAGAAAATTGCAAAAGCGAAATACAAAAATAGGAAAGCAAATGAATAAATAACTATAAAATTTTCTTTCGTTGACCTATCTTCAAAATGCTCGTTTTTGATAAACTTTTTTGTAATTAGGGCTACTGACAAAAGAGAAACTACAATAATAAATATCGATTCAAATAAATCGAGTGGATAAGTATGATTCAATAAAGTTTCATCTAATAAACCTGGCACCATTCACATCAATTTCACATTTTTTAGTATTCATAGTACAGTTATGAACATATTAATACTTTTTGCAATATTTTACGACAAAACATAGAAACCATTTTTTGGAAATTTAATTATAAATATTTAATTAAAAGGGTTGTGTGTACCAAGTACAAAACATCGTACACTTTTTCTTAGTTGTATACACCCCGACAACAATGTGATGGATGTTATTTGAACTTTCTATGGGTGTCTACATTTCTTGCTCAGATAAAACTATACTATTGCTTTGATGAATGTTTTGTACAAATACTCCTTGAAGTATTTGTAAAAATTTTATTAGCATTTTTCATAGATGAATACATACTATGATTACAGTGGTCCATTTGAATCGTTCTTACTCTCCAACAGTAACCACAGTAACCTACCGTAACCTTGGAGGGTGACTGTAAATCTAGAAGTAAATATGTAGATATTTACTAAATTTTGGAGATATAATTGTTTAGAGTAACCATCGTCACTCTAAAACAGGGTAACATAGAGAAGCATCCGCAACCAGAATCACAATAAAACAATAACTAATATATTATATAATATTAGTGTATCAATAAATTATTTTATATATAATATATTATTTATTTAATTATGTTTGTTTTTTTTAAAAAAATTATCTCTCTGTTTGTCTCATATGTCCAAAAAGGGTTACGATGGTTATGGTGAGCCGCTTGTATATGTTTTAACCGTCACCCCTCAAGGTTACGGTAGGTTACGATAAAAGTTAGAAGGAGATTATTCTTAAATTTCACAGTAACCCTTAGTATATAGACAAATTGTAGAGTTATGTTGCAGTGGCAGCAGAATGAGACTTTGTCAAGTATGTGTTGCATAAGGAGACGCATAGACTAAGATGATTTGGTAACACCCAGAATCAAAATGAAAAAAATATAAATAATGAATGTCAATAAAATGATATGTCGGTTTTCACAAAAAACGGAAGGACATACTATACTACCCGGAGAGAAGCCGAGAACGTAAGGCGCAAGGGAGATAGAATATACTACAGTGAATCTGAAAAGGCGTATTATATTAGAAGAATTAAAAAGCCATTGTGGGGATGGTAAGCCATTACCACAAAAAACGACGATGTTTGGAGATTTCTTTCAAATATACAATCGATTATAAAAATATATGAAGTAGAGTTTAGAGAAGATAAGAAAGATATCACTCAAAAGGAAAATGAATTGCATATTTTAATAAGAAGTAACAGATTAGACACAATAGACGTCAAAGATCTAGAATGCTTCTGTAAATCAGAATGGAGAAATCTTATTTTCAAATTATGTAAAGATATAGAATTGGAGATAAAGAAACGAAAAACAAAAGGCGAAAGATTTTCTGACATCTTTGCTCAGATTTCTAAAATAAAAGATGATTTAATTATAGTAGATGATATAGAGTTAGAAAAATTAGAAAGTATGTACTATTCGGATGTGAGACCGTTAGTTGGAGACACAAAAGAAAGAATAGAAATTGAAAAGTACAATAATAACAGATATTATAAAGGCATTATTATTGGTTTTGTTCTTGGACTAATTGCAAGTTTTCTGGCTTCATTGATACTTAACTATATTTAACTTTGACTTGCGGCAAAGTCAGAAAAAGCTGTAAATTCACTCATTTCAAGGGAAATAGTTCATTAGTAGAATCCTCTATGAGATTGCTCAAGAAGCAACTATTACAAAAGGTAACAAGATTGAGTTCAGGTTAGAAAAGCTAACTCTATAATTTGAGGAAAAGACAAAGTTATCTATGGAACTAATTTAAATAGTGGTTCTTAGTCCTGAAGAAATTATTTAATATTCTTTACTATGCAAATAAACACTTATTAAAAGACTAAGTTTGATTTTTCTAAAATCGATGAACTGGCACACAAGAAATCTGCGTGATGGAGTGGGAAAACTCAGAGGGATTGTAAAAAGAATTGCAAAATGGGAAAGGACATAGATCAAATAGTTGATAATTATGCCGATATTACCACACCATGCTTAGATTATGAGTTTGGTAATCGTGATTTTTAACTTATAATGGGATGGGTAGGATATTATCCACGTGTAATAAGGTAAAATAAAGAAAAGAACTTAAAAAATTATAAAAAAATTGGCAAAATTTAATTTAATGTCATTTTATCTCTCAGTACATCATATAATTTATACAGTTGTTTTCCTGTTTTTGCAACAGAACTTTAAGAGCTTATAAGCATTGATATTAAAAAGAGTTAGGAGGAAGATAATGATCCCTCTTCGCTGAAATGTGTACTCTCAAGATCCATATTCACTTCTAATTCCACATTTTCTTTGTTGATGGCTTTGTATTCAGAGATGGCTTCATCGACTAATCCTACTAATGAAACAAAATTACTCATTTCAAAATCAAATCTTGGATTATATGTGAAGAGAAGCTTTTTGATAGATGTGTCTATGCTTGAAGTTTCATCTCCCATACGTTGAGTTTGATCGATTACATTGAAACCTTTCACTTTAGCGAGAAGACCACTATTTCCCTTCTTACCGTTAACGATTTGTTTCGCTCTTGTTTCACTTACACCCAAGTAATTAGCGATTTCACTGTAGCCAATATCACTACCTGAATTTTGTTCCATCATTTTAAGAACTTTTAATTCTTGACCTGTGAGATTGGTTTTCCTATTAAGGGCCACTTTTCCATAGATTTCCTTTGCTCGATTGAAATCATCTACAGTTGCAAGATAAAAATCATTAAATAATTCTCTTTGTTTTATATGGTAAAGGGCAACTGCTCGTATAATATCAAAGAATATTTTTGGATTCCTTCTATTGCTTTTGTCTACAAAATCAATACATTTGGCAAAAGGTATAGCGATTTGGTATAGTTTAGGTGTTGTGTCGTCACCGCCAATTATCTCAAAGATTTGCCTGCACACAAGAACATCCTCAGGACTCTGCATAATATCCTTGTTATTCATTTCTCCGATTAGAATATTATCGTAAACAAGTTGATCCTGCTCCAAAGTATCGTTTATATCTACAGAAATAAATCTATTCCCGAGTTGTTCATCTTCAAGACTATCCACAGATGTGAGTATCCAGCATACTCTTGGAGGAATAGATAATTCCAAAAGCTCTTGAGTCTTCAGAGTCGCATGTTTTGTTTCCCGCTGGTAGTTTGAAGTTGACCTCTTTATAGTTTCAGCTATAGGTTCACTTATTTCGATGTCATCAGAACAAATTAAGGTTCCTGCTTTTAATGTTCTGTCATAGTATAAAACTTTGGGAGAGATAGATGTCGCTTTGAGCTTAAAAGGAGGTATCAATTCACTGACGGTATCAGCTGCATCACTTTTTCCTTTACCACTTGGACCATTCAACTTAACATGGATTCCACGGGAATTCAATATGTAAGTTGACCCGATTGCACAGAAGCATATTTCTCCTGTATTTCTATCTCCAACATGGTACTTATTCCAAGTATCAAGAATATACTTGAAAGCATCTCCGGTCTCCAAGATTTGCTGTGCTTTTTGCTTTATTCTATCTGTGTTATTTTCGATTTTATCTGTAGTTTTAGTAGCTTCGAAACCTTTATATGCTTTATTATCAGTTAAATTATTTGTATTTGGAATCATTTAGTTTCACCTTTTTATTTTTAAGAGCGTTTTACTTTTCTAGAACTTAATGGATATTTATATATGAGATTTGTAGGGCTTGTAAAAAACCTCTCCATTTTAACTAACTGTGTTATTGTAGTTTAAATTTGAACGCTCTCAGAGTTATCAGTTCAGTTTGTCTCACTTAATAGGTTTGAATGGAGAAAGTCATTCAACCATGCAGATCTTGATGTTGTTCCAGAAACTTTATCGAGTTCTTGCACCACATTTTGATCTAATGTGAAAGAATATGTTTGTTTGCGAATTTGTATTTTTCTTGTCATTTTTTCACTTCTGAGTTTTTTAATTACTTTGTTATATTAGAAATCTAATATAAATATAACAATATAATATGATATATTTATAGTTTTTGTGAAAATCTTTAAATAGTTGTTGGACTATGTTATGGCAGAAGCATAGACCCTCAATTCCAACATTCGTGATAATTATAATTAATATAAGGGGACGTTAAATCCAGAGATTAAAGCCTCCGTGGGAAAATATACTCTGCTCGATGTATGGTAGTCATGAGAATGCCCATAGAAACCCCCTATAATTGATTTGACGACATTCCAGAGGGCAATGTAGAGAAATTGTATGGGTTTGGTATGAAAGGGCATAGAAGGCAATTATTAACACTCTAATTGCAAAGTTCTTCCTCTATTATTCATATTTCCCTTCAGTTTTCCCTTCTTTTTTACTGCATAGGATGTAAATCATACCATTCCACATTCTGAGCCCATGTCAAAATTATAAGTACTATTTCTGATAATGGCATTATGGGAATGTTAATAAAATTCAGAGAATTTTAATGAACAATAGAAGGTTATTAGACCGCACTTACCACCACAATCTATTGTAGGGAGAAAGAGAGCTCATGACTGCAGGGTCATCAATGGCATTCTCTTCGTCCTGCTAACCGATTGCAGATGGATCGAAATGTGCTTATAGTTAGATAAATGTTTTTAAAATTATTTATATTCATATATACTATAAGAATAAATGTATTTTTTGTTCAAAAAGCTCTGGTTTCAGGCAGATATATACAGTAAATTCAATGGCATTAGACTTTTTTCTTGAGTCTATAGTCTTTGTGTACTATAAGCTATATATATAAACGCTATATACTGAAAGTTTGAAATAAAGCAATATCTGGTTTTCCACTATCTAATGCATTGTTTGAGCCAATTTCCTCAAATCTATCTATTAGACTGTTAACGCTGTAAATCGTTATGTATAAATAACATTATGGATAAATTATAAATTGACTTATGAAAAGAAGATTGTAACCTTACTTAATTATAATTAACCCAACTTACATCCTTACTTAATTATCCACAGTAATCGGCCAAGTCTGTCTATTCTAGCTCTTAACTTTTTGTTTTTGCGTGCCATATGTTTAGATGCCTTCCAAAACCCTGCAGAAACTCCTCGAATTGCACAGGTGGTATTATCGGACAATTTCAGAGGATTGTAAAGATTGAATGATTGCAGGACAATTTAGAAATATAATTATTCATCTACATATATCAGTAGTAATAAATTTCTTATGTGCTCCATTGCATCTTGTTTAATTTCAATGCATCCCTCATAAGAGTAGAGTAGGATGGAAGGCATCTCTTGGAAGATCGAAATTCCTAAAAACTGCTTCCTCTCTTGCACTCATTACCAGTGTGGATCTCAGGTCACTTACTTTCATGGAATCCTCTTTATGGGATTGGAGCGGGAGATTATATATGTTGGTTTATACCGCAAACTCATCAAGCGTATTTACAGGGTGAGTTAATAGACAAAAGCATGTCGATCAAAACCTAGTTTTATATCTATCTACCTCCATTACTTTTAAACCTGGTAAATAGGGGGCTACATTATGAGAATAAGGCTTGTGAAATGTGGAGATATAGGCATTGCGAATTGCAATTACATGGCAATCGGCAACAATCTGGATGATGTTGAGAAGAACATGCTGGAACACATCGAAAAAGAGCACAAGGATTTGCTGGAAAGTATGACCGATGATGAAATTCACCAGCTAAGACACAGAGTATCAACCTTCCTTGGAAGGAGCTGCGGCTGCGGCAACCTGCCAAAACCCTGAATCCTCTAATACACCTTTACTGTATGTAAGAAGCAGATGCCTCCCAATTCATGCATAGCTTGTGATATGTAGCTTGAACTGCGAGGCATCCACGGAAGGGGGGTGTTTTCTCTTCAAGGCACAGCTGTACAATTTAAGTTAGGAACTATAGATATAAAAAAACCTAAGTATTATTGATACTTAAATCATTGATAAGTACTATTATTCAGCACCGACTGGATAATACCATTAAAGTAATACTGCATACTGTTCTCTTCTTCAATGTAGTCCCATACCATAAATTACATATAATCCACGCCCAGAGTATGATGCACCAACATGGGAGTAGGTGTTTTGAAAGCATTAGTATTTGGAGCAGATGGATTTGAGGATGTGGAACTTATCTATCCTTACCACCGACTGAAAGAAGAAGGAGTTGATGCGCAGATCGTATCCATGGAAAAAGGAAATATCACAGGCAAGCATGGATACTCTGTAGAGGCTGATGCAGCATTCCGGGATATAGACCCTTCAAAATTCGACCTGCTTGTAATATCAGGAGGTAAAGGGCCTGAAAAGATGAGGCTTGATGAAAGCGCACTGGAAATTACGAGACATTTCTTCAAGCAGAATAAACCTGTAGCTGCGATCTGTCATGGTCCCCAGGTGCTCATATCGGCAGGTGTTGTCAGCGGAAGGAAAGCCACAGCATGGCCAGGAGTGATCGATGACCTGAAAGCTGCCGGTGCCCGGACAGAGGACAGGGAAGTAGTCGTCGATGGCAATCTGGTGACATCGCGCAGTCCGAAAGACCTTTACGCCTTTGGCAGGGAGATGATAAAGAAAGTGAAGGAAGCCACTTGACGAGCAGTCAACCGGATTATCGCATAGGTACTTTTGTCAAGTGAAGATTTTTTAATGCTTCATATGGGCTATTATAAGGACAGTCATCCCAGTTCAAAAGTAGTTACCCCAAAAATCTTTTTTAAATCGATATCAGGCGCTTTGCCCCGGTACATGCGTATGGTCTCAAAGCAAACGGACATATCGTGCTTGTTAGCCATCATGACGGCATCTTTGTTAGGTTGTGGCACATCAAGGAATAGAGATTCATTTTCAGGTACAGTACTTCTAAGTGCAAGGAAAAGTCTCTCAGCTACGGATATATCTTCTGCGAAAAGGGGTCCTACTTTATAGCCGCTGCGACACTTCCTTAGAATCCCATAGCCCTGTAAACAGCCATCTTTAACAGAAGCAAAGGCCGATGAATCTTCCTGACCTGCCCAGCCTGCAAGAAACCCCGGACGCAGTTGTGAGAAAGCTTTGCTGTCATAAACAAGTATATCCTCAAAGGGCATATCGCTTAGAGGCAGAAGGCCTGAAGGCATCGTTTCGCCTCCCCTGCCTTCAAATCGCATGTTCCTGTAATATGGATGGAAACCGTGTTTTGAATAATATGGCTCCTGATCAAGGACGCCATCAAGCCCCATCACTTGTCCTTCCAGCCTTGCCATAGCAACGCTCCAGAGGCTTGAACCGATGCCTTTTCCGCGATGTTCAGGTTTTACGATAAACAGGCCGACGAATCCGAACAAGCAGTTGTAGGATACTGCCGATACGCAGCCAACTGGCTCTCCATTAAGCTCAGCAATAAAGAAACCTTCAGGGTCGGCGTGGTAAAAACATTCCCCATCATGAATTCCGGGATTCCATCCTTCCTTCTCTGCCAGTCCCATGACAAACTTCATCTCCTCTGGCCTCGCAGCCTTTATACGCAGTCCTGGGAAGTTTTTAGTTTCACACTTTTTTACATTCACAATAACACTTCGCCTGAGATAAATGACTTAAAAATACTCAATTGTAATATTACAGTTATAATATAAATAGCGATTATCACAGCTACTTCTATAATACTTTCAACACGCTTTCTAGAGGTATATATGCACAGACATACATTTGCACACTATAGCAACTTGTTCATGCACATATTCCACACTAAATTGGCACCCAACCGGATAAGGAGAGTATTTCAATGGAAGACAATATACACAACCGATGCCATGAAAACATCAGAATAGCAAACCGATGTCAGGGGCTACTTAAGCCAGGTGAGATGAAAGACCAATCCGACATGCAGAAAATCAGGCATATTACCACGAAGATGAATGGCATCCTCAAGAAACAGGCTGTTGGTGACAGCATTTTCAAATATGCTGGTTGCAGGTCCTACCAAGGTATGGAGTACGCTTGATTCTGTTGCGAACTTTCAGAGAGGGACACAACAGGCATATCACTTATTATGCTTTTTCATTTGTTCTACTTTGTTGTAGATGAACTTAATCAGTTCTTCGAAACTTGTAATTTGTTGTTGATAGTTTTCAAAAATAGCAAGTCTCTTTCGTTCTTCTTCAGTAGAAACTTCTTTTATGTACCTGTTTATAAGAGGGGCTATCTTATTTCTGGCAATATTTAGCTCGGCCTCGTATCCGTTCTTTATCTGAAGGGTGAATGCATCCAGGAGATTCTTTTCCATCCGGAAATATATCTTTCTTGAACCGGGCTTCTGTATCCTTTTTATTCCCCAGAAGTTCTCGATATTCTTCATCTTGAGGCTTATGGAGGCAAGGCTGTAGCCCGTTCTTTCGGCAAGCTCTTCCATACTGATATCATACGGCTCAAAATTGAGTATTGAAAGTATCGCCGCCGTGAGGTCGTCCACACCATATCCTTTGAATATCTCGATTCCTATATCTGTTATCTGTGACTCGATGTCGTTCACTTTAACAAAGCCTCCTGAATATCATTCCGGTGTTGGGAGCCTGTATGTCCAGCTTGTACCTTTAGTTCACAGAGAGTATCTTGAGACCGATTATCCCTGCAGCTATCATGACGATGCACAATATACGGAGCACATCTGCAGATTCATTAAAAAGGTATATTCCAAGTATGGTTGTGCCTATAATACCAATTCCTGTCCAGACAGCATATCCGGTACCTATAGGAAGCACCCGCAATGATCTTTCCAGCAGGAGCATGCTGATGACCAGGCACATTACCATAAACACCGTCGGATAAAATCGGGTCATTCCTTCACTGTATTTCATGCCGACCGCCCAACCGGTCTCAAACATTCCTGCAACTACAAGATATATCCATTCCATGTCTGATCCTTGTTTTAGTATTTTTAATAAATATTAAAAGCTATAACTCAATGGCAATATTTATTCCTTACGGCACTTGTATTCGAAAAAAAGGAGAAGTCCAGAAAGCACAAGCAAGCCTGTTATCTGTTATTCAGGTTGTCCGCAAATACATTTGCCTGCAGGTGCTCTTCAGACTCTTTAATGGAATTATTATTAGCAGAGATCTCCTCGAACCTGCGTGCGAGACGATAAGAGATATCAGAAAGATAAGCAGCACCCCATGTAGCTGCCAGGATAGCTCCCAGTAAATTGAAAGACATGTCAATCATCGTATCGTTGATTCCATGCTGAACCAGCACAGCCTTGTATCCAAGTTCTGCAGCTAGCTCATCCGTCAGGAATTCCATTATTTCCCAGATAACTCCGGTAGCAAGCACGAACAGGAGAATGAAAAGAAACAGCATCTTAGACGGAATATAGATCTCATCGGTATAGATGTCGATAGCCCTTATAAGTGCATACCCGGCAGCAGCTATTACACTAGCTGAAAGGGCGTGGGTAATATTATCCCATCGGGCGACGTTCTCATAGAATGCAAAAGTTCCAAGGGCATCCATGAAAATAGCAAGGGTGATCCACAAAGTCAGTCCGGGGTCAAGAGGAATATTGTACTTACGAGTGATGAAAGAAGGCACAAATGTGATAGCAATACCTGCTATTGCATTCAAGGCAGTGGGCAAGTCCCGAATGTAGAGTGCTACGATTAGTAAAATGAACAAACCTGCCTGCATCACCCTTGTTGCAAATTTTTGCTTACTACCAGAAATGCCAAGCAGCCTGCGGAGAGGGGCAGGTGGTCTGGAAACCGGATATTCAGGAGTCTTCAATAATCCCTGTGGGGGAAGTTTTACATTGCCTGCAGACCCGGGTGACCTTAGATAGAAGCCGAAAATAGCCCCTGCGACAATACCTGTCACAGTGGCATACATGAACTCATGCATCACCGCGGCATTAATAGCCTCCTGTGATCGACCGTCAAGCAGGAATGTAGTCCCGAAGTTGATATCCATCAACCAGTGCAACAGATGCCAGAGGCCTGACATTGAAAGTGTTATTGCAGCCACCAAGAGTATAGCGAACTTGTAATGCATACGCACAGAAGTGAACCAACTCATCTCAGCTACCAGCAGCAGTGCGATGGTCGCAACTGAGAGATAGACAGGTATGCTTGTGAAAAAGAGATGATAAGCAGTCGTGCTTCCTACAAGTGGCATGATCGCCAGTATTATGAGGTACCAGGAAGGCATAATAGAGGCTTTACGCAGCAGTAGCGCCGGAGATGTTATAATCAATATGACAGAAAAGGAGAGGATGGACCATGTGAACCTGCCGTTCATTAGATTCACTATACCCGTCAGGAAAAGCAATAACACCAGTATCCAGCCAATAAGTGCATTAATGGAAGTGTCTTTTAAAAGCTTGCTAAGTTTATTTATCCGTTCCATAGCATGTACAATATACTATAGTCTATCCAACATAATTAAGCGTTCCATACAAAAAATACTCATTTAATTCTTCAATTCAAAAGAACTCCATATCATCTGCTCTTTCTTCAGTGGGTGGGTAGGCCATGAGCAAGTTTCCTTCAAAGAAAGAGGAAATCCGCTTTGGTAGTGTCTGTAGCACCGGATGCCAGCCGGGAGTATCTCTTCGGGCATTGGCACTGATAATCAGCTCATCCCTGGACCATTCTCTTGAATGTAGCATGTTGATGAGATCGCTCCAGCTACTAAGACTTTCAAACCTGATGGCAATGTCAGGACTTACTCTTTTGAATATCTTCTCATATATTACGACATCATCTCTTACTACCAATGCTTTTACTGGTGCAGATGTACCTTCAGATACCCTCCTCACTGCATCCACTATTGGATAGAATCCGGCATTGTGGTCGATACCGGTCGGTATTATCATAGTTATCTCTTTTGTATTACAGAGAGGATGCCTTATCAGCGAGACGAGCACCAATTTTTCAGTTCCCCGGAGGAACTGGTCGATAATCGAACCTATCACGCTTTCCTTGGGAGCATGTACGCCATCCCATCCCATCACAACAGTAGATATCCTGTTCTCAAGAACCGCCCTCATTATCCCGGAAGCGATGTTGTAATTGAGGCGTACATGAGTAAGGACCGGCACTTGGGCGCAGGCTGCATAGGTTGTAGTTTCCCGCAGCATTCTTTCAGCCTCTGCAACCTTTTTTTCAGAGTTGCCATCATCGCGTTTTACAACTGAAATTACATGCAATGGCTCATCAGATTTCCTGTCCCGGATCATCAGGGCCAGGTCCAGTAATAGCTGTTTATAGGCAGAGTGTATTGAAAAGGACACCAGCACACGAGGTGCTGCTTCGGCAAGACCATATGTTGCTTGTTCTGCAAGGGAAACCCTCGCTCCATACTTTTCAACGATGTGAGGACTTATTATCGCGATGACAAGAATCATCATTACTACGGCATTTATCATATCATGTCCAAAAAGCCCTGCTTCAAAACCGATAAGAACAATTGCAAGCGCTGCAGCCGCCTGGCCTACTGACAGTCCGAACATGCTCATCACCTGATCATTACCATAACCATAGATCCTGCCGGTTATCCATGCAGCTGCCAGTTTTGTGATGAGCACAAGGCCGATCAGCCACAGTGCCATCATGAGATGGTTCCCTCCTTCTATAAATGCACGTGCATTCACCAGCATGCCCACTGACAGCAGGAAAAAAGGTATGAAGAGCGCATTCCCGACAAACTCGATCCTGTTCATGAGAGGACTGCTGTTTGGGATCAGACGGTTGAGCAAAAGTCCGGCAAAAAATGCGCCGATGATAGGTTCCACACCCGCCACCTCGGCAAAATATGCAATCACAAAGGCAACAGCCAGCACGAAGAGGAACTCGAAGTAACTCTCTTCTGTGAGCTTACTGAAGAACCACCTGGCAATGCGTGGCACAATGAACCAGGAACCTGCAAAGAACAGGCCAAGCCCGGCTCCCAGCTCTATCCAGAAAGACATGTCCAGATTGCCTTCCATAGAAGACACCACCACCGCAAGGACCATGAGTGCCAGAGTGTCGGTAAGTATCGTACCGCCAACAGCTGCCGCGATAGCTTCGTTGTTAACTATACCAAGTCTCTTGATGACGGGATATGCAAGCAGGGTATGTGAGGCAAAAACAGAAGCAAATAGAAGGGCTGCAGGGAAGGAGAGGCCAAATAAATAATACCCAACAAACGTACCTGCTATCTGCGGGATCAGGAATGACAGGATACCAAATACCAGGCTTCTGTCAAGCTTTTCGATGAACTTATTTATGTTTATTTCCAGCCCGGCTATGAACATCAAGTAAACAAGGCCAATTTCCCCAAGAAGTATGATCGTATCGTTACGCTCGAGTATATATAATGCATTGGGTCCGATCAGAGCACCAACTATTATGATACCTACCATCCCCGGCATTCTGAATAACTTCAATAGCAGAGGAGCCACGAGGAAGATAAGCATTGAAAGAGCAAATATAAGAATAGGGTCAGTAATAGGAATTGCCGGGAACATGTTCTATCTTTGGCTGTATCTACCGAATTCGGAAAGGTCATTTAGAAAATCTGGCATAGGCACTATAATTGGGCAGGACCCATTGCCTAATGAAAATTCACTTCCTTCTTTCAACTATATCCAAAGTATAATTTCTAATATAAAAGACTGCTTATGAAATCCAGCCACTTTTCTCAATATTGAGAAGTAATAACTATGGCCTAAATTTAATAGCCCGATTGTATATTCTCTTATTCCTGAAAAATTGTATCCAAATACTATAATGATCGTACATAGCAATGTTTTAGAAAGAAAGATAGTGAACTACCCCGGACTCTAAAGGGTCAGGACTTCCTTCTTGCCAGTTTCTGCTGTTCAGCTTCTAATTTCCTCTGTCATTTTCGATAAAACCTTGGATAATTTGCTTCTCTGTCTTGGTCATCGACATAGAAATGTTACTGCCGATGTAGTTACCAGTGACTCACGTATCACTTGTTCAAAACAGAACTGCTTTTTCCCAATGCTTTTTACAAATGCAGTTCTTGATAGTATTGCATATCATAGATAAAAGAGAATTCCTTATGGATAAAGGACAATTTGACCAGGAACGGGAAGAGATACTTTACCAGATTAATGAAACACTTGATAAGCCTCTGATATTCTTATCCGTTATCTGGCTGATTCTCATAATAATAGATCTGTCTTACGGACTGCCACCTTTCCTGCAAACGCTCAGCAGTGTTATATGGGCAATATTCATAGTTGATTTTATCATAGAACTGTACATTGCCCCCCGGAGAAGAGCTTACCTGAGAAATAACTGGTTATCAGGAATATCACTACTTCTGCCCCCATTGCGCATCCTCAAACTGTTCAGAGCATCCAGGATAATAAAAGTAGTGCGGGTGGGTCAGTCATTTAATCTTGCCCGGCTGATCTCCTCATTTAACAGAAGCCTGAAGGTAGTCAGGAACACTATGAAAAGAAGAGGAATGGGATACGTGATGGCCCTTACAACTCTTATAACTCTGCTTGGAGCAGCGGGAATGTATAGCTTTGAGTATCCCCATTTTGACTCGTACGGAGATGCCCTGTGGTGGACCAGTATGATAATGACCACAATAGGCAGCCAGTACTGGCCAGTGACCAATGAGGGAAGGATACTTACTTTTCTGTTGTCCCTTTATGCTTTTGCCATCTTCGGATATATAACTGCGGCACTTGCAAGTGTTCTTATAGGAAAGGATAAAGAATCACAGTCAAAGGATATGAAAGTATTAAGCCAGGAGATCAAGGACCTCTCTGATAAGCTCAACGGTCTTTTACAGGAAGAGAAATAATAAACCTGTTAAAGCAAGCTGTTCAATAATATGCGTTTACACTGGAAAAAGCCTGTTGTTAAGGTTCAATGAACTCTACCCATTCATTTTCGCGACAATTAGGGAAAGTCTCTCCTTCACTGAATCGTCTTGTTTCTCCTGTACCAAAACATGAATAATAGGCTGACCTGGGCACTTTCGTACCACTCAGATAATGTTTTGGATGTCCGGGAACTTCAAGGGGTATTACTGTTAATCCGGGCTGCTGTTTATCCTTTTCCAGCTTGTAAATACTCAGGCCTCCATCCCTTTCAAGGTATACTTTTTCAAGCTCCCCCATGTGCCTGATACCCTGCTTTCGAAGCATTAGCAGAAGTTCATCTTTTGTTGTGGTTGTCCTGTCGAATCTATCTCTATCGATGATACCATTCTCTATGACCTTTACAGGTGTGCCCTGAGTGATATCTTCATACCTGGAGCTTTTCTTCATCAGAAAATCCTGTATCTGGAAAAGTGCAACAGCAGTCATCATCACAATAGTGCCCCACAGAAGAGATACTTCTGGATAGAACATTGGATCTCCCATTGCAGACCCAAGAGCAATAATGATCAAAAGATCAAAGGGTGTTAACTGCTCCACTGCCCTTCGCCCCAGCAGTCTCATAAAAATGAGGGATACAATGAATATAACCACTGTCCTGAAAGCAACTTCAAGTAGGTAGCCTGCAGGAGTGGAAGCAAAAAGTATACGACCTAAGTCAAAAGGTTCTATGTTCCCAGCTGGCATAGTATTAATTATGCTACTGTTTTTATTTCAGCCATAAGAAACAAATCTAGGAATCATAGTTGCACACTTGAAAGTGAGAGGTGGTGTTTCAACAATTTACCCAAGTACATATTTATACCTGTGTTCAACAATACTATTTGGGGTAGCACCTTTCAAACAGGGGAGTGAAATATGCAAACAAATCCAGCAGCAATTGAGGCAGCACTTAGAGATGCAGGTTATCCGAAAAGGAAAGAAGACATTTTAGACTATGCAAAAAGTCATCATTTTGCAGGAGATATGATGTCAGATCTGCAAGAGATCTCGGACAGGAGGTATGAGAGTTCCAGGGATATCAGAAATGAATTCGATGAAGGGCGAAAGTCTGAATCGGTCAGGGAGTCTTTCAGGGAAGATGAACAGTTTCCAAGAAATGAAAGAGGAACAAAATAGGGTCATAGGTTTATTTAAATCTTTTAGCTGCGATACGTGATATCAATACCCTCTAGCAGAGAAAATATGTTATATTTTATTTTTTATAAAAGTAGTTATTTATGCAATCTACCCACATTTTATTAATGGGGTTTAATTCCTCTAAAGGAGAGGGAAGTGAATATGTAAAAAGTAATGCAGCTGCATAGAAGAAGTATTAAGGGGCATGAACTATCCAATGAGGAAACATGCAATTGTTGACTATGTTAAACTACACAATGCTTCCGATAGTATAATCTCTAATCTGCAGAACACTCCCGATAAAGCATACATGCATTTTGAGGAGATTAGCAAAGAATTTGGATCAAGCGTTTTAAAATTCATTCAACAGGCAATATTCAAAGTAATAGGTATTATTTTTATTGGGACATTAAATTCAAGTATTTATTTATACGCTACAGACATAGTATTAAAGGTAATTCCATAAAAGGGGGAGTGAAATCTGAGAAGCAATCCAACTGCAATACAGGAAGCACTAGAAGACATAGAGTATCCAAAAGCAAAAAAGGATATTCTTGATTATGCAAGGAGCCATAATGCTTCAGAGAATATAGTTTCTGATCTGCAGGATATTCCTGACAAACAATATATGAGTCCCGCAGATATCAAAAGAGCTTTTAGTGAAAGCAGATCTGAGGCAGAAGTCCCGGAAAGACTTGAAGAGGACATTGAAAAGATAGATAGAGACATGGAGAGCTGGAAAAAGCAATAATCCTTAAGAACTTCCAGCAAGTCAAGAAAGCGAGCCATGCCCGCTTTCGATATTCTTTTTTTAGAGTAGCGGAGGTTTTATTCTCCGAGTAAACTGTTTTGATATGACAAAACATGGTTTCCGCATAGTAACAACAGTGTAGTAACCCGTCAAAAAGAAGCCGGAAATGAAGAAAAAGAATCATAGACCGGTATGACACCGGTCTTACTTTACTTGGTTTAGTGGTCCGTATGTTTGGTTGTTATATGTTCATGCGAGTGTGTAGCCTTATCGTGGTCCCATTCTGCTTTGGCCTGCCCTATGGAGGTGAGGCATCTCTTACAGAGATAAGCAGTATCCTTCTCTGAACCCTTGGAAAAAGAGGGCCTGATAATAGGTACATCATACAGGCGCTCAATGGAGCCACACAGTTGACATGTACCGACAGTTCCGCATGTGCCGGTCCTGGCATGCTCCTCGCTTGCTATTATTGCGGCACCTACACATTGGTCGCAAAGACCCTGCCACATGCCCTGAGGATAGGACTGAGCGAACTTAGGTTTGTACACCTTAACAGGGATAAGTGTCGGGAGGGCTACTCCACAGAGATCACAGTCTGCCATTTAAATTCCTCCTGCAAGTAATACTTTTCCAGCTTCCATTGCCCAGTAGATAAAGGGCTCAGGCCAGAAGCCAATCGCAAGCACACCAATTACAGCCACAACAAGGGCAATGGTATATGGAAGCGGTTCTGATACTTTTGTTCCCTCGGTAGGCAGGAAGTACATATATTTCACGATCTTGGCATAATAGAACAATGATATGGCACTGTTAATTATAGCTATGACTGCAAGCCATGCAAACCCTGCCTGGATGGTCGAGGAAAATAAGACAAACTTGCTCATGTAACCTGCTGTAAGCGGTATGCCTGCCAGCGCAAACACAAATATCGTCATGGAGAGCGCAGTGACAGGCATTCTCTGCCCAAGGCCTTTGAAGTTGTCAATATGGTCCGGATCTTTTGTATCCTTGTTCTCAGAGAGCACCATGTAGACGACAGCAGCTGTTGCTATGAAAGCTCCGGCCTTCATGAAGCCGTGAGACAGTGCATAGAGTATGCCACCGCCAAGTGCCATTGGCGTGAGGACAACAAATGCCATTGTGATGTAACCGGCCTGTGCAAGTGAAGAGTATGCAAGCATTCTCTTGACACTTGTCTGGGAAAGGGCCGCTACGTTTCCGAGTGTCATTGTTATGACTGCAAGGACGGCGAATGCTATCTGCCATTGTACCTGGAGTGCTATAAGGGCAACTATGAAAACCTTGAAGGCTGCCACAATACCCATCTTCTTGGATCCCGCTGCGAGCAGGGCAGATACAAGTGAAGGCGCACCCTGATATGTGTCAGGTGCCCACATATGGAAAGGCGCAAGAGCTATCTTGAAACCCATGCCCGCGATCAGAAGCACCACAGCGATGATCCCGATGGGGCTTGCTGCAATAGCTGCTCCACTGTCTGCGATACCAGGTATGCTTGTTGTTCCCGTAACACCATAGAGGAAGGTGATACCAAAGAGCATCAATGCACCTGAGAGGGAACCTATAAGGAAGTACTTCATTGCAGCTTCAAGAGACTGCGGGTTCTTCTTCTCAAAGCCTGCGAGTGCGTAGGTTGAGATACTTGCAAGCTCAAATGCCACGAAAAGCACCATAAGGTCATTGGCGGATGCCACTAGCATCATCCCTATAGTGGCAAATATGGCCAGCACATAGAATTCCTCTACATGAGCACTACCTTCGGTGTACTTGATGGATGCTATGGAAAAGAGCAGAGCCACTACAAGGAACACTATCTTGAAGAACTGTGAGAGAGCGTCAACAGATAACGTATCGTAGAAGGCCAGTGTATTTGTTCCAAGGCTTACTATAGTTAAGTATAGCGCTGCAATGATACCAAGACTTGCAAGGTAACCCAGTACCTTCTTGGAGTCTACAGGAAGGAACAGGCCTATGAGCAGTACAGCCAGGCCTGTGGCAACCATCGTTATTTCAGGTGCAAAAAGCATAAGATCCATTTTTTACACCCCCATGCCGGCCATCAGGCCAATTATATGTTCTGAATTCGTTAACATCATATCAAGCACCGGGCTTGGATTGAGTCCGAAGTACAAGATCAGTATGGCAATAACACCCATTGCGAGTGTCTGGTACCCATTGATATCGACCACGTTACCCAGTTTTTCTTTGTAGACACCAAACATAGCCCTTTGAAGAGCCCACAGGTGGTATGCTGCAGTTATGACTATTGCCATCAATGCGATCACCACATAGCCCTGCAGGTTCACAAAGCTGCCTGCAAGCACAGAGAACTCGGCGATAAAACCGGTTAGTCCCGGAAGTCCCAGTGATGCCATGAATGTAAGCACCATGATGACAGCCAGTTTTGGCATTCTCTGTGCAAGACCTCCAAGCTCGTTGATGATCCTTGTGCCTGTAGCCTTATTGATAACACCGCATGACATGAACATTATGCTCATGATCAGTCCGTGGGAAAACTGCTGGAACATCGCACCTGAAACGGAGAGAGACACAAGACCGGCTGCACCCAATGTGACATAGCCCATGTGGCTAAGGCTTGAGTAAGCAACCATCCTCTTGAGATCCTTCTGCGCGAGCGCAAGGAAAGCGCCATACAGGATGCTGACTGCACCAAGAGCTCCCATTATCGTTATCATCAGGTTTGGTGATGCTGTGAATGGTAGCAGTGGAAGCATTATCTTGAAGATACCGTATCCTCCGATCTTAAGCAGTACAAAGAGCACGCTTCCTGCGGTAGGCGCTTCTGTGTATGCATCCGGTAGCCAGGAATGGAACGGGAACACTGGCAGCTTGACTATGAAACCAAACAGCAGTGCAAGGAATATCAGGTCCCTTGTAATCCCGGATTCTATGAACTGGAACTGAGCGAGCAGGTGCGGAATGCTAAGGCTCGGTGTTCCGGTTGTTTCCCATGCTGCAAAGTACAGGCCGAATATGCCCAGAAGCATTACAAGTGATGCTACATGGGTGTAGATGAAGAACTTGATCGAAGCGTAGTGTTTCTTTGGACCGCCCCATATACTCACCATGAAGAAGAGCGGTATAAGTGTCAGTTCCCAGAATACGTAGAACAGGAAGAAGTCCAGTGCACAGAACACACCAAGAACAGCACCCTGTGTTATCAGTATGAGGGAATAGAACCTGTTAGGTGCTTTCCTGTCGTCATTCCATGTGAAGAGAATGAGCAGCGGCATAACTATTGCATTGAGAAGTATCAATGGAAGGGATATTCCATCAATTCCCAGGTGGTAGCTTATGCCCAGGGAAGGTACCCATGAGTAAAATTCTTCGAATTGCGTTGCGGCTGTCGTACTATCAAAATTGAAGTACGTGTATATTGTGAGCAACAGGACAGATACAGTGGCAACCAGGGCCATTGCTCTTGCCTGTTCTCTTGTTTTTGTGAGTAGTGTCAATACTGCGAATATCAGAGGTATGAGCACTATCAGTGATAATAACATCAGAGTACCTCCATGACCACTGTAATAAGAATTACGAGGAGGCTTACTCCTGTAATTACGACCATTGCATAGTTTTGTACAACGCCCGTCTGTAGCTGGCGCAGAGCGTCACCTGTATCCATAGTGACGTCGCCGATCCAGTTGACGACCCAGTCAAACCCTGTGTCAACAGCACGTCCTGCAAAAGCGAGTCCCTCATAGACAACCTTTACTGAAAGGAAGTTTGTGAGGATAGCGTTCTGGTAGTACCTGTTGTAGAGGAGTTTGTAGATGGGGTTGTTCCTCGAGACGAGCTTGTCCATGTTGACGACCTTCAGGCCATATATCAGGTAGGCAATGAGCAAACCTGCAACTCCGACAATCACAGGAAGCCAGAGTATTATGAGTGGCTCATGTCCGGCATGTGATGCAAGGTGGTATCCTCCAAGTTCTGCAAGCCCCGGGATGTCCATATGTACAAAATTGTTGACGAAGGTCTCGCTGACAAAAGTGTTGAACCTTTCCATGGTAAGAGCACCGAATACCAGTGCAAGGATCGCAAGTATGGAAAGAGGGATAGTCATGGAGACATGGGCCTCATGACCGCCGTATGCAGTGCGTGGCTTGCCGAAGAAGGTCATGAAGATCAACCTGAAGATATAGATAGACGTCAGCAGGGCTGCTGCAATTGAAAGTGCATACAACGCCCAGCCACCACCATTCTCACCGAAGAGATATGCTGCCTCTATGATAGCATCCTTACTGAAAAAGCCACTGAAACCAATGGAGGTGTCCGGGATACCAATGCCGGCAAGTGCCAGGGCTCCAATGATCATCGTTGCTGCTGTTATCGGCATTACTTTTGCAACGCCTCCGAGCTGCCTCATATCGTGGGTTCCCACTGCGTGGATCACACTGCCTGCACACAGGAAGAGCAGAGCTTTGAAGAATGCGTGGTTGATGAGGTGGAACATTGAAATGCCTACGGCCTCAGCGCCTATGGCCGCACCCACACCAAGTCCCAGCATCATGTACCCAAGCTGGCTTATAGTGGAATACGCAAGCACACGCTTCATGTCGTTCATAACGAGACCCATGGTTGCTGCGAAAATAGCTGTGAAAGCACCCAGGTAGGCTACTACCATAAGTGAGTCTGGAGCTGCCATGAACATAGGAAATGTCCTTGCAACCAGATAGACACCAGCTGTAACCATGGTCGCAGCGTGTATGAGGGCCGAAACTGTTGTCGGACCTTCCATTGCATCAGGAAGCCATACATGCAAGGGGAACTGCCCGGACTTACCGATCGCACCGCCAAAGAACAGCAGTGTTATCAGAGTTAAGTGGTTCACCTGGAATCCGAGAACAGGCGTACTCATTGCAGCAAGCTGCGGGATCTGACTGAAGATCTCATCGAACTTCAGTATGAATACACCTTCAGGAATGGAACCGTTGTATAACCGGAACAGGTCAGAGAAAAGCACAACGATACCTGCAAGGAACATCACATCGCCTATCCTGGTGGTCAGGAAAGCCTTCTTGGCTGCACTTGCAGCTGCAGGTTTCTGATACCAGAACCCGATAAGCAGGTATGAGCACAGGCCCACAAGTTCCCATGATATGAAGAGCTGCAGGATGTTATCTGAAATGATCAGGCTCAGCATTGAAGCCGTGAACAGTGAAGTCTCTGCAAAGTACCTGTATTGGGCTCTGTCATGTGACATATAACCTGTTGAATAGATGTGGATGAGCAGGCTGACAAATGTAACCATTGTCAGCATGACCGCAGCAAGCGGGTCCACAAGTATTCCGAGGTTAAGCATTGCAAACCAGGTAACTGACTGGTTTATCACCTGCTCAGGATTCTGAAGCAGGCCTAATGTGATCAATAGGGAGATAACGAAAGATGTAGCAATTGCTACGATAGGTATGATCGCACCGCCATTTGGCAGCTTCTTCCCAAGGAAGAAGGTGAGCACAAAAGCCAGTGCGGGTAAGAGTGGTATTAGGAACGCATAATCGCCTACTGCCATTTTTTTACCACCTCAGGATGTTTATTTTATCAAGATCGATCATGTCCTTCATTCTAAAGATGGACATCAGTATGGCAAAGCCTACTACAGCCTCTGCAGCCGCCAGTGCGATCACATACAGAACAAATACCTGTCCCGTAAGGTTCCCATGGTAGCTTGAGAATGCCACAAGGTTGATGTTTGCAGAGTTTAACATGAGTTCCACACACATCAGCATCCTGACTCCATTGCGCTGTGTCATGAAGCCGTAAAGGCCTATTGAGAATATGACAACAGAAAGTCCAATGTAGAGTTCGACAGGGATCATTTGCCAGCCTCCCCTTTTGCAATATAGATAGCACCGATCATTGCTGAAAGCAGCACGATGGAAAGTATCTCAAAAGGTACGACAAACTGAGTGAATATCAACAGTCCGATACCTTCAATATTACTCGGGTCTTCCAGGTTCTGCGGCAACTGATCAACTATGGGCCAGCTGGTCCCGATGACAGAGACCATCACAATAGCCAGGAACAGGAATGCAACGATCATTCCCAGAATACGTGGCTTGAAGTACCTGTATACTGAAGTGATGATCTGCATTATTGTAAACTGTTTATTCAGCATCTGTACCAAACTCCTTTTTCGTGAGCATCACAGCAAACAGTATGAGTACTCCAATAGCTCCTATATAGACCAGCACCTGGACGACACCAAGGAACTGGGCATTGAGCAGGATGTACAGACCTGCAATGACGAACATAGCAAATACTAAAGACAGTGCCGCTCTGACAACATCCTTTGCGGTCACTACGAACAACGAGAACATGATTGCTGCCATTGCCAGTATTGCAAAGACAGCCAGATGTAGTATCGTGCCTATTGAGGTGTCCATCTGCTCACCTCCTTGCCTGCTTCTTTCTCAGCATTGATATCAACTTCTCTTGCCAGCATATCAGGCGTAAAGAGGAGGTCACAGTGATCGTAGCGGATTATACCTGTCAGGTACACCTTGCTGTTTTCCAATGCCTCTTGAGGACACTGGTCAATACAGAGACCACAGAAGAGACAGTGTCCGATATCTATTGAAGGGAACCATCTCTTTTTGTCACTTGTGGGACTTACTCTAGCCTTTACGATTTTTATAGCATTATTCGGACATGTGTTTGCACATATTCCACAGCCTATGCATTTGCTTTTATCAAGCTTCTGCAGACCTCTGAACCTGTCTGAAAGTTTTGTGGGTACTTCCGGACACATCCTTGTTACCGTGGGGCCGAAATAGATGTTCTTAACGGCTCTAATGATATTCTTGATAACCATTTTTTTCACACTCCCAGCAGTCCAAGTGCAATTACCCATCCCAGGTTGAGAAGGGCTAAGGGGAGCAGCTTTTTCCAGCTAATGTCTACTACCTGGTCGATCCTGAACCTTGGGACAGCCCACCTGAGCATTATGATGAACAACATCACCAGAATAACCTTCAGCAGGAAGAAAACCGTCGGAAGGATTATTCCAAGGATAGTGTTGGAAGTCAACACTGCAGGCAAGTTCCAGCCGCCAAGGAAAAGCAGCACAACAAGCATTGAACCCAGGATAAGGTGGATGTATTCTGCAAAGAATCCAAGACCGAATCTCATACCAGTGTACTCAGTGATCCATCCTGCAATGAGCTCTTCCTCGGACTCGTTCTGGTCAAAGGGAAGACGTCCCATGTCAGCCATAAGTGCAATGAAGAACACGATAAATCCGATGGGCTGCTTGAAAACAAACCACAGAGGGTGCTGAGCCTGCGCTATTTCCACGATGTTCAGTGAACCTGCCATGATAGCGACACTGACGATACTGATACCCAGCGGAACCTCGTATCCGATCATACGTGCAAAATTCCTGAATGCACCAAGAAGGGAATACTTATTGTTGGAACTATATGCAACCATGAAGATACCGATGATGGAGATAGCAGATACAGCTTCGATGTACAATATGCTGATGTCCATCTCGGTAGCAGCTATCGGATAAGTGTTACCATTGATGATTATCGCGCCAAAAGGAATAGCAACAAGCACAAGGAAGACAGAACCCATCATCATAATAGGTGCTGCAACGAAAAGCAAACGGTCCGCGTTTTTGGGTATAATGTCTTCTTTAGTGAACAGCTTGATGGCATCTGCCACCAGTTGCAGTAATCCGTGAGGACCTGTCCTCATCGGACCATATCTCTGCTGGATGTCGGCTGATAATTTACGCTCGAACCAGACAGCGGCCATAGCACCAAGGAATATGGCACTCATCAGGCAAATGCCGATAATACCTCTTACAAGAGGATTGAATAGGATTTCCGGTAATTCCATAGTGCTCACCTGTCAACCTCACTTGTACATGTGTCCATACTTCCGGCAATTGCCACGATGTCGGCGACCTTGACTCCCTTGATCAGAGGGGGCAGTCCCTGTAAAGTGGGGTATACCGGACCTCTGATCTTCACCCGGTAAGGTTTGTCAGAACCGTCAGATATCATGTAGAATCCCATTTCGCCTCTTGGATCCTCCACACGGTGAAACACCTCTCCGGCAGGCACTCTCATAACCGGTGTCCTGCGGCCATAGGCTGTTCCCTCCGGGAATAAGGGTCCATCGGGAATCTGATCAAGGCACTGTTCAATGATGTACATGCTCTCACGCATCTCATCGAGACGTACCTGCACTCTTGCGTAGACATCACCAGCTTTCTGAACGCATACCTTGAAATCCAGGTCAGGATATACAAGATAGGGTTCATCCCTGCGTATGTCAAAAGCAACCCCTGTTGCTCTTAGAGGCGGACCGGAAACTCCGATATCCTTTGCCACTTCCGCAGTAAGCACACCGATACCCACTGTCCTTGATTTGTAAATCTCATCCGAACTATACAATTCTTCGTAGGAATCGACAGCTTTCCTCAGGCTCGCGAAAACACGCTTCACATCATCCTTGAACCCTTCGGGCAGGTCGTCCTTCACACCGCCAAAGCGCAGGAAACTATGTGTTACACGTGCCCCGGTAACAGAGTCCATCAAAGTCATTACATCTTCTCGGTCCCTGATCGTGTACATGAACATGCTCACAAAACCAACAAAGGAAGCATACTCTCCCATGCCGAGCAGATGACTCTGTATCCTGGAAAGCTCTTCCATTATAACACGAATATACTGTGCTCTCGGAGGTACTTCGATACCTGCAAGTTTCTCAACACATCCAACGTACGCTTCCTCGTTAGTTAATGCCGCAAGGTAGCATATCCTGTCAACAATTGTTATGCCCTGGAGGTATGTCTTGTTTTCAAGTATCTTTTCGATCCCTTTATGGATCCAGCCCATCTCCACCTCAGAATCCACAACCGTCTCACCCCTCAGTTTAGCGTTAAGCCTGAATGGCCCAGGCATCATGGGGTGCTGCGGTCCAAGGTGTACTATCATTTCAGAAGGTCCAACTTTTTCGTCCATAATAAATCCTCACACCAGGTTCTTAGCTGCTTTATTTGGGAAGCCTTTATAGTCTTTCCTGAGAGGCCATTCGCCAAGCATATCTTCCGGAAGCACAAGAGGCTTCAGGTCCGGGTGATTAAGGTACTTCACACCGAACAGTTCGTATGTCTCTCTCTCATACCAGTTGGCATTCCAGAAGACAGGTACAACAGACTCTATCTCTGGATTGTCTCTTGGAAGGATTGCCTTTAGGGTAAGTACTACCGAATGATCATAAGAGCCTATAATGTATACAACTTCAATCTCATTCCTGCCGGGGTAATCAACGCCGAATTCACAGCAAAGATGCCCGAAAGACAGGTTTTCCTTAAGATATTTGCATACATCCGTTACGATTTCAGGCTTTACCTTGGCAATGATCCTTATCTTGGATTCCACTTTTGTATCATAGATAGCATCCGGGAACTGGGTTGAAAGTGAATCTATCATTGTATTAGCATCCATTGAATCACCTCAATACTCCGTGCCTCTATCCTGCTTTGCTTCGATCTTTTTCTGCAGCTCAAAGAACGCCTGGATCAAGGCTTCACACCTTGGAGGACAACCTGGCACGAAAACATCGACCGGGAAGATCTCGTCTACATTCTGCCGGGTGCTGTAAGATTCGTAGAAAGGGCCTCCACTGATGGCACAATCCCCAAAGGCTATGACCCATTTTGGTGAAGGCATCTGGTCCCATATCTTCTTCAATGCTGGCAGATATTTCTTAGTTACATACCCGCTGATAATGAGCACATCTGCATGCCTTGGAGAGTTCCTTGGGATTATACCAAAGCGATCGGTATCATAATGTGCCATACCTGTGGAGAGCAACTCTACACCACAGCATCCCATTGCGTTCACCATGAACCATAGTGAATTCTTCCTGCCCCAGTTGAGAACATCCTGAGCCTTAGTAGTCTTCAGGAAGTCGCTGATCGCGTTACGGTCAGTCAGTATTACACCGGGGACTTCCTCATAATCGGATTGCTCTACTGCCACTTGAGTGCCTCCTTCTTCAACAGGTACACATAACCAAACAATACTACAAAAATAAAGACCAGCATTTCAACGGTTGCTATCTCAGTGATTCCGTGACCCTGGAAGATCATGGCCCACGGATAAAGGAACAGGACTTCTATATCAAATAAAACAAAAGCAATTGCATAAAGATAATATTCGACATTGAACTGTATCCTTGCATCCCCGATAGGAACGGAACCAGCCTCGTAGGTATCGTATTTTGCCGCCGCTTTGCTCCTTGGACTTAAAGATTTAACAAGGAACATAGTCAGAGGAGGCATCATGAGTGCTACAACAAGGATGATTGCAACCGGTATGTAACTGTATATTATGTTACTTATATCGATTATTCCAGACATAACGATTCTCCTGATAGTTATTACGTAGAGATATTATAGGTATAAAACACCTTCCGTGTGATTTTTTCTATATGCGTATATTGACAACCTTAATGAAACAAAACATATCTGTTGACATATTTTTCAATAGACCGAGTTGACTACTACTTGATAATAATTCATCATATTTAAATTGTGGCAATTCAGGTTCTAGGGCTTCAAAGAGCCACTCCCGGAAAAGCCGAACTTTTATGGTGACCGTTTTCAAGTCGTCCCGACAAAGGAAATATTTATGGAAGTATTTACAAAAAACAACTTGAAAAAAAAGAGGAAACGCCGATATGGAATACTACGGCCATAAGAATAGAATATAAACATAAAACCCTCTGTAATCATGTGTGTTTCCGATGGACAACAACATCGAAAATCGACAGTGTCGGTGTTGTCTTCACTGCCTCGAATATATGCACATCCGTCGGGCTTGACACTTGAAGAGCGCATTCTTTCCAATGATTCACGACTGATCCCGACAGTGATGATTTGGAGTACTCTGGTACCTAGTGTGTCACGGACCAGAAATATCTCGATGATATCGGAGGGAATCTGCGCTGTCCTTTCCCGATAGACACGCTCAAGATCGCTGGCCCTGTCTTTGATGCTTTCCAGATTCTGCTGCAATTTTTATCATTCATTTCTCCTATTTAATAAGTGAAAGAACGATGTAAAATACTGAAGTTAATTCTCGAAAAAATAGGTTTTTCAGAAAGCAGTGCTTGAACTGTAACCAGAGTTGGAAAATGCAAAATCAGGCTGCAACACCATGCAATTTTCAGAGAGAAGAGTAAAAAAGAAAAAGGGAATAACCTTGTGGCAAGTAAGGTTATTGCCAGGATTCGGACAAGGTGCGACTCAGGCCTGTTTTGGGGAGTAGTATTTCTTGATCACAGTATCACAATTAGAACATGAGACCACAAGCCACTCACCAATGTTATGCCGAACGTACTTTTCAAATATCGACGAACCGCATGACGGACAGACATAGTATTCTTTAAAATAATAATGATAAAACTCAGGCTTCTTTGCAAGCCAGTCGAGGACCTTCTGCATATACTCAAAGTAGCGCTGTCTGGAAGGATGGCCGGTATTGCTTTGCATGGCATCCGGAATCCTGCTACTGATATCCATTGTGTACTGGCCGGATCTTTTTGTGAGTTTCTTATAATCCGAGATGTATCTGGTCGTGCGGTCAAGGTAACTCAGGTAGCCTTCGTGAGCCTTTGGCTCGCTTCTCCATATAGTCCTTACAAAATACTCGCCCATGACATCTTCCATGACATCGGCACATGAAGTGCATATATCGTAACCTGCATAATGCCTGGCATCCTGCATATCACCACATATAAGACAGGTGTTCATACTCTGCCACCTCCTTAAGGTCCGTGTACTTCCTTAGGCGTCATGGCTTCCCTGGTGAACATTATTGGAAATATGTTGAGTACCGCCAGCAGGTCGCCTTTCCTGACCTCGCCGGTCTCCTGGCCCAGGATGTAGGCATAAGTGATTATTCGCTCGTTATCCACCGGCTTCGCACCGCCTTTTGTGCCCACTTTCATCAGCGAGACAACAGCATGGTGAGTGAAGGTGCAGGGCATAGCAACCATATCCGGCTCCAGATAGATTTCCTTGATATTCAGCCTTTTGAATTCCCCGGCACGGACGTCAGCGTCCTCATCGCAGATAACCATTTCCCATTTAGCACGTGTAGCAAGTGTAAATTCATAAGTTGCTGCCTTGACCATCTTGCAGACAAGTTCACCGTTATCTCTACACACTACCCGGACCACTTCTTCTTTCATTTGATCACCAAAATGAAAGTATCACATACAACTATAAATGAGTTCCGGGCAACTATCATGATTATTCATGATATCTGATTCACACATCTTTCTTGCGTATAGAAAGTGAGCGCTCCTTATGGCATTTGGTTGTCAGGATGCTGTATGATTTTTTTATGCCGTCTATGCCAGCTATATTGTTTAACACGTTTTCTTTGAGAGTGTGCACATCAAAAGTCTGCACTTTTAAAAGCAGATCATAAGGCTCAAGCAGCTCATAGATTTCAAGCACATCTTCGATAATTTTCAAACTTTCTATCACACTTGTCCTTTTTGTCGGTTCGATATTTATCCCTATAAAAGTTGTTATATTGAATCCTACTACCGCAGGGTCTACCCTGATGGTGAATTCTTTAATGATCCCTGAGCTGTGAAGCTTATCTATTCTTTTATGCACAGTGGAAGTAGCCACACCAAGATCATTCGCTATCACAGTGCTGTGCATTCGGCAGTTCTCGGAGAGACGTTCTAATATAGCAATATCTACCTCATCCATAGAGATTAAATACCCAATGTTAATAATATATTTTTCTGTTTTTGTGCTTAAAATGAAAGAAATAAAGAGATGCAAAAGTAAATACGTAATTCTGACCTTTTCTACAACTCTAAAGGCAAAGAATGCTCTTCCCAGGCAAACCCGACATAAACAAGTATAGACAATAACACTTTTTACAATTGAGTTATTTAATAAAAGAAAAAACGGTGAAGACCATGAAAGTGAACGAGAACTGCGTAGGGTGCGGCCAATGTGCCACATTTTGCAAATTTGATGCCATTCTGGTGAAAGGTAGTGCAATAATTGGTGAAAAATGCGTTGGATGCGGTGTTTGTGCAGCTTACTGTCCTGTTAAGGCAATAGAGGGATAAAATGAAAGTAATTGTAATCGGCGCCGGACTTGGAGGGTTACTGAGCGCAGCTAAATTGTCCAGAGAAGGGTACGATGTAGAGGTATTTGAGCGTCTCCCCATCATCGGAGGCAGGTTCACAAACATACCATACCATGGATTCCAGCTGACTACGGGTGCACTTCATATGATCCCACATGGACCGGCAGGGCCTCTAGCAAGGTTATTGAAAGAGGTTGGCGCAGATGTGGAGATAGTCCGTTCAAAACCTTCCGCCATGATAAGGATACCCCGCAAAAGAGGAGATGGAGACTACAAATTTGGTCATAAGGACCTTCTTTTCGAGGACTTTAGAGTGCCTTTTTCCCTGATAAACCGTCTAAAACTTATCTTTTATGTAATAACCACCCGGAAGAATCCTCCGAAAAGAATATCATTTGCACAGTGGTGTACGAAACACATAGATCAGGACTGGACGCACAGGATATCTGATGCATTTTTTGGCTGGGCTCTGAGCCTCAAATCGGCAGATGTGCCTGCCGAAGAGGCCTTTGAGATAATAGAGAACCTTTACCGCTATGGCGGTTCAGGTGTACCCATTGGAGGATGTAAGGGCATCACAGATGCTCTTGTTGAAGTAATAAGTGCACATGGCGGCATCATACACACATCCTCAGAGGTTACAAAAATAATCACAATCAGCAGGAAAGCAACAGGAGTGATTGCAGATGGTACAGAGCATAAGGCTGACCTTGTTATCAGTGATATAGGACATGTGGCCACCGCGACTCTCGTTGGGGACTCTGATTCCGATAAGGAACTGCAGGACTATGCTCGTATGACCGAGAAACTGAAACCATCTGCCGGAATCAAGATATGCCTTTCATCTGAAAAACCCCTCATCGGGCACGGGGGAGTCCTCCTCACACCATATTCAAAGAGAGTAAATGGAATAAATGAGGTCACTAATGTAGATCCGAGTCTTGCACCACCCGGAAAGCACCTGACGATGGCACATCAATGCGTCCACTGGAAAGACCTCGGTGACCTGGAAACCGAAATAAGGCTCGGGCTTGAGGATCTGCAGGATATATTTGCCGGAAGGGAATATGAAGTGCTCCTTATACAGTCCTATTCTAACGAATGGCCGGTAAACAGGGCACCTTCAGGAGCTGATCTGAAGAACCGGACACCTGTGAGCAATCTGTTCGTTGTCGGGGATGGTGCGAAAGGTAAGGGGGGCATAGAGGTTGAAGGTGTGGCCCTTGGCGTAGAAAACACTATGAAGGACATATTGGGAGAGTAAGAATGAGATAGAATGTGGCTGTTAACAGGGTACAGCCCATTCAATTAAACTTATGTAGATGTTATTGTATTCATTGATTAGAGATGCCCGAATTTGTAACTTTTTGCCGCAATGTCTTCGTACCGGTTACCAATATCTGCAGAAATGAATGTGGATATTGCACTTTCAGACGCAGCCCGGATGACCCCGAATCCAAACTGATGACCAGGGAAGAGGTCATTTCCCTGCTTACGGATGGAAAAAAAGCAGGATGCACAGAGGTACTCTTTACTTTCGGGGAATATGCGGAAGAAGTGCCCGGATACAGGGAATTGCTTTCAGAGACTGGTTTTTCTTCTACCCTCGAGTATGTATCCGACCTGTGCAGGACTGCAATTGACATCGGCCTTCTACCCCATACCAACGCCGGAGTCCTCAACTATACTGAGCTTGAGACCCTCAAGCCTTTAAATGCAAGTATGGGACTCATGCTTGAAACCACTGCAGACCTGAGTGCACACAATAACAGTCCGGGTAAGGATCCCACAACCAGGCTAAAGACAATAAGCTATGCGGGGGAGCTGCGGATCCCTTTTACCACGGGCATACTTGTCGGGATCGGGGAAACACTGGACGACAGGATAAATTCCCTGCAATCAATAGCAGAACTGCACGAAAAGCATGGGCATATTCAGGAAGTGATCATTCAGAACTTTATGCCCAAAGCCAATACGCCGATGGCAGACTATCCCTCACCAAGTGACGAGGAAATGATGCAGACGGTGCTGATAGCAAGTGAGATCCTTCCGCAGGATGTTATCATACAGGTAGCACCCAATCTTACAGATCCTTACATCCTTATGCAGTGCGGAGCATGCGATCTTGGAGGAATATCCCCGACAACTATCGACTGGATCAACCCGGAAGCAAACTGGCCGGACATTAAAAAATTGATGCAGATGGTAAGAGGCACTCCGCTTCGGGAAAGGCTGCCGATATATCCAAAATATATAAAGAATGGTTGGTACAGCGACCAGCTAAAAGACCTTATCCTGTCCCTCTCCGATGAAGAAGGATACCGAAAAGTTTGAAATGGTGTTGTAATGTATAAGGGGGATAAATTAGAATAATTGTGTCTGACCTGAACATGGCACACACCGGAGAACTACATGAAACCTACTTTCAGTGACGATATAATTGAAAATGCTCTTGTGGGAAGAACTACTAAGGAAGAAGCACTCTCCCTTTTACAGGCACATCCTTTCGAGCTCTTTGAACTTGCCGACAGATTACGTTATGAGACCGCCGGAGATATCGTTACCTATATTGTGAACCGTAATATCAATTTCACCAATAAATGCATTGGTAACTGCGGATTCTGTGCTTTTAAGGATAATTCCGGCTACATCCTCAGTACTGAACAGATACTGGAGAAAGTCGAAGAAGCAGACAGGCTCGGAGCCACTGAAGTGTGCATCCAGGGAGGACTGCTTCTGGATGTGGACCTTGATTATTATATCAATATTATTGAATCCGTGAAGGAAGGATTCCCTCACATAAGTACACATGCCTTTTCGCCCATGGAAGTATACCATGCCGCAAAACAGAGCAGCATGGAAATTGATGATGTTCTGCTTGAACTGAAGAAGGCTGGCCTTGACTCGATGCCAGGAACCGCGGCAGAAATCCTTTCGGACAGAGTAAGGAAAATAATATGCCCTGGCAAACTCAATACTGCAGAGTGGATTGATGTAATAACAAAAGCTCACAGGACCGGCATACCAACCACCGCCACCATGATGTACGGGCATATCGAGACTATGGAAGAAAGGATAGAGCACATGATACTTATCAGAGACATACAGCAACAGACCGGTGGATTCACAGAGTTTGTGCCTTTACCTTTCATGCCTTACAATAATAAAATAGGTGAGGACATGTTAAAGTCAGGGAGATACGTCACTCCCGGTATGGAAGACCTGAAAATGTATGCTCTTGCCCGTATAATCCTTAACACCCATGTGAGAAATATCCAGTCAAGCTGGGTGAAATTAGGCAAGAAACTTTCCCAGGTAGCCTTGTTCTGCGGTGCCAATGACCTTGGCGGAACCCTCATGGAAGAGAAAATATCCCGTTCTGCAGGATCGACCAATGGAGAATTTATGTCAGCACAGGAGTTTGAGTGGTTTATCCGTACTGCGGGAAGGCAGCCAAAGCAAAGGAATACGATCTACACTAAAATGTTCGATGCAGCCAGCCCTGGAAAAGTGAATATAAAGACTGCATGAGGAATACTTTGCTACCTGATGATATTATGGAGAATGCCCGCCGCGGAGAAGTCGGGTATGAGGATGCTCTGAGACTGCTGGATGCAAACCCGTTTGACCTCTGCAATTTTGCTAATGACCTACGATATGATGCAGTAGGTGACACTGTAACTTATGTGGTCAACAGGAACATCTACCTGACAAATCGATGCATCGGTAACTGCGGATTCTGTGCTTTCCAGCAGAGCGAAGGCTATATCCTTTCCAGAGATGAGGTGCTCCGGGAAGTGAAACTTGCACATGATACAGGTGCCGTAGAGGTATGCGTGCAGGGAGGATACAATCCGGACCTTACACTTGACTATTACCTTGACGTTTTTGAAGCTATCAGCTCAGAGTATCCGGGAATGAACATTCATGGCCTTTCTCCTATGGAAGTGTTCTATTCTGCAGGCCAGGCAGGAATGTCTGTTGAAGAAGCATTGATACTTTTGAAAGAGAGCGGACTTGGCACGCTTACAGGCACTTCTGCTGAAATCCTTGTGGACCGGGTGCGTAATATAATATGCCCTGGAAAACTGAGCACAAGCCAATGGGTGGAAACCATCACAACGGCGCATGGAATTGGCCTGCGCACCAACGCAACCATCATGTACGGTCACGTCGAAACTATCAGAGAAAGACTGGAGCATATTTTCCTGATACGTGACATACAGGAACAGACCGGAGAGTTCACAGAGTTCATACCTATGCCCTTCATGCCTTACAATAACAGGACAGGAGAGAGCATGATGGAAAGAGGCCAGTACATGACCGGCGGTATTGAAGACCTCCAGCTGTTTGCTATTTCCAGGATCATACTTAACACTCATATTGAGAATATACAGGCCCCTTGGGTGAAATTAGGCACAAAGCTTGCACAGGTTGCACTATTTAGCGGTGCCAATGATCTCGGAGGAACCCTCATGGAAGATCACATAACTACCGCATCCGGAGGCAGCAACGGAGAATATACTCCTGCAAGTGAGCTTGAATGGATCATCCGGGAAAGCGGAAGGACCCCAAAAAGAAGGAATGCCGTTTATGAGGAATGCAGATGAAAGCACTCATCCCCTATAAAAAGAAGAATGCAAAATCCAGGCTTTCTCCCGCATTATCTGTCAGGGAGCGGGAACATTTTGTGGAACTTATGCTGAGGGATGTTGTCGGGAGCCTGCGAGGAGCAGGCATCAGCGATATCGATATACTTACAACTCCAAGCAACGGTGTTCCGAATGACCTTGGAGCGAACATCCTTTTCAGTGAACACGATCTTAATGAAGCCATTAACCAATATCTCGAGACCATCAGTGAACCTGTACTGATCATAATGGCAGATCTGCCTCTGGTATCACCCGGGCATATAAAAGAGATAACATCAACCGATAAGGATCTGGTAATCGTTCCGGGGAAAGGAGGAGGGACGAATGTCCTCTTTATCAGGAACCCACGAAAATTCTATGTCAGTTATTATAACTCTAGCTTCCTCAACCACTGCAGGATAGCAGAAGAAATGAAGCAATCTACCCATATATTTGATTCATTCCTGCTGAGCACCGATATAGACGAACCTCATGACCTAATAGAGATCATGCTTCATGGGCATGGCCTGTCAAAAGTCTATGTCGATAGCAAATTCGAGATGGAAGGAAACGGCAAATCCAGAGCCCGGCTTGAACTGTTGCAGTAATGTAAAGTATTTGTAACCCTTCCGCTATATAGGATAAACTCATGCGATATCCCGGATTTATGCCGGAAGATATTTTATATATTATTCATATTATGAAAAACGTTACATTAATACAGGTGATAATAAATGGCCATCAAGGTGAATAAATTCAAATGCGGATACTGTGGTGCATGTGTAAGTGTGTGTCCTCCCGGTGCGCTTGAATTGGTCGAAACTTGGATCGAAGCGGATGACAACTGCACAAGCTGCGGTATGTGCGCCAAGATATGTCCGGTAGGAGCCATTGAGGTGTCCAGATGAAAGACCAGTACGATATCATTGTGATCGGAGCAGGACCAGGGGGATCCATTGCTGCCAAAACTGCAGCTGAGAAAGGCCTTAGTGTACTCATGATAGAGAAAAGGCAAGAAATAGGAGATCCTGTAAGGTGTGCAGAGGGAGTCAGTAAGGTATGGTTGCGAAAGCATATTGAACCTGACCACCGCTGGATATGTGCCGACGTAAAAGGTTCGCGGATCTTTTCACCTGACGGCTCCATGATAGAGATGGCAGAGGAAATTGCAGGAGGAGAAGTCGGCTACGTTCTGGAACGTAAGCTCTTTGACCGGGCACTTGCCTGCGAAAGCGCAAAAGCAGGCGCTGATATCATGGTCAAGACGCGGGCGACAGGCCTCATCATAGAAGATGGTTTTGTAAAAGGCGTCAAACTGATGCACCTCGGAGAGGAGAAGCAAATCCGTTCAAAGGTGGTTATTGGTGCAGATGGTATTGAATCAAAAGTAGGAAGATGGGCAGGTATCGACACATCACTGAAACCGAGAGATATCGAGACATGCGCCCAGTTCCTGATGAGTGGCACGGCTATTGACCAGAACTACTGTTATTTCTACCTGGGCAACGAGATAGCTCCCAGCGGGTATATATGGGTGTTCCCAAAAGGACAAGGTCTCGCTAATGTAGGTATCGGCATCTTGGGGAGTAAATCCGGAAAGAAACACGCAATCGATTACCTGAAGGAATTTGTCGGGAAAAAGTATCCTGATGCAAAAATACTTGAGATTGATGTAGGTGGAGTACCAGTAAGTGGCAGTATTGAAAGAACCATTGCCAACGGCCTGATGCTTGTGGGAGATGCAGCGAGACAGTCTGACCCCATTACGGGTGGTGGTATAATTAACGCCATGGAAGCCGGCAAGATGGCAGGAGAGGTTGCATTTGAAGCAATCTCAAAGAACGATGTTTCAACAGCAACACTGGGACTCTATGAAAAGAAGTGGCGCCATAAAATAGGCATGGATATCGACAATAGTCTGATAGTCAAAGATATTTTCGTCGATTTTTCTGATAAGGAAATCGACTCTCTTGCACACTCACTTGAGGATGTCAATTTCTCTAGTATGAGCCTCTTGGATCTGCTTTATGCTCTTTTCAAAGCGAACAAGAAACTTCTATGGGACCTGAGAGTATTGTTCAAGAACGTAGTCAAATACGAACTGGACTTTGAACGTTGATCGGCAGAATACTGCCGACAACATGATTTTTACTTAAATTAGCATCTGCAGTTCATCTTTTCCAGAACTCGGGTGTCAGCATCACTATTACTGTGAAGACCTCAAGCCTGCCTATCCACATATTGGCTATCAGCAGGAGTTTTCCCAAGTCCGGGACAACATCAAAGTTAGCCATCGGGCCGACAGCATTGAAGCCAGGGCCTATGTTGCCCAATGTTGCAATAGATGCAGTGATGGAACTTATCAGGTCCATTCCCATTAAAGCCAGAATTCCCGTCGATATCGCAAATATCATCATGTAGATGACAACAAAGGATACAATGGAATGCATAATACTTTCCGGCACAGCTTTACCGTTGTATTTCACAGGTTTTATGGCTTTGGGGTGCAGGGATTTAAAAAGGACATTTCGCCCATATTTCAATAAGAGCAGGATCCGGACAACTTTTACTCCGCCTGCAGTAGATCCCGCACATCCGCCTATAAACATAAGAGCCATCAACACGATCCTTGCAGAGTCACTCCATATATCAAAATCCGCAGAGGCGTAGCCTGTTGTGGTGATTATGGAAAGGACCTGGAATATAGCGTATCTGAAGGCAGTCTCGACAGACTGGCCCATGTCTCTCCATAAAGAGAATGTTAAAATGGTGGTCGCTATGAGTATAATAGCGGTATAGAACTTGAACTCATTGTCCTTTATGAAACTGTTATGATCTACATACAAAACCTGATAGTGCAGGGCAAAGTTTGCCCCTGCAATGAACATGAAGACAACTATAATCCCTTCTATCAGGGGGCTGTTGAATTCGGCTATACCGGTCCCATATGGAGAAAAGCCGCCTGTGGACATTGTTGTGAAAGTATGTGTCACAGCATCATAAAGTGACATTCCCGCAAGTTTCAGTAGTACCACTTCGATAACAGAAATGAACACATAAACCGTCCAGAGTATCCTTGCAGTCCCTCTTATCCTCGGCTTTAGCTTATCTTCGGTCGGACCCGGCGCTTCTGCACGGAATAGCTGCCTTCCTGCAACTCCAAGCTTCGGAAGGATGGCAATGAATATCATGATGATGCCCATTCCTCCAAGCCATTGGGTCATGCTACGCCAGAAAAGTATACTCTTTGAATGGGATTCTATATCCTGAAGGATTGTTGCTCCGGTAGTTGTGAAACCGGACATTGATTCAAAAAAGGCATTTATAGGACTTATTCCATCAAACAGATAAGGGATAGCACCAAAAATAGCTACAGATAGCCATCCAAAAGCTACTATGGCAAATCCTTCTTTTATCTTCCATTCACCCTCTGCCCCGTAGCGCCTGGAGAGTAGAATACCCAGGCTTCCCGTGATGACCACAGCCGCTGCAAAAGGCAGCAAAGGATCACTGTAATAAACAGCTACGAGTAAAGGTATGACCATCACAAGGCCAAGGAACCGAAGAAGGCCTCCCAATACATTGAAGATTATTGACGTGTTCACCTGGATGCTCCGCTAAGTCAATGAAAAAAGTGTTCAACTTCCGTATGTGCTGACTGCAGAGCGAACACAACGACCCTGTCGCCTTCCTCTATAACATATTCTCCACGAGGAACCACTGTATTGCCCTTATGGACAACCATGCTTACAATAGCACCCGGGGGAAATTTCACGTTTTTCAACGGTTTGCCAACTATCTTTGACTTCTTTGAGGTAGTATATTCTACGATCTCAGCCTTTTCACCTTCAATGGTTGTGACAGACTCAATTCCCTTTCCAAATGTCAGTTTAAGTATTTCACTGACAGTTGCCTGTCTTGGACTGACTGCACTGTCCACGCCTACCATTTCGAACAGTGAGACATAATCAGAGCGATCCGCTCTGGCTATAACCTTCTTGCCCCCAAGTTGCTTGGCAAGGAGAGCACATAGCAGGTTCTTTTCGTCACTGTTGGTAACAGCTATGACAACATCCATGTCAGCAACTCCTTCCTCTTTGAGAAGGTTGATGTCGGTGCCGTCCCCGTTAAGTACAAGCACACCAGGAAGTTCTTCAGCTATCTGCTCAGACCGCTCCCGGCTGGTTTCGATCACTTTTAGATCAAACTCGCCATTGGAAATTACTTTGGCGAGATAAAAGCCTACAATACCACCGCCAATGATCATGATCTTACTGCGTGTTCCCGCCTTTTCACCAAACATGTCGCGGACTTCTTTTATGGCAGCGGGCTTGCCGATTACCACGATATGATCGTTCTTTTGTATCTTATCCTTACCGTGAGGTATGATAACTTCTGACTCCCTGAAAAGCGCACTGACTATACAACAATTGGCCAGATTGAGTTCCTGCAGTTCTTTCCCCACAAGCGGACTACGGTCAGAAACTGCAAACTCCATCATTTCCACCTTGCCATCTGCAAAATATTCAGCGCCTATGGCATATGGTATCGAAAGGATCTCTGCTATTTCAGAGGCTAGTGTAAGTTCCGGGCAGATCATAGTATCGATTCCCACCCTTGTGCGTTTTGCTACCGGTTTATCAATATAGTCCGGATTGCTTACCCTTGCCACCGTCTTTAGCTTATCCTTATCCCTGGACACTAGTTTTGATGCCATGCAGGCAACGATATTCACTTCATCAGAACCTGTAACTGCTGCCAGTAGATCTGCACCTTCCAGAGCCTTGCTGAGAATGGATACATTTGCACCGTTACCCTGTATCACTTGAACATCCAGTTCATCTGCACGGCGGCAGGCCTCTTCATTCTGATCGATAACAATAACATCATTTGCCTGGTTAAGGGCTTTAGCAACATGGTAGCCGACTTCACCGGCACCGATTATCACAATTTTCATGAAATTCCTTCGTAAAACATTTATTGATAACGATAAACGTAAAGAAGGCTTATTGCGATCAGTGCTTTTTAAAGTTTACCCTAGGGATTAAAAAAGAAAGGTGATTATGTATCAAAGGCTTCTTTTACTTTATCAAAGATACCTTTTCCACCTTTCGGATTCTTTGTCTTTGTTCCCTCTTCCGAGAGATTGAGTTTCCTGAGCAGTTCTTTTTGCTCTTCCGTGAGGCTTGTGGGTGTCTTGATAATAACCCTTACAAGCTGGTCACCCTGGCCACGTCCGTGAAGGTATGGCATTCCCTTTCCTTTAAGCCGCAGGATAGAATGTGTCTGAGTCCCGGGCTTGATACTCATCTTGACGTTACCGTGGAGTGTCGGCACCATAACATCAGCTCCCAGTGCTGCCTGGGTAAAAGTTATGGGTAGCTCATACAATATATCATCACCTGCGCGCTCAAATAACTGATGCGATTCAACATGAAGAACCACATACAGATCTCCTGGGGGAGCTCCGGGGCTACCTTGCTCGCCTTCTTTGCTGATCTTCAATCGCAATCCGGTATCTGCACCCTTAGGAACTTTAACGGAGATCTTGCGGACCTTCTTCTGTTTGCCAGTACCTCTGCACGCAGGACACGGGTCTTCGATTATCTGACCGGCACCACGGCATACATTACAGGTGCTTGTTGACATGAAACGTCCAAACGGAGTATCTCTGGCATGAGTGACCTGACCGGCTCCACGACAATTGGAACAGGTTTTAGGACTTGTACCTGGCTTGGCGCCGGTCCCCTTACAAGTTTCACATACCTCTGCCCGGGGCACATTAATAGTAGTTTCCACTCCGTTTGCAGCCTGCTCGAGTGTTATGTTCAAGTCATAGCGCAGATCTGAACCCCTGACAGGACCGCGGCGCTGCTGCTGTCCGCCAAATCCCCCGAACCCTCCGAATCCGCCACCGAATATGCTTCCAAGAATGTCACCAAGATCCTCAAAACCTCCGAAGTCAGCGTTCCTGAAAATATCCTCCTGGGTATAGCGACTATCGATACCTGCATGGCCGAAGCGGTCGTACTGTTCCTTCTTCTCAGGATCGGAAAGTACTGCATAAGCTTCAGATATTTCCTTGAACTTCTCTTCAGCATCAGAATCCTTATTCTTATCCGGGTGATACTTCATCGCAAGCTTTCTGTACTCTTTTTTAATCTCAGCTTCCGTTGATTCTTTCGATACACCAAGTATCTCGTAATAATCGCGTGTAGTGGACATAAGTGATTCCTGTGGATTAACTAGGCTGAATAAACATTAAAAATGCAAGATACTGTTGAGCGCAGTATCTTACATGAAGTTATCTATGGCGTTACTTTTTATCCTCATCGACCACTTCGTAGTCGGCATCCACAATATTCTCATCAGGAGAACTCTCCGGACCCGCTTCCCCTTCAGGGGAGCCAGCAGCAGCTGCCTCTTCCTGTGCCTTTTTGTACATTGCAGCAGATATGTCATACACAGCAGTCTGGAGCTCCTCGGTCTTGGATCCGATAGCTTCAATGTTGTCGCCTTCAAGTTCGGTCTTCAGGTCAGCAATAGCTGCCTCTACCTTGGACTTCTGCTCATCTGTGGCAATATCCCCTGCTTCCTTGACGGCCTTCTCTGCAGCATTTATCAGGGATTCGGCGGTATTCCTTACATCCACCTCTTCCTTGCGTTTCTTGTCCTCCTCAGCATGGAGCTCCGCATCTTTGACCATCCGGTCAATCTCTTCCTCGGAAAGTCCTCCGGGCTTCTGGATGGATATAGACTGTTTCTTGCCTGTCCCAAGGTCTTTTGCAGTCACATGCAGGATACCGTTTGCGTCTATGTCGAAAGTAACCTCTATCTGTGGCAGACCCCTTGGAGCTGGTGGAATGCCGTCAAGCATGAACCTTCCAAGAGTCTTGTTGGCAGAAGCAATTCCCCTCTCACCCTGCAGCACATGGATCTCCACGGAAGGCTGGCTATCAGCAGCCGTAGAGAATACCTGGCTTTTCCTTGTAGGGATAGTCGTATTCCTTTCGATAAGGGGTGTCGCAACTCCACCCAGGGTCTCAATACCCAGGGTCAGTGGTGTAACGTCAAGCAATAGCACATCGTGGATCTCTCCGCCGAGAACTCCTGCCTGCACTGCCGCACCAACTGCTACAGCTTCATCCGGATTGATATTCTTATATGGATCTTTACCTGTGGCCTTGCGAACAAGCTCGGTTACCGCAGGTATCCTTGTAGAACCGCCGATGAGCAATACCTTCTCAAGGTCGTTAGGCTTAAGCTTTGCATCGTCCATTGCCCTGTTAACAGCTACGAGGGTCTTGTCAAGCAGATCACTTATCATCTTCTCGAACTGGGCCCTTGTGAGGTCCATATCTATATGCTTTGGCTGCCCGTTGGAGTCAGCTGTGATAAATGGCATGTTGATGTTTGTGGAAGTGACGCTGGATAGCTCGATCTTGGCTTTCTCTGCCGCATCTTTCAAACGTTGCAATGCAGCCTTATCTTTGGAAAGATCAATGCCCTCGTTCTTTTTGAACTCACTGACAATGTGATTTACAATCCTCTGGTCAAAGTCGTCCCCTCCAAGGTGGGTATCACCACTTGTGGAAAGTACCTCGAACACTCCTTCTCCCAATTCAAGGACAGATACATCGAATGTACCTCCTCCGAGGTCATAAACCATTATTTTATGCTCGCCTGCTTCCTTATCGAGACCGTAGGCAAGGGAAGCTGCAGTCGGCTCGTTAATGATTCTTTTTACATTAAAGCCTGCAATGGCTCCGGCATCCTTTGTAGCCTGCCTCTGAGAGTCATCGAAATAAGCTGGTACAGTGATGACAGCATCGTTGATGGTTTCACCAAGGTAGGCTTCTGCATCGTCCTTCAGTTTACGCAGGATCATTGCAGAGATTTCCTGTGGAGTGTAGTCCTTACCGCCGAGTGTCACTTTGTAATTAGCTTCGCCTATGTGCCTCTTAATAGAGCTCACACTGTTCTCTGAGTTTGTGATAAGCTGTCTCTTTGCAACTTGTCCTACCAGTTTCTCCCCCTTCTTGGAAAACGCGACTACCGACGGTGTAGTCCTTCCACCCTCTGCGTTTGGAATAACAGTAGGTTCTCCACCCTCGATGACAGCCATGCAGGAATTTGTAGTTCCAAGGTCGATTCCCAAAATCTTTCCCATAATATACCTCTTTATCGATTATTTATAGTTACAATTATGTTCTTATTTTATATGACAGCAATCCTTGCATCCGAAAGTACTGTTACTCATCAGTGTCCGGTTTCTTTGAAACCGTAACCATTGCCGGCCTGATCACTTTTGAGTGCAGGTAATATCCGGGCTTACACACATTCAAGATAGTATTATCTTTATGCTCAGGATGCTCAACGTGCATAATAGCCTCATGAAGATGAGGGTCGAATTCAGCGCCATGGCATTCTATCTGCTGGAGGCCTTCCTTCTCGAGTATAGAGGCAAACTGCCTGAATACCATATCCACACCCTTGACGACGGATTCCACATTATCGGTCTGTTTTGCAGATGCTAGTGCACGCTCGAAGTTGTCATATACCTCTAGCAATTCTGTGATGATTTGTTCAACTGCAAACTTGCGGTACTCTTCTCTTTCCCTTACGCTTCGTTTCCTGAAATTATCAAATTCCGCGGTGAGTCTCAATAATTTCTCACGAAGCTGTGCAGTTTCATCCTCCTGCTGGTTTTCAGCACTTGTTGCCTCTGAACCAGGGTCATCACAATTCTCAGATCCTTTATCCATCTCAATATCTCCGCTATTTAATGCACAGTTATGCGCATTTGAGTTAACCATTGTTTGAAGTTCTATAAATAGATTTCCCATCAGGCCAAGGTTTTTAGTGGTAACACCCAATGACACCCATAAAAGATATGTCACCGAAGTTAATAAGATGATTGCAACTTATGTTGCAAAAACCTGATTATGAACATGCTGGCAACCATGCAGACCGCGAGTGCCGATAGTATCTGTTCCCACCAGAGCGTATGGATGCCTCCATTCCACGCATGCACCAGGCCCGTTAGAAACGCAGTCGCTGAGAAGGTAGCGATAAAAGACGCAATGGCCCCTCCTGCCATGGAACCTATATAGTCTGCCCCGCGATTTTCAAAAAAGACAGAGCCGGCAATGAAGATGATGGCAAAGATAAACAACCGGATGGCCATCGGAACAGGCGTGGTCTTGCTGGATGCCATATCCATGATGCCAAGTGCCACACTTATCATAAAGAGCGCCATTACAGTAGAAACTGCCAGTGCTTGTACAAACGGATTATCAATGTCCAATTCCATGTTCATCCCTGACGTGTAATTCACTTGATACTATATATTTATTTTTAAACAATTGTGCCAACTGCAATAAACAATAGCAAATGATATATCAAATAATGCACTTGCATTGAACATGAAGATACTGCTGGCAGAGTATGCGGTAGGAACAGGGGTTGATGGCCCCCTCCTGAATGAAGGAGGAGCCATGCTGAAGACACTGGTAGACAGTTTCTCAAGAACGGGGCATGATGTCACGTATCTTTCAGCGGGACCCGTACTCCAGAACGGTAGAGCAGTCAGTTCCAGTGCAGAAGACTTTACAGAGGTACTCGGAAGAGAAGCACTATGCTCTGATGCAGGGCTTGTGATAGGTCCTGACGAAATGCTGGCAGAGTTTTCGAAGATCATTGAGATGAATACATTAAATCTTGGATGCTCTGCGAAGTCAGCAAGTATTTGTGCGGATAAGCTTGAATGCACCCGGATACTGCAATCCTGTTACATCAAGGTGCCCCGTCTGATAGAGAGTGGAATTGAAGGCACATATGTTATCAAGCCCAGGTTCGGTTGTGCATCCGAGGGAGTGAGGATAGCTTTTTCCAGCAAAACGGAAGAAGGATTCATCGCTACCGAATATATTGAAGGTGAACACCTGAGTGTAAGCATGATCAGTGGCAAAAAATTCCTTCCACTCAGTGTGAATAAGCAACATATTGAAATGAATTGCAATAAACCGGGTTCATCTGTAGTCTACAAAGGCAACATCGTGCCTTTCAGGACAGGATACGAACAGGAATTGTTCAATGTTGCTTCCAGAACCGCAAAAGTTCTGGGATGCAATGGTTATATCGGAGTAGATATAGTGTATGGTAAAGAACCATATGTTATTGACGTGAATCCACGGCCGACAACTGCCATTTACGGGCTGGCCAGAACACTCAAAACAGAGATAGGAGAACTCCTGCTGAAGAATGCTTCAGGAGAACTGCCTGATGCAGTCAGCACTGAAGGAGAATTCTCGTTCACGAAAGATGACTTTGAGGACATTTTATGAAAACAATCGGGATAGATATTGGTGGTGCGAACACTAAGATCGCTTCTGCTGACGGTGAGATAATTGAACTACACTATGTACCCTTGTGGAAGGATACAAGACTTCCCGAAGCTCTGGAAGAAATAGCTGAGAAACACAACCCTGACAGAGTGAGTGTTGTTATGACCGGAGAACTTGCCGACTGCTTTGAGGACAAGATAGCAGGAATCAAATTCATTATAGAGTCCGTTGAGCAAGCATTTAACTGCGATATCCGATATATTGACAGTAACGGACATTTTTACGATGACTCCGGAGATCTGCGTAAACTGGCCGCTGCCAATTGGGCGGCTTCAGCCAATCTTATTGGTTCAGAGATCGGAGATTGCATCTTCGTTGACATGGGAAGCACCACTAGTGATATTATACCCATAAAAGCCGGAAAACACACGGCCGGACTCAGTGACTTTTTAAGGCTTGTTCGCAGTGAACTGGTTTATGCAGGTGTACTGAGGACGAATCTGGCATATCTGGCAGACAGCCTGGAAATGGCTGTCGGTAAATGCCGGGTATCCTCTGAACTTTTCGCGACAACTGCTGACGTTTACCTCTTGCTGGGGGATATCTCGGAGGAGATATACACATGTGAGACCGCCGACGGAGCAGGTAAGAGCAAGACAGATGCAATGAGGAGGATTGCGAGAGTTGTCTGTGCTGACCTCACGGAAATCTCCCCTGATGAAATATACCGCATAGCAGAACAGATAAGGGAGAAACAGGTGACCCTGCTAAGTGAAGCGATCGCCCAGGTTGCTGAAAAGAATAAGCTCTCTACGATAGTGTCAGCCGGATTGGGAGAGTTCCTTATACGTGCAGCTGCAAAGAGGCTTGGATTTGAATGCATATCAGTTGCACAACGCTGGGGAGAGGAAATCTCAAAGGTATTTCCGGCATATGCGGCTGCAAGAATGTTCGAGGCGGATGCTTCAACTCCACAAGATAAAAAAGAAAGATAGAGGAATATTATGAGAGTTGTCGTGAAGTTAGGAGGAAGTCTCATGGAAGATGCACTACCTGTCATGAATGCATTAATAGCACGCTTTGGATCGTGCGGTGACAAAGAGTGTATATCCATCCTTATAATACCCGGAGGCGGCCTTTTTGCGAATACTGTCCGCTCAGTCTGTGAAAAATACAGTATAAAAGATGATGCAGCTCATTGGATGGCCATCCTTGCAATGGAACAATATGCATATTATATTCAGGATAAGACCGGGATAAACATTGCAGATTCATTAGAGTCCATTCCCTTCGGGGTTACCATGCTGCTCCCTTACAGGATACTTAAGGATAAGGATGAATTGCCACATTCGTGGGATGTTACCGCTGACACTATTGCTGCATGGATAGCTAAACAATTTGGAGCCCCATCTTTTGTGAAAGTGACAGATGTGGACGGAATATATGCCGAAGATGTCGTACAGCAGTTCCTGACTGCAGACGATGTCCTGAAAATGGGAGCCACTTGTCTTGATGCAGCGCTGTCTTTGTTCCTTCAGGAAAACAATATGGATTGTCTTATAGTCAATGGCAAGCATCCGGAGAGAGTCATTGATGCTGTTGTTGGAAAAGATATCGTGGGGACTTACATCAAGGGGAATATTTAAATTACATACCGCTTATGTACTGAAATCATCGACATGCTGAATTTTTCAGTATTATATTGATCAGATATCACGCTTAAAGGAGAGTTTAAATGGTAAACAAAGTTGAGAATTGTACTGCATGCAATAAAAGACTTGTAGAGGTCGGATTTGCACGCTTCCCTTGTCCGGTGTGTGGCAAGGAGCTTGGAAGATGTAAAAGCTGCAGACAGCAGAGCAATCCATATACATGCCCTAAATGCGGCTTTGTAGGCCCGTGAGGTGAATTTGATGGGAGATGTAGCAGCAACTATCAGGATCATGCCGGTATCCGTGGACACCGACCTTAAAGCGCTCAAAGATAAGCTGGTCGCAGCCTTGCCTGAAGGTGCACAATTTGGCACCTCAAAGGAAGACCCCATTGCCTTTGGCCTGAAAGCCATAATGATGGTAGTTCTTGTAGGCGATCTTGAAGGCGGCACCGAGCAGGTCGAAGAGGCCCTTGCAGCTGTCGAAGGCGTCGAGAGTGTAACGGTCACTGAAGTCGGCAGACCAGTATAAGTTATTACTTTTTTATTTTTTTAATATTTATTATTTTTGGGCTTGTAGATCAGGGGTAGATCGTTACGTTCGCAACGTAAAGGCCGCGGGTTCAAATCCCGCCGAGTCCACTTTTAAGATGTTAACAATCATAATTTTCCATTTGTTTAATCCCTCTGTGACTATTGAATATAGGCCCCATCCCGAAATATGCTATTGTAGCGCAGATTTTTATGAACTGCAGCCGGGGGTATCTGAAATGTTTCATTGACTATTTTGTATGGATTAGTGATTAAAGACATTATCCATGCGGACTGCGACATAAAAGGACCTTATCAGGGCCAATCTGTTTTGAAGACTGGATCAGATGAAGGGATCTATATTACATTCTTGAGCTGACCGGGTAATGCAGGAGCTTCATTAATTTACACACTTAACCTCAATTAACCAGAAAGCATCAGGATGGTGCAAAAGCACCACTGTCTGAACATAACAACAGCAAAATCAAATAAACATAACCTAGGGTCACAGTGCTCATAACAATACAAAAAGAAAAGTGATAGAATAAGTGAGCTGGCAGCGATCCGTAGTTCCCGAAGACTCGCGT
>NZ_JADQBZ010000004.1:237722-286541 GCF_016278365.1 Methanolobus sp. | reverse complement strand
CAGTTTCCTGCGTCGCAGGTATTGCACCTGCAAATCCTAGTAATTGATTATACTATATAAATATATCTATACTATTAAATATAATTATTATCATCATTATGAGAAAACTCATTTATACAGTGCACGTTTCAGGAGATAGAAGAAATAACAGTAGCACCAAAAATATTGCAAGGCATCCCCCATGATCAAATCAGCATATATTGCAGACTAGTATCAAGTGTCTGAAAAAGAGAAATGCCAATCATATTGCTGCAGATACCGAGCGCATCGATTACAGGCAGAGGGCTTTTCAGGAGACCACATACGTTGCTTGCCGTGTGGCGAGGAATATATTACAAAAGACCAGCCTGACTGAACATGTAGGCGAATATTCCTCCAAATGTGACAGTCTCCACCAGGCTCTGACCGCATGGGAGGGGGCTTATTGACGCATATATTACAAAACTGGCTAACACACCAATAGCAATCGTACAAATAATCATATCTTCTATTTCCATTTTGGTACCTGCCTGATCTGTCCCGCGCAATGATCGGATGCTATAAAGCCCTGACCATCAAGTCTCAAGTGCAGACAGTTCTGATATTTTACGATATATTCTATATACTAATAAGCCAATTGTATAGCAATATCCGGTAGAGGTTAATCGGGATGAAGGGATGGATTCTTTACAAATATGCCCAGAAAGAACTGTGGCCTGATGCTTATGAGATTCATCGCCTGATAGAAACAGCACACAAAAGGAACATAGAGATACAGGTTGTAAGACCAGAGCAGATAGACCTTATTGTTACCAGAGAGGATCGGAAGAGCATACTTCTCGATGGCGAGATAGTATCGCTACCGGATTTTCTGCTTCCACGTACAGGAGCAGGGACCACATATTTCGGGATGGCGGTCATCAGGCATCTTGAAAGGCTTGGTGTCCGCACATTTAATTCAGCCCATAGCATAGACACTGTCAAGGACAAACTCTATTCACAGCAGATACTTGCACAGAGTAATATTCCGGTTCCAAAAACCATGCTTGCTAAATACCCTGTAAATGTGGACCTTGTGGAAAAATACCTGGGATTTCCCCTTGTCATAAAAACTATTTCGGGATCCCGCGGGAAAGGTGTATATCTCTCGGAGAACAAGGCAAGTTTTAACGACCTGATGCCTTTGATACACTCAACTGATCCTAAGCTGAATATAATACTCCAGGAGTTCATACAGACGAGTAAAGGCAGGGACCTTCGGGTCTTTGTTCTTGGGGGCCGGCCCATAGCCTGTATAGAAAGGACATCCATGAACGGGAACTTCAAGGCAAACTTCTCAACAGGAGGGCGCGTCAAAAGTTACGGGATGACGCCTGAAATAGAGTGGCTTGCTACCGAGACCGCACGCATCTTCAATCTGGATATAGCTGGTATAGACCTGCTATTTGATGGGAACCACTTCAGGGTATGTGAGGCAAATTCCTCGCCCGGCTTCCAGGGAATCGAGAGCTGTTGCGACATAGACATAGCTGATGAGATATACAATTTCATTAAAATAAGACTCGGAGTTTTCGATGACTGAGCCAACTATAGAAGAAGATAAATTAAAAAAGTAGAAGTTTTCCGGACATATTCCTGCGTACTGCTTAAAGGAAATCACCTGATACATGGTATCCGCAGCCGGGACAGAAATAAAACAGGTTCATGCCAAGCATCTGTCTCCGAAGGATCCTTTTACATTTAGAGCAAGATTTTCGTTCTCGTACTTCCACTTTCCCACCTTATGCAAATATCATTATCGTATCCAGTCTGGCCGTCCCTTTCCGGGTCCAATATCCACATGTCTCACAATGCTGCATATTTTTGTCCGTGTCATGCAAGCGTGCCTTACACTCAGGACATTCTTTTAGCTGCTTCAATTATTCACCCCACTCTGTTCAGGAAATGCACCTGTTCCCCACCCATTAATAAGGATCATTAGGGTGCCCCCGGGAACTTCATCCTGACATTTAAGATATAACCACACGTTTTTATTTAATCTAAACCGTGCTTAAATTCAAGAGCTTGTCTCAAATCATGAGGCTTTGAATATTCTGACAACACTTAATCATAGACTGTCAGGGATTATGGCTTTAGCCTGAAAAGGAACACTGTCAAATAGCTCTAAACAAAATGAGTGTAAGGAGCTAAATAAATGATCCGGAAATTCATGACTAAGATACCCTTGATTTCCAGCACGGCATTCATTACAGATTCCGCAGAGATAATCGGGGATGTGCAGATCGGAGAGTTCTCGAGTGTATGGTTCAATGCAGTCATCAGGGGAGACATGGGAAAGATAAGCATCGGTGACAGGACCAGTATCCAGGATAATGTGGTCATCCACACTGACCCTTCCATGATAACGGAAATAAAAGACAATGTGACAGTAGGTCATGGAGCGGTCCTTCATGGTTGCAGAATAGGTAACAATGTAATAATCGGAATGAACGCTACTGTCCTGAATGGCGCTGTCATCGGGGACTATTCCATTATTGGAGCTAATGCGCTGGTAGCGCCCGGTAAGGTGTTTGCTGAGAGAAGTGTCATTATGGGTATTCCCGGCGATTTCAAAAGACAGATAACAGACAGGGAAAAAGAACACATTGAAGAAAATGCTGCTTCGTATGTGGAGCTTGCAAAGAATTACAGGAGCATGTTGCAGGAGTAATTAATCAATTACTGCATCCCGGACATTATACACATCACTTGAACGGATGTAGAATCAAGCAGCTCCTGCCTGTTATTCTACCTTCCTTCCATATATGAATGCTGCTCCTACTATCATCGTCACTGGAAAGAGTATTGTTGGAAACTCTGGTATCTCTGAAACAGGACCTTCATTGGTTCTGATCCCGAAATAGTGTAGCCTGTGTTCATCATCACATGTCTGGGAGATACTATCATTGAATGCAACTACTTTTCCGATGCTTGAGAACTGTCCTTCCTGAACGCTGACTGAGCTTACGAAACGGATGGTTTCCCCCGCATCGAGTGATTTATATTCTCCAATTTCCCCGAACAACGTGTCTGAGATAATAACATTATCAAATACGGAATTACCAGTATTAGTAACGCAGTACTCTATCGTGACCTGCGAACCTGAAACAAGCTCAGGACCCGGGAAGATACTTTCATCCTGACCATTCAGAAGGATCACCAGATCTACATCAGCATCCAATGATCCATTTCCTGCATGCTCCCTGGCAATGGTTGATACATAACTGTGCCCTTTATGAAGCCACCAGCCGGGTTCTCCGGAGTTATCTTCCGGATTAGCGGGACCGTTATCCGGAACAGATCTTAATGATGCAGGAACTGTGTTATTATCAGTGATATCCGGAATGTATTCATGTTGGAGATTTAAACCTGCAATTGCAAGAAACAGTGCTACAAGAGATAGTAAAAGCAAATAACTTATTTTCATGTTATCCCGACATTAGTTCTTTGCACCATTATTACAAACATCCCTGCAGATAAGGACATGTCGCATACGTCACATTCCTCAAAGTATATCCCTGATTCTTTGTTAAGTAAGAATATTACCTAAAACTATATAGAGTTTTATCGGGATTAGTTATTCAGGGGTAGTGAGTGGGAGAACTCAATATGCATACCCCTGGATAAAGAATATAGGAGGTTTATTGAACATGGGACTCAAGAAAATAGCCATCATGGCCATCGCTTCATCAGTTGTAGCTGCCTTGTTTAAAAGAAAGAAATAAGCAACTTGAACAATTGCTCGTCTTTGGTATCAGTGCGGAACTGGATTCCTTGCCTTCAATCCTTCAATTAATGATGATCAAAGATACCTAAGGTTTTAGGAATCTAATTTTGGAGAACACATGGTTGAGTTCACTGCGTTTGGCCTATCCGTAATAGTAGTGGGAGCTATATTCATGGGGCTGATGTTATGGCTGTGGAACAAAAAGGATGTGGCACTACAAAAGAAAGGATATATCACTTTATTCCTGCTGGCAGGCCTGGCAGGAGTGATATATGCTTCCTTTGCTTTTACACTGATATCCATTGACAATGCATCTTATTATGGCGAGGGGCGGAATCTGGGCACTATTGATTACAATCAGATGATATCAAGTGCAAGGCAAGCGGGATACATAGTTGAGGGTCCCATGTATATTGATTCTGATTTGTTTGAGGCAAGTGGGATCTGGTCTCCCAGAGTCTCTCAGGTCAGGGCATACCTGGGAGATAGCTTCTGGGTCAGTTCCTTAAACTACTATTTTCCAGAAGGAACACCGATAGAAGTAAGATTTGAAAGTGAGGCTACAATCCTCAATTTACATAACGAGACATGGCAAGACCAGTCCTTCCTGCAGTTTGAGACAGAGCACCTGCCAGACAATGAAGTGATGATCGAGCGAATCATGGTTATTTTCGGAGTGAATGATGCAGCAGCACAGACATACCTGAACCTTTTAAAGAAAAACATCGAAAAAGAGGACAGCGCCACTGCCACATTGATAGTCACTCATCCACCGGATTTTAATTCAACATATACGGATATGAAGAACATGAGTGACACATTTGTCTTTACAGAGACTACCGGCACCGGTTCAACAAGACAGGTATTCTATGAGGATAACAGGATAATCGGAAGTATCGGTTATATCCTTCCGAACTCAAAAATAATATATCGGCAAAGTGGAAACGATTATATTATGCAGGCTGACCCTCTGGGAGGAGTCAATCTTCAGGTCCGGCTCGCAGCAGGGGCAGAAATACCGGAGGATGAATACAAAAGTGTTTTCAGGGAAATGTTCTCTGATCTCGGCCTGAATCCAGAGGAAGTGGATCATTTTGATTTTGAGTATTCTCCATCTTCATGGTGACGTGCTCAGGGTTTCCCTTCCCGACGTATGTGTTATCAGTATCAGGCTGCTGTCGTGAAGACTTCTGGATCTCCCTGAACATAACCCTTAGCACCCGGTCCCTGATCATGTTCCGCTCTTTATATGTGCACTTGTAGTGTACCCTTATTTTCATGCCTTCCTTATCGGAATCCAATCTCAGCGCAACTCGTGTTGATACAGTCTTTCCTATTTCGCCGGACATCCGTTCCATCAATCCATCAAGGTCAAGGGATATTTTAGCCATATCAGCCGGCATATTTTTCAGGTAAAGGTCAAACTCATTGCTGAAACGGCTTCTTCCATAGTTATGGATTGGTTTCTCCAGAAATATCTTATTGGGTACTTTGTAGAAATCCTCATAAGTTTCAGGAGAGTCATCCAGCAGCACATAGAACATCCCTATATGCTTGACAAGCCCTTCCACTCCCTCGATACTTATATAATCACCTATCTTGAAGGGTTTTTTAGTGAGGAGGATGAACCATGCAATGTACGAAAGGATAACGTCCCGGATAGCAAATGCAAAACCGCTCGCGATCAAACCAAAGAAGATCGCTATGTTCTGGACTGTTATTCCTAACTGCACAAAGATAAAGACCGTCGCTATGGAATAGAGCAGCCCGATGTATGCTTTTGTGAGCAGGATCTTCTGTTCAGGTTCAAATGTGTCACCAAAGAAGTCTATAATACTATTTACTGTCAGTCTGGCAGCAACAGATGCAAGCGCATAGGATAGAAGAATAGTAATGACCAGTTCCACATATTCCATGATGGCCTGGGGAATATTGATGAGATTTTGCTGGTTGGCAAGCACAATGGATGCCATTACCATGCTCAGGAGTAAAAATAATAATATTGTCCTGTTCAGGAAAGTATGTTTCAGCCGCCCCTTGAACTCACTAAGCGAATTACCGTTTTTCTTCCCATTGGGTGGTTCTGTGACCATACAAGTACCTTTTTTAAAGCCTTTTAGCCTATTCATGGCTTTAGTGCATATATATCTTTGTCAAATATATGGATATATAAGCTGCAGGCTAACTATTCAAGGTACATCTTATGGTTAGTAGCAGAGGTGTGTCGTGGAAACTGGGTGTGGAATGTGGGGGGTGGTACGTTGAGAACAAACACACCTCTTGCTAAAACTCTAACGAATTCTTATAATAGACCATTCCTTTAAAGCCTTGCGGACGACATTACACTATTTCTTATGCATGGCATAAGTTGTTCATGTAGTCGCACATAATCTTGCTGCGAGCTAATACATAAAAAATATAAGTATGTAGTTAAGGCAACATTCCATACATGAAGCAAAAAGCCACATTATTAGTCACACATTGCTTTTTTCCATTGTTCCAGCTTTTCGCTGAATTTCATAACCCTTGCAGAACTTGAAGACGGGACAGTGAAGATCATGACCCCAGCAGGCACCTTACAATACCTTATATATTCCCCGGCCATGCTGCCATTGCAAATGATCCTGCGGATATGGGTCAGGCCTGAAAGATCGTTGTATATCTCATTTTGGATGTTGCTGTCAAGGCTGCCTTTCCTCTGGCAGCCTTTCAAAGTATCCCACAGACCTATCTGGTGTTCCTGTAAAATCCGTAGCCTCTCATCATAATCCAATTCCACAAGATCAACACCAAGGACACAGCCCACCAGCTTCCAGAAATGGTTCCTCGGGTTGCCGTAATACTGGCCAGAACTCAGAGATATCTCTGAAGGATAACTCCCTACGATCAATGTGTCAGTATACCGATCAATTACAGGCTCCATTTCCATCTGTCCAACATTGTCCCATGCTCATATAAGTATGCAGGGCCGGGCAATATACCACGAACCTAGTTTTTGAACATTGGTTCAAAAATGATAAGGGATATCATCCTGATAATCAAATTATACATCAAGATTGGGAAACTGGATAGAAGGGGAAGTATCAAATGATCATTAAAAAGACAGCTATCATCTGTTTTTTGAGTATATTGCTTGTGGTTATCACAGGTAACGTTGCGGCGCAGACTGAAGGCAATGAGACACCGGTAACGATGGGAGAATCAGACCAGAACGATCCTGCGATATATGCAGATACAATCGTGTGGACTGACTGGAGCACTGCTAACAACTCATCCGATGAACTGATTGTATGGAACGCGGACATATACATGTATAACACTTCCCTGGGCGAGGAAGTGCAGATAACCTCAAACGAATCGGTACAGATCGGACCTTCAATATATGAAGACAGAATAGTCTGGACAGACATACGTAACGGAAATGCTGACATATACATGTATAATATCACATCAGGGGAGGAGACACAACTGACAGACAACGAGTCTGATCAGTGGTATCCTGCCATTCATGGTGACCGGGTAGTCTGGGAAGATATACGCAACGGGAATGCAGACATATATATGTATAACATCACATCCGGAGAGGAAATCCAGATAACATCCAATGAGTCATTGCAAATAGATCCCGTGATATATGGGGACATTATAACCTGGACGGATACCCGTAATGCAAACATACCAGAAGATGACCCGGACTTGAAACTGCAGGACCTGCTCCGATCAAATGTAGATATCTACATGTATAATCTGTCCTCAGGGGAAGAAACACAGGTAACTACCAACGAGTCATGGCAGGAAGGACCCGCCATTCATGGTGACAGGATAGTCTGGACAGACATGCGTAATGCAAACCTGACACCCGATGACTGGATGCAGTGGAATGTAGACATCTACATGTATAACCTTACTTCAGGAGAGGAGACACAGGTTACAACCGACGAGTCTAACCAGTTACTTCCTGCAATATACGGTGACAGGATAGTGTGGGAGGATTACAGGAATCATGCCGCATCATCAACGGATATGAACACAACGTTAGTAATGCAATGGAATTCGGACATATATAGTTACAATATTTCCTCCCAAGAAGAGGAACAGATAACTTCAGATCCGTTCCCGCAGGAATATCCGGCAATATACGAGGATACGGTAGTATGGGTGGATATGCGCAGCGGGTACTTTGATATATACATGATTGATCTTGCAGGAGAGACCTAAAGGAATAAGACAGGAACGATCTTAAAAGAACGGTCATAAATCAAAAACTAAATGGCAATAAAAACAAAAGAGTGAAGAAGGAATCTAAAATTCATCTTCACTCGGATATTGCCCGGAGGAAGTCTCTCTCAGTGATTATCCCTACAAGGAAATCACCCTCCATCACAGGCAGCGAACCAATATTGTTGTCTACCATAATGTTAGCTGCCTCACCCATTTCTGTTTTCGGGCTTATCTTTACTGTTTCCTTTGAGATCAGGGATAGGACAGGTTCATCAAATGCTTCGTGGATATTGCCTGTGGTGAGTTTATCAAAGGCACCACCATTACCCAGGAAATGCATTATATCAGAGGCAGTTACCATGCCGAGAATCTTCCCGTTGTTGACTATTGGAATTCTCCTGAAGCCGTTGTCAATCATGATCCTTGCCGCCTGTCCAATGCTTGTATCGGGAGTTGTGGTCTTAACTTTCCTGCTCATATACTGATCTACCTTCTGTGTTGAAGCAATGCCTGCTGCAAATCTTATCAGGTCCTTTTCGGTGCATATAGCCACAACCCTGTTTCCACTGTCAACAATGGGAAGTCCGCTTGTATTATGCTCCAGCATGGTCTTTATTGCTTCATCGACGCCGGCATTATCACTTATAGTGACAACATCAGTCTGCATGATCTCACGCACCTGTGAATTGATTGCTGCCAGCAGGTTTCCCTTGTGCCGCTCTTCAACAAGAAGATTCTTACTGCCGCCCCCCAGAAAGTCGATTATGTCCACAGATGTCACGATACCTTCCAGCCTGTTCGTGCCGGCATCTGTAACCGGGATACGCCTGAAACCATTTTCCGTCATGGTCCTGATGGCATTGATGATGCTTGTGGTAGGCGACATGGTTACTGCATCTCTGCTTGCCAGTGCCATGATGCCACCTTCATGTTGTGATATCTTTTCATCGAAGTCAATAGGTCCGGTCTTTATCATACGGCTATTATTGTACAATGCAGAGCCCTTTTGCTGAATGGTCCTGTCATTAGCGTGCAGCTTTCCACGCACTCTTGCCTCATTTTCTGTAACCCTTATATTATCCCTTGTACTCAATATATCACCACACTTTTTGATACCTTGATGCCCATTGAAAAAAGAAGATGGGAGTGAAAATCTACAATTTATATATACAGTCTGGTCCGGGCAGTCAGCCCGGATATTGTCATAAACCGGTTCCTTCTAAACAAGCCTTCAGCAGATCATGCCTGTCCACAATGCCCAACAGTTCGCCTCCGTTGGTAACGCTGATCCTACCGATATCATTACGAAGCAGTTCACCGATGGCTTCACTTATAGATGTTGCCGGAGGTACCGAATATAAAGGAGTGGACATAACTTTTTCCACTTTCATAGAACCGCCCGAGCTCCTGCCGTGCATATTGGTGGTACCTATCCTGGCATAACCGGCCTTTATTATATCAAGTCGGGTAACGATTCCCATTGTTTCTTTTTTATGGGACACCACGGGTATACCGGTATAATCCCATTGAAGCATGTTTTCCCATATCCTGGAAATGCTATCATCCGGAAATGCTGTCTCGACCTTTGTGGTCATGATCTCTCCAACATTACGGGGAGAACCTTTTGTTGGCTGAATGTGCCGCAGGAGATCCGCATTGCTAAGTATCCCTGCAATGGTCCTGTCGGAAGGTGAAATGACCACCGGTGAGAGGGGCTGTTTTGCGTCAATTAACAATCTAGCGGCTTTCCGGATATCCATTTCCGGTGTGATCAAAGGTGATTCACTTATATAACCACGGACAGTCACATTGGATTTACTGGACCTGATGTTGAGTATGTCCTGATCTGTAAGGATACCCAGTACTCTGTTCCCTTCGTCCACCACAGGAAGACCCCTGAGAAAATTGTCCCGTAAGATCTGCCGGGCATGGGTCATATAGTCGTCCTCCCTTATGGATATAGGGTCCTTTGACATTATTTCTCCAACTGTTATTCTTTCACTCCCTGGGGTACAAAGTCGATGCTACAGTACCTTTCCCCAAAGAAAAAATGAATCCGCAACTATTTAAATGCAACCTCTGTAAGACAAAAAAGATATTTGGAGGCCTGCCAGACAGGCTTCCGGATGACTTTTCCGGGCAGGCATTTCCTGTTCAGGATGAACTTACTGTAAGCCGATTATTTTCCAATGTTCCTTGAGGCAAGGAACATGGAGAGCATCTCAAGATCTTCATAGGGGATCTGCATTTCCAGAAGGACCGGCTTAGAATGGAACTCCAGCAGTTCCAGCTCGTATGATTCCACATTCCTTTGCCACTCCTCGATCAGTCCGGACCTTTCCCCGGGAGAAATATCAGACGTTGAGATGGTATCAATTATCCAGGAGGCAAAGTCCCTGATTATCAAAAAACCCACCGGGCATGGCTGTAACCCGACTGTGGTACCCGAAGTATTGACCTTGAAAGGATACATGCCGCAGACCGTAGGCCTTCTTTCATATACATGGCACCTTCCTATGTCATTAAGGAACGAACATGGAGCCTGCATGAGATACAAGCTGGGCGAATTAATATCCGCGATAATGTTTCCCGCTCTTGCATGATCAAGGGATGACAACACTTTCAGTTCATCCTCGAACATATGTATCTGCCCTTTACTGCAACAGTGCGATTGGCATGAGGAAGGGCATTCATAGTGTCTGAGAATGTTCTGTATAATATCATAACGAATAGCCCTTTTTACGGCCAGGCTGATACCTACACTGTCTCTTATTATCTGTTTTCACCGACTGTATCTTCGTTTACAAGGAGTATAAGGAGCTGGATAATAGACAGGAGGGATATAATGGTTTTGCTGGCAACGATGGATATAAGGATTCCCGAAGATTAAATCTTTACAAGGGTGCTAATACCCTAACATAGGTGAATAAGACTTCTTTTTTCATGATGCTCACTTAGTATTCTTCATTCTTTCATTTTTTTCTCATCGCTAAGTAAACTACCATCTTTGAATGTGATCACCCTGTCAACATAATCAGTGTGCCATGGTTCATGCGTTACCATCACTATTGTCTGGCCATATTTTTCATTCAGCTCTTTGAATACGTCCAGTACTTGTTTTGAGTTGGTGGTGTCCAGGTTGGCACACGGCTCATCGGCAAACAAAATATCCGGTTTTTTTGCAATTGCCCTTGCGATTGCCACCCTTTGCTTTTCACCACCCGACAATTCATCAGGAACCCTATCATGCTTCCCTTTCAGACCAACCTTTTCCAGTGCTTCAAGGGCGGTCTTATACGATTCCTTCTTTGATTTCCCTTCCATCATTGAAAGCAGATACACATTTTCGGCGGCACTCATCTCACTGATAAGTGCATAGTCCTGAAAGATATAACCGACCTGTGTCAGCCTGTAGTAACTTCTTTCTGCTTCAGGCAGGCTTGAAACCTTTAACCCCCTGATCGTATATTCCCCGCCTGTTGCATCATCCAGGAGTGCCAGTATCCTTAACAGGGTCGTCTTCCCGCTTCCGGATGCACCCATTATGGCTACGAATTCTCCTTTGTTGATCTCAAATGAGACACCCTTAAGAGCCCTGACAGCCGTGTCTCCTGTGCCATAACATCTTTTCAGGTCCTTTACTATTATCATTTTTACCGTCCCCATATGGCTTTGAGTATGCTCTCCCTTGATACACTCCAGGCAGGGAGTATCCCGGCTATTACTGACAGCGTAAGCATGGTGACCACGCTCTGGATAAGCAGCACAGGATCAATAGTGGGGCTTATCTCCATGGTCTCATAGAATGTTACCGGATTCGCCTGGAAGTAGAACATAAGTGATAAGTATAGTACCAATCCTGCGGATATTCCCAGGGAAACATAGAACGTGCTGAGGAATGCATAGGACAGCACTATGGACCTTGGAGTGATACCCACTGCTTTCAGGATCCCGATCTCTTTTTTCCTGTTGAGCACATTGATGTAGATTATAATGAGCACCAGTGCCGCACCCACTATCAGGCTCACTATCTTGGACATTATATCTATAGCACCCATGCTTTGCATTGCCTGCCTTATGAGAGACTCCGACTTGTCAGCCCATGTAAATATCTGCTCATTCACGCCTGCTTCTCTTATCTTGTCCTGGATCTGCGCTTCCGTTCCCTGCTCATCAACCCTTACAACTACGCTGGTAGCTTCTTTTCCTTCAAGGCCGTACACATCCTCGATCTCTTTGTAATGGACCAGGGCATTAAGATCGACAACCTCGAATGTGCCTTCCATTATTCCTTTAACCTTATAGGTCCTCTTTACTCCATTGCTATATGTTACGTCAACAAATGCTCCCGGCCTTACTTCACCCAGGTTGTCATATATCTCGGAGCCAAAACCAGTCCCTGCTATCATAGCGCCAATGATGATCTCGTCCCTGGAAAGATCGCTTAAGAAATCTCCTTCAGAGATAATGTATGGATATCGTGAGATCTCGTATTCTTCCGTGGGAAGCATTCCGGTTATCGTTACACCGACAACTTTCTGCTTATGATTGATGGATGCTCCCACGTCCAGTCTTTTTGTACCGGCTCTCACGCCTTCTACAGCCCGGACCTTCTTCAATACGTTATCAGCATTGTTAATGTAGGTGTTATCACCCATTGGTTCAATGACGATATCTCCGTAGGGATAGTCCTGCATGAACCCGGTAAACAGGCCTGAAAGCCCTCCTATCATTGAAGGAAGGAACACTAAGTTCATGAAGATGAGGGAAAGGACAAAAACTATGAAGATGAGGGTTTTCTTGTTCCCTCTCTTTACACTGCAATATGCAATGAGGGCTCCCACCCGGATATCATTGATCATATTGAGCCCTCATTCTTTTTTGTCGTTACCGGAATTATCGTTGCCTTCCATCAGCTGCCTGATAACCGCATCTTTTGATCTTGTGGTCCTGTAATTATAATAGATAAGACCGCCAATAACTGCCAGGATAAGCAATAAGATTATCATTGTTCCTATCCCGCTGTTCTTTTCCATAACAATGAGATTGATGTTGGTTCTGATCTGTTCTTCTCCAAAATCGTCACTGTATGTTATGGTTACCGGCAGCTCATATTCTCCTGCCCGGTCCGCTACAAAAGTAATTACGGCAGGCCCGTCCTCATTGGGGGCAAGGGTTCCTATGAAAGATTCCTTTAATCCTTTGAACGGGTGATCGTAATAAACCCGTATCGAATTTATAGTATTGTCGCCGGAGTTCTCGATCCTCATTGTCAGTTCGACAGTATCCCCGTCATAGGGGAGAACCGGATTGACCTTTACCGATGCAACATTGAGATTCCCTTTCCTGTCAAGCACGGTCAACTGGATGTCATATTCGTCCCTTTGCTTCCCGTAGTCGTCTTCATAGCTTATGATAACAGGTATCACAAATGTGCCGGCCGTGCTTGCCTTGAACTTGAATAATGCGGTCTGGTTGCCACCGGGGGCAAGAGAGCCAATCGTAGAGTTGGTGATTCCCTTGAAATTGTGATCCAGGTTGACTACTGCGGATTTTGCTATTGCCTCCCCGAAGTTCTCTATCTCCAGATTCAGATCAACAGTATCCCCCTCATAGATATATTGGGGATTCGTTCTGACAGAAGATATCCTCGGTTCTGCATGTTCGCCTGTCACCATCACTTCGACATCATAGTATTTTATTACGTATGCATCCTCGCTTCCGTATGTCAGTCTCATTTTTATGATATGAGGGCCGGGGTTTGCATCCGGTGTTGTCTTCATATGGTACCTTAGCTGCCTTTCGCTGTCACGGTACACGAATTGGGGAAAGTAGGCGACCAGATCTTCCGTAACTATGATATCCGGTGGGATGCGTATTATTTCAAAGGTGATGTTTTCAGGAACCCTGGTGCCGCAATTCTCAAGACTGATACCCACGGTGAATTGTTCGTTTATTCCTACAGAACCTGGACTGATGTTCTCTACAACCGCATTTAAACATTCATCACCGGCAGATACTGCCTGAACAGTATTTATTCCTGTTAAAAGGATTGTAAAGATAAACAGGACCAAAAATGCCAGTTTTGTATTGTGATTCATTCTGTGATCATCTCTTTTTGAAGTTTTTCCGTAAATTCGATCAGGTTTTTAAAAATCAGATCCAGTGCAACCATTTGCTGATAATATTGTTCTATTATCCTGAGTGTCCTTTCCGAATCTTCCGCTCTGCTGTTCCTGCATTTTTCAATTATACCGGGAAGATCATTAAGTGCAGGAGCTACCATGAATTCACTCTTGGACCTTATTGCAGCAATGGTGAGCGTCAACATATTCCTCTGAACTGAAAAGTATAACTTTTTTGAACCGGCTTTCTTTGTTTTCTCCACGACCTTTATGCCACTAAGCAGCTTCATTGTTGCACTCACAGCCGAAAAACTATACCCCGTGATCGCAGAAAGCTCTTCCAGTGTCAGTGGATCCGGTTCAGAATACAATATTGCGATCAGCCTGGATGACAATTCGTCAAATCCCTGGGACTTTATCCCCTGATACACAAGATTCTCAAATTCCTTTTTTGTAGTTTTCATCATAACCACATTTACACTATTTCCAGTGATTACAGTAAATAAGAGAAATCAACATATATAATTTCTGGTGGACATTATGGGGGCGAAGATGGAGTTGCATGGAAATGATGGAATGACTTACAAAAGCAATGCTCCTGAAGATGATTTCTGTTTGAGAAGTGAACAATACCAGAGAGCTACAGGAGCAGGAAATCAAGTTAATGCCATGTTAAATCCTGGTTATGCATTGCTTGAAACTGAATGCTTAAGAGCCATAAATACTGTTAGCCTTGATTCTAATGTTGGGTTCCTGCATTAAATGAATCCAAGTAAAGACAGTTTAAAGTATAACCTGCAAGAGCCATTTCAATTCCTTGTAGATCTTACAGTTATTAGCCTAATAGAATCTGGGAAATGAGTAATAAGGGCTTCACCAAGACAGAAAGTTACTCTCTAGGTAAAGCCATCAGAATCAAAGAAGCTTACTGAAGGATTCAAGAAGGGATGAACAAGAAAAAGGCTCTGTAGAAATCCTCAATATTCTAACAAATATCCAAGTTACCAATAATTTAAAATGTACTATCCCAGATTGAAAACATTTGCCATTTTGACCTTATCGATGATGATCTAGCCAGGTTTTCTACAAGGCCCCTCCTTGTATTATGTGAAACCGACGAGTGTTACATTACTACAGATGGCACTTCCACGATTGCAGATATGGAATCTATACTAACATACATTTCCCCAGCAATACTGTCACGGATTCCTCCTACTGTATTGTCATGGAGAACAACATAGAAACCATTTACTTCTGTCAGCTTTCCCATATGTTCAAAACCAGATGCGTAAATCTTTACATTTTTCCCTTTTTTGCTTTCCAAGATCTCAGTAGTCTGATCATGCCATTGCCAATAGGTCTCCACCCGATAGTTTACCGGACCTATCACCTGAACACTCTGTATTCCTCCGTCTGAATCTTGCTGGACAGTTTCAACATTTTCTGCCAGACTTAAATCATTCTGAGGAGTTTGTTGTTCTTCCGTACATCCTGCAACTGCTAAAGCAGCAATTAAGACTAATAGGATTATTACTTTTTTCATATAACTACATCAATTATATCACTATATATTTATTAGTTACTTAAACATCTAGTCATTTGAAAAAAGAATTATGCTGAAGAGACTATTCAGCATGCTATAAAATATTCAACTGAAAGTAAATTACTATTTAGATTAGCGATTCAAATGAGGATTTCTACAAAAATGGAAAATGAACCTTCAAGACAATGAATTCCTGAAGCTTACCAGTAACACAAAAATAATGCGGCTGCCGGGATTCGAACCCGGGTTAAAGGCTTGGGAAGCCTCTGTCATACCGCTAAACCACAGCCGCGTGCATGATACATCCTTAATAATACTTCTGAGATTAAAGGCTTTATGGTATCAGGGCACGCTAAAAGAGGAATGGGGGTCAGAGGGAATACCTGACCTTCCTGGGTTCATGTACCTTGGCGGCCTCGGGGGTCAGGATGCCCATCTCTTCCATGATAATGCAGATCAGATGGTGTCTTGCTTTTTCTTTGGATTCGAATGTGGCCTTGTATTCGGTGATCAGTTTCAGGCCATCCTTGTCGGAATCGAGGTGGAAGCGTGCGTCTCCGTAACCGGCTGACCTTGCTTTCTCCCTGATGCTCTCTACCTTCTCATCGAGATATGCGGGGATATCTTTGATGTAAAAGTCGAATGCCAGTTTGAATTTACCCTTGCCGTGATTGGTGATGGCCTTCTCAAGGAATACCTTGTTGGGTATCTTGTGGTAGTCTTCGTATGTTGAGGGGGTAGGATCCACCACAACGTAGAACAGGCCGATATGCTTGACCATGCCCTGCTCATCCCCGATCTCGATGTAATCGCCTATCTTGAAGGGTTTCTTTGTGAGCAGGATGAACCATGCGAAGTAGGAGAATATAATATCCCTCAGCGCAAAGGCAAAACCCGTGGCAATAAGTCCGAGGAATATGGCTATATCCCTGGTATCGATACCAAGCTGCCAGAAAACGACCAATGTCGACAGAGCGTAGATGAACGCTACATAGGCCTTGCTGAGCAGTATCTTTTCTTCCTGACTGCCTGCACCGCCAAAACGTTCGGGGACCAGGTAGATGGTCAGTTTGAGAAAAACAGTCGCTATTGTATATGACACCATTATGGTTACAATAGCTTCCAGAAAGACCAGGATGAGTTCAGGAACAACTATGTACTCAAGTCTGATCGCTATTATGGCACCCTGAAGGGGAAGGATCACAAACAGGAAAAGAAGTATCAGCTTGTTGAGAGCCTTATTTACTGTCCCTGCCTTGACCTTGACTTTATTTAATGCCTCGTCTGCACGTTTTTTCCTCAGTATCGTACTAATGGGCATGGTCCATTTGAAGTAATTATTAAGCGTGCAATTGGATTATAATTGGGGAATACACATTGGGAGTTTATTAAGCGATCCTATGTTTTTCAATTATCTCTTCAAAGGAATCAGCAACATACTTCAAGTTGTCCCTTCCGACCTGATAGGTACTGAGCTTGAAATACTTTGTCAGCCCGGACTTGATGCCGTGTATGTTCTTTTCCTTCAGCTCCCGATAGAGGAAGTAGCGGCCCTTTTTGGCTGTCTGGGATATTTCATAGAACACAGGCGCCTCAAAGAACATAAGGTCATGGTTATGTGGCATCTCACCCTTTTGTACGATACCAAGGTCTGCCAGCCTTGAAGAGAACCAGCGGGCATCCGCCACTTCATTATACCAGTTCCTTGTGCGCCGCACCACATGGGGGAAAGAGGCTATCATAGTCATTATGGGAGCACCTCTTACACTGCATCCCAGCAATTCGATTTCCTTGGTAGGATGGGTTGGCGATTTACCGAACACGATATCCGCGTAGTCCTCTTTAACACCCAGGACACCGATGGGACCCGAGGATGCCATGGATTTGTGGCCGCTTCCTACGATGAAGTCTGCACCCATGGCCTTTGCGTCAACGGGCATCTTCCCGACGGAATAGGCACCATTGACCATGAGGGGCACATCATAGCTGTGGCAGATGTCGGATATCCTCTTCACATCCGCAAGATTCCCATAGTTGCCGTCGGGGTAGGTCACCTGTGCAAGTGCCGGCGCCTTACCCGTATCCCTTATAACTTCCTCGATAGCAATGGCATATCCTTCTACATAGGTCATGTACTCCGGAGCCTCACTGTGAGGAACGGTCCTGACATTAAGCCTTGCACGCTGTGCCGCAACGAAAGAGGAATAATGAGCAAGCTTATCCAGGACGATATAATCTCCTTCCTTTGCCATGGAATGCATCACAGCGAACTTAGACTCCCGGGCTCCGTGAGTGACCCGTACAACATCAGTATTGAGGAACTCAGGCAATGCACTGTGAACGAAGTTCTCTATTGGCGGTTTCTTGATAAGATCCAGCACCCCTCCACAAAAATCACAGACAGAATAACCATCACCCCATTCCAGAAGAGCCCTGCGGGCCTCCTCGGTAAGTATACCGCCTGTCTGGAGCGGATCGATATTGATCGCATCCTTCGGTTCACGTGGAATAAAACCAAACTTCTGTAGTGCTGCATCATCAAGTGCCATTGTCTTCACCTGTTAAAATTACCTTTTTGGATAGTGAGCCAATACTAATTAAGAATATTCATCAAAGATCCTCTGTCAGAATGAATGTCAGATACAAGTCAGATACAAAGCTGAATCTGAGGTAATCGCTACAGAGAACTGTAAAAAAAAAGAAATGCACCTCAAAGGTGCTCCAGTTAATCTCAGGGTAATCTCAGGCTTCTATTGCTTTTGAGAAAACACCTATGAACTCATCGCATTGGGAAATGAGAACTTTCAGTGCATCCTTGATGACATCTATAGGATCGGTGCCATCTGTTTTGACAAAAAGTATAGGGTCACTGATAGAAACATGTTTCATATCATAGGTTGCTATCTGCACTCTGCTGTCGTCAAGAAGAACTGACTTGAGCATGTTGAGAAGCGTATGTGTCTCACCTTTTATCTCAAGATGCATTTCGTCATCGGCCTTATCAATTATCTTCAATTCCATCTTAATCTCACCTGTTATAGTTATTCAGAGTATTCCGGTTCCGTAATCACAAGACAACTTTCTCTTCTCAATATAGCCACATGACGGGCATTTGAGTTTATTTTCGTCCTTCTCAAGGATAGTTCTGCACTTGGAGCAGCTGGCTCTCATGACACCCAGTGAATCTTCGGCAGTACTCAGACGCATGTTCTGAGTGTTGATGATCTTTGCCTTAACAATGTCAGACATAGCAAACTCCTGAGAAAGATTCTTGACAAAGGAGTCCCTCACGTTGGAAACATGAATCGCAGCCGAGCCGTCCATCTGGAATTCACGCTCTCCCTTACCCTTGATCGCGCCAATCGCAACCAGAACAACGGATTCACGTATATTTACAACGCTGCCAACAACAATATCCCCCTCAGTCAACTGTGGAGGTGTTTTGGTTTTGGGAAGCACGGATATTACTCTTGAGTTCCTGTCAATATGCACATATCCTGTACCTATTGAATGAATATCACCCACATCAACATAGGCACCTTCACCGGCAGTAAACTCTTCGGTAGTACCTATCAGGTCACCGGGCATGACAAAAACACTTTCTTTTGGATCCATTTTGTATTCTTCCACAGAACCGCTCACTGGCGGATTTTTTATTTTTTCTGCCTCACGTTCTTTGGCCTTTATCTCTGCTTTTGCAGCAGGGCTTTTCCGTGCCCCGGATTTCCCAGAGAAGGTCTTTTTGGCCTCCGTTCTTGCATTTCCTGCTTTCTTCGCCTCTGTTTTAGGGGCAAAGGTCTTCTTAGCTTCTGCAGGTTCACTCCGAGTAGGGGGGGCATCGACAGATACCTCAACTTCACTTACCTGCATATCCCCGGAACTGGAAGACTTGATCTTCCTGCGTGAAGTTTTTCTCCTATTTCTTATCCTAATTAGAATCCCTCTTATGACACTGAAATCAAATTAAAAGTTTGAAAACACCAATAATCAAATAAAACAGCATTATGATTTAAGGATTTATCGCATAATACGGTACATTTCTACATTGATATTCTCTACATCTTTTTTATGGAATTTGAATGTTCGCTTTAGCGGAAACGTTGTTGCATACCAGTCGGTAATCCTGGCATCACCTATGAATCTGGCGATAAAATCATGGCTCCCACTATTATGAATGGAATATACCACATCACTGGTTCTCAAGGCACTTAAAAGGAACGGTCGGTCGTTACCTTTTGCCTGGGCCCCAAAAGGAGGATTCATCACAACCGTTTGAGCATGTCCCTGTATCTCGGAGATATCACAATGGACAAACTCAATATCCACACCCATCACCTCCGCATTCCTCGCGGCAACCTCAAGGGCCTTTTTGTCCAGGTCAAACCCGGTAACTTTCTCAGCACCAAGTAATTTTGCACCTATGGCAAGTATGCCGGTCCCGCAGCCAAGGTCAAATATCGTGTCCTCCAGATCACCCTGCATATAGGCAAAGTGCAGCATTTCAGAAGCAATGACCGCAGGAGTTGCGTACTGCTCAAGAGCTGCACTTGGGGAATCAAATCCTTCTATTTTTTCAAGCAACATCTCGAGTTTGCGTTGTTTCAAGGGTCAATCACCTATAATTTCATCAAATACAAGAGCTTCCCATGACCTCTCCCCCAGGACGATCTCAAATTCCTGTGGCGTCAGCATGGGAGCACTGAACCTGCCAACTTCATCCACAGCAAGCCGCGGGCATGCAGTGTTAATAAAAGCATCCACCTTGAACTGAAGCAACTGGTCCGGGGTCACCAGGTCCATGATAAATATATGAGCACTCATGCCATGCCTGACAGCCATATCCTTTAAGTCCTGCGCCAGTTGCATGCGCTCCTGCCCCGGCTTTGAGGATACAATAATCCCGAATACTTTTGCATCAAGGGATTTTGCTATCACGGCACTCCTCTGCCTCAGCACTCTTGAAGGATCAGCACGGCGGATCTCATTCATGAATGGGTCCGCGATAAGCACATTCTTTCCTGTTGCAAGTGAAACACCAAGAGGGTGAAACTCACCGCTGCCGATGTAAAGATACTCATCACATTCCTCCCCGCGGCCGGCAGAGAAATTGCACCCGAGTACCTGACCAGGATAAGCTATCTTACTGTCACCCTTTCCGATGACACATTCCTTGCCCTGGGTTTCAAGTATCCTGCAGGCATCTTCCAGTTTATGAACATGCTGGACTGTGGTAATCAGGCATATCCTGTGTCCTGAGAGTTCAGGCAATGCCTTCCTCACAACCTCTGTCACATCCGCACGGGACCTGACCTCGATAAAGAAAGTCTTTCCAGCCAATGCATTATCATCCAGCGGCGCGTGCCCGAAATGGAAAAGCATGTCCACTTTGTCCAGCAGGGCCACATCTATGTCGCATGCTCCGAAACAGGGATTACCGGATATGATAACATTTACACCGGTCCCGGATTCTATCTGTGCTGCAATTGCAGGTGACCTGCGCTTGAAACCTTCCGGGAACTGCAGGCCAACTACCCCTGCACCACTGTCCTTTATCACGGAAATGATATGATCTACCTGGAAATCGAAACCTTCTTCTCCCATACTATGCCTCTATTGAAACCCCTTTTTCATTAACGCTTATGTGGACAAGGGTCTTTATATTAAAGCCCATTTCCCGTAACCTAGAAGCCCCTTCGCCACGCTCGATCACAACAATTGCATCTGATATCTCCACACCTGCGTCCCGCAGTGCGGTCACCAGCGCCAGGAGCGTGCCTCCCGTACTTATCACATCATCAACTATGAGTACCCGGTCTCCTTTTTTAACAGAGTTCACATACAGTTCCCCTTTGGAATATCCTGTCTTCTGGGAGATAACGATCTCTCCGTCAAGTGCATACTGGCGCTTCCTGATAATGGAGAAAGGGATACCTGTTCTCATGGACAGGGATGTTGCAAGAGGAATGCCCATGGCCTCGATGGTAAGTATTCTGTCAACATCCATATCGGCTATCTGGGTTATATGGGACGTGATCTCCTCAAGGAGTTCCGGTTCCAGAAAGGGCACGCCATCAGAGATAGGATGTATGAAATAATTGTACTCCCCTCTACGTACTATAGGAGCGTTCATTAAAGACTCGTGAAGCTTTTCAAGCATAATTATGGCTTAATGCATGATATAATATAAAACCAGGCTGTTTCACTGCATCATACCAGTGCAAAGTCCGTCCTTGAATCCCTTTCCTGCCTGATGACAGAATAAAGAGCTTCTTTGCTCAGCGAACCGGGATGGTAATAACTGCCGTTGCTCTGCGTAGCCATCTCCTGCACCAGTTTTGAGCCTGTAGGGCTGATATCTATCAGAAGCAGGTTGATGTGATGTTCTGCTATATGCCTGCAGACCTGCAATATTTCCCTCCTTATATTGCCTCCCAGGTGCAGGGCACAGTTGGCGGTCCCATCCGTGACCAGGACCATTATCGGAACAGCCGATGGCTCCTTTTTCACCTCACGCAGTATGGTGTCCATTCCGGTAAGCACACCTGCAGCCATCGGTGTTGTGCCTCCGAAGGGAACCTTCTCCAGATACCTTTTGGCAGCCTCCACAGATGAAGTGAAAGGCAGCACAAGCTGGGAAGACCTGCCGCTGTAAGTTACGAGTGAAACCCTGTCACGCCTCTGGTAAGCATCCTTGAGTAATGCTATAACAACACCCTTGGTGATCATTATCTTATCCTGCTCGTCCATGGAACCGGACGTATCAAAAACAACAGTGATAAGGCTGGAAATGCGTCTCCTGCGAACCTTTTCCCTTATATCGCCACTCATTATCTCAAGTTTACCATCCTTTGCGTGCAGGGCAGCTGCGCGTAAAGTGGGAGCTATGGCTATATCGTTTATCTTTTCCCCGGGCATCCGGTATCTGACATAACGTCCACGCTTGCTTTTTGTCAGCACCTCTGCCCGCCTGCCGGACTTCAGCCTGCCTGAGGCAAGCCTTTTCTTAGGAGAATTTCGGGCGAAATCATTCATGATCTTCCCGACTTTCTTGTCTTCCTGCAGTTCCCTGTGTACTTCAATATCTGAAGCCAGGATAAATGCAGGTTCTGTACCCTCCTCACCTTTATTTCCAGGGAGGTATTCTTTTGGTGTCAGCTCTACAAGGACCTGCCCCCCTGAGTAAAATAAGCTTGACGTATCTTCAATGAACGCATCTTTTTCATCCAGGAATACAGCAGGATTATCTCCTGCCTGTATCAAAGGTAGTTCAAGCTGTGCATTTCCGATACTTCCCAGCAGAGGCTCAAAGAACTGCAAAGGCTCCATTTCCAGATGGTCTGAATCGGCTATGATATAGATCACACTGATCTCATCAGGCCTTACCTGCTCGAAATTATACTGCAGGATCCCGTAGAGCGTGTCAGTGTCCTTTTTAGATATATCCGCCACCGACTCCCGGGGTATGCGTAATCCAAGCACTGCTGCACCTAAATGCATCACTTTTACTCCGTAATTCCGGAGAAGGTTCCTGCGAAGTCGCTGGGCATGGTCGCCGGAGTTCATGTGAATACCCCTGTCACAAGTTACCTTCTACTACAGCACGCAACTGGTCTGCGCTAAACTCTTCTTCCTCGAAAGGCTTCTTGCGCATCCTGTGTGGCAGGACCATTTCGGCAGCCTCGATGATATCATCATTTGTGATGCGCTCCCTCCCTTCATAGGCAGCATTAGTGCGTGCCGTACGCTCGATCATTATGTCAGCCCGGTGGCCGTCCACATTGAAAACGATGCATATCTCCGCAATGGTACGCAGATTATCCCTCGTGGTCGTTACCCTTGGCAACAGCTGCATAGCCTTGAGTATCCTTGAGCGCAGTTTTTCCTGTTCGCTCTCAAACTCGCGCATGAAGTGCTTAGGATCATCATTAAAGCGATTCCTCCTCTCCACGATCTCAATACGCAGTTCAACATCATAGATACCTGTGACCTCCACTTGCAGCGCAATCCTGTCAAGTAACTGAGGTCTTAGCTCTCCTTCTTCCGGGTTCATGCTTCCTACGATAATGAAATTTGCAGGATGGCTTACACTCACACCCTCGCGCTCAACCGTATTCACACCCATGGCTGCCGCATCCAGCAACGCATCTACAACAAAATCATCAAGCAGGTTGATCTCGTCCACATATAATATGCCGCGGTTTGCCATAGCAAGGATACCAGGGTCAAATGCCTGCACACCCTGCCGGACAGCTTTCTCGATGTCAAGGCTGCCCACGACCCTGTCCTCGGTAGCACCCACGGGCAGGTCTACGACCTTCATCTGCCGCTTCTGTATACGCAGAGTCCCCTTAGACCTTTTGTCTATGCATTCCCAGCACATCTTCTCCGTATCTGAAGGGTCACAGTTGAACTTGCATCCTTCCACCACTTCTATTTCAGGCAGTATCTCGGCCAGTCCCCTGACTGCCGTGGACTTGGCGGTTCCTTTCTGCCCCCTTATAAGCACACCGCCGATGGAGGGATTGATGGTGTTCAGGATAAGGGCCCTGAGCATCTTTTCCTGGCCCACCACAGCAGATATGGGATACAGCACTCTTTCAACCTTTGTAACCGGACGGATGATATCCTCCAGAGAGCCGGCTGGTTTTTCTATCTCTTTGGGGACTTCTTTTATTGTTCCACTTATGTTCAAACTCATATTATCGCCTTCCTTGGCAAGGATGACAGAATCATGTTTACAGGTACCTCAGTATTATTGCTGATATCAGCGCCATGAAAAGTAAGACCATTCCAATGACAAACAGTGTAAAAGTAATAGTTGTGTGTACCTTTTTGTCTTCTTTTTTTGCAAGCGTGTTCAGCCCATACAATGAAATGGCCATGGAAAGCAGGAAGAAAAGAGACGATATGAGCAGGAGGGAACCTGCAACGACTATGTATTCCGCTGTCCATGTAAGTGCCTTAGCATTCAGAAGATCGATAAAAAAGTCCTTGCCATTCCTCTCGTAAGCTGAAGTTATCCACATCATCGTGTAAGCGATCTCCGCCGCGCTCAGGATGACTGAACATATCGCAGTTGCCAGAAGTGTGATCATTGTCCCTATATCAGGGATCTTAAGGTCTATTTTCCATTCATCGCCCACAATTTCACCTTGTAGAGATATTAAATAACTTTTTGCAATATATCAGTAGTAATATGATAGTAGGATAATAAAAATCTATTTATTATAATCAAATGCAAAACCAAATGTAAAGCAGGCATTCCTGGGAGTGTTCAGGGGAGAAACTAAAACTCCGGCGGCACATCATACATGAAAAGTAACCAGCTGCCTGAAGTGATATTCAGGCATTGAACTGTTCCATTACCAGGCGGGATAGATCCATACTTATTTCCCGGGTCCTCATGAGAGTATCGGCGCGCACCACTTTGCAGCCCAGGTCCGCAAACATGGATTCATCTGCTGTGTCTCGCTCATCTATAAACAGTACATCCAGGAACTCCCTGTAGCAGGCTGCCACACCCAGAGATGATACAGGGAATCCTTTTGACTGCATCAGTTTTCCGGCAGGGCCACTCACTGGTTCATTTCCAATAATGGGGCTGACTGCAATGACCTTCTTTTTCCTGAGGATGTCCACCATCCCCGGTAATCCGATTATCGGACCGATGCTTGTTATCGGATTGCTTGGACCTATAAGAATATGCTCCTCAGTCCCCAGGGCTTCCAGGACAGCAGGTGATATCGTTGCCGTTCCTATCCCTTCCTGAAACACATCCAGCACTTCAGGCTCCCCATGATCAGATATCCAGAAATCCTGGAAATGCATCTTTCCTGCCGGAGTGACTATTATTGTCGCGACCTGATCATCTGACATAGGCAGCACTTTGGCTTTTATCCCCATGGAGGCTGACAAACTCCTGATGGAATCGGTCAGCGAATAACCATTGCGCAAGTACTCTGTGCGGATGATGTGTGTTGCACGGTCAAGGTCACCCAGCATCATTCTTTCCCTGTGTCCTAGCGACTTCATGAGTTCATATGTGCGAAAAGTATCGTCTGCCACACCCCACCATTTATCAATGTCAATCCTGTCCGAGAACATATAAAGCACCGTGTCGATATCAGGAGTTACCAGATTACCGGAAACCCACAGATCCTCTGCAGTATTCACAATCACAGTAATGTCCTCTTCAGGCATCACTTTCCGAAGGCCATTCAACAATTTTGGAGTTCCTGTCCCGCCTGATAGTACCAGCATATTAATTCCTCTCTGCGCTTATCGTAATAATGAATGGATAGCAATCAAGATAGCATTTATACCATGAAATATATTTAAAATATATGAAAGTCATCCGTGATCCTATACATGGATATATAGAACTTGACGCCCTCACCATGGCTCTGATTGATTCTTCTCCAATGCAGCGCCTCCGCAGAATAAGTCAGCTGGGGCTTTCAAACCTGGTCTATCCGGGAGCTAACCACACCCGTTTTGAACATTCCCTCGGGGTGATGCATCTCGCAGGTATGCTCACATCCAGGATAGACACCGTCACAGGGGAAGAAAAAGAGGAACTGCGGGTTGCTGCCTTGCTGCATGATCTCGGACACGGGCCTTTCTCTCATGTGACCGAAGGGCTGGTGAAGCACTATACCAGACAGGGACACGAAGATATACGAGACATATTGAAAAAGGGAGAAATTGCCGAGATATTGAGCGAACATGGCATCAATCCCGTAAAGGTCGAGAGGCACATCCAGGGGCAGACGGATTTTGGCAAAATACTCAACAGCGAGATAGATGTGGATAAAATGGACTATCTTGTGAGGGATTCACATTATACGGGCGTTGCATTCGGGCTTGTGGACCATGCAAGGCTGATAAACGAGATGCAGTTCTATGAGAACAAACTGGTTGTCGCCGCAGGGGGCGTAAAGGCTGCGGAATCGCTGCTTGTCTCCAGATTCCTGATGCATCCTTCGGTATATTACCATCATGTGTCCAGGATCGCTGAGACAATGTTTGTCAGGGCTGTTGAAGATCTCATCCAGCAGGGAGTACTTGACCCCTTTGAGCTGAGGAGGATGGACGACGCCAGGATATTCGAGACCATCCGTAACAATAACGGCTATGCCGGAGAACTTGCAGCAAGACTTGATGACAGGAAACTGTACAAGAGAGCTCTTTATGTTGGTTTTGAGGACGTAGGGGAAGGCGTACTCAAGCAGCGCAAAAACGTCCGGCGCATCGAAGCCGAGATTGCCGACATTGTGGGCATTGACAGCAAGGAAGTCCTCATCGATATACCCAGGGACCCTGAGATAGTCGAAATGAAAGCGCTTGTCAAGATGAACGGAAGGATGCTGCGCCTGGATGAGGCATCGCATGTTGTGGCAACACTGGAGCAGGCTCACAGGGATAACTGGAAGATGGGAGTCTACACCACACAGGAGAACCGTGAAGCAGTAGGAAGAGCTGCGAGGGACTTCTTTGATATCAAGAGAGAAACAAGACAGTTCCGTTTGACGGACCTGGAGGCATAGCTTGGAAAGCCGCCAATTTCCCTGCCAGCGCATAGAGCGTGTTTTAGGTAGAACAGCCCTTTTACTTGAATGGGAAAAGTTAGGCAGCGACTATAGCGCGCGGCTTACTGGCGGCAAGGCACATGTGGGGGCGGTGGCATTAGGTAGCTTTGACAGCATATCAGGACGTGCTTCATCCTCCGTGATAACCGCACCCGGACACAGGGAAGATGAACTCGCTCTTAAGGGAGCGAGGCAGTTGAGTGAAGCCAGTCGCTCGACGACTGTATTTATAGTTGGTATCCATGTGGACAGTATTACTAAAAAAGAGATAGAGGAGATAATTCACGTTTCAGAAGGGATGATAGAGGAACTATCAAACATCCTGCAGGAGGATAAAAAATGGAAATAGTCATTGGTATAAGCGGTGCATCAGGTTCCATATACGGAATAAGGTTATTGGAGATTCTTTCTAAAATGGATATTGTAACCCACCTTGTCATAACTAAGACCGCAAAGCAGATAATAGAGATTGAAACCGATTATTCTGTCATTGAGATAGAAGACCTGGCAAGCCATGTATATGGGGAAGGAGAGCTTACAGCGCCTATTGCTAGCGGATCTCACCGGTTCGCCGGGATGCTGGTCGCCCCCTGCAGCATGAAAACGCTGGGTGAGATCGCCTGTGGCATGTCCAATAACCTGCTGGGGCGCGCGGCGGATGTGTGCCTGAAAGAGAGGAGAAGGCTTGTCCTGATGCCCAGAGAGACGCCATTCAACCAGATACACCTGGAAAACATGCTCAAAATCGAAAGGGCAGGGGCAATAATACTGCCTGCATGTCCCGGTTTTTACTCCAGGCCGCAGACAATAGACGATCTGGTCAACTCCATGGCAGGCAGGGCACTGGACCTCATGGGCATCGATAACGAAGTGTACAAACGCTGGAGATAATATGGCCCTCACCGGAATGAAGCATAGTATGAACACTGTCTTCACTCTCTGGCTTCGGGAGATGCTCCGATACCGCCGCTCACGCTCAAGGATAATCGGGTCACTTGCCACGCCGTTGTTTTTTCTTGTCATAATGGGGTCTGCCCTGGGAAGCACAATGACAATGCGCAATGGCAGTTACATTGATTATATGGCCCCGGGCATCATTGGCATGTCTGTGCTGTTCGCCTCGCTCATGGGTGGTGTTTCCATCATATGGGACCGGGAGTTCGGTTTTCTCAAAGAGATACTTGTGGCGCCAGTAAGCCGATTCTACACAGCCCTGGGGAAAGCTGCAGGCGGCGTGACAGCAGCTATGGTGCAGGGAACACTGCTTATGATCATCAGCGGACTGTTCATTGTAGACTACACATCTGTCATGGGGCAGATATTAAGCATCCTGATAATGTTCATTACAGGCATGGGCTTCATCGGACTTGGGATCACCCTTGCGTCAAGGATAGAATCCCATGAAGGCTTCCAGATGATGATGACATTCATCACGTTCCCTACACTGATGGCAAGCACGGCATTCTATCCCATGGCCAACCTTCCTTCATGGCTAAGCATACCTGTTCAGCTCAACCCCCTCACCTATGGTGTGGAAGCTCTCAGGTGGGCGCTTCTTGGCGTATCCGAAATACCGATCATGCGTTCCATGACAGTCATAATAGTATTCGCACTTACCATGATACTGCTTGGCAGCTGGTCATTCGACAGGGCAGGCGACCATTAGAGCCCGGGCATTTATATATCATTGATAGGACTGCCCTGCATCAGGGTATTTTCTCACGAAATCTATTTAACCGAGAAAGTATATTGAGGAGCTACCCTTCTGAATCAAAATGGGATAGTAGGGTAGCTTGGTCCATCCTCGAGCGTTTGGGACGCTTGGACCGCGGTTCAAATCCGCGCTATCCCACCATTTATTCAAATTTTCAAATATGTCACACATTTACATGGCACATATTTTTGTCTGAAATTTCCGAACTGGAATAGATTTATTAATTATACGTTTAGAATAAGGTTCCATGGCAACGGTCAAGGTCAAACTATTTGCAAACCTGAGAGAAATCGCAGGTGAGTCCATGATTATGCTCAGCGGGAATAACATAGAGGAAGTACTTTTTTCCCTTACAGACCAGTACCCCGCCTTAAAGGAGATAGTTTTTGAAAGATCAGGAGATGAACTCAATCTTCGTGGATACATCAACGTATTCCTGAACGGAGACAACATCATACACATGGAAAACCTCGCAACAGAAGTTAACGATGGAGATGAGGTCGGGGTTTTCCCGCCTGTATCCGGCGGATGAGCGTTACAGGGGGCAAGCATGGACAGCAGGATAATTAAAGAACGCAGCAGTGTGAATGAAGCAAAAGAGAAGTTCCTTGGCACCATACATCCTCTGGAACGAACCGATACAATCGCAATAGATGAAGGCGTGGGAAGGGTGCTTGCAACCAGCATACTTGCACCGAGAAATGTACCTCACTACCGTCGCTCTGCAATGGATGGCTATGCCGTCCGTTCCGTTGATGCCCTGGGTGCTTCACCCACAAATCCAGTCATGCTACAGGTCCATGATGAAGTGGAAGAAGGCATTTGTTGCAGAATGAATACGGGAGCCTGTGTACCTGATGCTGCCGATGCCGTACTAATGGAAGAGGATACAATATGTATCGGAGATATGATAGAAGTGCGCGCACAGGTCCATCCGGGAAAGAATATAGGCGGCATAGGCGAGGATGTGAGGCAGAATGAGATCATATTCTACAAAGGCCATCTGCTGCGACCCTGCGATATAGCAGTGCTCGCTTCCCTTGGAATAAGGGAGATAAAAATTTATTCCAAGCCACTGGTTGCCATCATTCCCACAGGTAATGACCTTATCCCGCTTGAGAGCAGCAGCGAGGTGCCACCTCCGGGGAAGACATTAGACATCAACAGCCTCATGATAGGCCTGTATATCCATCAGTGGGGTGCACTGCCGCGGTACTGTGCAATCGTTCCCGAGGACAGGGAACTTATAAAGCAGGCTATCTCAGAGAATATGGATGCGGACTTCATAGTTATCTCCGGCGGGACATCTGTTGGTGAAAAAGACTATGTGCCCGAGGTAGTGGCTTCCATGGGCAGGAAGCTTGTGCACGGCGTGGGTTTAAGCCCCGGGAAACCGACAGCACTTGGAATCATCGGCGATGTACCTGTACTGTGCATGCCCGGATATCCTGCCGCAGGGCTTGTAGCACTCTTTGCTTTCGGTAAGCCGGCTATACGCAAAAAAGGAAACATCCCGCAGATGCCTGATATCACCGTAAAGGCAAAACTTACAGGCAAGATAAACTCAAGGGAAGGTTATGTGAGCTACGCAAGGGTGATACTGGAAGGTAATACAGCCCGGCCTCTGATGACCGCAGGAGCGGGAATCCTGAGTTCCATCGCCAAATCCAACGGTTTTGTAATCATACCTGAGAACGTGGAAGGATACGAAGAAGGAAATGAAGTGGATGTTGTATTGATTGAGTAAAGAAGCCACATTTCAGGAGAGGTGCCAGTCCCTGTTTGTAATAGGAGCTGGGGGCGTGCTGGGCGCAACAATCAGGTTTGCATTTTCAGGACATTTCAGCCCGGCCACAGCAACGCTTTTGGTCAATGTGCTCGGCAGCATTCTGCTGGGCTTTTTGCTATATAACTCCGAGTATCTCGGTTATGTCACTCCTAAAGCGAAGATGTTCTTCGGAATAGGATTCCTGGGATCTTTTACAACATTCTCTACTTTTGCAGTGCAAACCTTTCAGATGCCACCCCTGGATGCATCCCTGAACATCATTGAGAACATAGTACTTACGGTTGCAGGGGTTTTCATGGGAAGAGGGATTGTGATATACCTTACCGACCTGAAGGATAAGAGATTTGTTTTCCCCTTGCCAGGCACGCTGACGACTCTTCTTAAGGGCAGGCATGTGGGTCACATGGTATATGGCATAGCCGGACTATCTGTACTGATACTTTTCCCGTCCATGGCTGGAAGTTTGGCGGTCAGCACTCAACTGCTACTTGTGGGAACTGGAGGATTTGCAGGTGCAGTTCTCAGGTTCCTTGTAGCCGGCGCCATTCCAAGGGTCAGAGAAATCCATACCGGCACCCTTACAGTGAATGTCATAGGCAGCTTCGTACTTGCCGCATTGACATTCTCATCAGTGTCCGGTTCAATGACATATCTTGTGAGCATTGGAGTACTCGGTTCTTTCACAACTTTTTCTACATTTGCCTACGAGTCCTTCAGGCTCCTCGAGGAAGGAGAGAAGAAATACTCATTGCTCAATATCGTATTGAACCTGGGTATGTGCATGGCAGGCGTTATAGCCGCACAACTGATATTCGGGTAATGAGTGCCTGCCACAACACAATAATGAGTATATCAGATCACTTTCAATTGCAGCAGTACAGCCAACAGGATAAGCGTCATTCCTGTTATCAGCCGTATCTCAACACGCCTTCTTTCCTTGAAGTCCGAGACCTTTTCAGGATTCAGCCCGAAGGCAAGCATACCCCCCAGCAAGAGTATGGGCAGAACTACGCCAAAATTATAGATCCCAAGATAGACAGCACTCCCCAAAGGGTCGTTACCTGAGATAAGCATATCAAGTATGGCAAGGTACACTGCCCCGACACAGGGAGCTTTTATCAGTGAGAATAAGCCGCCTGCGATGAACGAAAGCATAAGGATGTTCCTGCCTTTTATCTCCCCCATGAACCTTATAAAAAAGCGAGGGGTCCTGAATGTTCCTTTTTGGTGCACCTTCATGTAAAAGGCATCATAGAGGTGCCATATACCCAGAGCGAAAATGAGCACGACCATTAGCATTGTGATGGTTTCCTGTATATCCGGGAAGGAGTTGATGGTATTGAGTATCCCTATCCCCACTACCATATATGTCACAAAGATACCTGTACAAAAACCGCAAACCAAAGTAAGCATGTCCCTGCGGGTCCCGTTGGAAGATATGATCGCTGATGACAGGAAAGCCATGACTGCCAGAAGGCAGGGGTTAAAGCCCGCAAGCAGACCTGCGATAAAAACAAGCAGATGAGACTTCCCCAGAATCAGGCCTTCATTTTGAAACGGATCACTTTTCCAGAACACTTCCGGGCTCTCAGCTGCAGGAGGATTCTCTATGCCTTCAATCAGCAGGTTCTCAAGTAATGCAATGTCACCGTTGTAGTCTTCGTAAGATATTACCACGCTTTTATTTATGACAACAGCCGGTACAAGGGTTATCCCATAGTGCTGTGCATATGTGAAAGAGGAGCGTATATCATAATTGGTGAAATTGACGTGCTCGTATCGGCCTGCAACATCTTCGATCACCGGAGCTGCCTTTGTACATTTGATACATGCAGGATCAGAGAAGTATTCCACCTGCACTTCATCAGGGGTGGCTGTAACTGCCGGGACCTGTACAAGGAAAAATGTGCATAGGACCAGTAAAAGAAGGTTAATGACAGGCTGTTGAAGCACAGGTTTCTTTTTCATAGTTCTTCTCCGGAGCTGTCATCGTTTTAACATGGAGGATATTCCCCGTACTGGCATCAACATAGCCTTCAACTACGTAGAGTTCATTTGGCGCCGGACATGCACAAGTACGCTCCATGATCTCGACCTTCCAGACCTGGTCACCGTTTACTGCACTACTGTCGAGATCTTCCGGAGTGCTATTTAAGAACTCAGCCCTCTGAATAAGCGTAGTCTTTGTCTCCCTCCAGCTGGAGACCCTGAAATTATCAGACATATAGGCAACTGCTGCAGGATAATTCTCCACCAGGTTCACTGCCCCGGAAGAACTCACATTCAATCCAGCGGGATTTTGATCTTTCAAATGGACCATCCCCAGATAGATACCCCCTGCAAGGATAAGAAGCACAAGAGATCCAAGAAGAACTACTGGAAATTTACTTTTGCCCATGGGAGAATATTGTTATCTTAAGATTATATATCTTACCAGGATACAGGAGGAAGAACATGCGGGCATTGATACTCAGGATATACCTCAGTGAAGGTGACATGTACAACGGTAAGAGTGCGCACCACTCAGTGCTTGAGTTCTTAAAAGAAGGAGGTATCGCAGGGGCTACAGCACATCATTGTATTGAAGGATACGGAGTCCATGACAAGATACATACTGCAAGCGTGCTTCGGCTTGGTACGGACCTGCCCGTGATCATCCAGGCAGTTGACAGGGAAGAGAACATAAGGAGAATTATCCCGGAACTTAAAAAGATCCTGCCCGGAAAACTGATCATTATCGGGGACATCGAGATAGTTTCCGGTGAGAGATTCACAGGGATATCCGAAGATCCGTCAGCAGAGTAGAATCACCTATAGAGAACCACAGTACTGCCGCGCACTTCTATCAGGGTTGTGCCTGTAACTTCAGCCAGCTTTTGCGCAGCTTCTTTAACATCCTCACCCTCAGGAGTGGTCTTTAACATTTTTATCTTCACCAGGCGATATGCTTTGACCTGTTTTTTAATCTCTTCAACTACAGCGTCTGTGATACCATTCTTGCCAATATTAAGGATTGGTTTTATGCTTGAAGCTTCCGCCTTAAGCTTGTATAATTTGTCTTTTTCCATGTGATACACCTACATAATAATGATTGTATTTTATGATTGATTTTAATGAAAAACATATGTCCGGTGAAACTGCACTAAATGTTTGCCATGGACATATGGCTGAAAATACCCTTCCGTCTATTTGAAGTAATCTGCCGGACCCTAAGGCTTTTTCGGCTTATTCAGAATTATTTCGGTCCCTGAAATATCATACTCGAACCAGGGAGTTGGCTTTGATGTCATGCCAACAACCCTCATAGCATAAGAATCCCCGATGCCCTTGATCTCGATCAATCCATCGAAGAGTTGCTTTAAGGTTGCTATGGTCTGTGCATCATGCATTTCATCTTCCACTACATACAACCCGAAACCATTTGCAGCTTTCACACGGCCGGTAAAAACGTGCAGGAACCTGAAAACGGTCTGAAGGTTGGAGTACATCAGTATTGTTGAAAGGGAATTAATAGAAAGCCTGATCTTCCCCAGATTTTTTTTTACAAAGAAGTCCTCGAAGAACTGGCTGATCTTCACACCAATGCCAGTCAGGTCCACGGGGCTTGAGGCCCGCTTTATCCTGGCAGTGTCAGATGCACCCATTCCAAGAGTTTTTGTGACACAGTCAACTACACCGATATTAGCTTCTGACAGGTCAATATCATGGCCTGTGAACCATTCAAGTATCCTCTCTCCGGGCTCTCTGGTGGAAACGATTATCACCCCGTTGTCAGGGCCGAGATTGTGGGCCAGGATAGCATCCAGCAGCTCATCCTTCCGGCTCATAGGAGGACCTATCATCATAAGATTAGTGCCTTCCCGGATGCTACCTAAACAATCATCCAGTTCCTTGATACCTAGCGAATAACCGGGCATACTTTCTCCATCACAGAGACAATGTAGCGAATGTTTCTGGCATATCTGTACTCTTTTCGGATTCACAATGAAGTGCAGTGCATATCTTTTGTTAAGAGATGCAATATATAATTATCGGCCTATATTTACAATACTTACTCTGGTATACATATAACAAACAATATAAAACTTTTTTCTTTACTCACGTACATGTTTCATTATATGTCCCGCTTCGGGAATTATTATGCCACCAATAGCTAGCTCCACAGCGGCCGGTGAACCAGGCAGGCAAAAGACAGCCTTGCCTGAGATGACGCCTGCCGATGCACGGGTGAGTATAACAGAAGTACCTATTTGGTCAATGCTCTTATACCTGAAAAGCTCTCCGAAACCCTGCATCTGCTTGCTGAACATGGGCACAACGGACTCGATGGTCACATCTCTTGAGGTAAGCCCGGTACCACCACTTGTTATAACTATGTCGGCCTTCGAGCCTACAGCATCAAGAACTGCGCCGGCAATAGATTCCGGGTCATCGTCCACAAGCCGATAGTGGGATATCCTGTGACCTGACCGGAGAATGAGGGTTTCCATGACCTGGCCGGAACTATCATCTGCTTCATGCGGAGAGGCTACAGAGCCGTGTTTTTCAAATCTGGAACTTGATATCGTAATAATGGCAAAATTGTAAGGACCGTTGCTCCCTTTGTGGTGCTCCTTAACTGCAGGATTATTCATGCCAACTTTTATACGCACCCAGGTATATGAACAACTCGATGAAACCATGAAAATACTGGCAATCGATATAGGTGCAGGTACCCAGGACATAATCCTGTATGATACGGAGAAGGAAGTTGAGAACAGCCTTTTAATGATAATGCCGTCACCTACCGTGGTAATTGCCGGGAGGATACATGCTGCACAATCAAGGAAAAAAGGTATCTTGCTTAAAGGCAGCCTGATGGGAGGCGGACCTTCAACAAAGGCAATAAAGCAGCATATAAAGCAGGGACTTGAGGTATATGCCACCCCGGATGCCGCACTTACTATCAATGATGACCTTGAAAAAGTAAAGGAAATTGGAATAAGGATAATCAGGGATGATGAAATAAACCCGGGAACACTTGAGGAAATAGTCCTGCAGGATGTCGACATGCAGGCTATTGGAAATGCATTGGCCGGTTTTGGGGTGAAAATGCCTGATATGGTCGCTGTTGCAGTCCAGGATCATGGAAATTCACCTGACCTGAGCAATCGTGTTTACAGGTTCAGGATATTCGAAAGGATTATCAGCGAAGGAGGAGAGGCAAAGAGATTTGCATATAGTCAAGGTACTATCCCTGCGGATCTCACTCGCATGAGATCTGCAGCGCATACCCTGGGAGAAAAAGGAGTGGTTTTCATGGATACCGGGCCTGCTGCAATCTTTGGGGCTCTGTTCGACCCTGCGGCGATGCAGCCGTCCCTTGTCGTGAACATAGGCAATGGGCATACACTTGCAGCCATTGTTAAAGATGACAGGGTCAGGGCGCTCTACGAACATCACACATCCAGCCTTACCGGAGAGAAGTTACAGGAGCAGATAATTCTTTTTGCGGATGGCAGGCTCTCATTCGATGATGTGTTCAATGAAGGCGGGCACGGTTGCTATGTAAAGGAAACTGATGGTTTTGATGCCATAAGATCAGTAATGATAACAGGTCCCAGGCTTAATATACTGAAGAACATGCACCCGGATAACAAGGACAGGAGACTATGGGAGAAACTACATTTTGCAACACCTTTCGGGAATATGATGCTCTCTGGCTGTTATGGTTTGCTTGCTTCATACCTGCAGCAAGAACAGGCACGATCACACATATAAACTAAAAGAGTGATACGAAGATATAGTTTTAAGACAATAAGACTTATAAAGTCCTAAGTAATAGGGGATGAACCATCCAGATGAAATCGTATCCAACTGATATTTAACGATATCAACAAATTCATATACGGACATATCAATTAAGAACGGACTAAAAACTAAAATTGATAGTGACTTTATCCCTATAATCGATCCAAGGAGACTTAAACTCATGGTAAGAAAACCAGCAAGTATGTACAGGAACGTAAGACAGCGTTCATTCACAAGAAGAAAATACATGGGTGGTGTGCCTGGAAGCCAGGTCATTCACTACGATATGGGTAACAAGAATTCTGAGTTCCCGATAAAGCTTTCACTGGTAGTCGATGAAAGATGCCAGATACGCCACACTGCACTTGAGGCCGCGCGTATCACTGCTAACAGGGCCATAACTTCTGCAGCAGGACGTACAGGCTTCCACCTCAAACTGAGAGTTTATCCTCATGAAGTGCTCAGAGAGAACAAGCAGGCAACCGGAGCAGGTGCAGACCGTGTATCCAGTGGTATGCGTGGTGCCTATGGTAAGAATGTAAGTACGGCGGCAAGAGTTTCCGCAGGCCAGAAGATATTCACGATCTCAGTTAACAAAGAGAACTTTGCAACAGCAAAGGATGCACTTAGAAAGGCCGGGCACAAGTTGCCTACTCCGGTCAGGATCACTATTGATCAGGGACTGGAGCTTGTACAGTAAGTGTGGACTTAGGGAGTGATGATATGAAAGATTACGAAGCGCTTTTGGACCGTGCAATAGAGAACCTACCTGACAAGGAGACCACGGACATCCGTTTCGTGATCCCCGAACCCAAGATAATGATGGAGGGCAAGACCACTATCTTGGACAACTTCCTCAACATAGCGGACATACTGAACAGGGAACCGGATCACGTGATGAAGTATCTCACACGTGAAATGGGAACTGCAGGCAAAATAGAAGGTATGAGGGCTATTTTCCAGGGTCGGTTCTCAAAGGACCAGATCCGATCCAATATAGAAGCCTATGTGGAAGAGTTCGTCATGTGCTCCGAATGTTCAAGGCCGGACACACAGCTCACCAAGATGGAAAGAGTTCTCGTGTTGAAATGTTCTGCATGTGGAGCTCACAGGCCTGTGAAGAAGAGACGCAGCACTGCACCTGTGAAGCAGGATGCCATTGAGGAAGGAAAGGAATATGAAGTCCATATAGATGCAGTCGGCTCCAAAGGAGACGGCATTGCCAAAGTGGACAAATATACCATCTTTGTACCTGGCGCTGCAAAGGGCCAGGCAGTGAAGATAAAAGTAAAACGCCTCAGTGGTACTCTGGCATTCGCAGAGAAGATATGATATCCACATGGGCCAGATGTGAATCTGACCCCATCTTTTTTTAATTTTGATCTACGCCTTCAGGCATTATTCTTACACTTAGAAGGAATAAGTTATATTATATAAGAGCCGTAAATATAATAAGTCTGCAATTGTGCAACTTTGGATTGAGGTTTTGGATGGCTCGCATACCTACTGGAATACCCGGATTTGACCAGCTTGTAGAAGGTGGCTTCATAGAAAATGATGTAATCCTTCTCATAGGAGGACCCGGTGCCGGAAAGTCAACTTTCGGAGCACAGTACCTGTATGAAGGTATCACACGATATGGAGAGACAGGTGTTTACATCACTTTTGAGGAAGCACCTGCACGCATCATGCGCAATATGTGGAGACACGGCTGGGATCTTGAGAGGCTTGCAAAAGAAGACAAGTTACGTATAATCAGGGTAGATCCCATTGCTTATGAAAGGTACATCAAGAAGAACCAGGATACTGAATCAGGTACTGAGACGGATACGACTACTATTGAGGCTGTTCTGCGGCAAATATACGCCAGTGTACAGGAAATTGGCGCCAAACGTCTGTTCATTGATTCTATGACATCCCTCAAGATAACCCCTGACCCGGTCAATGTCAGGTACATCATCCTTGAATTCATTAAGAACATCGAAAACTTTGATTGTACCACCCTGATAACAAGCGAACTCAATAATGACCCGGACCATTTCAGCGTAGAGGAATATCTTGCCGAAGGAGTTATTTGCCTTAAGGTATTGAGGATTGGCGGAGAAAGGATCAGGTCTATAGAGATACTGAAGATGCGAGGCACCAAACACGATGAGGTGTTGCGTCCTTATGTTATGACCGATCACGGGATCGTTGTCTACCCAACACAGTCCGTCATAGGTAAGGAAGCGGATGTTTTCTCCACGGAGACACTCAATGGAAGGAGAAAACCAGATGAAACCGGATCATGTAGACTCACAGGACGAGAAGATCACGTTACTCTCAATACCGGGACTTTCCATCAGGATGGATAAAAAAGACGATTTCATCCAGTTGAAGGCAACCGGAGGCTTGCACAAAGCATGCACTCCTTTTCTAAGCAGGATCAACGAAAGACTCAAAGAAGAGAGGCCGGCTTTTGTTACAAAAGACTATGTTGTGGCTTCCACATGGCTTCCGCCCATACCGAGTAAGCCATTCAAGAGACTCCTTATGGCTGAAACCCAGATAGCTCTTGGAAGGTACATTCCGGAAACGGTTTCTTTTGAAATTACCCGCCAATGCAAATGCAACTGCGAACACTGTGTTGTAAGCGGAGGAGAAGGGGATCTTGATATAAATACGATCAAGCGCGCCATCGACTTAGTGCTTGACATGGGAGCAGTGGTCATAGTATTCACCGAGGGCGATCCCATGATGCGGGAGGAGATATACGAACTCATAGAGTATGTCGACAAGGAACGCGCCATAGTCAATATGTACACCCCCGGAACCGAGATGACGCCTGAGAACGCACGGCGGCTCAAGGAAGCAGGACTGCATACCCTGCTTGTAAGCCTGTATTCCACCAATCCTGCAAAGCATGATGCCGTACGTCGCCTTGAAGGAGCTTTTGAGATTGCTACCGGCGCAATGAAAATGGGACTTGAAGCCGGTTTGCTTGTCACGATGGCAACTCACGTTTCCCCGAAGAACATAGGAGAACTGCCTGCCATGTACGAACTGGCAAGGCAGATCGGTGTGCACGAGTTTTCACTTTGGGAATCAGTCCCTAAAAAGAAAGGTGATTCCATAATAACGGAAGATGACAGGAGAATTGTCCTTGATATGTACCATCGCGTCAATTCTGCAGGGAAAGGACCTCGCCTTTTTTCAAACTCGTATTTCGAGGGAAAGATGCTTGGTTGCATGGCTGGCCAAAGGTGGCTCCATGTGTGCGTGAATGGTGCTGTCAAGCCCTGCCCCTACATTCCCTTCAGTTATGGAAACATCAGCAGGGACAGCATGAAGGATATATGGGAAAGCATACGCAAAGATAAGGCTTTCAGAGGGCAGCGCAACACCTGTCTTATGCAGGAGAGAGAATACCTGGAACTTGTGGAGAAGATACCTGAAGGTGCATCGAAACCTTACGATATCGAAAAAATAGAACACTAAATTCACTATTTACTTCTTTTTCACTTCAGGGAAACCGTTTGTATCAAGGTTTTCCAGCAGTTTTTTGTTTTGCCAGTAAAATCCAATGAGGGTCATAGTCACGATAAGAGCCATGTAACGAATGCTTGAGAAAATATCAGGCCACAGGTAGCTGAACATTACGAGCAGAAGGATACTGAATACCCACATAAAGACTGTGTTGATGAGTGAAGCTTTTGCAGGACCATACTTTCTGTTCAAATGATGGAGCATTTTCCATCCTGTGAAATAATCAGTAAATTTCAATATCCCTGCGCTCTGAGAATCTCCTATGTATCGCCTCATTTTTTCGTTGTTGATTTCATAGATTTTTTTGTAATTGACTAATGCGAACATCGTTGTGAACAGGAAAGCAACAGAACCGTATTGTAAAGGAAGGACAAGGAACAATGAAGATGAAATGAACATCATGGAAGCCACAATTGCGGGCAGGTAACTCTCTCCATACTTACGGGCCGAATGTAGATTGTAAATGGCCACTGAGCCAAAGAACAATGCCCCTAAATGATAGATAGTTATATACACTGTTGAATCCTCGCATAGATTTGTCACTGATAACTAAAAATGAATAGTAGCATTTATATCCAATTATATAAAATATTTACGACTAGTTTGATGAAAATTAGAATGTATGCCCGGACTCGCAATAAGAACCTTTACATATCACTAAGTGATTTTATTAACAATTTTATGCGACACGCTTATAGGAAAACGAGTGCTCCTATCTGACCATTCGATACAAAGAGGCCTCAAATGAATATGAAGATCGACCCCTGGAGTGCATTGATCATAGAAGATTATTCCAAGCTATTCGAAGAGTTCGGGATATTACCTTTTGATAATGTGCTTCCGGAGATACCGAATCCGCACAGGTACATGCGCAGGAAGGTCATTTTCGGCCACCGTGGTTACGACATGATAGCCGATGCAATGAATAATAATAAACCATTCTCCGTTATGAGCGGATTCATGCCCTCCGGCAAGATACACCTTGGACATAAGATGGTGATGGAAGAGATCATCTGGCACCAGCAGCAGGGCGCCGATGCTTTTGTCGGTATCGCAGACAGGGAAGCACATGCTGTCAGGGGTATCTCATGGGAAAGGTGCAGGGACATCGGCACCGAAGAATATATAATCAGCCTTATTGCCCTTGGTTTCGAACCAGAGGGGCACATATACTTCCAGTCAGACTCGCAGCAGGTGAAGGACCTGGCTTTTGAGCTTGGGTCAAAGGCGAATTTCTCTGAACTGAGCGCTATCTACGGGTTCACGGGGGAGACCAGTGTATCTCACATGCTCAGTGCCGTGACCCAGAGTGCCGATATACTGCACCCGCAGCTTGAAGAATACGGCGGGCCAAAACCCACAGTCGTACCTGTGGGTGCTGACCAGGACCCGCACATTCGCCTTACAAGAGGGCTGGGCAATAAAATGAATATGCTCAAGATAGAGAGACGCAATGACAAGGAAGGCAACGGCTACTTCAGCATACGAAGCAAAACTGCATCGCAGGAGTCAATGAAAGAGCTTCAGGAGCGCATCCCCGGCAGGACTAAACTGTTCGAAGGGCACCTGGATGTTCAGGATTGCGATAACTTTGATGAATTGCTCAGGATCGTACGGGAAGTGGAGCTTAGGTCAGGAGGGTATGCGTTCGTTCCCCCATGTTCTACTTACCACAGGTTCATGTCAGGACTGCAGGGCGGGAAAATGTCAAGCAGTGTTCCTGAAAGTTATATCTCACTAACAGAAGATCCAAAGGAAGCCGCAAAGAAGGTTAAAAGGGCAAAGACTGGCGGCAGGATGACACTTGAGGAGCAAAAGAAGCTCGGCGGCGAGCCTGGAAAGTGTTCTGTCTACGAACTGCTGATGTTCCATCTGGTGGAGGATGAAGAGGAGCTTGCGTTGATATACAGCGAATGCGTGGGCGGACAAAAGGTATGTGGCAACTGCAAGGTCCTTGCTGCGGAGAGGATGGAAAAATTCCTCAGGGAACATCAGGAGCTACGTGAGCATGCAAAGGACAGGCTTGAAGAATATGGTTTAAAGAGAAAATGAAGGTACAATTATGAAATCCCGTTATAACCTTACATCTAATGAGAAGACCTTGCTGATATCACTTGAAAAATTGAAGAAGGCAACCCCGGAAGAGCTTGCGCAAAGTGCAGGAATGAAAATCGAGACTGCGATGCAGGCAGCTTTTTTGCTTGAAGAGAACGGCCTTGCACGAGTAGATGAAAGTGTCATAGAGACATATGAGCTCACCGATGAAGGACGGAAATATGTTTCCGAAGGGCTTCCCGAAAGGAAGGTAATTGATGCTATCTCTGAGCCAACACCACTGCAGGAACTCAAACAGAGATTCTCTCCTGATGTGGCCGGCATAGCTACCGGCTGGCTGCGCCGCAAGGGGTGGGCCAATATAGAGAACGGAATGGTTGCGCCTACCGGTAATGCCGGGAAGGGAGAGGACGAATATGTGCTGGAGAGATTTGAGGGTCAGGCAAGAACTATTGAGGAACTGGGAACAAACACAGGAATTGTTACCGAGCTGCTTAAACGTAAACTTGTGACTAAAAAAGATGATAAACACCGTTCTGTTAGTATCACCGCCGAGGGTCTTGAAGTGGCTGCCTCCGGAATTATCATCGAAGAAGAGGTTGCCCGGATCAACTCTGAAATGCTCAAGAGCGGGCAATGGAAGGATGTGAAGTTCAGGCCTTACAATATCCACACTCCGCCAAAGGCCATATACGGTGCGAAATCCCATCCATACCAGCGCCTGATAGACCAGATGAGACGGATCTTCCTGGATATGGGGTTCACTGAGATCAAGGGAGAGGTCGTGCAGAGTTCGTTCTGGAACTTCGATTCATTGTTCCAGCCTCAGGACCATCCTGCAAGAGAGATGCAGGACACTTTCCACCTTTCCAGTACTTCGGAACTGCCAGTGGAATATAAGGATAATGTCTGTGCCATGCACGAATACGGAGGAGATACCGATTCAACCGGCTGGGGAGGAACCTGGAGCGAAGAAATAGCCTGCAAGAACGTGCTCAGGACACATACTACAGCTCTGACCATCAAGTATCTCGCAGATAACCCAAACCCTCCCGTGAAAGCATTCTCCATTGACAGGGCATACCGCCGCGAAACTATAGATCCAACCCATACACCCGAGTTCGAGCAGCTGGAGGGCGTCGTTATGGATAAAGATATGTCCTTTGCCAATCTGCTGGGATGCCTGAAGGAGTTCTATCACAGGATGGGATTTGAGGACGTGCGCTTCAGGCCCGGTTACTTCCCGTACACAGAGCCCAGCGTCGAGCCGGAAGTATATGTCGAAGGGCTTGGCTGGGTAGAACTCGGAGGAGCAGGCGTGTTCAGGAAAGAAGTGACAGAGCCTCTGGGAATCAAGTACCCCGTACTTGCATGGGGGCTTGGAGTAAGTCGCCTGGCAATGTTAAAACTTGGACTTAAGGACCTGCGCCTTCTGTATCAGTCCGATATAGACTGGCTGCGCAAAAGTGAGATATGCCAGCTCTGAGCTGGCGATTATCTTTTATTTTCAGGCATTTTCCAGTATCTCTGCTTACAGGGGACTTTTCCGTCTCTACGGCATTCTCAAGGTACAGTTCACACAATAGTAGCACAGGATGCATTTTGAGATACCGACCCACGGCCTGCGCGCGGCAAGGATGTTGGGCTTGAGCAGCACACAATCACTTATTTTGATAAATTGATGAGAAGCCATCTATGAGAGAGATAACATCGGGGATACATTCTTTGGATTTGGAATAACCTTTACAGTGTACAATCGAGACTTTGTGGCCCAGAAAGATTAGTTAAGTATAACAGGCTAGAAAAGTGTATAAAATTTGCTTTTCGAATAAAAGGACTAGCTGTGACCAATAAAACTCAATAAAAGAAAATTTCTCATTATAATAATGATGATAGCAGCTGCGAGCGGTCACATAAGATTAAATAGAAACAAAGATAGATATTAAAACGTCTAATCAAAAGACTGGAATAATAATACTGAAAACGGTATGAAAAGAATGGTGGTATGAAATGAGAAGAATATTAGTAGCTTTGCTTGTATTGATGGTAGCTATGCCATTGGCCATGGCAGCAAGTGTTGCCCCGGTCTATTTCGGTAATTGGCAATCTGGCAACGCCGAAGACGAGTGCCAGCAAGCTGGTGGATGTGGAGAATTTGCATATAAATTTGATGACTGGGGTGAATCAATTCCTAGCGGTGAATATGATGTTGGTGGCGGTAATACTATTAATATCTCCAACAGCGATCTGAAGGATTTTGACTGGGAGTCAGAATACCCTGTGTGTGCGGTCATAGTTGTTGGTGGCTCTAGTGCTAACGTTTATTATTATGACAATGCGACCAGTGATTCCGGGCTCATTGCTCCACTCAATCAGGGTGGGCAGCAAGCAGATATCAGCCACGTCACGTTCTGCTTCAATGAGGACAATGGTAACGGTGGCATAGAAGAAATCCCAGAGTTCCCGACCGTTGCGCTCCCAATAGCAGCAATCCTTGGTCTGGCATTCTTCTTCCAGCGAAGAAAGGAGTAAACTAACTCCTTCCTGACTTTTTAGTGTTAAACTTTGTTCGTCCTGTTTTTGTTCCCGTGCATTTTTCCGCGCACCTTGGACTGCTAAGGAGGTCTTCACCAGTACCTATTGTTCAATTATAAGTCAATTATATGCATAAACCGTCCCGGTTGATTTTTACAGCTTAAATAATAAGACAGAATATATCTGCCTTTACAACCCTCCGAAGTTAAGTTTCGCAAGCCCCTTAAGTTAATAAAAGAACTTTTTATATAACACTTTAAGTGGGGTGGTACAACTGTGAAACAAAGAATATTGCTTTTAGCTGTTGCAATTGCAATCCTTTCCATAGGGTCTGCGAATGCGGCATGCTATATAAATGAAGTTGAGGAAAATAAGAGCCAGTATGATGGCGACCTCAACGCAACAATGACCATAAACAACCAGACCACACCATACTCAGCTGAGATCGAGCTGAGCAATGAAACTCTGGAGGTGTTCCCGAACGCTACTATGACCACTATTCTATTGAACGTCCCTGCAGACCAGATAGAGAGTGCAAGCAGTGAAGCCGGGAACTGGTCAATAGCAGAGATAGATGAACAAGGCCAGACAAATACAGTTGTCATGGCTGAGATCGACGAGAATGCAGAGAACATAAGTGGTCCTGTAACCATTAACTTCAATGATAGCTGGAACGGCACATTCCCGGCTAATGATGAAGGATATGTGATAGCAGTCGACATCGAGAACATAGGAGATGCTGGAAATGACAGCGCATGGGTAACCCTTGGATTCTGCGATGAAAATGTCACAGACGATAACGTCACCGATGGAAATGTAACTCCTCCAGTGGATAATGCCACTGACGGTAATGTAACACCAGGAGACAACGATACAGATGGAAATGTAACCCCTCCTGCGGATAATGTCACCAACGTTACCAATGTAACGACATGCTACCTGAACATTGTTGAAGAGAACAAGACACAGTATGATGGTGATCTGAACGCTACAATGATCGTCAATAATGAAACTACGCCCTACACGGCTGAGATCGAACTGACGAATGACACTCAGGAAACATTCCCGAATGCAACATTAACGACCATAGTGCTGAATGTGCCAGCGGATGAGATAGTCAATGCAAACGATACACTTGGGAACGAGTGGGAAATAACGGAGATAGTGGAAGAAGAGCCAAATCCATTCGGTAATTTCACTACAATGCTCACCATGGGTGAGGATATGATGAACCCGTTCGGCCAGTTCACTACAAAAATAACCATCAATGAAACCGACAGCAATGCAACAGGTCCTGTCACAATATACTTCGACGACAGTTGGAATGGTACATTCCCAGCGAATGAGGATGAGTATGTGATAGCTGCAAACATCGAAGATATTGGAGAGATGGGAGATGACAGTGCATGGGTGACACTTGGTTTCTGCGAGGCAGAAGAGCTTGTTGAAGAGCCACCGGTTGAGGAGCCGCCAGTGGAAGAACCACCAGTAGAAGACATGGCGACCCTGTGCTATATCAATGATGTAGAGGACAACAAGAGCGAGTATGAGGGTAACCTCAATGCAACTATGATGGTCAGCAATGAAACAGCACCATATTTCATTGAGATCGAGCTCACAAACGAAACTCTGGAAATGTTCCCGAACACTACCATCGAGACTATCCTGTTCAACATTCCTGTAGACCAGATAGATAATGTGACAGCCTCATACGGGAACTGGTCACTGGTAGACTTGAACGATAATAGAACGGTGATAGAGAGATTCGAAGCGGACGAGAGCAACAATACAACAGACTCAGGTCCCATAACAATCTACCTCAATGAGACATGGAACGGCACACTTCCTGCAAATGAGGAAGGATATGTAATCTCTGTTGATTTCCAGAATATTGGAGAGATGGGAAATGACAGTGCATGGGTAACCCTTGGATTCTGTGAAGCATCAAATGTTACAGAGGACAATGTCACAGAGGACAATGTTACAGAGGACAATGTCACAGAGGACAATGTTACAGAGGACAATGTCACAGAGGACAATGTTACAGAGGACAATGTCACAGAGGACAATGTTACAGAGGACAATGTCACAGAGGACAATGTTACAGAGGACAATGCCACAGAGGACAATGTCACAGAGGACAATGTTACAGAGGACAATGCCACAGAGGACAATGCCATAGTTGAAGAAAATAGTGCATGAGTGTTAGAAGAACATAAAGAGAGACAGATTGCAAATAGAAGCTCAAAGCAGAATAAAGCGAACCGGTATCTTATGAATGATTGGTGATGATCAGAGAGAACATAGCGATTTGATCAAGCCGTTTCATGCACTAATATTGGTTCCTTTTTATCTTTTTTTAATTGTATATTGAATACTTGGTTTGTGGATAAATACAATTGTTCCTTGTATTTTATAATATAGATATCATACTTATTTTCCGCATTATTTTGGAACAATTCCAACTATATCAAAATAGAGGAAATGAAGTTCACAAACAGGGTCCTGTGAAACATTCATATTTTTGAAGATAATACCTGAATTAAAAACTTTGCTAATATGTGTAATCACTATATGAATTATGCATCAATGTTTCGCAAAGAGAATAATACACTAGGAACAAAAGAACTACCGACTACACTTAAATGTAGGTGGTACAATATGAAAATGAATGATTCGAGGTTAAGAATAGCGTTAATAACTGCTGTTATGGTATTCCTGTCAATCGGGATTACCAGTGCGGCATGCTATCTAAATGATGTTCAGGAAGACGAGTACGAGGGACAATTAAATCTAAGTTTGGATGTATCAACATCAGCCCCATATACAGCTGAGATGATGCTGACAGATGAAACCCAGGCCCTTCAACCTGATGCGGTAGTTGAAACCATACTGCTCAATATTCCTGCCGATCAGATAGAAAGCGCAACTGATTCCGAAGGGAATGAATGGGAAGTAAATGAGGTTAGCGAAGAAGCAGAAAACCTTGGAACTTTCAACACCAGCATTGAACCAGGCGACGATGCCGAAATTAATCCTACAACTACAATCACTATAAATCTGGTTGACACGTGGGATCAGTCATTCCCAAGGAATGATGCAGGATATCTCATAGCAACTGAGATTAGTAACATCGGAGAAAATAGTGATGATAATGCATGGGTGACTCTCGGATTCTGTGATGAGGAGACCCCTGTTGATGAAACTCCTGCCGATGGGAACGAGACAGTAACTGACAATGAGACAATCATTGATGATAACGAAACAGTTGACAATGAGACTATAATAATAGTTGATGACAATGAAACGGTTCCAGACAACGAGACCACTGCCGAAGCTGACTGCTATTTGAATATTGTTCAGGAAGACAAGAGTGAATATGAAGGACAGCTCAATGCAAGTGTGATGATTGATAATGAGTCAAAAACTGCCGAAATAGAGCTTACAAATGACACCTTTGAGGCATTCCAGGATGCTCAGATCAGCAAGATCCAGGTCAATGCACCTATGGAACTCATAGAGAACGTGACGGATGCCGAAGGAAATGAGCTTGAATTTACAGAAATAGAGGAAAATGAAACAAATGAGATGCCCTTCGGAGAGTTTCTGATAACGATCATTGCAATGATGAGTGATGAAGTGGAACATGATTTCGGAGATTTCCAGACTGAGATTACAATGTCAGAAACTGGAAATGCAAGCGGTCCGATAACTATCACATATACGGATGAATGGGATGGCACCACTCCGGTGAATGAACAGGGATATGCTATCGCAGCACTTGTCGAGAACATCGGTGATGCGGGAGACGACATGGCCTGGATAACCTGTCAGGGAGAAGGAATTACAGCTTGTTATCTGAATGTCGTCCAGCCAGAGAAGAGCCAATATGACGGCCAGCTGAATGCTACAATGCTCGTGAATAACCAGACTTCACCCTACTTCGCAAATATAGAACTGACAGATAATACTACGGAAACTTTCCCGAATGCTTCAATCAGTAGCGTCATGATCAACGTGCCTGCAGACCAGATAAGCCATGTAAGCGATGAGAATGGCAACTGGACTGAAATAACAGACAACGAGACAGGCCAGACCATGTTCGTAAAAGAAGAGGACATGAACCAGACTGAAGACATGAACCAGACTGAGGACATGAACCAGACTGAGGACATGAACCAGACTGAGG
>NZ_JADQBZ010000004.1:237175-237712 GCF_016278365.1 Methanolobus sp. | reverse complement strand
GACATGAACCAGACTGAGGACATGAACCAGACTGAGGACATGAACCAGACTGAGGACATGAACCAGACTGAGGACATGAACCAGACCGAGGACATGAACCAGACCGAGGACATGAACCAGACCGAGGACATGAACCAGACTGATGAGGCCGGAATTACTTCTATTGTCATTCACTTCGAAGATACTTGGGACGGAGTACTTCCACCAAATAATGAAGGGTACGTTATTGCAGTAGACATCGCGAACATTGGAGAGATGGGAGATGACAATGCATGGATAACCCTTGGATTCTGTGAAGCATCTGAAGCCACAGAGGACATGAACGAAACAGAAGACATGGAAACTGTTGAGGAAACAGAGGACATGAACGAAACAGAAGACATGGAAACTGTTGAGGAAACAGAGGACATGAACGAAACAGAAGACATGGAAGCTGTTGAGGAAACAGGGGACATGAACGAAACAGAAGACATGGAAGCTGTTGAGGAAACAGGGGACATGAACGAAACAGAAGACATGGAAACTGGTGAGGAAACA
>NZ_JADQBZ010000004.1:0-237165 GCF_016278365.1 Methanolobus sp. | reverse complement strand
TGAGGAAACAGGGGACATGAACGAAACAGAAGACATGGAAACTGGTGAGGAAACAGGGGACATGAACGAAACAGAAGACATGGAAACTGGTGAGGAAACAGGGGACATGAACGAAACAGAGGGCATGGAAGCTGTTGAAGAAACAGAGGACAATGAGACAGAAGAAAACACTGTAACAGAAGTAATTACAACTTAAGCCAACAGTGGACTACAGTCCTGAATGAGATATTCATGGTCCAGTGAAGAAAGGAGTAAATTTTACTTCTTTCTGGTATATTTTTTCTGAGCGCCTTTTTTCATAGCATCTTCAATGCTTGTTCTTATAATATAACCTGCTTCATGCAGGATAGTATCGCCGATCTGAGGGTCTTTCTCCATACTTGCGGTACATGGATAAGAATGATGAGCTCCGGATATGGTTTCCTTATATTCTTTCACATCCGACCACTTGAGCTTCTTCGCAACGAACCAGGTCGAACCGCAGGGTGCATCCCTAAGGACCTCTGCATAGGTAAAGATCTTACCACCAGGGCTTATTTCAATCCTTAGAGAAGGTTTTCCAAAACCCAGTTTAACGAACTCATCTATTGATTTCTTACCTGTCATGTCCAGAGCACAAAAAGGCTTTGGACATTCACAATCAATGCCTTTTTCTTCCAATTTTTGCTTCACCTGCTCGGCCAGGCCTGCGGGAACTATCTTTGAATCATCGATAGGAATTATAACACCTTGTGCGCCTGAGCTTTCTGCAATCTCAGGTATCACTGTAAGCAAATCCGGATTTATATCAATAGTGAGGATTAGATCACAATCAGGAATAGCATCAGGCATGTACTCCAGCGGCTCTTCAATGAAATCCGGAAGATCATTCCTTAATTCAAAGATTCCTGTGATGATGTTTCCAAAACCGGGCCTGAGTTCTCTGCAATGATCGCACAGGTCACCGCAGGCCACGCAGAACCGGTCGGAGTTAACAAGATTACCTATCACTTTTTTACCAAACTCACCCGAATAGAAGATGTTCACTCGCATGCTTTGACTTTTCCGGATTAAGTATTAATTAGGTTTCCCTAGACAATCAGGATTTCCCGGGACTCTTCATAACACATATTTTTACTTCTTTCCTGCTTTCATTCTCACAAGCCCCATCAGATAGGCAGGTATGCATCCAATGGCAGTGCAGGTTTCCAGAGAAATGCCATTGTCTGTAATATCAAGATGGAGGGGTGCTATCTCAAAGAGGCTCTTTGGAAGGCCTTTGTGACCGAGTCCCACAAGCAGCAGGAAAGATTTGTTACGCACGATCTCGTCAGCAAGTTCTTCAGGTTTGATAGCACGCTTGTCCCCGGGTTTGGAGGATGTCACCACAACTTCACCGAACTGGGACTGGAAGCCTTTTTTGGGAAGCTCAAAGACAAAGAGCTTGCGCTTCTCATGAAGAAGGCGCAGGTATTTCCCTGATTCACCTATTGTAGTCTTGTCTGCAACAAAGTCCACAAGCTCATCAGGGGTCATCTTAAAGGGAAAATCAAAGAGTGCAAGTGAAAATCCAAATGCATGGCATATCGGTGCAGCCCTGGCAATGGCCCTGTAGTGTGCATCGAGCACTTTGATCTTATCATAAGTGTTAACAATTCCAAGAGTCAGCATTTTTTCACCTTTATTCTTGTTTAAGGCACATGACAGACTGCCTGCATGTACTTAACCTGTCGCATGAGGCGCAGTCTTCCCATAGTTCTGCTTTTGTTGCAGGGTCCAGTTCAATGAATCCCACTTTCTCAAAGAACAGAGGTGAGGTTGTCCTTGTGTAGACGCAAATACCAGCATCGTTTCTGCTCTTTATCCTCAACAGGAGATAACGCAGCAGGGACGAACCAATTCCCTTTCCGCGGTAGTTCGGATGCACAGCTATGGAATGGACCTCAGGGAAACGACCGTTCACAATAGCTCCTGCACCCACTATTTTTTCACCGCTCTGCACAACAACGAAATCTTCCACGAGCACTCCTTCAATATCAAGGAAATAAGTAGACATCAAAACCTGGATAGAGAGGATATCTTCCGGTAAAGCGTCACGTATCCGGATATCAGAGTTCAGGTCGGGGTTCAAAGTATCTCATCCATGCTGCCGCTACGAAAACCTTCGATATCTAGCGTCACATAATCAAAACCAATCATTTTGAAATAGGACAGAATCTTTTCTCTGTTAATCAGAAGCTCCCTGAAATCGAAAGGACATAGTTCAATGCGCGCCATCCCTTTATGGTCTCTAACCCTCAGCTCTGTAAAGCCCATATCTGAAAGGAAATTCTCAGCTATTTCGACCCTGCCAATCGATTCCCGGGTCAGTACATCACCATAGGGAAATCTTGATGCAAGACAGGGTGAAGAAGGTTTATCAGCTACATTGAGCCCGGCGTGCCTGGCGATTTGTCTTATTTCTTCTTTTGTTACTCCATGTTCAACGAAAGGAGAGTATACAAGTTCACCTGCTTCTGAAAGGGCTTCCCTTCCAGGACGATATACAATAGCATCTGATGCATTGCTGCCTTCGAGTATCACATTAAACCCCAATTCGTCCTTTACAGAAGCAAGCAAACCCAATATTTCTTTCTTGCAGTAATAGCATCTTCTGGAAGTGTTCTCTGCTATCGAAGGGACCTTCAACTCATCAAAGTCCACTATCCTGTGCTTTATACCTATTTCTGCTGCAATCTTTTTTGCATTATCGAGCTCCCTTTCCGGATAAGAAAGGAGCTTCACTGTGACCGCTACAGCCCTGCCTCCCAGTGCATTGTGAGCAAGGTATGCCAGTGTTGCACTGTCGACACCACCTGAAAAAGCTACAACGGCACTATCCTTTTCCATTATCGCTTTCTGCAGCTGGTCAATCCTTGCATCATACATAACCTTCAATATGGAGAAATATCTTATTAATAGCATCGCGTTAACAAAATATAAAATGCAGATTTGACATACCATATTAAGTAAGGAATCCGGAGATAGGAGAGATAAGATGGCTTTTTTTGGAACTAACGGTGTAAGGGGAATCGCAAACGAGTACATAGATCCTCAGCTTGTGATGGATGTTGCCAGAAGTCTTGGCACATATATGGGGTCAAAGGGAACAGTGGCAATCGGCAGGGATACAAGGGCTTCGGGAGAGATGCTCAAGTCAGCAGCAATTGCCGGTGCCCTGTCAACAGGACTAACAGTTGTAGATATAGGAGTCGTTCCAACACCTTCCATCCAGTATTATGTACGGGACCATGCTGATGCAGGCATAGTAATAACGGCATCACATAACCCCCGTGAGTACAATGGCATAAAACTGATAGCAAAAGACGGTACTGAGCTCTCACGGGAAGGAGAAGCTGAAATAGAGAAAATATACTTCTCCAAGGAATTTGCCACAGCCAGCTGGGAAAATACCGGAAGCTTTAGAACATGCCTGCATGCAAATGAGAATTACATTAACGGAATCGTAAAATCCGTTGACAGTGAGAAGATAAGAGAGAAGAGATTCAAAGTGGTTGTGGATACCGGCTGTGGAGCGGGCTCGGTTACACTCCCCTTCCTTCTGCGGGAGCTTGGGTGCGAGATCCTGACCCTGAACGCACAGGTCGACGGCACATTCCCCTGGAGAAACCCGGAACCTACCCCTGATGCACTTACAGAAATAATAGACCTTGTTAAAAGAACAGGCTCCGTTATGGGAGTGGCACAGGACGGGGATGCGGACAGGGCAGTATTCATCGATGAAGAAGGCAATTTCATCCCCGAGGATGTACTGCTTGCCATGATGGCAAAGTATGTGCTTGAGAGGAAAAAAGGTCCCATTGTCACGCCTGTAAGCTCTTCTTCCAGAATGCAGGATATCGCCCGGGAAGCAGGCGTTGAACTTGTGTGGACCGAGGTCGGGTCGATACATGTGGCAAGGAAGATGATGGAGATCAATGCTGTTTTCGGCGGAGAGGGCAATGGAGGTCTTATCTTCCCTGAACACCAGTATTGCCGCGATGGGGCCATGGCCTGCGCCAAATTCCTTGAGATCATTGCTAACGGACAAAAACTATCCGAGCTTTCTGAAAGCGTTCCTGTATACTATAACTCAAAAACAAAAATAAGGTGTGAGAATCTTGACCTGACGATGCAGAAGGTCAAGCAGAATATAATCATATGGAATAAAGAAGCCGACACAATCGACGGAGCTAAGGTATGGCATGAAGATGGGTGGATACTCATCAGACCTTCGGGCACTGAGCCCATCATACGTATCTTCGCCGAGGCGAGGTCTAAACTGAGAGCAGACGAACTTATGGGAGAGGGTGTCCTGCTGGTAGAAAAGTGCAAATAAGTATTTCGGACTTAAAAAAGGAAGGAGGGCTCATGCCTTTCCCCTGGATTCGCCGAGAATCACTCCAGTTGCAATAAGATGCGCCACACGCAAAGGCTCGGGGATATTGCTCCTTGTGGAACTTGACTGTACTATTTGAGTTGCGTCTATGATACCGATCCCGCAGCATTGGATGTAAACCGGATTTAGGATGTCAGCTGTGAACACTTTAATTATATCGCCCGCTCTTTTGAAAATAGCCATTCTTTCGTCCCCATGCGGCAGATTGGTGAGGGCTTTTGCTATCATCTCAAAGTCAGGATACTTTCGCATCAGTACGATCACAGGTATCCCCGTTTTCTTATGCAGGGTAATGATATCTATCGGATTGAAACCTCCGTAGGTGATACCATCCAGCATTATGACCCTCACCTGAGGGAAATGCTTGCTCGACTTTACCATTGAGATGATGGAATCGGTGCCATCCATACCGTCCCGTGTAATGTAAGAACTCATCACGCCGTCCATCCATATCCCTCCCCTGAAGAAAGCCCCGACTATCAGTATCTTTTCTCCTATAAGGGCCGAATCATCGATCCCAAGAATGCGAATCTCATCCTTGATGTGAAAACGCCTGCTCACACCTGAAGTTATGCAGAGGATAGCAGAAGTAGTTTACTTAGAATGGATTTGGATTGGCAAAAGAGTATAGAAACATCTATTGAAGGAACTGCGATGAAATGTTTGAACAAAAGAAAGTAAGGGAACGGATTTACCCGAACATCCCTACTGGCAAGTCTTCCGGCTTGGCTTCTATTTTTGATACTACTTTTTTGACAGATTCGAGGAATTCGTCCATGCCGACATATTCCTTGTCAAACCTCACTGCAAGCATTCCTGCCTCCATGGTTATTGCATTAAGGTCTGCACCACTCATGCCTTCGGTCATGCGTGACAATTTGCTGAAGTCGATATCATCTCCTAGATTCATGAAGCGGGAATGTATTTTGAGGATATTTGTTCTGGCTTCCACATCCGGCATCGGCACGTGCACTATTCGGTCAAATCTTCCGGGCCTCAGGATAGCAGGGTCCAGCACATCCAGCCTGTTAGTGGCTGCGATAATACGCACATCGCCCCGATTGTCAAAACCGTCCATTTCTGCGAGCAGTTGCATAAGGGTCCGTTGTACTTCGCGGTCGGCCCCATTGGTATCATTGAGACGCCTTGATGCGATAGCATCCAGCTCATCTATGAAGATGATACTTGGGGATTTCTTCCTTGCCATCTCGAACATATCGCGGACAAGTTTTGCACCGTCACCGATATATTTCTGGATAAGCTCAGAACCCACGACCCGGATGAACGTAGCTTCGGTCCTGTGAGCAACCGCTTTTGCAAGCAGGGTTTTACCCGTACCCGGATCACCATACAGCAGTACTCCTTTGGGTGGAGAGATGCCAATACGCTTGAAAGACTCGGGTTTTGTAAGCGGCAGTTCCACAGACTCGATAAGTTCCTGTATCTGCTCTTCAAGACCTCCGATGTTATCATAGTTAACATCCTGTGAATCCACGACTTCCATTGCGGAAACTGCGGGATCTTCGGTTGCAGGGATGACTTCTACTATTGCAAGTGTCTGCTGGTTCAGAGCCACCTTTACTCCCGGGACAAGGTCTTTGTCATCGATATACTGGGATACGTTCACCATGAACTGAGGGCCTGTCGAACTTCTCACAAGGACCTTATCGTTGCTGATTATATCCATTATGGTTGCAACTACAAGAGGAACGGTTTTCAGGCGGTCTATCTCAGCCTGAAGCCTTCTGACTTCCCGTTCGTATTTAAGTTTCTGGCTTTCCACAAAACGCTTTTCTGACTCTATCTGGTCACATTGCTCCTTCAGGAGATTGTTTCGCGACTCCAGTTGCCTCATACGGTCTAGCAGGTATTTCGAGAAGTCTTCTTCACTTTCTGCGCCAAAGTAGCCGTATTCTGCTTTGTTTACATTGGTAAAGTCATATCTTTCGTGATTTACATCACTGTCGCTGGTCTCGCTCATAAGCCTCCGAACATTATTTAAGTGCAAAGGGTATATAGCCCTTTCGTAAAGATGAGATTTGATTTTTCGAGTTGAGATCTATGCAATGTGAAATATGCGGCACTGACATTAAAGGGCCTTCTTCCAAGATTATTATAGACGGTAGTGAGCTCACTGCATGTCCAAGATGTTCCCAGTATGGGAAGAACGTGGAAAAACGTGCACCCGTTTCCAGAAAAGTTTCACCTGTTGCACCTGTCACACAACGGAGGAGCAGCCGGCCGACAGGAAAACGCCCTGATGCCATGAGTGATGAACTTGTTGATGATTATGACCACATAATCAGGGAAGCAAGGGAAAAAAAGCAGTTAAGCCATGAAGAGCTTGCTTTAAGGATAAAGGAAAAGGCGACGTTAATAAAGAAACTTGAACGCGGAGAGATAGTCCCGGAAGAAGGTGTGCGCAGGAAACTTGAGAGGGAGCTTAATATCAGACTTACCGAAAGAAGCGGAGAGGATGACTGGAGCGGAGAACGCCTTAATAAAGGCACCACCCTCGGAGACATCGTGACGATAAAGAAAAAATGAATTGTTTCTTTTTATCATATTGAAGTGGTTATTATGAGTTTAGCTGGTAAGAAAATTGGTTTTATCGGAACCGGAAAGATGGGAAGCTCACTGATCAGAGGAATATGCAGTGCAGAGATCATTCCCTGCTCAGGCATCTATGCCAGTGATGTCTTTGAGGCTTCACTACGGGAGCTTAGCGAGAGCCTTCATATTAATGTTACACAGGACAACATTGAAGTCGTAAAGAACTCGGACATCATTGTTCTGGCTGTCAAGCCACAAATATTGAAGACAGTCCTTTCCTCACTAAAAAATACCATCACCCGGGACAAGATGGTCATTTCCATTGCTGCAGGCGTGAAACTGGAAACAATAGAGAGCGAGTTAAATGAAGGTACACGTGTTGTACGCGTCATGCCAAATATAGCTGCAACCGTGGCAGAAGCAGCTTCTGCGGTAGCACAGGGGAAAAGTGCCACTACAGAAGACGCGGATGACGTCCTCAAAATATTCCAGTCTGTAGGTAGCGCAATAGCAGTTCAGGAAAACCTTATGGATGCTGTCACCGGGCTTTCCGGAAGTGGGCCTGCATTCATCTTCCCGGTTATAGAGGCCATGGCTGACGGAGGAGTCTATGAAGGGCTTGACCGCAGTAGTGCACTGATATTAGCCGCACAGACAGTGCTTGGCGCTGCGAAGATGATGCTTGAGACAAATGCCCATCCTGGACAGCTCAAGGATATGGTCACATCGCCCGGAGGAACGACGATACGAGGCATATACGAGCTGGAAGAGAGCGGTATAAGGGCAGCATTCATGAAAGCGGTCATTGCATCTTCCAACAGGTCAAAGGAGCTCGGCAAATAAGTATTTATGATAGAATATTATTTTTTTTCCATATATTAATAGAAAAGCTTATTATAGGCAAAGTTTTAATAAGATTTAAGCTGGTATTCTTATGCTACTTGTGGAGAGGTAGAAAAAGGATTGATATCTGTACTAGCATGAAAAACACAGGGGGATAAAATAAAATGGGGATCGAAGTAAAATCTTTTGCCGTTATCCGAGGCGATAATCCGGATAAAGTGAATGTTGCATTGCATGACCTTGAACACTACGGACACATGAGGTTCGCATCCAAGCCTAAGAGGATCGAGCCTAATTTTGCAGATAATCTGCTTGTTAGTGTTGCCGGAGTGCCCCTGAGGGCAAAATGCAGCTCAGCCGCACTAGTAGAACTGGACAATAATGCAGGTGCAGCTATTAGTAAACTGAGGAAGATACACCCACCTGCTCATGTGGTAATAGTCAGCCCGAGACATGACGTATATGCAGAGTTGATGGACAAATCCGAACTTTATCCTGAATTTGAAAGAACGTGGGAGCCACATCATCATCAGGAGATGATTTAACCTCATTCACTAAAATGGCCTTCAGTTGTGGAATATCCTACCAGTTGTCTGAGCTTTATTACATAGGTTGGCAAGCTTTCCACATCTTTTATTTCTTTCTGAACAATAGACACCAGCTGTCCCCTTAATCTCACATCCGGATTCACACCAAATGAGTGGAAATGCTTTGTCATTTTCAGCATTAACATATTCCCACGCCTATCCCAGTCAGTAAGGATAATCACTTTTTCATTAAGCTGCGCAATACTTTCGCAGAAATTGGATAGCGATTGCTGAGTAGCTATCTCAAAGTGACCATCGATTCCCAGATTCTTAAGTGCCTGAACGTCCCTTTTACCTTCAACTATAAATATTGCATTTTCTGTTGAAAGTTGTATTAGCTCATCGATTATTTTTTCAATATTCTCAAGCCTTTTCTCGTAGACATGGAAAGGGGCTTTAAACTGCCGGTTCTGCCTGCTGTTATCTTTCATGGGTCATTGGGACCTGGATAATGAGATCATATACATAAGTTACTGAAGAAAGCTCTTCCCAGTGAATCCTGTAGATTATATCGGACAACAGGAAACTGAAGTCATTGCAACATAATTAATAATAATATGATTAAAAGCTGACTGTCAGTTGGCACCAGCCATAAGAAAAGCATCCGGGATACCAAGAGCCATATAAATTGAAAACAAGTGAAAGTTGTGACCTGCCGTTCATGAAAGCGGGTTGCTTTGGGATTAGGAGGAGGATACGGCAGGGTGACATTACAATCACTTGTAATAGCGAACGAATTCTTCGAATTGTTCGAAGTAAGCAGCTCTTGCTACTAGGCTTTGAAAGAAATCATCCATCTATTTCACCTCAATGATTACATAGACATTTAGATTATATTAACAGAAGCCAAGCTAAGTGAAAGTATTCAATCAGATGTATTCTCAAGACCTTTTTTCAGTACAGATACTGCCCTTTCACGCCCGATTCCAAGAATAAGGACAGATTTTTTAGTATTTTTCATGCCCGCAACGATGGAGACTTCTGCTGTCCGCACACCGAACAATGAAGAAAAACTTTCCACCAACTGCTCGTTAGCCTTGCCTTTCTGGGCATTCTCCGAAAGTTTGACCTCGATCCTTTTCCTCCACGGATTGTAACCACCTGGAATACATGCCCTCTTTGCACCAGGCGTTACTTCTACGTCTATAATGGTACCGTCTTGAGCAGTTCTTATTGCATCCTCAAAGGACATGGGATCACCAAAAGAGATAATGGAACGGTGAGATTAAATGATAATGCTGTTGCCCGGCGCACTAACTCCGAAAGATCATACTATGGGATTCCCGCTGTCCCTTCCGGTTTCCCTCGTGACAGGCTTTTATCGCATTATCATGTGTGTAGCGCATTGAGGTTGTCTGTACAATCACAGAAAGGCTCTGCCATACTCTCATGCAAGGACCTAGCAATACGCAGTTGTATCTTATAGAAACCAATATATAAATCTAACGACATCTCAACAGAAGTAAATAATACGTTATATTATCGAGTGTATTATCTCAAAACAGCCAGTTGGAAATAGAACCACTGTGCATTTATTATACAGCGGATGATGCAAATGACCACTGAACAGACAGTTTACGGAACGATCATCTACGGCCCCGAAATGGATATAATCGAAGGCTGTATCGTTATAAGAGATGGCATCATCAGAGAGGTCTCTGAGGAGAAGAACAACTCAAAGAACATCATTGCACCCTGTTTTATAAATGCGCACACGCACATCGGAGACTCTGTACTCAAGGACCCTAAACTGGGGGAATGTATCGATCATTATGTAAAAAGAGACCTCAACACCCTTGTAAAGCCTCCGTACGGATTGAAGCACCAGGTGCTTAACAAAACACATCACAGCGAACTTGTGGAAGCAATGGGACATTCCATCCGGGACATGATCATGACCGGAACCGGCGCTTTTGCGGACTTCAGGGAAGGAGGCCTCCAGGGAGTACTTGCACTGGAAGAAGCGGTTGACGGACTTGGCGTTGAGTGTATCAAACTGGGGAGGCCAAGGGACCCTTCTGTGAATAAAGAAGTAGTGCACAGGGAAATAGAACAGGTTCTTGAGAGAGCTGATGGTATTGGAATGAGCGGTGCCAACGACACGGACATGCATATCCTGGAAGAGATCAGAACCCATACTAAAAGAAATAAGAGGATATTTGCGATCCATGCGGGAGAGAATGACAGGAGCGATATCAAAAAAGCACTCTCTCTTGAACCGGAGTTATTGATACATCTCACAAAAGCACAGGCAAGTGATCTTAAAGACATATCTGCTATGAACATTCCGGTCGTGGTTTGTCCACGCTCTAATTTCATAACAGGAGCAGGTATGGCACCAGTACGTGAAATGCTTAAAGCAGGCATCCGGGTTGCTATAGGGACAGACAATGTTATGCTTAACTCAGTCAGCATGTTCTCAGAAATGGAGATACTATCAAAGGTATTCGGGCTTGAGGACAGACAAGTATTTATTATGTGTACGCTTATGGGTGCAGCAGTATTGGGGCTTAATACCTCCGGTTCTATTCTGGAAAAGAACCACGCGAAATTAATGATCCTCAATGGAAATTCACATAATCTTGCAGGTGTAAGAAATCCTATCAGCAGTATCGTGAGAAGAGGAAGACCTGACGATATTCTATCCATGATCATTTGACTTAAATCTGTTCACAACGGAGAGGGATTATGAAAAGCGACTTATATAAGAAGATTTTTATTGCAACTGACGGATCCGATCAGAACAAGAAAGCTATCCAGCATGCTCTGGAGTTTGCAAAGATGTGCGGGGCTAAACTGTATGCAGGATATGTCGTCGATACAGCTGCTTTTGCATCCATCCCCATGGACGCAGGCTGGGAAATGATGTATGAGCTCCTGGAAAAGGAAGCAATTGAAGTAACGACATCCGTTGGGGAAATTGCGCAAAAAGAGAACATACCATTCGAATCAGTTATCCTTGAAGGTCATCCTGGATCTGAGATAGTTGATTTTGCTGATAAACAGGGTATGGACCTTATTATTATGGGAACTCTCGGGAAGAGAGGACTTGATCATTTCTTACTTGGAAGCGTAGCTGAGAACGTTATTCGCAATTCCAGGGTACCGGTACTTGTTGTTCGTGGCAGGTCCGGAGAGGAATAAGAGGGAGTAAAATATGCCAAAGAATGTAAAAGTTATGGATATTATGAGGAAGGATGTCGCCTATGCAACCATTCCAGGTTCAAGGGACGAAGTCCATAGTTTACTTAAAGATAAAAGGGTATCAGGAGTTCCTGTCCTGAAAGACGGCAAGGTTGTGGGGATAGTCAGCCGGGCAAACTTGTTGAAAAACCCAGAGGAAGAGCAACTGGCTTTGCTTATGACCCGCAACCCCATGACTATCGAGCCACATGTAGACATAACTGTTGCATCTAAGATCCTTCTTGAGAACAACATCAGAAGACTCCCGGTTGTTGAAGATGGGAAACTGGTTGGCATATTGTCAGTTGCTGATATTATAGCAGTTCTTGCTGACATGAATATTACAGAGCATGTTGGCCAGTACTTAAATCCCCTTTCAGTGCCAGTATGGACAGACACTCCATTGAACGTTGTTGCAAGAATAATGGAACTTGCAAAAACAAAAGCTGTCCCTGTGATTGACAGCCATCTTGAAGTGGTAGGCATAATCACCGACAGGGACATAATAAACGCAAGCATTATCGTGGACACTGTCGAAATGGCTGATATGTCCAATGGATCGGACGATGACGAATGGACATGGGAATCCATGAGAGACACTATGAGTATCTATTACAGCGTCTCAAGAGTAAATGTTCCGTCGGTGCCTGCGAAAGATATCATGGTCACAGACCTCGTAAAGGCTGCCTACATCTCCGGGGTCAGCGAGTGTGCACTCAAGATGAAGCGCAACAGGATCGATCAGATCCCTATTGTGAACGCGAACCAGAGATTCCTGGGCCTTTTAAGGGACCGCAACCTGCTAAAGGCAGTAGTGAACAGTGAGTGATATGTGAACCTTCCGACAGGAGGTTCACAGACATTATATTTTTTCTGATCCGTCAGAGTGGTCCTAATGGGAAGACCTTTTATATTCATCAATTCCGCAATGTCAGCGGATGGAAAGATATCCACAAAGGAAAGGAAACAGTTAAGGATATCAGGAAAGATAGATTTTGACAGGATGGACCAATTGAGAGCCTCTTCTGATGCCATTATGGTGGGAATCGGAACCATACTGGCCGATAACCCCAGCCTTACCGTCAAATCTCCGGAAAGGAGGCTTGAGCGCAAAGAGGCAGGACTGAAAGAGAACCCTGTCAGGATAGTGATTGACAGCAAGGCAAGGATACCTCCGGATGCAGACATTTTCATAAAAGGAGAAGGTACACGGATTATAGTTGTAGCTGACTCCGCCCCGGCTGAAAGGGTTGAAAAGCTTCGGGAAAAGGGAACTGTCATCTGTGCCGGTGATAATGAGGTGGACCTCCCTGCAGCCATGGAAATATTGAAGGATATAGGCATAAGCAGGATGATGGTCGAAGGTGGGGCCACCCTCAACTGGGGACTCCTGTCTGCAGGCCTGGTGGATGAGATCTATACCTTTGTTGGCAATCTAATAATAGGCGGTAAGATTGCCCCGACTTTTGCAGATGGCGAAGGGTTTTTGGAAAAGGACATACTAAAACTGGAACTGGTTGATGCGTCCAGGATGGAAGATGGCGTTCTCCTGCAATGGAAAGTATCACATGATTAAATCCCGGCCAAGCTCCCTTCAGAAAGAAAAGCGTATTCATCACACCATGCAAAAGGATATTTAACCGGAAGTTCATAAGGATTCTGGGGGTATAACATGCATAAAAATATCTTGCACTTGATGTTTACTATTGTCATTGTGCTAGCAATCAGTGGATGCGTAGGAAGCGATGTAAATGATACGGATATACCATCCCAGGATAGAGCGGGCATAATACATGTAGCTAGCCTGGGAGACATCAATGCAGCGCTGGAATCAGGAGCTGTGCTTGTTGAGATTGGCTCTGAAAGATGCCCTACTTGCAAAGCACAGATGCCCATCATGGAGGAGATCGCTGCAGAATATGAGGGTAGAGCAAGTGTTATGTACATTGACACGGCGAAGGTCGGTGCGTTAGGATTTGGCGTGAGATACGTGCCAGATTCATTTGTTATAGTTGGTATCGAGAACAAGACTTATGTTTACATGAAACCCGATGGACAGATCACCTCTAACAGGGAAGAAGCAAGATTCGTGGGACTTACAAGAAAAGCAGTGCTTACACAAACACTTGATCATGCCCTCGAAGAGCTTAACAGGTCCAGTCTGCAGGTATAATCCCGGACATGTTCAACGATACTTTTTCATTGGGTCCGATAGCATCATTTTTCGCTGGCATTGTGAGTGTGCTGTCACCGTGTGTACTCCCCTTACTCCCGGTAATCCTGGCATATTCTGCCGGAAAAGGGAAGTTCAGGCCTTTTGCCATTGTGCTTGGACTTAGCATTTCATTCACACTCATGGGTATCATAGCTTCAGCTTTTGGTGCAGTACTCTACCCACATATTGAGAACCTAAGGATCCTTGCAGGACTACTTATAGTTATATTTGGCATCTCTATGCTCTTTGGAGCGGACATTTTCGGTATCGTGGCAAACTATACAGGAAAGATACATGTCCAGAAAAATAGCCCTTTTGGAGGGCTGCTCCTTGGAGCATCCCTTGGAGTGATCTGGATCCCCTGTGTAGGACCGATACTGGGAGCAATACTTGCCGCTGTTGCGCTAGAAGGGAATATGACCTATGGTGCATCAATGCTCTTTATATATTCAATTGGTTTTGCAGTTCCCATGCTTATCATTGCATATTCAGCAAACATATCTTCAGCCAGACTAAGCAAGATAGCAAGATATGACGCAGGAATAAAAAAGGTAGCAGGAGCTTTGCTTATAATTGCCGGCTCCTGGATAGTATACACAAATGCCATAGCAGCGTACATCTAAAAAAAGGAAGCCCTTGAAAAAAGATAAAAGATATTAGTTTTACTCTATACTCTTATCTTCGTTTGCAATGGTAACGAGTTCATTGACACAAGCAACTGCCATAGGCGTGCCACCACGTGTTCCGACACATGTGATGGAGGGAACATCCATGTTTCTGACAGCTTCCTTTGATTCTGCGGCATTGACAAAGCCCACAGGTGTGCCCACAATGATAGCCGGTCTGATGCCGTGCTCTATCATCCTGCATACTGCAAATGCAGCAGATGGCGCATTGCCGATAGCTACAATCGAGCCTTCAAGTATGTCCTTGCATTTCAGGAAACCTGCTGCGGTCCTTGTAATGCCGTACTTGAGGGCAAGTTCTGCATCCTCATCCTTATCGAGTACACAGATTATCTCGCAATTGTGACCTCTCTTGGTAATGCCTGCCTTGACCATGTTGATGTCTACAAGCATTGGAGCACCTTTTTTGATGGCTTCCACACCTGCTTTGATAGGGTCGTTGACAAAACGCATGAGATCCGCAACCGCAGGATCACCTGTTGAGGTAACACAACGCTGTTTGACACGGTCCTCAACCGTCTCATCGCCTACAAGTTTGCGGGCAATATTGCGGCTTGTCATGTAGATAGCCTTTGCTTCGTCGGTCTGTGAACCAAGGTCATTACAGATAGCAATAAGCTCCGGGTCGATCTCAGTAGTCATTTCCACAAGGTCTTCGATACTTGCGTCGGTCTTTTTGGATTCAGTAGTCATATTTCCTGTGATACCCCCTCGGAGTGATGATCCTCTTACCATACGGCGTGTCCCATATACGGGAGTCGTTAGTAGTAATAAGGATGGTGGTGCTCATGTCCACCCAGTCGTTATGGTCAAGTACCTCGCCAAGGGTTGTGACAATATAATCCTGGTCCTTGTCCCTCAGGGCATTCTTTACAAGACCTACAGGCACGGAATCATCCTTATGACGCCTGATGATCTCGATAGCCCGTGAGAAATTAGAATTACGCTGGCGGCTCTTGGGGTTGTAGAGAGACATTACAAAATCTGCTGAAGCTGCTGCATCAAGCCTTTTCTCAATGACTTCCCAGGGAGTCAGCAGGTCACTGAGGCTCACGGTACAGAAATCATTTACAATAGGCGCACCGAGAACACTGGCTGCAGCTGTGATAGCTGTTACACCTGGCAGCACCTCTATCTCAACGTTGAGGTTTGCGTGCTCTGCGACCTCAAGCACAAGGCCTGCCATGCCATAGATATTAGCATCTCCACCGCTGATCATGGAAACTACGTTACCCTGCGCAAGCTCCACTGCCTTACGTGCACGGTCTACTTCCTTACCCATTGCACTGCGGACAATGTTCTGCTTATCCAGCAGACTTGCCATCTGATCAAGATAAGTACCGTTACCGACAATATAATCGGAATTCAGTATGACCTCTCTTGCCTTTACTGTAAGGTGTTCCACGGAGCCTGGACCTATACCTATAATGTATAGCCTTCCTTTCCCGGATGCCTCACTCTGCGATTGCGATTGTGATCCTACCATAAACTTTCTTCCTTAGTATAAGTTCTTTTTTTTCCGATAGCGCCAGTGCAGCCGGTTCTGCCACACCTGTAAGCCCGAAGCGTTTTGCCTGCGAATCAGACGGCGCATCATACCTGTTCAATTCATCGTGATCTATGAACCTTAATTCGATCCCAAGGGCCTTTGATGCCTCATGAAGGCCCTCTTCGTTCTCTTTCAACTTTGCGGAGGCAAGCATCTGCACATCAGCGATGTCCCTTCCAAGTTCTGCCAGAGCATTATGCACAGCATCTATTGCTTCCTGACTGCTGATACCCCTGCGGGCTCCGATACCTACTATCATGAGATTTCTGCCTTCTCTTTTTTCAGGACGGACACATCATCGCCGACAATGACTATCCGGGGCCCTTTTATCTCAAGAATCTCCACATCCTGCTCCAGCAGGGCACAGTTGACCTGCACTGTGGAGGGTTTGTTGACGATATCACAGCCGAGGGATTTAGCGATGCCTTCAACCGAATTGCGATTATGCACTTCGGTCGCTGTCGTGATGACCGGAATCGGCCCGATCTCTGAGATCTTTCGGACCAGATCATTACCTCCATGGTGGCCTCCCAGCAGGGAAATGGCAAAATTCATGTTTGAATCCACCACCACTACCGCCGGGTCCTTCCACTTGTCCTGGATGAGTGGTGCGATATCACGCACAACTATCCCCGTGGCAAAGACCGCCACGATGGAATCATAATCCTCGAATGCTTTACTGAAGATATCCTTCCCATACATCAGGACATCAGCTTTAAGGTGCTCTGCAATACGCTGTGCAACTTCGAGATTGCGCTCGAAGGTTATGACAGCGGTTCTTGTGCCACTCCGTATAAGTAAGACCTCCCATAGTTCACAGGGTCCACAACTCCACCGATCAGTATCATAGCTGAGCGTTTGACACCTGCTTCTTTGACCTTGCCTGCAATATCAGCTACAGTACCTTTTATGATCTTCTGGTCAGGCCATGAAGCGTGGAAGACTACTGCCACTGGAGTTTCCGGCGGGTACTCAACCTTTTCCATGATCTCCTCGATCTTCTGGGTTCCAAGGAAAACAGCCATGGTCGCATTGTGCCTGGAGAGTTCCTTTATCTTGTCCTTTTCCAGGGTCTGTCCTGCCGGGCGTGTGATAATAAGTGTCTCAGAGACATTATTAAGTGTCAGCTGTGTTTGCAAGGCGGCAGCAGTGGCGAAAACGGAAGACACCCCCGGTATGATCTCAATTTCCACACCGGCGTTCTTTAACTCTTCCATCTGCTCCACAATAGACCCGTATAGAGACGGGTCACCGCTGTGTAGCCGGACTACTTTCTTGTCGGCTCTGAGACTGTCAAGTATGAGCTTATTGGTCTCGTCCAGGGTCAGACCATAACTGTCAATTTTCTCCCCTTTAGAGTAATCAAGTACTTTTGGATTCACAAGTGAGCCTGCATATATAACCAGGTCCGCCTCTTCCAGAAGTTCACGGCCTGCAACGGTTATATATTTCTCATTGCCCGGACCGGAACCTACAAAATATACTTTATTGTTCGTCATTGTGATACTCCTGTGAGTCACTCTTTTTCCGCGAAGATAATGCTGAAATAATTGCCTTTCTCCGGAATATTTTCCTGTTCCGCGATAATCACTTCATCAGGACTGAAGAGCCGTTCTGCAAAAGTGAATTTACTGTAACCTTCCTTTTTGAAGGAATCTATGATCTCAAGAGGTCTGCTGGCCTTTAACCGGATCTTATACTTGCTGTCAGATCCGTCACTTACCTCAAATGAAGCATCCACCTCTGCACCGGTCTGTGCGGCAAAGGAGGTTATCGAGCTGATACCCGGAATTGTTGAGGTCTCTACATCAGGATACAGCCTCTTCATCACGCGCTTGAGGTGAGTGAAAGTAGAGAAGAAATTGGGGTCACCGATAAGACCAAAGGAAACAAGATTATCTCTGGACTCCTCAGCTATCATCTCAGCGTTCTTCTTCCAGACTGCATTGAGCACGTTATAATCGGTCAGCATGGGGAAGTCCATTATCTCGGCTTCCGCATAGGGTGCTACCAGTTCTGCTGCAAGGCGGCCGGGAACGTAGACCTTGTAGCTCTTTTTGAGTGTTTCGACAGCTTTCAATGTCAGAAGTTCCGGGTCACCGGGTCCAAGTCCTACTCCAACAAGCATTTTTTGATCACCATACACTTAAGATTGTACTTACATAATTTCACTATGAATTGGCTATAATTATTACTAAACAGTATTACTAACAACTGTTGTTGTGCTTATCTTCGGCTGACCTGCCTACAACGACGTATACAGGATTCTCAGGCTTGAACATGGTCTCGCCGGTCAGCGGTGCACCACGTGACACTATAATGTGTAATACCTCATCGAATAAGCCAAGTTCTTTTAACTTATTTATTACATTTACGACTGTTTCTATCCTGACGGCATTCACCACGATGTTCCTTGCCTTTTTCTCTGCAAGGACCTCAAGCACCCGGGAGATGTTCTTCGTACCGCCGATGAATGCACAGTCAATACTGCCAACCGGCTGTTTGCTAAGAATATCAGAAGATTCGCCTGAATAGAGAGTTACATTATCTATGTTGAAGGAACTGAAATTAGTCCTTGCAACCTCGATTGCCTCTTTCCTGGCATCGATAGCATGGATCTTCAGATCATGCACCATCTTGCTGGCTTCGATGGACACAGCACCTGTACCGCAGCCAATATCGAAAAAACTATCCCCATTTTTTAAATCAAGTTTAGATAGGGATATTGCAATTATCTCGGGTTTTGTAGGTCCGCCACTTACATGCAAAAGTTCAGTCATGTTCCACCTTAACTAAGATAAACTGGAGTTAATTACTAAGATTAACCGGAGTTAAGTAGATATAAGTTGTCCCTCATAAAACTGTTGGACTATCTCAACATCCAAATAATCTTAATTTAAAAACTTCCAAATCCGAAGGGTTGTTCTACATGGCAGACGGTAAAAAAGCAAAGAAACTATTGGTCCTTGGTACTGCATCAGACGTCGGAAAGAGCATTATGGTCACAGGGCTTTGCAAGGTCCTTTCCCGAAAATACAAGGTTGCACCTTTCAAGGCACAGAACATGAGCCTGAACTCCTGGATAACAAAAGACGGCAAAGAGATAGGTATCGCCCAGGCAATACAAGCCAAGGCAGCCGGTGTAGAACCTACTGCCGATATGAATCCTGTCCTTCTGAAACCCAAAGGAGACAGGACATCCCAGGTGATAGTACTGGGCGAGCCATACGCCGACAAGTCTGCAGGCAACTATTATGATTCCATTGAGGAAATGCACGGTGTCCTCCGCGGGGCGCTTGAAAGACTGGAATCCGAATATGAGCTCATAGTAATGGAAGGTGCGGGAGGAGCAGCCGAGATCAACCTCTATGACCGCGACATCGTTAATGTGGGCACAGCCAGGATAACCGGCGCACCCATCATACTTGTAGGCGACATTGAGTCAGGAGGTGTCTTTGCAAGCCTATACGGCACCAAGGCCCTGCTTCCCGAGGACATTAGCAGGAACATCAAGGGATTTGTCATTAACAAATTCAGGGGTGATCCTGCCATACTCGAACCGGGACTCCGGCAGCTTGAAGAACTGACTGGTGTGCCTGTGCTGGGGGTGTTGCCCTATTACAATCTCAAGATACCTTCTGAGGATTCCATGGCTATACGCAAGAAGAAGAAAGGCCAGGAAAAGCAGGAAAATATTAACGATGTTGACATTGCTGTCATCCGCCTGCCCAGGATATCCAACTTCACTGATTTTGAGCCCCTTGAGAGGATAGCACGCGTCAGGTATGTCAATCCTGATGAAGACCTCGGGAAGCCGGACTGCATAATCATCCCCGGCACAAAGAACACTGTGAGCGACCTGCTGGACCTGAAGGAAAGTGGTATGGATGTACGGATACGCGCCCTGCAAGGCAAGATACCCATATTCGGCATATGTGGCGGGTACCAGATGCTTGGCAGGACCATACACGACTCAGGCATCGAGAACGGAGCAGAGGCTGACTACGAAGGTCTTGGCCTGCTGGATACGGAAACTTCCTTTGGAGAATACAAGAAGATGACCACCCAGGTTCGTAAGGAAGTCGTTGCCGAAGGACCCATATTCAAACACATTAAAGGCCAGGAGGTATGGGGTTACGAGATACACATGGGTACTACAAAGACTCCCAGAACTGTTTTTGGCAATGATGGCAGCATCGATGACAGCGGTACTGTTGTGGGCACCTATCTTCACGGCCTTTTCGAGAACGCGAATGTCAGGCATGCCCTCATGATATACCTTGCAGAGAAAAAAGGTGTTGAATATATACCTGAGGTTGTGACGACCGAAGAAGAAGCCTATGAAGAGCTTGCAGGGGTTGTGGAGAGTTGTCTTGACATGAAGAAGATATATGAAATGATAGAAGAACAAGACCAGCGTTAGAGTTCCTTTCCCAGCAGGCAGCATCGCCTACAGCTGCCTGCTTATTTGAGATTATATCTATTTTTTATTCATTATTGAATTTGGCTTGTAGAGTGCCAGCCAACTACATTTTTACATTTTCCAAATCAATAGCCATCTTTCTGAGAATAATATCTTAACCGCGAGGTATGCATAACAAAATAAACTAGACAAGAGAAAACAATATATACAATACAACTGATTGTAGGTTTAACTACATTAAGTAGACATGTATATAGGAGAACCACAATGCCGGAAAAAACACTGGACCTCATTGAACCTGAGACATCTGTAAAGATACTGAAACTTACGGGACAGAGATCCCTAAGAAAAAGAATCCTTGACATGGGACTGACACCGGGGACAAAAGTAGAAGTAATGCGAAGGGCGCCCCTGGGGGACCCCGTGGAATTCAAGATAAAAGGATACAACCTCTCTCTTCGGAAAAAAGAAGCACAGACGGTTCTCGTTGAAACTGTCGAATAGATAGAGCGGAGCGAGACAATGTTGGTGACAGAATGACAAAAAAAATAACAGTAGCTCTTGCGGGGAATCCGAATGTTGGGAAAACCTCCGTATTCAATGCGATAACCGGCTCAAGGCAACATGTTGGTAACTGGCCCGGTGTGACCGTTGAAAGGAAGATGGGAAAAAGGACCTACAAGAACATTGAGATGGAGATCGTAGACCTTCCCGGAACATATAGCCTTACAACATATTCCCTGGACGAGATAATTGCGCGCGATTTCCTGATAGAGGAAAAGCCGGACATTGTAGTACAGGTCATAGATGCAACGAACCTTGAGAGGAACCTTTACCTGTCGACCCAGTTGATGGAACTGGGTGTGAAACTGGTAATTGCACTCAATATGAAAGACCTTGCCCTTGCAAAAGGAAACAGGATCGATGAGGAAAAGATACAGGAATTCCTGGATGTGCCAGTGATACCTACAATCGCAAGCAAAGGCACCGGTATTGAAAGCCTGCTGGATGCCATTATAGAAGAGGCATCTAAGGCCAGGACAAATGATGATCCATTAAGTTATGACGAATCGACAGAGGGCAGGGTACATGAACTTGAGATGATCCTTAAAAGTGACCAGTACTTTGCACATTATCCTTCAAGATGGTTCAGCATAAAGTTACTTGAGGGTGATGAAAATATAATCAAAAAAGCACAGGAGAGTGAGAAATACACTCCGATCAGGGAGATACTCAGGAAGACGGATGCGGACAATTTTGAAACAAAGATCGCAGACCAGCGGTACAGTACTATCCAGGCCATGCTGAGACAGGTATGTGATATCAACACATGCCATCTCAGTGGTTCAGACATGGTTGACCGCGTTGTGACAAACAAACTACTGGGAATCCCCATATTTCTTGCATTGATGTGGGCGGCGTTTGAACTAACATTCACATTTGCCACTCCGTTCATGAACATGATTGATATCTTCTTCGGATGGCTTGCAGGTGCAACTGCCGAAGTTATCAGCACAGAGTGGCTGGCTTCCCTTGTAGGCGACGGCATCATTGCAGGCATCGGATCCGTGCTAATATTCCTTCCGAACATACTGCTGCTCTTCTTCATGCTCTCCCTTATGGAAGATAGCGGATACATGGCAAGAGCGGCATTCATCATGGACAGGGTCATGGGCAGGATAGGGCTTCATGGAAAATCCTTTATTCCCCTGATAATGGGATTCGGTTGTAATGTGCCTGCGATAATGGCAACAAGAACCATCGAGGACCCCCGGGACAGGCTTATCACCATACTTGTCGCTCCGTTCATATCCTGCGGTGCAAGATTACCTGTTTACGTGCTCCTGGCCGGAGCGTTCTTCGGGAGAGATGCAGGAATCGTAATTTTCGGACTCTATGCGCTTGGAATACTGGTTGCGGTGTTAAGTGCAAAGCTCATGAGGACAACAGTCCTCAGGGGAGAAGATGCACCTTTCATCATGGAACTTCCCGATTACCGCCTGCCTACTCTTAAGGGCAGTTTCATCCACATGTGGGAAAGAGCTAAAATATACCTGAAAAAGGCTGGCGGAATAATACTCATCGGTGTTGTAGGTGTATGGCTGCTGGCATCCATTCCTGCACCCGGTAGTGGCGGGATTTTCGGATCTGAAGAAATATACGGCAGCACCGATTCACTTGTAGGAGCGCTAGGGCACCTGATAGAGCCTTTAGTCGCACCCCTTGGATTTGACTGGAGGATAGCTGTTGCACTGGTATTTGGTATTGTTGCCAAGGAGATAGTTGTAGGATCCATGGGCGTGCTCTACGGCGCCGGAGAGGACGAACAGAACCTGTCCAATATTCTGGCAGCCGGAGCAATGACACCCCTTACAGGGCTTGGACTTATGGTGTTCACTCTTCTCTACGTGCCTTGCTTTGCCTGTATAGGCGTTATAAAAAGAGAGACAGGGTCATGGAAATGGACACTTTTCCAGCTTGTATACGGAACAGGGCTGGCATGGGGTTTTGCATTCACTCTGTATCAGGTAGGAAGCAGGACAGGTTTCCTTACTTGAGGATCAGGAAAAGATAGAAAATAGAGAGAGGGAAACAGATGGAACAAACTAATCAAAACAAAGAACTCCTGTTCGCATTACTTGCCGGAGTCCTGTACTCCGTTTTTGGAATACTTCACATTGCAGAAGGACTGAGCATAAATACAGGGATCGCAGAGGTTTTGTTCATTTCCGGAGATATTCTTGGAGGAGCATGCCTTGTGATAATCGGAACCGTGTTCCTCTACGGGTCAAGGGAAATGACAAAAGGTGTCAATGCAGGAGTTTCCTTTGTCTATGTGGGAATACTGTTATCGCTTGTATTCATGGCAGTATATATCCTGACAATGGGAGGGAATCTCCTGGATTCATTTATTGTCCCGGATGATTATGAAGGATGGAGCGCTATGGAGAACTTCAGGCCGGGAATATACCTGGGGATACTTCCATTCATGGGGATACTGTATTGGAAAAACAGGTTCTCACTCAACGAGATACTTGTAGTCAGGGAGGCAGCATGATAATAGGTTACAACTTTTTTTTAAAAAGAATAGCTGCAATGATGGATTCAAAAGAGAATATCACCATGGGAACGATTGCAAGCCGCCTGAACCTCAGACAGGATGAGTTCAAGGACCTGCTCAACATCATGGAAAAAAGAGGGGACCTCAAAGCTATTGTACAAAACGCAGGAACATGTGAAGGAAAATGTGCAGGATGCCGGAGCTCCTGCGCAGCAACCTTTAGCTCTTCCGCACAGAAGAGCACAATATATTACCAGCTAACGGAAAAAGGCAGAAGCGTCTGTGGGAAATTGTCCTGAAAACTGCTACATGTGATCTTGATCAAACCTGCCTTTGTATTCTTTTCTTTCCTGTCTGTCTTTAGTTCCAATACTCTTGTTCCGTAGTTGCCCTGTTTTCAAAAGCCATAAGTTATAAATAGAATTGGCGCTCTTTATCCATTATTGTACAAACATATACATTAATGCTTTTAGAGGTGCTTGGATGAAGGCGTATATCAAGAAAGTAAGTGAAGGGCAGGACCTGACAATAAAGGAAGCTGAGGATGCTATCACCAAGATATTCACAGAGTCCACTGATGCCCAGATCGCAGGCCTGCTAATGGCCTTAAAAGTGAAAGGTGAGACTGCAGATGAGATTGCCGGGTTTGCCACCGGGATGAAAAAAGCAGCCAATCTTATCTATCCTGAAGTAAAAGGAACACTGATTGATATTGTCGGGACGGGGGCTGACAGGCATAATACCATCAATGTTTCAACTGCCGCAGCTATTGTCACTGCCGCCGCCGGCATTCCAGTGGCAAAGCATGGCAACCGTTCCATTACTTCACTCTCGGGAAGTGCTGATGTACTCAGGGAGTTAGGAATAAAGGTGGACAAGAGCCCTGCGGAAGTTAAACGGACCATTGAAAAAGCAGGTATAGGATTCATGTTCGCCCCTGTTTTCCATCCATCCATGAAAAGAGTTGCAGGTATAAGGCAGGAACTTGGTATAAGGACAGTATTCAACATACTGGGGCCACTGACAAACCCTGCCAATGCAAAAGCACAGCTGGTAGGAGTCTTTGACAGCAGGTTGTGTAAGACCTTTGCCGAGGTCATGAAGAAAATGGGAGTTGAAAGGGCAATGGTTGTCCACGGCGACGGCATGGATGAGATATCCAGCATAGCCGAGACATGCGTGGCCGAACTCAGGGATGGCAGGATAAAGACATATACCCTTACTCCTGAAGAGCTTGGGATCAACAGGGCAAAAGCGACAGACATTGTCGGCGGGACACCAAAAGAGAATGCAAGGGACATAATTTACATCCTCAATGGAGAAAAGGGCCCCAAGAGAGATATCATTGTCATCAACTCTGCTGCTGCCCTGTACCTGGCAGGCATGGCTGACTCGATAAAAGAAGCCATCCCACTGGTTGAAGAAATCATAGATAGCGGCAGGGCGCTTGAAAAGCTGATGGATTTCTGCGATGATAAGAACGCCTGTGAGGCAATAAATGAAACACATGCCAAAAGTGAAGATATGCGGTATGCGATGTGCTGAAGACATAGATATGGCTGTAAGGTGCGGAGCAGATGCAGTGGGTTTTATCACCGATGTTCCGGTGCAGACCTCCAGGAAGATAGACCCGGATACTGCAGCAGGGCTTATCCGGCATGTGCCACTCTTTGTTGAGTCTGTCCTTGTAATAATGCCATACAATACTGATCACGCCCTAGAGCTCGTAAGAAAAACCCACCCGGATAGTATTCAGCTCCATAATGACATGGGGCCGGAGGATATAGAAATCATCCGAAATGGAATTAATGGCACCCGGCAAAGAATCATCAAGACATTCACAGTGCCTCCGGGAGCGAGGGAAGTGACGACCGCAGGCCTGATAGCACAGATAGAGGCACTTAGTGAGACAGGCCTGGTAGATGGTGTACTGCTGGATTCCGGAAAGAACGGGATGAGCGGCGGTACAGGAATCACTCATGACTGGTCGGTGAGCAGAGAGATAGTGGAGAATACCGATATCCCAATAATACTTGCCGGCGGACTGAAGCCGGAAAACGTTCGGGACGCTGTTGAACAGGTCCGGCCATTCGCTGTGGATACAGCCTCGGGAGTGGAGACGGAAGGGAACAAAGACCCTGCAAAAGTGTGCAGGTTCATAAGAGAAGCAAGGTGTATCAATGGTTGATTTTGATCTTAATAAGGAAGAGTTCATATCCCTTGTCAGGGGGTCACAGAAACCTGCCATAGTGCAACTCATGGCAAAGGTGCCAAGCGTATGCACCCCGCTGCAGTTATACGCAACCCTGCAGAATGCAGGACATTCGTACCTCCTGGAGTCCGTCGAGAAGGAAAAAAGGCATGCCAGGTACTCTTTCGTGGGTTCCGAGCCGGAGATAGTGGTGTCCATAAAGGACAGGTTCCTGACCATAGAATGCCAGATCAGCTCCGAACTTTCACAGTACATATACAGGAGAGTTAAGCGCATGGGCCAGATGGAATCTCTCATCGGGGGCAAGTACAGGGTGAAAATAGAAGATGATAAAGATGCCTTGGATGCTTTCCGCAGCGTATTCCCTACAAGCAATGATGTTATCCTCCTGAATCAAAAACGCTTTGACAGACAAACCTTCCTGGGAGGGGCGATCGGATACAACAGTTACGACTTTGTGTACGATTCGTGGCTGGAGATTGGCAAGAAACCGGATGCTGATGCACCGGATATGCATTTTGCCATTATGACGAAGACCTTTGTTTTTGACCATATGACCGGTGAAACATACATTGTTATCTCACCCTTTGTGACAGGCGAAAGTGATCTTGAGGCTGTATACGAGCACGCCTGTGAGGACTCACGGCTGATGGAAAGGTCACTTAATATGGCTTCAGTAATTGGGATAAGTGACAGTATCCTGGGAGAAGTGAACGCGGAAGAGCCAGTGCCAGATACTGACCAAAGAACCTTTGAGAAGGCTGTCCTTCGGGCAAAACAACATATCATCGATGGTGATATCTTCCAGATAGTGCTCTCCAGACGCTACACGGTCAGGATGGGACAGACACCCCTTCAATTGTACATAAGGTTAAGGAATATCAACCCAAGCCCTTATATGTATATATTCAATTTTAGAGATATCGGTATCGTGGGTGCAAGCCCTGAGACTCTTATGACCGTCTACGACAGGAAGGTCATAACCAATCCTATAGCAGGAACTTGTCCAAGAGGTAGTGATGAAGAGGAGGACAAAACACTTGCTGCCCTGATGCTCGATGATGAGAAGGAAAGAGCCGAGCATATAATGCTTGTGGACCTGGGCCGCAATGATGTGAGGATGGTATCAAAAGGAGGCACAGTCAGGGTCGATGATCTGATGAGCGTCATCAAGTACTCCCATGTGCAACATATTGAAAGTACGGTGAGCGGGGAAATGAGAGATGACTGCGATCAGTTTGCCGCCACACGTGCCATCTTTCCGGCAGGTACACTGTCAGGCGCTCCAAAGATCAGGGCAATGGAAATAATAGATGCCCTCGAACCGGAGTCAAGAGGAATCTACGGCGGAGGCGTAGGCTATTATTCCTGGAACGGGGATGCCGACTTTGCAATCGTAATAAGGACAGTGCTGATCAAAAACAACACTGCCCATGTGCAGGCCGGTGCCGGAATAGTTGCCGATTCCGATCCCACTTACGAATACCAGGAAACCGAGAGAAAGATGGCTGCAATGATAAAAGCCATAGGAGGGAAGTAATGAAAGTATTATTCATCGACAACAAGGATTCTTTTGTATGGAACCTCGTGGATTATGTTTCCGTTTTCGAGCCGGATACCATGGTAGTCCCAAATACGATCTCAGTCGATGAGGTGAGGCAGATTAAGCCCGATGCTATCGTCATATCTCCGGGACCCGGCACCCCCCACAAATCCACGGATGTAGGTGCATGCCTGGACATCATCAGGGAGTTCGGGGCAGAAATCCCGATGATGGGAATCTGTTTTGGTCATCAGGCCATAAATGCTGCTTTCGGAGGGACTGTCGGGCATGCAAAGAGTGGACCGGTACATGGAAAGACTTCCGATATAAGTCACAAAGGTTCACAACTATTTGAAGGCCTGCCGGAAAATTTTAAAGTTGGAAGGTATCACTCTCTTGCAATAAGTGAATTGGCAGAAGGCCTGATAGTGACTGCAACAACTTCAGACGGCATCATCATGGCCGTGGAGCACAAGGAATACCCTGTTTACGGAGTGCAGTTCCACCCGGAATCCATCCTTACCGAAAAAGGCATGCGTATCATCGGCAACTTCCTGAGAATTGCAGGCATGGGTAAGGATTAAGCCTTTACAGGCTTATTAGGTATCATGCTTGTAGGGATCACAGGAACACCGGGAACCGGGAAAACATCTGTTACAGAGTTACTGGAAAACAGGACACAGTACCGTGTCATTCATATAAACGAACTCATTAAGAAGGAGAAACTCTACTGCGAAGTTGATAATGAAAGGGATTGCGTGGTTGCTGACATGGACCTTGTGGACCGGCGTGTCAGGGAAATGGCAAGTACCGACGAAATTACTGTTCTTGACAGCCATCTTTCTCACCATCTGGCTGACAGTGTCATTGTACTGAGGACAAAGCCGGAGGTACTCAGAGAAAGGCTGCAAAAGAGGAACTATTCCACTGAAAAAGTAGAGGAGAATCTTGAAGCTGAAGCCCTAGACATAATCCTTTGCGAGTCGGCAGAGTGGTGCGATAATATCTTTGAGATCAATACTACATCCCAGTCAGTGGAAAGAACGTTCAATGACATACTAAATATTCTGGATGGACTTGTCAGAGGTAAAGAGAAAGAACTGGCTGACAGGTACAGACCGGGTTCTGTAGACTGGAGTGAGGAGTTCTTCGGCTGAGCATTCATTCTTTTACTATCATTTTGATACCGCTATTGCAGGAAACCGGTTTTACAGTTCCGGATTTTCTGATAGTGGTGCCCTTACCGGAACAGTGAAAGTGAAAGTACTGCCTTTGCCAGGCTCGCTCTCTACCCAAATCGTTCCATCATGCATTTTCACATATTCCTTAACGAGCATGAGCCCTAAGCCGGTACCGCCATAACTGCGTGATGCGGAACTGTCCACCTGGAAAAATGGCTCGAATATGCGCTCCCTTTCATTATCAGGTATCCCAATGCCAGTATCACTTACAGATATCTGCAGGTACTCTCCACAAGGTATTGCCTTTATAGTTACCAACCCACCATCCGGCGTGAACTTGATAGCGTTCTCAACAAGATTATAAAGGATGCTTTTGAATTTCTCGACATCTGCAGTTACTTCGGTCAGACAGCAGTCTATGTCCTTACGAAGTTCGATCCTTTTCCTGACAGCCAGCGAGTTCAGGGACGTATATGTATGCTCAACTGCAGAATGAATGCTCAGGCGGTCCAGCCTTATGCACATCCTGCCTGAATCAATATAGGATATATCCAGTATCTTATTGATTATATGCAGGAGCTGGCTGCCACTTCGATTTATGGTAGAGATATATTTTCTTTGCGTTTCACTTAAACCTTCAGATAACTCTTCAAGCAAGATATCCGAAAAACCAATCACCCCACTTAAGGGAGTTCTCAGTTCATGGCTCATGTTAGCCAGGAACTCACTCTTGCTGCGGTTAGCCTCTTCAGCAGCCATCCTTGCCAGCAACATTTGTTCTTCTGCCTTTTTGCGCTTGGTTATATCGACGTATGTGCCCACTGCCCTGTGTGGCACCCCGTTACCGTCCACTTTGAATGACCTGCTGCGCCCTGTCACCCATACCCACTCACCGGACTTAGACATCATCCGGTAGTCCATTTTGAAATACTGTAGGGCACGAAGGTGGGCCAGCAGGGAATTGAGCACAATGTCGCGCTCATCAGGATGCAGGAGACCAGCCCATGTTTCAAAGTTCATAGCAAGTTCATTAGGTTCATAACCCAGGATCGTGTACCACTTCGGACTGAAGTATGCCTTGTTGCTATCCATATCCCAATCCCAGAAACCATGCTCTGAGACTTCCATGGCCAACTTGAGCCGTTCCTCGCTTTCTTTGAGCGCATCCTCTGCATGTTTCCGGTCAGTGATATCCCGGGCAGCTGCATAGATCATATTATCCTTGGGCGAGGATTCCCATTCTATCCAGCGATATGACCCGTCAATGCACCTGAAACGGTTGACGAAACCGGATATCTCCTGCCCGTTCTGCAGGATAGTTAACATATGTGATGTTGTGTGCAGGTCATCCGGATGAACAAAATCCAGAATGATCTTCCCTTCCAGCTCTCCCATCCTTAGGCCAAGAACTCTCTCCCAGGCTTTGTTGAGGCGTACAAAGTGACCATCTATGCTGACTATACAGAAAAGGTCAAGAGCGTTGTCGAAATAATTGTTCAGCTCTTCTTTTTTCTGGGCAAGCTCTTTCTCGGCCCGGTCTCTGGACAGGCGCATCTTCTTCTTTAAAAGTGCTTCACGTACAGCAAAAGGGAGTCTTTTTGTATGTTCTTTGATGATGTAATCCGTAGCACCGGCTTTCATACAGGCTACAGCAGTCTCTTCATTCATGGAGCCGGTAAACACTATGAAAGGGATAATATCATCATGCTCCAGTGACAGCTTAAGTGCCTGCATGCCATCAAAGGATGGTAAGGAATAATCCGAAATGATAAGATCTGGATTGAAACTACCCAGGTTCTTTTTAAATTCGTCCTGCTTTTCCACTCTTATTGAAATGAAAGAAATTCCGTTTTTTATAAGTTCCCTTTCTGCAAGTTCCATGTCCGAGGGCATATCCTCAACGAACAATATGCGCAGCGGATTATTTTCGTCCATGGTTTTTCCTTTCATCTCTTGCCTGCGGGCAGCTGGTTCAAAAGCAGCCAGTATACACCTATGTCCCGGACCGCTTCGACAAACTTATCAAAGTCAACTGGCTTGACAATATAACTGTTCACTCCTAGGCGATAGCTTTCAACAATATCGTTCTCTTCTTTGGAAGATGTCAGCATGATTATGGGAATTGTCTTTGTGGAATCATGATCTTTCAAAACTTTCAGAACTTCCAGCCCATCCATCTTTGGCAACTTCAGGTCCAGAAGGACCATCTTCGGTACATTGGAGGCATCACGCCCGGAAAATTCCCCTCTCGCAAAGAAAAAATCAAGTGCCTGTTCACCATCTGTTACAACCACTACATTGTTTGCAATCTTGTTCTTCTTCAACGCCCTCAGGGCCAGTTCCGAGTCATTGGGATTGTCTTCCACAAGTAATATTTCCACTTCACCTTCGATCATCACTGTAATCCTCCTTTGCAGGTAATGAGAAATAGAATGTTGCTCCTTCGTTTACCTTGCCCTCTGCCCACACTGTTCCTCCATGACGGTGAACAATGCGCTGCGTGATAGCAAGTCCCACACCTGTTCCTTCGAACTCCTTTTCTGTATGCAAGCGCTGGAAAAGACCGAAGAGCTTATGCACATATTTAGGGTCGAATCCAACTCCCGTATCTTTCACGTAGTAAACGTTCCTTCCATTTTCCCTGTAGCCTCCAATGGATATCGCAGGCTCTTTCACGGGCATAGTATATTTGATGGCATTTGCAATGAGATTGCTCCAGACCTGCTTCATCAGGACAGGATCTCCACAGCCCTCCGGCATCTGACTTATACTGACATTGAATCTGGCTTCTATTTCCGGTGAAGTAAGCTCCCTGAAGACAGATCCAGCCATACCGGCCATATCTATAGTTATCAGGTTCATATCATTTCTGCTGACACGTGAAAGAGAGAGAAGGTCCGTAATAAGTTTATCCATTTTTTGCGCGTTATCCCTGACGACACTCAGCAGCCTGTTGCCTTCCTCGTCCAATTTGTCCGCATAATCTTCCAATATTATCCTGGAAAAGCCGTCAATGGCACGAAGAGGTGAACGAAGGTCATGGGATACGGAATATGCAAAGGCTTCAAGTTCCTTGTTTGCAGTCTCAAGCTGGAATGTTCGCTGCCTGACACTTTCTTCCAGATCGCAGCTGTGGCGCTTTATCTGCTCGTTCAGACGGGCCTGCTGAATAGCAACCGCAAGCTGAGCTGCTATCTCCCGGACAATCTCCAGATGCTCATCATTGAAAAAGTCGTCATCTTCCGCCAGCAGATTCAGGACACCCATGAGCTCACCCTCGAGTATGAGCGGTGCACTGATACCTGAATTAAAACATTCTTGCGATATGTGACCTGATATGGAAGAGAATACATCTTCGAATGCAAGCATGTCGTCAAATGAGATAATGTATCCTGAACGCAGTTCACTCAACTGCTTTTGCTGGAAAAGCCTAAAGCGCATACCTTCGGGAAAAGTTGCATCCATATCACCATCACTTGCAAATACATAAGCTTCTGTTGCATTATTTTCTAACAGCATCAAATGCACATTTGAGCATGCAATTATACGACGCATGCATTTCAGAACAGTGCATGCGATCTCCCGGGAGGAATGGGCACTGATGATACCCGTATCTATCCTGTGAAAGATGCTCAGGCGCTGGTTATACATTTTTAGCTTTTCATCTGCCCGTTTCCTGTCAGTTATATCAAGAGAGATACCGCCCAGATAAGACGAACCATATTTTCTGCTGATAACGAATTTATAGGAAAGAAATGTCTGTATGCTATCGTCCTGGGTTATTTCTTCCTCAACAACCAGAGTACCCTTGTTTTGCAGCACCAACTGGTCATTGACGGAGAATTGCTTCGCTACATCAGAAGGGAACAGGTCTTCATTGGATTTTCCCAATATATGAGGTATTTCCAACCCGACCCTTTCCCCCAATTTCTTATTGCAGAACAAATGCCTTCCGTTTTCATCTTTGATGTAGGCGTATCCAGGGAAATTGTCCATGAACAATCCGAATATCTCCTCGCTTTCCCTGAGTGCCTGCCGGGAGTTCTCCCGGTCGATCTGATAGTTCATCATGTTTCCAAGCAGCACTGTCACCAGAGGGTAAACAACTAAGACCGGAAGAATTATCCTGTTAAGGGTGTCAATTGCGAGCTGCCACGGAAGTATGAAAGTACATAGAAGCATTGTAATGTGGATAGTAAGACCAAAAGCATATAGTTCGAATTTCCCCAAAATGTGTTTAAGTCTTTCATGATAGCGGTTCCAAAAAAGGCCCAGCATCGACGATGTGATTATGACTGAAACTCCCATTAAGGCTCCGGTGCCTCCCTGATACAGCCGGAAAATTGCGGCAATAGACATGGCTATTATTGTCGGTACAAGGCCAAAGAATAGGCCGGTGATACCCAGGAGAATCGAGCGCGTGTCAAAGAACAGTCCGGGAAACAGCTCCCATGGGTTCACCATCAGTGCGATGCATATAAATCCAATGATGATCCCGACAAGCATTTTTTTCAAACGCGGGCTTATGCTGATATTGAGAAAAGTCGCTTCATATATCACCCAGAGTGCAAGAAGCAGCGCAGCATTGCTGATTATGCCTGCCAGAGGTTCATGGTTCACATGAATCTCCCCTGACATCCTGATAGTTCACAGATAGCGCATACATTTTTCTTCACTCCTCCCGACGTTTGCCTTACATAAGGTTGCTGAACATATCCCTTGGAAGGTTACCGGAAACAACGATCATAATTGCCAGAACAATAATACATGCATCACTTTCTAAATTAATATACTAATTATAGATAATATGAGTCATCGCATATAAAATTTGACATTAATCTTATCCAGTTGCTTCATGATGCTACAATAAAAAAGTGCGTATTTGTAAGACAGTTAGAAACTACAGACCTTCCAGAATGAGTGCTTTGGTGCAGGCCATTGCAAGCATGCTGTTGATGAACTTTTCAGCTTCTTCCGTGGTATCCACCATGCGCACGGCCACCCTGCCATCGCTATAGAATGTAATCTCCCTGTACCCGCTCTTCGCCATAACGACACCGAGCCCCTCACTATAGCGCCCCTGTAGGTACTTCGCAAGCATTGGAAGGTCCGGGCATTCATCCAGCTGCGCTATGACCCTGAGCTTCCATGGGTCTGCTATGCATGGCAGTACCTGTTCAACGGATATGACCCTCATAGTTCTACACCCTGTATTTCAAAAGATATTGAAACTAACCTGGATATATTTTGTGGTGCGGACAAGCAAAAACTAAATAAGGCAACCCGCAAACATAAGTTCACAATAGAAGCTGGATAACAGGGCGCCGAGGTGACAGAGTGGCCAATGTGACCGCCTGCAGAGCGGTTTTCCGGGAGTTCGAATCTTCCCCTCGGCACCATAATTTTCTAAGGATCCGCTTAACACCGATGAGGCTTTACTGATGGCATTGAGAGTCTATAATACACTTACCAGAGAGATGGAAGAGTTTGTCCCTCTCCACGGAAAAAAAGTAAATATGTACGTATGTGGCCCCACGGTGTACGACCACTGCCATCTGGGACATGCCAGGAGCTACATATCCTTTGATGTTATCAGGCGCTACTTATCCTATCGCGGCTACGATGTCCGTTACATATCAAACGTAACGGACGTGGATGACAAGATAATAAACAGGGCAAAAGAAACAGGCGAAGACCCTTTCTATCTTTCAGCGAGGTTTACCCGCTCCTTTATTGAGGACATGACAAGCCTGGGGGTAAAAAAGCCAGACGTGCAACCCACGGTAACAGGGCATATCACAGAGATAGTAGACGCCATTAAATTGCTGATACTCAGGGAGCTTGCTTATCCTACGCCCGAAGGCAACGTCTATTACGATCTCACAATGTCCAAGAAAAAGATAGGGATATTGAGCCACCAGACAGAGGAGGGTCTGATGGAGGGTTCCGGTGCCCGTATCGATGTGGAAAAAGATAAGAAGTATCCACTTGACTTCGTGCTCTGGAAATCCTCTGCAGAAAGCGAGCCGGGCTGGGACAGTCCCTGGGGCAGGGGAAGGCCGGGGTGGCACATCGAATGCTCGGCCATGTCCATGAAATACGGCTCAGAGCAGCTGGATATCCATGGAGGCGGGGCGGACCTCATATTCCCGCACCATGAGGCGGAGATACACCAGTCAGAGGGCTGCACCGGCAAGCATCCCTTCAGTAAGTACTGGCTGCACAACGGTTTTCTTACTATTGATAAGGAGAAGATGTCAAAGTCTGTGGGTAATTTCTTTACCATAAAGCAGGTGCTTGAGGAATTCCCGCCTGAGGTCATCAGGTTCTTCATACTCAATACCCACTACCGCAACACCATCGATTTCAGCAGGACCCATCTCGAAGAGGCAGGCCGGGCTTACGAAAGAATAGCAAACACGATCATCAATGTAAGATACGCTATTGAGAACACACCCGGAGGAGACACTGATTCCGGCCTTTCAGACGAGATCAGTAAGGCGAGGGATCAGTTCACCATATCAATGGATGAGGATTTCAATACACGGGAAGCGCTGGCAAATCTTTTCATTTTCTCCCGCAAGGTAAATGCCATCATATCCGGGAGCAGTCCTGGCAGACCTGCCCTGGAAGCAGTCCTTGGTTTCTTCTCTGAGATAGACGAAGTGCTTGGAGTTTTCGGAAAAGACATCAGCGGCGCACCTGAAGGAAAAACAGGAGGATTTTCAGATGAGCAGATAGATGCTATGATACTGAAGCGCGAAGAAGCCCGCATGGCTAAGGACTGGAAAAGGGCCGATACTATAAGGGATGAGCTGAAGGAGAAGGGCATCGTCATCGAGGATGGGAAGGAAGGCGTCAGGTGGAGGCGGGCCTAAAATATGGTCAGGATATACCAGGTCGATGCCTTTACAGACCGGGCTTTCTCAGGGAATCCTGCTGGAGTGTGCATACTTGAGGAGCCTGCGGATGAGAAATGGATGCAGGATATTGCCATGGAGATGTTACTGCCAGAAACTGCTTTTTTGTACCGGATAGAGGAGGGCTATAACCTGCGGTGGTTCGCGCCGGGTGCGGAGGTTGACCTGTGCGGACATGCGACCCTGGCAAGTGCTCATGTGTTATGGGAAAGGGAATATATTGGGAGGGATGAGACGGCAAGGTTCTTTACCAAAAGTGGAATACTCACAGCGACGCTCAGGGAAGAATGGATAGAACTTGATTTCCCGGCACTTATGGAAAATGAAGCTGGTGCACCTGAAGGGCTTATTGAGGCACTGGGTGTTGAACCAGTCTATGTTGGCAGGAACGTTTTCGATTACTTGATAGAAGTTGAGTCGGGGGACATTGTCAGGTCGATTAAACCAGATATGTCAGTTCTTGCAAAAACTACCTCCAGAGGCGTTATTGTCACATCTGCATCTGAAAGTGGGGATTATGATTTTGTTTCCAGGATGTTTGCACCTGCAATAGGCATTCCTGAAGATCCGGCCACAGGGTCAGCGCACTGCTGCCTGGGACCCTACTGGATGAAAAAACTTGGCAGGGACACATTTTACGCTCATCAGGCATCCGACAGGGAAGGATTCCTGAAAGTGCAGGTCAAAGGGGGCAGAGTGCTGCTTTCCGGAAAAGCTGTAACGGTGCTTGAAGGAAAAATTTTCGTCTGAAATGCTTGAGCGGGTACTTGCTAACAAGTGCTTTCAATGGTTATTCAAAAATGAGATTTTGTCGTTAGATATATGTACGTATGTACAAATATACATGGATAATGACCGAAGAAAAAGCCAGATTCTTCAAAGCGTTGGGAGACAGGACCAGATTAACGATTGTCGGATGCCTGCTAAAACATGACCACTGTGCCTGTGATTTTTCAGAGATCGCGGGGAAGGACCAGACAACTATATCACGGCATCTGAAGATACTTCTGGAAGCAGGTATCCTGCGCTATGAGAAGGATGGCAGATACGTAATTTACAGTATAAAGGATGAGATGATGAAAGAAACACTTGAGAAATGCGGGATAGAGAAAGTAGATTCATGCTGTCCCGGAAGCGTGATGGATGCAGATACGAAGAAACACGTCGTAAAGAAAAAGTACGGCAAGATAGCACTGGGCATGGTGCAGGGATGCGGCTGCTGCGATGACCTTAGCGGAGAGGAGATAGCAGGTTCGATTGGATATTCGAATGAGGACATCAGTTCTTTTTCGGATGCAAACCTGGGCCTGGGATGCGGGAATCCCACATCACTCGGGGGCATACACGAAGGCGAAGTCGTGCTTGACCTGGGTTCAGGTGCCGGTTTTGACAGTTTCCTGGCCGCAAGGAAAGTTGGGAAGACCGGAAAGGTCATCGGTGTGGATATGACCGCAGAGATGCTTGCAAAAGCCAGAGAGAATGCTGAAAAGTATGAGTTTGACAATGTGGAGTTCAGACAAGGAGATATCGAGGAACTACCTGTTGAATCAAGCTCCGTGGATGTAGTCATGAGCAATTGTGTCATCAACCTTGCACCCGACAAGTCCCGGGTCTTCAGGGAAGCCCACAGAGTATTGAAAGAAAATGGGAGGATGTATCTGTCAGATATAGTTCTCCTGAAGGACCTGACACCCGAAGAGAGGAGCGACGAGAAGCTCATATGTGCCTGCGTGGGCGGAGCCTTGCTGAAAGAGGATTATCTCAGGATCATAAGGGAGGCAGGTTTCACTATCAGGATAATAGATGCGGATAAGGACATCAGTAAAAGGCAGTACTCGGGATATCCGCTGGAAAGCCTGAAGCTTGAATTGAGGAAGAAATAAGCATCTGCAAGTAAAAATCGTATCAAATTGAGGTATTTATGACAAACAGCTGTTGTGGCACCGGGAAGGGAATAACCCTTAAACAGATTCCATTAACACCAAACTGTTGCAGCGGGGAAATACAGGATACTTCAAATGCGAGTGCTCCATGTCCCCTCTGCAAGACAAAAGGAAGGTATGTCGAGAATATCACAGTGAGGCATCTACTCAAAAAGGAAATGGAAGAGAAAGCAGGCCAAGAGGATTACTACCTGTGCATGAATGAAAAGTGCGACATAGCCTACTACAATGTCAAGACAGGCATTATTTTTTGGAAAACGGACATTACTGTACCTTTATGGTTCAAGGATGATGCCAATCCCAGATATGCATGTTACTGCAGCAAGATAACGCAAGAAGAGGTCATGCGAGCTGTAAGGGAACAGAAAATTACAGATCTAAATGCCATAAGGAAATATTATGATCCGGGTGTAAAGAGCCAGTGTAAAATAAAGAACCCTACTGGCAAGTGCTGTAGCCCCGTATTCAATGAGATCATTAAAAAAGCAAAGGACCTTGAAGGACACTGACCACTTGCTTCAATCAGGTGAATCCTTTCATGAGGGGTCCAGTAAGTTTTCCCCGATGAGTATCAATCGATATCCGTCTTTGAAACCTGCTTTAGTCTCTCAACACCATCGAGATCTTCGATAATATCGATTACAGCCGGGGGCACCAAGTGCTTCCACTCCTCATCAGCGATGATCCTCCTGCGTATCTCCCTTCCGGAATAACCATCCCTGTGATACATGGGCGGCTGGAGCACTTCTATCCCTGCTTCCTCAAAGAGCCTTATGACAAGAGGATTGTTGGAATAGACAAGATCAAAGGGCGGTGTCATAGAAGTTATATGCGAGACCCATACGGCATTTCTCTGCAGGTCCTCGATGGGAATAGCATAGTGAGTGATATCAGTATCTTTAAGAGCATGCCGGATCATCATCACGCGCTCACCGGCAGTAAAAGGGTTCTTAGGTTCATGGCTCTTCTGTGCACTACCAATGCCGATAACCAGTTCGTCCACATCCCGGGCTATACTGGTAATAACGGAATAGTGCCCAAGATGAAATGGTTGGAAGCGTCCTATATAGAACGCTCTTCTCATGTGCATTTGACAACCATCAGTGAATACCACATTCATCGAATGTGAACTCTTCACATACTTCCAGGTAGTGCTTCTTATTATTGTCGTGTTTCATCGTGGTAAGTTTCTTGATAAGATCCAGTCCGGGCTTGGGGTCTTCCATTATCTCTACCTTGTCCCTGATCATATCGAAATACTTCTCACCGACATCAGTGCGTATAAGCACACTGTTCCATCCGTCAGGAGTACCTACAGAACCTACTGAGATATCAGCGAAGTATGATGTATAGTCACAGCAGTGATGGCATGGGTTCCTTGCATGCGGAGCAACCTGTGCGATCTTCACACTGTGTGCCTCGCCGTCTTTTGTATAGTTCCAGAACTGACCTTTGCCGAAGTCCATCTTGACGACATCTTCCGCTTTAAGCCCCATGATTTCCGGAAGTATCTTTTCCTTCATGACATCATGGTAGAAACTTTCCATGCACAGCAGGCCAATAATAACAACTATTTTGTCATTTACGTTCTCAGATATCAGACGAGCTGCATGTACCTGGCAGGGAACGCCTATAACAGCTATCCGGTCGTACTTCTCGAATGGTTCTTTCAGAGCTGACAGCACAGAGTCATAGGTATATTTTGTACCTGTTGTCCTGTCAACATCTTCGGGCTTTGTCATCAGGATCAGTTCTGTATTCCACCCGTCATCGCTGGCGATACCAACGATACATTCAACCTCACCACTCTCAAGCAAAGCTTTTGCAAGAGTGGAAGTTACACCGCCGTCCTGGCCTTTTATATTGCTCTTTGCTCCGAAGAATGACCTTACGTTTGCAAATTCATCTTCCATAAATCCGTCAATGACAGGGCATATCCTTGCGCATGTAAGACATCCCTCACATACACCAGGCGCTGCACCTTTGACGTACAGTTCTAAATTATCAGGGTCACGGATCTCCGCCCTTTTTTCCACGATGATAGCACCGGCGGGGCAGACCGATGCGCATGCCCCGCAAGCTGTGCAGACGTCGTGTTCAATGACCTCTAATATTTTGGGATGGGCCATTAATTGCCTCCGACGTGTTATTTTTTCCCGATTATTTCTTTACCGATGAGCTTGATAGCCTTCTCTTTGTCAGGTCCGATTGGGGAACCGGCAACTATCTGTGTCACACCGATGTCAAGCAGGTCATTGATCCTTGCCTTACAGTCAGCCGGAGTTCCACAGATAGAGAACGCATCAATCATTTCGGTAGTGACCATTCCGCCCATGAGTGAGCCGAAATCGCCCTTTGCAATTGCAGCACCAATGTCTGCCTTTGCTGCTACATCAATGCCGTGGCGCTCAAGCACCATGTCAGGTGAACCTGCAACTATGAATGCGACAACGACCTTTGCTGCGTTGACTGCCTTCTCAGGTTTCTCATCGATTGAGAAGCATGCATATGCTGCAACATCTACTTCCTTGGGGTCGCGTCCTGCTTTCTTTGCACCTGATGCGATCTGTTGCACAGCTACTTCAAAGTCTTTTGGGTGGGATGCATTGATCAGTACACCATCAGCAACTTCTCCGGCAAGTTCGAGCATTTTTGGGCCCTGTGCACCCATATATATAGGAATGCTGCCAGCCTTGAATGCCATCTTTGCACCGCTGATCTTGACCATTTCGCCATCCTGGTTTACCTTCTTCCCTGTGAAGAAAGCGCGGATAGCGGAGATGCTTTCCTTTGTCATTGTCAGTGGCTTGTCCCATGAGATTCCCATGGCATCAAAAGTTGCCTTGTCTCCAGGACCGAGACCAAGAATTGCACGGCCACCTGATATCTCGTTGATTGAAGCGATGCTTGATGCTGTTACAGCAGCGTTCCTTGTGTACGGATTGGTCACACCGGTACCCAGCTTGATGCTGTTGGTGTTCATTGCAAGAACAGCTAAAGTGGAGTACACATCACGGTTGTTGTAGTGGTCAGTGATCCATACATTGTCAAATCCCTGTGTTTCAGCAAGCTTTGCATAATGAGCGATCTTGAGAACCGGGTCGCTCGGTACAAACTCTATTCCAAATGTCATTTGAATCCTCCTGTAAAAGTGTTGTTATTCAGGTGGCTATACATATTTAAAACTTTGTTGGTTTGATTCGCCATCAAAGAAGGATGTCACAGGGAACATTGGTAAACTACGGAGCAACAGCACATTGATATCACAGAAGTACTAGTCCTAAAAATATAGAAAAGAATCCATAAAAAACAATACTCCAGTATTGTCCAGAGTTGCAAAACAACATCACCGATACAGATATATTGAGGAAGTTCCAGATGATTTGCCAGCTAAGATAAATAGGGAGGTGGAGGTTCGGGAAGCCATCACATCAGAAAGAGACATTAATAGCATTCAGGCCTTTTATATGGACCTGTCCTTGAAAATGGTAGTAAGTATGCGTGATTATAATCAGTAAGAAGTGTTAGCATGAAATGTTATGAGTGTTCCAAAAATGGGAAAACCAGCGATACTGTGGCCATCTGCATAGTTTGCGGGCGAGGAGTATGTAAACAACATCTGGTAAGGGAAGATTCTCCTGTATTGGAAGGAGAATACAGCATTAAGCTGAAGTGCGGAATGGGAGTAGAATGTAAGTACGAGGATGTACAGCATATTAAGAAAATACTATGCATACCTTGCCATGAAGCCCTGAAAGAGAACTATTAGGTGATATCATGATGAAATGTTATGATTGCATGGATGCGGAAAAGGACATTGAAGCTGCTTGTGTCTGCATAGTCTGCGGTAAAGGCCTCTGCGTGGACCATGCAAAGGAACTTGAATTGCCGGTATCAATTGGAAAACCACCTCATGTTCAAAGGCTTCCCAAAGGACTTCCCCGGCTCATGTGCAGTTACTGCCTGGGTCATACAATAGAAGAGGGTTTTGACTGAACGTTCATTACTAATACAAAGGAGATAGAGATATGTGCGGAGATAGAAATATGTGTGGAGATAAAAATCCAAACGAAGACAGAAAAATGTGCGGGGAAGGAAAAAGACGCGATGGTTTACTTGGGGATATGTCAGATAAGCTGGGATTCACACCTCACATACTGGAAACCCTTGATGAGCTTGAGCCGGAGTTCCTGCACAAGTACAACATGTGCAACAGCAAATTGCTCCAGGATGGTGCACTTCCTGCCAAAACAAAGATCCTGATGGCACTTGCAGTGGTCGCTTCAAAGCAGTGTGAGGCCTGTGTGGCGGCGCAGATGAAGAGCGCGCTCAACAACGGAGCAACCAAGGATGAGATCATGGAAGTCATGGATGTGATTTTCATAACCTCAGGTGCACCGGCTGTTGCAGCCTGCAGGCATGCATTGAAGATGCTAAGATGAAAGCTTCGAGGGGATCATAAAGATCCTCTTCAATTTAATTATTGTTCATGGGTCATTCATAATAACTTAACTATAGATCAGGTGCTCTTGTAAAAATGGAGTGTTCATCATCAGATACATCATTATTTTTATTGTCGCTGCAATAAGTTTCTGGCTTGCTGAAAAGGTGATTGACGATAACAGGATAGCTCCCCGGGAAACTGTGAGAGAGCAACATATGTTCACCCCGCCTGACAACACATCTTATCCGTTGACTGTTGACGCGACTCTCAATTATATGTCAGCACCTCAGAAACTCATAGACCACTTGTTTGGAGAAGGGATCCATGAAGTACCGGTAATAGCCATGGGGAAGGCATCCGGCAGAATCCATGACCCGGAAAAACCTTTTGAATCCCAGGAGCAGGCTCCCGGATTCATGGCTTCTGCGGCATTGAAGGTCCTGGCAGCGTTGACAATGACCCTGACAATTATAGGCTCATATAAAAAACAATGAAAAGGAGGATATAGTAGTGCCGGCAAAAGTAGATAAAAGCAAGTGTGAAGGCATCGGAGCATGTGTTCAGGCATGCCCGACAGATGTAATAGAGATTCAGAAAGACAATAACGGGGACATGAAGTCCGTTATTGCAAGACCTGAAGATTGTGTGGAATGTGGTATCTGTGTGGATGCCTGCCCCACAGAATCAATAACCATTGAATAAACAAGGAGGTTGGAGTGCCATTGTCTGAAGGTTCAGCTATCCGGCTACTGGGTATATCTGGCAGCCCCAGGAAGAAAGCCACTGATTTTATTGTGAATGAAGCCTTGCGATATGCACAGGAGAAGTTCGGCGCAGAGACGGAGTATTTCTCTGCCAGCGGGAAGGATATGAAATTCTGCATCCACTGTGACTACTGTGTGCGTACTAAGCAGGGCTGCATCCACAAAGATGATCTTGTGGAGCTGTATGATAGAATGATCTGGGCTGATGCCTGGATAATCGGCACTCCTGTTTACCAGGGCACGCTCAGCGCCCAGACAAAGACCATACTGGACAGGTGCAGGGCTGTGGTTGCACGCGACCCAAAAGTATTCCTGAACAAGGTTGGTGCTGCAGCTGCAGTGGGCGGTGACAGGATAGGAGGCCAGGAACCTGCAATCCGGTCCATACATGATTTTTATGTTATCAGCGAAATGATACCTGTGGGTGGAGGGTCCTTCGGTTCCAACCTTGGCGGAACTTTCTGGTCAAAGGACAAGGGAGCAGAAGGAGTGTCTGAAGACCCTGACGGTCTCAGGAGCCTTCGCAGGACAATGAAGAAGCTGATCGAGACAGCTCAGCTAATCAAAAAGATACAACAGGAGTAAGTATCTTGAAATTCCAGGCAAATATAAGTGAAATAATCCAGCGCAGCGCAAATGTAAAGAGCTTCAGGTTCAAAAGACCTGATGATTTTGACTACAAAGCCGGGCAGTACATTGTAGTAACATTGGATTTCAATGGGAAGAGCGTCAGCAAGCCTTTCAGCTTATCCAGCAGCCCGACAGAAAAGGACCACCTGGAATTCACAAAGAAACTTACCGGCCACGAATTCTCAAATGCACTGGATTCCATGGAGACCGGATACCCTTTCAATATCAGTGGTCCCTTCGGAAAAATGAGTTACGAAGGAGAGTATGGAAAGATAGTCTTGCTTAGCGGTGGAATAGGCATAGCACCCATGAGAAGTATCTGCAGGTACTGTACTGACCTGAAACTGGATACGGATGTAGTGCTGATCTGTAGTGACAGGACTGAGGAGGATATGGTATTCTGGAAAGAGTTATCAGAAATGGTCCGGCAGAATCCTCACCTTACCGTATTCCAGACCCTGACCAGAGCCTCCGAAAGCTGGACAGGATGCAGGGAGAGGATCAATGAGAACCTGATACGAAAGGAGGCCCCTGACTATGCGGCAAGGGAATTCTACATTTGCGGACCTCCATCCATGGTGGATTCCATGACGGAAATGCTACGCTCCATGAGTATCCCGGATATGAGGGTCAAGAAGGAATCACTTATAGGATACTGACATCCCGGAAATGTCAGGACAATTATTGCAATAAGATACGAGGAGACATTGAATGAAGAGAATAGCATGGGGAATAACAGGTTCAGGCGACCTGATTAAGGAAACGTACGACATAATGGTGGACATTAAAAAGAAGACTGACATCGAAATGATGGTCTTCCTTTCAAAAGAAGGGGAAGTTGTTATGAAATGGTACAGGATGTGGGACGATATACAGAGGGATTTTCCCAACTTCAAGACAGAAGGAGGTCCAAACTCGCCATTTATCGCCGGTCCCCTTCAGGTGGGCCACTATGATGCACTTATCATTGCTCCTGCAACCGCCAATACCGTTGCAAAAATAGTCTGTGGCATCGCAGATACCCTTGTTACCAATGCTGTTGCACAGACAGCAAAAGGTGAAACTCCTATCTACATACTTGCAGTTGACCAGAAAAGAGGGACTGTAAAAACCGCTTCTCCCGAAGGAAGACAAATGCTACTCAAAATGAGAGAAGCTGATGTTTCCAATTCCGAGAAGCTTGCACAAATGGAAAATATCACGGTGCTGGAGAGCCCCGCTGATATATATGATATAGTTGGCGTGAGCAAGGATTGAGATTCCCGGCAATAGACTTTAGAGGCACTCAGAAGAAAGTGTACCCTTCGATAAGGTATATCCGCGGGAGAGAATCCTGTAAAGTATCTATTCCCCGGACAGCCTTTGAGCTTGCAAAGGCCGCGATCACACTGTCCAGCGCATCGCCGTCTGTGTTTGCGAGGGCAGTATCTCTAATGTGTGAAGGAATGGAGATGCCCCTGTCTACCATCTCCTCAAGGATGTATTTCCTTGCTTCTGACTCTCTTGAAGACTTGCCTTTATAGGGAATATACAGCCCTTCTTTTTTTAATGTTGATGCGGGGCACACTTCTATAAGCCAGGGTTTGTTACTGACAGGCTTCTGCATAGGTAGCACACGTGCTAAGTCCTCTGCAACCAGTGGTCCAAGCACATCACGTATGCCAAAATACGTCTGCCTGTAAAGCCGGAGGTTGTATACGCAGAAAGGTGCCCTTACCTCGATATCGGTAAGGCGCTTCAGTTCCCGGTCAGGAGAAAGGGATCTCATTTCTTCACGGAAATGCTCTACAGAAGGATATTTGCCGGGAAAATCAGAAATAAATGTACTCCAGTCCGAAGAAGAAAGAAGCCGATGGGGCAGGCTGAATGGGAAATCCATGCCAAATATCCCATTTTTGCTGCCGGTGATCAGAGACCTCAGGGCAAACAGGCAGGAACTACGATCCCGGCTCGTTCCCGCAACTATATCCGATATAGGATAACAGGCAGATATCCCGAGAATGCCACCTTCATCGATGATGCCTTCGCTCGCCCATATCTTCCTGCAGGCAGTTTTTGAGCCACTGAAGTCAACACCATATATGCGGCGTTGCTCTTCAGTCTGCATCATAATTACAGCCAGTAGATCCGCTTTCAGTTCTTACGGTCACCGCAGATGAACTCGCTGGTCATCTTGTGAGCCTCATCATCAGTGAACTGTTTTGGAGGATGCTTCATGAAATAGGCCGAAGGTGAATAAAGCACTCCGCCGGTTCCCCTGTCAAGGGCAAGTTTACAGCATCTTATAGCGTCGATGACCACGCCAGCAGAATTGGGAGAATCCTCAACAGAGAGGCGCAACTCCAGATTCATGGGCACATCTCCGAAAAGCTTGCCCTCCATCCTCAGGAAGCACACTTTATTGTCGTTCTGCCATGGAACGTAATCGCTTGGCCCTACATGGATATTATCGTCATCCAGACGCTGTGCGATAACGGATTGCACAGCCTCCGTCTTCGAGGTTTTCTTTGAGGCAAGCCTGCTGCGGTTGAGCATGTTAAGGAAGTCGGTGTTCCCTCCGGTATTGAGCTGGTAGGTTCTTTCCAGTTTCACTCCACGCTTGTTGAAAAGGTCTGCCAGCATCCTGTGAGTGATAGTAGCACCCAGTTGCGCTTTAATATCATCGCCAATGATAGGGATGCCCCTCTTTTCGAATTTAGCGGCCCATTCCGGGTCGCTTGCGATGAAAACGGGCATATTGTTGACGCATGCAACACCTGCATTCAGGGCACAGTCCATATAAAAACGGGTCGCCTGCTCGGAGCCTACAGGAAGATAGTTCAGTAATATCTCTGCACCTGAATCATTCAGTGCCTGGATCACATCTTCCTTGCTGGCTTCAGGCTGATCTGAAGGTACAAATGTCCTTTTCTCATCAAAGTCCATCATATGTTCCGAGAACCCATCCATGATGCATCCCATTTTTACAATTACACCTGTTTGAGGGATATCACTGCAGAATACAGCCGTACAGTTAGGCGGTGCGAAAATGGCCTCCGAAATATCTTTTCCCACTTTCCTTTTATCGATATCGAAGGCTGCGACAACTTCAATATCGGAAGGCCTGTAACCGCCGATATCCCAGTGCATCAGTCCTATAGCATCGTTTTCATGCTTGTCCCTATAGTACTCGATACCCTGAATCAGAGAGCTTGCACAATTGCCAACACCTGCAATTGCGATCTTGATTTTATCCATCACATTACCTCTGTCAAAATAATACATTTAAAATACTGAAATCAAACTAAATATAACCTCTGTAATGGATGATAGTAAATAAAAAGGTTTCTAAATAAAGGTAGAGGTTGCCTTTTTTCGAAAAGGGGTAAACAGGGACCTGATATGGGACCAAAAAATCAATCAGGAAAGGAGTCGACCTTCGAAAGATATATTAAGTCGGACTCCGATAGTTTGAATCTGTGGGATTTGTTCATATTCAGGCAAACGAACACTGAACTGATCTGATTAACTATAGCATGTATTCTGGCGCGAGGTATGGGCATGAAAGACACCTTAAAGGAAATAGCAGATGAGCTTGACCAGCTCGGATCGATCGATGAAGCAATTGCCATGGCCATTGAGCTGGAAAACGAAGGGCGGGAATACTATCTGGAAAAAGCATCTTCTATGAGCAATGCGGTTGCCAGGGATCTTTACACTTTCCTTGCAGAAGAGGAAAAGAAACATGCTGAGTATCTTCGGCAATACAGGGAACAGAAAAAGGCACCTGTCGTTGAGTTTGATTACCCCGATTTCAAGGCATCTTTTGCGGAAGAGTTCTCCGGAAAGAAACTGGAAGAGGTGGGAATATTGCTGGCGGCCCTGAGATTTGAGCACAAGAGTGAGTATTTCTACACAGAACTGGCAAAGAGGGCAGATGATGAGGATCAGAGGGTTTTCTTTGAGAACGTTGCAGCTGCCGAGAGAGGACATTACAGGATAATAGACGAACTTCTCGAATGGGCAACCGAGTTCAGAATGCAGACATAATTTAGATGGAGATAATGCTTATGGATGAGCCACAGCCACTGAAGATAGCAGAGGGGATATACTGGGTAGGTGTTGTTGACTGGAACCTGAGGGACTTTCATGGATACGAGACTCCAAAAGGTGGAAGTTACAACGCGTACCTTATAGTTGATGAAAAGATAGCACTTATCGACACGGTAAAGGCAAGCTTTTCCGAAGAGATGCTTAAGAGAATAAGTCAGATAATTGACCCTGCCAAGATAGATTATGTTATCTCCAACCATGTGGAGATGGACCATTCCGGGTCATTGCCTGCGATAATGGACATCGCTACAAATGCTACCCTTATTGCAAGTTCCAAAGGTAAGTCCGGGCTCTGCGAGCATTACAGGGAGATGGGCTGCGACAACTGGAACTTCCAGGTAGCAAAGACCGGAGATGAGATAAGCCTCGGAAAGCGGACACTGATGTTCATTGAGGCAACTATGCTGCACTGGCCCGATAGCATGCAGACATACCTCAGGGAAGACAAAATACTGTTCTCCAACGATGCATTTGGCCAGCACATTGCAACTTCCAAACGCTTTGATGATGAAGTGGAGGATGTCATGGAGGATGCTGCCATCTACTATGCGAATATCCTGCTGCCTTTTAGTGGCCAGGTCATCAAGTATGTGGAGAAGGTAAAAGAGCTTGGGATAAGCATAGACATGATAGCCCCCGCTCACGGTGTCATCTGGAGGAGGGATCCTGCAAGGATAATTGAAGCCTATGGCAGATGGGCCAGGGGAGAAGCTGCCCAAAAGGTGCTTGTGATCTATGATACCATGTGGGGCAGCACTGAGAAAATGGCAATGGAGATAGCTGAGGGTGTAAGAGAAGCAGGCGTGGAAGTAAGGGTGCGCCATTTGAGAAAGAACGACTGGAGTATGACCATGAAGGAGCTAATGGATTCACCGGTCATTGCTATTGGCTCCCCCACAATGAACAATAAGATGTTTTACACAGTAGCAGGGTTTCTTACGTACATGACAGGGCTTCATCCAAAGAACAAGAAATACTTCCTGTTCGGCTCCTACGGATGGGGAGGTGGAGCTGTTAAAGGCATGGAAAAGGAGATAGAATCTGCAAGGTTCGAACTTGCAACCGAAAGCCTGCAGGTCAAGTTCAGGCCATTTGAGGATGACCTGAAGCAGTGCAGAGATATCGGAAAAAGGCTTGCGGAAATTGCAAAAGAAGAAGCAAAGTCTTAAATCGCGACATGTTAGTATTATGAGAGAACAACTAAAACAGTAAAACAGAGTGATAAAAATGAGATTTGATGGTGAACTTGAAGCTGAATTCTATGAACGTTCGAAGAAAAATGCAGAAAACTCAGGATACAGGCTGAACAGCGACTGGGATGTCATCACTACTGCAGTTAAAGGCATCTGCAATAACAAGAAACTGCTCGGAGAATGGTACTGCTTCTGCCAGAAGAGGACAGAAGACAAAGAAAAGGACAAGAAGATCATTTGCCCATGTGCAGCGCATAAAATAGATCTTGAAACGCGCGGCTCCTGCAAGTGCGGGCTTTTTATTAAATAGGCATCCAGCATACAATTTTAACTTTATGAGGAGGACAATTGGTGCCTCTTCATTATTATTGCCCAATCTTTATTCCAGGAACCTGGCATTGGGCTGCCATGAACTGTGTTCTGAAGACAAGCTTAAATCACAAGATGAAAGAGTAATTACCATCTTTGAGCATACGTAGGCATCCATGAGAAAGGAGGAAGGATGACAGTGGGGAGAGAGACGGACATAAAGAATATCCAGCCGAACGATCTTAACGAGAGTGAGTTCATTCAAACCAAAACTGAAGGAAAAACACCTGCTATTAGCAGAAAGTCGAAACCCGAGGATTATATAAAAGCCCTTGAGGAACTCATCCGGCAGATACCGGTGATAACTCTTGTTAGACCCGTGGGAGAAGGTGGGACTGTTGAAGTCATGTCAGTGCATATATCCACTCTTGGATATAGTCCTGAAGATTTCACATCCGGAAGGCTCACATACGAGGATATGATATACCCAGAGGATGTTCAGGGAGTGATGCTTGAGTTGCTTGAGAACACCCGGGAAGGTGCCTACGAGGTCACGCAAATATACAGGATGAGGACAGAAAGGGGCGAGATCAGACCTGTTGAGGAGCATACTTTAATCCACAGGGATGAAAGAGGAGAGCCTTTATACTACCTGACAATCGTTAAATTATTGGGCTGAGGCCGGTGTCAATAACATATCCGGGGTGTCTGCATTTCCTGTGTATTTGCAATAAGTGAAACATTCTATGACATACTTTTCAAGGAGGGAAAGCCCATTTCAGCCTGCCCGGGAGGAGCCATGCTCAACAGCGCGGTCTCGCTTGGAAGAACAGGCATTCCTGTAGCGCTTGTCAGCGAGCTTGGCAAGGATTTACTGGGAGATATGATATGCAGTTCCCTAAAGAAAAATAATGTTTCCGTAGAGCATGTTTCGAGGTACGAGAACCAAAAATCACCCATCGCACTGGCTTTTCTGGACAGCGGGAACAATGCTCATTATAGTTTTTACGAGGATTTTCCTTATGTAAGGGTTCTGAATGTCGGCCGGAGTTTTACAAAGAAAGATATAGTAATGTTCGGCTCTATTCTGGCAAGCTCGGCTGCTTTGAAAAACGAGCTCACAAGAATTCTTGATAGTGCAGACAGAGCCGGCGCGACCATCATCTACGACCCTAACATCCGGAAAGCTTCTACGCCGGATATTGAAAAAATAAGATCACTTGTTGACAACAATATCCGACACTCCGACATTGTCAGGGCTTCGGATGAGGACATGCTATCTATTGGAGAGTGCAGGAACGCAGATGAAGCCTATGAGTACGTGCTTGCCGCGGGGTGTGAATGCCTTATATATACTACTGCAGGCAGAGGCGTGTTCCTGAGGACATCTTCCATCTCAAAGTACTACAAGACGCCCGCGATCAGGCCAGTCAGTACCGTCGGTGCCGGGGACAGTTTTACCGCCGGCATTGTTTACACACTATATCAGGAAGGTCTGACCGGAGAAAAGCCGGAAAACATCTCATCGGCCGCATGGGATGTGATGGTAAGCACAGGCATTTGTTTTGCTACGGAGGTTTGCATGAGCACTGAGAACTACATCTCAAAGGAGTATGCGCAGAGCCTTGGATCAAAGAACAATGAACACAAATATCTATAAATGCTAACCCTTCAAATGCATATATGGGGAAAGTGCAGTGGAGGAAAATATGGTGGAAGGGGACCTTCCGGCTGTCGAGGATATATTTGCCAGGCTTGGAACATCGGAGGAGGGGCTTCCCGAGCAGCAGATATCCGAGAGACTGGAAAAATATGGAAGCAATGAGCTGACAGAAACAAAAAAAACAACTGCGTGGAAGATATTCACCAGGCAGTTTGCAGATTTCATTGTATGGGTACTTATCGCTGCAGCAATAATCTCCCTGCTGGCAGATGAAGTTATCAATTTCTGGGTCATCGTCTTCATCATTGCTCTTGTGATCATGCTCGGGTTCATTCAGGAGTACAGGGCAGAGAAAGCGATGGAGTCTCTGAAGGATATTGTCAAACCTGAGACGACAGTTATACGGGATAATAAACCCAGGGATGTGCTGACAAGGGAAGTTGTACCTGGAGATGTGCTGGCTCTTGTAATGGGAGATAATATTCCTGCGGATGCGGTTGTTTTCAAATCGGATGGTCTAAGGGTTGAGGAGGCGGCCCTTACGGGTGAGAGCGAACCAGTCTGGAAGGACGTAGGGGACAGGATATTTGCCGGTACGCAGATAGTTCATGGAAAGTGCAGGGCGGTTGTCGTTTCCACCGGGATGGAGACCAAGATAGGAGAAATAGCAGGACTTATTCAGGTAGAAGATGAGCCGACTCCCCTTCAGAGAAGAGTTACAAGTTTATCAAAAAAACTTGCTGCAGTAGCGTTGCTTGCTTCCCTGATCACCTTTGTGCTGGGGCTTTTTGTAGGAGCCCCGCTCACAGAGATCCTTTTGGTAGCACTTGCGCTGGCCGTAGCATCAGTACCTCAGGGGCTGCCACTTATTATGACAATCACGCTTGCTTTCGGGATGAGGCGAATGGCCCAGCACAATGCGATAATCCGAAAGATGCTGGCAGTTGAGACATTAGGTTCTACTACTGTGATATGCACAGACAAGACAGGAACACTTACAAAGAACGAAATGACAGTTGAGAGAATATTTGCCAGCGGACAGATGTTTGAAGTCAGTGGATCAGGATACATACCTGATGGAGAGATCCGGATAGAAGGAGAGAAAGCGAATATAGATCAGCACGATACTGTAAATAAGTTACTCAGGGCCGTAGCATTATGTAATACTTCATCTCTGGAAAAAAGGGAAAAAGAGTGGGATACTGTGGGAGACCCCACTGAGATAGCCCTTGTGGTTGTCGCTGCAAAGGCAGGATTATGGAAAAATGATCTTGAGAAAGAGTACCCGATGATCGATGAGATTGCCTTTACTTCCGAGAGGAAACTCATGACAACCATCCACAATCATGAGAATGAGATGATCTCATTCACAAAAGGGGCTCCTGAGTACGTCCTTAAGCGTTGTACCCATATCGAAAAAGATGGCAGGATTGCAGAAATCAATGAGAATGAGCACAGGAATATACTTGATATAAACCAGAAGATGGCTTCATCAGCATACCGTGTTCTCGGAGTTGCCTGCAACGAGAATCCAGGAGACCCTTCAAAAGATGATCTTGAACAGGGCATGACCTTCCTGGGGCTTGTCGGTATGATAGATCCTCCACGGGACGAGGTAAGAGAAGCAGTGGAAATCGCCCATAAAGCCGGTATCAAGGTGATGATGATAACAGGAGATAATCCGGATACAGCCAAGGCCATAGCCAGGCATATAGGCCTTTTGGGTGACGTGAATACTTGCCAGTTAGATACCGAAATACGGACAGACAGTGATAAAAAAGTGCAGCGCATTATCGCGGACTGCGCTGTAACAGGGTCCGAGCTTGACGAGTTGAACGATGAGGAGTTTGAAAGAGTAGCTGCCAGAATAAGCGTTTATGCAAGGACTATGCCTGAACAAAAGCTGAGGATCGTTAAAGCTTTGCAGAAAAACGGGGAGATTGTCGCAATGACCGGAGACGGTGTTAACGACGCGCCGGCTTTAAGGAAGGCCGACATCGGTGTGGCAATGGGGCTCAATGGAACTGATGTGGCGCAGCAGTCCAGTCTTATGGTGTTACAGGATGACAACTTCGCCACTATAGTGGAAGCAGTTAAAAGGGGCAGATCTATTTACGAAAATATTGAAAAATTCACGACTTACCTTATTTCCAGAAATTTCACAGAAGTGATGCTTATAATGCTGGGACTGGTGCTGCTTGGGTTTGAACTTATTCCCCTGCTGGCACTGCAGATACTGTTTATCAATATGTTTGACGAGATAATGCCTGCAATAGCCCTTGGACTTGATCCGGTGAGAGAAAAAATAATGGACCAGCAGCCCCGTGACCCCAATGAGAGCCTGTTGAAGAAGAGAAATGTGATGATAATGGTAACTATGGCCACCGTAATGGCCTCATCTGCATTTCTTGTGTTTGTACTCAATGACCCTCTCGAGAATACTATAATGGCAAGGACACTTACGTTTGCGACTATTGTCAGTATGATACTTTTCATACCTTTCTCTTTCAGGTCCCTTGAGGAACCTATAACAAAAATAGGAATATTCAGCAACAAGCTTATGGTAGTAGGTGTGCTCAGCACAGTCCTGCTCACACTCCTGGTCATGTACATTCCTTTCCTGAACAATATATTTGAGCTTGTGCCACTTGATCCTGCAGAATGGATGCTGCCGCTGGGAGTTGCTTTTTTGACGTTGCTTTTTGCAGAGGGGATAAAGATCGCTGTGCGGGATGTAAAATAAAAGATAATGGCTGAAGAAGTATAAGGTGGCGCAGGTATGCGATATAAAGTCATGACGGGTGGAGGGGCATAACATGCAATATGGAATTCTTCGCCATAATCCTAATTGAGGAGATGAATACTTAGTTGTTTTGAAAAGGAAGTATATAGACTCATATCCAGAGATCGAACTTATTATATAGAATTTGAGCCGGAACCAGACCAACTTCTATTTATATTTATAGATATATTTATTTTTAGTGATTGATATGGCACTGATAACCTGGTCTGACAAATACAGCATGAACATAAAAGATATAGATGCACAGCATCAGCAACTTGTGAAGATGATCAACGAGCTTCATGATGCTATGTTGAATGCAAAAAGCAAGCAAATAACTCTGGATATAATCACTAAGATGGCTGCGTACACCCAGAATCATTTTACGACTGAAGAGAACTATATGAAAAAGTATGGATATCCACAGTATGCTGCCCACAAAAAGGAACATGAGAAGTTCATCGAGCAGGTCGGCAACTTCAAGAAAGACTACGAAAGTGGAAAAGCGGGCCTCAGTTATGAACTGATAAACTTCCTCAGAGATTGGCTTGTCAATCACATTGAATCAACTGATAAAAAATACGCTCCGTTCTTTAATTCTAAAGGTTTGAACTGATATTTCCTGTAAGTTATCCATAGTCACTACAAAACTTATTAACCCACAACGACAATAATCAAGTAATGAAAGTGGAAACAACTGCGGAATGCCCGGAGCCCTATATTCTTCCCAACGATGTGACCTTGAAGGTCCATGAAACGATACAGGAGGATGTCGGCCCATTGGCATCCATTTTTAAAGTCCTGTCCGACCCTGTGAGGATACACATCCTGAGGGCTCTGGAAGTCAGTGAGCTCTGTGTCTGTGTGCTTGTGGAAATAACTGACTACAAGCATTCTGCACTCTCATATCATCTTAAGCTTCTCAAGGATGCTAACCTTGTAGAATCAAAAAGAGAAAGGAATTTCCAGACCTACTACCTTACAGGTTTTGGGAGATCCCTTTTGCAGACCATAGAATACTCTATCAATGAGAGATTCCAGAAAGAATTATAGGCCTTCTGAGGGCAAAGCAGTATTGAGCTTTACGTAAGTAACACCCTTAAGAGCCATTATCTTCTCTGCAACGGTCTTGACTTCCTCGCCTTCACCGTCAAGGATGATAACTTCAAGGCAATTATCATGGTCAAGATGGATATGTATCCCGGATTTGATAAGATGGGAATGATCATGCTGAATGTCTGTCAGGGCACTGGATAGTCCACGTTTGGTATGATCATATATCAGTGTGATAGTACCCACTCGCCTGCCTTTCACATCGCTCATCCATTCGTAATGGGTGATATAATTCCTGATAGCGTCCCTTATGCCTTCAGACCTTGAAGAATAGCCCCTTTTCTCAATGATAGAGTCGAATTTGGTCAGAAGGTTTTCCGGAAGCGATACACCGATACGCATAAGTTCCTGGTCCATTGTTGAATTCACCTTAAATGATATGTATTAGTCTGAAATAATAACAAGATGTATTCTGTAATAACATTTTGTACCACTTATAGTACATAAATTAAGACATAAATAGTTATACGATACCAAGCATAAAACATTAAAACATAGAATGCCTTAGAGGAGTGATGTTATGAAAAAAGAAGAATTGTATTCAGGGAAAGCAAAGACCATATACAAGACCGACAATCCAAACAGACTTATTGCTGAGTTCAGGGACAGCCTGACAGCATTTGATGGAAAAAAAAAGAGTGAGGCTGCAAAGAAAGGATATTACAATGCCCAGATCTCAAAGAAGATATTCGAGATGCTTGAGAAAGAAGGCATTAAGACCCACTATATAGAGATGGTGTCTGATACAGAGATGCTTGTCGATGCCGTCGAGATAATTCTCATAGAGGTCATACCACGTAACATCGCAGCCGGCTCCATTACCCGCAAATATCCGATAAAAGAGGGAACTGTCTTCAAGAAGCCGGTCATCGTTCTGGACTACAAGAGCGATGAGCATGGAGATCCGATGCTCAATGAAGATATAGCCGTCGCGATGGGAATTGCCACATATGAAGAGATAGCCCAGATACGTGCCATGGCCCTAAAGATCAACGATATCCTTGTGAAGTATCTGGATTCAAAAGGATTCCTGCTTCCGGACTTTAAGCTTGAGTTTGGAAGAAAGAGAGGGGAGATCGTACTGGCCGATGAGATATCCTGTGATACCTGCAGGTTATGGGACAAGAGCACGGGACAGTCCATGGATAAGGATATATTCCGCTTTGACAAGGGAGACCTTTCCAAGGCATATGAGGAAGTCGCAAGACGCATTGTACCAGAGATATTCGAGTAATATCTCTTTCACTATTTTACATTTATACGCAGTCTGAGGGGAAAGGATGGAGAAATACGACGTAATAGTTGTAGGTGCAGGTATAAGCGGCCTGCTATCAGCACTCACACTATCAAAACACGGAAATAAAGTACTGGTCCTCGAAAAGAATAATAACATAGGTGGAAACTGCAATAGTTATGTAGTGGATGGTTTCCAGGTCGATACAGGTGCACACGCCATCACACATCTGGAAGTGGGACCGCTGAGAAGGTTGATGGACAATTATTTTGATTACATGCCTGTTTTTGAAGACTATGGCCACTATTATGTAAGAACCGAAGACCAGTTCCTTAAAGTTCCCTCAAATGTAAGAGACTTTGTTACGTTCGATGTGCTACCCAGAAAAGACAGAATCGTAGTTTCACAGGCTATTACCAAAGCTCTGACACTCTTCACATTTGGAATTGATCTTTCAAAGCAGTCGGTCTATGATTTCATGTCTGATAACCTATCAAAGGACACTTATGATTTTGTGGATGCAATTTCATATTTCCTCTCGGGAAGAGACATGAAAGAAACATCTGTGCAAAGAGTTCTTTCAGGTAGCAGTTTTGTCAGGGACAGCGTTCTTCAGGAGCAGATGGAAAGTATTATGAAGGTTCATGAAAAACCGCAAACTGAGCCAGTTCTCAAATCCATATTGACGTCTAACCTGCACACATCCCTGCAGACAAGGATGAACAAGGCATCCAAGCCACTCACAACCCTTGGAAGGCTTGCCACCAACAAAGTAAGTTATTCTCAGGGATACCCGCGAAAAGGATTGAAGTCACTCCTCAATGCAGTTTTATTTTCTCTTCCAAAGAGCGTGGAGATCAAGACAGGATGCGAGGTCAAGAAGATACTTACAAGTAACGGAAAGGTTGTCGGTGTTGAAGCAGATGAAACCTACTATGCAAATACTGTTGTTTACACCGGATTTGTTACGGACCTTCCAAAGATGGTCGAGACATTGCCAAGCTCATATGTAGAGGAACTTAAAGGTGTGGACCATACAAAAAGCCTGACAGTATGGCTCGGGCTTGATTCCCTGCTTGAGGAATTCAACTATATCGGATCAGAGATCTGGTTCAAGAACCAACCCTACTGGGCAATGCCCATCACTAACTACGACTCGTCCCTTGCACCCAAGGGCAAGCAGCTTGTAGGTTTCTCCTTCATCATCAAAGAGGAAAAGAGCGAAAGCTCAGAAATCAAAAATGCCTATGAGACGATTTTCCGTGCTATCCCCTGTATTGAAGACCATATCCAGATGAAGCACGAACAGATCACAATTCCGGAGAAGGCAGCAGTGACCATTAACGGATATTTTGCAGATGCGAGGACGCCGATCAATAACCTCTATGTTGCAGGCACCGATACCGATAGCCGTAGCATGGGCATCACACGTGCAGCCTATTCGGTCATCGAGTTACTGCAGAAAATGAATGAGGACCGTAACCTTCACAAATAAAAAATAAGAAAAAGGCGAGGATCATCTCCTCAGGACCATGGTCCTCAGCCTGTCAGCAGCATGCTCCGCGTTGTCTGCTATTTTCCCAATACCCATGACCAACCGTGTAAGGTGGAAAACACCCACACCTCCGAGCACATCCTCATTATGGAAGATTTTCCTCACCAGATCCTTTTCTATAACATCGACCTGATGCTCCATTTCCTCAACTTCCACGACCAGTGAAAGAGTGTCGTCAACATCCCTTTTACTGAAAGAGGATTCAAGCAGTTCGCTAAGGGTGTCAACCAATTTCTCGTACTGCTCAACGGTTGCAAGTGTTCTTCCCATCAGTTCCCCAAAACCATTGTGTATCTCGGGAGGGGCATCGAATCTGCGCAATGTTAGCCAGTAGGAAACTTCCTGAGCCTCATCGGATATGGAATCCTGTGGTTTAAGGAAGTTGAGCAAATCAGTAGCATGCACAGGAAGCATTATAGAGGAGGAGAGCTCCCCCCGGATGGTCTGCTTGATGACATCCGCTTCGTGCTCAATGTCATCGATCTCATGGTTAAGCCTCTCAACCGTTTCCATGTCTCCCTCACAGAAAGCGTGTACGGATTCACTTAATTTCCTAACGCAATCTCCGCCCTTGTTTGCATGTATGCACAGGGGCTTGAATGGGGAACTTGCAAATATATTCAAAACCGAGCGAATGTATTCTTTCTTCATATTCCAATCCCTAACAGTCCTACAAATATCAGCGCGGATGTCAATGCTGCCACAGGCACAGTGATTACCCAGGAGAGAAATATCTTTCCTATAACACTTAAATCAACCGCTGCAAGTCCTCCTGCCAGACCTACACCTATAACGGAACCTACAAGAGTATGCGTGGTGGAGATGGGAAGAGCGATATAGCTATGCATTACCACAACTGTCGCGGTGGCAAACTCAGCAGAGAAACCTCTTGTAGGAGTGAGTTCTGTGATCTTTGTCCCAATAGTTTCTATAACACGATAGCCCCATGTCGCAAGACCGAAGACCATGCCAAAGCCCCCCATGATCATTACCCAGAGGGGAACTGTTACTCCTGCCATGTCAAGTGCATTAAGGGCCGCATACAGAGGACCCACAGCATTTGCCACGTCATTTGAGCCATGTGCGAACGCAATAAAGCATGCAGTGGCTACCTGAAGGAAGACAAATTTCTTCTCTATCCTGTAAGGATCATCGCTTTTCTGTAATATGAAATACCTAATCAGGGAAAAGATGATGTAGGCAAGCAGGGCACCAAGTACAGGAGATATCAGCCAGCTGCCAACAATCTTGAAAAGGACAGGCCAGTTTATGTCGTTAAATCCGATGATACCATTATATGCAGCTATCAGGCCAAAACCTAATACAGCACCAACAATAGAGTGAGTCGTTGAGACAGGAAGGTTGTAAAAGGTTGCAAGGGTGATCCAGAAACCTGCCGCAAGAATGGCGGCAAGCATTCCAATAGCTACAAGGTTAGTATCGGTCATGGCTATCGAATCAATAGGTACTATGCCTTTGGCAATAGTGGAGGTAACCCGCTTTCCGAAGAAAACGGCGCCTGCGAACTCAAAGACAGCTGCAACAATAATGACCTGCTTTATTGATAGCGCACCGCTGCCTACTGATGTCCCCATGGCATTGGCCAGGTCGTTGGCACCAATGTTCCATGCCATATATAGGCCTGCGATGATAAGCATAATTACAAGTGGATCAAATAATTCCATTTTGTGAGATTCCTCAATATGATTTTTTAGTACGGCTACGGACCATATATAGATAAAGCTGCCTTATTTAAACTACATACTACTATATAGGAATATATAGGAATACATAGGCAAAGGGGATATGACCTGTTGTCAAAAAAAGGAATCAAGAGTACGCTGTGCCCTTATATTGCAAAGCATCTTTGCTTTTTCCATCCACTTACTTGAAGGAGTACGCAGACGAGAGGACATACCCATGAGCGCCTCTTCCACGGACCCGAATACCTGTGGCTGCGCTTCCAGGGCCGCACGGGCTGCCTCACGCACAACCCAGACTCCCAGAGGAGCCCAGTATTCGGGCCTTATCTCGCGCACCATGAACACCGATGCCTGCCTTCGGATAGAACTCATATGTTCCAGAGCTGCCAGCCTTGCTGCATAGTAGCCGCCGGCAAGATTTGAATAGCCTTTCTTTCCGCTGAGATCCTCACTATCGGATTCTATCCACGTGGTACCTCCGGTCCAGACTGCCTGCGGCATCCATACCTCAATAAGTTCAAAGGTGAAGCTCCTTGGGATCATCATGATCTCAAAGTGGTTGCCAAACGCTCCTCCGCTGAAAACGCACACATTGCTTACCTGCTGGTAGTCCCGTATTTTCATAAGCAGTTGCTTCCCGACCATGTCATCAACAGCAGTAATAGACCAGCGGGTCGGCACCAGACGCCTCTCCTGTCCCAGCAGACCTATGGAAAGAAGGCGAGTTATATGTTCAGCAGGTATGTTGCTTCCCCACAGTTCGGAGATGGCATCCTTTGCAAGAGCATCTGTATCATAAACCAAAGAATCCACTTTCCGGGGAACCCGGGGGTTCTCAGTTATATCGAAATCCTTCAGTTCACCGGACGGACCCATGGGAGTCAATACGTTATCAAACTTAAGCTTATTCCGGATAGGCTTGCTAAACCACGCTTCTGTATCCACCGGTTTTTTAGACAGGGCCAGTTCCTGGGACTTTTCAATGAGGGGATTATCAGTATTGCGAGCATTTTTGACATTTACACCAGTGCTTGCCCTTACCAACCTTGAGCGCGATGAGATGATATCCTGGATCCCCATTTTCAACAGAGCTTTTGGGTCTTCAAGCAGACTGGCCTCATCTCCTCCAAGCTGAGGCGGGATCATGGGCCCGGCCCTGACTTCCGGATAATTGTGCCGGCCTACAAAAACAGAAGGTGGTGATGCCCCGAAAATAGAGGTCTCGCCAGTAATACCGGAAAAAGATGTCTCTATAGACCTGAATTTCTCAAGTATAGGGCAGAAGGGACGGCCACAAAGCCCTTTGCCCTTGCATTTAATACAGAGACTGCTATTCAATGGCTTTTAGGATCTCCGCAAAGGACGCAATAGCCTGCATCAGGCTCATTCTTATTCAACCAGCCGGACAACTGGACATATTTACATATATTGCACATGCCAGTTACCTGTTCCTTATGAGTCAGACCCTGAAGGAGCTGGAAAGCGAATTTGCGTATTTCTTCCTGAGTATCCTCCGAAAGGCCAACTTCAGCACCCCTTTTCTCACTCAGATACTGGGACACGGCCGCCCTTGAGAGACCCAGGATCTCAGCCGCTTCCTGCTGGGTACGGCCACGTTCAGATATGATAATACGAGCTATCTCTGCACGTATGGCAGGCAGCACCCTTTGCACCATGATCTCACATGTAGTCTTCACTGGAATTTCCCCTGTTTTTCAATTATTCATGCTTTATTACGGTAGTCCTCAATGGCTTTATGCAAAGCATCCAAGGCAAACCCTGAGCATCTGTCCTTTCCCGAAGGGAGTCCACCCAAGGCATTCTGAACATCCTCATTAGAAATTGTAAGAGCTTCGTCAACAGTTTTTCCCTTTGCAAGCTGGGTGACCATAGTGGAAGTCGAGATTGCCACGACGCATCCGAATGTTTTGAATTTTACATCAGTGAGCACGTCATCGTTCACCTTGACATATACAGTAATAACGTCGCCATCGATAGTACTGCCAACCTCACCGACACCATCAGCATTTTCAATTATCCCGACATTCTTTGGATTTGTAAATTCTTCGATTATCTTCTTTGAATACATGTCATTTCTCCGGTTATATTCAGCATTTTGCCGGGGAGGATATCTGCCTGAGCTTTGACACAGTCTCCCGCAATGTCCCTGCAAGATAATCTACCTCCTCCATGGTGTTATCCCTGCCCAGGCTTATCCTGATAGAGCCGTGGACATAATCCGGATCAAGCCCGATGGAGTCTAGCACATGGGATGCATGCCGGGACCTGGACGAGCAAGCAGAACCGGTAGATATAGCAATGCCTGCTATGTCAAGTAGCATAAGCATTGATTCACCTTCCACATACCTGAAACTGAGATTGGCATTGTTTGGCAGTCTTTTTGTAGCATGACCGTTAAGGCGGACATCATCTATAGTATCAAATACTTTCTTAATAATAGAATCACGAAGCCTTCCCATCTGAGACGAGTCAATTGCAAGGCGCTCTTTCGCAATAGAAGATGCTTTCGCAAAGCCCACAATACCAGGGATGTTCTCGGTACCCGGACGCAGGCCCGATTCGTGCCCTCCACCGAAAGTGACAGGCTTCAGGAGAGTACCTTCACGTACATATAGTGCACCTACGCCTTTTGGCCCGTGCAACTTATGAGAGGATATTGAAAGCATGTCCACACCGAGCTTGTTCACATCCACAGGTATCTTGCCAACTGATTGCACAGCATCAGTGTGCAGATACACATCATTATCCTTTGCTATCTTCGCAATCTCTTCTATAGGCTGTATGGTGCCTATCTCATTGTTTGCATGCATAACACTTATAAGCACAGTGTCATCCCTGATGGCCTTCTCGATATCGTCCACATTCACAATACCTTCACTGCTTACTGGCACGTAGGTGATATCATGGCCTATGCCCTTCATGAAATCACATGTGCTGAGAACGGCAGGATGCTCTATGACCGATGTAATGATGTGTTGCTTTTTTCCCGAATCCCGTGATATAACACCCTGAATGGCAATGTTATCAGATTCAGTGCCCCCGCTAGTGAATATGACCTCCTCTGCCTGAGCACCAATGGAATCCGCAACCTGGGCACGTGCCAGGGAAAGCGCCTCATCGGCTTCCTGCCCGAAAGAGTGCAGACTTGATGAATTGCCAAACCTTTCCGAAAAATAAGGAAGCATAGCATCCACAACCAAGGGGTCTACCGGCGTGGTTGCACTGTGGTCCATATATATGCGCTTCATAATATCCATCATTGATAGAGGATGTGTTTAACAAATAAATACCCTGCACACCGCCACTAAATGTAAAGGCAGGGAAAACGATCCCTGTCCTGAAAATAAGCTATATAAAAGTATCAAGGAATAGGATATTCAATCCTTTATCTGATCCGGAGAGAAACCCCGTTCAACCAGAACATCCTTCATGCGTCCTATGTGGTTACCTTGCAGTTCCACACCAGTGCCTTTGACAGTCCCTCCACATGCGAACTTGGACTTCAGGTACGTAGAGAGTTCATGAAGATCAATCTCATGGGCATCAAAGCCTTCTACAACAGTGACTTCTTTTCCATAACGTCTTCTATTCACCTTTACCGTTATCCTTTGCTGCTCCTTTGCTACTTCTTCGCATATGCAAAGTTCCTTTGGCAGGCCACATACCGAACACATTTCAGAACTCATCTTTTGATTTATCCTCCGGGATTATTACCTATTTTAAACGCTACATAGTTTTAAATTAAAATAGATGATTAAAGTAAACAACAATGATATTAAAACCTAGTGGTGAATATGTTGCTACAAGTACCGAATTTGCCTGTAGCATTTATAAGCAGGCACTTGGCCTGATGTTCAGAAAGAATATTCCTGAAGATTACGCCCTTATCTTTGTTATGAACAAGAGTAAAAAGGTATCTTTACATATGCTTTTTGTCGCTTTTGCAATAGATGTCCTGTTCCTTGATGAGAACAAGAGGATAGTAAAGATATGCAGGCTTCGGCCATGGACAGGCCTGTGTTCATCCGGAACAAGGGTAAAATATATAATCGAAACTAATAAAGGCAAAGCAAAAAAGGCAGGGCTTAGAGTTGGGGATATACTAACATTCAGGAATGAGTGCTAAGAAAGATATATTTCCACCACCTTTTAAGTCATCAGACTACATCTTTGTATCTGGTGCCTGACAGTCCCGCGTTCCTTAAAGAAACGTTTATTAGTTTCCGCGTGCTTTAAAAGCCTAGTTAATCTTGAGTTTAATACCGAGGCACATGAATGTTATCTGAAAATGATTTTAAGATCGTTACTGAAAAGATGGGAAGGGAACCGAACCTGGTGGAACAGGGATGTTTCCTGAACCTCTGGAGCGAGCATTGCTCATATCGCTCAAGTGCACCACTGCTCAAAACCTTTACAACTACAGGCGAGCGTGTGATCATCGGACCAGGGGACGATGCTGCCATTGTCAATTTTGGTAATGGATGGGTACTTGCCATAGGAATGGAAAGTCACAACCATCCCTCTTATGTGGACCCTTACAATGGGGCAGCGACAGGCGTTGGAGGAATAGTACGTGACATAATATCCATGGGTGCGCGTCCGATAGCATTGATGGACCCTCTATACTTCGGACCGCTTAACAGTCCCAAGAACCTCTACCTCTTTGAACATATCATTGAGGGTATTGCAGGTTATGGGAACTGTATCGGAGTACCTGTTGTCCGTGGAGAGGCTTTCTTTGACGAGGCATATAGCGGCAACCCCCTTGTGAATGTTGTAGCGGTAGGCCTTGCACGTGAGGAAGACATAGTAACGGCATGTGCACAAAAAGCAGGCAACAAACTCATCCTCATGGGTTCGACTACAGGCAGGGACGGACTTGGCGGTGCATCCTTTGCCTCCAGGGACCTTTCGGAAGAATCAGAAGCGCAAGACAGGCCCAGCATACAGATCGGTGACCCTTTTACTGAGAAGCTGGCGATAGAAGCGACCCTTGAGGCAATCAGGAACGGATATGTCAAAGCCTGCAGGGACCTTGGAGCTGCCGGGCTTGCCGGTGCCAGTTCAGAGATGGCTGCCAAGGGTAACCTTGGAATGTACATAATCGCCGATAATGTGATACTTCGCGAAGAAGGCATGGTTCCCTATGAGATACTTATATCGGAGTCACAGGAGAGAATGCTGTTTGAGGTCGAACCACATAACGTCCAGGCTGTCCTTGACATCGCACAGAAATATGACCTCAATGCAAGTGTGATAGGAGAGCTCACCGAAGAACTGACATATACTGTTGAGTTCAAAGGAGACATAGTCGCTGATATCCCAATCAAGCTGCTCACAGAAGGTGCACCTACATTCGAGCGTCCTTCCAGAACTCCTGCGCTCCGCGAGGAAGGCGACAAACCGGAAATGCCAACTGATCTCAAAGCGACAGTTCTCAAAGTACTATCCTCTCACAATGTGGCTTCAAAAAAATGGATATACAGGCAGTATGACCATGAAGTTCAGTTAAGGACAGTAATGAAACCCGGAGATGATTCAGGCATCCTGAGAATCGATGGTAATGAGGGTATTGCAATGTCCTGCGGCTGCAATCCGAGACACACGCTACTTGATCCCTACCATGGAGGGAAAGGCACTTTGATAGAGAATGCCATGAACCTGGCTGTTAAGGGCTCCCGTGGAATAGCAGTGGTGGATTGCCTCAATTTCGGCAATCCCGAGAAACCTGATATTTACTGGCAGTTCAAACATGCCATCCTGGGTCTGGGAGATGGCTGCAGGGAACTTTCCATTCCAGTTGTGGGAGGTAATGTATCCCTGTACAATGAGAGCGAAGAGTTCAGGACTGCCATTCCACCCACTCCATCTATTGGTGTCGTAGGTTATATCAGTGATGTGACTATCGCACCACCCGGAATGTTCATGAATGAAGGGGATACCATCATCCTTGTCGGGACAACAAAGGATGAGATGGGAGGCTCCGAGTACTACAACCTTGCAGGAAAGAAGAAGAACGGGAAAGTCCCCCAGGTACCAGAAAATGTTTCTGACATTATCGATGCTGTGATCAGGACAGTGGAAAGCGGGAAGGTAACAGCTTCACATGATGTTTCTCTTGGAGGGCTTGCAGCAGCATTATGTAAAATGTGCGTGAACATGGGTGCTAGTGCAGACCTGACATCCACAGGACCGGAAATGAGGGCTGATGATGTGCTGTTTTCGGAATCATATGCCAGAGCCATCATTACAACCCCTGAACCTGAAGCTGTTGAAGAATTGCTTGGGAACATTCCTCATACAGTCATTGGGACGACAGGTGGCAGTGAACTGAAGATAACAGGAAACGGATTTAGCATATCTGTTCAGCCTGAGGAAATAAAAGAGGCAGAAGAGAGCCTCACAAAACTGATGATGGAGTAAGATCCATCATCAACTTCGATACATAAGTACAACTCATTTGCGTGTTGTTCTTGTCTCATCTGCCTTGTCATCGCTACCTACCCGTGTAGCGAAATACAGCATGTATAGCGCTGCCAGACCCACAAGGATGTAGATTATTCTTGAGAGCAGACTCATCTCGCCAAAGATAGCTGCTACAAGGTCAAACTCGAATGCACCGACCAAACCCCAGTTAAGGCCACCAATTATCACAAGTGCAAGGGATAACCAGTCAAGAGCGTTCATTCTTGTTGCCAATTTGTCACCTCCCTAAAACCCCCTGAATACTAATTTTCTTTATGCGAGTAATGATTCTTAAAATAAGACGTAACAATTTTAAGGATTCGTCATAAAACGCTAGCTTCCGATGGAAAATAGAATCGGCCCTATTTAGAAGTCAGAAGACTACCCGTCATGGCAGGAAAGAAAAAAAGGAATTAGATGAAAATATAAAATTAGAAATATAACTGAGATGGGCTCCGGCCCATCATATTAAGATTTATTCTTCCTTTTCTGCAAATGCGAATTTACGCAGTACTTTAGTGATCTTGATGTTTACGGTCTCACCGACTTCAGCCTGAGGCACAAAGATAACAAAGCCCTCTATCCTGGCAATGCCGTCTCCCTCTTTAGCGATGTCCTGAATCGTTACTTCGTATGTTTCTCCAGCAGCTACAGGAGCTGTTGACTCTTGATTATTGTTAAACAAAACAATACACGTCCTTTATTTGAAAACTAAGATCTTCAACCATACTGCTGAAAAACGCCATAAATTGGTAATTTATAGAGAATCTGCAGAACAGTATCTAATCTTAGGCATAATACATACAAATCCATATTTAAATCTTTTTAGTGATAATAGAAGCTACCGAGTATATCGCAGACCACATCTATTTTAACTATGAAATAAAATAAGTACCTAGCAATCACAATCAAATTATAGATTTGAAATAATATTCAGGATGAACTCAATGGACGAAGTACAGATCAAAGTAGAGAAAGCACATCCGAACGACTTCGGCAGGGGAATTGTAAGACTGGACCCTACAACCCTTCTGAGCCTGCAGCTATCTCCCGGCGACATAGTGGAGATAGAGGGCAAGAGGAAAACTGCAGCGAAGGTTTGGAGAGCCGAGAGACAGGACTGGGGGCAGGGAATCGTACGCATAGACGGATTCATCCGGCAGAATTCCGGAGTTGGTATCGGAGAAAGGGTAACCATCAGGAAAGCAGAGGTTGAGACAGCTACCAAGATAATCCTCGCACCTCCGGAAGGTGTGACTATGGAATTTGGGGATCATATCAGTGAAATAATCAAGAGGAACATAATGAAGAGGCCCCTTGTGGAAGGAGATGTCATACCAATCATCAGTTCTATGACACAGCCAATGTCCAGCCAGGTAGGCGGGGGACAGGCCATACCACTAATAGCTGTTGAGGTCGAACCTGCCGATACAATCGTTATAATAGGTGAATTCACTGAAATAGAACTCAGGCAAAAACCTGTGAGAGGATATGACGGTGCGGCAAGAGGAATCACCTATGAGGATATCGGAGGTCTTGGTACTGAGATACAGCGCGTAAGGGAAATGATAGAGTTGCCCCTTAAGCACCCGGAGTTGTTCCAGAGGCTTAATATCGAGCCTCCAAAAGGTATAATACTCTTCGGCCCACCGGGAACCGGAAAGACGCTTATCGCAAAGGCTGTGGCCAATGAATCCCGTGCTAACTTCCTTTACATTGCGGGTCCCGAGATCATGGGCAAATACTATGGTGAAAGCGAGGAACGCATACGTAAGATCTTTGAGGAAGCGGAAGAAGAAGCTCCTTCGATCATATTCATAGATGAGATAGATTCCATTGCGCCCAAGAGACAGAATGTTACCGGAGAGGTGGAAAGAAGAGTTGTCGCCCAACTACTCACTATGATGGACGGCCTTGAGGAAAGAGGACAGGTAGTAGTCATCGGAGCAACGAACCGCCTTGACGCCATCGACCCGGCTTTGCGTAGGCCTGGAAGGTTTGACAGAGAAATAGAGATTGGAGTTCCTGATACGGACGACCGTCTTGAGATACTGCAGATCCATACAAGAGGAGTCCCACTTCGTGAGGATATGACCCCGGAAATGCTTGAGTACCTTGCAAAGCATACCCAGGGTTTTGTAGGTGCAGACCTTCTTGCGCTTGTCCAGGAAGCAGCTATGAAGTCACTTAGGCGTGCACTTCCCGACATCAATCTGGAAGATGAGGAAATATCGCCGGAAATACTTGATACTATAAATGTATGCAGGGAAGACTTTGAGAGTGCGCTTCGTGAGATAGAACCGTCTGCCATGAGAGAAGTGCTTGTGGAAGTGCCTGCTGTTAAATGGAGCGATGTGGGAGGTCTTGATAAAGCCAAGCAGGAAATAGTAGAGGCAGTGGAATGGCCCCTCACACGACCCGAGAAATTTGTTGAGATGGGTATCAAGCCCCCAAAAGGAGTTCTGCTGTTCGGCCCGCCAGGAACCGGAAAGACACTTATCGCGCAGGCGGTTGCCAATGAATCTAATGCGAATTTCATCAGCGTGAAGGGACCACAGATGCTCTCAAAATGGGTAGGTGAATCTGAGAAAGCCATTCGTGAGACATTTAAGAAAGCAAGGCAGGTAGCTCCTTGTATAGTATTCTTCGATGAGATAGATTCAATAGCACCCATGAGAAGTGCGATGACTGAAGACGGCAAGGTTTCTGAAAGGATAGTCAACCAGTTGCTCACAGAACTTGACGGACTTGAGCCACTGAAAGAGATAGTTGTGATAGCCGCTACTAATCGTCCTGATATGCTGGACCCCGCACTTCTGAGATCCGGGCGCTTTGACAGGCTTGTGCTTGTAGGACAGTCCACGCTTACAGGCAGGAAAGATATATTCAGGATACACACCAAGAATATCCCCATGGGAGAGGATGTCAATATAGACGACCTCGCAATTCTTACTGAGGGCTTTGTTGGCTCAGATATAGAAGCCGTATGCAGAGAAGCTGTAATGCTCGCACTACGCGAAAACTTTGAGAGCGAGAAGGTCGGCATGAAGTATTTCAGGGAAGCTCTGGCCAAGGTCAGACCAACGCTCTCAGAGAACATGATCGAGTATTATGAGAGAATACAGGCACAGTTTAAAGGCGGTATAAAGAAAGAGGAACCAAGTTCTTATATAGGATACAGATAAATATATCAAAAATTTAAGTGTCACTTTTATATTCAGGGGTGAATGAAATAATGGCAAATGTCTTTGCAAAAAACCTTTCAAGCAAACAGGTAATGGCAACCGATGGTACAGAAATAGGTGTCCTTTTCAATATAGTGATGGATGTCAAGACCGGCGACCTGATCAACCTGATAGTAAAGCCGGATATGAGCCTTGATACATCTAAATACCTGACCGATGACCAGTACATATTACTTCCTTTTGAATCGGTCAGGGCCATCAAGGACTACATAGTTGTCGACAAGAACCTTGCCAAGAGCCTAAAAGATAAAGCAGGTTTGTAAAGCCACGGATACAAGTTCACCCCGGGCTTTACAGCCATTCTTACAGCCTTTTTTTATACCCCTTCACTTCTGACTGAAAAGGTCACAGCATGCCTTTTGACAGAAGGTAGTCAATTGCTTCTGCGGTCCCGTCCCCATATGTAGTGTCTGTCACATAATCTGCAGCGATTTTTGTCACCCGATCTGCATTTCCTACTGCAACAGCGAAGCCTGCTATATCAAGCATTTCGACGTCATTCACTGAATCGCCTATTGCAACAAAATCAGACACTTTCAGTCCCATTAGGTCAGCCATTTTTGCAAGACCGGTGCCTTTATTGATTTTTTTGCTCTTGATATGGATGGCAAAATGAGTATCTATAATTTCGACATCTAGTCCGGTGGTTTCCAGTAAAGCCCTTGCAGTTTCAATATCAAAATTCCTTCTTAGCACTATCTCTGTTTTTCTCAGGGACGAGTCAAGCTTCTCCATATCGAGTACCTTCGAAAGGATAACGAAAGCCTGTTCACATTCATGGATGTGATTCGAAACTATCGGTTCTTTGTCAAAACCATCTGTGATAACACCGCCGTTCTCGGCGATTATACGACAGCATACCCCTATGAGCTTGGAAGCAGCCCTAGCATAGCAAAGGACATTACCTGTTGCAAGGATAACGGGGACCTCAAGAGTACGCAGTTTTTCAGCCGCTTTCAGGCTGAGCCGTCGATCAGTATCAGTAATAGTACCATCGATGTCAATTGCAAGAGCCTTGAATTTCATAGAATTAGGATAAGGGGAAACGATTAAAACGTTTCCCTGATCATGGATCGCGCAATCCTGCAGTAGTGACAGAGATTATAGACTCCGCATCCGGAAGGTTAGGCGAGTCAACAAGACGGACTATTCTTTTGTCCCCTTTAGATTTACGCATATATAACCTGAAAGTGGCTGTATGTCCTACAATGTGCCCACCTATTGGTTTTGTCGGGTCACCAAAGAAAGCGTCCGGTTTTGACATTACCTGGTTTGTCACAACAACACATGCGTTTAAGAGATCCCCAAACCTTTGCAGCCCATGAAGGTGCTTGTTGAGTTTCTGCTGCCTGTCAGCAAGAGTTCCTCTGCCTATGTACTCAGCCCTGAAATGGGCAGTCAGTGAGTCCACAATGAGAAGTCTTACAGGCTTTTCGGTGTTTTTGAGCTCGTTGGCAAGTTCCATTGCTGAATCCACAAGCAATATCTGATGATTGGAATTGAAGGCACGCGCAACATGTATGTTCTTCAGGAACTCTTCATGATCATACTCCTGACCATACTTCTCGGATAGTCCTTCCACCATCTGCTGGATTCTCTCCGGTCTGAAAGTGTTCTCAGTGTCGATGATGATCACAGAGCCGTCAAGACCTCCCTGTTCTCTGGGAAGCTGTACATTGACCGCAAGCTGGTGTGCAACCTGGGTCTTCCCGGAACCGAACTCACCGTACATCTCAGTTATCGATTGGGTCTCGATACCGCCTCCCATCATCTCATTGAACTCCATGCAACCCGTGGAAAGTTTCCCCACATGCTTCCTGCGTTCCATTACAACATCCCCGGTCTCAAAACCTCCGATATCCGCAGATTGCCGGGCAGCCAGGATGATCTTGGCGGCAGTGGATTCACCTATATCTGCTGCGGTTGCGAGTTCCGCAGGCGATGAAACAGCTATCGCTTCTACTGTCGTGAACCCTGCATCCATCAGTTTCTGTGCGGTTGCGGGACCCACATGGTCCAGTTCTTCTAATAACACTTCAGTCATTCTTATTACTCCATAGGTGCACATGCTATCAATTTCGTGCACATTTGTGATGCTTTATAGGGGTGTGAGTATATATACATAAGGCAAGCAAGGTGAAAGTATTCAATGTTCAGGAAAGATTACTGCAACACAAGCCTTATCACAGAAAATGGTAATTAACATCCCGATGGCAAAAGTAGCGATCGGAGGTACTTTCGAATGCCTGCACGACGGGCACAGGGAACTGCTCAGAAAAGCATTCGAACTTGCAGACAGCGGGCAGGTCGACATCGGCCTGACATCAAATACGATGGCAAACAAGCGAAGCCGGAAGATACCGGACTACTCCTGTCGCGAGTCACAGCTTCTGGAATACATAAGTGGTAGCCCAAAAAAAGCAAAGTACAGAGTGATCGAACTTAATGACCCTTATGGCAAGACACTTGACGAAGACTATGATTATATTGTGGTTTCACCGGAAACACACCCTGTAGCACTTAAGATTAACAGCATCCGCAAAGATAAGGGCATGAAGCCTATAGAGATAGTCAGGATCGGATTCGTGCTTGCGGAGGACAGCGAGCGTATCTCCTCGACCAGAATTGTCAGTGGAGAGATAGATACACACGGGCGCATCCTGCGCTAAGATCAAAAGTACATAATTTTATTAACCTTCTTTTACAACTAATCTGCATGAGCAGAGAATTCTCGCAGATGGATAAACAGATATTTGACAAGCTGGCACCTGAAGCCGGCGGAAGTACAATGTCCAAGATGGGGCACAGTTACCCGTTCATCCTCAGACCCATATCCCACAAGATAGCACAGTCTGCAGAGGATTTCAGGGAAAGGCTGGAAAAACTTGATACCACCGAGCTTGATTATCTCGTAGAACTTGCCATGGAAGAAAAAGAAGATATCCGCTCTCTGGAAGAGGAAGATGTTGATTCGTTCATGGAACTTATCAGGAACAAGCTCTCTCCCGAGAGGGAAAAGGAACTGAAGGCAAAACTCGGGTTCGCATGAGCGGAGAAAGACCTGACAGATTACTTTTTGGAACAGCAGGCACCCCCAGAGGTTCTCTTAAAGGCACAAGCATCAGCGGAATAGAAAGGATAAGAGATGTGAAACTTGGTTGCATGGAGCTCGAATTTGTCCGGGGAGTAAAGATGGGCGAGAAAAGTGCAAGGAACGTTCTTGAAAAAGCAGAGAAACTGGATGTGTCCCTGAGCGTGCATGCGCCATATTACATCAACCTTAACTCCGCTGAACCCGAGAAAATAGATGCCAGTATCAGAAGGATATATGCGGCTGCAAGGATAGGAAGCCTGTGCGGAGCAAGGAACATAGTGTTCCATCCTGCCTATTACCATGAGGACACCACGGAGAAAGTGCATGAGAGAGTTTCAACTCTTCTCAGAACACTGACATCACGCCTTGAGGACGAGAGCATACATGTTGTCCTGAGACCAGAAACAACCGGCAAGCCCTCTCAGTTCGGGTCCCTTGATGAAACACTGAGACTGAGCAGTGAGATAGAAGGAGTTCTGCCTTGCATTGATTTTGCACACCTGCATGCCAGGAGCAACGGAGCTGAGAACTCCGGAGAGGAATTCTCCCGCGTCCTTGCAAAGGTTGAAGGAACACTCGGAAAAGAAGCCCTGCATGATATGCACATGCATGTTTCCGGCATAGAGTACGGAGAAAAGGGAGAAAGGAACCACCTCAATCTGGAGGATTCGGACTTCCAATATGCAGAACTTATGAAGGCGTTGAAAGAATTCAGGGTTAAAGGCCTTCTGATATGTGAAAGCCCGGACAACGAAGGCGATGCACTGCTGTTGAAAAGAACCTATGAGGGAATTTGAACACTCCTTTTCATATATGTATACCCGGTGCCAGGTGTTCCAGTATCGGATGCAGCAGTGTCAGTACCCCTATAATGATTATGAATGAACCGCTGACCAGGGGAAGCTTGCTGATGCTCGTGCTGCTGACATAACCCTCGATAAAACCCCTTCCTTTAACAAATACTATCGAGAGGAAAGTTATGGATACTGCCAGACCGGCGCTGAATACGAGCACATAGGAAAGACCATTATATACCTGATCATTGGATATGCTGAAGAGTAATATCGCAAGCGCTGTCGGGCATGGTATAAGCCCTGTGGAAAGCCCTATTGCAATTACCCCTTTCCTTGTATCGATAGTATGCTCATGAGGGTGATAGAATTTCCTTAATATCCATACTCCCACACCTATCAGTATGAGCCCACCGACCAGGCTCATGATATCATGAGTCAGGTCGACATTCAAGGCCTCTACGAGATAAATGGAAGCAACACCCAATGCCATCACTACTATAACGTGAGAGAAAACTATAGTCATTCCAAGAAGAAGAGCATCTTTAAGATCTGCATCCGTCCCCATGACAAAAACTGCCATTATCGATTTTCCATGACCTGGTTCGAGTACATGTAATGCACCAAGCAGAAATGCAGAAACAAGTATCAAAAAGCTAAAATCTGAAGACATTGTACTTGTTTCCAGTGATAGTAGATTCATGAATCATAGCCCCATCAGGATATTCTTATTTAAGTAATGTAAAGTATAGTAATACTTCGTAATACTTAAATGGAGTTACTATATAAAAGGGTAACGAATAAGTATGTCAATAGACCACAAGAAAGTGTTACTTTGCTCATTATGACCACTCAGGAGTTAAACAAAAGCAAACAGAGGGATTTATCTTTACACTAGATACATGAACAATATCTCTGGAACATCCCACCTCTGCACATTGTTACATGAACAGAAGTATGTATTGAACAAGCAGTACTTACAAAAATACTAACAATTATATGGATAAATGCTAATACTAAATATAATGAAAGAACGGTACATAATCATCTTATTTATACTATATGTCATGCTCACTCTTACATTTTCACTCAATGAATAAAGATTAGCTATGAGAAAGTCCGGATGCGTTGTATCAAAAAAGGCATTTGCATAGATCAATGTCCTTCCGACACCCATGAGCTCACTTTTCCGGTACTGGATTAGCCACACTCACAGGAATGTTTATCCCACTCTTTTCCATATAGCCTTTTATACGGTCCATAGCATGCTCTACCATACCATCATGAGTCAAAATGAGACACCTCTGGCCCGACAATGCATTGAGTATAGAGCGGTCGATAACCCCGGAGGTGACATGGATATATAGATCATCTTCTTCAGCTATCAGTTTACTCTTCTTGCCCATGGCACCCACGCACTCGATACCATCCTTTGAAATTATGCGCATCAGTTCATCATGAGAATACCTGGAAGTGTCATAGATACCAATGGAGCCGGCCCTGAGAGCTTTTCGGTCCATCTCGACTATCGCAAGACCGTCTTCGTGGATGTGCAGCACACGACAGTTGATAGCCTCATACATCGAATCCATAGCATATTCCCCGTAAAGTATCCCCAGATTTATAGTATCGCCTTCCTTAACCTCGGGAGGGATATCGACCCACATCAGATGCTGGGAGCGCAGGGTCTGCACCAGGTCAGGAATATCCCGGGGGCAACTTTTAATCTTAGCAAGACCCCTCTTTTTGATCTCCTCGTATATCTCCAGCGTAACAGGCCTCTTGAGATAAGCTGTCTTGAGGTTTTCAGTCTGCCTGAATATTTCCTCAGGAGCACCTTCACTGATGACTTGGCGATTATTCATGAGGAAAACATAATCTGCCCAACTATAAGCGAGATCGACATCATGGGTTGAAATTATGATAGTCTTGCCAAAATAGTTCAGTTCGTTTAGCAGGTCCATTACCTCATCTGCTCCCACAGGATCCAGATTGGAAAGTGGCTCATCGAGGATGATAACCTCCGGGTCCATGGCGACTATACCGGCAATTGCAACCCTCTTTTTCTGCCCCCCGCTGAGGTGGTGGGGCGGTTTGTTCTTAAGATGTGTCAACCCGACATATTCCAAAGTGTCAGTGACTACCTTTTCAACCTTCTCTTTTGAATAACCCAGGTTAGTAGGCCCGAAAGCAACATCCTGGTAAATTGTGGGTGCAAATATCTGGTCATCGGAATTCTGGAAAACAATACCTACATTCTTTCTTACTTCGCGCAGGGACTTTGAATCGTATTTGAGGGGTTCCCTGTGATAGAGCACCTGGCCTTTCTGGGGGCGGTAGGTCCCGTTAAGGGCAAGGAAAAGCGTGGATTTGCCAGAGCCATTGCGACCGACAAATGCTATTTTCTTTCCCTTTTCGATCTTTATATTGATGCTCTCAAGAGCGAGGGTGCCATCAGGATAAGAGTAACTGAGATCCTTTGTTTCCAGAACGACCATGTTTTTACCTCAGATAAAGGAGATACCTCTTGTAAAATAGAAAACAGCCAGCACAAGCACAAAGTAACCACATGTCAGCACGATCTCGGGTAGCCGGACTGGTCTTTTCTCATCAAGCATGGTCAGCTTCCCGTCATAGCACCTTGAGTTCATTGACACATATAGTTTTTCCCCCTGCTCCCATGACCTGATGAAAAGGTTAGTCCCAAGCATGACCACAGACCGGAAGGATGTCCTGAAATCCTTATATCCCAACCGGACAGTCTGAGCATACTTCACACCCATAGCCACCTCCAGGAAGACAAAGATATAGCGATACATCATCATCGATATCTCAATGAACGAGTCAGGAATTCTTGTCGCTTTTAGGACCGAGAACAGTTCTATCATAGGTGTGGTAAGGGACAGGAAGAGCAGGCAGGACATACCACCCAGGGTCCGTGCAAGTACCAGCAGGGCCATATTAAGACCGGCAGATCCCACACCAAGAGTAAAGCCCAAGACCTCAAAGGAAAACAACTTCGCCCCCTCTCCAAAGAAAAATGCAATTATTACAGCACTCACCATAACAAAACCTGCAGGAGCTGCAAGTACTCGTAGATAGAGACCTGTAGGTACCTTGCCAAAGTAAACTGTTGCGAAACTCATGCACACAGCTATTACAAGAGGAACAAAGGGAGAGTTGGAGGAAACACCTGCAAGGATGCCAAAAGCAACAACAGTTAATTTGAGCCAGTTGTTCCTGTACCTGAGAGGGCTCGATACGGCATAGTCATCCAGGATATGTGTCATTTTCCAAACCAGCTTAAAACTAACCAATAAATAGAACGAATCTTACCTGCTATTGTACAAGTATAAAGAAAGAAAATACAGTACCTTCTAGATAAGCATTTCGTTATGAATCAACATCATAAGAACTGTGATGTTTACAGGACACTAGGAGAATCAGGATATGTTTGTATTCGTGGATAAGTTGACATTATATCCAATGCCACTATAAATAGAGCATGAAAAAAGAGAAATGGAAAGAAAAGAATTAGTGCCTTTCCCCGGAAAAGCACAACATCATTCAATTCCTCTCGCCTTTTCCCTTATAGTAGCCAATAGTGTATCCGATTACAACAGAACCGAACGCCGCCTGGAGAGCAAAGAGCAGGCTTTCTGTCTCGCCTCCTGGTGGTTCAAAGCCAATACCTCCGAACCACGGTTCATAGTCAGGATTGATCTCAGCTATCATGTCTCCAGCCTCACCATCCGCACCGCCGAATTCGGAATCAGGATTATTGGCTACGCCATAGAAGAACTGTGCTGCAAAGAGTATCACGACTATGGCAACAAGGTATTCAAGCTTCATTCCATGGCCTCCCTTAGTTTTGTGGCTGCTGAGGAAGTGAGCACATTAAGGCCCACCAGCACATCACTCTTGACCTGTACCACATACTTCATTATCAGTGCTGTCAGAGCTCCTTCCATGATAGCAAGAGGGACCTGGGTTGTTGCAAATACAAGGGCAAACATTTTGAATGATGCAAATACGCTTCCTTCGAAGGGAAAGGCTAAAGCAAGCTGCAAGGAAGTTACAACATACGTTACCCAGTCGGCAATTGCAGTGGCAAGGAATACATTCAGGTAAAAGTTCATACCTGCCTTTGATGCCACCTTATATAATGCGTAAGCAACAAAAGGACCTGCGATACCCATGGAGAACACGTTGGCGCCCAGAGTAGTCAGACCGCCATGTGCCAGAAACAGTGACTGATACAATAGCACGATCACACTTAGAACAGAAGTTACAGCCGGTCCGAAGAGGATAGCTGCCATTCCGGTGCCTGTGGGATGTGAGGAACTGCCAGTCACAGAAGGAAGCTTCAGGGATGACAGCACGAATATAAACGCACCCGCAACAGCAAGCAAAGGAACGATTTCACGTCTTTGACTCACCAGTTTGTTCATCTGATAGATACCATACATTATAACAGGAATGGAAATGGCAAACCATACCTGCCACCAGGGAGAGGGTAAAAAACCTTCGAATATATGCAACTAAGATCACCTTCCTTTTTATAACACCAACAAATCAAGTATAATTGACTAGATGTATATCAGGTATTATGTTATGGTAAATAAACATAACGATAGGTGTTAAAGTTAAGATATGTCAGCATTTGTACTAACAACAATCCACGTTGAAGTAACTTATATACATACATATGTGTTGATAATAGGCTGATTGGAAATAATACAATTCACACAGTCCTTCAAAACCGCAGATACAATAATAGAACAGAGCTTAAAAAAAGTAACTTTACTTGATATTATCTGACAACCATCAAACAGTACACATCCGACTTGTTCAGAGGTGGCTCGCTCACAGTGCCGACAGCGGACCGTTCATCAGGGTAGCCAATATCCTCATAGATACATATTTTCGCATCGATATCCATTTCTTCCAGAATCCCTGCGACCTCAGCCGGCCCGAAGTTGTCAGCAGGTAACAGGAAAATATTCTTTCCCAGAGACAATTCACGGATAAGAGCTTCTTTTGCCGGAGCCGGATCCCTGCCATGCGCTGTTATCATGGCCAGATTTGACATCTCCACATGGAAGCGTGCGCATGACGCCTGTATTGATGAAACGCCGGTGACAACCCTGTCATGTCCTCCTGCGAATTTTCCCAGCCCGGAGAACATGGGATCTCCGGTAGAGAGTACAACTGCATCTGAGGGCAAAAGATGCAGGTTCTTGAAACTCTTGATAGGGTGGGCTTCACACTTAATGTGATCCCTGGCAAGCTCTATCGCCCTTTCAGAACCATAGATCACAGGTGCTGCACTGATAACATCTATTGCCTCCTGTGTCAGCATCTTCGGACCGACACCCACACCTACGATGATCATATTCCATCCCCGCTGTCCATGAGGACCGTTCCGTCGCGGTCAACAACGACGATGCGTGCTCCTTTGCCTTTCTCTATTGCCATCTCAAAGGCTTTCCTGAGCCGCTCGTTGCCGGGGTCAAGCTCAAGCATCTCAACAACGGTGGCAAATCCGCTGTCCTTGAGCATGTCAGGGTTTCCCCACTTCAGGACAAGACCTGGCAGGCCGCATATGACAACGTCCCCGGTTGCAGCCTCAAGAGCTTCATCGATACGGCTTCCGGCAAGCACGACAGTATACTCCGGAAATAGCATGGTCGAATACCTGATGCCTATCCTGCCGGTAGTAAGTACCACTTTGTCGGACTCTCTTATCAAATCCCCTTTCATCTCCCCAAGATGATCGTTCCAGGGCTCTACAAAACCGGTAGTCCCGAGGATTGATATGCCATCAACGATACCTATGCGATTGTTGAGAGTCTGCTTTGCGATTTCCTTTCCCTGCGGGAGATAGATGGTGACTTCGGCACCCCTGAGATTCAGCTCTTCCACAGCCTCTGTTATGGAGGCAACTATTTGCTCCATGGGCCGCGGATTAATGGCAGGGTGCCCTTTCTTGGATTCAAGCCCGCTGCGTGTGACGATACCGACACCCTGGCCGGCATTCACCACAATTCCATCAGCCTCCTTGGCATCGGCTGCGAATTCAAGCCCGCGGGTGATATCAGATTCATGATCGTTATTGATCTTGACTGCAACAGCATGCCCCTTACTTGCCTTGACGTCAAGTTCGGCACGCAGGCCTACTGGTGTGGGGACTGATACATGGAACACATCCGTACCAAGAGAGAGCACCGCAGCCTTTGCAGCAAGTGCAGCCGTTGTCCCGGTAGTATAACCTCTCTTTAACACCGAGCCATTGCTAAGTACAACCAGCATTCCGCTCCTTATACCTTCTTCCAGTTCCTTGCGGGACATCTGTGAGCGTTCAAGCCATTCTTCTGGTATCTTGGATTTGTTTACCGGGTCGATCATCTCAGGTCAATTGTAGTTCATACTTTTAAAATTTACCGACAAGTCACGTTCTGCCAAACATCTTACCCAGCTCCTCCTTTGTGAAGGATACCATAGTAGGCCGCCCATGCGGACATGTATATGGATTGTCGCATAACATCAGTTGCCTCAGAAGCCCAAGCATCTGCTCCTGGGTGCATACCGCACCTGCTTTTATCGCCGCCCTGCAGGCCATGGTGCTGCACAGGCGGTCATACACCTGTGTGTCCTCCTTGATCCTCCCGCCTGATACCAGGTCCGAGATGATATCGTGAACGATTTCCGGGTCTTCCAGCCTGCCAAAAATGCTTGGCACTGTCGTGACCACATAGCTACCGGACCCGAACTCGGACATGGAAAAGCCGATCTGCTCCAGGAAAGGTATATAATCCTCTATAATGGCCATTTCCTTTGTACTGAGCTCAAGGGTCACGGGGGTGATAAGCTCCTGCCAACCCATATCCCGCATCTTGAGCACCTGCTCGTACATGATGCGCTCGTGGGCTGCATGCTGGTCCACCAGTACAAGTTTCCCTTCTGTTTCTGTTATTATGTAAAGATCGGAGAACTGCCCAAGCACCTTCACATCCGGAACCTCACCTTTTCTCACGGGAGGTACATGCTGCGCCTGAAGCCTCTCACTCTTCGTCAGCCGCTTCTGGGTATCTTTCATCGGATACTGGTAAGGCTGGCTATTCTCTTTAATAAGGACAGGTTTTTCCTGATGCAGTTCCTGCCTGTACTCTTCAGTGCGCTGTTCACGACTTTCCGGATAATACCCCCCAAAGCCTTCTTTTTCCACCGGAAGTCCCGCTGGCTCCGGCTCATATATCTTTGACTGGAGGGTGCTCTCCTTCGCAACCCTGAGCTCAGGGATGAGGTCTGCTGTGCTGAGGGCCTGCTCAACTGCCGTGATTATGGCAGATTCTATCTCTTTTTCTTGGCTCAGCCGAACTTCTCTTTTTGTGGGATGCACATTCACATCAACATGAACTGGGTCGATGTCAAACTTCAGGAAAGCTGCCGGATAGCGTCCCTTGGGAAGAAGCGTGTAGTAACCCAGCCTGACAGCATTGCTTATAGCCCTTGAATAAATGCTTCTGCCATTAATGAAGAAAGCTTGCAGGTCCGTTCCGCTTCTGGTAAGTTCGGGTTTTGATATGTATCCGGATATGGATACAAACTCTGAATGTAGTTCCACTGGAACTAATGAGCGGGCAACATCTGCACCGTAAAGGTGCACTATGCTGCCAAAAAGGTCGCCGGAGCTCGGAGACCTCATGACTACCTTGCCATCACTTACAAGAGTGAAAGATATTTCCGGATGCGCTACTGCATGCCTTGTGACCACATCAGTGACATTAGCAAGCTCTGTACGCAAGGTTTTCAGATACTTTTTCCGTGCAGGGGTACTGTAAAAAAGGTCGCTTACAGAGATAGAGGTTCCCACAGCCGAGCCTGCAGAGGAGATATCCTTTATGCCGCTGCTGTCCACAATTATCTTCGTACCCGAGATATCGCTTTCCTGCCTTGTGACGAGTTCAACCTTTGAGACCGAGGCTATGGATGCGAGCGCTTCCCCTCTGAAACCCAGAGTGAGGACACGCTCGAGGTCATCGATACTGCTTATCTTACTGGTAGCATGCTTCATGAAAGCCAGCGAAGCATCCTGATGACCCATTCCCGAACCATTGTCGATGATAAGTATACTTTTCGTGCCAGACCCCCTTATTTCCACTCGAATATCAGTGGCATTGGCATCAATTGAATTATCTATGAGTTCCTTGACCACAGATGCAGGGCGCTCGATGACTTCTCCTGCAGCTATTTTATTTATCGTGGACTCGTCCAGCAGATGTATCCTGGAATCTTGCAAATCACATGCATCGTCCGTCATTTTCGCTCTCTCCTTTCTCACATACAGCAATCTTAAGCCTTTCCTAAGAAGTATCAGGGAATACACATACTTTTCCTTGACTGAATTAATGTATATTTTCTGTCAGAGAATATACCATAGATAAGAATTATATCTGTTTGGCTTTTTAGAGGCAGCATATAATTAGAAGGTCTAAGATGAAAGATACCGGGGAAATTGAAAAAATAGTGCCTTTACTAGCACTTTTAACAGCCTTTCCAGCATTTTCGACGGATATGATCCTGCCAGCCATCCCATCTCTTGCTATAATATGGGACAAGCCCCTGGCAGTGATCAATTTGATCCTTATTGCTTTTTTCGTAACCTATGGCTTCTTCCTGCTTTTCTACGGCCCCATATCAGACAGATACGGGCGCCGGAAACCTCTCATTGTCGGCATTTCATTGTACATATTTGCCAGTATGCTCTGTGCTCTGGCTAACAGTGCAGCCGCATTGATAGCATTCCGAATACTACAGGCTGCTGGAGCTGCTGCCAGCGCATCTTTGTCCATGGCGATGACTAAAGATATCTTTTCAGGGAAAGAAAGAGAGAGAGTCCTTGCCTATATAGCCATAATCATGGCATTGGCTCCTATGTTCGCCCCCATCCTTGGAGGATGGATACTGGCATACCTTTCATGGCAATGGATATTCTTTGCCCAGGGTATGATGGGCGTGATAGGCCTCCTTGGAGTTCTCAGGACACCAGAAACACTGAAAGAAGCATCAGAAACACCTATGTCAAGGGTCATGCATTCCTATAGGGATCTGCTGCTTAACAAAAGCTATGTCATCATGGTCCTGGTAATGTCTGTAAGTCTTTTACCATTATACAGTTTCATTGCCGGCTCTTCTGCTTTATACATCACTGGGTTTGGCCTGAGCGAACAGAATTTCGGTTATTTCTTCGCCTTCAATGCCTTAGCATTAATGGCCGGGTCGATATCATACCTTAAACTTACATACAGAATAGACTCCAAGTATATCATGACAGCCGGTTTTGCAGGAATCGCGCTTGGAGGGGCGCTTATCCTCGTTATGGGCCAGCGTGGACCATGGAGCTTTGCCATCCCCATGGCAATGATAACATATTCCATCGGCATCAGCAGGCCACCGAGCAATCATCTCGTACTTGAGCAGGTACGCAAAGATGCAGGCTCTGCATCTTCTTTATTGATATTCACGTACTTCACCCTTGGAGCTGTGGGCATGTGGCTGGTATCCCAGGACTGGATGGCCCAGATACAGATATTGGGTATCATTGCCTTAAGTTGCGGTGCTCTTGTGCTGGTTGCCTGGATGATATTACAAAAAAGGAAAAGTATTGGCAAAAATCAATAGAACTAAAGCAAGTTTCAAAGACGGATATTGATTGCTGATGTGAAAAAAGAGTTCATATTGCGCACTTCAGCTCACTTGCCTACTTCCCCTGAGAGCCGAATCTTCATCTGGCTCAACTTATTGAGTGCCTCAAGAGGTGTGAGTGAATTGACATCCAGCTCCCTCAGTTCCTCCACAACAGGATGTTGTTTGCTTTCTTTTTCAGAGGTAGCCTGGTCGAAGAGTATCAGCTGGGTGTACTTCGCATTGTTGCGATGCTTCCTGCCTACCTTGGCATCGGTCATACTGATAGCGCTCTCGTTCTCGATATCCTCCAGTATTTCCCTGGCCCTCTTGGTTACGCTGAGGGGGACACCGGCAATCCTTGCCACATGGATACCATAACTTTTGTCTGTGGCACCAGGCACGATCTTTCGCAGGAAGACCAGATCGTCACCTTCTTCTTTTACTGCAATGTGGAAGTTCTTCACCCTTTTCAGGTTACCTGCGATCTCGGTCAGCTGGTGATAGTGGGTGGCAAAGAGCGACCTCACACCGACACGTCCCTTGTTATGGATGTACTCCACCACGGCCTTTGCTATGCTGTAACCATCGTAGGTGCTGGTGCCCCTGCCGATCTCGTCCAGCAGCACCAGGCTTCTCGGAGTAGCGTTATTAAGGATGTTGGCAAGTTCCACCATCTCCACCATGAAGGTGCTCTGCCCGCTGGCAAGGTCATCGAAGGCTCCGACGCGTGTGAACACCCTATCAACTATGCCAATGGACGCGTGTGAAACAGGCACAAATGAGCCTGCCTGCGCCATGATAACTATCATCGCTATCTGGCGCATATAAGTGGACTTGCCGGCCATGTTAGGCCCCGTGATAAGCATGAACTGGTTGTTCTGGCAATCCATGTCAGTATCGTTGGGAACGAAACCACCCCGGACAGCGCTCTCAACCACGGGATGTCTTCCATCCCTGATAAGCAGCTTGCAGTCATTCGTGATGCCCGGCCGGATGTAATTGTTATTTGCAGCCACTTCCGCAAAGTTGGCGAGCACATCCAGCATACCTATGGTTGCAGCAGTGTCCTGCAGTTGCTTTGAATGAGAAGCCACGACTGAGTTAACCTCGCACAGCAATTCGTATTCCAGAGCAACCATCTTCTCGTCAGCAGAGAGAATGTCGCTCTCCCGCTCCTTGAGTTGGGGCGTATAGAACCTCTCTGCATTGGTCATGGTCTGCTTGCGTATGTAATCGTCCGGAACCTGGGATATATTGGCTTTGGTAATCTCCAGGTAGTATCCGAATACCTTATTGTAACCCACCTTCAAAGACCTGATACCAGTCCTGTCACGCTCCTTCTGCTGAAATTCCGCTATCCAGTGTTTGCCGCTCTTTGACAGGCCCTTGAGCTCGTCCAGCCTCTCGTTATAGCCGGACTTTATCATACCACCATCCCTGACACTCACCGGCGGCTCATCCACTATTGCCCTGCCTATCAGTTCCGTAAGCACCTCCAGTTCTGTGAAGGAAGAGAGCTGTGAAACAATATCATCCAGAAGTTCGGATTTCCCGCATCCTCTCATGGAATCTACTATTTGCGGCACGGCCTCCATGGACCGCCTCAGGGCAACCAGGTCCCTTGCATTTGAATTGCCATACAGCACCCTTCCCACGAGTCTCTCCATGTCCTTCACATAAGACAGGTGCGACCTGAGATCAAACCTCACAAGAGTATTACCAAGAAGCTGTGAAACTGCATCCAGCCGGTAATTGATATCATCAACGGATACAAGGGGCTTGAGCAGCCATTTCTGCAGCAGCCTGCCACCCATTGGAGTCATGGTTTCATCAAGCACGTTCATCAGGGTAGAATCGCTGCCTTCCCCCCTGACATTCTTCACTATCTCCAGATTGCGCAGGGTGATGGCATCCAGCACCATGAACTCCGAATCAAAATAAGTCTTGAGATGCTGCACCTGTGACAGCTCCCTCATCTGCGTGTCTATGGCATACTGAAGAGCTGCGCCCGCGGAACTTACAGCAAATGGAAGCCCGCTGCATCCCATACCTTCAAGTGTGGAAACTTTGAAATGTTCCCTGAGCACCTTCTCAGCAAAGTCATGCACGAAAGCGTCTTCTTCGTATTTGTGAATGATTATCTTCAGTTCCCTGATTCGCTCCACCATTTTCTCATCGGCAAGAATGGCATCCGGCATGATGCACTCAGAGGGGCCCATGCGTGCAGCTTCGCTTGCTATCCTGTCATAGGGCGAACTGTCCACAAGCTGGGTAGTCAGGAACTCACCCGTAGAGATATCCAGGAATGCGATACCGAAATCCTTTCCTTCCCCATATAGCGCCATAAGGTAGTTATTCGAGGCATCCGGAAACATGGAAGGGTCCATGGCAGTACCAGGCGTAACAACGCGTACGACACCTCTTTTCACGACACCTTTAGCCAGTTTTGGGTCCTCAAGCTGCTCGCATATTGCGACCTTGTAGCCTTTTTTTATAAGCCGGGGCAGGTAATTGTCAATAGCATGATAAGGAATCCCCGCAAGTGGCATGTCCTTTCCATCCTTGTCCCTTCCCCTGGTAGTGAGAGTTATCTCCAGCTCTCTTGCAATGGTCTTTGCATCCTCGCCAAAAGATTCATAGAAATCCCCCATCCTGAAAAATATAAGGGCATCCCCATGCTCCTCCTTGGCGGAGTAAAATTGCTGCATGGCAGGCGTTATCTGGTTCATGATAATCTGTTGAATGGTTTGTTTCCCAAATTATCTGGCTGTTACTATTTTTGTGTTTGCATTGGGGACAGACACCATGCTCCATACATTTTTATGTAGTTCGGCCAGCTCCCTGTTCCCATCGATCCAATGAAGAACACAAAGTATGTCCGGAGTATCTAAAGGCATGGGAATTAACAGGATGTGCAGCTGATGATTGATTATCTTATCGCCCTGGAATATGAAGATCAGCACAAGTGGATCAACAGGCCCGCATGGATCACCCATTCTCTAGTAAGACAATTAATCAAGGACAACAGAAGCTATTTAAAACTGGGAAGGATTAAGGGAAATAGATACTTTGGTCGTAAGATACCAAATATTCGAATAACAGGGTGTAATTTATGGCCTCTATTGAAAAATACCAATCCTTCATAATACTAGCGTCTGTTGTTACAGGATTGACCCTTGGCCAGATTCCGGTTATCCATAATCATGCGGCTCTTTTTATTGTTCCTTTCCTGATGGTGATGCTATATGGCATCTTCTTGCAGGTTCCCCTCAGCCAATTGGGGAATTCTTTCAGGAACTGGAAATTTGCAGGTGTCAGCGGGAGCATTAATTTCATATTCAACCCTCTGCTGGCCTTTGCCCTCGGGTTCTTTTTCTTAAGGGATGCACCCGCCTTATGGATTGGCTTTATCATGCTGATGGTCACTCCATGTACAGACTGGTACTTGCTTTTTACAGGCATTGCACGCGGTAATGTACCACTTTCCGCATCCATCCTACCTATGAACCTTATCCTGCAGCTGGCATTACTACCATTATACCTGTTTATCTTTGCAGGGACCATTGCAAGCATCGATACTTCCCTGCTGCTTGAAAGTGTAATCCTTGTGCTCTTTATCCCTTTTATCCTGTCCCTGGTCTCAAAGGCTGTCTTGCCAAAAGCAAAGGGGGAATACTGGCTTGAAGAGAAGGTTTTCCCGAAACTGGATCATGTACAGTTTTCTTTTCTGAACCTTGCGATCATATCCATGTTCGCTTCACAGGGAGAATACCTGGTCCGGAATCCCCTGATATTGCTCAAGCTCATAACTCCCGTGTTGCTCTTCTTTGTAATAGTGTTCATGGTAGGTCAGATAGTTGGAAGATATCTTCATTTTTCCTATCAGGATACTGCCAGCCTGAACCTCACAACTCTTGCACGCAATTCCCCGATAGTGCTGGCAATCGCGCTCACGGCTTTTCCGGAGGAGCCGCTGATAGCATTGGCACTGGTCATAGGTCCTTTGATAGAGTTGCCTGTGCTGGGAATCATATCCCATACCCTGCTGTGGATCAGGAAAGGATGGGTATCCGAAGATGAAGCTTGTTGAAAAATAGCACTGTTAATGAATTGTAGGGGAGGGGATTTCTCCCCCTTTTTATCATTCACCTACGTTCACATCCATTCCACTCACTTCGGTACTGACCTGCGGGTTGTAGTACGAATACGCCCTGCTCTCCTGTGCGATAGCCTTCACCGGGAACAATGCTTTCATTCGGATGCTGAAATTTATTTCCTCACCCGGCTGCATGTCATCGATGTAGAGTATCACTTTGCGGCCTGCGACTTCATAGCGGGTTATCACACCTTCGTCCTTTAGGGATGCAAGGCTTGATGTCACAGGAGTGAAGCCGGTGGGAACTGCGATATCCACGATCATCATTCCGCTGGATGTCGCCCTGCCGTCGATGCCTCGTATGCCGTTGTATTTCACCCGTGTCTGCACGTTCACAATGTCATTCACGGTTACATTTGCAGAGTCATATTTTACGTCAAGCTCTATCTCTTTCTGCTGTGTGACTTCCGGCAGTATCACATTGAAACGCTTCACCAGCTGGTAACTCAGTTCACCTGTGCCCTCCATTTCGAGTCTGGCCTGTGAAATGTTCCCGGGAATCTCGACTATCTGCACTACATCGAAGTTGCGGGAGTTCACATCTATCGACCTGACGGTGTTATTTTTTGCAATGACCTTTATCGTTGCATCGATATCCCTGCCTGCTGATGCCGCTGCACTCATCAAGGCCCTGAAGGCCATGACAGTATCCTGGGTACTGGAAAAGCCGCCGTTGGAATTTCGCTGTGCGGATATCCATTTCAATGATGAACTGGCTACCGGGTTCCTTGCATCTATCAAAGCAAGAGTGGCGTAGGCGGTGGTCTCGACATTCTTGCTGGACGGCACCATGAAATCATAACCACGATGCTCGTATGGCATTGGTACCGGTCCGTCACCATAGCCCCAGTATGTGCCATGATCGTCCTGTTTTGAGATGGCGAGCAGGTCACTCAGGGCTTTATCCGCAAACGGGCTGTCTAACTTCTGCAAAGCCAGAGTGCCAATGGCAAGAGCATATGGGTCATTCTGGCCTCAAGGTTGTCCTCTAGATACTTACGGGCATCAGCTATTACCACCTGGTTGGCTGAGCCATAATCATCAAGCGCCAGGGTGACATAGGCTGTCAGTGCATAGGTGCCGCTGACCCCTCCCATCATATCCTGATGTATCACAAAGCCCACTGGCTCCCAGGAACCGTCAGCCAGCTGGTGAGATTCTATCCAGCCAGCTGATTCTGCAAGAACACCTTCATCGATGGTCGTAAGGTCCCTTGCCCCACTAAACTGGGAAAGCACGAATGCCGTCAGCCAGAGACTGCCTTCAGGGTCACTCTCACCGAAAGCGGAGAAGGAGCCGTCACTATGCCTGTATGTCAACTGTCGCTGGTAGCCTGTGACTATGTACATCTCTGCCTTGGCTTTAAGTCCGGGGTTATCCTGTCCTGTAGCCTCAAGGTAGCGGAGCACTTCAACATCAGTGGAAAAGAGCATCATATTCTGCTCCCCGCATCCATAGGGCATACCCAGCAAGTTGTCAACACCGTTGATTGTCTGGGCCACTATACTCGGACTGAAGCTCACGAGCACCTTTCCCGAATCCGGTACTATTCCTTCAGGAAGAGTAACATCCATCATCACAGAACCATTCTTGAGTATGCCGTTTTCCACAAGCTCCCTCATGGCACCTTCAGGCTCAACGATAATATCCTTCCTGACAGCATCTGCCTTTTCTGTAGTCTGGCCCGTTATCTCGATGATCTTCCTGCCAACCTCGGTGGGCCGGATAGTGAAACTTGCATAACCGACACTGTTGTCCTCAACTGTCACTTCCTGCACATCATCGCCTACTATATCGAACCATTCGGCACCCGAAAGAGTAAGCTTCACATTCTGCTCCCTGTCAAGGTAATTATAAACCTGTATCTGCACCGGGAACTCCTCACCCCGGATAACCGAATACGGCAGGTCAGGGTCGATGAAGAAATCCTGGAACACTCTCAGCTTTGCCTCTGAAATACCTATGCCTTCAGGACCCGAGGAAACTGCATGCAGCCTCCAGGTAGTGATACTGTCAGGCGCAGTCAGCTCAAGGCTGGCACGTCCCTCCTCATCGGTAAGCATGTCAGGCATCCATATCCATGTCTCGGGGAAGAACTGGCGCACCCTTTGGACTTCAGCAAGAGAAGCACCTGAATCTGTATCTTCTGCAGCAGCTTCATCAAGAACTATGCCTCCATCCATGGGAGCTTCCATCATAGGGGCTTCCATCTCAACTGCCTCGGCTTTATCCATGTCAACAAAAAAACCTGCAAAATTAGCTGCCTCCCACCCGACACTGTTCTGAGATTTGGGTACACTGATTCCGGGGGATGCCATCACTGTCACACCCGCGCTCTCCAGCATCTCATAGGCACCCTCACGGTACCAGTACGGATGGGATTCCGCCTGGGGTTCCATGAAGCGTTTTTCGAGTTCATCAAATACCTGCTTCAGATTGAGCCGGCCTTCGCTCAGGGCATATACTGACTCGTCAACAATTGAGAAACCTATCAGGGACCTGCTTCCTGCATCAAAGTCAACGGTCACATTTTTCCCCGGCTCCACGGACTCGCTGTCAAAGGAACTTTTCAGGTCCAGTTGTGCAGAGAACTGCACATCAAAGGGCAGCACATCCACGGAAACCTCGCTGTTGGGGTTGATCATGTAAGCCACGACCTTTGCCTGCGGGCTCATCTGCATTGTTACAGGTATATTGATATCCTGTTCCGTGCTGGTTCCTGAATACACAGTCCTGCCGTTAGCGAACACATCATAGAACACAGTTCCCGGATTGGTGGAATACACCCTGAAAGTGATGACATCCCCTACTTCCGGGATACCGTCACTGACCTGGCTTATATGGATGAAACTTGCACTTGGGGAATATACTGCATTCAGTTCCTTGTATGCATATGCATTGTCTGCGTCTGCGTTGAGATAGCACTGCACTGCGGATTCAGGCACATCGTAAGTAAGGAGTGCAACACCGTTTTTGGTAGATAGGGTTTGCTGGTCTGCAGTATCGCGATAGGAATCATCCCTGAAAGTCATATCAACGGTTACCTGGGTGTCCACCGGTTTTCCTCCGGGGTCCTTGGTCACCACAAGCACCTGAAAAGGCATTCCCGGCTTGATATAACTCGATTCGGGAATGATCTGGAGTAACACAGGGGACCCGGCTATGGTCAACAGCTTGTTGCTGATCTCGCTATGGTTGCCCGTGTCCGTGACAGTCACGTTGAGCATCAGGCTTGCCTGCCCGCCCGCACCGTAGGTGCCTGCTGCATACCCCACGGCAGGAAGTTCGAAATCCACGGAGCCGTTGCTGAGCTTTGCATTATATATGGCATACTGCTCCCATTCACCCACATAGCGGGAAGCTTCCACAAGCACTTCCCCTTCCACATCCTTGCCGAAGAAGTATGAAGATGACACAGTGCCTGTTATCTTGTCCGACACAAGGAACCATTCCTGCGGAGTACTTACGGTTACATCGAACTTCGGAAGCACGTACTTGTCAACCTGGATATCCACATTGGAGAAGGAATCTCCGGCACTTGCCTTTATCTTCCAGGTGCCCAGGTTAAGCTCTGAGGCCAGGGGCAGGTCAAAGGAGGCAACTCCGTATTCGTTCGAGCTCATTTCCTCCTTGAACACTTTGATGCCCTTTGCATCCGTTATCTCGATCAGGATGTCCTGTTCCACAGGCACCAGATTGTTGTTGAGGGAAAGTATCCTGCCGTGGATGGTCTGCCCAGGCTTGTAGATGGGCTTGTCAGTCTCGATAAAGAGCGGGTTGTTCCTTACCACTTCCACCGTGGCGGTGAAATTGCGCTCATAACCTGCGGGTCTTGCTGTGAGCACATAGCGACCCTCCTTCACATCAGGCACCTCAAAGGAAGCTACGGAATTGCCAGCGCCGGTTGTGGACGCCGTGAAAAGGGCAATCTCTTCATTGTTCTCATCCACAAGGGTATATTCGATACAGCGACTGACCGGCTCACCATTCTCAAAAGCAGCCATGGTTATGGAGCTCTCGCCGCCTGAGAAGAGCATTTTAGGAGCGAGTATGAAGAACTCGTCTCCTGCATCTGCAAGTTGACCGGTGCACGGACCGGTGAGGTTTGAAGAGAGTTCACTTTGGTTAGCTATACACCCTGAAAAGAGGGAGAATAATATTAGCATGCAAAGCACGCATGATCCTGATCTGACTCCTGGAAATTTCATTTTTCATCACATCTGATGCCGTAAGAATGTCGAATAAGAATTTTCTTTAGTTAGGATGTAAGGAACAGGACCGTATATACTTTGCTTAAACTTCAACGATGTTTGAAGTTATGAACTGAGATGTAACTTGGATCTACATCATGGCCTAGCAAAGGTATCCTGAAAACAAATTACATTCTCCTCCTACAGACCAGACCAATCACAAAGACTGCAAGCAAGCTACTCAAAACTCCAAGTGCTGGTGTCTGTTTGTTAGTGTCGTTTGTATCTTGAAGGTTTGAAGCTAACACGTTTTGAGAATTTTGTTCTAAGCTGCTGTTTTCCTCAATGGATTCCTCGTCAAGAACATAGGCATACTCATATACCTCCCCAGCATAGAGAAAAGAAGTATCGTTGGTGAGAGAGAAAACCACAGGAACATCTTCAACTCCATTTTCGATTGCATGTTTATTGACTATGTCGTATATCTTTTTAGTATGCTTCTCGGAATATGCCGTCCCGTCGGCATACAACCCAACATAGAAATATGCATTTATGGGGGTAGTGCCATATTCAACGACATGCCCATGTGGATAGAGATCAATTTCCCCCCGGGAACTATCCCTGATGTTCCTTAATTTATTTGCGAATTCATTTAACTGAGTCCCATTGCGGATGGGTGGGACCTTTCCGTATGCTTTGAAGACTGCCGGGTCATATATGGGACTGGCCGGATCGGTCCAGTTCTCAATACCATACTGAGACAGAGTCGCAGCTTCCTGCACCAGACTGTCACCGCTGCCATATTTCACATTGAGCGCACTCGCATGAGGAGTTACTGCCAAGAGAAGCGCAAGTACAATTAATCCGATTTTTGTTTTGTGCATGTGATAATTCCCCGCCTTAATTACGGTTTCCTCCTGCCAATCAGGCCAGCCAGAAAGACCGCAAGCAGGCTACCTAAAATCCCAGGTAAGGGTATCGATTTACTGGTTGTGTTTGTCTCAGAAATGTTTGAGATTGTTGTATTGGCAGTGCTTAGCTCCTGGCTAGTGTTATTGTCCGTGGATTCATCTTCAAGGTCATACATCATATAAGCAAACTCGGCATAGCCGACATCAGTACTGTTTGTGAGTACGAAAACTACAGGAACATCTTCAATGCCGTTTTTAATTGCATATTTATCTACAACATCGTATATCTTCTGAGTGTGCTTCTCAGAATACGCTGTTCCGTCATTATACAGCGTTATTAAAAAATACCCGCATCTCGGATCAGAACCATATTGGACTACATGCCCGTTAGGATAAAAGTCAGTCTCATTCCATGAATTTTCCCTGACACTTCGTAATTTATCTGCAAATTCATTCATCTGTGTTGCATTGTGAATAGGAGGAACCTCCCCGTATGCTTTGAAAACTGCAGGGTCATATATAGGACTGTCTTGATCAGTCCAGTTATCAATACCATACTGTGATAGGGCGGCCACTCTTTCGAATACGTCTCCACTAGTACTGTCAAGATTTACACTAACAGCACTTGCGTGTGCTATCCCTGTCAGAAGGAGTGCAAGTATAATTAATCCGATTTTTGTTTTGTGCATGTGATTTTGTTCTCCCATTAGATTAAAGAAAGAAAAGTTGAAACCCAATTCACATTTTTTCAGTGAAGTGATGAACAATTAACAGAATTTATTATAAATATTATGGCCACATCATCGGACTGAGAAATTCATTTTTCAGGCACCTAATGACCGATCATATCCTTAGCGTGCCCGTTTCAGATTATGAGCGAACGATAATCCTATTAATTGTAGATTTTTTGTGGCGCGAAACTTTGCAAATGACACTATCCCCGATCTTCACACTATTAAAGTCATTTCGATCAACCAAATAAGCATATGTTTCTCCTTCCCTCACGTTATTCACAGGATCGGCGGAACCTATCTTAACCGCAACAATATATTCAACACTAATATATTTCCCTTCCAATGATTCATGCAATGAATCACTTATGAAGATGTCATTATCATCAACAGAAATAGAATGCTCTAATTCCTTTTTTTCGATTCGTATTGATGGCTGATCTGTATGAGAGGGCATAATCTCTAAGATTCCTTCTACAATATCTCCACTCATCCTGCCTTCTATCGCTTTATATTCAACTATGCCATTAATTCCAACTGGAGTCATGAAGTAAACAAGTGATGCCAAGAGTATTAAAATCAGTAAAGTCAATATTTGGTGATCTCTCTTCATAATACCCGCTAAATAAAAGAAATATTACTGCTAAAGCAGTAATATTCACCTATCTTCAACTATATGAAATGTATGGGAGGAAGTTGTAGAGCTTCCGGGTTATAAAGAGGACTGGTCGAATCGGTCCAATTCTCAATACCATACTGTGACAGAACATTCACTTTTTCAAACAATCCAGGATCAGTACTGCCAAGATTTACACTACAACACTTGAGGGAGTGATCCCTGCTAAGAGGAGTACGATTATAAGAGTTCCAATTTTTTATGCATCCGATAATTATCTCCTGCAAATTTATATATTCGAGTTCTGTATTGTTCTTGTTACAATGGTTCTATTTTTAAAATAGTATAAATGTGATTATGAGTGACACTACCAATGAAATAATTATACAACAGAGCCAGTAAAACCTATTAGTAATTCGGTTTTTTGCCTCCGCCCTTTTTTTAATAATTAGAATCATCAAGCTTGATATAACGGCCCATATTAAGAAACCTATTAGATATATCCCATTGTTTACGGGTGGCATGAAACTATATCCGTAAGAAAACATATTTTTCTCCTAGAAATCATTCATTTTACAATAAAAAAGGGAGATAAGTCCTCCCTAAATATGCATATTTATTAAAGATGTTTCCAACCTGAGTCTTTTACCGCATACCATGTAGGTGGTTCACATCCGGGTGGCCAGACAGCCGTAGATTGGGTAATTATTTTATAATCACCAGACACATAGGAAATACTACCACTTGTTGAGATTTGGTACACATTGGTTCCACTTTTATAGGATGCACCTACCAGCACTGCACTAGTTCCACTTTTTCGGAATACTTGTGTAGTTTGCGCCATTTGTGGTATAGGTGTCGTTGGACTTGGCAGCACCATCTTCTCATACGATGAAAAACTTATCTTCGTTGAAGAAGACTTTTCTACTTTACCGTTAGCTGCAACTAAATAAATAGTTTTAGCTAGTGTACTATTTATCGATGATTCAGATATTTCTTCATTGTTTTTCATAGGATCTATCCAGATCATTTTCATTTCATAATATGCTTTTGTGGCAGCATCAGGAGACTCATCATAAGCTTCTGGGAAGACTTGTTTAATGTACTCTCCATTGGTAATATCAGTACCCCATAATTGTCTTGCAATCTCTAACTGTTTGTCTTTTGTTGTATCACTATCTACAATATTTTTTGCACTCACGGTCGAGACAAATATTGTGCTCAATATCAACATCGCCAATAGAAGCGAAGTTACTTGTAATCTTCTTACCACATTTTCACCTTGTTTCTTTACTCCAGAGGCAAGACCACGCAAGTTTTAAACCAAATCAAAACTAACAATATCTTTGCCTCTGGGCATCTCAGGGTTCAGCTCTTTTCTCACAATTTGCAGTTGAACCCTGTAAACTCCTGTATTGTTCAAGTATAAATTTCTTCTGTGCAGATCATCGAAATGAAGATGATTCCTGAATTTTCTTGTTCACATCAAAAGCAGCATGAAATCATTTCGAGAAATTGGAGAGAAAACTTATCTACTTGTAAAATTATTAACTCTTCGGTGATTTGGTGAGAATAAAGAAAATTCTTTTTCTGTTTGTGGTTCTGGCTTTAATATCAGCACCTGCTGTTTCTGCAAAAGAGGAATACACTATCTGTTCTTCAACGGAAGAGCATCAGCCGGTTATTATCAAGGCATACAGCACAATAACACAGGGACAGACAAAAACATATACAACAACTATTGGAACCACAGTTAAAAAGCTGGAAGTTGACCTCAACTGGGGTGATACCAGCGATTACCTGTCGCTTGCGATATACACACCCAGCGGAGCATATGTGGGAAAGTTCTATGACAACGCGGACGGAAGTGTAGACGGCAGAATCCATCTGGACATCACTCAGGGGCAGAATTACCTGCAATCCGGAAAATGGACATTCAAGGTACGTGGGGAATCCGTAGTTGGAACAGAAGACTACTACTTCAATACTTTCACTTACTAAAGCAGGGAGTTTGCTCCTTCTTTTTATTGTCGCATTGCATACACCTGTAGCACTGGCTGCTGAATACTATGTAACTCCCAGCCAGAGCGATGGGGTTGGCATGTCCGCAACAGGAGAGCGTGGCCAGGAAGTCGAACTTATAGAGATACCTTACTGGAGGTTTGTGCTGCTGATAGGTGTGGCTCAGATAAGTTCATCCCCGGAGTTTATCCTGACATTCAAATACCTTAGATTTGCTCCTGTCCTTGGAGGCGTCAGGAGAATAAACAGATCAAATGTACTGAATAACTCCAGCAGGGACACAATATTCAATATTATCAGGTCCGTGCCGGGGATACATTTAAACCGGATTTCGAAAGACACCGGCATCAATCTAGGGACACTCCGACATCATATAGATATTCTTGAAAATGAGAAAGTGATAATGGCACAAAGGATTAACGGCAAAGTCCGCTTTTTCATGAACGGGTCTGCTTATAGCGATAAAGAGAAGACGCTGATTTCCCTTCTCAAGAATGACATTGATCGTAAAATCATATATGAGATATTGAAAGGCCATCCTATAAACAACAATTCTCTCGCCGAAAAACTGGGAGTTTGCGCTTCAACTGTAAGCTGGCATCTAAAGCACATAAGAGAAAAGGAGATTATTGAAATGAACAAGGACGGAAAAAACAATAATTACAATATCTGTCCGGATTACTACCACTTGATAGAAGATGCTTCAGATAACTGGCTTGAAGTATAATTAGGTTCTCAACATCTGCTTTTCGATTTGTACCTCCCTTAAACATGGAAATTCGTTTAGAGATTTCACTCCCCCACCAGCCTCTTTGTGATCTCCGCCACGTGCCTGCCCTGGAACCTTGCGATCGCCAGCTCATTCTCGCTCGGGAGCCGTGTGTCCGGGCCGCTACCTGCAATGGTTGAGGCTCCGTAAGGACTGCCACCTGTGATCTCAGAAAGTATGGACTGCCTTTTTTCAGAATAGGGTACGCCTACTATTATCATGCCATGGTGCAGCAAGGTCGTATGAAAACTGAGGATCGTCGATTCCTGACCACCATGCTGGGTAGCGCTGGCTGTGAATACACTGCCTGCCTTACCAATCAATGCACCCTCGGACCATAAACTGCCAGTCTGATCTAGAAAAGCACGCATCTGCGCTATCATCATCCCAAACCTTGTGGGAGTACCGAATATGATCGCATCCGCTTCGGCCAAGGTATCCGACGTTGCTACCGGGATGCGTTCAAAAACCTTCTTGTACTCAATAGCTCCGAGTTTTTCCAGGATTTCCGGCGTGTAGGTTTCGGGAACCTGATACAGACCCACATCCGCTCCTGCCACTTCCCTGGCACCCTCCGCAACTGCTTCGGCCATTCTGTAGATATGCCCGTAAAGGCTGTAAAAAATAACGTTTATTTTCATCATGTTCTCCCTGATTCCTTAAATTTATGGCTGGAAACGCCACATCAAATCTCCCGGATAAAACTGGGGGTTTCACTAAATAAATATGTTTCCGGGAAGGAACTTAGCCCACAAGTATAAATAAGGGAATTGCCGTGTTAGATATAACTATCATTAATATAGAAAAAGATAACATTTAGCGATAAATGCCCAACATAATGTTAGAAATCAATGGAGGAGAATAACAATGGATAAAATGGAAAGATACACAAAAACGATGTACTCCATAGCTGTTATCCTGATAATGGCAGGAGTAGCCATGGTTGCATTCTTTAAGAACAATCAGGAGATAGCTATCAGCCTTATCAACATCGGTGGTGTGATCATCTTTGTTACATATATAAGGGCAAAGAGATTCAAGGACGGGCCAATGAAGGACGAAAGGACTGTCAGGATAGGCTCTTACGGACTCTCTTATTCATGGTTCGTCACTCTCATTCTACTCGCTGTGCTATTCTGGGTGAACTACTTCGAACTCGTGAAGCTGACAGTCGACCAGGTACTGGGACTGCTCCTCCTTGTAATGGCGGTCACTGCAAAAGGTTTCCAGTGGTACCTTTTTAGGAAAGGCGATGTAGAGTAGGCAGAGGCAAAGATGAAGACCAGGATAAAAGAACTGAGGGCGAGATACGATATGACACAGGAAGATCTGGCAACTCTTGTGGGAGTAAGAAGGGAAACCATTGGATTCCTTGAGAAAGGCAAATATAATCCCTCACTCAAACTTGCCTGCAAGGTTGCAAGATGCCTGCAAACGAGCATTGACGAACTATTTATGTTTGAGGAAGAAGACCTCAAATGAAAGAGTGTTAGATGAAGGATATGGAAACAAAAACAAAGGTCTGGCTGACATCGGAAGGGAAGCCGCTTATCGGTGCAGGGAAAGTAGCTTTGCTCAAAGCAATTGATGAGGAGCGATCTCTCAGAAAAGCCTGTGGGAAGCTGGATATCTCCTACAAGCATGCATGGAATGTGCTCAATACAATGAGCGAAAGACTGGGGAAGGATGTTGTGACAACCGTGCGGGGAGGTAAGGACCAGGGCACTTTCCTGACAGAGGAGGGACGCCATCTTATACGGGAGTACGAGCATAACAGGGAGTTCCTTGAAGATAGTATGAAAGATGAAGGCTCCTGGGAGAATATTGGGCTGAAGATATCCGCACGTAACAGGATACCGGGTAAAGTGACTAAGGTGGAGCGTGAAGGACTAGTCTCAAAGGTAACACTTGAGATCGAGCCCTCTGTCCTGACATCCATCATTACCAGCGAGGCTGTGGAAAGACTTGATATCCAGCCGGGTGACAAGGTCTTTGCAATAGTTAAATCTACCGAGGTCCTTATTGGGAAAAAGTAAATCGTTAATGCAGTTTACTGCCTGCACTGCTTTCTGGATATACCGTGTATAATAAACGGAATGAGTGCCAGTGCGAATGCAATCTTCACCGGTTCCGGCAATATCTCGCTTGCACTGCCGACCACAGCACTTGCCTCAATGCCCATTCTGAAATATATCAGGTCGAGCAGCAAGCCAAAGCCCAATGAGCAGATTGCTATTGTTCCAAGGTAGATTGCAGCACTTTTCTTGCCGAGAAATTTCGTTACCATTGTAATAGTCGCCGCGTTGGTTGCAGGTCCGGCAAGCAGGAAAACGAATGCTGTTCCAGGACTCATTCCTTTTGCTATAAGAGCTGCAGCCAGCGGTGTGGATGCCGTGGCGCAGATGTAGAGAGGGATACCAACTATTAGCATGAACATCATAGAAGCAATGCCACCGCCCAGATAAGAACTTACAAGCTCATAGGGCACTGCATATGATATGATGCCTGCAAGAATGATGCCAATTACCAGCCATTTTGAGATGTCGCCCAGAAGCTCGACAAAGGCATATCTCAGGCCGTCTTTAAAGCGGGCAGGTCCGGACAGGACACTATCTTTCACAGGAGAAGGCTGGCAGGAGCAGGATGCATCACTGCATGCAGCCAAAGGTACTAGAGGCTGCATCATCAGGATGTTCTTTTTATCAGCAGCTTTTTGTTCAGGGAGAGGAAGTTCTTCGTGATTGAGGAAGTTCTCTGCTATCCCTGCCGAGAGAGCTGTTACAAGAGTTGCCAGCGGTCGGAACACTGTCATTATAGGGTCAAGCAGGGCATAGGTTATAGTTATTGAATCCACACCTGTTTCAGGAGTGGATATAAGGAAGGACAAAGTGGCACCCTTTGTAGCACCCTTCTTCTGCAGGGATAGTGCAGTGGGAACTACACCGCACGAACAAAGAGGTATAGGAATACCCAGCAATGTTGCATGCAACGCCGACCTGATCTTTCCAGCGGAATTGCCAAGATACTTCAGGATCTGTCTTTCAGGAATGTACACATGCAGAAGACCTGCTATTACAAATCCAAGAAAGAGATAGGGAGCCATTTCAACAAAAAGGCGCCAGGATTCCATCACAATTCCTGCAAATGCGACAAGGATAGTTCCTCTCATGATCATTCACACTCAGAGACGTGCTTCCTGCACATTTCAACAAAGGTCTGCACATGTTCGTCAGCAACATGGTAGACTGCAAATCTGCCTTCTTTTTTCACACGCACCAGATCAAGCTGACGAAGTGTCCGCAGGCTGTGGGAGATGGCCGGCTGGGAGATACTGAGTGCCTGTTCAAGTTCCTTTACACAGAGGCCACTCCGGGATAGCAGGAACAGTATCTTCAGGCGGGTCTCGGACTGGAGGGCACTAAAGATATTGCACATCCTGCAAAGTTCCTCTTCGGAAGGAACGTTTTGTGATAACAGGGATATCGATCTTTCATCCGCACACACATGCTCGACATTTTCAGTCATGGATATATGAACATATGTGCATGTATTTATGTATACCGGAAAATAAACAGGCATGCAGACAAAATGACCCTTAAACCAGGAAGAACATTATAATACCAAAGATGAGTAAAGCTGCAAGATCCTTTTTCTGCATCACAGGTTCATTAAGGGAGCTACGGTTTACACCCTGATAGCAACGGCTTTCCATTGCTACAGCTACTTCTTCTGCAGATGTGAAAGCAGTGCGGACCATCGGGACAGATAGAGCATACACAGCTTTGAAAGGGTTTCGAGCCATATCCAGACCACGTGAGACCTGTGCATCCCGGAGATGACTGAAACTTCCATAAAGAAGGGGCACAAAATGTAAAGAAAGGAACATCATGGTTGCAAGGTCAAAAGATGAGATCCCCAGTTTTTTCAGAGGCAGAGGACGAAGCATTTTTTCTATTCCCGTTGTCATTACCGATGGAGCTGTGGTGGCCGTGAGAAGTGAAGCAAACATCAGCAGGAAAAGAAATCTCATGCTCATTAAAGCTCCAAGGGCAAGTCCTTCATAGGTGGCATCAAGGCCCATCAGGGAAAACAGAGGATTCCCTTCAGTAAGGAAAAGCTGCAGGATGAAAATAATACCTAGGAACATTAACATCGGCCTGACAGCGCCCAGGATGATCCTGACTGATGTGGATGAAATCAGAACCAGTAAAAAGAATACAAGGGCTACCACAGCCATTTCCCTGAAAGAGGAAGAGATGAAAATACTGATACTTGTAATCAGCATTGCGGCTATTTTTACCCGGGGGTCGAGCCTGTGAATGATAGAGTTGCCTGGAACATACCGGAAGAAAAGATTGTTCATTTCCCCACTGCCCCCTTTGTGTTCAAAACGCGGGAAATCTCACTAAAGGCATCATCTATGTGGAAGATGTCATCCCTTACATCAAAACCCTTCCTGCGCATTTCTTTCATAAGACATGTGATTTCAGGGAGATAAGGCGCATGTTTTACATAATCTACAGGGGTCCCGCCAAATACAAGATTCCCATGGTCTAGCAGGAAGATCCGGTCAGCAGCAGACAGCAGGTCGGGTATCCTGTGGGATACAACGATAACAGAAGTTCCCTTGGTAGTAAGATGCTTTAGTGCAGACAAAAGAGTAGTCCTATTTTCAGCATCAAGTCCGGAGAAAGGCTCATCCAGCACAAGATATTCAGGCATGGAAGCCAGAACACCTGCTATGGCAACCAACCTCATCTGGCCTCCGCTAAGGTGAAAAGGTGAATTGGAGCAAATTTCTTTGTCAAACCCGAGGAGTTCCAGTGCAGAATACACTTGTTCTTCCAGTTCATTACCCCTTAAACCAAAATTCCGCGGACCAAAGGCCACATCCTCAAAAACAGTCCTCCCAAACAGTTGTTGCTGCGGGAACTGAAAAAGCACACCGACCCTGGCTTTAACTTTTTTGGCATGGGCTGCCATGCCGTCAACTGTAACCTGCCCTGAAGAAGGTTTTAGCAGACCGTTGAAATGTCGGACAAGTGTCGATTTACCAGAGCCGATCTCACCTCCAATGAGAATGAACTCACCCTTGCCAATGGAGAGACTGATATCTTTAAGAGAGGTATTCTCAAGAGGAGTGCCCGGGTTGTATCTAAAGGTCAGATTCCTTATATCTATGGACACAAAGCCTCCAGAAGTTCGTCTTTTGTAAGAGCGATTCCGATACCAGGAAAACCAGCTCTTGTAAGCATTCGTGAAAGTGCCACAACCGGGGGCAGCTCGATGCCATACATTTCAAGATCATGCTGCAGGAACACATCACGCGGAGATGCATCGGCTACTACCTTACCGGAATCCATGATGACCAGACGATCAGCATTTATAGTTTCTTCGAGCCTGTGAGTTACATAAATTACAGTAGTGCCTTTTGCATGGATGCGTTTTACAGCATCAAGCACGTCTTTTCTTGAAAATGGGTCGAGCATGGAGGTGACCTCGTCAAAGACAATACACCCAGGCTCCATTGCAAGCACGCCTGCAATTGCAACTTTCTGTTTCTGCCCACCGCTAAGGGATCTTGGGGAATGGAACCGTAGTTCTGAGATACCCATCATTTCAAGAGATATTTCCACAAGCTCTCTTATCCTCAAAGGAGGAAGACCGAGATTCTCCGGGCCAAAAGCTACATCCTCTTCAACTGTCATCCCTATGAACTGTGAATCGGGTCCCTGGAAGACCATGCCAATCGCCTTGCGAATGTCAGGATGGTTCTTTTTCTGTAATGTACACAACCTGTTGACAGATACACAACCGCCGGACGGGAGGAGTAAAGCGTTCATGTGACGGACCAGAGAGGATTTACCGCTGCCGTTTCTGCCTGCAATTACAACGAATTCCCCTTTTCCAATGTGCAGGTCTACTGAATCCAGCGCGATAGTACCATCCGGGTAACTGTAAAGAAGATCCTGAATCTCAATCATGAGGGTCATTCAACCGGGTATTTTGCAACTATAAATGAAGAGAGGGCCAGTTTCAGCAGATCCCCCGGAAGATAGGGGATAACGCCCAGTACTATCGCGCTATCTACAGATATCTGTGCAACGTACATCAGGTAAGTTGCTCCAAAGAAATATATTATAAGCAACCCTGCAAACATGAACACAGCATTTTTAAGTACACTGGAAGTGCCCAGTTTTTCGGAAAATGCACCAATAATAAAGGCAGCAGCTGCAAAGCCTACAAGATAACCGCCGGTAGGTCCTAAAAGTACACCAATACCAGAGGAACCGCCAGAGAATACGGGCAGTCCTATAATACCAAGTAACAGATAGATCATTACACTCATAAGCCCCCACCGTGCACCAAGCATTGCCCCTGCAAGGAATATAAAAAGAACCTGCAGAGTTACCGGGACAGGACTTATGGGAACCGGTATCCTGATGAATGCCCCTACAGATATCAGCGCGGCAAAAAGGGAGGACAGTGCCATTTTCCTTATGTCGCTCTGATAATCACTTTCGCGATGGTAACTTTTGTTCACAGTTATACTCCTTTTTTAGACTTTTCTTTGTACTCTTTCCTTTTACCTCGGTCCATCTTTTTCCTGTATTATCCCAGGTACACACGATTTCACATCATTGGGTTTACAATAAAGATCATCATTGACCGCACAAAACTGCAAAGCTTCATCTGAGCACAAGCAATACAGAGATACATGTGCATTGTCAACCTTTTTTTTCAAATGGTTTACATGTTATAAAAAACTTATCTTAAAGATATGAGAAGAAACAGAGAGGTTTACAATAAGGCACAAAAGCCACTTGGATTTGCAACACTCTTAGAAAAGGACAATTAATAAAAAAACATGATGTGCCGGAGTACCGGCACTATATAGAATAATGTTTGAGACTTACATCCCCATGCCAGGCTGAGGCATTCCTGGCGGCATTGCTGACTTCCTGGAACTTGCAACCACATCATCGATCCTGAGGATCATTACGGTTGCTTCTGTAGCAGCATTGATAGCCTGGGTCTTGATCCTGAGAGGTTCAAGGACGTCCTTGTCAAACATGTTCACTACCTGACCGGTGTAAACATCAAGGCCTGCATTCTTGTTGCCCTGCTCGTGCTGGGAGCGCAGTTCGATAAGCATATCAATGGCATCCAGACCTGCATTTTCGGCAAGGGTTTGTGGAATTATCTCGAAGGCTTCTGCGAACTTGCTGACAGCAAGCTGTTCCCTGCCCTTGAGGGTTGCTGCATATTCCCTGAGCCTGAGTGCAAGCTCGATCTCCGGAGAGCCACCGCCTGCAACGATCTTCCGATCTTCCAGCGCTACACCCACAACACATAATGCATCATTGAGTGCGCGTTTGAGTGCATCGACGATGTGTGTTGTACCACCGTGGAGGATAAGGGAAACGGTCTTCTCTTCCCTGCATCCGGTGAGGATGGTCATCTTGGCACCGTTGACATCTTTCTCTTCTACCACTTCGGCAGCTCCAAGGTCACTTGATCTTATATCCGTGACATCCTGGAACAGAGTTGCTCCGGTTGCTTTTGCTAATTTCTGAAGGTCGCTCTTCTTGATCCTTCTGCATGCATAGATACCAGCCTTCTCAAGGTAGTACTGTGCAAGGTCGTCAATGGCCTTCTGGCAGAACACAACATTTGCACCACTTGCGATGATCTTGTCAACCATCTCCTTGACCATTCTCTCTTCCTGCTCTACGAAGAGCTGCATCTGGTCCGGAGAAGTAATCTTGATCTCTGCATCTTTCTCGATCTTATGGAACTCTATTGCAAAGCTCGCCAGCAGAATCTTCGCATTTTCGATCTTCTTTGGCATGTTCGGCCTGACACGCTCTTTGTCAATAATGAGACCGGGAACCATCTCTGTATCAAGGATACTTCCGCCTTCCTTCTTTTCGATGGTTATGTCACCTACATCAACCTTGACACCATCGTCGGTATCCTCAGCAACTGAGAGAACAGCATCGAGAACGATTTCTGAAAGGAATTCCTTATACTCGCCTGCGCCTTTCCCTGTAAGGGCGGTTCTGGCAAGTTTTTTAAGTGTTTCCCTGTCATCCCGGGAGACGTCTATTGTGATTGTTTCAAGGATCTCAGCGCATTTCTTTGCAGCATGCCTGTATCCTGAAGCTATTATTGTTGGGTGAATGCCCTTATCAAGGAGTTCTTCAGCTTTTGCAAGAAGTTCTCCTGTAAGTACAGCTGCTGTGGTAGTACCGTCGCCGACCTCATCATCCTGGGTCTTTGCGACCTCGACCACCATCTTTGCTGCCGGGTGCTCGATATCCATTTCCCTGAGAATTGTCGCACCATCGTTAGTGATGACAATATCACCTAATGAATCTACAAGCATTTTGTCCATACCCTTGGGACCAAGAGTGGTCCTTACTGCCTTTGCCACGGCTTTACCTGCAAGGATATTGATGCTTTGCGCATCTCTTCCGCGTGATTTCATGCTGTTGCTTCCTGAAACGAACCTGGGCTGTCCTGCCAAATTATAACCTCCTTGTAATCATGAATCATTCTACCAATGTAGAAAGTTAGTGTTAGTTGCCATCGAGTATCTAGGATACTCATGCTGCTCAATCTAAATGCAAGCAGTTCTATATAAAGATAACCGGTCAGTTATTTTAGACTAAAATAGGAAATAAAAGATAATATCGATCAGGACCTGCCGTATAATTTGTCCAGATGTGCATTAATCAGATAATACACATGCTGCCTGTAACGTGCCGGATCAGGGATGTTGAAAAAAGACATACCCGGATTAGGAGCATTGAAAAGAGAGTTACCACCCGCATTCCAGCCCACGTTAGTTATCACCAGCGAACTTTCCATTTCATCCACCATGGCCTTGACTTTACCAAAATCTTCGATAGTCCCTCCCCATTCACTTTCATTAAAGTTCGGGGACTTGCCACTCGTATTAAGCTCCAGTTGCTGCAGAGCAAAACTATATGTCCTGAACCACTGGACATCATCATCACTCAGATCAATGACACCATGCCTCGCATCCTGATGCAGGCTCTTCATCAACATAGGAACATCGTACGATCTGAAAGTATTATTCTTTGATTTTTCAAGAAAGATAGCTGGCTTACCCATAGTAATATACCCCGTTGCATGAACTTTATTCTGATTAAAAGATGGGAGGCAATGCAAATAAGCATTTTGTCCGAAAGTACCCCATGACAGTTCGGTACATCAGTAAAATTTAAAGAGGGGCAGCAGGAGCTATGGACCATGCAGGGGTCGGGATATTTATCCCCTTAAAATTTCCCGGGACCTGCCATTAACCGGAAGAAGCCAGGCCTAGCAGACCACGAGGCTCCTTATACACGCGTTCTTGATGAACTGGATCATATCATGCCGGAGAAGGAACTCCTGGTCAGAGAGATCATCTGTGTCGAGATACCGATGGAATATTTCCTTAAACTCATTGAATGTGGTTTCATCTTGGTTGTTCATGCAATACTCCTAAATGAACAATTTATAATATCTAATTAGAAAAATAAATATAAATACTTATCTATTAAAGCAGCTACGCATCATCAAATGTAGAAAAATACATCACTCAAATGATAAATTCAAATGTTCTTAATTAGCGATCAATCCTGCGAAAACCACAGACATTAACATAAGTAGATACAGAGTAAAAACTATCATTATTCTTACTTTTCCGGGACATACACATCTACTCATCAAGCCACCTCCTGCTGAAAGGAATATAAATTCAGGTCACTGGGAACACATCAAAAAAGAGGGCGAAGGAGAGAGGACAGGGTCATTGACCCTTTCCTTAGTCCAGATCACCTGTAGTGATGCTGTACTCAAAGTTATCCGTATTTACCGGAAGTATACTCAGTGTCCATTCGCCTGCGGCACCTGCGACCTCATAGACTTCAGTATACATCGTACCAGTGCTCTGATAACCAAAGGATGCAGAGGATGTCATCGGCTCCATAGGACTCGTACCGTAGGTGACATGGCCTTTTGTGGTTGTCCTGACGAGCTGCATATCTACCGGCTGGCCACCCTGCTTCATTGAAACTTCGAACGATGGTGACAGACTGGATGACCTGGTACCATAGATGCCATAATCATATACGTTTGTCGTAACCTCTATACTCATTGTGCCATCGGTGTAAGTGGTGAACTCCCTGACGAAAGTTTCAGAGGGCTGCTCCCATACTGTGAAGTACAGCTGCACCTGGCCTTCCCATTCACGCAGGGCAGGGTCGTCTATCCCAAGGTCAATGGTACCGCTGAAAGAGCCAGTAGCATCCGAAGGTACGTCCAGCCTTACTTTTACAGTTACCGTTTCGCCGGCCTTGATTACGGAAGGCGCATCCACCGTGATGGCACTCTCATCAATTACAGCCATTGAAGCACCTCCGTACCTGACAGAAGACACAGCCTCAGCATAATAGATATTGTTTATGAGCACTTCGGGGTCCATTGCGATGTCCTGCTTGCCCACGTTGGTTATCTTGACTTCATAGTCATAACTGCTGCCTGCCTCGACACGGTCGTTGATGTAGGTCGTCCCGATCTGGACGCTTGGAGGGGTCCAGACATCTATTGACATCTCCAGGGAGCCGCCGTACACAGGATACATGGTGTGGTTCTGTACATCAGACTCCCCAAAGGCCATGGTTGCATAATAGTACCCCAGGTCTGCATTTTCGGGAATGCTTATCCTGACAAGGAAATCCTGTTTTGCATCCGGCGCAAGTTCAGCGGATGTTGGTGTTACGACTACCCATTCATCCTTGAGATAGTTCGGGGTGTAGGGCTGGATAACCAGTGTCGGATCGATGGAAGCTGTTTTATCTCCCCTGTTGGTGACACTGACCTTTATCTCCCTGCTCTCGCCGGGCTGCAGCCTCACATTAGAGTAACTTGGTTTTACGACAATTTTGCTCATTTCCCCGTAAGGGTAGATTGCCATATCCGTGACGGTGGCAATGTCTCCTGCATAGGCAGGCTCGGAAGATACACCGGAACCTGCAGAGGAGACCATCTTTACTTCTGTGTTGAGCGATTGGATCAAAGGCATTCTGCCATCTGCCATTGCACCTGATACAAAGAGTGAACTGATGACCAGCAGCCCTATTGAAATATAGATCAAGGATTTTTTCATAGATCACACCTCTTGTTGTTCTCAGTACATCTAGGAAGTCTACTTATTAAAGAATTGTCTAAACTTCAGTGCAGTTCGCAGTTATCCACGTCAGAGGATATTGATTCCAGAAATAGTGGGAAGTCCGGTGCATAAAGCCTTCAGAACTATGCCAACTAGAATATCCAGAGTTATGATAAATCAAGCCTGCTTAACGCTGTTACTTAACTTATTTTAGTAACATTCTTATAGAAGAAAGTCTTGCGAATTAATGGGAAATATCCTGTTCCTAAAAAGTGGTGGTGAAATATGATAAAAAATAGTGTGAATAGTGTAACGTATCAAGTGAGATCAATCGGGATAGTGTTGATCGTCATAACCTTGCTGATAGCATCATCATCCCAAGCTTTGGCTAATTCCAGACCATGCGAAGTTGGAAAGATTGGCGACCGTGTGTGGGAAGACATAAACTTCAATGGGGTACAAGATGAGGGAGAGCCCGGCGTGGGAGGCGTGACGGTGAACCTTTATGATTGCTGTACAATGATCCTTGTTGCCACAACTACAACAGATGAAAACGGATCCTATTGCTTTGAAGATATACCTGCCAATTACCAGAGTTACTATATAGAGTTCGTGCACCCGACCGGTTGGAAATTCACGAGTGCAGATACTGGGAACTATGATGTTGACAGTGACGCAGACACCGTGACCGGCCTGACAGTATGCACAAACCTTGCGAACGGTGAAGAAGATTATACATGGGACGCCGGCCTGGTGCGCGTGACAAACGAGATACCGGAGTTCCCGACAATCGCCTTGCCCATGGCTGCGATAATAGGACTGGCATTTATTTTCAGGCGCAGGAATGAGTGATTTCAGCACTCATTTTTTAGGCGGATTGAGGGATTGGCTGGAAAATAAAATTCAATTCAACAGAAAGCCAGGAACATTACTTCCCTGGTCTTGTCGATCAATTCCCGGACTTCGTCTTCCTGTGGCTCTTCATCCGGACGAGTACATTTATCCCTTAAAGTTGCGAGATGGTCCATTGATCCAAGGCTTTCTGAATCAATATCCTGCAGCTTATTGGATCCAAGGAGCTTTTGAGCCATCGTGACCATGGTATCTTCAGGTTCCAATCCAATATCGTTAACCTCGCACAATGCCCTTAAGTATCGTTCAAGACCAAAACCTGCAATAATACCTGCCTGGCGGATAGACCCTTGCTGATATAGACTTTCAGCTTCTTCAAGTCCGGAATTCACCAGATCTGCTGTTATCATTCTCTTGTAGTTGTTCTTACTTAAGGTGATAATAGGCTCTATTGTGTGCAGCATGCGGACCTGGCCATCAAAACCGGAGAGGAATCCGTCTTTTAAATGCTTCTTCTCATTAGAGTTCGTGTCAGGGTCTTTGAGATCGATCAGGCTCAATATCCTCTCGTACATCCCCGTGAAACTTTCATACTTCGCTCCCCTGCCCCTGCCCATATATTCAAGAGCAAGCTTGCGGCAGGCTTCATACCAGACCTCATACTTTCTCAAAAGGGTACACTGCAGCAGCTCGTTCTTGGAATTGATGATACATACTTTATATTCGACATTCGGCAATCCCGAGGAACCATCACCAGCATGCCTCATCCTTTTCTGGGTCGTACCTTCCAGCAGGTCCATGTACATTTCTTCGATTTCTTCAGCCTCTTGAATATATGTGTGAATGTCTGGATCGTTCATATTACCAGAATGTGAAATTCTCTATTTAAATGAGGTGAATCAGGAATGTCTTTCTTAAGCAGGACATTCTGACTCTGCAAATTTACATTACATATTTGTTACAGCGATTTAAAAATGATAGCTGCCTGCATGTTAACCAACACAAGAAAACATAGAGCCGAAAAAAGAATATGGTATTTGGTAAATATAAAAAGTAAAGCACCTTTGGATTCAGGGGAGGAAACATTATGAGAAAGATCATTGTCCTATCTTTTATAACACTGGACGGAATTATGCAGGCTCCCGGCGGGCCTGAGGAAGATACATCGGGAGATTTCAAATATGGCGGGTGGACAGTTCCCTACTTTGACGACTTTCTTGGCAAGGTAATGACCGAACAGATGAGCAAACCATTTGACCTTTTGCTTGGCAGGAAAACGTATGAGATATTTGCCGCATACTGGCCGACCCATAATGAAGATGGAGAAGCACTCAACAAAGCAAAAAAGTATGTAGTCTCTCATTCTCAAATGCAGCCTGAGTGGAGTAATTCAGTCCAGTTGAAAGACGATGTCGTCGGGAAAATAAAAGAACTCAAGTCACAGGAAGGTCCGCAGCTGCAAGTCCACGGCAGCGGCAAGCTCATTCAGACACTATTGGAACATGATCTTGTTGATGAGCTCTGGCTCAAGATATTCCCTGTCACCCTCGGAACAGGCAAGCGCCTGTTTGCCGAAGGCACCATTCCTGCTGCGTTTACTTTGCACGATCTGAAAAGCTCACCGAAGGGAGTGATAATAGCTTCCTATAAGCGTGCAGGGAGAGTTGAAACCGGTTCATTCTGATGATACTCGTTTCATAAAAATAGACATTCTACAAACCTGTTCCTTGTTTCAAGGTCCTGTGAGCTCAGGAATTTCCTTATGTGCGGGTGCACATTTATCCGGAATGGCATTTTGCTCACTTAGATTTCATCAACTGAGACAAACTGATCCTTTTCTTCCAGGCGCCTGCACATGCGGTCCATAAATTCATCCTTATCGACAGCATCCATGAGGCGTTCCAATATCTCGCTATAGGTCTCTCCTTTTCGACCATAGCTTTTAAGCCGGTCTCGTACAAGCTGTGTAGCTGGTATTGTTGTTTGGTCAATGGTAGGAGCCACGATGTTTCCTCCTGAGATTGTGGTGATATGTAGCTTATAATTACTTGTAAGTGACCGTCGAGATTATCAATATCAATAAAACCTTATAGATTCCAGTGTCATCCGACAATATAGGACTAATAACAATCAGTGCCTTCAACTAGATTTTAGTCTTCTTGCAACAAGTTTTTCTCTAATTTGCCTCAATTTTTCTATTTCGTGTTCTTCTAATCCAATATTTTCTTTGAGAATAATGTTATCAGTGTAATTTAAAATATTACATATATTTTGCTCACTCTTGAGCATCTCCCCGAGGGCTAAAAAGTGCTCATTTGTTATATTTTCGCAATATGGAAGAGATATTTTTTTGAATTCATTGGGAGTTAATTCCAAGACGCCACCACCATAATAGCGGCCTTCCAACTCTGCAAGGACTAAACACAGTGAGTTGTAAAAAGAGAACACTAAGCTTTTGATATCATATTCTTCTTTTATATTTATTCGATAGAAGGAATCAGTGACATTAATCTTTGCACTGTTTAGAATTACTCTTGGGAACTTGTGAGCACGTTTTCCAAAAAAACCATCACACTTCCAAAGATATGGAACACTATACCAGTTTGTGCGCTGCTTGCATTTGTATCTTTTATCAAGGTCTAAAGACTCTCCATAATCAATATATTTTCTTGCACTTTGATCTATTTCTTCGATATCGACATTAGGAAAGGTGATGAGATTTGTTTTCTTATTCGATTGTTTTAAATCACTTATGACTTCATTTGTAATATCAATTATTCCGCTAATGTCTGACGATTTTGAGAGGATGCTATCTGAAAAACTATGAAGTTGGTACTCATCTACTTTGTCATCATTTACTATAAAATATGAATTCGCTGCTGTAACAATACCTACACCAATTTTTTCACAATAGTATTCTATAGGCATTAATCTTCTTCTAATATCATCTATGAAATTCAGTTCCTCGTCTTCAAGAAGATAATTAGTCCATTTGTCAAGAGTCTTCCTATGTACATTACTATTTTTTTCAATAAACTGAGGTATTTGTAAATCCTCAAGCTTATTTACTTGATAAAATGAAATTCCGTCTTTCCCATTTGAAGCAGCTTCTTTTGAAGCTATTAGTACAATAACATCTTGTTCTATCTTTTCGAAAATAAGTTCATTGAATGCAAAAATTTCAATTCTATTAAAACTATCCAATAGATACTTTCTTATTTCTTTAGCATATTTAACTTGAAGTAATTCTGCAGGTAAAACCAAACATATAACACTATTTTCATCCAATTTCTTAATTGAAGTTAATAGAAAAGATGTCCATATATTTTTAATGCAGTCAGACGATAATTCTGCATTTTGGTGGATTTTATGGCATAATTCTCTTTGCCGTTTGGAAAGTAAAACTTTTTTTATATAAGGTGGATTACCTATAATGAGATTATATCTCTCAGATAAATCTTCTTGGAATTCGAGAAAATCAGTATTGAACGAATTTACCTTTAATAAAGGATTATAACTCTGTGTGATTTTTAATGCTTTTTCAAGTTCCAAATTACTTTTTTCGACTAAAGTTAACTCGGATATTGAATCAAAAGGAACATGGTTAAGCAATGCTTCAATAAATATCCCATCCCCACAACTAGGCTCTAGTATTTTTACTTTCTTAGGGAGTACATAATGTTCAAAAATATGCTTTACTATAAAATTTGCTAGTAATGGAGATGTATAGTAACTTCCGTTCTGTTTTTGATTTTCCATTTGGTACCTCATACCAAATATCACTCATTATTTATAACACGTAAGTACATCATTTCTTCATAATATTTTTCTAATAGAGTGCAGTATTCTAAAATGTGATCTTTTAATAAACCTTTTTCTTTAAGCTTTTTGAGTCTTTCTATTCGAATCTCAAAACGGGATAAATTCCATATTAAGGCATGTCTTCGTAATCCCAAATTTAAGTGAAGATGCATGTAATCACCAAGCTGAGAACAGGGGATAATATCCCCTCTTTCATTTCTTTTGAAATGCCCTGGGAAATCGTCGTGACAAGGATCGATGTATCCTCGTATTCCATCATTATGCTGATTAATATTGCCAGTTGGCCAATCTTTTCTTTTTCTATTGTTGCAAAAAAAGCATGAATACACTAAATTCGAATATTCCGCGCGATCAATTTCTTCGAAGGACTTTGGTACAAAATGGTCAATTTGATAGAACCTTTTCCCTCCCGAAAAGGCATCATTATCACCACAGTATCCGCAACTGTTTTTGAAGTCCTCGCACAAATCATTCTTATGTAATCTATAGTCTTTAACTTCTTTAGTTTGATTTCTTCTTTTTGGAGAGATAAGCCTGAAATCACTCATTTTGATCAATCTCTTTTAATATTGCATCTGCTTTTTCAACTAATTTAGTCAACTCTTCCAGATACTCACTACGTTTTGATAGTACTGCTTTTGCTTGCGTTTTATCATGACTTTCTTCCAGAAATAAGTCCAACCTAAGCAGTTGTTCTTCTTCTTCCAAGCTTAATTTTTCCTTTTTAACAAGAGCACTATATTCTAAATGAGCTGATTCCAATTTTGTGTTGTAGTTTTCAATTTTATTAGTGATGCGCTGAGCCATCAACTCCTTATTTTCATAAACAGAATCCTTTTCATGAATTAAATCATCTATGGAAGGATCTGATGTGTTAATAGCATCTAGCTCATGACCTGTAAACATAAACATTGGAAAGTTGAGATATCTATTGTTTATCATTTCAAGAATCTGGTTTCCAAATATATTCACTGAATCATTTTCTTTTAAGTTAAAATCGACTATGATTATATCAATGTTTTTCTCATTCATCCATGATAAGATGTCATTTAGTTCTGTTTTTAGGTCTGGTTTAAACACGATTATTTCAAAGTACTTATCGAAAGCACGCTGAAATTCATGAATGTCATCCTCGTCTTCATCAATATAGCCAACCTTATAAAACTTTTTTTCAGTAATTATATTACTCTCCTCTTCCCCTTATTGGCAAAATAATTTCTAAGCCAAACCCAACTTCAGGTTTTAAAATATTTATCTTTCCGGCGTAATCGTCAATTATATTTTTTACTATCCACATCCCAAGTCCAGTGCCTATGATATTGCCATGTTTGTCTCTTTTTGTGGTTACAAAAGCATTGAATATAACTTCAGGATTTTCATAATCTGCTGAGAGCCCACAACCTGTATCAGAATAGAATATTATCAAATTGTCGTTCTTTTTTTCCCAAGTTATTGTTATAATCCTTTCCTTGGAAGCACCATCACGCTTGAATGCATCAATCGAATTTGCTATTAAATTTGAGAATATACTATCCAAATCTATGGGTAATACCTTTATTTCGCAAGACTCTTCCCCTGAAGGAGTAACAAGTAGAATAGAACGTTGAGATAGTAACACATTCCACGTGGCATGCAATTCTTTAAAATACTCTTTTATATCAATATTTGTACGTTTTCTCTTGTCCTTTTTCAAAGTTAAAAGAGAAATTTTAAGCCATTGAGATAATTTAGCATCTTGGTTTTCCATTTCGTCAATTAGAACGTAAGGGTTTTTAAAAGCCGGTAAGTGCTCGACTTTTGTTTTAGGCAATGTATCTTCTAATAAATCCCTTAATGAGGCAGTCCTACTTGATAATTTTCTATGTAATGTTTTGAATTCATGTGCAAAAGATGCTATGAGCAAGCCAGAACTACTAAGGCTCCTTGAAATTCTAATCTCTTCATTTTTTTCATCTAATTCATTTTTCTGGGCTGCAAATCCGTTTGCAAGTATGATAACATCTTCGTCCTTATCTTCACTGGCCTCGGTTTTACCGTTAGATTCTTGAGAAGTATTGTCGGCTTTATCTTCATCTTTTTTTCTTGTTTCTTCCTCAGCTATTTTTTTTGCTAACTCCTCTGCTTGTTTTTTCTTAGCTGCAACGGTGCTTTTATGAACCTTGTTAAAGTAATACATTATATGATTTCTGTCATTTTCAAAAACAGAGATAATTCCGAGAAGAAGTTCTTTTAGCACTTTAAACTCATCATTTTCTTGAATTCCTTCTCTACCAGATTTATCTTGAAAGTTTACATTAGTTATTCTTGAAATATGAAGTGAGCCAGAGATTTGAGTAGGACGTACTCTATAACCACCCAATGTTTGCCCTGCACTACCTGGGCTTTTTGCAGCTCTGTTTCCTAAATCGAGCCAATCATAACCTGGTTCTCCATATGGCCGAATACGAAAACCATCCCTAAATATTTTGATTCCACCAAACTTTTGCAACCACTCTTTGCGAAAAGACGAATGGATAGATTTATAGGGATAAACTCCTTTTTCATCTGTTGGAACTTGATTTTTTAAGTAATAGAATGTAAAACTGAAGTCACCTATTTTATCAAGTGTTTTTTTTTCATCTACATCTTTGAATCCTGGCAGAAGACTTGAAAGTGTCCTCTCAATGATAAAAGATTTATTTTTAAATGTTTCAAAATTGTATGGGAACTCTTTCATTTTTTCATGTTCAATTACGTTCATATATTTTGTTTCAATCGATGAGATGTCTAACTCATTTCTCTCTATTGTAATTTTAACAGTTTTGTTAGCACCATCCAAATATTTTGCACTTACTTTGTAATCGTATTCATCACAAAAATCGGGCGAGACGTCCCCATACTCTTTTTCTTCAAGAGAACTCAATAGAGTTATTTTAAAATCAGATATTTCTTTTGGAGGAACAAGTATTTCTAAGTTCTCAAATATTTTACTGACCAAATATTGATCCCAGTCATCATTCAGTAAGCAAATTTTAAGTATAGTTCCACTATCTAATTTGAGATCTTGTATCAAATCAGACAGTAAAGAATAGTCATTAGTTATCGATTTGATCGTCTGTTTCAAATCCATATTTGGAATTTCAGTCAAATCTGCTAAAATCTGGTCTATAGATAGATTCGGTTTTTCAAATTCAGACCAGTCTACTTTCCACAAATATCCATTCGTCTTACCAGCTGGTAATGTATACATTTCACACACTTTACCTAGTCTATCAAGTGCGAATCTTCCAATCCCTTTAGCACCTGTTTTAACGCGGCTCTTTGGTGAAATATAATCCTTATCTTTAATGTCAGTACCTATTGTCATCCAATGATTTTGGATAATCGAATCATTCATTCCCGTTCCATTATCAATGATGTAAATGCAGCACAGATTTGAAAAGAAAGTGTTGAGCCCAATAGTTGATGCATTGGCATTTAAATTTAAAGTATAGTTCCCTTCTATATCAGCAATGTAATGAGTCTCAATAATATCAGACATAGTAGAGAGTTTAGAATATTCACCACTTGACAAAGTGTGTGGTATTGAATGATATTTGTTATCAAAATAAATAATACAGTTTTCTGCATCAGCATCATATGTGTTTTTAACTAACTCTACGACAGCTCCGTTAGCATTAGCTACATTTTCTCTGCCTATTAGTCTTGCTGTCCTCGCTGAGACTTTGAAAGGAACCTTACTCATTGAACAAACAATGTATTCTTAATATATAAATGTGACAATGTACCAAAGTCAATACAACCGTAACCCAGTCATGTCCACAGAACGTAGCCTAGTTGTGCTTTAGTGTATTCTGCGCAATCAACTGCCGAAGAGAAACCATAAAACACAGAATAGCATAAATATCAAGTAGTAGACTAGTTCTTAGCTATAGAATCCTTGCCTCTTAAGTACATTTCAATATGACTAAATAAGAAACTAAATCTTTAAACTGTAAAAAAGAAATATACGTCCCGACCGAGGATCGAACTCGGGTCTAAGGCTCCGCAGGCCTCAAGGATATCCGCTACCCTACCGGGACACTTGGTTCGTGTTCTAATGTCCTGCTTAGATATAAAGATTATTGCCTGAAGGGATATTGAACTTGCGAGTGGGAGGGGAAAGCATTGATAACAGTTAAATCCTGCAACAGTGATTAGTAATCATGTCAATGATCATAGGACTTGCAGGGAAACCTAATTCCGGGAAATCCACATTCTTTAAGGCCGCTACAATGGCGGATGTGGAGATCGCGAATTACCCTTTCACCACTATTAATGCCAACCGCGGAGTCACTTATGTGCGTGCCGAATGCCCTTGTGTCACACGCAGCAAGCGTTGCGGGCACTGTGTAGACGGCATCCGCTATGTACCCATAGAGCTCATCGATGTTGCAGGACTCGTACCCGATGCACATCTGGGAAAGGGGCTTGGTAACACCTTCCTTGATGAACTGAGGCAGGCGCATGCCATCATCCATGTTGTTGATGCATCCGGAGGCACTGACATCGAAGGCAATCCCGTAGACATAGGAAGCCACAATCCCATGGATGACATCGACTTCCTCAACCGCGAGATAACCATGTGGATGGTCGGCATCCTCAAACGCAACTGGGACAGGCTGTCACGCAAGATCCAGGCCGAAGGGCTCAAGATAGAGAAAGTGCTCGCTGAACAGCTTGCAGGCGCAGGAGTTGACGAGTACCAGGTCATATGCTCAATTTCTGCTTGCAAGATCGACCACAACCACATCAAATGGGGAGACGAGGATCTCATAATGCTCTGTGATGCTATGCGTGTCATCAGCAAACCCATGATGATAGCAGCAAACAAAGCAGATATTGCCCCTGCCAAGTTTATCAATGACCTCAAGTCACTGGACCGGATAGTAGTCCCCACAAGTGCTGCCGCCGAAGTAGTGCTCAAATCCGCATCAAAGGGCGGTGCTATCAAGTACAACTCCGGGGACGACGACTTCAGCATAATCAAGGAAGACCTTACCCCTGCTCAGAGAAAAGGCCTTGAGAGCGTGCATGCACTCATCAAAAAGACAGGCGGCACCGGGATACAGGAGTGCGTCAACAAAGCCGTGTTCGAACTGCTTAGCCTCATAGTGGTATATCCGGTGGAGGACGAAGGTAAATGGTCCGACAAGAGCGACAGGATGCTTCCGGATGCATTCCTCATGAAAAAAGGCTCAACAGCCCACGACCTTGCATATAAGATCCACTCGGACATAGGCGACAGGTTCCTCTACGCAGTCGATGCGAAGACCAAGATGCGCCTTGGGGAAAAGCACGAACTTAACAACGGCGACGTCGTGAAGATAGTTTCCACTGCAAAATGAACACACAGGATGAGATAATATCTTTCAGGAAACTAAATGAGTATCATCACCTCCCTCTATGAAAAGTACCTCCTGGGACAGATAAACAGAACCTCTGCAAAGGTTCCTGAACATGTGTCCCTGGTGCTTTCCGAAACTGATCTCCTTCATCCGGGAGGTTTCGGAAAGTTCAGGGACTACATAACCTGGTGCAGACAGCTTAACATAAGGATCACAAGCATCTATGTAGATGTACTGGACACGGAAGAACAGCTCAGAACAGAGATGATCGGACAGCTCACACGAAAATTCTCCGAGATGCTGTCAAAAATACCCGAGGAGATTGGTTTTGAGGTTTACACCGCTGACGGGGAACTCAGTGCCAGAAGAGATGGCACAGAACTCCTGGTGTACATCTCTGTGGGATTCGGGGGGAGGAAAGAGGTTACAAAAGCTGTGCTTTCCATTTTAGCGGATGTTAAGGAGGGCAGGATACAACCCTCCCACATCACGGAAGCAACTATTGAATCCCGGCTGAAGGTAAAACACGAACCGGACATATTCATCCGTTCAGGTGGCAAGCACCTGTCAGACTTCCTTATCTGGCAGGCAGTGTATTCAGAGTTATATTTTACAGATGTGAACTGGCGCAACATGAGAAAGTTAGACATACTGAGGATAATAAGGGATTTTCAGAAAAGGCAAAGAAGGTTTGGCAGATAGGCGCCAATGGACAGCCTGAAAAGAACTCAGGACTATATGTTCTTGGTCATAATGATAGCATCGTCATCCACATAGTAGCCTGCAACGGTGCCGCTTATTTTAAAGCCGTTGTTTGCATAAAAAGCCTGAGAGCTGGTCTTCTTTTGTCGTACTTCAAGAATCATCTCGCGATATCCATAAAGCTTAACAAGGTCGATACACCATTCAAGGAGTTCCGTACCAATACCCTGCCTGCGGCACTGAGGATGTACAGCAATGTTCTGGAGGTGCGCTTTCCCTTCGGAATCCCCGACCATGGCATAACCAAGGATATTGCCTTCCTTCTCGTATGCTACAAAACCCGGATTGTTAAGATGGGCCTTGAAAAGGAAGTCAGGCCATGGCACATCGAAAGACAGTTCCTCGACCTTCACTATCAGAGGAACATCGGCTAGGGTTGCCCTGCGTATTATACTCTTATCCCGGCGAATCATTTATACAACTGGTATATATAGGTAATACTTCCTGGATACATTATGACTAAGGAGCAAACATGCCAGCCTTTGGAGTGATAGTCTGTCCCAGATGCAGGAAGCATGCCCAGATACTTGAACTTGCCGGCGCAAAGAGGACAAGATGCCAGAAATGCGGAGCACCGCTTGAAGTCAGGAAACTGCGAATCCTGTTCTTATCCGACACGCTTGAAGAAGCAGTATCCGCAAGGACGCTCCTTCAGGCCAGAGTTCATAAGTTGGAGGGAGAGATGGAAAATGTGCTTGCAAGAGAAGGAAAGAGAGCCAATGATACAAAAGAAGAAAACCCAGTTTCCCCCATGCTCTGGCAGGACAGAAGGCAGCCCCAAAAAAAGAACCCTGCACAAGTGATTCTCCAGCTGTTAAGGTCAAATGAAGAGGGAATGGAGATCGAATCTCTGACATTCCTGGCAAAGGAACAAGGGATAGATGAGCAGAAACTGGAAGCCATTCTTGAAAAACTCAAAAGCACTGGAGAGATCTACGAGCCCTTCACAGGAAAGCTCTGCCTTGCATAGGAATAAAATAATATGCCCGTGTTCTGGGATATTAAAAATTGGATTAAATTACGATACAAAAGATATATTTGAAATGAGACCTTATATGTAATGTCTCAACGATTGCAAAACCCTGCATATCCATAGTTTAACTTTATTCTATAGGTAAGAACATGTCCGATACAACGTCTGATATCATTGAACTGCTGCTTACTGCACAAATTTATAATAAGTACCCGGAACTGGATGTAAATGACCTCCCAAAGAGCATCCGTAAATACTACTGGAGCAGGGAACAGAGAACGGTCCCAAAACCTATCAGAGTCAAAACACTGGATCTTGAAAAGATATTTGAGATCAGCAAGGTCAATGGCATGCTGAACTCACTGCCATTCGTCAGTATAGACGACATGGAATTCTCTGTGAAGATCACGGCCCTTGATGTGGGAGCGGACTGGTTCCAGAAAAGGGAAGGTTCAATGGATAAGATCGCCCAGAATCCCACCCTTGCTTTTTACTACGAAAAGAAACATGTCCAGGGCGCAGATTATGGTACCGCCAAGTCTAAGGCCAGACCCAAGGAAGTTGACAGGGAGTGGATAGAATCCCTCATAATGGACATACAGAAGGAAGAGGGTGGCGAGGACATGGTCAAACTTGCCGAAATAAGCGCTCCAGAAGACATCAGGCAGACACTTAAGGAATTCATCCTTACACCTGCCCAGGAAGAAGATGTCAAAAAGATCGTCAAAGCCATCCAATACAGGGAATATCTGAAACGCATCGGTCTCTATGATGTGGGCAAGATTCTCATGGTCGGGCCACCGGGGACCGGAAAAACCTCACTTGCAAAGGCAATGTCAGAGCACCTTGCCATTCCGTTTGTGGAAGTAAGGCTGTCCATGATAACCGACCAGTACCTCGGTGAGACTGCCAAGAACATCGACAGAGTGTTCTCACTTGCAAAGAAATTGAGCCCTTGCATACTTTTCATTGACGAGTTCGATTTTATCGCAAAGACCCGTTCTTCAGATGAGCACGCTGCCCTTAAGAGAGCTGTCAATACATTGCTCAAGGCCATAGATGGCATCAGCCTTACAAATGACGGTGTGCTCCTGCTGGCTGCAACTAACCATCCCAAGATGCTTGATTCGGCTGCATGGAGGCGCTTTGATGACATTATGCAATTTCCGCTTCCAGACACGGACATGCGCAAGAAGATACTTGACATTGTTATGAAAGAGATCCAGGGAGAATTTGACACACACGAGGTCGCATCACTCACACATGGCTACAGCGGCTCCGATCTTCGCATGGTCATCCGGGAATGTGTTCTCAGTGCGCTGATGACCGAACGCATGGAGCTTACACAGAAAGACCTGCTCAGTGCTGTTGCAAAGTTTGACGAGCGAGCTGTGCTGAAAACCAACGAATACGATGCTACGATGTAAATGTGATGTCCATGAGAATAACGCTTCTCGGTACAGGCGATGCTACAGGGACACCCGTTATCGGATGTAACTGCCCGACATGTCAGGATGGACATCGGGGAGGGAGAAGTCAGAGGACCAGATCTGCAATACTTGTGGAGTCTGACAAGGGCGCGGTCCTGATAGACACCGGGCCCGACCTTCGCACCCAGATGCTGAAAAACAATATAGGACGTATCGATGGCGTAATATGGACACACGGCCACTATGACCACTTTGCAGGTTTTGCCGAATTCCATAGGGTACAGTACAATGTGGATGTCTATGGATTAGGGGAAACCCTGGATTACATTTTCGAGTACCTGAAATTCATGCATCCCAAGAGACACAATATACCTTTATATAAACCTTTTAATCTGATAGGGCTGGAATTCACACTCTTTGAAGTGGTGCACCCGCCTTCAAAAAAGCCGGTGGGGGTCATCATCAGGCATGCAGGAAAGAAGGTAGTGATTACGGGAGATTGCCAGAGAAACATACCACAGGAAAGCATGCAGCACATCATGAACCCAGATCTCCTTATAGCAGATGCGATAGTACCTCCCACGGTCGGGGTCAAAAAACACATGAACACCGACGAAGCAATGGACCTTGCCAGGGAGACGGGAGCAAAGGACGTAGTGTTCACGCATCTGAGCCATTTCTTTAAACCACACGCTGAGGCCGTAGAGGTCTATCCTCTGGCCTATGACGGAATGGTCTTTGAACTATAGAAAAAACAAATTGGAGATATTAATTTATCAATTCTTACCTTTTTTATTTTTATCCTTACCGGGGAAACTTTCCTCAACACTTTCCCTTATTCTGGCAAGGCGTTTTCTTTCCCGCCTGCTTCTGGAAAGTACAACGAATGCCGCCAGACCAAGGATACCGCCTGCAGCCATCAGGCCCATGGGAGCTGATTCTGAGTAGTACTTGATGCTTATTGCTCTTGGCGCCTGGTTTACCTGGGAGATAGTACTATTAGAGAAGATCTGTAACCTTTCGGTTATACTGCCCGTAGCTGTCCCCTGATTCACCCATACCAGATTATTCCTGCCAGAGGAATCATAATACGTATCATCAGGCGTAGGAGAGGTCTTCCCGATAAGGGGATTACCGGTGGTGTATCCTTCAGGGAGAACAAAGCGCACGACAGAAGGCGGTGTCGTGATATACAGAAAATCCTGTCCGCGCGGGGTGGTCATTGTGAATGCTACAAAGCCGGTAATTGGTTCGCTGAAGGTAATGTAAATATGCTTTTGTCCGCGTATCACATCCTCTGAAAGAGTATAATTGATATAAGCAGGCTCAACTGACCTTGAAAGGTTCATAAAGGTCGGGACAGATGCTTCCAGATTACTTGAATAATCACCCAATACTACGATATTGTTTACAGGATCCTCATTTGAAGAACGCAGGTCCTCAAGAGGAATTATATCGATCACAGACTCATTTTCTACCATATAGACTGCTTTTGTGAGCCCTTCTCCTGTGAGATAGAAAGTGGAGGTAGGTATAAACTCCTCATCGATAAAACTGTAATTGGTGAAGGCTTCAAATTCATATACAGATATGTTTCCTATGCTGGTCTGCTGATCAACGGGAACAAGCTCGTCGATACATCCCCCTGCAAATAGAACGAACATTAGGATGCAAAATGCCAGTGTGATCCTTTTTTTCATCATTACACAATCGGTGATGTATTTTATCAAGATATCGCTACGTTTCATGGAAATGGAGGATTCTTCCCAAAAATGAAGGTTCAAACGATAAGCCTCTTCTTCATCATATTTATTGACACCAGGAGCAGGACAGCGCAGACAACTATGATCCATGCGAGATCGAACAGGAGCACAGGTTCAAGTGTCCCGTACCCGATCAGGCGGATACCGTTGACTATGTGTGTAAGCGGAAGGAAGGCAATGGCAAAATACTGAACGGGCAGAGGCAGTGCGCTCAGGGGGAAGAAAGTACCGCTGAACAGGAACATGGGAGTGATAAAAAGCAGTACAGGATAATTGATAGACATTATATTGGGAGTAACTGCGGTGAAACACATGCCTATTGCTGCAAAGAGTAAGCCTCCCAGGAAGGCGAAGGGTATTATCAATAGTGCATATCTTATATCTATCAAGCCAAACAGTGCTATCACAGGTATCATCACCGCCGCATTGACCATGCTCCTGGTAGCGCCCCAGAGCAATTCTCCCGCAATCACATCCTCAATAGTTACAGGGGTTGCGATAATTGCATCGAAAGTCTTCTGGTAGTACATACGCACATAGGAACTGTAACTGCATTCAAAGAACGATGCGTACATCACGGAAATAGCTATGAGTGCAGGAGCGATGAAATTAGCATATGGCACGCCGTCGATGTCCTCGACAAACCTGCCAAGCCCAAAGCCAAGAGCTGACAGGTAGAGGAGAGGCTCAAGGAAAGGAGGAAGGAAGTTAAGCTTGATATCCTTCATGAAAACGTCCTTGTTCCGCTGCCAGACTTTGTAAGACTTGGAGCTGACTTTTGGAAGACTGAAATACTCGGAAATCCTCATTCCCGAAGCCTCCTGCCCGTCAGCTTGAGAAAGACATCTTCAAGGGTTGCCGGCCTTGCACTCAGCTTTGAAAGAGAGCACTCCATTGTCAGGTACTCTGCTATCTGTTTGGGATTGTCGGTGTAGATATGCACAAGGTCACCTATGACCTCATAGTTGGCCTCCTTCTTCTCCAGGCAATCGATAAGTTCCGGATTGTGCTCAGCTTCTACGATACCTGAACCCACATATTTTTCAATGACCTGCGCAGGGCTGCCTTCCACAAGGATTTTACCATAATCCATCACAACCAGCCTGTCACATAGCTTTTCTATTTCATCAAGATAGTGTGAGGTCAGTACTATTGTCACTCCCTGTTTCTTGAGAGAGCGGAGCTTGTCCCAGATCATATGGCGTGCCTGGGGATCAAGACCTACCGTAGGTTCATCGAGTATGAGCATTTTAGGACGGTTTATAAGCGCACGGGCAAGGATAAGACGGCGTTTCATGCCTCCGGAGAGGCTCTCGGTCATTGTATCCTTCTTGTCTTCAAGATGGACGAATTCCAGCAGTTCATTGGCCCTTCTTTCAGCTTCATCACGGGGTATGTCAAAATATCTTGAGAATACAAGGAGGTTCTCATACACGGTGAAATCCATATCGAGATTGTTCTCCTGAGGAACCACGCCTATATGGGACTTTATTTCCCTGGGGCGCGACATGGCATCCAGCCCGAATATCTCCAGGTTTCCGGATGTAAGAGGAGACACACACTGGATCATGCGCATGGTAGTGGTCTTACCGGCACCGTTTGGCCCCAGAAAACCAAACATTTCACCTTCCTCGATAGTGAAGCTGACATTATCTACTGCAACCAGGTCCTTGTATTTCTTGACAAGTTCCCTGGCAACTATAACCGCTACTATAAATCATCACCCTTATGGAAGTTGTGTGGAACGTTCTTATTCTTTTCGATGTAGGCTCTGTAACTGCACCGGAAGCGAACCGGTTTTTAATGAAAAGATACAATTAAGGTACAATTAAGACCCGGAGAAACAAAATGGCTGAATTGAATAACCTGATAGATACCGCCAGAAAGAAAGGTTCATTCTCAACCCTTGTTAAAGCTGCTGAAGTGCTTGAGCTTACTGGAAAGTACAGTAAGGAAGGACCATACACGGTGTTCGCGCCCTTAGAGTCGGCTTTTGAAGCAATCCCTGCCGAAGTGATAGATGAATCATTTGAGGACCACCCATATCTGCTGGGGATAATCAATTATCATATAGTTAAGGGGAAATACACAACAAATGACCTGCAGAACTTTACTTCACTTGAGACTGTCAGCGGTAAAGTACTAAAGATAACATCAAACGACGGATTCAAAATAGATAGCGCGAAAATAGTCGAAGCAGATATCGAGTGCACTAACGGCATTATCCATGCAATTGATGAGATACTTATACCCTAAGTAGACACTGTGACAAAAGTTCTTTAAGCCAGAGATGTCTAAATAGTAGTATCGATCGCTCTTACAGAATGCACCAGGGCAACATATCCTAATAGCACTCTTTTTGACCGGTTGATCAAATAGGTGGATTAAATAATGAGTGACAGAAGAAGCGGTGGCGGTTTCAGACCGAGTGGTCCAAGAGAGATGCACAAAGCAAAGTGCGCAGACTGTGGCCAGGAAACGGAGGTTCCTTTTCTACCGGATCCCGACAGACCCGTGTATTGCAGGGAATGTTACCAGAGCCATAAACCCAGCAGGCCTGATAGATATTGATATGCAGGAGATCACTACTGTACATGGTTATTGGCTTTGTATTGCCTGATTGAAAAACAGGATCTACTAAAAGGGAACAATTTAAGACAAGATCTTAAGCCAGGATACTTCTGGCTTATAGTATACTTTTTTGAGCAGGACTTTTTGTGAATAAATGGTGGGACCGCGGAGATCTGCAACCCAGATAACGCTTCTGGAGCGCGAGAAGAGGCGTAACACTTCGTGTAACACCTCAACAGCAAATGATTAAAATGGTGGGACCGCGGAGATTTGAACTCCGGTCGCTAGACCCCCAGCCTAACAGGATGGACCAGGCTACCCTACGATCCCGCGGGAATGATACTTAATACGCGTACCAGTATTTCACTCTTTCTGATGGTCAGGCCCTGCTCAGCCACAGATCATAAGCCTTAACGACTTCCCCGCCTTCGACAAAGACCAGATCCTGATTCTTTCCATATTTAATAGCATCTTCTTTTGAAAGCGCACGTCCGGTATTATCGTCAAGCATCTCACATACGACCATGGCCGGAGTTATGCCTGCGATCTTTGCAAGAGCAATGGATAGTTCGGTCTGTCCCATGCGTTCATGAACAAGAGTCCTTGCTGCACGCAGGGTTGCAACATGTCCTGGTGTACGGAACTCTTTACCGAAATCAGGAATCTCACCATCAAGGGCCCGGTCGACTATCTCTCCCAGTTTATTGATGGTCAGTGCCCTGTCATTGTCAGGAATGCCTGTGCGAGTGTCCCTGTGATTGACCCATATTGAAAATGAGGAGCGTGAATCGTACTTGAGGTCTCCGCCCTTTTCCACGATGTTGTTCAGGGAATCAGTGCTCTGGCTTGCATCCCGAAGGACATCCGCCATGAAAGGCAGGCCCAGCTTTTCAGAGGCCTGCGGGTCAAGGGCCACACATATAAGGCCGCCTGCATCCTTGCGCATCCATTTCACATCAGCCGGGGTGACAGATTTCGCAGGGATCGTGAAGTCGGTCTCAGCCTCACGCCCTTCCAGATCGAAAAGAAGTATCATTCTGCCATTTTGCAAGGCTTCTATAGCCTTGCTTATATTCTCGCTGTATCCGTTTGTAACCGCACTCATCTTCATTCACACCTTTGTGGATCCCTTACCACTATCCTGACCTTGTCATCATCATTTATCCGTAGCATTTCCCGCAGCTTCACAGGAGCTATTATCTCAAGCAGGTCCGCCGGGTAATGTGTCCTGTCCGGGATAATGACCGCCCCCTTGATGCCCTCTATCTCTATCTGATAGCATTTCCCTCCTCCAAAACTGCGCTCACCGTCACTGAAGCCGTGGACAACTACAGGCCTTATGAGAGTTATCCTGTCCCTCATCTCCGCACTCGAACCATCGAGTCTGACATTAAGGGTTCCCGGATAGGGCTTAAAACCCAGTTTGTCCCTGAACTGGGACATGTAACCCTCTTTTGAAATATAATACTGCCCTTCTCCAAGACCTGTTATGACATGTCCGTATAGTTCAAGGTCAGCATAGTCTTTGCAGAATATCTGCTGGTAATCAACATACTCTTTTTTGAGAAGCTCGATACCGATATTTGTAAGCTGGACAAGCTGTCCGCCGACAACAAGCTTTCGGGAAATGTAACCTTCCTCCTCAAGCTGTTTGAGCACCCTTGCAGCAGTCTTAGAACTGGCGGATATGTGGTGCATGAACCCAGTGGAAGATATCTTCACAGGTTTCTCGATCGCACCGAGCAATGCCAGCTTTTTAAGGGACTTTGTTGTGTACATTCATCTACCACGTTATTCTCATATTTGAGTAGAATCTCATTTATGAGAAGAGAGTAGATAAATGTTTTGTTTTAGGAAGCGAATAAAATAAAACTACTGTAGGTGCTGATGGTCAGATTAAATTAATAAATGTAGTCAAACTGAAGTTTCCGAATCTTGTTTTGAGATTAGTCTTAGAAATATTGCATAGGAGGAAGATGCCAACAACATATTAAAATGAACAAAGACTAAAAGTAGTATAAAAATATAAACATATAAATACAGATGCGCTGTATGAACTTATGTGATCTAATGAAAAGAACAACGAGTATTTTAATAGGTATATTACTTATCGCAACTCTATGGTCAGGTTGTATTGAATCGACCGGAGAGGCTACCGATGAATCTGAGGATATAACCATTGGAGCACTTTTACCGCTTACAGGAAATCTTGCCTCTATCGGAGAAGCAAGCCAGGTAGCACTTGAAGTCTCAGCCAAGGATATAAACGACTATTTCTCAGGACTCGGTTCCGGAAAGAACGTAGAAGTAATTGTGAAGGATACAGAAAGCAATCCAGAAAAGGCTCTGGAACAGCTCAAGGAACTTGATGAGATGGGGATAACGATGGTCATCGGCCCGCAGGCAAGTAATGAGGTAGAAGCTGTTCTGGACTATGCAAACGAGAATGGAATCATCCTTCTGAGTACTGCATCAACAGCTCCATCTTTAGGAATCCCTGAAGATAACCTGTTCAGGCTTGTGCCTGATGACATAAATCAGGGAATGGCATTGGCTAAATTCATGCAAGAAGATGAGATTAGTATTGTGATCCCGATGTACAGGAATGATGTATGGGGTAACGGACTCGTTGATGAGATAAAAAAGAGTTTGGAGATTCTTGATGGCACAGTTCTTGAAGGAGTTACATACGAAACAGATAACCTGGACCTTTCCACAGAAGTAGAGTCACTCAATGAGAAAGTAGTAGCAGCCACTTCAGAATACGACGAGGGGTCCATAGCTGTGGTTCTTTGTTCCTATGGAGAGGTAACAGAGATCTTTACGCTAGCCCAGAACTATCCTGCCCTTTCAGAGGTCGACTGGTATGGCACCGACGGTATAGCACTGAACAAGGGACTGATCAACAATGATGATGCAGCCGGTTTTGCTGCAGCAACCAATCTCAAGGCACCAATGTACGGATACGTGAGAGCGAATGACAGATATCAGGAGATTGTACCAAGAATCGAAGAACAGCTTGGAAGAGTTCCTGAGTCTTACGCATTGACCACATATGATGCTTGCTGGATAGCTACATTTGTTGACCTGGATGCCCTCCCGGATGACGAAGAAAGTATCAAAATGGCAATGGATACCATTACAGATACATATTTTGGAATTAGTGGATGGACAATACTCAATGAGAACGGAGACAGAGAATACTGGAACTATGACATCTGGACAGTCACCGAAGCAGATGGAAGTTACCATTGGGAACTTTACGGCAAGATACTTCTCCCTATCAAGGATAACATGATTATCATGCGTGGCGAAGAACTGATATTTGCTTAACAAATGATGGTGTATTCACACCACCATTTTTATTTTCAGTATATTAAAATTAAATAGAATTTTGGTATTGTTAATTAAGTATAGTTAATTCTTTACTCCATACTTTATCAAAAGAAGAAGAGTATTTTAGCATTTCAAGACTTTTAGTATAACACTTCGTTTTTCTTCTCAATCTTGCCAGAAAATGTCTGAATATGCTATTGTATCATTCTGATGCATAGATTTCTGCTTTTGACCGGGCATGAATGTCCTCTGGAATAAACTCTGCGTACGCTCCCCAGTTATCGGTCATTACTTCTCCGATCTCCTTCTCTAGTTCTTTCCAGAGCTTTTGTCCAGTTTTGGACAGAGACATGACTAACTCCTAAATAATGTCCTATCTAACGGAATCCCAATCCTTCAAGGCATAGCTGTAATGCTTGCCGTTTAATATAAGGGGAAAGGAGTTGATTTAAGTTCTACTGTGTAATTATATCCACAGTGGCGGCATTTATAATGTTGACGTTCGTTAACTATACCGTTCTTTTTGTGATTAAAGCTATTGCAATTGGGGAGTCCATATTTAAAAATAAGCGGTCATTATGACTGCCGGGTGTTTTGGTGTTGGGAACAACCCTTCAGGGACAGTAGAGAAGTTTGCTTCCGAGTTTAAGAAAGGGAATTACGATACACGCTATGGCTTCATGTCATACACTTATAAAGAAAACACTGACCTTGCAGCATTCGTAAGCACATGTAAGAATGTGAACCCTGACAAGTACGAGTTCATCGAGGTCACAAAAGAATACGTTGACCAGGATGCTGCGCTGGTCGATATTCGGGTCAACGAATCCACAGTAAGTCTCGAGTTCTCGCGGGAAACATTCTAGAAATTTCGCCAAAAATAGAACAAACTACAAAACAGATAGAACTGGTTAAACAGGAAGAGGAATGGAGAATAACCAGATTTCCGGAGGTGCTGACATGATACTCAATGGAGTCTATAATAATATATCCATTAATTGGCCTGAACTCAAGGTGTTCACTGTATGTTGATGAAGTTGTTGACCATGTTTTTGATAAAGAATACCAGATCAGTGAAGAGAAGGTGAGCTACGAGTTCCAGAAGAGAGGAGATACAATTCTGGAGTTTCTAAGAGTCAAAGCACACCCACAAACGGGTCACTAAGAAACGCAAATTTGTTGAATCAGTATCGTGCGTGATAAAAAGCATATAGTGTTTTTTGAATATCTCTAGTAGACTTTTATATATAACTTTTATATATATGTATTTAATTATATAATATTTATAATAATAGCGCAACCTATATATTAAACATAATATTTAATAATAGTGATGGAATCTAAATTTAGATACTATTTTGGGTCAATGGTATTCCTATCAGGCCTCATTTTATCTATAGGTGCAATAGCGTTTGCTATTATGGTTCATCTCAGGAGAACATCTGATCCCTCGGAAATAATCACCACTTATGGCTTTCTGGGTGTTGGGCTTTCCTTCACACTCTTTGGAATAAACCTCATGATGAGCCAGCGCAGGCCTTACGGTCTTTACAGCAGCGGGGTCATGATAACCGGTTTTCTGTTCTCGATTATTGGAGTAGGTTCCTTTGCGATGACCTATACAAGCAACTGGGTATATCCAACTGTCAGCTATGTGTCTTTTGCATATGCTTCTGGTATCTGTTTGCTTTCAGGAAATGCATTTGGGAACGCAGTGCTAAAGCTTATTGAAGAACGTTCTGTGCAATTGCATGAAAATGCAGCCTGCCATTACACGACAGAGGATATTGAGAAAGAAGTTGAAGAGACTTTAAACAAATCCTTTTCCGATGGCAGCCGGTTTTCTGCATTTAATCTGGATATAAAAGAAGATGAAACGGTTTTTGTCCATGGGAAAACTCTGAAAGAATCACCGCAGGACAGAATTGAGATAAAAGATAGTATCAGAGAAGTTGAATCCCTGCAAAGCGCCATCAATGGAAAGGTCAAAGTGAACGATTATGCTATCGATCTGACAACGAAAATGCTGAGTGCAACAATGAAGCAGCAGACAGAAGAACAGAACAAGAAGATGTCAAACAAACTTAAGATGAAATTGAACTCTATGAGGCGGTAAATATGGCAAAAGGATTGGACGTCGGAACAATGAACATTATCTGTGCAGAGAAAGGAAAGGGCGATTCCATTACATTTGCACAACAGAGGAACGCATTTTTGAAAATGGAAGCTGGCGACTTGGCACAAAACATGCTGGACAGCGCCAAGATACTTTACACGCAGAAGGATGAGACCATCAACGTGCTTGGTGAAGATGCTTTTAAGTTTTCGAACGTATTCAACAAGCCCATCAGAAGACCGATGAAACAGGGCATCATCAGTCCCGATGAGAAAGAGTCCATACCGATGATCAAACTGATCATTGAAAGAGTGCTAGGTAAGCCTGAGAAGGAAGGAGAGATCGTTTATATCTCAGTCCCTGCAAGTCCTGTTGACAGCAAAGTCAATGTCCTGTATCACAGCAAAACCGTTGAAGCCCTGGCAAAGAGAGTGGGTTACCAGACAAACCTGATAGATGAGGGATTGGCTGTTGTGTTCTCGGAACTCGGCGACTTCAACTTCACAGGTATCGGTATAAGTGTGGGCGCAGGTATGACAAACATTACTGTCGCTTATCTTGCAACTCCAATAGTCTCATTCAGTATTGCAAGAGGTGGGGATTGGATAGACGAACAGGTCTCCAGCGCCACAGGCGTACCTAACGAGAGAGTAACGGCAATTAAGGAAACCGACTTCTCGTTCAACTCCGACTATGAGATCGGAAGCATCCAGGGTGCACTCGCTCTCTATTATGACGCCCTGATAACTTACATCATTGCCAACCTGAAGAAGAAACTCCTGGAAGTAGCACCCCCAGATGTCGAATTCCCAATAGCCGTCGCAGGTGGCAGCAGCCGTGCAAGGGGATTCCTGGACGTATTCGAAAAGAGGATATCAGAAGCGAACCTCCCCATAAATGTCTCGAAAGTCAAAAGGAACAGGTCTACCACAGCTGATTCTAAGGACCCGATCTATTCAATTGCAAGAGGATGCCTGATCGCAGCCCTTACAAGAGAAGATGCAGAAGCTGTTCCTGCTGCAGAGGAAAAGCCTCAAAAGGCAGTCACAGCTTAATTCCTCTCTTTACTTTTTCTTTTTTATTATAGTTTTCTTTTTTTCATATGCTGGTGTTCATATCAGACCAGTTGCTTAGTCTAACTCATTCAGTAAATCCTCTGAAGCAAGTGCCGGAAACTTGTGAAGATGCAATCGATAAATTGGAAAAGGAGATGGCAAAAGCATCTACAACACATCAATCTTTTGAGATATAATTCTATCCTCGTGGAACACACCAAGCTTTTTCCTTTTGAATACCTAGAATACCATCCCAAAGCCGCTTCCCGGTTTGCTGACCTTGCCCTTGAATCTTCTTTGGATTAGCGATGGTGTCGATACTATTTGGCCATATGTAGGCATAAAACAAGATTAATAAGCATATTTGGTCTAATAGGCCAAATAAACTGATTATATTTGGCTTAGTAAACCAAATAGACGTCAAAAAACAAGTCTGTATTGGCGGCCTTAAACAGATGTTCAAATGAGCCATAGTAAAAATGACTCATCGTTGCTATTGAGAAACATTTAACTTATAAAAGTAATTATGACTGCGAGGGATTATGAACACAATTGTCAGACTCAGCAGTGAACATACAATTGCCCTCCCTGAAGAACTTATAAAGAAAATACATTTAAAACAAATGATGAGATTCTTGTTCAGATTGAAGGGGATAAACTGATTCTTTTAAAGAAGATTGGAAATTACACTGACATACTTCGTGGCCTTCATAAAGAAGTATGGGAAAATGTCGATTCCGAAGAGTTTCTGAAAAAGGAAAGGCAATCCTGAGAAAAACATGCTGAAAATTGAAGAGCATTAAAAGTATCGGAAAAATGGAATTGCCGCCTGCGGCGGGCGGTCATGTTGGCTTTAAGTCTAAGAGGAGTATACCCCATAAGCAGTTTCAGCTCATTCCTCATCTTCCACGAACATCCGCGCCACCAGACCCAGGTGATCCTCGTGGAAGGGCTCCAGTTCTTTTCTCTGCAATACTTCGAACTCCACATCAAAGCCAGTTTCCAGTTTCTGGACCTCTTCCTTGAATATGCGTTTGGGGCTGGCTACTGTGTCGATGCTTCTTGACTTGATGGAGAGCATGAGGTGACCGTGCTGTTCGAGGAAGTACTTTGAGTTGACGGCGGCTATCTCGGCCTGGTTGGGCTGGGCCACGTCCTGGAAAATGGCATCCACTTTTTCCACTATGTGGGTGTAGGATTGGGGTTTGTTGGCGTCTGCGAGTATCGGGATGATGTTGGGGCGCTGGTCGCAGAGCTGCAGCAGGTCACGCATGGTACGGGGGGAGAATTCCACCGCGTAGACCAGGCCATCCCGAAGTATATCGGAGACATGGCTTACTGTAGTGCCCGATGCTGCTCCAAGGTAGAGCACCGTGGAATCATAATGAAGGGGAATCTCAAAATTCTTGAGCACCATGGCTCCGAGCTTGCTTCTGTTGGGGTCCCACTGGCGATATTCCACGCCTTCCTCAACAATCAGGCGCTCACCGTACACACTGATTCCCGACACGAGGTTTTTCGTGGCAAGCATTTCCCTGTCATCGATATTAATACGGAATATACCGTCACTCAATTCTTCAACCGGCATTATCGTCTGCCTCCTTTCTTATTTCTGCTTTTGCCTCTGGAACCGGGTTTCCCCGCAGGTTTTGACTCCCTTTTAGGCGGAGAGGGATTAGCTGCGCGAATAGCGTTCAGTTTCTTATCCATGCTTTCCCTGATAGATGGATCCCGCTTGCCTGTATAGAAGTCCGTCCTTGCTGCAAGGCTTATCTTTGAAGCAAAAGATCTGGCAAGTTTACCCCTCTGCCACCAGGGTGCGTTCTTGATAACAACGTTATTGAAGATTATGCCATGCTTTGGAGGTGGTGTATTGCCCCGAAGGTGCTTGAAGAGAGCTCGGTGTGCGCCTATGACCTGCACTGTGCTCGAAGGGAAACTGGCAAGCTTCTGCAGGCTTCCAGCCATGCTTATCAGTCTGGCTCCAAGCAGTGCACCTGCAATATCTGACAGGTTCGGTGCCAGGGAGCCCATAGCCGTCACGATGTAGCTCTCGATGTGCCTGCGTGTGTCATAGAGACTGCAGATGTTCAGGGCGAAGGTTCTCAGCAGTTCCTCATCTGCAAAAGAGAGTTCAGAGCCCATGGACATTGACGCCTTCACAAACATCGGGTGGCTTTCAGGCACATTTGCCCGCGAACCGAAAGTGGAAACAAACCGTGCCAGTGGCTCGCCCGTCAGCTCCAGCTCAGGGAAATAGGCGCCGTACCATTCGAGCAGGCGTTCACTGAGCTCATTGGAGTTCCTGTCGATATCATCCAGCGCCTGGACCGCCTGTATGATGCGTCTGTCATCGGTATCATTACTTGATATCCTGCTCTTGGCCGCTCTTATACAGACTTCCCGCAGGAGGATATCATACTCTTCATCCAGTTCAACAAAACAGGAGTCAATAGCAGCCTGCCTCAGGTCAAGGTCTTGCAGCGCGGCACTCTGGCCGCTCTCCTGCACTGCCAGAAGCCTCTCAGCCAGCTCAGCCGGGTCCTTCCCGAAAAGCTGGCAGTCCGTTACCTCTCCCTGTTCGTTGACGTTAAGCCTGCCAAACCATGCAATGAATTCCAGGCCTATACCTCCTTTATTTCTGCGCCCGTATTGTTTGCCCTTGTGATCATAACCTTCCCACCGATAGTACTATCCAGCAGGTCCTGTGCATCCTGCATAATGTTGGAAGCATCCTCTTTATTGTCCACAACCGCATACACTGCAGGTCCGAACGAGCTCATACCTGCCCCGTATGCACCTGATTCCTGCATAAGTGCCATCACATCCCTTACAACCTGATGCTGCAGTTCCACTTCATATCGCTTGAAGCCCAGCCCCTGTATGTGATTAACAGCATGTCCAAAAGCCTCAATATCTTTTTCAATTACAGCGGGCATCATTTTCGTAAGAATAATATGGGATAGTTCCTGCACCTGTTCCAGAGGTACAGGGCAGGCCTTGCGGAAGATATCAACCTCATTTGCATCATAGGCACCCTGTACATCCGGAAGAGCAAGTACTATTTCCCAGTCGGGGAAGTCATGCCTGAAAAGTACCGGTGCCGGGTCTGCTCTGCTCGCAGATGACGGTGAGAAAGAGCCCTTGTCACTGAATCTGTGGCCCCCGTCAACGATAAAACCGCCGGTCTCAAAAGAAGCTACACCTATACCGGACGTACCTCCGCGACCTGCGGCGATTGCAAGCTCCCGCACACTCATCCCGAGGCTGTAAAGTTCATTTACAGCAGCTGCAGCTGACAATGCTGCCTGGGTCCCTGAACCAAGGCCAACGTGTGCGAACATGTCCTCTTCAATAACTATACGTACACCCTCACCGTCAGGAAGAACCTTCCTGGCTGCAGTTTCTATCCTGTCCTTCAGTATGGGTCCGCCTGTGACCTCTACCACATCAGACTTTTGTGCTGATATGACCACCTGAGGAGAACTCAGCGATATGCCCGCACCGCCATCTATCCGGCCCTGCGATGCGTTCATATCGATAAGTGTCAGATGTAACCTGGAAGGTGACGTTATTCTGATCATGAAGATGTCTATCAGTTCAGCATACTATTAAACATTAGCACTCAAGTGAAGTATTTCAACCAGGAAGCTCCTTTTTCCTGATAAGCGCCCATGAGACCCGCCTTACATCTCTGTTGAGCAGGAATGTCACAACCGCAGGCAACAGGTTCACTACCCTGAAACTCACGTCGGCAAGCATGTGCATATCCATTTTCTCCTCTGTGAAGGTCGGCTCTGCGTATAGCCTGATTCTCTCGTACTGGGTGTTCAGGTAGCCCCTGAGAGCATATATGTAGCCGCTTACTATTCCTGTATCGGCCGGATTATCTAAACCATACAGTAGATTGAATTTCATCTCCGATATGTGTATAGCCTTCAAAATATCTTCAACAAGCCGGAGTACAGGACTTAGAAGCATCCGGGCAAGATTGACTATCTTTCTGAAGGTCCATTTCTGCTTTTTTTCCTTTTTCAGACCTATAACATCTTCATCAGCAGGTTTTTGGTCTTCTGTGGATTCAGCCCCGAGAATCTTTCCTTGGGAGAGATCTTTCTCCCATTCCCTGGACTCCGGGCCTTCACGGACCTTACAGGGTACAGGCTCCCCTAGGATCTCACCCTTAACAGGCTCATCCGGGCCGCCTATCATACGGGTGTTGATGGTATAACTCAGGAAGAGCCATTTTATCTTTACCTTGTAAGATGCTTGCTTCCCGGCCTTATCAGCCTCAAGTAGTACATGGAATGAAACAAACAGGACCAAGAGTATCAGCAACGCTATCAATAATATGATTGTTTCCAGGATCATAGGCCCCTCTCACCTATAATAAGTATGGAAAGAAGAAAGGCTTAGCCTTATCTTCTTTCGACTGGCTCAATTATGATCTCGCATTCCTCTTCCGGCATCTGGCCTGCATCCTGGTTTCCGCCATCTTTTCCCTTTTTGACCTTGTCCTTCATGGACTTCATCTTATCGATAAGATCCGGGACAGAATCGATAATCTGGCCTATATCGGCTTTGCCCGAGACCGGCATCAACTTTACACCTTCGGGAGAGATCAGGATGAATGCAACTGGTTCGATCTTGGCACCAGCTCCTCCGCCGCCACCAAAACCTTCGTCCTCTCCTTTCGTCTTCCCCTCTCCACCGCCTGTACCGAATCCAAAAGAGATTTTACTTACAGGTATGATGGTGTTGGCCCCAAATACCATCGGCTCCCCGATGATGGTCTTTGTATTCACAAGTCGTTCCAGTTCACAGGATACCCCTTTAATTACATCTTCAAGTGCCATATTACAACCCCTTTTAACTGAAGAAGAATTTCTTCCTGAATTAATATTGATACTTCTACTAAAAAAGTGTATCTGGAGAATTATACGGATTTTAAGTCCTGTTATCCTGGAAAAAGTTAAGCAGAGAGTATTTTACTTTCTCAGGTTCCACGTTTATGAACTCCTCTCTTTCCTCGGGTGGGAATACCTCAAAAACAGAGAACTTACCAAACTTCCTGGGAGCATCTGTCAGGAAACGCCCGTCCAGCAATATTCTTACACCATAGTCAGCGGGCGAGCGCACGACCCTTCCCATAGCCTGCCGGATTTTGCGTATGGTAGGTATCTGCACCGCATAATCCCATCCTGCACCATAGCTGAACATGTGGTCGTATGCCGATTCAACAGCATTCATCCGGTCATTCAGGGCCGGATATCCCACGCCTACGACTATGACGGTCCTCCCCCTGCCATCACGATAGTCTATACCTTCACTGAGCGTGCCCCACAAATATGACACCAGCACAGCTTTTCCATTCTGCTCACCAATTTTAAAGAATTCCTCCCTTACTTCCTGGGATGAGACACCCACCTCATCAAGGAAAACGGGTATATCGAGCTGCTCGTTCAGTTTGCCATAGTAACGTTTGGCCTCAAAGTAGCTCTGGAAGAAGATGATGATGTTGCCTGGAGTGTTCTCCACCGCATCAAAAATAGTTTCCTCAATTGCCTGGGAAGTGTGCGGATCATCCCTGTTCTTTGCAAAAAGAGGCGGAACAGATACCGCAATTGTCAGGCGCCTTTCCAGAGGAAAAGATGTGCTGTAGGCTATTTCACAGGTATCCCTGCGGATGCCGAAGGTTGACTTCACCATATCAAAGGGACGCAATGTCGCAGACATGAGTATAGCCGAGAACACCGACTCAAAGAGCGGCTCGGTAACGTTCTTGGGAATGCATGTAAAAAGCTCCACACGGCCGTATATATCATCATTCATATCCCTTTTTACATTGAGTATGGGATAGTAGCTGAGATTGTTCGCGAGCACAAGGTATGAGGAAAGGAAATCCGCGGTGTAGCGTATATGGGATTTTTTCAGGACCTTGCTGAGACCTTTCTTGTACTGGTCTTTATAGTTCTCATCAAGCATGGAACCAAAAGCACTTGCTTCCGAGAGATTGATCTGTATATCGGGCTCATCTCCGAATCCCGCCTCTTTTGCAAGCTTGAGGAACTTACCGCTTATCATGTCGTTGCGCTCATAGGGATCGCTTATGCGTATATCATACCAGTTCCTTCCAACCCGCTCCCGCTCCCCGAACTTGAAACGTGAGGTGTAAGTGTCCCTTATCACATTGAGCAGTATCTTGAAAAGGTTGTGAGCACCACCATCAGGCATCTGGTCAAGATTGGCCTCGATCTCCGAAATGGCCTTGTCGATCGTATGCTCCGTGATGGTTATCGATGAGTGTGATCTTGCAGCAGACTCGATATTATGGGCTTCGTCAAAGATAACGATAATATCCTGTGGCTCCTTTTCCAGCCAGTTCAGGACCGTGGAGAAGATATCTGCATTCAATACATGGTGATAGTTGCAGATCACAAAGTCAGCATGCTTTAGCTCGCGCTTGAGCAGCTCGTACCCGCACATTCCTTTCTGGAAAGCGTAGTCGTTCACCTCTTCCGGTGTGCGCACATCCGCAAAGAGCCACTGCCTGAAGGATTCACTGTCTGAACGCAGGACTTCGTACAGATGGTTGCAGGACCTGTCCCTCATGTCTTTCATCTTTTCCTCTGCAACGTCCAGCTCTTTTGCAAGGGCATCACGCAGGGCTACCAGCGAGAGATCCTTTGAACGCTTGTAGTTCTCACTCGCAGATTTCATCTCTTGCTTTTTCAAGGCTATCTCGCGCTCTGTTTCAAGCAACTCAAAAGTGTTGTCTCTTTTCAGGGCACACTCATCGTAGTCCACACCATTTGGACACATGCTGGTCTTGCCCTTGACCACAGCCACTTTGACCTCGTTTGATTGTTTTATCTCGCGGGCCTCATTAATGAATTGTACCATCTGCTGATGTACATTAGTTGCAATTATCACGGTCTTCTGGAGTTGTCTGCCCACATGCAGTGATGGTGCAAGCGCACTGAGGGTCTTGCCAGTACCGCAGGCTCCCTCGAACAGGATGATCTCCTTGTTCATCAATGAGGTATGTATCTTATCCATCGCGTCCTGCTGATTAGGGTAGCAGGTGCCCTTGGGGAAATATTTCATATAACCGCGTTTCTCGCTCATTGAACACTCCTATGACCTCACATTACTTAAACGGTTTTGATAATAATGTCACTTTGCAGGAGTGACTTTGTGCTTTGCCTCAGCGATGATCTTGTTAGTGTCCCGGTCAAACACTTTTATAGTGATGACACTATCTTCTTTGAGGCCATAATTGTCGGAAGTACTGCTCATGCCTTTGATATTTACAAGTACGGAAGATGCCGCATTTCCACCTATGCTGTCCTTGCCGTTCAGAAGAAGTCGTTCCCCCGCAGACCAAACGCCGTCAGACAGGTCCGGATTCCGTGAAGCATATTGTGAAGCTTTCCCACCGTATTCAAGATTTTCATATCTGATGAATAACTCCCCCTTGGGTATTGTGTTATGAGGCCACGCACCTATAGTACTGGCACCTTCGCCAGTAATTATGATATATGTAGAGTTTGTGTGCAAAGGGCTCCCGCTAGTATGTTGAAAAACAATAAGGTTTTTCTCATACCCTATACCATTGGGATACCCTATATATGGCACCCCGCCCACCACGCTCTCGACTTCTATCACTGCCATCGGGGCAGGCTGCAGTGAAGACGAATAGTCTTTCCCATAAACCGAAGAAACGGTGATACCTGCAAGTAAAAGTGTGAGTAGTATCAGTAATACGATACCGATTACCGGAGAGATGGCAGTATTATTTGTACTTATATCGGAGGGTCCAAGAGTTGCAGGCAATGTTTTTTTCATAGTGAGACGTTTAAATGCAACTATATGAATTTTGCTTAATGAATTTATTATAATTTTACCTTAATTCAATGATAAATATGCTTTAAACAACAAATATTTAAAAGAAATAGCATAGGGAGAATCAAAAGCAAAGGTACATTATCCTCCGAACGCGTGCCTTTTTTAGATGAGCAACGATAACTTTTTATTTCATTTCTGTTATGATAGAGTGTAGATTTGTACTAATATAGTGAAGACTAGTATACAATTGCAGATCGAATGTAAAAGGAGAAAACTAAAATGGTAGCAATAATAATTGTCGATGAGTGTGTAGGTTGCGGAACATGCGTTGATGAATGTCCTTCAGAAGCGATAAGCATGAATGGTGACAACATTGCAGTCGTAGTTGCAGACGAATGTCTGGATTGCGGTGCATGTGTTGACGTGTGCCCGACAGACGCAATCAAAATGGAATAAGCACACTGCTTATTCCGGGATTTCCTATTTTTAAACTTTTAAACTTTTTATCATTCCCCGAGGAAAGGTTATGCCAGAAACGATCAGAGCAGGTATCCTGGGTGCTACCGGCGCGGTAGGACAGAGATTTGTACAGGCATTGGAGAACCACCCATGGTTCGAGATCACATGTCTTGCAGCATCAGAGAAGAGTGCAGGCAAGAAGTATGCTAAAGCAGCCAACTGGAGGCTTGAAAGCAAAATGCCTGATATAGTAACAGACATGGAGATCGTGCCAGTTGATCCAAAAAAAGTTGATGCTGACGTTGTATTCTCAGCAATGCCTTCAAGCTTTGCCAAAACAGTTGAAGCAGAGTTTGCAAAAGAAGGCTTTGTGGTAGCAAGCAATGCATCTGCTTACAGGATGGAAAAAGATATTCCCCTGGTAGTACCAGAGGTCAATGCTGACCATCTCGGGCTGATAGACGTACAGCAGGACAACCGCGGATGGGACGGATACATTGTGACAAATCCTAACTGTTCGACCATTATCATGGTGCCTACCCTCAAGCCTCTTATGCAATTTGGACTTGAATCAGTTCAGGTTGCCACTATGCAGGCCGTATCCGGCGCAGGTTATGACGGCGTTGCTTCTATGGCAATAATGGACAACATAATCCCATACATCGGTGGCGAAGAAGAAAAGATGGAAACCGAGCCACTGAAACTTCTGGGAGAGTTTGACGGGTCTGAAATTATCCCTGCGGACATCATGATCAGTGCATCATGCAACAGAGTCCCTGTTATGGACGGCCATACAGAAGCCATCTGGGCGAAGATGACAGACAACCCGACCCCTGAACAGGTCAGGCAGGTATTTCTTGATTTCAATCCAAAACTGGGAGATCTCCCGACAGAACCAAAGCAGGTCCTCATCGTCAGAGACGAGCTGGACAGGCCACAACCCCGCCTTGACAGGAATATGGGCAAGGGCATGAGCATCACAGTTGGCAGGATAAGAGAGGGTATCCGCTACACAGCAATGGGACACAACACCGTTCGCGGAGCTGCAGGTGCAAGTGTGCTTAATGCTGAACTCCTACACAAGATGGGAAAACTCTAAGGTGATATATTGAAAAAAGGCAGTACATTCAGAGTGATAGCTATCTTGTTGCTTCTTATCGCATGTACTGCCACTTTTGCAAATGCCTCGATGTTCGAACTCGAGATAGTACCTATCTCAAAGCTCATTGAGAAACCTTCGGTATATGACAGTACCACGGCCTACCGTAAAATAAGTGTCGTAGGCAACCTTTCTGAGATCAGCAAATATTCCGCAGTTCTTGCAGATGGCGATATAGTTTTGAAGACCGATGTTACAAAGATTGGACTTTTCAACGGTTTTGAACAGGGAGAGCAGATTATGCTCACCGGCGAATTCAAGCATAATCCAATCGGAGATGATATCATGTACCCTAACTACGTGCTGCGCTATCCGGTACAGGACGTGGGACAGGTCAATATAAGTGACATAAACGGGAATCCGGCCTCGTATAACGGCAAATATGTCACTGTCACAGGGAACCTTACAAGTATAGAGCTGTCAGTGGGACGCTATACGGCCATCGTTGCTGAAACAGGGACAAATGAACACATCCGGATATTCTATTACGGGGCAACTGACCTTAAACCGGGAGAGGACATAAAGATACATGGCCTTTACAACGGCGGTATCCTCCATAGCGAAAGCATGGCAAAGAACCTCTCACCCTTATCAATAACATCCCTTGTTCCTGGTTTTTCATTCATGGCAGCTCTTGCTGCCCTTGGAGCGGTGGCGATACTTTTAAGCCAAAGAAAGCGTTAACGACTAAAGATTATCATGCTGGTCGTATTATCTGTTGGTGGATCCATTCTAGCAAAGGATCTGAAGCCGGAAAGTTTTCGGGCGTATGCTGTTGCACTTAAAGAACTTGCAAAGGAAAACACCATAATAGTTGTAACAGGCGGCGGAACTGCTGCACGTGATTATATCGATGCGGCGCGCAGCGTCGGGTGTAATGAAGTAGAATGTGATTATATCGGTATCGACATAACCCGTCTGAATGCAAAGCTACTCATATCGGCATTGGGAAATGAAGCCTATCCTCAGCCACCACATGACTATGTGGAAGCCAGGGAAGCTCTGTCCTCAGGGAAGATAGTTGTTATGGGAGGTGTCATCCCCGGGCAGACAACTGATGCGGTTGCAGCCATACTGGCAGAATACCTAAGGGCTGACCTGTTCGTTATCGCAACAGCCGTTGACGGCGTATACACCGCAGATCCAAAGCAATATACGGATGCAAGAAAGTATGAAGTAATGTCACCAAAGGAACTTGTCAACATCGTCATGACCATCGAAATGAAAGCCGGGTCCAAGTCACCTGTCGACCCTCTTGCAGCAAAGATCATTGAGCGCTGTAACATAGAAACCATAGTGATGGATGGCAGCGACGCCCAGGACGTACTGCAGGCAATCATCCAGGAAAGTATAATGACCGAACCTCTGAAAGGAGCCCACTTGGGCACCCGCATCAGAGGATGAACATTGTCATAAAAATGTAATTTCAGTTATAAGCCACAAGATATTCCGGTTTCTCGTAATCCGGCTTTTCAGTCTTGTGGATGACTTCTTTCAATTTTTCCCTGGAATCTTTCAGTGTCCGGATAGTCCTCTCGAAGGTATCTATCTGTAACTTTGCCTTCTGTACTTTTTCATTTTCCTGTGTTAGCTTTTCCAGCAGTGCTTTACGCTGCTCTTCAGGTATGTTCGCGCTATCGACCTGCTGCTGGTAATGCTGAGAGATTTTCACATATTTTCGGAACATCTCGTTCATCGTATCCAGGTCCTTTTCAAGGTCTTCAATTGATCTTACCATTACATGCACCTCAATAAGCAAATTATCAGCAGGGAATCAACGCACCAGATTAGAGCAGGACTCAAATCCTTTCCCCCCGTAGCTGATATATCAATGTCAGTTATAACTTAAAGTGATGTTACTTGTATTTAAAAATATCTATACATTAGTATATAATGGTTATAATGATGATGAGGTATTAATTGAAAACGAGCGCTAACTGTAGAGTTTGCGGTAAACAACATAGAAAAATAGAAGAAAAAATAGATTGCACCCTTTCGGATGCAAGTAAGGAAGTTATTTGCCCAGTACTATCCTTGCGATATCGCTGCCGACATCGGAAGTGGTGGAAGAACCGCCCATATCATAGGTCCTTACCTTGGCATCAAGGATGTTGGTCTCAATGGCAGAAACGATAGAATCTGCAGCTTCTTTTTCACCGAGTTGCTCCATCATCATGGCACCTGCCCAGATAGTGGCTATAGGGTTAACCTTGTTCTGGCCCTTGTACTTGGGTGCCGAACCATGGATAGGCTCGAACATGCTGGTACCGTTGGGGTTGATGTTACCTCCCGGAGCCAGTCCGAGTCCGCCCTGGACCATTGCACCAAGATCAGTGATGATGTCACCGAACATATTAGGTGTTACGACCACGTCAAACCACTCAGGATTCTTCACAAACCACATGGTCATAGCATCCACATAATTGAAATCAGTGGTCACTCCGGGATGCTTAGCTGAGACAGCCTCAAATTCCTTCCTCCAGAAGCCATAGATGTCAGAGAGCACGTTTGCTTTGTCAACAGAGGATACATGTTTCCCCCTCTTTTCAGACAGGTCGAATGCATACTCGATGACCCTTTGGGTACCTTCCTTTGAGATCATGCCTATCTGGTAGGCTATTTCCTCACTGTCGGTCTCAATGTCAAGACCAAACTTGGCTGAGTAAAGGCTCCTGGAGACTTCCAACAGATCCTTACTGGTTCCACGGCTGGCTTTTCCACCTATGCCGATATAGAAGTCCTCTGTATTTTCCCTGACAACTACAAAGTCAATATCTTTGGGCGTCTTGTCCTTGATAGGTGTCCAGACTCCCTCAAGCAACTTGATCGGGCGCAGGTTCACGTATTCATCGAAATAGAACCTGGCAGCTAGCAGTATACCCTTCTCAAGGACACCGGGTGCCACCCTTGGGTCACCTATGGAACCCAGGTAGATCACAGGGTTCTTATTGAGTTCTGCAAGCGTATCCTCGGAGATAAGCTCACCTGTTTTCAGGTAGTGGTCAGCCCCATGTGGATACTCGGTCCACTCTACATCAAAGCCAAACTTCTCTCCTGCCGCATCGATAACTTTGCAGCCCTCAGCAATGATCTCTGGCCCGATACCGTCACCGGGTATTACCGGGATCTTATATTGTGTCATGTTATTCTCCTTAATCGTTATAATGGAATCAGATGGTTTTCCTGGTATATTCTATCAGGCCGCCGGCGTCCATGATACCCCTTACGAAGTCAGGAAGCGGAGTTGCCTGATATTTTTCATTCCTTGTTACATTGGTGATAACACCTGTTGCAAAGTCCACATCCAGCTCGTCACCATCCAATATCCTGTCGGTGTCAGGACATTCGAGAAGTGCTACACCGATATTGATGGAGTTCCTGAAGAAGATACGTGCAAAGGATTTGGCTATCACGCAAGATATCTTAGTACCCTTCAGGGCTATAGGTGCGTGTTCCCTTGAGGAGCCACAACCAAAGTTATTCCCTGCGACGATAATATCGCCTTCTTTTACCTGCTTTGCAAATTCCGGCCTCACGCCTTCAAAGGCATGGGCTGCAAGTTCTTTTGGGGTATTGAGGATAAGATACCTACCGGGAATAACAGCATCCGTATCTATATCATCTCCGAATTTCCAGACTCTTCCTTTCATTTTAACACCGGATTGAAACTTAGATTATCATAGTCAACGTTGAGAGCATATAATACATACTATCATACTAAATGGTAATGGTTAAAAAGAACTTTTGTATAAATATTACAGGCAGATACAAGAGAGACTTAATAAAGCCTTAATATTAGTACCCATTACTTATTATCAATGGTGAACAAAAAAGACCTGATAATACTCTCTATCCTACAGAATGGTGCCAGGATACCTATCTCTGAGATAGCCAAGAAGGTCGGTCTTAGTGAGAATGGTGTCAGGTACAGGCTGGAAAAACTGGAGGAAGAAGGATACATAAAGAACTATGTCGTCCTGCTCAATCCCAGAAAGTTCGGGAAAAAGACTTTTGCCATCTTCAACCTTGAACTGGAGAACAAACAGATAAAGACCAGCATCAGGAAACTGGCCGAGATCGAAGACCTGATAAAGATATATCAGACAACAGGGCAATACTCAATAAAAGCTTTCGGGCTTTTCGATGATGAAGAAGACCTTACTGATTTCATTAACGACAGGCTCCTGCAGGAGATACCTATCCAGAACTACAGTGTCGAGATAATCACCAAAAGTATCAAGGACGGCATATATAGTGTCTGATCAGAGCTTCTTGTGCCAGACGTTCATGCTTTCAAACCCGCCCGAGATGTTCGTATTGTTTACAAGGGTTCCTGCATACCTGTAGGAGTTACTCGAGAACACTATATTCATCCCGTAAGAACGAGCTCTTGCGATGGTATAAGCTACACGCATATCACGCCTGAGCATCTCCCGTTCCATCTCGTTAAGGAGAAAGTGCGAGTAACCCCTGCCCCGATATGAAGGCAGCGTCGCAAAATCCGTCATCTCCACAGTCATGTTCTCAGTATCCATCTCACAGGATGACAGTGCAACTATCCTGCCTTCAGTCCTGATACAGAAGTACACAAAGCCTTCTGTCATAGTCTGTAAAAGATACTCCGGGTCGAACACCGGAAATGGATAAGTGGGGAACACTTCCGTGAAAACACCGGCCATCTCCACCACATCAGCAGGGGTACAGATATCGCAACTGGCATTCATCGGAAGTCTGACCTCTTTTTCTTCATCCTGTCTCCCCAGCGCAATATTCAGGACCTTGCAATTCTCCTCAGAGCTTTCATCATACATACGGTATTGAGAAAGATACCTGCACATGAAGCTTGCATCCTCTGAACCGCCGAAAAAGCCTGGTATATGTGCTTCCTCCACATATCCTCCTGAGAGGAAATCATCCTTCAGGGAGGAAGGGATTTTGCAGAATATCTTCGAATAGCTGTTTTCAGATGCCAGAGACTCCACAGCTTCAAGTACCGGATGTATAGGGTCAGAATCCGAAGAGGACAGGCTCATCAGGTACACCCTGTCATTATGCCTGCCGTGCTGGACTACCGAATCACCCAGACGTATTATAGCATCAGTCAATGGACCTTCTCTCCACCCGTATCGTATTTCCAGGGATCAGGCTCTGCGTTTTCTCACTATCTGAAAGAAGCTCTGCGATTCCTACTGATCGGTATTCAGGTGCATCATCAAGTTTTAATTGGAGCTTACACTCCTCACAATCGCGGTCACAATATACAGGCCTGTATTCTTTAGGCTCCTTATAGGATGTGATCACCCCTTCGTAGTTACGGAGGATTACTTTATGGGTGGACCTGGATATCATATAGGAAGGAAGTATAGGTATCTTACCTCCTCCTTCAGGCGCATCGATCACGTACCTGGGAACTGCAAAACCACTTGTATGGCCGATAAGGTTTTCCATGATCTCAATGCCTTTCCCGACAGATGTCCTGAAATGTGTCAGGCCTTCGGAAAGGTCGCACTGGTACAGGTAATATGGACGCACACGATTTGCCACAAGCTTGTGGAAAAGTCGCTTCAATATCCTATAGCAATCGTTGACCCCACTGAGAAGTACGGTCTGGTTCCCCAGAGGTATACCAGCATCTGCCAGTTTTCTCAAGGCTTCCTTGGAAGAGGATGTGATCTCACGGGGATGGTTGAAATGAGTATTCACCCATATAGGATGATGCTTGCTCAGCATACTCACAAGTTCATCGGTTATGCGGTAAGGTAGTACTACAGGAGTTCTTGTACCTATCCTTATAACCTCTACATGAGATATTGAGCGCAATTCCGTGAGTATCCAGTCAAGATAGTCATCCGGAAGCATGAACGGATCCCCGCCGGACAGAAGCACATCCCTTATGTAGGGATTGCTTGCAATGTAATCGATTCCCTGCTGCACAATATACTTGTCAGGAATATGATCAATATCTCCTACCTTTCTTTTGCGAGTGCAATGCCGGCAGTACATAGCGCATACGTTGCTCACATGGAAAAGCACCCTGTCAGGATACCTGTGCGTTATTCCTGGTGCAGGACTATCCTTGTCCTCGGAAAGGGGATCGTGCATGTCATCCTCTGAAACTATCAGTTCCTTTGGTGAGGGAAATGCCTGCATGAATATGGGATCGTTATTTATGTCTTCAACTTCGATAAGTGAAAGATAGTAAGGTGTTATGGACAAGGGGAATTTTTCAAGCGTGGACTTGAGTGCTTCTTTCTCTTCAGGTTCAAACTCGATATTAAGCAGTTTTTCAAAGGTGGCTATATCTCTGACACAATGCTTGACCTGCCATTTCCAGTCTTTCCAGTTAGAAATGACGACGTCAGGATTAATTTTCTCTGCAATGTCTTGCTGTCTTTTAAGATGTGTTTTCATCGGATCACTATCCGTTGTTTAAAAGTTTAATTTATAAATGCCCAAGTTCTGAAAACTTGGATTAGAACACGATATGCTATGATATGCTGTATTACAATACTGGAGTTAATAGATTAGTAACTTTTAGAGCAATGGTTGTTCAGCAGATGGGTTATCCATCTGATATGATAATCTTCGTTTCAGTCCTTATATAATTAATTTTAAGAATCCGAGGAAAAAAGATGCTTTTTCTGCTGAAAAGGATGAAGCAATCATCCGATGTCCACAAGCTGCTCACTGCCACCGTGCCAGCTTAAGCGGGGCCTCATCCGTATAATATGAGCTGTCTCGGTGGTATCATCCACCACAAGGGCAGTTCCCCTTTCATTTCCCATTTTTCGAAGTGATTCGCCGAAATCCTCTCTCATATAAGTAGGCCTGGCTGATTCAAGAGCAATGATATCCTCCCTGGATGTAAGCCTGTGGCAGATCACAATATCAGACTGGGACATCACATCCGGATGAAGAGAAGAGGGGCGCTGTGTTGCCATGACCAGTGACAAGCCAGGCTGGCGGCCCTGCCTCAACCATTCGTTTATGAGGATATCTGAAGCCAGCGTGCTTCCCTCGCGGGGCACGAATTGCTGGGCTTCATCGATGAACATCCATACCATAGGAATTCCTTTCCCAACGGTCCTGTCACCCATAAGCATCCTCTCATATGAACGCCTTGCTTCCAGTCTTTTATGGTAAATATCCTTTGCAATAAAACCAACAATAGCCGATCGTACATCACGGTTCCGGATAGTGCTTACGTCGATAACCGCAAGAGATCCCCCTTTTACAAGATCGGATGTATCCCATCCCTCTGCCGCAAATACACCCCATGACATGGCAGTCCTGAAATAATTGTTCGCGGCAGTCCTGGAAACCACATCAGAACGCTCATCTTCCATCAATGCATCCATCACGTCCTCAAATGAAAAAGAAGATGACCTTTCTCTCAGGAACTCCAGAACCCTCACGATCAGGACACCGGCAGAAGATATCGGGTCAATGCCAAACAGCTGGCACCACTCGTAACCATCCATGTGGGAGAGAGGAATAGCAACAGGCTTTACATTTATGCCTCTCTGAACATAGCTTTCTTGACTGTTTTGCGGGACAAATACATTTGTATGAAAACCCGCAGGTTCGAGTCCCCAATCCTGCAGGGACCGAAGTTGCATGTCGTTCCCTTTTGCGAAAGTCCAGAATATTCCCATAGTGTCAATAACAACAGGTGCTATGTCCATTCTTGCAACTTCCGGCAACATAAGCAGTTCCTCAATAATGATAGACATCGTGTAGGACTTACCATATCCTCTCTTGCCGCTGACCAGGATAGCATGAGGCCTGCGAACATCCAGCTTCACATGGGAGCCTGCTGACCTGTCGCGCGCAAGGTACCTTCCAAGATACAGCATGGCACCCTCCTGTGAGCCGTCCCCGCCAAGAACATACTGCTTTTTTGATACTCCTGCGTTAAAATCTGCTGAGTAGTAATCCATGGATAACAAGGGAACAACATCATCTATAATAATTTTTCTTTTTGGTTAAAGAAAGATGCCCCATAATATATACATTTTACAGCTGGTTCAATGATATTCATGGATAATCACCAGGAAAGAAAAAAGAGAGCTACAGACACGGAGCAATAGAAAACCAAACAGGAACACATATATAGGGAAGTGAACATTTACGGCCAGAGGAAGACCTGCATTCAATCATCCATTCTTTTACAGTAGTCCTTTTTAAACGGACATATCACAACCCCAATACCCAACCAACCCATGCAGGATTCCTCTTTCTTACCTTTTTCTAGCAGGTTTACAAATTGCCGTATTCTTCTTCAAGAGCCATGATGCCTCTTGCTGCAAGCACCCCCGTAGCTGCAGAATTTATCAGGTCTCTGGAAAGGCCTGCACCATCGCCTGCTGCGAACAGGTTCCCTATACTGGTCTGCATGTGGCTGTCCACCTTCAATTTTATAGAATAGAACTTGACCTCGGGCGCGTACAGGAGGGTCGAGTCAGAGTTTACTCCGGGAATTATATTATTAAGGACTTCCAGACCTTCAATTATATCCATTACTATCCTGTGAGGCATTGCCATGGAAATATCACCAGGAGTTACATCCTTTAGAGTATTGATCACTGTGTTCTTTCTTATGTGCTGTTCTGTTGAGCGCCTGCCTCTGCGCAGGTCACCCATTCTCTGGAGGACAGGTTTTCCGCCTCCGATGGTAGTTGCCAGTTTTGCTACGGACCGTGCATACTTAATTGTGTTTTCCATAGGCTCGGTCAGTTCCACGTGCACGAGGAAAGCAAAATTAGTGTTCTCCGACTCTTTAGTATGCATCGAATGACCGTTTGTAGCAACGAATCCTTCGTATTCTTCCTTTACAACAAAACCATGTTCGTTCGTGCAGAATGTCCTGATGAAATCGTCATAGCGCCTTGTACTAATATGGAACTTGGGGTCATGATTGATCCTGGTCACTGGGTCCATTATAATGGACGGAACCTCTATACGGACCCCGATATCTACCCCGCTGAAAGAGTAAACTATGGAGTACCTGTTCACAAGTTGATTCACCCAGTCACATCCCACTCTGCCTGGCGCAAGCAGCGTGTACCGAGAGCCCAGCTTCAGGCCGTCTTCAAGCAGTACACCATGGCAGATACCATTGTCTACGATAACATCAATGACTTCTGTGTTAAGAAGGAAAGTTATTCCTTTTGATTCAAGATCCGTCTTGAGCTCAGATATCAGGGCGACAGAATTATCGGAGCCTATATGACGTTGCCTTATGTCAATGAATTTTGCACCTGCCGACGCAGCCTTCCTTTTAAGGGATTCGATCTCCCCGGCAGGAGGAGAAGATACATTGTTCGGTGCACCATACCTGAGGAATATCCTGTCAACATGATCCACCAGGCGCCAGGCAGAATCCTGGTCACCTGTGAGCTCAGAGAGAGTGCCCCCGATGTCCGGATGCAGATTGAGGGTCCCATCAGAATAAGCACCGGAACCCCCAACCCCACGCAATATAGAACATGGTTGGCAGTGCTTGCAGTTGACAACATCGCTCAGCGGGCAATCCCGTTCGCTGATATCCCTGCCCGATTCAACTATAAGAGTATTAAGACCTGAAGATGCAAGTTCATGCGCCGCAAAGAGACCCGCAGGTCCCGCACCTACGATCACAACATCATAGTCAGTATCTGAAGAAGTCAAAACATATCACACCCAGGATGCGCCATCTTTCAGGCGTATCCATGGATATGTTGGTGTCCTTATGATAAAATCTTGTCCAGTTGGTTCACGGACTTTGCGTACTTTATCTCCTGGGCTATCCTCTTACCGGTGGACAGGCCAGGCTCGATAAGATCAGAGTAAGGAGAACCATTGAGATAAAGATTGGTACCTGCAACGATCCTGGCAGATATTTCGAATACCTTGATCTCAAGGTTGTCAGTGACCACGGTCTCAAGACAGAAAGGACCGATCATGCCTCCAAAGAGACTCAGGGACTCTTCGACAACCTTTTCCCCCAGCTCGAATATGAGCGGTAGCAGAGATTCCCTGGCCACAAGAGGTACGTTACCTGTAACAACGTATGTCGGATGTATGCCTGCCTCCTCAAGTTCCCGGGGAGAACCCAGCCTGAATATCTCATCTGCATTGGACTCGACCCTGCGGTCCATGCTCAGCATCTCCAGTATGCCCTCACTAAGGCGATAGCCTTCCTGACGCAATGGAGAATAGAAATAGTGGAAATAGTACCTTGTGCCGGTTATGAATTCCTGGATCGTGAATTTCTCATCAGGTTTGAGATGCTCAGTGAACTCTTCGTAGTTCTTTGCGATGAAGAAGCCCTTACCACCCTTTGCTCCATGGTATTTGACCATGACAGGACCGTTGATATCCCTGGGATCCACCTTTCTTGGCATGTGGATACCTGCACCCTCAAGCCATACCCTCTCTTTCTCCCTGTCAGATTCCCATTCCAGCACAGCCCTGTTACCAAAAGAGGGCACTGCCAGATCTACGAAATTCTCATGACCCAGATATTCAACAAAAGATCCGTGGGGGATTATAATGGCGTTCTTTGCAACAAGCTGGTCGACAATAGACGGGATGTCCTTGTAACTATCAACTATAATGAACTCATCCGGTTTTGACCTGGGGAATGCGTCATAGAATCGGGGAGGCTTTTTAACACATATTCCTATGGTCCTGAAACCTTCCTTCCTTGCCCCGTCAAAGATCTGAAGGCTTGAGTGGGAACACACCGTTGCAATGCTAAGGTTGTCAAGGTCATAGTTCCCAATAATCTCCATTATACGTTCTTTAGTAATCATAATATAGCCCCGAAATTTACCCCATATTGTCCTATTCATTCTTTAACTTTACGAGTTATCCTCAAATAAGACTTCAAATCAGTTTGAAGTTAAAGTAAACGATATAATTACCTAAGAATATAGTATCCATAATGCAAGAAAACGAAGAAATCTCAAGTTCAGAAAAAGTTCTGATCTTGCCTCTTAATGAGGGGTCAAAAAAGATCACCCAAATCCTTTCTAATGACAGGGCCATGAAGGTCCTGGAGATCCTCACTGACAAACCGATGTCCGCAACGGATGTGGCTGAAAAACTATCAATGCCCCTTACCACTGTCAAGTACAATCTGGATGCACTGGTAGAAGTCGACCTTATCAAGGTCAAGCAGACAAAATGGAGTAAGAAGGGCAGGGAGATCAAGATATATGAACCTGTCCAGAAGTTCATAGTCGTGGCACCGGGGAGTATTCAGAAAGATAAGTCCTCAGTACTCAGCATGCTCAAGAAATACCTTGGACTTGTAGCAGGAGCCGCATTTGCAGCCACGGGCCTGGAAGCGCTTGCCAGGAGCAGAGGGTTTGGTATCGGAGCAGCTCCGTCGGGCATCGCTGCAGACACAGTTTACAGTAACACCGAATATGTTCCCAGGATGGACATTCATGAGAATGCTTCACAGGAAGTCCCCACATACGAGCCTTCCATAAGAGACGGGGCAATCCCTGTGGAAGATGAAGTTACGGGCATGGGAGTTCCAGAGGAGGATTTTAGTGGTACCGAGTCCATGGAGACAGCAACAGAGAAGGCAGTATATGATCCGGACACTGGGATTTCCGATAATTCCACATTTGATGGCTATATGCCAGAAGATATGGAATCCGGACTCGTTTCCTCGGTTCCGCCCGAGGGTTTTGATATCGATAGCCTGACAGGCTCACCGGTCATGGACAATTCCCAACTTGTAACAGACAACATGTCCATTGTATCCGAGCCTGCTTCAAGCCTGATACCATACGATCTCCTGTCCCATGTAAGCATATGGTTCCTGTTTGGCTGTCTGTTCATCATCATCCTGCTTTTCGTGAGAGAACTGTATTATAGAAAAAAGAATATATGATTCCCTGTGAACTGGCATGAGAGTAGCACTTAAGATCGCATACGTTGGCACGGGATTTCACGGGTCACAGATACAGCCGAATGTTGCAACCATTGAAGGGGAGATCTTCAGGGCACTCACGGAACTGGAGATTATCCAGGACCCCAGGTCAGCCAATTTTACAAGTGCGGGAAGGACAGATGCAGGCGTGCATGCACGTGAGCTGGTTGTCGCTTTTGATACAGATAAGATCCATCTTGCAATTCCAAGAGTTATCAATTCGAAACTGCCCACAGCTATATGGGCCTGGGCACATGCCGAAATACCTGAAGATTTCGATCCAAGAAGAGCAGCTATCGCAAGAAAGTACAGGTATATTATGAGCGGAGAGCAGTATGATATTTCAAGGATCAGGTCGGCCTCCAGAATACTGGCGGGCACTCATGATTTTTCTAATTTCTGCACCAAGGAAGGAGAGAAAAGTACCGTACGCACCATAGAGAAGGTCGATGTGAGGGTTAGCGGAACATTGACAAAGATCGATATCCAGGCAAACAGCTTCCTCTGGAATATGGTACGTAAGATCGTGACAGCTCTTACCATGGTTGGAAGTGGCGCCAGGGATGAGGCATGGCTGCAACAGATGCTTGAGCCAGAGATATATGAGGAAGGACTGGAATCCGCACCAGCATACGGGCTCACTCTTATGGAGATAACTTACCCGCAGCCCATAGAATGGTGCGAGGACGCCTACTCAATCCGTAAAGCCAACGAGAATTTTCATGAATACATGATACGCCACCGTGTCATGGCAGAAGTCATGGACCATCTGGTGCCAAAAGATCAGGGACCACACTGAATGGAACATCAGGTCACTATAAAGGATGCTGTTATCTGCTACGATGTCATCCGAAGGAAAATCAAAAACCCCAGGCTGGAGTTCAGAAAAGGCAGGTTGAAGCTGATAGTCCCGAAGGATCATTCAGGACACGAGACGATTATCCACCGTCATCGGAGATGGATATATAACCGCCATTCCCGGCTGCAGGAGACGTTTGCCGGAGCGGAGGAGATACAACTTGCTGACCGGTCGGAGGAGATTTTAAGGCTGCTTGTCGAAAACATGGTAACGGGCATATCAAAAGAACTTGGAGTTGCACCACAGGCTGTGCGTTACAGGAAAATGAGAACAAAATGGGGAAGCTGCAGCTCAAAAGGCAACCTTAACTTCAATACGCATATCCGATACCTGCCCGAAGAACTGATAGAATACATCGTGTTCCATGAGATGGTGCATCTCATTGAACTCAACCACAGTCCTGCATTTCACAGCCACATTAAAGCTCGTTTCAGCGACCACAAGGCTTACGACAGGAAACTTTCATCATACTGGCTGCTGATACAGGACCAAGTCAACAGCGTCAGTCCTTGCGCAGCACAGTGAAGGTTCTTGTAAGGCTCTTGTGAACCCGCTGGGTGAATACGTCCACAACCGAAAAGCCGGCCTTTGTAGCGTACTCAAGTACCGGGATCTCCGAAACTGCCACTGCAAGCTTACCTTTTTTCAGCACCCTGTACATCTCAGAGAAAGAATCAGAATACAGGTGATGAAGAGATTCAGCTCTTATGGCTGCCGAGCGTCCGTAAGGAGGATCGGTTGCTATCGCATCCACACTGCAGTCCTTCAGGGGAACCCGGCAGGCATCCCCGACAAGGAGGGAGTGATCTGCACCAAACATTTCAAGGTTCATCCTGGCTCCATGGGAAATCATCTGTCTCACCTCAAGTCCTATGACATGGACAGAAAGCATTCCTGCTTCTACAAGTATGCCGGCAGTGCCGCTAAAAGGGTCAAGGAGCGCTTCTCCTGGCTTCACTTCACTGATATTCACAAGGGCCCTTGCAACCCTGGGCATCAGTACACCGGGATAGAAGAAGGGTTTTTTATGGGGGGCCCTGTGCTCATAGGCACTCCTGTCAACTGACGCGACGACTGATCCAAAGACAGCCCTGTCGGTCATTATCAGCCGGAACTTGATATCGGGAGAACTAAGGTTTGCCTGATAGCCTTTACGGAAAATGACACCACCTATCCTGCCTTCGATATCTTCCCTTTTCACACCTTCCCCATAATGCTTTATTCTCTTTGAACGCACTACATAGGTGCTGCCGTATGCGATGTGTTCAGAGAGGTCACAGTCCTCAGCCAGCGATATGATGTCTTCAGCCTTAACATCACATATGCCTGCTACCCTGACAATATGATGGGACATGGCAAGCCTTTCTGCCACAGCTTTAAGTCTCATATCTATGTCAGGTGCATATCCATCGATATCAACCACGAGACACTGGTCCAGGCGGGCATGTTCCCTGAAGCTAAACCCTGCCAGCCTGAGACAGGAAAGGATCTCTTTTCGGGGAAGTTCATCGTGCTCCCCTGACAATTCAAAAGCATACAGCATGTACCGCAATAGAAGCAGGAAGTACTATTAAAGCGTTTCAATCATAAACTGGTCAGAACATCAGTTCAAGAGCTTCTTTTCCTGTCATCCCCACCTTGACACCGAGACTGATGGCTGAAGGGGTTGCGCCCACTACAGGTGCTTTCAGCATGTCTTCGAATGTTTTAACGCCTTTTACCTTGACAGCCACATCTCCCAGTGTTGTTGCAGCTTCCAGGTCAAGATAACCGCACATCACAAATCCCCGGTCCGCATTGATCAGGATCAGTGGGGCTTTCTGTAGTTGGTAGCTGAGACCAATAGCTGTCCCATTTTCAAGTTCTATTTTCTCAATTAGCATGCGTAATCACACCCTACAGATTGAAAAATGTGTAAATTAAAGTTTTGAGTTTCTCCTGAGCCTTTCAAGGAGTTTGTCTGTGGAACCCGGGAATACCTTATCCAGCGGGGAGGAGGGTTTCAGGGACTGAACATCCTGGAGATCAGTTCTTAAGGATATTGATTCCAGTGTTTGCGGGTTAGATGTTACTGTTTTATTCATGCTGAAAACTATCACAGACTCTCCCGTGAAATCAAAGTATCCTTCTACGTATGGAACAAGGCCCTGCACGCCGGTGGTGGCATTATCGACCCCGTGCACAGAGGTTATCTCAGTTCTTTCAGGCATACTGATAAACACATAAGTACCCGGCTCTCCCTGGAACCATATTCTGCCGCCCTGCTCCGGAAGAGGATCCCTGAAAGCGTAGCAGACCATGTAAATGTTGCTGACCTCACCTTTTTTAGACACAGGTCCAATGAGTTCTGAGGATATAGCGCACTCCACTCCGGAAAGGGAAATACTTGCAGAGGAGTCATTTATCTTTACATCCATTTTCCGGCTGACTGACGTGTGCAGGTTCCGCCTGCTAAAAGTGTCCATTTTGAGGAGTTCCCAGGCAGCAATGAAACCGTCCTTGTTACCCATTTCTGAATCGATGACCGATCTCATAATAACAGAACTCTCGCCTGAGTATTGCTCGGCATATTCCCACGTCATGCTTCCCATGCCCACTGTTATGTTATTCTCCCAGGAATAAGCGGCATCTACAGGGATGGAGGTGACTGTTGCAACAGATAGCATAAATAGGAAAAGGAAGACGTTATTCGGCTTCAGGGTAACGCTGCCTCCTTGTCACTTTGTTGTTACATGGCACCCGTCATCTGTTACGATGAGGGTGTGTTCAGTCTGGGAGACCATTCCTCCGGCCACTTCCTTGAGCACCGGGAATGAGTGGACTATGCCTGCCTTCTCAAGCTGGAGCAGGGAATAATCGAGCTTATCACCCTGGAGCCACCTTCTTGCAAAAGGCAGGGTCCTGTATGGCTCAAGATCCTTCAGCAATTGCCTTGCAGCAGGCAGTCTCACCGGCTTGCTGCGTATCACCTGGAAGATCTCAGTGAGGCTCCCATCAGTAACCTTTCCTGCACCATCGGTGGCGAAGGGTTCGATAGCTATGGCATCACCGGTGTGCAGTAAGGAGCCACCGCCAATCCTGCGATTGGGGACACTCGGGGAAGCATGAGGGATGTACTGGGCCAGGCCATGCCCTGTGAGATTACCTATAGGTTTGAAGCCATGTGATGTTATGGCATCCTCTATAGCTGCACCGATCTCTGAGGTGGTCACACCGTTCTTCACAGTGTCAATAGCAGCATGAAGGGCAGCTTCCGAGGCTTTTACAAGGTCACCATATCCCCCGGTGAGGTCTACTGTTATAGCTGAGTCTGCGATATAGCCATCAACATGGACACCAAGATCAAGTTTTACCACATCCGCTCCGAAAACGGTTTCATCACCCGGCAGAGGGGTCGCGTGAGCGGCCTCATCATTGCGCGAAAGGTTACATGGAAAAGCCGAACCGTCGGCTCCCAGTTCTACTGTCCGCTTCTCGACGAAATCAGCCACTTCCAGCATGCTGGTGCCAACCTTTATCCTGTCCTTTGCCTCACTTCTTACCTGCGAGAGTATCCTGCCAGCTTTAAAATATTTCTCCAAAATCTCATCTGTCATAAGGGGTACTTCTTTCATGTGCTATCTCCTGTCCTTAAATAAAATAAAGTTTTTGCGGATCACACCACAAACCGCTTTTCCATCTCTGTCAGGTTCTCATGTCCGTCAGCTGTTACAAGGATAAGATCCTCCAGACGAATGCCACCCACATCGGGATAGTACAGCCCCGGCTCGATGGTGATAACATTTCCCTCCTCAAGGACCACATCACGCTCGCCTACGGGAGGAGCCTCATGTATCTCAAGACCTACGCCATGGCCGGTAGAATGAATGAAACCCACTGATGATCCGCTTTTGTAGGTTGCATAGCCTTTCTCTTCGAATATCTCGCATACCCTGCTGTGTATATCGCTGCATCTGACACCCGGCTTTACCATTGCTATGGCAGTTTCCTGCGCCAAAAGAACAGCTTCATACATGTCTGCAAGCCTTTGGGTAGCTTCACCTTTAATCACTGTGCGGGACATATCCGCATAATATCTGTCACGTTTATTGCGGGGGAAGATATCAATGATTATGGGTTCATCTGCCATGATCAGGCCTGAACCTTCCCAGTGCGGACTGGCAGAACCTTTGCCGCATGCAACTATTGTGCCTTCGGCCTCGCAACCATGCTCAATGAGTGTGGTATCGATAACAGCGCGTACTTTCTCAGCCGTCAGGTCGTAGCCGTGGTAATTAAGGTGTCCGTTAACAACCTCTGATTTGTGTATCATTTCTGCCGCAGCTTTCATGGCAAGATTGCAGGCATCCTGCGCCTTCCTGATCTTCCCTATCTCAGCTTCACTCTTTTTGGCACGCAACTGCTGGAAGGGACTTTTTATAGCCTCAAAAGAAAACCCATCTTCCTTGAGTACCTGGGCTATATGATAGGGAAAATCCCTGGGAACGGCTATCCTGCGCGCGCCCAACTCCTGGAGCATCTGGGCCAGGCAGTCGCAATAGGCCACTGCAGGATCCCCTCTTTCCTTAGCCTTGACACGATAATCATAGTCCTGCAGGGTACGCACCCGGGAGACCCGGGATTCCAGCTCGGCCCGCTTGCGTTCCATATCAGGTACCAGGATTGTTTCGGAGGCGTCCTTTGTCTGCACGTAGGCAAATTGATCTGAAGAAAATAAATGAGTGGAATAAAATATGTCAGGGTTATTCGAATTCCCTACAATCAGAAAGGCATCGGACTTATGAGCCCTGAGAGCCTCGCTGATATCAAGCAAATTCTGTTCGGTTTTCATATTGACTATCTTGTACCTGCTAGTACAAAATTGTTGTTAAGGTTCATATGTGGGAAAGTCCCTCATGTATCCTGCCAGGTGACAGTATACTTTACTGCTCTTGCGGCCCTACCCTGATACTACTTCTGTGCGCAATGTTTTCCTGTGCATCCTCGATGAGCATCTCAATCTCATACAAGGAAGAGCTTTGCCGGGTAATCTCGACAACTACCGGCTCATCAACTGAAATATTCTCGTATGATTCACGGTCGGATACTGTCAGAATATTTCCGTCAGCCTTGATGTTGTAAGTAACATAATAATCACCAGCTGCATCGACAGTACGCGGGACATAGCTGAACACAAGCCTGTCATCGTAAGCATTCACCTCAGCCACGAACCTGTCACTATTCTGGTGCTTTTCATCCACACTGATAACCTGCATGCATCCTCCCGCGCCGTAGGAATAGTTGCCTGCAGCAGTTATTGCCACCAGGATCAGAAAAGAGATTCCAAGAACTTTTAATATATCGCCCACCGGATGCCTCCTGTTTTTAACTGATAGTGTAACTTAGGATTCATGTAGTTTGTGTAAGATTTGGATTGGCTTTGGTTTAATTCCAATTGTCCTTTATGATGTGTAATCCTCTTGTAAAATGCAGTCATTATTAGGTTATGGGAACTCAGGCGGGGATTATTCCCGCAGGGAGCAGAGATGAAAGACAGAGATGAATTTGACAGGGATATCAGAGCATGCATAGGGATGTTCGAGAATCCGGACGAAAAGACAAAAGATATCTGCAGGAGCTTTATAGACAATGTTTACATGGTCCGGGAAAAGTACAATGAAGGCGAGATAGAAGACGTGGAGGATTACAAAGAAAGGGTAATTGGCCTTTACCAGGCCATGTTCATTCTCGGCGCCGATCATTCTATCCTGGATGAGATAATGGAGCGTGTTTATCCGCAATGAACAGGAAGATCAACGCACCGTATCCGGAAACCGCACCTGGACTTCACTAACCGGAGTTGAATCCTGCAGGTACCACTCGAAAAACTCCCTTCCCCACCGGACAGTACCGGAAAAGGATGAAAAGAGTTGCACCCCATCGTAATCACCTGATGTTGTTAGAAGGCGGAAGATGGACGCATGGTCATTCATAGAGAATGTTATGAAGTTCATAGGTCGGTCATACACATAGAACTTCGTCCGGGCTGATTTTATCAGATGCCGGAGACCTTCAGGGTTTTCTTTTGTGACTTTGCGGAAAAGATCATCAGAGAGTATTACAGAGACTTCCACCCCCTTGTCTGCAAGCCCGGAGTATATCTCAATGAAATTGGGGTGCAGGAAAGTCGTGATCGTGAAAAGAGACTTTGAGGAATAGGTATTCTCCATGAACTCTCTGTTGAGTTCCATCATGTCAGTTATTGTGGGTTTTACGAATTTGCACTCTCCCAGTTCATACAACCTTTCCAACAAATGCGGAGGAATAAAATCCATGCGATGGCTTCCCCAGTAACTGAGGTCACTTTCCAGCGTTGCCACAGTACTTATCAGAGGCGCCATTTCACTGACCACCAGTTTACCGAGTGTTGTCAGTTCACACATATTACCTTCCTTGGTGATAAGGTGGGAATCCTGCAGAACATTTAGCTGTGGAAGTAGTGCCGTTCTTGTCGTATCCAGGTATTCCATGAGATACTCGATATCTTTTGGCCCCTCTTGTAATAACAAGAGCACAATCTTACGCTTTTCAGACATGAATATGGATTCAAGTAAAGTTCTTCTCAATAAATACCTCCGATCATAGAGAAAAGATAACTCTCCTGCGATTGTAATATGACCAGATGAGTATTTGCATTAAGGTATAAAAAAGAAATGATTAAGATAAGTCAAATTAGATATGATACCAGATACAATTAGGAGTATTACTAAACTGTATCTTCAATCTTATCCAGCATATTTAGCAGACTTGTCATTTTATCAACAAGTAGTTCCCCTATAATAGTCAATTTATACACCTCATCATCACTCTTGATTATGAGATGATATTCCTGTAACTCTGCCAGACAGGAAAGTAATTCTTTTTCTGGCGTATTAAAATATGCAAAGAATTGTTCCGGTGTTTTTGGTCCCTCCTTCAGAAATAATAGCGAATTCATTGTCATTTCCGATTCAAACAGCACTTTAGTTAATGATCTTTGTTTCACATTACCACGCTCTGAACCAGTCATACATCAATAAATCATAAAATTCCCTGTAAATGTTGCCACCACTGAAGAAACACATAAGGAACAATAATACTTAACATAATCTTGTGTTAATTTCTAATCATACCGCGCATATCTAAAAACAATTGAAATTATAATGATAACCATATTTCTAACGTGGTGTTAGTCTATAAATTGTAGCCACAAATGAATACAAATAATGCCCTCATCTACTCTATAGATATAATCTCAAAGCTTTATAGATCATAGTAATTGACAGCATTGATTATATGAAAAAACGAAAAACTGGTTGAATAAAGATAATGACTAATATTAAGAATTATTATATACTATAACGACTTCTATATCATAGATTATATATTAAATGCAATTTGAGATAAGATGAGGCGCCTGGAAACCACCACGCTTTAAGGCGCCTCTCTCCTAACGAATCCGAGATATTCCCCAATATCTCTTCAATTCCACTCCCGGTTTACGGTTCATTCCCCACGACCCGCAATACATAGTAAGTCATGTTCTTATTTAACCTAACCTCTGTTTAATCTAAACAAGAATACTAAGTTTTGCTTGCAAGAATTCTTTTAATGCCGCTATAATTTCAGCTTCCTCATTAATTAATACTAATTTTATACCCTTTCGAAATGATCAGCTTTCTAGATTAACTAAGACTTAATCCGTCTGCCAAACTGCACACTTGGCAGGATTTGATTTGTAGCTGTATCAGCGATATTTTTCGGAGAACAAAAATATTCTGTTATGTGAATAATGGAAAGGTTTCACCGAATCTTTACAACACTTATAATTCATGATACATATTTTTAAATTAATTATAGAGATTAAGATTTAATTCATTTTAAATAACAGTAACTTTTAATTCAAAACATCGACATCTAAAATTACAACCACTCGACAGGATATATGCCAGCATGAAAAAAGCATTGCTTGATGTTCTATTTGCCTCAGAGAAGAGAAAAAGCGTACTCTTGACCCTACAGAATGATTCCGCGAGGGCAGAGGCTATCCTCAAGTCTCTTAACACAACAAGACAAGCCTTGCTTCCTCAGATAAGGATACTCGAAGATCACCATCTTATTTCCCGTCATGAAGATACCTACAAATTGACAACTCTCGGGAAACTGATAGTTAATAAGATGGCGCCCCTTATAGATACACTGGAAGTCCTGGAAATGGATATTGATTACTGGGGTACCCATAACCTCGACTTCATCCCAGCATCTCTTCTGAAAAAAATGAACGGACTTGGGAAATGCGACATAATAAACCCGGCAATTACAGACATACACGAATTTGATAATGATTTTTATGAACGCTCCAAAGTATCAAGTTCTGTATTTAGAGTGAGTACATATTTTCATCCCATGTATTCTACTCTGTATCCCATACTGATGGAGCACAATGTTGAAATTTATCTAATCATTTCCCAAGAGGTGCTTGACAGGTTACGGGATAAGCCGGATCCTGATTTTGCAAAGCTTCTTGAGAATGATCTATTCAAATTATACGTATATCCTAAAAAAGTGAACCTGTTGACTTTTGCATATAACGATTACTACTTTTTCATGCATCTGTTCAAGGATAATGGAGAGATAGACCAAAAATACATATTGTGTTCCAAACCATCTGCACTTGAATGGGGGAAAGAGCTCTTTGAATATTATCTGAAAGATTCAGTGCCTATTAATGAAATCTAAAAGATTGTTTTTGCCATGAATCTCCGATCAGCCAGAGTTGAGAAAACAGCGAGTGCCCTGGGTACATATTTAAAAAACCATCAAAGCAATTATTCACAATAAATACATCATTTACACCTACAACAATCACAAGATACCGGGACATGTCAAATTTTAAAAAAGATACAATTTTTCCACAATTTACATTAAAAGCCAGATGAAATATAAAAACAATCCCGGAAGAGCCGGGATTGAAGATTTAGCGCCCGAACCGGGATTCGAACCCGGGTCGAAGCCTCGACAGGGCTTCATGATAGGCCTCTACACTATTCGGACACGCGGAGGTTATCGCTTTTGAGCACCCCTAAAAGGAACTCTTAGCATATAAACCTTTTTCTGGTTTTGGAAGTCCCGCCTCCCAGACTCGAACCGGGGACATCGCGGTGCCTGCGCGGTATGTGTGAACAAGTCACATGAACCATACTACAGCCGCGCACTCTACCACTGAGTTAAGGCGGGTCTTGCAAACCATGAATCGTCACGGCATTGCTGTGCGATGTAACACTCCAATACGCACAATAATACTTATCTCTTTCGCCGCAAAATCCACTGGATCCTGGAAAGGTATAGCAACAGGACAATATTAAGCGTTGATTAAAAACAATAGCAACAAAGACAACAGCAAGATGAGACAAATACAAATACAAATACAAAAAATAAGCATTTTTAGGGAACCTCTGCCAGTCTGAGGCCAGCATACGGAAATATTTCATGTCTCCCGGACTATCCGGGAGACTTAGGACCTTAACAGAGCAACGGATCAGAACGTATCCAGTTCGCCCTTGCTAACCATCTCTGTTATTCGGGTGATGTTGGACAGCCATTCATCCATGACACCTTCGGTTTCCGCCCTGACGGATGCGAAGTTTGCGCCGTCTTCCGGGATAATCTGGGCGCTTGCCACAAGAGGCTGGTCTATAGGTTTGCCTATCTGGGACAGCAGGCGTATGTAGACATCCTGAACCTCGGGTACGGCCTTTACAACATCTCTTGCCATCTGGGTGGACAGCAGGTTGTATATCTTACCTATATGGTTTATAGGGTTCTTGCCGCTGGTAGCTTCCATGCTCATAGGCCTGCCCGGTGTGATTAGCCCGTTACAGCGATTACCACGTCCTACTGAGCCGTCATCACCCATCTCTGCAGATGTACCTGTAACGGTCAGGAAAATAGAACCACAGCTTGCATTGTCTCCTGTGTTGAGCGCTGCAGAAACGTTCCTGTCAGTACGCTTCATCGCAAGATCAGTTACATAATCCACTATCTCTTCCTTGAGATTGATATAGTGATCCATATCATCGATATGGCGACCTACCATTCCGCAGCAGATCGTAAGAGAGATATCATTATCATCTCTGAGTCCCATGACCTTGATATCGGTCCCTATGCCCGGAATTTTCGTTTTAAGGTCAGTGATGAGTTTCCTCTCGGCCTCATAGACGATCTGCTCAAGTTCCGAGAAAGGAGCGTGGCCGATGCCAAAAGAAGTGTCGTTTGCAACCGGCACTTTGGTCCTGTTGAAAACATCCCTCAGGTCGGATGAGCCCGTACCCATTTTACAGTCGATGATCATGTCCCTTTCCAGGTCCAGATCGATTATATTCTTGCGGATATAGTCCCTCGCAGCTGAAAGGGCCACTGACTCCGCAGGTATCTCTACACCTTCGAATTCTTTTGTGGCCCTTCCCACGAGCAGGGCATAAATGGGCTGGATAACTTCTCCACCACCAAATTTAGGACTGGACCTGCCGGCCACGATCTGTGTCTCATCAGTATTGTGATGCAGCACGACACCGCACTTTTTGATATATTCCTTACATAATGCACGGCTTACTGCCTCTGAAAGGCCATCCGAAATGCTGTCAGGGTGGCCAACACCCTTTCTTTCCACAATTTCGATCTTTTGCTTTTCAATAGGCGTTTGTATCAGGTGTTCGACGTTGATATTACGCATCATTTTTTGACCCTCGTATGAATAAATAACAACTGCAAGAATAAATAATCGGACAGATAATTAAGTATTCTTCCTGTATCAACTATCAACGTATTATTTAATATTAACTCTCAACCATTATTACCCTGGGTAATTATATATGCATAGGAGCAATCGTTAATGATACATCCATCAGCGTGAAATCTATATCATATAAAGGACTTTGTGAGAACATTCCAAATAACAACCGGACATTACCGGACAATACCATATAACTGCCCGGCACATTAAACGATAACATGCCCGGTATTCACTTTTACCAGAAGGATATACATGATACGTATTGCCATACCCAACAAAGGGCGCCTGCACGACCCAACAGTCACCCTGCTCAAGGAAGCGGGACTCCCTGTGCTCGAAGGCAGCACAAGGAAGCTTTTTGCAAAAACCACTGATCCTGAGATCACGTATCTTTTCGCGCGGGCTGCAGACATACCCGAGTACGTCCAGGATGGTGCAGCAGATGTGGGCATCACCGGTCTTGACCTGATAAACGAAACAGATGCCAGCGTAGAAGTGCTGCTGGACCTTAAGTTCGGAAGCGCCAATCTTGTACTGGCGGTCCCGGAAGATTCGCCCATAACATCCGCAGAGCAGCTTAAAGGCATGCGTGTGGCTACTGAATTCCCAAACATCACCCGTAAGTACTTCGAGAACGCAGGAGTGGGAATAGAAATAATAAAGGTCAGTGGCGCATGTGAGATGACACCGCATGTCGGCATTGCCGACGCGATAGTGGACATCTCAAGTTCAGGTACCACCCTTGTCACAAATCATCTCAAAATGATAGAAAAGGTATTCTCTTCTTCAGTTTACCTGATAGCGAACAAAAAAAGCATGGACAAGGATGGCAAGATCAGCCAGATAAAGACTGCTGTTGAAAGTGTGCTGCGTGCGAAAGGAAAACGCTATCTTATGATGAACGTACCTGCCGAAAGCCTTGAGAAGGTCAAGAAGGTGCTTCCGGGTCTTGCAGGTCCGACCGTGATGAAAGTAGAGTCTGATGAAGCCATGCTTGCAGTCCATGCCGTGGTCCAGTCAGATATGATCTTTGCAACAGTGAGCGAGCTTAAAGCGGCCGGGGCAAAAGACATACTGGTAATGCCTATTGAAAGGATGATGTCTTAGGTGTTCCCATGACTTTTGAGATCATACCCGCGGTAGACATGAGAAACGGCAAGTGCGTTCAGCTTGTGCAGGGCGTACCTGGCAGCGAACTTGTAAGCCTTGACGATCCTGTAGCGGTTGCAAAGGACTGGGTATCCCAGGGTGCAAGGACCCTCCATCTTATCGACCTTGACGGTGCCATAGAGGGCAAACGCCACAACGCCCCTATCATAGAGGAGATAGTTAAAGAGTGTAAACCTATGGGCATAAGCATCCAGGCTGGAGGAGGTATCCGTTCTTTTGAGGATGCTGCAGGCCTGCTCAGGCTTGGGGTTGACAGGGTGATACTCAGTACTGCTGCCATCAATGATCCCCAACTGGTAAAGGAGCTGGCAGATTCATTTGGTAGTGAGTGTGTCAACGTCGCTCTTGACTCCCGTAACGGAAAAATATCCATTGAAGGCTGGAAAAAGCAATCCGAGCATACTGCTGTCGAGATGGGAATCAAGTTCGAGAAACTGGGCGCAGGTAGCCTGCTTTTCACCAATATAGATACCGAGGGGCTTATGCAGGGTGTTAACACTAAACCAACTGAAGAACTGGTAAAGTCCGTCAGCGTACCTGTCATCGCATCCGGCGGAGTCACAGGCCTTGCAGACCTCATAACCATCAAAAGAACAGGCGCTTCAGCTGTTGTTGTCGGAAGCGCCCTCTATACAGGCAAGTTCACACTGGCAGAAGCGATAACTATTATTGAAAAAGACATATGAATTGTAGAATAATCGTAGAAATTGATAAACACGAGGTGCACCATGAGAGAGGCAAAGATTTCACGCAAGACCAGCGAAACTGACATCCGCATCGAACTTAACCTGGATGGAACCGGCTCATCTACCATTGATACAGGAATAGGGTTCCTCGACCACATGCTTACGGCATTCTCAAAACACAGCGGATTCGATCTCCTTGTTAATGCAAAGGGTGACCTTATCGTGGATGACCATCACCTCATAGAAGACGCAGGCATCGTCCTGGGACAGGCAATTGCAAAAGCCCTCGAGGACAAGGCTGGTATTGCCAGATTCGGAGAGGCCCGTATTCCTATGGACGAGGCGCTTGCAAGTGTGGCTCTCGACATCGGAGGACGCAGCTACCTGGTACTTGAAGCAGCGTTCACATCTCCAAAAGTAGGCGAATTCAGCACCCAGATGGTCAGGCACTTCTTCGAATCTGTAGCCCAGCATGCAAAGATCAACATGCATGCAAGCGTCTGCGGAGATAATGACCACCATAAGATAGAGGCGCTTTTCAAGGCATTCGCATACGCCCTTAAGAGAGCCACAGTTATTGAGGGGCAGGACATAAAGAGCACAAAGGGAACACTCTAGTTCAGCTCACCTGAACTTTTCTCTCAGTTTTGCATAAAAGGCCTGTTCCCTGCCGTTTGTTTTCTTTGAAAGCCTCTCTACTATGAGTTCAGGCGTACTTTTTGCTATGTAATTATACCGGGGGCTTCGGTCCACAATAAGGTTGAGGTCGGCATCAAGCCCACTGGCCTCGATACCATCCACGCGGATACTACTTTCCGTATTCTCCAGTATCAATTCCGACAGGTGAGATACGAACACAGCCATGCTCTGCTTATTCTCTGCCAACACTTCCAGTATGCCGGCTATTATCTTTGCTGAAGCTCCCGGTTCGGTTATTGATTCAAGCTCATCAACCAGCACAAGCTTACTTGAATCATCCGCAACCACGGCAAACTCGGTCAGGGTTGTCTCAAAGGCTCCTGCATCCAGGGTACCCTTTGATTTGGCAAAGTAGTAGATCCCGTCAGTAAAGGATATCTCAAATGCAGAGGCCGGTACCGGGAAGCCCATATGTGCCAGGATGACCGACTGCGCAAGGAGTTCAAGCATGGAAGTCTTACCTCCGGAGTTCACCCCGCTGAGAAGTATAACACGATTTGCATCGCCCTGTGGGCTGAAACTGGTCATACCTACCGAATAGTCTATCGGGACAACCTTTCCATGCCTGGAAAGGATGAACATGTTCCTCCCCTTCTCAAAACCAAAACCAGGGCCTTCAACTATTTCCGGCATGATCATGCCGTGAGCGGATGCAAAACACCCGATGGCAAAACCAACATCAAAGTCCAGCACCTCCCGTACCATGTCCCTGACTATTCCAAAGGAGGAGGCAAACACCTTAGAAACCTCGCGCTTGTGCTCAAGCTGCCTTTTGAGGATCTTTTTCTCAAGATGCTGTTTAAAGGAAGTCAGATGTTCGCGGTCAGCCTCAAGCGGATGAGTAATCTCTTCCGGGAATAATGAGTCTATAAAGATAGTTTCTTTCTTTTCCAGGTCCAGCGTGCTGCATATCTCGCTGGCACATTCCTTCACAACGGCATGATAGGATATACGAAGCTTTTTCCCGACAAGCTCCTTCAATTCCACCGACCCTTTCATCACTTTCAGCATTTCCTGTCCGCGCAGTGTGAACTCACTGTTCAGAAGACATTCATCCAGTTTTGAATTGGCATTCTTCACGGCATCGGTTACACACTGATCAATGCCAGCTGTGGCAGAGCGCAGCCTGTCCACCTCCTTGTCCGTACCAGTTGTGATATTGCCGCTCTCATCTATCACTGAAAGGACAGAAGCGAGTTTTACCAGATCACTATCAGGAATACCAGCATAGAACTTAATACCTTTTGAGCGGAGCAATTGCACTGCCTGTATAGAGCAGGTGATGCTCTCAAGGTTTTTGGCAAATACCGATATATCTTTCTCAGGGATAATTTGCCAGTTCCCGGCACTTTTCAGGTCAGACAGGAACTCAGGTTTGACATCTTCAGGAAAATCAAAGGCCATGTAAGTGTCATCCGCTGCGATAACATGGGAGTAACCTCTTGCAGTATCAATGAACTCTGACAGGGACCTTGCCAGATGCACATCCAGCATCGAGCCAAATCTCTCCCTGGCATGCTCGAAGATCTTCTGATCAGCTGTTATGACTACCCTGTCCCGCACCTTAGGGATTGTGAATTTCAAATTGAGCTGTTTTACTTTCGTAAGCAGAGATATTATTTCCTTATCATCCTGCAGGAGAGCTGCAGTCTCCATGTAGGAAGATACTGACCTGCGCATCTCCAGAATGAGATCAGATCGGCTTGAAGGATAAGGGATGAAAATGTTCATTTTATCCCTGGCATAGGAAGTATGAGCAAAACCTTTCACAAGATCAAGCACTTTCTCATACACATCCATCGCTTCTCTGGTCTTTAATAGATCAGAGACTGTGACACCATCTTTTTTAGACTGTACATCGTGTACAAGGGAGATCGCATAACGCTGCCCCATGCCTTCCACCTCGGAAATGCTGGCGATATCGCCACTTACTATAGCTTCGAGGGCCAGGCTCTCACTGCCGAAATGCTCTATAAAGCGCTTGGCCATCTTGTCCCCGATGCGGGGTATATCACGTAAGCTCCTGATATCAACCGACATGAAAACTACCTTCATTTTTAAACATAAACAATTAACCGGTAAAATTGTCAAGGGTGCAGTTCGGGATGCCTCTTTCCACCTTATACCTGTCCCGTGCGGACATCTCACTAATGGCGGATGAAATCCTGGGCTGCAGATGCTGAGCATGTTTTTTGTTCCTTCTTACAGGTATCATCTGGGAATCATAATAGACATCCCAAAGGTCATCAACATCATCCTTTTCCTTTGAAAAGCTCAGGCTCTCAAAGAAAGAGGAGCGAATATGCGTGAAATTCTCAAGGCCCAAGTACCTCCCATTGCCGATCCAGGCAGTTTCCTTTTCCAGGACAGCAACAGGAAGGTCCGGGTTCTTTCCTGAGAGCCAGCGGCAGAACATATCGCCAATCCTGTGAGGGGAATCTACTTTCACCGAAAGTATGCCGTTCACAAAGTCAGGCCGCGCAAACATGGACAAACTGTGATAGGAACGTGACACATCACGCATATAATTGTAATATTTCCTGCCTGTGGGAGTCTTGCCGGAATATAACATATCTGCATTGCCTTCACAGGAGCACATGAAACGAACCAGCTCTGCAGGCTCGCACGAAGAGTGACGGAGGACCAGACGGATATAGCCTCCCACGTCCGGGTCTCTTCCGGACATACGGCTCTTCCTTTTACCAAAAAGACTTTGCACAAGGACAGAACAGTTTACCACTGGCCTGAACCCCACAGCCGTCAGGTCATGTTCAATTCCGGAGAAAGACATCTTGCTCCTGAGCTCATCCATATCCTTTGCAAAAAGAAGTTCCGAATCAGGATGCTGCAACAGTTCATGACATGCAAGGAGCACTCCTTCCACATTATCCTTAAAAGCTATAATCTGTGGACTCATGCGCCGGCCCCCATGAAAGAGGAAAGATTTGTCTGCCTGCAGCCGTTGATCTCTATATAAGGCCTGGCCCTTGAGACCACAATGCCCATACGCATGAGCTCCTTCTCGGAAGATATGGGCCGGGACTGGATTATCCTGTTCGCGCTTACCGGGCCAATCCCCGGCACAAGTAAGAGTTCATCCCTGCTTGCAGAGTTCACGTTCACCGGGAACCGCTCCGGATGCGACATCGCCAGAAGGAGCTTGGGATCGGTGTCCAGCAGGAAGCCATTGTCATCGTAAACAGCATCGAAATCAAAAGCTTTCAGGCCATAGTCTTTCAGCAGATAGGATGTTTGATAAAGCCGGATCTCCCTCCATTTAGGAGAGGGGAGATTATTCTCAAGGGGCGTGGAGGGGACCGGGTCAAAGCTCATAAAATAAGGGCGTCTCAGCTCATACTCCACCATGAACTTGTCCACGGTCCCGATTATCTCCCTGTCAGGTTCGCTCAGGGCCCCCACGACAAACTGTGTGTCGTTGGCACCAATAATTCGCCCCCCATACCCAGTTTCCCGCCGTTTCTTGTTTATCAGGTCCCTTGTCCATTTGAGGCGCTGGAGTACATCGCTGGTATAATCGAAATTGGGACATATCTCCGAATAGTTAACGGAGTTGGTCGTTTCGGCGTTCACACCGAATTTGTTGGCGTAGTCCGCAATTTCCTCCAGCAGGTACAGAGGGGTGCCCGGCATCACACGCATATGAATGTACCCGGTAAACCCCTGAGTGCGCAGGAGCTTTGCAACTTCAAGCTGCTTTTCCGCGGTCCTTTCGGCATCCCCGATTATCCCGGAAGAGAGGAACAGCCCCTCAACTGCATTTCTCCTGTAAAAGGACCAAGTGATCTTTGCTATCTCTTCCGGTGTAAGGGAAGTGCGCGTGGAATGGCGGCCACACCTATTGGGGCAGTATGTACACTCACCAGCACATGAATTTGTAAGAAGGGTCTTGTAGAGCTGTATGCATCGTCCGTCGGGACCAAATGCATGGCACACCGCACTCTGGTTGCAACTATCATACTTTGTCCCCTCCGAAAGTATTTTCATCCTTTCCGTGAGGGTGAAGTGATGTTCATTAGCAGTGTGCCGATTTATCATTGCATACTAATTGCCTTCCCGGAATATATAAGCGGGAACCATGCGGGGTGAAAGTATTCCGGGCAGGGATAAAGATAAAAATCAGTTTGAAAAGAAAAGGAATGAATGCGAGTTAATGATCCAAAGAAAACAACAGCCTACGTTAACATAGACTTAACTTTTGTTTTCATTCTCAGTTGAATCTTCAGCTTTAACTCGTAGTGTCGCTATCCTTGACCCTGACCTTGACTTTCAGGACGCTGACAGGCTCAAGCTTTTTCCACATGACCGTAGAATTTTTATCGAATGTGAAATTGTTCACTGTCTTGTCAGAGAACTCACCATTCACTTCATAAACAAAGAAGCCGTCCTCACCGTTCGTGGAAACGACATTTTCCTGCCCCCTTATATTCCGGACTTCGACTACAGCTACCTTCTTTATTGCTTCAAGCAGTGTAGCACCTTTCTCGACCTCAACGGTCTTGGATGGCGCGAACATGTCAAGTGCATTGAAGAGATTCCTGTTGTTCAGTTTAAGCACGTGCGTCTTACCATATACCTTGCGCTGGATAAGTGCGGCAGCTTCAAGTATGTTAGCATGTTTCGCTGCAACAGGGACAGAAATATGAAGCTCTCGGGCAAGTTCCGAGATATGCATCTCTCCCTCGGTAAGCTTTTCCAGCATCCTGAGGCGTGTCTCACTACCAAGTGCACTGAACAGCTTCAGGCGATCCAGATGTTCAGGGTCTTCAATATCATTGTTATCGGGCATGCTCATAAATATAAGGGATATAAAGACTTATATAAATATGTTCCTGATAATGGATACTATTGAACAAGATTTATAGCACATGACAAAGACTCCGAGGGCATAAGAATTATGTTTTTGATATTCTTCGCATTCCGTTGTTCAATGCATCCCTCTGAGTCCTGAGCTTGTGCTCTGTTGACTGCAGGTCGTGAAGTATGAATTCATGTGTCAGATAGTCGGGAGAAACATAGTCAACGATCTCAGAGCATCTCTCGTCGGTGAAAGGCATGTGCCGGTCCATTCTTTCAACGACCTGCATAACTTTACCTAAGCGGTCGTAGAACGGCATTTTATCGAAGTTTTCGGGTATGTCCATATCAAGGCATGCGCGCATGTATTCACCTGAGAGGTTGCAATGGAAATGCATCCCTTCGATATGATCCACGATGTCATCAGAGTGCTTTGAGAGCACTTCAAGCACGGTATCTACGGCATCTCCCTCTTTGTTGCAATCCATAGTTGCAGCCATCAGATGACCTACATCAAGCACAAAAGCCCAGTTGTCAAAATCAAGCTGTTCAGTAAAGTATGATATAGCGCCCGGATCCAGGAACGTAAGACCCGGCCACCAGAGATTCTCAAAAAAGAGGCGCACAGGCGGTTCACCATTGGGAAAAGATGAAACGGACTCATTCAAAAAGGCCGCAGTTGTGTCCATTACTTCTCTGTCAGTGCAGTTGAAGGAACGGGTGAACACATGTTCAAGCTCTACATAAGTAACATGGAACACCCCATATGCGGCATCCAGGAAATGCGCGTTCTCCATGGCCCTGCGGAAATTCCCAATAACTTCACCGCGGCTGAGTCCACCGAAGAGGTATATCTTTTCGGACTCATCCATTTCGCAAGAGAAGGCATCATTATCCAGCCAGGCCCTATGCCTTCCCATCCAGTAAGGAAGATGCACACCCTGTATAAGGCGGTCAGGGATACCATCGGGGAGAGGAGACTGGTCTACATACAGCTCTATTCCGTCAAGCTGGTGCCGATCCAGGAAACTTTCCACCGTTCCCCAGTCAGAGTCAAACATATCCATCTCGATCTTGTAAGTCGAGAGATTAATCAGTTCCTTCATAGCAATCTTCCTTTCAGCCTTCGGCCAATACCTGAGACAACTCATTACATTTTCTATTCTTGACTAGCCATGCAGTGATCCGAACCCAATTGTCCATTATGGAGTCCTTTTCATCCAGCAGATCATCCAGCGGCACAATCCCATTATATCCCAGAAGCTCCGGCAGGCCCTTCATTATAGATATTGCAGCCTTCCGTCCGGCAGTCTCAGGAAGAAGCCCCCAGGATATCTCATCCATCACATGCAGGACGGCGCAAGTGCTTGCCACAAGCGACGGACTCCTGGAAGCAGCCCTGAGTGCCTTTAAAAAACCGACCTTACGGTTCTCACCTTCGATCCTCGAAGCCGCTTTCCAGTACATTGCTTCATCAACACCGAACCTCTCAAGGCGCACCAGCATATCCCTTTGGGAAATAGCCGTCATTTCGGATTGTAGCTCAAGTGCCTTGACTACCGCCTCAAGCACACACAAGCCTATCATTTCCCCCAGCTTCGAATGTTTACCGGCATCCGTCAGACAGTGAGGGCTTGTCCTGTCTGCGACCACTGCAATCATATCCGTGCCGGACCCGGTGGCAATACCTTGTGAATAACGGCTTGGGGCCATGAGTTGCTGCAAAGCTGCGGTCTTTGCCTCGGTTGCTGTGACAACAGCGCTCGTCATCGTATGCTGGGACAGGTTTGCGCCGACAAGCAGTATCGTGTTGATCGTACCCGGTATGAACTGGAATGACCCGTTCTCCTCGTAGTATGAGGCCGGGTCACCTACTCTTCCACCATTTATCTCGACACCTGCAGTGACAACGGCAGTGACCTCAACACCCCTGAAAGAACGCACGACAATGGCAGCATTCTCCATACCGGCTGCTGTCAGCAATCCTGAGGACCTCTCCGGGTCAAGTCCCAATCCCGTGGAAATGAGACCCAGGTAAGCATGTATACTGCCACCCTCAAGTTCCTTTGCAGAGTTCTTGTCCCGGGGAACGTGATGATTGAAGATAGCATGAAGGTCTTCCCTATACCCACCGCCTACCCATGAGGTCGTGAGAGTGCTTCTGCCATCAGGCAGCATGACGACAATGGAATCCTTATGCCGGTAAATCATCTCACCACCGGAGGTCTCTAACAGGAGTACAGCTCCTTCATTGAGTAAAGGCTCACATTCTTCGGGATTAGGGGTTACAGGGGGTTCTGCTCCCGGATTCTGTCCTATACTATCACCTTCATTTTATAGATATTATATGTAAAGTGGAATTGTTCAATTTAAGTGCCGTTAAGTATGAGTGTTTATGAAGATAGAGGCATTGGTAAATAAGGTACATCAAATCTTTATGTGTTAATAACAAGTAGTTATCAGGACTACCTTAAATAGATATTTAAAGTGAGCGGGACCTGCACAAGAGACCTGAGTATAGGAATAACATAAGGATAACATTCCCCAGTCATGGTTCACACTGGCTCTGCAGTTGAAAAACCAGACTCCTTCTTTAGCAAGGCCCCCACGTGCAACCGTGCCCAGATAAAGATCACAAGTGACCCAAGTACATTACCGACCACTATGCCCCACCAGATCCCAACAAGCCCCTGTCCGAGGTATATAGCAAAAAGTGCTGCAAAAAGTGGAACCAATATGACAGCACGCAGAATAGTTGCGATAAGTGCATTCACACCTTTACCTATTCCTTGGAAGAGCGATGACGAGAGCATTCCAAGAGAGACCATTGGGTAGAAGAGGCAGATGATCCTGATGAATATCACCAGATCGCCGGTGATGTGGGAAGCACTTTCTGACATTGTGAAAACATAAGCTATCTGGGGAGCCAGGATGAAAGTAAGGGCAGCTATGGCTGTTTCCACAATGAAGGATATCTTTGTTGCATAAAGATGTGAAGAAGACAACTTACTGTAAGATCGCTCCCCATACGCAAATCCGCTCATCGTAACAACAGCTGTCGAGATCCCCATCAGAGGAGCGATAGCAATAGTAGCAACGCGCCAGCCCACTGTATAGACAGCCACCCCATCAGTGTCGCTGACTGTTATCAGTATCATGTTCATGACAAGCATCATCAAAGCCATTGAGGATTGCTGGACAGATGCCGGGAAACCCACCCTGAAGATGTCTTTCAGGATACTCCTGTCAAAGCTGAAGTCCTTGAAATCAAAGGATATGTAGGTGTCCTTGCGGAAAAAAAGCCAGTTGGACATAAGAACGGCAGTGACAGCAAGAGAGATCACGGTCGCCCATGCAGCACCGGCTATACCCATATCAAGCACGTATATCAGTATCGGGTCCAGGATGATATTCAGTATGGATCCCAGGATCATGGCATTCATGGCTCGTTTGGTGTCTCCCTCGCTGCGGAGGATGGCATTTGCAACGTTGGGGAAGAATATGAATAAAGTACCTGCAAAGATTATCTTCCCGTATGAAGTTGCCATATCTGCTGTACTTCCCGCGCCTATGGAAACGAAGATACTCTCTGCGAAAAGGAACAGAGGGACAGCGAACAGCAGTGACAGAATAAGCATTATAATCATCGTGTGCACTGCAACGTTATCAGCCCCATGCTTATCTTTTGCACCAAGCCTGCGGGATATGGCCGAGCCTCCGCCTACGCCAAGTCCCGTGGAGATGGCTATCGAGGCAAAAAAGAATGGAAAAACAAAACCTACTGCTGCAAGTGCATCAGATCCCAGGCCTGATACCCAGAAAGTGTCAACCAGATTATATACGGTCTGAATGGACATCGCAAACATCATCGGCAGGCCCAGTTTAAGTATGGCTTTTTTGGGATCACCTGCCATTGCCCGCATCCCGGAAGTGCCTGCTTCAATTTCCTCTTTCATTTTCCGGCCTTCCTGATATCGTTCTCACAAGAGATGTTACCTATAGCCCGTTTTATCATCTGAACAAAAAGGATTTTTTCTTCCCCGGTGAAACCATCAAATACAATATCATTGATCAGCACAGACATTTGCTTGATCACCGGGCCCAGTTGCCGGGACTTATCAGTCAGGCACACCCTGTAGGCGCGTTTGTCCTGGGGATCAGTTTCCCTGCGCACATATCCGTTCTCCTCCAGCTTGTTAATTGCCCTGGTACCTGTAGCCCTGTCACAATCCAGGTCCCTTATAAGTATTTCCTGGCTGATACCATCGTGATGCAGCAGGCGTATCAGGAAAGGAAACTGTCCGCTACCTATACCATATGGCTCCATCTCTCTTGCAATGAAAGTATGAATTTCCCGGGAGAACAGAAATGCGTCCCTTCCAATTGACTGGTGGCCTCTTGACGTGAGGCAATCTGTGCTTTTAACTGAAGAAGTCAAATAACCACTCTATTTATTGCTATTGCAACAATTGCATACGCAACAAATAGTATATAAAAAAATCGCTTTGCCTGCCAGATCAATCTACAAACAGTTCGACTCCCATCAGCTCCAGGAAGATATCTTCCAGCGAAGGTACGATTGTACGCATCTCAACAATATCCCCGCCTTTTGAAGCGACCCATTTGGTTGTGTTGTTGATAATGCTGATATCATGGGTGATAACAACATAGCCACCATCGGTCTTTTTCAGTTCGGCAAGGCCATAATCATCGAGATTGTCCACCCTGAACTCAAGCCTGTACTGTATCCGTCCGAATTCCTCGCGGATATCGGCTGCCGTCCCCAGAGTAATGAGCTTGCCGTTTTTCATAATCAGGATATTGTCACACAGGCTTTCAACCTGATACAGATTGTGAGCACTGAAAATGATAGTTTTACCTGCCCCCTTGAGAGAGCGCACGTAATCCGTGATATATCTGGAGGTCATCGGATCAAGGCCTGATGACGGTTCATCATATATCAGGATGTCAGGGTCATTTATTAGTGAGCGGGCGATAGCAACCTTGCGCTTCATACCCTTGGAGAGGTCGCCTATCTTCTTGCCGTCAGCGTTGAGAGAAAGATCAAAAAGCAGGTCATTTATCCTTTTCCTGGCGACATTCTTTTCGACGCCATAGAGTTCCGCGAAGAACATCAGATAATCATCAACTTCCATGCCTTCATACAGGGGTGACTCTTCAGGAAGAAAACCCAGGAAGGATTTGATCTTAACAGCATCCCGACCTATGTCCAGTCCCTTCATCGTAATATTGCCTCTGCTTGGCCTGATAAGGCCGCTCAGCATCTTCAAAGTGGTTGTCTTGCCTGCACCGTTGGGACCTACTATTCCAAATATCTCTCCTTTCGCTATAGAGAAACCGAGGTCTTCAACAGCAACAAAATCTCCGTATTCTTTACGGAGTCCTTCCACTTCGATGATATTCTGTTCCACATAAACAGGATATACTTCACTATATATAAGCAATGTTATAAAAATAGAGATACGGTTGCTCGTGGCAACCGTGACTTACTCTTGCCTTAATCAGTACTTTGCTTACTGCCGGAACTGCTCCTGATATAAACATCCATCTGCGGGAACGGGATGTTTATGCCCTCCCTGTTGAAAGCGTCATAGATAGCGATGGTCAGGTCATCCTTGACAGACCAGAGGTCAGGAGTATTTGTCCATGCGCGAAGCTGCAGGTTAACAGAAGAATCTGCAAGTTCGGTGGTGACCACAGCAGGAGCTGGTGTCCCGAGCACCTTGGGGTGACCCTTTATCAGTTCAAGGGCGACGTTGACAGCCCTGCCAATATCTGTTCCATAACTAATCCCAACATCAACACTGACCCTGCGTATGGGCATGCGCGTGGCATTTATTATGGGACTCCCCCAGACAAGCTTGTTTGGTATAGTAATAAACTGGTTGTCCGGGGTAAGGATCTCAGTAGCCATGATACCTACAGCATGTACAGTGCCTGAGAAACTATTGATAGTGACGAATTCTCCCTTGTCCATGGGCCTGAGGGAGGCTATCCACACACCTGCAGCCACATTGTTCAGGGAGTCCTGCATGCCAAAACCAAGCACCAATCCGATAATCGCGGAAAGGCCAATGACGACAGCACTAACATCGACCCCCAGTGCACTGATGAAGGCAAGCAGTACCGCTACATACAGCAGTATGCGCATGAACCGTACAAGAAATTCTGCGATAAGTTGCGGAAGTTTTGCAGTTTTCAGACCCCTGCGAAAAGCCTGGGAAAGGATTCCTGCAACCACAATACCGGCAGCAAGAATAAAAAGAGCGAACAGAAACTGTGAGATCGGAAGGTTTGTGTAGGGAATGTTATTGGATAAGAGTATTGGGATGTTTATCATTTTTACAACTCCTGAACATACTTCAAAGACTGATGTTCCATTTGGAGTTACTCTCCATATAATATAAGAATGGCCTTAAATATCCAAATAACTACATACATATTAATATAATAAATTACTAATAAAAAGTGATGTCCGGATGGTTAACGATAGCAAAATGGGAGTTTTTCAGGTCCAAACTCAAATTCGATTCAAGGTCAGCCATATTGCTGACACTTACTCTGGCACTGGTCATAGCAGCATCTTTCGCAGCCGCACAGACACAGATGAGTATGAACCAGAAGATATACACTGCTGCATCAGCAGAACCTGCACTTCGCCCCATACTTGAAAGTGACCAGAGATTCAGTTATCTGCCTGTCACGGTATTTGAGGCTACAGAGTTTTACCTTTACGGAGCAGATTTTGTAATTATCGGTAATAACGTATATCTGGGAGACAGTTACAAGTCAGCGGCTGCCGGAAGTGCACTGGAGAATACGGTCAAGGAATATCGTGAGATCGTACTTACTTCCTACGATGATATTAACAACAGCCATCCGGTGTGGGTCACTGTACATGATATAGAGAGGCCCCAAAACTACCAGCTACTGAGTGCCCGGAATGCTGCCCGCAGCTTAGAGACGGGCGTGGAAAGCAGCACCAATGATCGATCGCATCAAGGTTACCCTGCAGGAGAAATAACACAAGAATACCTTAATGCCGGTTCCTCATTCACGATTCCGGAGGACATCAATGATCTTGACGATTACAAAGGAAGGGCATTCTTCCAGAAGCAGACGCTCTCTACGCCATCTTTCTTTTCACCGCCTATTCCATTCACGGCGATACTGTATGCTTTCCTGTTCATATTCCCTATATATTTCATCTCGCAGTTCTATTCCACAAGTATCATGGATGAGCGCACTAATAAAAAAGGAGAGCTCATACTTGCCGCACCTCTGTCCAGCAGAGAGATCGTAATCGGCAAAACATTACCCTACGTCCTCGTTACTCTACTCATTCAGGCTGTTATCACTCTATATATAATGGGCATCCCGGCGGACATAAGAACAGCACAGAGCTCACTACTGATCCTTGCAGCAATACTACCGGTTGTGCTTCTGTTCTTCGCGCTCTCATTTTTCGGCGCCATACTTTCAAGGAGCTTCAAGGAACTGACCTTCACAAGTGTCTTCCTGTCAGTGATAATCTCCGGATACCTCTTCTTCCCGGCGATGTTTACAAATATCCACGCCATCAGTTCTATCTCCCCGATCACCCTTATAGTTCGCCTTATAGAAGGCGAGACCCTGCAGATCGGCACATATCTGTTCTCAACCCTGCCATTCTATTTTGTCGCGTTTTCCGCCTTTTTATTCGGGACCTATATATACAGGGAAGAGGACCTCTTCACACAGAAAGCAGTATCAGAAAAGATAACAGATTGTCTGGAAATATTCCTTTTGAACCCATACGGTTCTGTTTTCCTGCTGAGCATTATCTTCATCCCGTTCGTTTACATGACGCAACTAATGTTGATCGTCATGCTGTTCAACCTGCCGGCTCCGCATTCTGTCATCGTGATGATAGCACTTTCTGCGATGGCAGAAGAACTGGTCAAATCAGCCGGAATATACACAATCTTCAAAAGAAAGCTTCAGCTGGTAACTATGAGAAACGCTCTCAGGCTTGCTGTCCTTTCAGGTACAGGCTTCTTTGCCGGAGAAAAGGCAGTTGCTGTCCTTACGCTGGCACCCATTGCAAGTTCCGCATTCGGGGCAGTGATGACAATGGGTACACTCCTGTTAATACCTCTCCTGCTGCACATCTCGACTGCAGCTGTCAGTTCGATAGTAATGTACAGGTTCGGCACCAGGAGATATCTGCTTTCAGTGATACTGGCAACAGTGGTCCATAGCGCATACAATCTTTTCATTCTCAGAGGTGTCCTTTTTGTCTAAGCGTCCAAGATATTGCGGAAAAGTAAGGAGTATCGCTAAAAAGGAAGTAGGCGAGCTCATGCGTGAGAAGACGTTCATACTTTCCGTACTGATCCAGCTTTTCATAGCATCATTCTCAACATTTCTTGTCATAGGGCTCACTTCGTTCTACGATCCCACGATCATGGGTGATATAGAGATGCAAGGTATAAGCGTTGCAGTTGTCGGAACTGAAGAAAATGAACTTTACAAGCTGCTTCAGGAAAGTAAGGTCAATACCCGTTTGTACAGTGACCTGACACCTGCTTACGGGGATTTCTATGAACACAGGGTCGATGCCATCTTAATAGCTCCTCCAGGCCCCTCAGAAGGGACGGATATACTGAACGTGGAGATATACCTTCCCAAATCGGAAATTAAGGCTACTCTGATATCACTTCAGTTAAAAGAGCCACTTGAGAAGTTCGAGCAGCATGTGCGTGACATAAGGACCCAGCGTTTGCCGGGATATTCCCCTATAGAGATCAATATCAACAAAAGAGGTATAAAGACCTCATCCACTTATTTCGAGTTCATTTACGTTGCACTGCTTCCACTACTGGTATTTACACCAGCATTCATTTCAGGAGGGCTTGTTATTGACTTCATTACCGAGGAGTTCGAAAGGAAGACAATGGAATTACTGCTTGTCACTCCCGCGTCTATGCTGGAGATCGTGAGTGGGAAGGTGCTTGTTGCGGCCGCTATTGTACCCCTGCAGGCTCTTGCCTGGATGTTGCTGCTGAGTATGAACAGGATATCCATCATGAATTACTTTACGATACTGTTCGTGGTCACGCTTATCGGGCTGATACTTGTCCTTACGAGTAGTATCATATCTGTTATTTTCAAGGAGAGAGGCGTTGCTCAGCTCCTGTATTCCATGGTACTCATTTTCCTGTTCATGGCCTCCTATCTGTTCACAAATTCACCGCTCAATCTTGTAACAAGACTCTCTATCAATAGTATAGGGTCATCCGAGTCAGCCCTCTGGATTGGCCTCTATACACTAGTGGCTGTGGCGCTGTGCATGCTTACAATTGCCACGGTGAAAAAGACATATAAAAACAATTAAAAGATAAAAATACATATATGCTCCAAATGGCTGTGAGAACACTGACGGTCCTGATCTTTGCGATAACACTGCTACCCGCTTTAGTATACCCTGTCAGTGCCTACGATATCCAGGATGAGAGCCTATGGATATTCCAGGGTGCCTACGAACTTGCTGCCGGGAACAGAGCGGAACTTGAAGGATTCACAGTCAAAGTACATTCTGTAGATATGGATAGTGCTGAACCTTCTGCCATAGTTCTTGTTTACCACAACAGGGACTTCAAAAGATCGTTCTTTACGGATGCCTCTGCAAACAGTGAGCAGATCTATGATAATGAATTGAAGATCAATGTCCTTGGTATTAACTCGGGCATTGTTTCACTGGAAACATATAAACAGAAATCGGAAAGGGTCTGGGTCACAAGCGTGCCGAAAACAAACATGAAAGTCGGTGACACACTGGAAGATGGCAGTTACCGTGTGAAACTCAAAGAGGTTGGTGAGAGCGGCGCTCTTGTCAGCATAGAAGGAAAGAATGGTGTTTTTGAAGAAACATACCAGTCGGGCAGCTACAGGAAATTTGCTGGTGATTTCATGATCCGTGTTATCTATATCAATCCAAACACCAGAGATGTATCCATTGAGACTTTCAGGCCGGGTGCGCCCGCATTAACAGTCGATATCCTGACAGATAAGATAGTCTATGGTTCAAATGAGGATATATCGTACGTATTAACTCTCACCAATAGCGGCACTATTCCACTGCATGGCATTACCATGACCACCGGTTCCTCAGCAGGAATGGTTGGGGAACCACACCTCCAGCAGGCAGTTCTTGATCCGCTGAAAGTGAAGAAGTTCATTGTGCCTGTCAGAACTCCCGTAACTCCTGTCACCAGAAACATACTGATAGAGTCCCAGGTTACAGGGTATGATTACATGGGTAACGAATACTCAGAGCCAGCTTCTTTTGAAGTGCAGGTCAGGCCATACATCTCTATCGAGAAAAAAGTGGAAGCTGTCAGGAACTCCCCAAAGGACACTGAAATGGGAACTGACGGGCATTTCATGATAACGCTCACACTTAAGAACACGGCAGGCTACAGGACAACTCTGGAAGTACGGGACGAACTGCCATCATCAATGATCCCTGAAGGCGTGGAGGGGACGGAATGGACAATGTTGCTTGATGCAGGTGCTACAAAAGAGATCAGCTACACTGCAAAGCCAACTGAAGCAGGCAGTTTCACCTTCAAGCCTGGGACGGCTCAGTGGAAAGATGGAGGAGAAACATATATTGTGGAATCCAGCCCCTTTACGGATGCTTTCATTGTCAGAGGCTCGAAAGTCATTATTGAGAAGAGTATTGTTTCCAGCTACCTGTATACCGGAGAGATGACCGAGATAGTTGTAAGTGCAGTGAATGCAGGAAATAGCAATGTCCGTATAACACTTACGGATAGTGTTCCCGAGGGGCTTTCCTTGGTTTCAGGCCAGCCCTTATGGGAAGGAGACATTGAAGCAGGTGCATCAAAGAAGATCAGCTATGTTGTAAAGACCATAAGTGCCGGAACCGTCATGTTACCTGCTGCCAGGGCAGATTACACTGATCTGGAGGGAAAACAGTACAGCGCAGTTTCAGATACTCCTGTGATCTACATTGATGATGTACTCACTACTGAACATAATCAGATAAGCACTGACGCAAAGCCGGGTTCGGTAAATGTACAAACCGGCGAAACTCCTGACATTGGAAATACTGAGCTGACACGCATTGAGGCTGCCGGCTTTCTGCTATCTGCTTTCATCACCCTGTTCTCATTGCTTGCGATCATACCGGCTCTTATGTATCTAGCTATCAGGGGTGTTTACAGATAAAACAAAACGGAAGGAGGATTTGAATGGAGATTCTGGCTTTTATAGGGTGTGCGATGCTTTTTGTCACTTTTGCACTCACCGTGCTTTTCATACTGATAAAAATATCATCCCGGCTGGCGATGCTGGTCCTGGTAGCTGTGCCTGTCCTTGCGGTCATCATTATGCCTGGCACATCATTAGCCTTTCTTTCATACAGGCACTTCCTTTTTGCCGGGGGATTGGTACCTGTGAATAATTTCCATATACTGCTTACGCTCTGGTCCACACTGGCAGGAATCATCCTCTATACAGAATTCCTTACCTGGTACCTTACAATCGGGAAGAGAAAAAAAGCAGAAGGAAACGTTTCAGGAACATCAGGCAAATGATAAAATACTATGGGAGATAAAAACCAATTGGGGGAATCTATCTGGAAAATGATGAGAATATTAAGACAGATGATACAGGAAGCGGAAGCACCAGACAGCGAAAGCCGGTCCCTTGGAAGTCGGCCATCTACTCACTTGTGTTTCCGGGCCTTGGACAACTGAACAACGGAAATATAAGCAGAGGACTGTTGTTCTTTGCCATTGCATTCACCCTGATAATTGCAGGACATCTGATAGTTACTCTTATTATACTTGCGATCTTCTGGCTTTACAATATCTATGATGCTTATTACGGTGCAAAGAAACTCTCATGAATAGCTGCCTATTGGCAGCTCATGCATTCGTACCAATGTCCCGGTTTGCTGACAGCGGGGTGAAAAATACTTTTTTGAAGTGCTTGCCCGGCAACTGGAGAATTACATTCTCCCTTTCCCAAGAGCGTAATCTGCCATGATCTTCATGTATTCCCTGTCAACTTCCATGAGCACGGTCTGGAACATCGCTACATGCACCTTTTCCTCTTTAGCGACATCCAGTAGGATCACTTTAAGATCCTCACTGTCAGTAAGTGCAGCCATGGATTCGTACAGGTTCACAGCATCCAGTTCCGCAATCATGGCAGCCCTCATTATCTCCTTATCAAGGTCCTTTTTATTCACCATCTGCAGGTTGATAGGTATCTCTGATAACATGCTTACCCCCTGGATTACTTTGAGAGCTCCTCATCGACTTCTTTTTCCCCGGCCTTGAGTTCCTCTTTCTGCTGCTCATCAGCCCTCAACAGTAAAGTCTGGAATTCGCCCACATGGGTCTTCTCTTCAAGTGCAACATCCATAAGGACTCTTTTCACTTCATCGTTGTCGGTTAGACCTGCCATTTGTTCATAGAGATTGATAGCATCCAGCTCGGCAATGATTGCCGCCCTCAGTATCTCCAGATTTAAGTCCTTCTTATCGACCTTGGACAGGTCCACAGGTATCTTTGATAACATAACTCACACTCCCTTGATGTATACAGGTACAGCGCCCGCTAATTTGGCACGTATGCTTGTTCAAGCCACTGTTCCAGTCCCAATATTTGATGAGACCCGCATGTACTTATATATTTCGTGAAAGGGAGACAAATAGGATAAAAAAAGGGCGGGAGGAAGTATTATTACTCGAGGTTATGATAGTAATATTCCCCGCTGGCCTTCTGTTCCCTGTCAAGCCTTGAATCGGGCTTGTTGACTCTGGGCCGGGAAGTATCCTCATCACGCCTGAATGTGATGTGCAGGTTAGCCAGGAATTTGTTCATACCATCCTGCATGCTGGAGGGGCGATGTGCTTTACCGCGAACTGCAGGCTCTCCTTCAAAGACAATCAAACGTTCGCTAAGCATGTCTATCATGTAGATATCGTGGTCGACCACCATTGCGGTCTTGCCGCTGTTCTCGGCAAATCTCTTGATCACTCTTGTGGTCATGGAACGCTGTTCGACATCAAGGTGGGCGCTTGGTTCGTCAAGGATATACATATCAGCATCCCTGCACAGGCAGGCAGCGATTGCCACCCTCTGGAGCTCTCCGCCACTGAGGTCCGTAAGGTCACGTTCATACAGGGGCTCAAGCTGCATGGGTTTGGCTACCTCGGACTGGAAATAGCTGGTATCGAACTTACGGGAGATTCCACGCAGGAAGTACTGCACCTGCATGGAAACATCAGGCTTGATGTATTGAGGCTTATAGGAAATAGTGATATCCAGGTCCAGTTTGCCTTCATCCGGTTCCACCTCTCCGGCCAGTATCTTTACAAAAGTGGACTTACCGATACCGTTGGGTCCCACTATGCCGAGAACTTCACCCTGCTTCAGGGAGCCACCATCGGTCTCAAGAGAGAACCCATTCCCGTATTTCTTGGAGAAGCTATCGTAATCAACAAGAGTCGCAATATCTGATCCTACACGCGGGGGATGAACCTCAAACTTTATGGCATCGGGCCTGATACGCACGTTCTCTTCGGGAAGGTAACCCTTCAGATACTGGTTTATTGCAATGCGCACACCTTTTGGATAGGTCATGACACCATACGCTCCCGGCTGACCGTATGCCACATGTACAACATCCGCAAGCATGTCAAGGATAGCCAGGTCGTGCTCGACAACAAGCACCGCTTTATCTTTGGCTATCTCCTGGATAAGCTGGGCGGAATTAATGCGCTGGTAGATGTCAAGATATGGACTGATCTCATCAAAGAAATAGAAGTCAGCATCCCTTGCAGCACATGCTGCAATAGCTACTCTCTGGAGTTCTCCTCCACTAAGCTCGGATATATTCCTGTCAATAACAGGAGACAGGCCAAGCTTTTCTATCAGTTCCCCAAGAATACCTCTCTCGTCAGTCCTGTCAAGCAACTCGCTGGCTTTCCCCTTAAAAGCCTTGGGGATCATATCCACATACTGAGGTTTCTGGGAGACCTTTGTATTGCCGTCAGCCACATCACTGAAGTAGTCATGCAGGGCTGTGCCTGCGTAGTGCTGAAGCACATTTTCCCAGTTACCTACACCATCGCCGAAATTGGGTATAAGGGCACCTGAGAGTATCTGCACGGCAGTACTTTTTCCGATGCCGTTAGGACCCAGGATACCTGTGACCCTGCCAACCTGGGGAACCGGCAGGCCATAGAGCGCAAATGCATTTGCTCCGTACCTGTGAGTGGGTTCTTTAAGCTCTTCCGGAAGGCCGATAATCATAATAGCATCGAAAGGGCACCTGTTGATACATATACCACAACCTACGCACAGCTCTTCCGAGATAACCGGCTTTCCGCCGCCTTCCGGGAAAACGATGGTTTCGTCCCCTGTCCTTACCCTGGGACAGTACTTTTCACATTCATGACTGCAGCGCCTTGGCTGGCACCTGTCCTTGTTCAATATGGCTATTCGCATGTGGGATCCCTGACATTTAAATAAGGTGCATGTTCAAAAAAGAGATGATCAATTCAGAAGCAGCGTCCATGTCACAAGACAGAAATCTATGACGAGGAATTCAACAAAGAACCAATCCTTGAAACCGAATTCCTTGGTATCGATCTTAATGAGCGGGAAAATCAACTTCTGTGCATAATATGCAAGCGCAACAACTATAATGAGCACTGCATACCATCTTATCTCATCACCAACACCAAACTGGATATAAGCCAGTAAACCGGCTATGACACCAATGATCGATGCAACTGCGGTCTTTATTATGCCCTCTATGTGTGCCTGTTTTCTCTCCTCGGGGGTCTTTACCTTCTTAACAGGTTTTAAGGCACCTGCATCTACATCTGGCTGCGCCGCCCCTGCCTCAACAGGCTCTTCCCCGGAAGGGACAGAAGGAGCAAGCGCTTGTTTTCTCTTGGACGATTTTGACAATTGACAATCTCCTGGAACAACTTGGATAATGTGGATACTATAGAAAGCTGATAGTTATATAAACTTTTATCCTGCGCAGGGTAATATGCCATAACTAGATAAAATCATTGCTCAATACATTATTCACCTTGTCAAGCGAAATAGCATTAAAACCTAATCCCCGGAGATGAGCGGCGAACTTACCGGGCCTATGCCCTGACGGATGGTAGACCAGCGTGAATTTAGGGTCCATAGCCTGCACCATGCCAGTCAGCCCCCTTGCGTCCAGATGGTCACTTATCTGTATGGACGGATATTTGTAGTCGCATCTGCCTGTCATCACATACTTGGACATGTTCATGGGAAGTTTGTCAAGGTCCCAGGGGGGCACGACACAGATAGAGTCACCGCATGCCTCCCCCAGCCCGATGATGTCACCAGCATCCTCAAGCAGGTAGCGTGTCAGGGCAAGGGATTTCTCCTCCATGGCTATTGCACCGTTATACCCCAGACCTCTCAGCAATCCCACGGCCCTCTGCGCCTTACCAAAAGCATATGCTCCAAAAGCAAGGCAGGCATTGTCCTGCAGGATGTTCCTGAAACCTATGATATCGTCATCAAAATAGCATGTCGTATCCCCGGGATCTCCGTAGTTGGCCTCGGTAATGAGAACATCACATTTGGGTAACATGGAAGCGTCCTTAACATCCCCTGTGACTAGGATACGTGTGCCCACTTCGTTCTCCCAGTAAAAGGATGTGGATCCCACGGTATGAAAATTAGGATAGGCAGTTATTGTGACACCATTAACTTCAATGGAACCGCCAATCTCCATTGTTCTGCCTTTATATATCCTGCCATGCCTTATCTCAAGAGCCCGGGCAGTCTTAGCAGAGCAGACGGCGCGTTCGGAGAGCATGGCAGACATACCATGATGATCGGAATGTGCATGAGTGATAAGATAAGCATCAGGCTGAAGATATTTCGTCGGAGTTCTTGTTGTGTCTATGGAAAAAGTAGTAAGATTGCCTTCGTTGGACCTGAACTTAATAGAAAGATGGGGTTTGAATGTACCTTTTGTGTTCTTCTGCCTGAAGACCATCACCCCAAGATCGATAAGTTCCTGCAATATCCGTATTCCTCGAACAGGGATGAATCTTATAGTATTTACGCCTTTTCAGGAACGGGGACTGTAGCAAAAATCATAATGAATGAATACATAATGAACGGACAGTAAAAAAGGAAGGTGCTTAAAGCACCTTTTTAAGTTCTTCAATAAGAACACCCGCTGTAGTGACACCTGTAAAACGTTTTACAGGATTTCCATCCTTCAGGATGACAAGAGTTGGAACTGCCTGAACACCATATTTTGATGCAAGTTCCTGGTTCTGGTCAACATCAATGACCTTTACTTCGACTTTATCCCCCAGCTCTTCCTTTACTTTCTCAAGGAAGGGCTTCTGCATCTTACAGGGTCCGCACCACGTTGCACTAAAATCCAATAATTCAGGTTTGCTCATGTTAACACCTTATATTTCAAGCTAAGAATTGTTAAAGTTAAGAATGACCTGTTGATATAACTGTTTTACTGGCACATGCACGGGCAGAACATCTGGTTAGATTTCTGACCCAGGCAGCATAGCCAATATACAGCGGTCATGCGAATATTGCACACAACCTCTGTGTCAAAAGCATATATACTTTTCTGATTACTGCCAGAATTAGAGTTTCCGTATCTTTGCTGTCAGATCCAGTGGTTTTGAATAGTAGAGTTCACTGGTTACAATGATATCGACAAATGGCGCATATTCAGCAACCCTTTTCAGTTCAATTCCACCCACTGCAACCTCAAGCCCTTGATTGAGAGAGCGAAGCTCAGGCACAAGGCTTTCCAGTTCCTCAGGAATGAAATGGTCAAGCAGCAGTACGTCTGCAAGGGGTGCATACTTATATGCTTCCTCCCTGTTGCGTGGCTCTATCTCTATCTTTCTGGTGGACCTCAGTCTTCCGATATCTTCAATGATATTGAGATGGTTCTGGCTGAGCAGGACAGAATCGCTCAGTGAGTTGCGGTGATGGTGACCGCCTCCGGTCTTCACAGCCTTGAGTTCATACTTACGAAAACCAGGATGTGTTTTCCTGCTGGTGGCTATTATAAGATCAGGATTAACCTTATGCGCCAGCTCGACGCTAAACCGGGTATTGGAAGCGATTGCACAGACAAGCGAAAGAAAGGTCTGTGACACCCTCCATAATCTGAAAAGAACAGGAAGCTCACCCTGTGCCTCAAATATCACATCATGAGCATTGAATTCGGCACCGTTGCCGAGACTGCTGACAACTTCCAGACCGTTTCTCCTATAGAACTCAGAAAGGTCATCCATGCACGCAGCTACTCCATGTTCCCGGGACATGATACGCAGCCTCCCCTTGCCTGCTATACCCAGAAGCTCGGTGGTCTCGTCACCATATGGGCAATCCTCCGAGAGATAGAGATCAAAAAAGTCAACCATGATATCACCTGTAATCAGCAATACTTGGTTTACATACTTCATAACTGTTACCATAGTGTGAGGCTGTAGTGACAGGACATGTGAGAACACTTCAGAGAACAGCCGCTGAAGAGAATATTGCGGGTATGTCAACAGACAAGTAAAAAAGCAAAGAGGTCGTTCAAATACGCTATGGATAAACTGAACTTTGATGGTTCGTGCGATCCAAACCCGGGCGGAAGAATGGGTTTTGGATGGGTCATTGACTGGAAGAACAAAAAGGCTCCCACGGAAGGAAGAAAAGAGAAGCAACGCTCTCCCGCAAATACAAACAATGTAGCCGAATACACTGCACTGAAAGAGGGAATAGCGAATTATCTGGAACTTGGTGGAAAGGGGCCGCTCCAGGTGTGCGGAGACAGCAAGCTGGTTATCAGTCAGATGTCCGGAAAGTGGAAGATAAATAACGAGAACCTTGCAATTATCAAAGAGCAGATAGCATCGCTCATACACAGTAATGGTCTCAGGGTAGCTTTCAAATGGATTCCCAGGGATGAGAATAGTATAGCTGACAGGCTGGCAATGCCGGGTGATATACCAGTCAGGCCCGTTGAAAGGAAAGTGATAGCAGATGTGAATACCTCGGAGGCCTTGCCTTTGCTCAGGGTACAGATTAATGAATTGAACACACATCCTTCCCCGGGATTCAAAAGCTTCGCCGGATTAAAAGTGGGTGGTATGGACACCTATTCCAGGATCAAGATAGATGATCTGAAAAAGCAGGCAGGTGCAAATGCAACGACCCTTGTCCTAAAAGAGTTCCCACAGGATGAACTGCATCAGGCCTCTGCCCTTAGATGGATGCTCAGGGGTCTTGCGGCAGATCTTGCAATAAGGAAAGTAAAAGTGGATATAGAGCTTGGCAACAAACGGGCAAAAGGAAATGTAAAGCGCTAGATTCCCACTGTTTTTATGACCAGTGTGAACCATGCGCCCCAAAAATGCAAAAAGAAGTTCAGTCGTCCAGAGAGGAGAGGTCTCCCGGATCCATGCCAAGCTCCCTGGCTTTGAGTACCCGCCTCATAATCTTGCCACTGCGGGTCTTTGGAAGGGATTCCACGAATTCTATCTCTGATGGTATGGCGATAGGACCCAGATCCATCCTTACATGATATACAAGATCCAGCTTGAGTTTATCACTGGGCTTGTAACCTATGCAAAGTATGACGAAGGCTTTGATGGAATCTCCTTTGAGGGGATCGGGCTTGCCTATGACCGCCGCTTCAGCAACGGCTTCGTGAGAGACAAGTGCGCTTTCCACTTCCGCACTGCCTATGTTATGACCAGCGACTATAAGCACATCGTCAGAACGACCCAGTATCATTATATAGCCTTCCTCGTCCTTCACAGCAAGGTCACCGGCGGTATAATAATTGCCAATAGTGCTCCAGTACTGCCTGTACCTTTCATCATTGCCGTATACAGTCCTCATCATTGAGGGCCAGGGTTCCTTAATGACCAGGAGACCGCCTGTACCTGGAGGTACGGGCTGGCCGTTCTCATCGACAACATCCACAACAATGCCAGGAACAGCACGGCCTGCAAATCCCGGCTTCATGGGTTCACCTACAGTCGTGGTGATCATGTGCATGCCCGTTTCTGTCTGCCACCAGGTATCCAGGACGGGGCATTTATTCTTACCGACGACGCTGTAGTACCACTCAAAAGCCTCCGGGTTGAGAGGTTCACCTACAGAACCCAGTATCCGGAGAGAATTCAGGTTATATTGTTGCGGCCACTGCTCACCCTGTCTCATGAACATACGAATAACGGTCGGCGCTGTATAGAATACGGTCACATCAAACTCTTCAATAATGCTCCACCAGATGCCGGGGTCAGGATAATCAGGGGTTGCCTCTGTTATCAATATTGTGGCACCCATTGAGAGAGGGCCATAGACTATGTAGCTGTGGCCGGTAATCCAGCCAGGGTCGGCAGTGCACCACATCACGTCACTGTCTTTGAGGTCTAGCACACACTTGGTGGTATAATAGGTGCCCACCATATAGCCACCACATGTATGGACAATACCTTTTGCGGGCCCGGTGGTGCCGCTGGTGTAAAGTATAAAGAGCGGGTCCTCGGAATCCATCACTTCCGGTTCGCATTCCTTATCCTCTTTCTCCAGGATGTCATTAAAGTCGACCTCTATCTCCGAAAAGAGCTCCATCGGTGGTGACATTCTCCTGAGGACAATTATCTTTTCCACACAGGAGGCATTGACAACAGCTTTGTCAACAAGGGATTTAAGGTCAATGCGTTTGCCACGTCTTATAGCTGCATCTGCAGTTATGACTATCTTTGCCTGCGCGTCCTTGATCCTTGAGTGCAGTGCATTTGATCCGAAACCACCAAAGACAACACTATGAACCGCACCTATACGGGCACATGCCAACATGGCAATTATCTGCTCGGGTACCAGGGGCATGTAGATGCACACCCTGTCTCCTTTGACCACGCCCAGTGACTTCAGCCCGTTGGCAAACCTCATGACCTCGCGGTAAAGCTGCCGATATGTGATCACCTGTTCTTTGCCATCATCGCCAACCCATATTATTGCGACCTTGTTCCTTTTACCATTGAAGATGTGGCGGTCCAGGCAATTATAAGTTATATTCAGTTTTGCATTAGTGAACCATTTTGCATACGGATGTTCCCATTCCCTGACATGGTCCCACTTTTTGAACCAGTCCAGCTCCTCTGCAATACTTTCCCAGTGCTTTTCAGGATCCTTGAGAAATCCAGCGTAGGCAGTATCATAATCCTGTAGCCAGGAATTCTCTTTAACAGAGGGATCAGGCAGGTAACTCTTGCCGTTAAGTTTGACATCAAAATTCTCAGACATGTTCACCTCGAAGCAATCCTATTGACAATGATCTCCATGGAAGGATCTTGTTTTTTGACAAGAGGGGCAAGTCCAATGCTATATCTTGTGCCATGTTTGCACACAGTTGCCGGTGGCCCGGATGGAAATGCAAAGTAGCAACAGGACAAGTCAGACTGATTGAACGCGAGACCCAACAGTGAAGAAGATTGTACACTTGACTATATCATGTATAATCATGATATTAATATAAGAGTATTGTGGTCTAAGAAAATTAACAGCTTTAAAAACAAAGTTAGAGCACTTCAAATGTTAATACAAAAGAACAATTATAACTAAAATTGCACAAATATCAAAAAAAATAAATTCAGGAAGAGAGAGCCAGTATAGCTTCTGCAAGGTCGCCGTTGGCATCTTTTAATGCCTGCCGTGCTTTCTCTGCAGGAACTCCGGTCTGCTCTGCGACCAGCCTCACATCATCTTCGGGTATTTCAATTTCCCGGGCGATCTCTTCCGGAGTGCCGACTATCTGATAAGTGTCGACACCCTGGGCGGTCATTACAGAAACGTTTGCATCATTGAACACGATATCCTTATCAGGAGTCCTGATTATCACTTGTTGTACATCGTCGATCTCGTTAACGTTTATACCCATCTGTTTCATCATTTGTTTGACTTTTGCGGGGTTCATACCCCTACCGCCAATTCCCGGAAGCATATAATCACCTTGTAGAAATACCCGATCTGTATCTATTTAAATATTCTTATGTGACCCGTTACAATTAGTGGCATCCGCCGCCACATGGACCACATGAACCTGCGGATGAGGCATTATCAATGATAAAACCGTTTCCTTGCGGACCTTCAACGTAGTCAATGGTTGCTGCGGTAAGGCCTTCTACATCATTCTTGTTGATGACGATCTTCAGCCCGTTCTTCTCTTCGACGATATCTTCGTCTTCGCTGATATCATTGTCCAGAGACATACCATACTGGACACCGCAACAGCTTGTGCCTGCTACGAATACCCTCAGTGAGTAATCCTGCTTATCCTGCTCCTGAAGCAGGGATTTCAATTCTGATGCTGCCTTTTCGCTTACTTCTACCATATTAAATCCTCTTTGTTTTACTTAGTACAAGGTGCTTTACTGGGTAATCCTTTATATGAGTTATTGCTATATAAAATATTCGTGCCAGTGCGAACAATATTACTGAAATTCATTGCACCTTAAACAAATTCTGCATCATCATCTACAGGGTTATTCAACACTTCTCCGGTATAAGCATTCACCTCAATGGAGCTACGCGGTCCCTTTACTTCCCATATTGGTATATAAACCATATTGATATTCAACTGGATATCGGAGAGCAAGGGCTTGAAGCGTTTGTGCTCAGAGATGATAGCATCACCCTGGGTATTATCAAACCGCAAATCCTTCGTATGCTCATCAATTATCCTGGAAATCATGTTCTTCCTGGCTTCTTCTTTTGTACTGGCGGACTGCCTTAATTCATAAGGCATATCAGGGATAGCTATGCTCTCGCGCACGTCGTGCAGCACAAAGTTTTCACTCTGACCGTTAAGGGCATTCAGACAACCTGACCCTTCCCCCGTGATATCCACGATCTTTGACCTGTACTTTTGTTCGCTCTTAAGGTTATAATCGTATTGCCAGAAAGGTACCAGTTTCAGGATAGCATTCTGATATGAATGGATATGGGGTTTTGCAATAGTGATAGCATGATCCTTTGTGACATTCAGAGGGACCGCCCTCAGGTTGAGAAGAATACTATCAGGATCCATGGCAGGGGCAGGAGCCTGCCTTTCCTCTATTACCACAGGAGGTGCTACCTGAGCTCTTTCCTGAATCATTTCAGTACGCTGAGACATGCGGGCTAGAAGAGGGCTTCCCTGTACAACAGGCTCCTCTCTCACGGACCCCCCACCGCCAAATATCGCATTTATAGCCATTTTTGCAACTTCATCAGCCTTGGACACAGTCTTTTTCACAGGGTCGCCCAACAGGTCAAGCTCACCGTTACTGCCTTCGATATCAGCAAGTACTGCCCTGCCTATCTGCAGCGCCACATCATCCCGACCCCACACCCTGAGGCCCGAATCCTGGGCATGCTGTAAGAAATCCCTGTCAGCCTTCCCTGTCACAACATACAGCCCTTCACCATCGGCTATCATGCTGATGAAACTGTTCGTTTCAGCGATATCAGCGTGAACGGCAAGTTTGATGAATGTCTTTTTGCCGTTCTTCTCGGCAATCAGATCATGCTGGTAAGAATCAACGACAGAATAGCCTGCCGAAGTAAATATATCTTTTAATATACGCACTAGGTCCTGTTTCATAAAAATCAGCATCCGTTGTTTTGAAAACTAAAATAGGGCTCATTAAATAAAAAGATAAGCAATTAATACTCATTAATAATCAATTAATAAGCAATCCAACGTGAAAAAACAGAATAACACGGGATTTTGGTGTATCAGAGCACACGGGTAGTAGTTTCAAGTTCAATTCCTTTTGCAGTAACCGAAAATGGGATAGTTCTGTTTGGGACCAGCATGCCACGCATTTTCCGTATCATAATCGTACGCTCTATCTCACTGCCATGTTCCCTTAACCTTAGTTCGATCACACCATCACAGATATGCTTAAGATTGTTCTCTGTAATCGTATCGTGCATCCCGCTGGTCATCAGTATCAGCTGGATGGCTCCTGTTGCCTTGCCTACGGAAGACATTATCTCAATAGCTTCAACTACATTGTTCAGGGGATATGAGCGCAGGAAATAAGATATGGAATCAATCACTCCACGATACCTGTTTACCCGTTTCTGCACTACAGTACCCTTTAACATATTCATGGAATCAGTTCCCTTTTTAAGGAAATCCTTCGCAGAGATGGTGCTTGTGAATTCTTTGGGAAGTACATTGTAGAACCTGGGGCTGTAAGCGTCAATGAATTCAAGCGAGCCATTGTCGATATATTTGCGGATATCCAGTTTCATATCCTGCATGTCGGATATTATCTCCTGAACGGGATGTTCTGACGAAAAATAATAGACATCTTCGTTGTTAAAGAGGCCTCCCTGAACAAACTGTCTGGCAAACAGATCACCATTAGCCCCCGGCTCTGCGAGTACAAGAATAGTGGTCCCGGCGGGCACACCTCCCCCCAGTTGTATATCCAGGCCTCCTATACCTGTAGCGACACGACAGCCACCGGTACCTTCAAAACTGAAATCCATTTCTTCACCCTTCTCTCATATGCACAACTATAAAAACTCTATATAAATTATATTTAGATTTAATAATAATAGGCTTTTATAGTATATATCAATTAGTGATTGCTATCTATAACATTACTGAGTAAGGTGTAAGTGACTATTATGATCAACATAGACGATCTGAAATACGAGAATGGGCTCATTCAGGCAATTGCACAGGACCATGCTACAAAAGAGGTACTTATGTGCGCTTTCATGAACAAGGAAGCACTTCAGAAGACAATGGAAACAGGCATTGTACATTACTGGAGCCGAAGCCGGGGGAAACTCTGGAAAAAGGGAGAGAGCTCAGGCCATATGCAGAAGGTTAAAGAGATGTTCATCGACTGCGATATGGATGCAGTGCTTATCCTGGTGGAACAGGAAGGCGGTGCGTGCCATACAGGATACCGGTCATGCTTCTATCGCAACATGGAAGGAAAAGTAACCGGTGAGAAGGTCTTTGAGCCGGATGATGTTTACTGATAATTATTAACTGATGTGGGAGGAACTCTCCGGAAAGAGCGACTCCCCGGATATTTTGTGGGTCGCAACTGAATTATATAATCCAATTCATAAACCTTCAATATGAAAGAAGGCAAAAAGAATGCGCAAAGGATAATACCGGATACAAGTTCTGTCATTGACGGCATTATCTCTACTGGTGTGGAAAGGGAAGATTATAGGGATTATGACATCTGTATACCTGAAGGTGTAGTTGCAGAGCTGGAAGCTCAGGCTAACCGGGGACTGGAAATAGGATTCAGAGGGCTTGAAGAGCTACAGAAACTGCAGGATATGGCCAAGGAAGGCGCCATCAGGCTTTATTTCTGTGGTAAGAGGCCAAATCTGGATCAGGTGAAACTCGCGAGAGGCGGGGAGATAGATGCCCTTATACGTGAAACTGCAAGGGAGGCGAAAGGTAAGTTCATCACGGGAGACCGCATCCAGTCCATGATTGCAAGAGCAAAGGGGATAGATGTTGATTTCGTGAAACCGGAGTACAAAGAGCGGGGACCCCTTATAGTTGACAAGTTTTTCACACCCGATACAATGTCGGTGCACCTGAAGAACAAGGTTCCTCCTATGGCTAAGAAGGGGTCCATCAAAGAAGTCAGGTACGTACAGATAAGGGATGAGCCCTGTACATTCTATGAACTGAAGGAAATATCCAGGGAACTGATGGACCGGGCCCGCTCCGACCAGAACTCTTTCTTTGAGCTTTCCTTTACCGGAGCATCGGTGCTGCAGATAGGCAAGATGAGGATTGCCATAGCCAACCCGCCCTTCTCGGACGATGTGGAGATAACGATCGTGCGTCCTGTGGCGTCGGTGTCTCTTGACCAGTATCGTATGAGCGAGATGCTCAAGGAAAGGATACGCGCTCAGAGGGGCATACTTATAGCCGGACCTCCGGGAGCAGGGAAGTCCACCTTCGCCGCAGGAATAGCAACTTTCCTCAACGATAAGGGGTTCGTGGTAAAGACCATGGAGTCTCCCCGCGACCTGCAGGTGCCGCCGGAAATTACCCAGTATGGGCCCCTTGATGGCAGTATGGAGAACACCGCGGATGTGTTGCTGCTGGTGCGCCCGGACTACACTATATATGATGAAGTACGCAAGACAAGGGATTTTGAGATCTTTGCGGATATGAGGCTGGCAGGCGTGGGCATGATCGGCGTTGTGCATGCAAACCGCGCAGTGGACGCTATCCAGAGGCTTATCGGAAGGGTTGAGCTCGGTGTGATTCCCCAGGTTGTGGACACGGTCATATTCATAGACAAGGGTGAAGTTGCCAATGTCCAGACCCTGCAGTTCACTGTAAAGGTGCCCGCCGGAATGATGGAGGAGGATCTTGCAAGGCCTGTGATTCTGATATCCGATTTCGAGACAGGCAGGAACGAGTTTGAGATATACACCTATGGAGAACAGGTCGTGGTGATGCCTCTGGGAAATGAGGAGGCCAGGAAACCAGCCTGGGCACTGGCTGAGGGTGAGGTTCAGTCAGTGCTGCAGGAATATGCCAGCGGTCCTGTAAGCGTGGAGATGGTATCGGATAGCCGCGCACTTGTGAAAGTCCGGGAGAAGGATATGCCCCGTATTATAGGTAAGGGGGGAAGCACCATCGATGATATCGAAAAGATGCTCGGCATCCATATAGACGTACGCAAGTTCGAGTCGGAGAAAGAGGAAAAGAAGAAAGGTGCAAAGGACACAAGGCCCCACCGCCCCATTATAGAGCGTAGCAGCAGGCATGTGATCCTGAATGTCCCCGAGCTTGCCACCCAGGACGTAGAGGTCTACGCCGGTGAAACTTTCCTGTTCTCAGCTACCGTAGGCAGACATGGTGACATCAAGGTCCGCACAGATTCAGATGTTGCCGGCAACGTTATGGAAGCCGTGGAAACCGGAGAAGCCGTGTGGGTGAAAGTGGCGTAAAAAAGACTTGGCTGAGATAATGATCGGACTGGAGGTGACCACAAAAGTGCTATATACAATGTGGTCACCCATTTATTATGCATATTGAAAAAAGAAAACAGGGAAACAACACGAAGTATTACCTGTCCCATTCCTACCGCGTCGGGAAAAAGACAAGGAAGATACGGAATTATCTGGGCCTGAACCTGACAGATGAAGAGATTGGGGAGCGCAGGGAAGAAGCGGAAAAGGAAATAGAGCAGCAGATAGAAGCCAGGACCGACCTGCTGAAGTTCTCCCTTACCAAAAAAGAAATCGAAAAGCTTAACGAATACGACAGGGAGATAAAGATAGTCCATCTTGATGTGGAGGGCTGGAAAGTCTTTACAGAGAAGTTCGTCTTCAACACTAACGCCATCGAGGGTTCGCAGGTGACCCCTGATGAGGTCCATGACCTTCTCCGCAACCCAGAGGAGAAACGGAACGCTACTAATTCTGATGAACTGGAGGCACTAAATGTTGCAAGGGCCGTGGAGTTCATACATAACACAGATGAAGAGCTCTCTCTTGAGCTAATCACAAAGTTGCACAGGCTGTGCTTTGAGGGCTCCAAAAAGTTTGCCGGCAACTTAAGGGATGTGGAAGTGGTGATACGGAATTCCTATGGCGAGGTGGTGCACCGCGGAATCCCGAAAGAGGATATCAGGAGCGAGCTTGAGGAATTGTCTAACTGGTACAGGGACAATGCCGATGAACTGAAACCACTCGTGCTGGCCGCACTCATCCATAACCAGTTCGAGTTCATCCATCCCTTCGAGGATGGCAACGGCAGGGTCGGAAGACTGCTGCTGAACTATGTCCTGCTCCGGCATGGCTATCCGCCCATCAATATACTTTTCGAGGACAGAGGCAGGTACTATCACTGCCTGCAAAAGTATTCCGGCGAGGATAAGCTGGAGGATACGCTTGAGTTTCTGGTGGAGCAGTACAGGAAAGGACTGGGGTAAGGGGACATTAAGAAAGGTGACCACATAATTTAGACTAAATTGTGGTCACCTGCAGAAACGCTAACTATATGCCATGTTCCGGCTCCCTGGTCAGCCAAAGTCAATAATTTGGGGTCAACAATGAGGTTATCCAATTAGAAGTTTGATTTAAAAGTCTATTCATTTTTTATTACGACTATCTATTTTTCGAACGATTATTAGACACGGATTTACAGGATTAACACAGATTTGCAAGGACATTAGATCTTAGAACCCAGTAAAGATGAAATCCATGTAGATCTGCGTTAATCCATGTCTTTATATTTCAGGGATGAACGCAAATAGTGAAATACTAAGGAACGCCGTCAAATTAGAACAGGAGGGTTTCAGGAGCTAATTTGATAACATCAACAATAAACGAATATAATATCAGCTCTCTTGACACCCATATTTCATAAAAGAAGGATTATCTTGAATGAGGCTTGCTTTACGATATTGTTGTGAAGATTAAACCTCGAACTAATGGATCCAAAGAGCAAGGGCACAAAGGTGCTGGTTCAGAGAAAAGCCGGATTCAAGATTCCCCGTTAAGATATCGTGCTATATGCCGGGCAAATTCATCGAAGTCCTCCAACCTTTCGGCCAGGAACATATGCAGGATATCGATATCTACTTCCTCATACATGTGGACAAGGATATTCCTGAAACCTGCTGCCTGAGCGAAACATTCTGCAAACTCTTCCGGCAGGATTCCGTGCTTACCTAGTATGAGGAACACGCTCCTGTATACTTCGGGTCTTTCAAAGCCTTCCCTGGAGATGATTATCTCGCCAATGTCTATTGCACTTTCGATGGCAAGCTGGAAATTACGTTCGACAGCACTGCGCAGTTCGTAGTTATCCTCAAGTCCTGTGCTGTCCGCATCTACGGAATTGAGGTAGATGACACATCTTTTCATGAATCCCAGTTTTCGGAGAATCTTATCCTCATCGCGCATTCAGGCCAGCCCCCTTTCCGTTATCCTCTTGAGCAGATTCCGGTTCATGCGGTCCTCATAGTACTTCCAGTCCAGATACACTGACATGATGCGCTGCTCCACATCCACTTTCAGGCGGCTGTCCCGTTCAAATATCAGGACGTTGGGTTTTATTATCTCAAAACTCAGTACCGGTGGTGTGTCGTTGAGCACAAGCAGGTCGACCCTGTCACTTCCAAGCAGGGACGTGAGACCGGATATCAGTTCGATGCGCTTGTAGCCCCTTTCTGCCTTTGTCAGTATGTCAGCAAGATAGACACCTAGGTCTATATCGCTAAAGGCGCCGGCCTTTCCTTCTGCCACCGACCCGAAAAGATATACCAGCTCCACTTGATCCTGTGCACGGAAGAACTCTTTGAGGAGAGAAATCAGGCGTTCTTTTTCCGGGAAGGAGGTTTGTGCGTTCATAAGGGTAACTCAGTCGACATTCTTCTAAATATTTTGTAGGGCTTTATGCGTGATAAAGGTTAAGTAACCGCTTCGGATGTAAAGGAGACAAGGAACGGCAGAATATCCCAGAGATTAACCTCTCTTTACTTTATTCCGGCCGAAAAGATATCAATCTTGTGAAGCCTGGTTTCGTGGTCGTGAGACCGGGGGGGAGACACGTGTCCCTTCAATGCGGAAGCTACACCGTGTGACCGTACCTTTGCATGATTCACTCAAAAAAGGTACACTGAATAGTATCCTCAAGCAAACTGATATATCGCTTGAAGATTTTTTATAAAAAGGCGACCACAAATATATCTTTTTGTAGTCACCTATCTCAAATATACGACTCTTAAATGCTTATTTTCCTGAACAGATAGGAACCAAATCCGACCATCAGGATGGTAAATCCGGAAAGGATTACAAAACAGATGGCCGGATCTATATGAGAGCTACCAAGAAGACCATACCTGATGCCTTCGACACCGTATGTAAGAGGGTCTAGCAGTGTCAGGTATCTGACCCATCCGGGCAGGCTCTCAATAGGGAACAGTGCACCCGATAAACCGAATATCGGGAAGATGACAAAGTTCATTATGAGCTGGAAACCGTGCATATCCTCCATTCTTGAAGCTATGGCAATCCCAAATGCCGTGAATGAGATCCCGATGAGCATCATAAAAACTATGGCTATCAGGAATCCCGGAATACTGCTTATCTCAAGACCTATCAATAATGAGAGGACAAATATCATGAGTCCCTGTATGAGGGCTGTGGTGGCTCCCCCGAAGGTCTGCCCAAGCATTATCTCAAGCCTTGAGACCGGAGCTACCAGCGTCTCTTTCAGGAAACCGAACTGCTTGTCCCATATTATTTGTATACCGGCAAACACGGAAGTGAAAAGAACGCTCATGGAAATTATTCCGGGAATTATGAAGCCAATATATCCTTGTTCCATACCCGGGATCGCAACTACGGAATTCAGGCCAAATCCGAGTACGAGCAGAAGGAACACGGGCATACCCAGACTACCTACCATCCTGCTTTTTGAACGAGTGTAACGCTTTACACTCCTTAACCAGAGAGTATAAACTATGTCCATTCTATCACTTCCTGCTCCTCTGCATCATGCGCATCTGCTCTTTCCCGGTGGCTTCCTCTTCCCTGATGGTCCGGCCTGTGAAGTGCAGGAAGACATCTTCAAGAGTTGGTTTATGGATGGATATCGAGTCAATGGGAACACCACTTTCTGATGCCATATTGACTATCTGTGCAACATGCTTTTCCGCGTTATGTAAACCAATGGTGATGGACGAATCGTGAACTTCAATGTTGTTGATTCCCGGCAGGGATTCGACAACCGAATACAGGTTATCCTTTTCAGAAGACACTATAGTAATAATATCGCCACCAATATCGTTTTTCAATTTCTCAGAGGTGTCAAGGGCTATGATCTGGCCTTTGTCGATAATGGCTATCCTGTGACAGAGTTTGTCTGCCTCTTCCATATAGTGAGTGGTGAGAATGATCGTGATACCTTTTTCCTGGTTCAGCCTGTGAATATAATCCCATAGGTGATTCCTTGTCTGGGGATCAAGTCCGAGGGTTGGCTCATCCAGGAACAGCACTTTTGGTTCGTGCAGCAAGCCTCTTGCGATTTCCAGGCGGCGCCTCATGCCTCCGGAGTATGTTTTGACAAGATTGTCCTTTTTCTCGTCCAGCTCCACCAGCTTAAGTAGCTCGGTTATCTTTTTTTGCCGTTCATTTTTGGGGATACGATAAAGACGGGCATGAAAATCCATATTCTCATAGGCTGTGAGCTCTTCATCCAGGCTCGGGTCCTGGAAAACTATCCCAATGGACTTGCGTACTTCGTCTTCGTTCCTGAGTATGTCATATCCATTAACCCATGCCTGTCCTGAACTTGGCTTGAGCATTGTTGACAGCATGGCCATGGTAGTGCTCTTTCCGGCTCCATTGGGTCCAAGAAGGCCGAATACCTCACCTTTTTCTATATCAAAGGAAAGGTTGTTTACGGCGGTAAAATCACCGAATTTCTTAGTAAGATCCTTAACTGTAATTGCAGACATTTTCATTCTCCGATGCCCTCGAACACTAAGTCTATCTTTGCAGAGAGATCCCTGGAAAACGAGTCATCCGTATCTGAGTGCATCCACATCATAAGTGAGTGGAAATAGACGGCATGCAGGGTCTCTGATGCGATCTGAAGGTCAACCCTTTCCTTAATCTCTCCGTTCTCCACACCCTCTTTGAGAAGATCACGGAGTATACTTATGAACCGTAGCTGATTACCGTGCCCGTGTTGCTTTCTGTCCGGGTGCTGCCCTGAGGCCATGACCAATCGCCTGTGTTCAAAGAACAGCATCCTCAAAAGCACCTTGTCCTTTTCATAGTTCTCTGCAAGGAGAACAAGGAAATTCTTTATTTTATCCTTTGCAGGCGCATTTGTAGCTATCTGTGATCCAAGTATATTGAAAACAAGTTCTTCCTTGCGTTCCCTGAAGTAAAGCAGAAGCGATTCTTTTGTGGGGAAGTAATTGAAGAACGTACCTTTGGCTATGCCGGCTTCCTGTGTGATCTCATCAACTGTGGTGTTCTCAAAGCCCTTTTCCCTGAACAGCCTTCCGGATATCTCAAATATCCGGTCTCTTGTTTCCTGTTTCTTTTTTTCACGGAGGGACATATTGCCTCATTTATTTGCTGGCCGATGTCAATGTGACCGTGGTCATTAATGACCATAGTCATATTTAAGCATTTTGAGGCATGGAGTTCAAAAGAAAGAGATATCCTGCCCGAAGATCCAAAGAGCCGGTTTTTGAAACAGAGGTGACCACAAAATGGATATATATCTGTGGTCACCTATTTGAAGTGCATTGGCTCTTTTTTGTTAAATGAGGCAGATGAAAGAAAAGTTAGAAGAGCACCACGGGATATTTTTGCTGCTTTGCGCTCTGTAGATTGAAACATCAAATTCGATTTCGGATTCAAAAGTCCGCTTTCTTTTCCATTCAGACTGATGCTTTTCACAATCTTCTTTGAGACACAGATTTACGCGGATGAACACGGATTCTTGGAATATGGGTCTAGAAATCCTCTGCAGGTCAAATCCGTGTAAATCCCGTGTTAATCCGTGTCTGAAAAATAAATCCAGAAATGCAAACCATTTTAGCTCAAAGACACCGATTTACACAGATGAACACGGATTTTAAGTTGTGGGCTTTCATCAAATTCAGTACTTCGCTAATTTTGAATAGACTACCGAATTATGCTATCCAATAGCTTTATATGCGGCTAAAACGCCGCCATATGTCATTTCTACCATACAATTCACGAACCACTTCTAAACTTGAATTAAGACCAAAACAATGTATTGATGCTGTTCTGAAACCACTTATAAATAATATCGATATAAAGATAAACGGTAAACTTAACTCTAAAAATCTATTTAACACTGCCATATGTATGGCAGTCGATAAAAGTTCAGTTCATTCTGCGTCAAAACACTATCAAGAGATTCCCTGTGAGACATCATTAAGATATCATCTCAGGAAACTAAGTCTCGAAGAGCTTATCCAGGCAAATCAAAGCATTCTTCTTCAAAGTTCTGTCAGTACTCTAAAACCAGAGAAAAAGTATGAGTTTGCTATCGATTTTACAAATGATCCATATTATGGAAAAGTTGATTCATCCAATGAAGACTACGTGATACGTAGTCAGGCCAAGAAGTCCACTAACTCTTTTTATTCATATGTATCACTGTCTATAATAAACAAAAATTATAGGTATACTCTTGCAGTTATTCCTGTTGAAAGGAATAAAACAAAGGTTGACTACCTCACTTATTTCATAGATCTTATCGATGAACTGGATTTCAATATCAAGGTGCTTTGTCTGGACAGAGAGTTCTATTCAGTTGATGTGTTTGAGTTCTTGCAGAACAAAGATATCCCTCACATTACACCAGTAGTAAGAAGAGGAAAAGCAATCAAACAACTGCTTAACGGGAGAAAGGCAAGGTCTACTGAATATGTAATGAAGAATGCTCAAAAGAAAGAAGTTCATCTGGATATTGTAATTGATGTGAAGTATCTGAAAGGTAAAAGAGGCAAATATGGGTGTGAAAACCTTGCTTTTGTAGTTTATGGGATTAAATGGTCTCAAAGAAAGGTTAGTAACGTCTACAGAAGAAGGTTTGCTATCGAGTCATCATATAGGATGAGAAATATCGTTAAACCAAGAACATCAACAAAAGATGTAACTTTCAGATACTTCTTTACACTAATATCGTTCCTGCTGAGAAATACATGGCTTTGTCTCCAGAAAAAACATTTCACAATAGTAAAACCAGGTCCAATAACCATTGATGAAGACAAGTTCAGATTTGCCAGGTTTATTCTGTTTGTTGAAGAATGGCTTAGGAGAAGGTTAAAAATTCAGTAGTAGTGCAATGTTTAAGGTAATCCAATAGTGGTAAGGACACGAGGAGACGAAATTAGCGAACCACTAACTTTGTATTCATAGGTTATTTACGTTGGGAGTAATATATATTCTATTTATATACTATGGCCATATCTTCCAACTGAAATTTGGTGAATACCCTATAATCTCCACTATATTTTTTCACAATGTTCTGTTGTATGATACATTCGCAATTATGTAGCAACATTATAGATAAAATTATTAAGTTTGGTGTTATTTTCATATATTTTTATAGCACAAACAGTTCAATCAATGGACATAATACTTAAATAATATAATCTATTACCATTTAATATCACATTGTAAGAATGTGAGCCGGAGTTCACACTGAATTTGCAAAGTCGGCTTGAACCCCGGCATTGCCCAGAGGCATGGTAATGTTAGCTTTGATCAAGTTTAAAGTTTGTGTATCCTTGCTTCTGGAGTACATTAAAAGAGGTAAGAATATGAATACCAAAACCAAAATTTCTTCCTGTCTTTTTATTAGTATCAAAAAGACTTGATATTATGAAACTAAATAAATTATACAAAACAGTCGAGTGTCGAGACAAGATTAGAGAAACGATTACGAATCCAAATAATTCAATCATCTTTATTCTTGGTATTCCATTCATATTCGCACTAACATGGGTACTTTTTGAAAAAGGAAGATATTCAGGGATACTAAGCTTTTTCATATCCTTTGTCGATCCGTATTTTTATTACTTTATAATAATTGGACCATTAATCCCATTATTCTTTTATGGTCATTATACTGAACATAAAATAACTTCTACCATATTTGGATTTTTGTTGTATCCACTTATCTTTTTTCAAACTGATGTTCTAGCCATTATTCTTGACTTCGGATTCGAACAAGCTATCAATCACTTAACTTGGCATCGCATGTCAAATCTTATTTTGGAGGTTTGGCCACTTTCAATAATTCATGCACTAATAGGGTTTTTAGTAGCACACAGGAAACAAACCTATTTGGTTATCGCATTTCTGCTATTTGTATTACATGTTGTTGTATTTTACTTTGCAATCGACTAAGTTAATAATTAATCAATTATCTCAACTGCATATTTTACTAGAATAATAAATTGAGAAATACTAAAATTAGTGAAGTACTGAAATTAGAAGTGGCGTTTAGGAACTTGTTTGATATCCTCAGATAAGCCATTCAAATCAATAGCAAAGCAACAAATCAAAGCTACAGTACATAAGAATTATTTACCAGAAATACACAGTAATTTTTACGCTCAAATATTGGAGAAGTTAAAATGAACAATGGAATCGAGATGAAAGAAGAGCAAGTACAACCTGTGCTGTCGATCAGGACCAGGGCAGCGGTTCGGGACCTTCCAAACATAATCGGGGAGAGCTACGGAAAGATCATGCAGTATATGGAGAAGATTGGCAAGCAGCCAGCAGGAGCACCTTTTGTCGCCTACTATAATATGGATATGGATGACCTGGACCTGGAGATCGGTTTCCCGGTTGCGGAGCCACTGGAAGGCAACGATGAGATCAACAGGTCAGAGATACCCGCAGGCAAATATGTGTCCACGACATACAAGGGCCCTTATGCAGGCATGGAAAAACCCTATACTGATATAGCAAAATGGATCGAGGAGAATGGGTACAGAGCAAAGGGCATCTCTTACGAGTATTATTACAATTCTCCCATGGAAGTGCCTGAGAGCGAACTCCTGACACGCATAGTGATGCCGGTTGAATGATGACTTTCTGTTGTTGCTGCAGCAGAGTATTTTGTATTGCTGCCAGCTATGTGATATGAAGTGTACCAGGCTGTTTATGCATTGGAGAGCCTTACCGATCATTTTCTCAGTTTCAGATTGTAATGTTTTCTGGCGGCGATATCGTCTAACATAGAATGGAGTAATCCGGATCGCTCTTTAAGAGCTAATCCTTCAGATCCCTTTGTTGCTTTATCCAATGCTTCTTTTAATTCCGCTATCTCTAAAACCGTAGCTGCAATACAGAAGTAACTTTTCGAACGCCCCTCGTTGAATTGCTGCAACATTCCCTGTAGCAACTGTTCCCTTATCTTTTGTGACTTCTCAAATTCGGTCACACCATTTTTTTGGATAGAGGCGATATCGACTTCAAGTTTCTGATAGCACTTGAAGGAATCATTCTTTTTTCCTGCACCCCGGTGCTTTTTCCACTTCTGGCAGGTTTCATTCTCCCCGCAATCCCAGCAGAACTCAACCCCTTTCTTCTTTACTGCACAGGTGATGAAAGGACAGCCTACTGCCATCCGGCCTTCGCTTTTACAGCCCAGGCATCGGCTTTCTGTGGTCATGTGGTAATTCGGACAGAGCCTGCAGGAAAGTCCGCATATTCCAATTTCAGGGTATCTTATATCCATATTTTCCTGTGATAGAACCTGTCCTCTTTGATTAAATAGTCCATGCTGCTACTGCCCTGAGCCACGTACTTTGAAGGCTGCAGGTTACCACAATAATGCATTCAGGATGTGGTCACCCGTCTAAGTGTACATATAGAAAAGAGAAAACAGAGAAACAGGAAGAAATTCCCTGGTTTCTGCCATATGGTAATTATATATCATTATCCAAATATTTTCTTTGACGAGTGATGTATACAGGATTTCAAATGGAAGAAAACTTGATTTTTTTGTGGAATATAATATATTTTTTCTATTTCACCTAAGAAAACGAATATTTATAAGCAGCTAACTCCAAATGAATAACTATGAAAATCATACTAACCTCAGTGTTTGTAAGTGATCAGGAAAAGGCTCTGAAATTCTACACCGAAGTGCTGGGCTTCGTGAAAAAGAGTGATGTTGCTGCTGAAGGATACAGGTGGCTTACCGTCGTTTCCCCTGACGATCAGAACGGGACCGAGCTTTTGCTTGAGCCCAACGACAATCCAGTGGCACAGGCATACCAGAAAGGAATATTTGAACAAGGTATCTCTGCCGCATCCTTTGGTGTCGGGGACGTCCGTGCAGAGTATGAAAAGCTAAAAGAACGGGGTGTGAAGTTTACGATGGAGCCGACAGAAGTGATGCCCCAGGTGACCATAGCAGTCTTGGACGATAGCTGTGGCAACCTGATACAAATACAACAAACGGCACAAAAGTAAGCTGTTCTCCGAATCCTTGTCAGAATATCCGGCTTGAGAATATTCAAACTGCAATCAATACAATGGAATTTTGCCCAATGAATAAATCTATGCCAGAACCACTGATGGATGAGCATGGAGTACACAATCGTTGAAGAATATGATCTCATTGTTATCTTTGGCATTATTGACTCCAATCCTGTAAAAATATCACTGATAACATGTTTTAAGGAAACACGCAGCAGAAGAGTGAGGACAAATGAGTGAACCAGTAACCGTTCGCAAAGGCGATGCAGTGGATTATGATCTTCAGAACGACAGCCTTTTCAGCTATGCTCGTGGCCTGAAGTACAGGACATCCGTAGATGTGGATGGGATCATACTGGATATCGCAGAAGACAACTCTCTCATGAGCGTGGAGATCCTCTATGTCTCGGGGAGATTCGGCATTACCAGACAGGATGTCCGGCAATCCATAGTTTCCCGAAAACTCGGACTTGATGTGAAACTGGAGGTATCTGAGAATCTCATCAATGTAACGCTGGACCTGAAAATACTAAAACGGAATGTAGAGGTCGAGCGTGTGGCCTGTGCATCGGCAATGAATTCAATGAACCTGCCAACAGGCAGCGGATCGCTTGCCATGATCACATAGAATACGAACATTTAAAGAATAACTACGAGAGGTGACCACAATAGTGCGGTCAGGATGTGGTCACCCATGGACACACTTAGTAAAAGTGGACTTCCCGATAAATCAATTTAATATACAAGAATCACAGATGAATGAGCATGGAGTACACAATAGTTCTTGAAATAGCAGAAGAGGGTGGATACACTGCACGTTGCCTCGAACTCCCCGCAGCGATCAGTGAAGGAGATACTAAAGAAGAAGCCCTTGAAAATATCAAGGAAGCCATCGAACTGGTGCTTGAGGTCACTGAAGAGCAGGCCAGAGTACTTGGCGAGATCGCAAAGGTTGATGTTGCAAGTGCCTGAGATTCCTGTAATTTCCGGCCGGAAGGCTATCAAGATCCTGGTGAAACTTGGTTTTGTGGTTGTTAGGCAAAAAGGTAGTCACGTGTTCCTTCAACGCGGACATGACACCGTGACCGTACCTTTACATGACCCTCTGAAAAAGGGCACATTGAATAGTATACTTAAACAAGCAGATGTATCGCTTGAAGACTTTTTGAATGAAAGATGACCATAAGTCACCCATCTAAAACAGATAGATACTCATCCTACGGCTTTTTCAGCACCGCCGCCCTGTCCGGAAACCTCTTCGGCCTCCCCGTAACCTCAAGCCCCGCGTCACCGGCGATCCTCAGCGTTTCCTCAAATGCCTTCCCTGAGACCTCAAAGGGCGGCTCCTCAACATAGACCAGCCCTCCGTCCTTGAGCAGCGCCACCACTTCCCGGAAGAGTGCCCCCCTGTCCGGCACCTCATGCACCACGTAGAACAGGAACACCAGGTCAAAGCTCCCGGACACGCCCAGCCGTTCCGCCTCACACCTGTGCAGCACGATCCTCCCTTCCACTCCAGACCCCCGGACCTTATCCCTCACTATCTGAAGCATGCCTTCCTGCAGATCAACAGCCACCACCCGCCCGCTCTTCCCGACCATGCGGGCTATGTCAAGCGTGAAAAATCCCGGCCCGCACCCCACTTCCAGCACGTCCATCCCTTCTCTGACATAGGGTGCGAGTATCTTCTGCGGGTTCTGCAGCCATCTGCGGATACTGCTGTCGAGGCGGCCGGAGTGTTCTAGGGGGCAGATGTGGGTGTTTTCTGGAGACATGTGTAGGGATTCCTTTTTGAGATTGGATATTGTTGATGTGAAAGAAATGGTGGTATGAGGATAAATAGAGCTTGTTGTGCTTATTTGCAAGCTATTGGGAAGGAGTGGGCTGAAATGGTGACTATATATTAGATAAAAGTAGTCACCCTACAACAAGTCTTGCAGTTTCCCTTAATAAATGAGCTGGCATTGGATACTTTAGTTGCCATACAAAATTGATAGGTTTTTCACCTTCATGACTCACATAATCTACTGGTCCTAAGAAATAGTATGGTTGAGATAAAGAATTGATACTTTTGTTTACTCTCACAAAAAGAATAATTGTTTGATTCTTATCTATGTGATTGATATATCTTTGCCCTGTTTCAGAATCGATCCGAGTAGATGCTTGGCTTTGCCAGTGAAATAGATTTTCATTAATTGCATAGTCATTATACATTGTAGTTGGAGAATAGTCTTTTTCATTCTTGTTTAACGTAATGAAAAACACATCTGTCTTTTTATCTTTGATGTATAATACTCCAGTCTGTATAGTATGATTATTTTGCAAATCAAAGTAACCAACTCCAGCAAGTGCTTCAGCTTGCGTATATCTGGAATGCAAACTTAGAGATGAAACATATGGCAATGCTATGTCAGAAGAAATTGTTTTTATGATGCTTTTTTTGTATTTTAGCAGCATGATTATTTCATCATAAAGTACAGGATTATCTAGTAATTTAGAGAAAGCATCTTTTAAAGAGGCAAACTTATCCTTATTCCAAATAGTTAGAACAAACATTGTTAAATAATATCTTTCTTTTCCAGATAGAGCTTCTTCATTTATACTTTTGCCAGTTAGACTCCTAAGAACACAATCAATGTAATTACTGTCATCTATATGTTGAATTCTTCTTAGACCACTTGTTAATTGTTCTTCATGTGGTTCATTGAAACCACCAATAATTTCAGCTTCTGCGAGTGCTCTAGACCAGCACATCTTCTTGTAAATATCATCAAGGTCTAAATTATAGTAGCTTATGAAATTTTCAAAAGATAATTCCATTCCTGTGTCAGCAACAAAACTAGAGATTCTATTAACGATTGTTTGTCGCCTTAAATTAAGGGCCTGACTAATGTTATCTAATATATATTCCTTAGATTTTCTTTCAAGTTCTATGCTGCAACCGGCGGGCAAATGTGGAAATCCTTGCTCGATTTCTAAATCAATATCTTGACCGATATTTTCAATCAATGCTTTAAACTTCAAGTCAAATCTATAGTTTTTGTTCGCTTGTCCCACAAAATCCAATACCGTTAAGCAGTCTTTATCGTCACTTAATCTAAGTCCACGCCCTAATTGTTGCAAGAATATTGTTAGACTTTCAGTTGGACGCAAAAAGAGAACAGTGTCTATTTCTGGAATGTCAACTCCTTCATTGTACAAATCTACAACAAAAATGAAATTAATCTCTTTGTTGAGCAATCTTTTCTGAACAGAACTTCTTACATCTTTGCTAGAATCTGAAGTTAGATATTCACTTGGAATTCCATATTTATTGAATATTCCAGACATGTATTCTGCATGCACTTTAGAAACACAGAAACCTAGACCTTTAACATATCTAATATCCAAAACAGTCTGTACAGTTTTCTCACAAATCATTTCTGCACGATGATTATCTGCGAGATATAGATCACTGAGTTCACTCTGAACATAACCACCACGCTGCCATTTCAACTTGGAATAATCTACACTATCGGCAATACCAAAATATTGGAAAGGACACAACAGCTTTCTGTCTATTGCATCAGGTAAACGAATCTCTGCAGTTATGTGATTATCGAAAAACATTTTAATGTCTAAATTGTCAGCACGTTCAGGAGTCGCTGTTAAACCAAGCAAGCAACTAGGTCTTACATGATCTAAAAGCAGCTTATAGCTTGGTGCTGCCGCATGATGAAATTCATCTACTACGATATAATCATAATATTCAGAATCTAGAAGGTCATGAATTTCTTTAGAGTTATATGTTTGAATTGATGCAAATATTTGTTCTGTATTCGTTGGAACATTTCCATCAATCATCATATCCCCAAAATTGTGATTTCTTAGAACCATTCTAAATGTGTACAGGGATTGTTTCAGTATCTCTTCTCTATGTGCTACAAACAACAAATATGGTTCTCTTTTGTGGGCTTCAAAAAACTCATGTCTGAATTTTTTAAAATCAAAAGCTGCAATCATCGTTTTTCCCGTACCTGTTGCAGCTACGATTAAGTGTTTGTTCCTATGCAGTTGACGTTCTGCCCATATTGATTCAAGTATTTCTCTTTGGAATGGATATGGTGTTAAATCAAAATTTGGCATCACAAATTCAGTAGTATTATCGTATTTTTCTGCTTGTAGTGCCTTTATCAATCTAGACTTGTCATCTTTACTATATGTCTCAAATTCCCTATCATTCCAATAAGTATCAAAAGTAGCCTTTATTTTAACCCATTGAAACAGCTGCTCATATTGACTAATTTTTATATTCCATTCCAATCCATCAGTCAGTGCTGCATTAGAGATATTAGAAGAACCGATGTATGCCGAAGAAAAACCAGTTTGCCTTTCAAACAGATAGGCTTTTGCATGCAATCTTGTTCTTCTAGTATCATAGCTTACTTTTAAACTTGTATTTGGCAAATTTTCTAGAAATTCAATCGCTTTTGAATCCGTTGCACCCATATAACTGGTTGTTATAACTCTTAATTCACTCCCTTTTCTTGAAGTGAACTCTTTTAGTTCCTCTTGTAATATTCTTATACCACTCCATTTGATGAAAGAACAAAGAATGTTTACTCTATCGGATGATAAAATCTCTTTTTTAAGTTGAGAAATTAATGAGGGGTCCTGCCTTGTACCTGTGAGTAAAGCACCTAAAGAAAGTGGAGTATCAGGGCGTGAAAAATCTAAACCTAGATTTTGATCTAATACTGCCATGAGTTTTTCAGCAGTTTCAGAGATATCTAAACCGTGGGTTTCTATGCCATAGCTTTTTAAAATATCTACTATTGCATTGCATATTTCTATCTGTTTATCGATCTTTGTTTTTCCGTTCTTATCGCCTTTAATCTCAGATAAACCATGAGAAAGAATTCGATATAGATATTGTGCTAAGTAATCGTTGCTATCAGCATCATTTAGTCGAGACAAATGTTTATGCTTGTCATCAATATCGAACAAGTTTTTAGAAAGGAATTCGTTCACAATATGTTCATATAATCCTGATTTCATAGCATTCACATTCACAATTAATATTTATCAGAGTATTAGATTAAGAATATATTAAGAAATTGCTTTTGAAAAATAAAGGTTCATTCATAATCACTTTACCCCAAATCCTAATATACACTCCCCAACAATCCTCACACAGGAGAATTCCAATCATGAAAGTCTCAATAATCGGTTCCGGCTATGTCGGCTCGGTCTCAGCAGCCTGCTTTGCTGAACTTGGCCATGAGGTTATCTGTATAGATGTCGATGAAGAAAAGGTGAAGCTGATCAATGCGGGCAAGGCGCCTATCTGGGAGGAGGGGCTGGACGAGCTGCTGCTGAAGCACTCGCAGAAGAGCCTTATTGCGACATCGGATTATGAGTATGCCGTGGCGAACTCGGATGTGTCTTTTATCTGCGTGGGGACACCATCGGGGGAGGACGGGAGCATCGACCTGGGCATCGTGAAGGCGGCCAGTGCCAGCCTGGGTGCGGCCATCGGGAGGAAGGATGGTTATCATGTGGTCGTGGTCAAGAGCACCGTGGTGCCGGAGACTACAGAGAAAGTGGTGCTGCCCATCGTTGAGGAGTTCTCGGGGAAGAAGGCGGGGAAGGATTTCGGGGTGGCGATGAACCCGGAGTTTCTGAGAGAGGGCAAGGCTGTTTATGATTTCATGCATCCGGACAAGATCGTGGTGGGCGCCATTGATGAGAGGTCAGGTTTTGTGGTGGCGGAGCTGTACCGGGGGCTGGAATGTACGGTCACGCGCACCAATCCAAGGACTGCGGAGATGATCAAGTACGTCAACAACTCCTTCCTGGCCACCAAGATCTCCTTTGCAAACGAAGTGGGCAACATCTGCAAGCAGCTGGGTATCGACACCTACGAGGTCATGGACGCCGTGGGTACGGACTTCAGGATCGAGCGCAGGTTCCTCAATTGCGGTGCGGGTTTTGGGGGGTCATGCTTTCCCAAGGATGTCAAGGCGCTCATAGGCAAGGCAAAGGGGATCGGCTACGAACCTCAGCTCCTTGAGTCCGTGGTTGCTGTCAACGACCACCAGCCCCTCAAGATGGTGGAGCTGCTCCAGCGCAAAACAGGACATATCAGGAACAAGAGAATAGCTGTCCTGGGGCTGGCCTTCAAGAACGACACCGACGACATAAGGGAATCACGCTCCATCCCCGTCATTGCTGAACTGCTGCGCCTTGGGGCCGATATCGCAGCCTACGACCCCATGGCCGCAGGGAACATGAAGAAGATCTTCATCAATATCACTTATTGCGCCACCTCATCCGAGGCCCTGTCAGGGGCCGATGGATGCCTGATAATGACAGAATGGGAAGAGTTCGGGAAACTGGACAGCGAATTCGGGGGCATGGCCGACAGGGTGGTCATCGACGGGCGGCACATGCTCAAACCCGATCAGCTCAAGACAAAGATTGATTACGAAGGCATCTGCTGGTAAGCATGAAGCCAGGAAGCATACAAGTCCCTGGCACATCGTATGCATAAAAGTAAAGAGACTCTGCAGAAGACCTGCATCTTCATTTGAACCACAAGAGTTCACAGAGACTGAAACGGCATTTAATACATCTCTGTGAACTCCGTGCCCTCTGTGGTTAAGAATGATTTTAGATGTATTCAAGAGCATTTCTACAGAGCAAACACGGATCCAACATATGAAAGCGAGACTCGCCCCTGTACAGGACACACATCTCAGAAGGTTCTTACATGACAGAAAGATTCACCATCGGAACAGGAGAAAGGAAAACGATCAAGAGCAGCTTTTTAGGTGGCACTGTGGACATTATCTATTGCGGGATCTCCGGGGAGAATACATTCTCCATAGGACTTCTCCTGTCAAAAGGCTATCATGGGCACGGCCTCAACCTGTTCTTTCCCAAAAAGTCTACATACATCATGCTGGACAAGCAAAAGTTCTACGTCCATAATGTCACTAATGAAAACATTACTCTCCAATTATCCGAGTAAAATCGAAGGATTTTAATAGATGAAGTGAAAAACTGACAGCTCACGTGGTGGGCACTCATGAAAAACGACAACCAGATAAAAGAAGACATCAACGGCAGGATCCATTCCCTCGACCAGGGTTTCAGGAGCCTTGAGAAGCGATTGCGTGCCATCGAAAGGCGCCTTTCTGCAGGAGAGGTACCTGAGGGTCTGCAGCAGACTGACAATCACGAACTTGAAGAAGAGATAGAGGAGATCAGGAAATATCTCGACGCCGTCACGGAAAGGCTGATGGAATATAAAAGCTCCCAGTCGCTTGATGAAGAACTGGCTGCAAACCGTCAACTGGTCCTTGAACTCAACAGGCGTATAGAGCTGCTCAATGAAGATAACTCAAAGCTCCAGGCAGTGCATGGTCCCGGTGAGCCGGCTTACGGGCAGCTTGTGGCAGAGTTAAGGAATGAAATAACATCACTCAGCCAGCGCCTTGACAAAACTGAGAACAAGAATCGTATCCATATAGGCTCTATGAAAGTGCCTCTGGAAATGTCAGGCATCGTCGGTGCGCTGGTGCTGGCCCTGACAGGCGGGCTCATCATAGCGGGAAGGTGGGACATCATACGCTCCCCGTATTTCTCTTTCAGCATCGCACTCGCACTTGCCGTGGCAGTTCTGATTAAGTTCTATTTTGCTAACAACTCAAAAGCGTAAATGCAAAATATCACATATCAGGATATCTGAATATATCTAACCACAGAGAACGCTGAGTTTACAGAAGGTCTTCCTCTCTCCATTCTTGTAATTTAGTTGTTAATAGTTCAATACAGCTATTCCACAAAACCGAAAAATAAGATGTGAGAGCAATCCAAAGGTTCACCCTCTTCTGACCTTCACGAAGAATTCATCGGAGTAGTCCATATATCCTTCCTGCATCACCCGCACAGCGATATAACCCTCGTTCTTTCCTGTCGGCAGTGATATATTTGTCAGGGTTGCTTCAAAAGTACCTCCGGGGCCGGTAACCCCGCCAATAGCCTTCTGTCTTGAAGGGCACCAGAGCACGATATTTGCTCCTCCCACCGGCACATCCTTTGAGTCAAGCACCCGCACCTGCATTACCGGGGAGTCCCCCTGTCCGCCAGGCAACGCAAAACTGGTGTTGTCGACAGTTGCATAGATAGCCCCGGGAGCAAGGGGAGTATTGAGGACAGCGTAGAGGATTACGTACATCCCTATCATGCCGATAATTGTCAGTACCACCATCCGTATGGGAAGCCCCAGGGCTGCGGAACGGTCATGAAAAAAGCGCTTTGGGTTCATAGGAATTAGAAAAAGGTGTCAGGATCATGATGTCCTGACGATCATCACTGCATTCGTCTTCTCGTAGTCGTAGAAACCATTTGCCGTGATCTTCAGGTCCATGGTCCCTTCATTCTGGTTGGCTCCCATGCTAACCGATGCTCCGCTGAGTGTCGAATCGGCTTGCAGTGTGCACATGCCTGCATCATCCGTAACACCTGTTGCAGCACCGCCAAGACCGCGCAACACTACATTCGCATCCCTCACGGGATAACCATCAGGGTCCTTTGCAGATATTTGTACTGTTACTGGGAAAGGACCGGCTGATATGACTGTGGAATCAACAAGGATAGTGTTACCAGGCGATAGAGTAGTTGAATCCAGGCCTGCCTCATCGACATTCACGGACATGTTCTTGGTGGGAGGCGGGATTATCGCAATCAGGGCTGCAAGGGCAACCATCCCGACCACCAGCATCACAACGATATTGATGGGCAACTCAATAGCCGAATCATTACTAAACAATTTTTTTGTTTTTTTCAAAAATTACCACCGACATACAAGAAAATGACCTTGTATATAAATTATGCTATTTGCTTCTGATTTTTTATAAAGTGCCAACAATAATAAATAATCGTCACATTCATGTACCAAAACCCTGCTTTAAATCACACATGAAAAAGATAGTTATCATCGATTACGGCCTCGGTAATCTCAGGAGCGTCCGCAAGGGCCTGGAACATGCCGGTGCTGATGTACTGATATCCAGTGACCCCTCGGAGATACTGAGTGCAGACGGTGTCATCCTGCCGGGGGTCGGGGCCTTCAGGGATGCGATGAAGAACATCCAGGGACTGCTTGACACCATTAACGGCTACGTCGATTCAGGTAAGCCCATGCTAGGCATCTGTCTGGGGCAACAGATCCTCATGAGCCGGTCTGAGGAAGGCGGGCATACAAAGGGACTTGGCCTTATAGAGGGCAGTGTCCTGAGATTTCCTCACAGCGATCTTAAAGTACCTCACATGGGCTGGAATTCCATCGGTATGACCCGGCAGCATCCTTTCTTTGAAGGCATACCTGATAACACGTATGTGTACTTTGTACATTCCTATTATGTAGATACGGCACAAAGTAATGCACTTGCATTGTGCGAATACGGCACAAAGTTCGCAGCATCTGTTGTCAACAATGCAGGCAACGTCATAGGCACGCAGTTCCACCCCGAGAAGAGCGGGGATATAGGCCTGAGAATGCTCAGGAATTTCGTCAATATGTGTTAGAATTGTTAGAACGAGGCTTACATGGATATCGAAGGCTACGCAAAAAAAGGGCTCAAAAATAGTGACCCCGACCTTGAGGAGAAGCTCACATCCAGGATACTGGAAGTGAAAAAGACAACACCGGAACATGCCCGTAAACTTGCAAGAGCTGCCATTGTGGAAGCGAAGGCAACCCTGCATGTCAGTGGCGATGCACTGGAACCAACCATATCCGGCGTGACAATGGGAGAGTTCGGGGTCGGCTCAAGAGGCATCGGGGATTTCTATACTCATGAGAAGATAGCCGAGGTCATCGGCAAGACCAGTGCCATTGTTGATACCACCCAGCTTGACGACTCAGGTGTTGTCAGGTCAAAGGACCCTGGTGAGTATATCATAGTCACCATAGACGGCATACATTCCAGACTCAGCGATTTCCCCTTCCTTGCAGGCTTTCACGTAGCCCGTGCGGCTTTAAGAGATGTCTATGTTATGGGAGCCCGCCCGGTGGCAATGCTTTCTGACATCCATGTTGCAGATGACGGCGACGTCGCAAAGATCTTCGACCACATAGCAGGCATAACTGCAGTTGCAGAGCTCTCTGGCATACCGCTCATTACAGGCAGCACCCTGAGGATAGGCGGGGACATGGTAATCGGGGAGCGCATGACAGGCGGTGTAGGTGCTGTTGGAGTGTCATCTGACCTCACCGCCAGGCAGCAGACACAGGTGGGAGATGTCATCCTCATGACCGAGGGAGCAGGCGGTGGTACAATATCCACAGCTGCACTCTATTATGATATGCACGAGGTCGTTGACGAAACGATCAATATCAAATTCCTGGAAGCATGTGAGAAGATCCTCGATTCAGGTCTTGTCAGGCATATCCACGCCATGACAGACGTGACCAACGGAGGGATACGCGGAGATGCAAAGGAAATATCACGTACAGCTGGTGTAAAGCTTGTGTTCGATGAAAAAGAGATGCGCAAACTTGTGAATCCTATTGTTCTCCGGATGCTGGAATCTCTCGAGATAGATTATCTTGGAGTATCACTGGATGCTTTGCTCATCATTGCCCCGGCGGAAGTGGCTGAGGACATCATGGGAACCGTAAGGTCGGCAGGTGTGGGAATAAGCATCATTGGAAGAGTAGAGGGAGGTAGCGGCGCCATGATCATGGTCGACGGTGAGTTGAGGGACTTCACTCCAAGATTCAGGGAATCCGCATACACTCCCATCAAGAAAATGATAGGTGAAGAGCAGCCCCGCAACTTTGAAGAAATGCAAAAGGCAATCGACAGGGCCGCACTTGAGGCCACAGGGAAGAAAAATAGAATAATAGAGAAGGTGAGGAGCAGGTAATTTACTGATTACCGGCCTCTCTCAATTTTTCCACTACCAATATCACATTGTCTTTTTCCAGTATAACGACTTTTTCACCTTTTTCCAGGGGCTCTGCAGAGCGTGCTTTCCAGTATTCTCCCCTGTGTATCACATAGCCGGTCTGGTCAGGAGTTATGGGCTTATGAACTATTGCAGTATCTCCTATGATCTCTCCGAACTGAGGCTTGCGTTTCCTCACCTCAAGGACCTTGTACATAGCAAATAGCAGGAACAGCCCTACAATGATGGTGGGAGTCACTATCGAAGCGATAATTGTCCTCTGGAACTCGGCAGGCGAATAATTGCGCGGGAAATCAGTGGGTGCAAGCAGCACACTCCCGGCCACTATGCATATCATCCCCGCTATACCGAACACACCCACACCCGGCGACTGCAGTTCCAGGGCCAGCAGGGCTATGCCCACCAGTATGAGGAAAATGGCGCCTATGTTCACATCAAAGCCTGTGCCAATGAGTCCCAGCACGATGGCAACCACGCCGAAAACCTCAGCGCCGAAACCAGGATTTGAAATGCCAAGGATCACAGCATACACCCCTAACAGCAAGAGCAACGAGGAAACAATAGGATTTGAGACAATGTTCATAAAACCAAGCCTGAGGGGAGCTTCATAATAAACGATCTCTGCACCTGCTGTTTCAAGCGTCCTGCCTTTTACCTCCAGTCCATCGATCTGTTCAAGCAGGTCCTCTATAGAAGGAGCAACATATTCTATCACACCGTACTCAAGAGCTACTTCCGAGTTGAGATTAAGATTCTCAGTTATGAACTCCCTGGCCGCGGTCTCATTCCTTCCATGCATCCTGGCATTTTCGGTGGCCCTTTCAACAAGCGCGTTTACGATCTTGGTATCAGTGACAGGTTCTGAGCCGCTGGGTGTCACGCTGACCGGCTGGGCAGAACCGATGACAGTAAAAGGAGCCATCGCAGCAACATCGGTACTGATCAGTATGAGTGTCCCGGCTGACCATGCCTGCGTACTTTCAGGATATACATACCCTATCACAGGTATGTTTGTCTGTGGTATCATCTCCGTTATCCTGAGTGTTTCATCCAGTCCGCCACCGGGAGTGTTCAGGGTTATAACAAGTGCCTCATAGCCTTCATTCTCTGTTATGGCTATGGCATCTGCCACGATATCATCTGTTACAGGAGTGATAGCACCTGATATTTCAAGTACCAGCACATCCCGGTTCTCCTGGGCTCCGGCGGCAGAGGACAACAGGATAGTGGTTAGTGTCAGGAAAAAAAGAAGGCTTATAAAAAGCCTGTTTTGAAAATTCATATTGTTACCTTATCTGGGTTTGTTCTGGAGAGCCTTGGACATGGCTGCGATCTCCCCCATCTCGATGGAGTTGGCCACAACTATCATATTCCGCTCTCTTGCGATCTCGGCAAGAGTTTGCAGTTCCCTGAGCTTGATGGTTACAGGGACCTCTTCATACAGCTTGGCAGCCTGTTTCATCTTCTCAGCCGCAATGAACTCACCGTCTGCAAGGATGATACGGGCACGCTTCTCACGTTCTGCCTCTGCCTGCTTTGCAATAGCACGCAGCATTGTATCGTCAATGCTGACATCCCTGAGGGTCACGCCTGTTACCTTGATACCCCATGGATCTGTGGAAATGTCAAGTGATTCCTGTATGTTCAGGTTGATCTCATCTCTCTTGGAGAGCACGTCATCCAGGTCGATCTGGCCTATGACATCACGGAGTGTGGTCTGTGAAAGAGTGGAGGTCGCATATTTATAGTTCTCAACTTCGTTGACAGCCCTTGAAGGGTCCACAACCTTGTAATACACAACTGCATCAACTGCAACTGTAACATTGTCCCTTGTAATAACTGCCTGTTTGGGGACATCTATTGTAACCACACGCAGGTCCACTTTTACCACTGTATCGATGACAGGGATTATAAAGAAAAGACCCGGTCCTTTTACACCGCTTAGTCTTCCAAGACGGAAAATAACAACACGCTCGTATTCCTTGACGATCTGTATTGCTTTGGAAAGAATAAAAATTGCAACTACTGCTGCTATAATTATGATTTGTTCCAATACCATTTTATTTAAACTCCCGGGAGATTAAAAAAGTCTATATGCAATAACTATAAAGAGCCAGGGCATTAAAAAGACATCGCTTATCTTTTGAAGGACACAGAAGAATTAATAGGAGACGGGCCTGAAGCCTTTTCTGAGGGGATGTACACGAAAGCATTACTGTCAGTTGTTATTTTGATAATAACCTTCAGACCCGATAAACAATAATCTCACTTATCGTTTATTAATGTGATTGATTTTGCCGTTAACAATTTCAAACCGTTGAAAGAAAAACGACATCAGATAACTAAGAGAGTAGTAAAAACAATATAAGGACGGGGACTCTGAAGCAAAGACATAAATCAGATATATGCCTTTTAGGGTTTGATACAATGAGCGAAAAATGTCAGGAGTGCGGCGGGAAAGGACACAAAGTCGTCGACTCAAAGAAATGCCCCGAATGCAAAGGGGCAGGTAAGTCCAGATCGGTCGATTTGATGAAGCTTTCAGAAAAAGATATGGATAGTTTCCTCAAGAACGGTTCCAGTTGCACTAAATGCAATGGCACCGGCGAGATAGAGATAACGGAAGAATGCGTTGCCTGCTCTGGAAGAGGTGCTTTTTACAAGTGCAGGATATGTGGAGTGGCAACTGAGGGATTATACAATGGCGAAGAGGTTTGCTCGTCATGTGCTAAAAAACAGATCGTGTATAAGCTCGATGATTCCTGCAATATTGAAGAGCTGGAAGTTGGAAAACTTTACCACGCGGTTGTCAGGAACATAGCGGATTTCGGAGTTTTCGTCGACATGAATTCCAACATGAGAGGACTCATCCACTCCAGCAACATGAAGGAAGAACTCAAAGTCGGCGAGGATGTAATTGTGGCTGTCAAGGAAATAAAACCAAGGGGAAAAATGGACCTTGTGCCACGTAAGCTTAAAGAGTACCAGACCGTGGACCTTGAAAAGGACCTGCCAACAAAGCTTGCGTCAGAGATCCAGAAGCTTGTCGGGACGAGCGTAAGGGTAGAGGGAGAGATCATACAGGTCAAACAGACTGCAGGCCCGACCATATTCACTATTGCCGATGAGACCGGACAGATATCCGCAGCAGCGTTCGAGAGCGCAGGCGAGAGGGCATATCCCCACATCACTTCGGATATGATAGTGTCCGCCACTGGCGATATCACTGCCCGTGGGGACAGTGTGCAACTGGAAATTAAGAGTCTCAAGAAGCAGAGCGGACCAAAAGAGGCAGAGATACGTAAACGTATCGAGGCTGCCCTTGACAGGAGAGCGGAACCGCATGAGATTGAGTTCATGGTGGAGAGTGAAGTGCTTGAGAAGCTGAGACCTTCCATGAGCCATGTTGCAAAGGAGATTCGCAAGGCTATAATCACTTCCACACCTATATTATTGCGTCATCATGCTGACGCTGACGGAATGACCGCAGCACTGGCAATCGAAAAGGCCATACTCCCCCTGATAAAGGAAGTGAACGGTCAGGATGGTGAATATCACTTTTATAAGAGGGCACCTTCAAAAGCACCTTTCTATGAGATGGCCGATGTTGTACGCGATATCAGTTTCGCTCTTGAGGATACGGTGCGTCACGGACAGAAGATGCCTCTTGTTGTCAGTGTTGACAACGGCTCTTCGATAGAGAATATACCTGCAATGAGGAAGGCCAGTGTATATGGTATCAGGATGATAGTTGTCGACCATCACCACCCTGACCAGGAAGTTGATGAGTTCCTGATAGCGCATGTCAATCCGGCACATGTGGGTGGAGACTTCGGCATAACAGCCGGGATGCTGTGCACTGAAGTAGCACGTATGATCAACAAAGATGTGGAGAATGACATAAGGCATTTGCCTGCTGTTGCAGCTGTCGGTGACCGTTCAGAAGCTCCTGAAGCGAAGGTATATATCCAGATGGTGTCCGATAAGTACAGCCTGCAAGACCTGAAGGACATGGCCCTTGCGCTTGACTTTGAAGCATACTGGCTAAAATTCAATAATGGCAAAGGTATAATCGACGATATTCTCAATTTTGGAGACGAGAAGATACATAAGAACCTGGTGAAAGTGCTTTGCGAGCAGGCCAACGAGATGATAGATGAGCAGATGGAAGTATGCACGTCTCATGTCAAAACACAGACACTGGCCAACGGAGCTTTACTTAACGTCCTTGATGTGGAGAACTATGCCCATACATTCACTTTCCCGCCACCTGGAAAGACATCCGGGGAAGTACACGACCGCCTGTGCCGCAAGTTTGAAGGAAAGCCGCTCATCACCCTGGGCTTTGGGCCGGACTTTGCAGTTATAAGGTCAAAAGGCGTCAAGATGAATATTCCGCGCATGGTAAGGGAGCTTCATGACGAAATAAAAGGTGGAGGCGTGAACGGCGGAGGACACCTTGTAGTTGGCAGCATAAAGTTCGTAGAAGGTATGCGTACCGAAGTGCTTTCAAAATTAGCTGAGAAAATAGGCGCTGTAGAAGTAGAATAATACTTCTACGCAATCTTTTATTTATTTCTGATCATATCAGTCTACGCGCACTATGCGTACAAGAGAGCTTACAGGTACTTCTGAGATAGTCTCCGAGCCGCTTTTATCGACAAGCACTGCGATAGCTATGGGCTTTGCGCCGGAGCTGCGAAGATGAGCTACAACATCGTTCACTGTACTTCCGCTGGTGATGACATCATCTACTATGACACACCTCTTGCCCTTGATGCTTGCGAAGTTCCTGCTGAAGGCACCCCTTATCTGTGCATCCTCAGTCTGCTCGTTGTACGAATGGTAGACCGAAAGCTCCAGTTCGAGTTCGTCAGCCATGAGGCTTGCCAGAGGAACACCGCTTAAGCCGATGCCTACGATGACATCTGCCTCGGTATCTGCCTGTTCCAGTGTCTCGATGACCATGTCACAGAGAGCGATACCTATATGGCGCAGCCTGAAAGCACTCTTGCCTATACCACTCCAGTTAACAGATATATCCTTGGGAGCAGGAGAAGATTCTTCCTTTTTTGAACGTGTTAAAAGCCAGGTCACTGTGTCCCTGGAAACGTTGAGTTCGTCTGCTATCTGCCTTGTAACAAGCCCGTTAGCCTGCAACTCCACAGCCTTCTGGATCAATTTGTCAATATTCTTCATATGAACCCCGCTATTCTAGATAAGATTCGTTTCTTCCTTATGTATGTAAGACATGTTATATTTTTCTTTTACGCTTCTTATTAAGCTGCGAACCACACACGGGGCAAATATCTCCCGTGGGAAAGCGTCTTCGGCATCCGAAACACTCTTTCTCCCATTCGAGCACATCCCGTATCTTTTTCTGCGCCACAGGCATTACCCTGATGCCAAGCACGCTGGCAGTGTTCTGTACAGCATAATCATCTGTCAGGAGGACAGCATCCTTACCAAACTCGAGGGCTTTTGCGAGCACGTCTATATCCGTTGCAGACAACTCCTCAGAGTCTCTGGTGCTACCTGCAGCCTCAATTACCCGCTGTTTCATGACCGGGTCAACAGACTCCACCCTTGCACCATTTTCCTGAGCCAGCTCGAACCTCATAGAAGCCTCATGGCTCCTGAGTTCTTTCACAACGGAACTCACAGTTACAATCGTTGAAGGGTCGATATCCTTTCCCATTATAAAGACTGCCGAATCAGCGATATAGATCATTGGTCAGTATAGAGATTCTGCACTGATTAACTCTTTGGGTGTTCAGGGAAGAAGCACTTTGCAAGAGACATAGATAAATATTATAAAATAAATATTAAATAATTATAACTAATTTAAACAGACCATTTTGCGAAATACCGCATATGGATAAAATATTCCACTTGTGGAACAATAGAACTGAAAGTCAAGGAAAACCTCTATGCGGTGAAGACAAAAGGTTTCATGTCCATCCCGAAAATGAGAGGAACTAAAGTATTACTGGAATTATGATATAACCGGTGAAGGAATTGCACTGCTGGCATCCCATGGTAAAAAAGATAAACCTAACTGCTGATAATCCCTTAAAAACATCCGGTAATGATAATATGGACATCAATAAATCTAAAGATATCATCGTCAGGTTCATCAGGGAAAAAGTGCGGGAAGCAGGATGCAAAGGAGCGGTTGTGGGTATCAGCGGGGGCATTGACTCTGCACTGACAGCATATCTTTGTGTCGAAGCATTGGGAAAGGAAAATGTGTTGGGAATTCATCTTCCGGAAGTCAACCTCACGCCCGCCGAAGATGTCCTTGATGCCACTGAAGTGGCCGAGCGTCTGGGAATAGAATTCAGGACCATAGATATATCCGGTCCTCTGACAGCTTTCATGGTGGCAGTGCCGGATAGCGGACCGGACTTTCGCCATGCTAACGGCAACCTCAAGGCCAGGATACGTATGTCAGTACTATACTATTATGCCAATACGATGCAAAGAGTTGTAGTCGGCACAGGTAACAAAACAGAGCTCCTGCTCGGGTATTTTACGAAGTATGGTGATGGCGGCGTAGACCTTGAACCAATAGGGGACCTGTACAAGACAGAAGTAAGAGAAATGTCAGGTCTTGTAGGAGTACCACAGGGCATTATTGATAAGGCGCCTTCAGCGGGGCTATGGGCCGGACAGACTGATGAGGGAGAACTTGGCATTACCTACGCAATTGTAGACAGATTCCTGGCAATGCTCCTGGAAGGAGAAAAGCCGCAGGTAGCCCAGAATACACTCGGTATGACACCGCAGCAGAGGGACTCGGTGTTTGCGCGCATCCATGCGAACATTCACAAAAGGAAAGCTCCCCCACTTCCGGAACTGGATGCATTGAGGAAGTCGGATATAGTGGTATGATCATCTGCCCGGAAAAAGAGAAGCATCGGAGTCCCTGAACCTTATCAGGGGTTTGGCAAGATGTCTCCTGGCACATGGAGGGACTTCATAGAATCCTGCCTCAAGATCCCTTTTCACCTGCAGAGACTGGGTCTCAAGAGATTCAGTCGCACATTTCCTGCACCTGTAACCCTGGCCGGTGCCTGCGGATTTCATTCTTTTACCACAAGACGGACACAAGGGGTTCCTGTTTTCAACAAGTTGTGCAAGAGATATAATTTGAATCTTCTCGATATTAAGGGTGCTTTCCATAACACTGCCATACACAATGACCCGATCTCCCGGGATAAGTTTGCGAATGATTTCCCGGAAATTCTTGGTCGGCTCAAAGGCTGCGCAATCTATTGTTTTCCCTGAATCGTCCTCTAATATGAAAATTGAATGCCCACCCCTGATCGTATGAGATGCAGTTGCAACTGTCCCTTCCAGCATATAAGAATGCATGTCCAGAACATCATCCACCCCCTGCGTATGCATGAGGTGCATATCTGTTCCCTGATTAGTCCTGTAAATACATGAACGCTCGATCTCTTCAGAGCGGACCATTGCTACGGCTGCCTCTACAGCAAATCTTGTGTTCCCTCTGATGCCGTACAGCACCGGGTCCGGGGATCTTGGCACGCATACGACCAATTCATTGAACCTGTCAACTGAATCCCATGTTCCAGGATATGTTCTCAGGTCAGCCTCAAAGAGCGAATCACTATCCACAAAGCGTTTTGTACCGCATGCCTCAGTCTTCCTGTAAGTAAGGAATTCGTAGGTATGTTCCCATTCCTTATCAAGCATCGCGCCGCAGGCTGCAAGCGCACCTATAAGGCCGCGCCCGTTCTTGAAGGCCCGGAATGTCAATCCCAGGTTTTCTGCAAGCGACTTTGCTTCTTCTATGGATATGACATCCCTTACAGCGTGCAGGAAGAACTCCGACAGCAAAGGTTTAGCTTTTCCGAAATCCTCTTCCATGATGAATACCACACCCGGATTAGTATTCTCACATTCCATCCTGGCAAGGGAGGAAATCCTTGAGACAACATGCCCGATAAGCTTTTCAGGTTCATTGCAATTGAAACACATTGCTACTGAAGCGTTTCCCCTGGTCTTGTATGGAATTGTAGGGTTCAGGCGGATAAGTAAAGGATCACCTACAGGATTGCAAAAATCAGAGAGCTCATCTATCAACAGGGCTCCGAGATAAGTTGTGCACATGCCTTCCCTGGAATCAGTATCATCTATTCCGATGATAATTCTTTTGCAGCTTTTATCCATCGAACCGATAACCCATACTCGTGCCTATAATTAAACTATTCCGCATGTCGTACTTCATAATCTCCCCCTTAATAATCTTCCTGCATTTCCGGGTGAAGATATATTTATATAGACATGCAAACAAAGGCTAATCTGTAATGACAAAAGAGATTCTAATACATCAGATTGTCGATGTATTGAGGCAGGCAGGTTTTATTGTTTCAAAACGCTGCAATATCCGGCCCCGAAGTTTTGATCTCGCCGCCAGGAACGCTGAAACTCTCCTTTTCTGCAAAGTACTGTTTAATATTGACGGACTTAATGAAGAAACGGCAAGGGAAATGAGAGGACTGGCCCATTGCCTTGGCGGATCTGCACTGCTAATAGGAGCAAAGACAAGAGACCAGTTGCTTGAGGACAATGTCGTTTACATGCGTTATGACATACCTGCAATCAATGTTCAGACCCTTTACGATTACTTTATTGAGAACGTACCCCCACTGGTATCAGCATCCCCCGGAGGACTTTATGTCTCCATTGATGGTGACGTACTGAAGGAAGCCCGCCAGCGTACATCTATGTCACTTGGATCCCTGGCATCCCAGCTTGGTGTTTCACGCAGGACGATAAGTAAATATGAAGATGGAGGGATGGACGCTTCCATCGACATAGTCCTCCAGCTTGAAGAGCTGCTGGATGTGGCCCTGGCCAGATCCATCGACCTGCTGCAATGCTTTGAGAAACACAAGGGAATAGGTGCCTCTCCTGAAGCGGAAACCGAAACAAAAATAGAAAAGCAAACCCCCGATGAGGGAATATTAGACATGCTGCATGCCCTTGGATACCAGGTGATGTCAACGGCCCAGGCGCCCTTTAAAGCGATCTCAAAGGATACTTCAGATATCCTGCTCACTGGGATCAGCAGCTACAGTAGCGCAATGATCAAGCGTGCAGACCTTATGAGCAGTATTTCATGTGTCACCATGACAAAGTCAGTGTTCATCATCAACGGGGAAACAAAGTCACAGAACGTTGAGAACACAATCCTTATCGAGAAGAGGGAACTTGATAAATTATCAGGAAGCGAGGAACTTGCGGAACTGATAGATGAAAGGACAAAGCGGCATATTCCAAAACCCTAATATACAGAAATCCCTTTAAGAGTAGCAATGACTACGAATATCGCAGTACTTGTTTCCGGAAGGGGCTCAAATCTGCAATCAATTATAGATAGCATTGAGAGTGGAAGTATCCGGGATGTTAAGGTATCTGTGGTCATCAGCGATGTCAAAAATGCATTTGCCCTTGAGCGCGCCCGCAGGCACGGAATCGATGCTATATTTATAGACCCTCGCTCTTTTGTGGATAAGAAAGCATACGAACAGGATGTGCTCAAAACCCTGGGCCAGTATGATATCGGATTGATACTCCTTGCAGGTTACATGCGGATAGTTGGCAGGGAGGTCATTGAGGCCTACCGCAATAAGATCATCAATATACATCCGGCACTGCTGCCATCTTTCAAAGGACTGCACGCCCAGAAGCAGGCTTTTGACTACGGTGTCAGGGTATCGGGTTGCACTGTCCACTTTGTGGACGAAGGTATGGATACAGGACCCATAATAATCCAGAAATGCGTACCGGTCCTGGAAGGAGATACACCGGATACTCTTGCGGCGCGTATACTTGAAAAGGAACATCAGATATTCCCTGAGGCCGTGAAACTTTTCGTTGAGGGTAAACTTAAAGTGGAAGGCAGGGTTGTAGTACGCACATAATCCACATTAATACATATATTATTTATTACACTAGTCTAACGGTTGATAACATGTCATATATCTCGGAAGTTGACCCAGAGATCGCCGAAGCCCTCAGGCTTGAAGCGAACCGCCAGGATTACAAGCTGAACCTTATTGCATCGGAGAACTATGCAAGCCGTGCAGTCATGGAGGCCCAGGGCTCCGTGATGACAAACAAGTATGCCGAAGGCTATTCAGGTAAGCGCTACTACGGCGGGTGCGACTATGTCGATATAGCTGAAGACCTTGCTATCCAGAGGGCAAAGAAGATATTTGGTGCTGAGCACGTTAATGTCCAGCCTCATTCAGGTTCCGGTGCCAACATGGCAGTTTATTTCTCGGTACTGAAAGTAGGCGATTCCATCATGTCAATGGACCTTTCACACGGCGGTCACCTTTCACACGGCAGCCCTGTGAATTTTGCAGGCCAGCTATACAAGATAGTACCATACGGAGTAGACAAGGAAACCGAAGCACTTGATTACGACGCTCTTATGGCAATGGCAAAGGCCAGCAAGCCCAGAATGATAGTTTGCGGCGCCTCGGCATATTCAAGGACTATCGACTTTAAGGCATTCAGGGAAATAGCAGATGAGGTAGATGCATACCTGCTTGCGGATATCGCCCATATCGCAGGTCTTGTAGCAGCAGGAGCACACCCCAGCCCGGTACCGTACTGTGATTTCGTGACCACCACCACCCACAAGACCCTGAGGGGCCCCAGAGGTGGAATGGTGATGTGCCGCGAGGAATACGCAAAGGAAGTCGCTAAGGCAGTGTTCCCCGGACTACAGGGAGGACCCCTTATGCACATTATTGCTGCAAAGGCAGTGGCATTCAAGGAAGCTATGAGCGAGCAGTTCAAGAAAGACCAGTTCCAGACTGTCAGCAATGCCAGGACACTTTCCGACGAACTTCAGACCAGCGGCTTTGACATAGTGTCAGGAGGTACTGACAACCACGTTATGCTCATCAACCTTAACAAGTTCAATGTTACTGGAAAGGAAGTTGAAGCGGGCATGAGCAAGGCAGGCATCATCCTTAACAAGAACACCATTCCCTTTGAGACCAGAAGCCCCTTCATCACAAGCGGTATAAGGATAGGCACTCCGGCAACCACCACCAGGGGTATGCAGGAAAAGGAAATGAAAGAGATCGCCGGCTACATCAAGACTGTTATCGACAACCTTGCTAACGAAACTGTGCTCAACAGCGTCAATTCCGATGTGGAGCAGCTCTGCAGCAGTTTCCCGATATACAAGTAAAAGTATTACTTCGGAAGGCATGAAACGGGGTGTCCACAATGGCTCAAGAGAACTATGATTCCAGAAGGATTGACGGCAAAAGCCTGGCAGGCAAAGTGGAAGCACAGGTCAGGCAGGGAGTCGGGCAACTTAAAAAAGAGAAGAATGTGACTCCAGGCCTTGCAACCATACTTGTGGGAGAGGATCCGGCCTCAAAGATGTATGTCCGCCTGAAGCATAAGGCCTGTGAAAGGATAGGGATACATGCAGAGGATCATAACCTGCCTGAGTCCACAAGTCAGGAAGAGCTTATGGGAGTTATCAGGGAACTGAACTCCAGAAAGGATATCCATGGCATACTGTTACAGCTCCCCCTTCCCGGACACTTGGATGCGAAGGCCGCCATGCTGGCCATTGACCCCGCCAAGGATTCAGATGGTTTCCATCCATGCAACATGGGAAAGCTTCTCATAGGTGAGGAGGGACTTGTACCCTGCACACCTAAAGGAGTCATCAGGGCACTGGAAGAGTACAATGTCCGGATCCAGGGAAAACACGCTGTGATCGTAGGACACAGCAATGTCGTGGGAAAGCCCATGGCTGCAATGCTCATCAACCGCAATGCAACGGTCTCTGTCTGTCATGTCTTCACAGACAACCTGAAAAAGTACACACTTGATGCTGATATTCTTGTTGTTGGCACAGGCGTGAAACACCTCATAAAGGAAGATATGATCAAGGAAGGTGCGGTCATCTTCGATGTGGGCATTACCGAAGAAAATGGTAAGGTCTATGGGGACGTTGATTTTGACAATGTGATCCGGAAGGCTTCTCTCATCACCCCGGTTCCCGGTGGTGTGGGGCCCATGACAATAGCCATACTCATGGAACATGTGCTTAGGGCAGCAATGAATGCCTGATAAGCACTCTTATATACTTTTATAATTTAGTAGCCAATGTCCTTTTATCCAGTGGTGAATTGATCCTGCCAGGTTGAACTATGGTTGTTGATGTTGATATATGTGGCTTGAAAATTGGTGACGAGCACCCTGTCAGATTGATGGGCGTTATCAACCTGAGCAGGGAGTCGTTCTATAAGGACTCCGTGGTAAGTACTGATTCTCTCCTTGATGTTGCCCGGAAAATGGTAGATGACGGTGCAATGATAATAGATATAGGAGCCCGCTCAACATGGCCTCTTGCAAAACCCCTTGTCAGCAAAGAGGAGGAACTGCAGCGCATGTTACCTGCACTGGACATGCTGAAGGATAACGTGGATGCGCTTATTTCTGTGGACACTGTTTACTCTGATGTTGCTGAGGGTGCTCTGAAGCATGGTGCTGATATTGTTAACGATGTGTCGGGATTCACCATCGACCTGCGTATGATGGATGTAGTGGCAGACCACTCCTGTCCTGCTGTTATTATGGCATCAGATAAGCTCCCGGGGGACCCGATAGGCATGGATGCCATCATGGGGTCCCTTGCATCCATCATTTCCAGGGCCGATTCAAAGGGAATAGATACAAACAAGCTCATACTCGACCCTGCCATTGGAAAGTGGATCCCTGAAAAAGACCCCATTTATGATTTTGAGACCATCGACCAGTTCGAGAGCCTGAAGGTTTTTGGGAAACCACTGCTTGCAGCTATATCCAGGAAATCCTGCATCGATGCGGTGCTGCATAAACCCGCAAGTGAGAGGCTATATGGAAGCCTTGCAGCCACGGCTATTGTCGTACACAAGGGAGCTCATATCATACGGACCCATGATGTCGCGGAAACCAGGGACGTTGTCGAGGTTGCAAGGGCGATTAGAAACAGGCAATCCGTTGTCCAATCAGACAATTTTGAGATATCCATCATAGATATAACTCATCCTGATGACGCTGAATATCTCATGAAGGGCATTGGTGTCACTGGAACCGGTGCAAAGGTAATGAAGAATAAGACCGTGAGCAAAGTTATACGTGTCAGCAATATCACCACCACCGAAGCCCTGATCATCAAGCAGGAGATGCTGGCCAGAGGAGGGGATGCAGCCCTTGAGCGTGATGCCGTATCCCATGAGACCGAAAAGACGGACATACTGATCATAGGTACACTCCTGCAGTTCGAGAAACTGGTCCGCAAGCTCTCATACCAGGCACGCAGCCTTCCGCTCATTGCAGAGATGATGGCAAAGGCCCTGGAACAGGACATGGATGTGGAATACCGCTATCAGAGGGAGCTATGATAATCTCATCTGCAAAGCCATTTGAAGAAATACTGGAACTGCTTAAAGAGGAGGACGATATATTTATCCTGGGCTGCAATGCATGTGCCGCAAAACTGCATGTCGGCGGCGAGCCCGAGGTCATCAGAATGCAGCAGCGTCTTGAGGAAGCAGGAAAGCGCGTAGTGGGATGGGTGGTCCCAAGCGCCGCCTGCAGCGTGGCATCCTTTGATGCGCTTGTTGAAAAGAGCCCTGCCCTGAAGGAAGCAAAAGTGGTTCTTGTCATGGCCTGCGGAAGCGGAGTATCCACAGTATCCAGAGTTGCAGACCTGCCGGTCTACCCATCGAACAACACGGATTCCCTGGGGGGGCGCTCACAAGGAGAAGTGATTCCCCAACTCTGTGCCATGTGCGGGAATTGTACAATATATTATTTCGGTGGCATCTGCCCCAGGGGACAGTGTCCCAAGCAGCTAATCAACGGACCCTGCGGCGGATCGCTGGATGGGAAATGTGAAGTAGATCAGGACAAGGACTGCGTGTGGGAACTGATCTATCTGAGGCTTGAGAGGATTGGCAGGCTGGATTTGCTGGAAAAGATATGGGATTCTGATGGCATACCTGAGTAGGATTTCCTGTATCAGGCAAAATATGCTCTCCTGTGAATTGCGATGCTTTTAAAAACCAGACTCGCATATAGTCCCACGATGCCCCGGACTTTCAAAGAAAAACTTTTATTTGATGATTTTCTTGTTACGGCTGAGATCACTCCCCCGAAAGGAACAGACCTGAGCGAAGCCCTTGAAGACGCGGAGATGCTCAGGGGGTTGGCGGATGCACTCAATGTTACCGACAACCAGCGGGCAGTTATGAGAATGAGCCCTCTTGCGGTCAGTAAGACACTGCTGGACAAAGGACATGAGGTTATTATGCAGCTGACATGCAGGGACCGAAACCGGCTGGCGCTCCAGTCGGATGTGCTTGCAGCTTATTCACTGGGAATAAGGAACATATCTGTAATGTCAGGGGATCATACTACCAAAGGAGACCATCCCCGGGCCAGACCTGTCTTTGATATTGACTCCGTACAGCTTCTGGGAACTATCCAGAAAATGAAAGAAGGTTTCGATCTCTCAGGTAACGAGATAGGTGGCCTGCCTGACCTGACAGTGGGAGCAGTATCCAACACCGACCTGTCCAAACCCATGCAACTGCTGAAGCTCAGGAAAAAGATAAAGATGGGTGCAGAATTCATACAAACACAGGCTGTATATGATACCGGGCAGTTTCAGACATTTATGGAACATATAGTTGACATGGATGTTCCTGTGATTGCCGGGGTGATTCCCCTCAAGTCAGCAAAAATGGCAAGATTCATGAACGGGAACATACCCGGAATCAATGTCCCTCCGGAGATAATCAAGCGCATGGAGAATGCGGAAGAACCGGCCTGGGAAGGGCTTTCAATATGTGCACAGACCATAATGGAGCTTAAAGGGCTTTGCCGGGGTATTCATGTGATGCCTATCGGCAATCATAGCAGGACACCTGAATTGCTAGAGATGGCAGGGATCAGGAAGGATAATTAATGTCAAAAACGCAGGTAGACTATGCAAAGAACGGGGTCCTGACCCCTGAGATGCGATATATTGCAAAGACCGAAGGCCTTGATGAGCAACTTGTAGTGGAAAGGGTCGCCAATGGTAGCCTTGTGATAATGACCAGGAAAGGATGCCCAACGATTGCTATAGGAAAAGGAGCATCCACAAAGATCAATGTAAACCTGGGTACTTCTTCGGCTTCCATTGACCTTGATTCCGAGCTTGAGAAAGTGATGGTTGCCGGGAAGTACGGCGCAGACACTATCACAGACCTGTCAATGGGTGGTGACATCACCGGAATAAGGAGAATGGTGTTTGAGAACACGGTGCTTCCTGTCACAACGGTGCCCATATACCAGACCATTGTGGAATGCGGGATGGATGGCGCAAGCATTGATGATATCATCTCTTATATCCGAAAGCATGTGGAAGAGGGCGTCAGCTCCATTCTGCTGCATTGCGTTGACAGGGATATGCTTGAACGTCTGAAAGGCTCCGGCAGGGTCATGGGCATGGTGTCCAAGGGCGGGTCTTTTACCAGCACCTTCATGCTGCTGAATAATTGTGAGAATCCTTTTATAGAGCACTTTGAGGAAGTCGTGGAGATACTCAGGAAAAACGATGTTGTGCTTTCCCTTGGGAATACCATGAGGAGCGGCTGTGTTCATGATCTGCAGGATCAGGCACAGCTAATGGAAGCCAGAAGGAACGCCGACCTTGCAAAAAGAGCGAACGAAATGGGCGTGCAGGTAATCATCAATGGTATGGGCGGACATATACCGGCCTCCTCTATTCCTGCAAGTGTCAGGTTTTACAAGGAAATGGGAGACTACCCCCTTTTTGTAGCAGGTCCGCTGCCAACTGATATCGCTGTGGGATACGATCACATCGCGGGAGCAGTTGGAGCAAGTCTCGCAAGTGGGGCGGGGGCGGATTACCTGTGCTACATCACTCCTGCAGAACATCTCTCACTTCCAAACCCGGAGCAGGTCAGAGAGGGACTTATCGCATTCAGGATTGCGGCGCACATCGGTGACTCCATGAAGTACGGACTTGACGACAGGGACCTGATGCTTGCCAGGAAGAGAGCGGATTTTGACTGGAAAGGACAGGCAGAACTTGCCCTGGACCCTGACCGACCGGAACAGATGTGCCCCCAGGAAGGACCCTGTTCCATGTGCGGGGATTATTGCGCGATAAAGATAATGAAGGGCTACCTGTCAGGGGCTAACTGAATGAAAGCTGATTTTCCATCCTTACAGATGTATGGCATAAAGACACCACTCATAAAGCCAGGAGACAACATTGCTGAAATCATAGCAGACTCCCTTAAGAGGCAGGGCCTGCAGCTCAGAGACAATGATGTCCTTGTTATCGCAGAGTCACCGGTTGCTACTTCAGAACACCGGCTGGCCCTGCTTGACGAGGTAAAACCTTCAGAGAAGGCTTTTCAGCTTGCAGAGCAGTACCAACTCGACCCCAGGGAGATGGAACTTATCCTGCAGGAGTGTGATGAAATATTCGGCGGTGTGCCGGGAGCTGCATTGACTATCACGAGGGGAACACTCGCACCCAACGCAGGCATAGACAGCTCCAACGCACCTGATGGTTATGTGGTGCTTCTTCCGAAGAACGCACAGGAGAGCGCCGCGAGGATTCACAGATACATACAGGATCGTTGTAATTGCCGTATCGGAGTTATCATAGGTGATAGCCGTACCCAGCCCCTCAGGCTCGGTTGTGTGGGTATCGCCATCGGCACATCAGGCATCGTACCCGTGGAGGATGCCAGGGGCACATTTGACCTTTTTGGAAAGGAACTGAAGATAACACGCAAGGCCGTTGCCGATAATATGGTTTCCGCCGCTCAGCTGCTCATGGGGGAGGCAGGAGAAAGCGTACCTGCAGTATTGGTAAGAGGTGCACCTGTCCAGGTAATTGAGGGTAACATGGAAATGCCCTTATTCACAAGGGATGAGTGCATGTATTACAGCAATATAAAAAATGGTTAGGAGGAAGTGTCAGAAGCCTCTTCCAGTCCCAGTGCCTGCATTATCATGTGGTACTCGCTAATCGGCATCCTCGAATAAAAAGCTCTCTTAATGACCTCGCTTAGTGAAGGATGGATGTCCATTGCGTACATTATAGGGGTAGCATTCTGCTCCGGGGTGTACATGAGAGGGATTATCTCATGGATAAGAACAGAAGCATGGGGGCCTATGATATGGGCGCCAAGTATCTTTTGCGTCGATGCTTCAAGGATGATCTTTACAAACTCATCCTGAAGATCCATTGCTTTGCCTTTGCCTGTTTCCTCGAAACGATAGAATCCGATAATAATATTTTCCTCACCGTAAGTTTCTGTGGCTCTTATCTCGCTCATACCCACACCGGCTATTTCGGGATAGCAGAATATGGCATGTGGAACAGCATGGTAATCTGCTTTGGCCTGCCTGTCCAATACAGCATTATAATAAACGACCGTGGATTCGTGATTTGCGACATGCTTGAACAGATATTTTCCTGTAGCGTCACCGAAAGCCCATATGTTCTCCTGAGAAGTTTTCATGCCCTCATTCACTTTTATCCACCCCAGTGCATCAGTCTCTATGCCTCCAAGGCCAGGGCTGAGGATGTCACTGTTGGGTGAGCGGCCTGTGGCAACCAGGATCTCGCTGGCAATCACCACTTTTTCTTCACCAGTTTTGCGGTCCTTGGCAAGGACCTTTTTACCTTCGGGAGAAACAGAAACTCCCAGAACCTCATGATCTGTGAGGATTTCCATGTGATTGGACATCATTCGCTTAGCAAGGACAGATATCTCGGGCTCCTCATCAGGGATGAAGTAAGGGTTCCTTCCGATTATTGTAACTTTTGAGCCCATCGCCGAGAAGAAGTGTCCGTATTCGGCAGCGATGTAACCACCTCCAATTATTGCCAGGCTCTCAGGAAGCTCTTCCATGGAGAGTAACGTATCACTTGTAAGGTAACCGGTCTCTTCAAGGCCTGTTATTGGAGGGATTGCCGGCTTTGAACCTGTGCTCAGAAAGATCATTTTTGAAGTGAGTGTCTCATCACCCACCTGCATGGTATATGGCGCAACAAAACTGGCGGAAGCGTTATAGTAATCTATTCTGTTATTATGAGAAAAACTATGCCGAATGTTGTCAATATCTTCAGAGATTATCGATCGCATCCTTTCCATTACATCCCTGAAGTTTATACTTTCAATGCGAACATTGATCCCAAACCTGCCAGCTTTACCAATATCCCTTAAAAGTTCTGCAGGATAGAGAAGCATTTTAGATGGAATACAGCCTCTTGTGAGACAGATACCGCCAGGCTCGTCCTTGTCGATGACAGCAACTCTCAGATGAGGGTCCGCATCCAGCATGGGATAGATATAATTGGTTCCTGAACCTGTGCCAATGATAATCAGATCGTATTCTTTCATTAGTTCACCCCACAATAGAGTATTCCTATGGTATTAGATGTCATCCTGTTCAATAATATTTTGGTGTTCCTGATGTTAAAGAAAGTTTTTGAATATATCAAAAGATGGAATTGTATCCGGAAGCAAAGAAAGTGATAAAAAGTAAAAAGGGCCTCATGACCCCTACTTTTGAACTAGAGAGAAGCAGGTAAGTGAAGCAGGTAATGATATAAAGATTTTTTGATTATACCGCATATGCTAGATATGACGGAAAAGGTACAACCTCAATTACCCAAGAAGCAACAGGGATAGTGCAAAAGCACCAGTATCAGAACATAACAATAACAAAATAACACAATCATGACCTTCGGTCACAGTGATCATAACAATACAAAAAGAAGAGTGATAGAATAAGTGAGCTGGCAGCGATCCGTA
>NZ_JADQBZ010000005.1:283800-297729 GCF_016278365.1 Methanolobus sp. | reverse complement strand
AAGTCTCTCAAAGACTGATAATGGCACAAAGCCACATCCATCTCGTGATTGAGAGTAGCACTACAAGTGCACGTTCATATAAAAGGCTTCCGCACAGCCGGCAAGAATAAAGCATTCTATGTTAGGACGATTTCCAGATAGTACCAACCTAGATGTTTGGTCAGATTTATCGTTACCTCTTTTGTCAATTGTATTTCTCTACAGAAAAAGAATTAGCTTCTCCCCTGAAAGCAAAAAATAATTCTTTTTCTGAAGGTATGCGTCTCTCTTTTGCACATATGCAGTAATTGCTTCAGTGATGATTATGTGATTATCTTTGATAGATTTGATGAGGCAACTTTCATTCCCTACTTGTAGTTTCCCGGGTGAAGAAGGCTTCCCACCTCCCAAAAGTTAAAATTGAGAAAATGAAGAAAACCGTAACTCAAGTTTTCATTTCTACTCATTTACATTGTAAGAAGACGAACTAAACTGGAAGCACTTGTTTAGTGCTCCCTTACTCCGCATGGCACCAGCCACACACCGACTGAGAGAGCTTGGGCAGCAGCAGCAAATTTCCCCGGGCAGAACTGAGCAACCTACTTCACTTATGATATTTCGACTGCAACGAAGAAGACAGTGAGGAAGATGAAGGAGAAGGAGATGATGCCAATGACGGAAAGAAATCCAGCAGTTCATCCGGCCCATCCAGAATGGTTGTTGTACCAGAGGCATCTAATCCAACAGATGCTAATGTATCTATAAGTATTACTCCCGAAGAAGACATCCAGGTTCCTGTGATGAATACACCCGAACTTACCTATGAAACCGAAGAGCAGGATAACCTTGCCGCCATTATCGAAAAAGGCAGTAACTTCCTCTGGTTTATGATTGCGATTCTGCGGAGCAGGATATGGATAATGTCCGGTTACGGGCTCACTTATCTCTGAAGTTTAAGGTTTGATACCCTGGCAATCTGCCAGTTATTAATTCTTATCATTCATATCGAGTCCTCGCAATAATAGTTTGTTCTAGAAGATAGATACACATATACACATGCAAAAGCATATTCCGTGAATTAACAAAGGATGGTGGACAGAGATTTCACATTATTACGTAAATACACTTAGCCCCGGAGATGTCTTTAGAGACTGGCTTGTAGAAGTTTCAGGAGACCGGATAAAGAATAAAGATTGCGAAACTGATGTGTTCAAGTATGCCTCGACATCGCATACAGTATGTAGATATCGGTTCAGGGGAGAACATTACAGCGTGGTTGCAAAATTCTTTGCTGAACCAGCAGGCAAACTCAAAAATTACGATGCCTATAAAGCAATGATGAATGAGTACCATAACCTCAAAGAAGCCGAATATATTATTAACGTCGCAAAGCCTATTGTGGCACGAGGCGATTTTAGCTGTGTGCTCGTGACAGAATATTTGAAAGGAAAAAATCTTTTATGGCATTTCCAGCACTCAGAGCAACTGTATGATATATTGGCATCGATTGCGCACATGCTTCGCAGACTGCATGACAATACACAGGCACATTACAACAGGGAGAAAGAGTTTGGAAATTTCCATGATCTTCTGAACCAGCTCATACTTGACGGCAAAACCAGGGAACAGTTCAACATGCTGCTTGGCAAGTGGTGGCACAGTCCCTTTATTGATCGCCGGCATGGATGCATGGTCCACAGGGATGCATCACCTCTGAACTACTTGATCAGGAACGGGATCCCATATACCCTTGATATGGAAAGTTGCTGGCATCATGCAAACAGCATCCGGGACGTAGGTACACTTTGTGCAGAAATGAAGAATTATTTTCAGTTGAACCGGGAATCAGGAATGAAAGCTGAGCCATACATAGGGCACTTTCTCTGGCACTACAGCAAAGATGAGAAAGAATTCCACGAGATAAGCAGAACCCTGCCATTCTTCATGAGTATCGGCTTTCTTAGAATTGCCAGACTGTACAGGCACTCTCATTACTATGATTATCTTCTGAAGGAGGGTCTTGATTGTTTGAAAGCTATAGAGTGAAAGGCTTGATATTTGATTGTTATCACACTCTTGTGGACATCCAGACGGATGAAAGTGACTTCTATACTTATGACACTGTAAGTAAGTGGCTGCAGTATCAGGGAGTGAGAATAGATCCGGATACACTGAAAAACGAATACCGTTCTAAGACAAAAGAAGAAGTAGAATCTTCTGGTGAAGAGTATGCAGAAATAAGGATAGAGGAGATATTTTCAAAGATATGTGAAGAGAACGCAATTTGGGATATCGATGAGAAAACGCTGGGTATCGAAACTTCTAGAGTGTTCCGCTCGGCATCATTGCGCAGGATAGGCGTATTCCCGCAGAGTTTCAGGCTGATTGAAGGTAGCTCTCATTTGGAAAGATGTATATTGTCTAATGGACAGCGTATTTTTTCCGAGCTGGAACTGCGATTCTTGGGATTGTACGAGCTATTTGACCATGTAATTTTCTCATCGGATGTCAGATACAAAAAGCCTAACCCCAAGCTATACCGGTTTGCACTTGAGCGGATGCAGCTTAAGCCTGAAGAGGTGCTGTTTATTGGTGACACCCCGGAGAATGACATCATAGCCCCGCAGGAGATTGGAATGCAAGCCATCCATATCCATGAAGCATGGAAGCTGATATAACAAAATTTGTTTATATTTAACTTTTACCTGCAGCCCTTACTGTAATATCCATTGTTTCGGAGGCAACTTTTATCTTGCTGTCTTTTTGAAGGTCTTCAAGGATCAAACGACTCAATTTGTCATGGAGATATCTTCTTTCCCGGGTCAGAGTAAGATACCTGATATTAAGATCTATCCAGTTATCGGTCATTGCCAGGTATATTGCCGGTCCCTGCAAATATTCAGCAACGTAGTATTTCTTACTCAGTTCCGATATTTGCTCTTGTGCGGCTATTGTTATAGACCTTGTTTCTTCCCGGAGAATGTGCATTATCCTTTCATGGGCGTCTTTCCAGTCGCTGTCATAGGTGATAGGAAGAGTTATTTCGTCCCAGATGAAAGGATTATCTTTACTATAGTTGTTTATCACACTGTTCAGGATGGCGCCGTTAGGTATTGTTGATATCCGCCCGGTGGGCTGGTCTGCATGCACCCATTCTTTCAGTTCGAACAGGGTCGTGTTCAAAATACTTATGTCGATAACATCACCGAACTTAGAGTTTATCTCTATCCTGTCACCAATCCGATAAGTTCCGGTCACAAATATAAGGAAACCACCCATAAAATTCTTGAAAAAATCCTGCAGAGCAACAGTCACTCCGGCTGCTATCAATCCGTATGACACAAGAAGGAACTGTGTATCCTCTATCCAGATACGGACTGCTGCCAGCAGAAGAACAACAATGTACAGTATTGAGACTATTTTATTGTATTCATATTGAGTTTTAGCATCCTTTATCTTTCGCACCAACACACGTTCCATCACAATCTTGAAGAATGAGTGTATCAAAGTTAACCATAAAAGAGTGAAGTATATATTCAGCAGGAACAGGCTTCGATACTCGTAAGCTAAGGCCCAAAAAGAGATAGTAAGCAATATAAGGAAAAAAACAGTTATAGCTTGTTTCATCACTACTTTTTTGTGGGACTGGTTTCGATAAATACTTTTTTATTTGCATTTATAAATATAGTAAGGACCCAGACATATTCATTCAGGCATGAATGCATGACATATGATACCACAGAATATTTAAAAGATGAGTATGAAAGGATATCAGAAACAGCTACAAATGTAAAAATGAGGCGGCGACATGTATTACACATCGTCCGCTTGAATCAATAAACTAGACCAGAGATTAATATCTTTTTGGAGGTCTGTGGTTCTGGTAGCATTCCCTGCAGTATACAGGCCTGTCGCCGGATGGAACGAATGGTACCTCTGTTTCCTGGTTGCAGTCTGCGCAGACCGCTTTGTGCATTTCTCTTGGACCGCTTGGCCTGAAACCGCCGCTTCCGCCCCTGCTGTCGTTCCGTGGACCGCTTGGCCTGAAACCGCCGCTTCCGCCGCTTCCGCCTCTCTCGTTCCGGTCATTTCTTGGACCGCTTGATCTGAAGCCACCGTTTCCGCCGCTGCTGCCTCTCTTATCGTTTCTCATGTTTAATTTCCTTTGTGTTATGTCCTGTTGATAACTTCCCACGCATAGGAAGAGAGAACTTTCGCATGACTCGTTCAATCTGATCTTTACCAAATCTCTAATCCTGTACCTGACACTAAATCAGCAATCAAAGAGACAACATGGGATTAAACCCTGTCTATTTTAACTGTGATGTGTGAACAGACGTGCTGAGACGGAAACATTTATCCTGCAATCGATACGATATTCTCTTTTATTGTTACAATTAACTTAAAGAAGTAATAAAACGGAATTATCCCTTCTCTTAACCCATCGAGTAAGTTAACTGTAAATACAGAAATGTATTTGCAAATATAAATCCTTTCCCATCAACCCATATGGTTGCAAATAAAGTACATTCCGGGGTCTTTTTTGAATGACCAGTATAACTGTTTGCACATTAAAAAAGTTAAAATGTAAGAGTAGATATAAGGTAGAACATAAAGTAGAACACAATCCTTAAAAAAATAGTATAGGATCTTTACAATCATGACAACAGAACAGAATAAACCTGTAATTGCCATTATGAGGCCTGAAAGATACTTGAGTGAGTCAGCGGAATTTGCACGATCCATGGGTTTTGACCCGGTTGCAATTCCAATGGCAGAGCTGAGCAACATAAAAGACAGTGTATTCGATGGCTTTTTTACAAGAGTCATTCAAGGTGATACTGATTGTGTGATCATTGCCGGCCCTGCCGAGATAGAATATGCGTTAAAGAAAATACCTCACCCCATGAGACCTCAGTTCATTGAAACACTGAACAAGAGGTATATTGTGGCTGTTAACCCCGAAACAAAAGAAGCTCTTGATAAAGAGGGCGTTAAAACAGGAGGAATGCCTGATATATGCAATACAGAAGAAATTGCTGCGTATATGCAGGACTATGCAGATGAAGCCATCATTGATGTGGTTTATGGTGCTCCTGGCTCCAATGCATTCACGGATCAGCTTCAGGATTTCGGCGCAACATTATATGAAACAAGAGTTTACAACCTCATCGACCCTGATAAAGAAGAACAGGAAGAGTTCATTAGAACAGTAATGCAGGGAGACATAGACATATTTGCCTTTACGGATCCCACAACTGTACACAACTTCTTCGACCATGCCAAACGACAAGGTCTGGAGAAAGATGTGGCACAGGTCCTAAATAATTCAATTGTTGCGGCAATTGGAGAGGCCACCACATATACACTGAAACTGTACAAGGTAAAAGCAGGAGTCACACCCGATAACTTCACATTTGAAGAATTGTTGAAGGCATCGATGAAAGCTTATACTGATACAAAGCTCAAATCCTGAGCAAATTACTTTCAAGGCCCGGGGTGGCTTCATGCTTTATTTCTCCCCTGTTGAACCAGCAAAGAGTAAATGCTGCTGACCCCTTCCATTATACTGAAACTGTGGATGTGATCATGCAATCACCCCTTCCGTACCGTTGCATGATAATTCCGGTCCCGGTTATTTTTTATAAAAGGTAAGGAAGGCTGCCACCCTGATACTGAAAAGGCTTTTTAAGTATTAAACAGATTCAATAAAGGCTTAATTGGGAAATAATATGGATCTGACACTATTTACGGACATGGAGATTATCTTCGGGCTATCAATAGTGATACTTCTTTTGTTCCATAAAATCAAGCTCTCGCCCATTCTTGGTTTTCTAGTAACGGGGATGATTGTCGGCCCTCATGTACTTGGTATCATTCAGGACCTGGATCAGGTAGAGATACTTGCGGAGATAGGAATCATTCTCCTGCTGTTCACGATAGGAGTTGAGATGTCTATCAAGGAATTGTGGGACATCAAAAGATTCGTGCTCATAGGAGGAGGGCTTCAAGTCATAATCACTTCCTTGCTGGTTTACTACATTTCCCTATATCTCGGATACACATCCAGTACAGCACTCTTTTTGGGTTTCCTTGTATCGTTGAGCAGTACAGCCGTAGTGCTCAAACTTTTTCAGGAAAAAGGGGAGATGTATACCCCTTACGGCAAGATATCACTTGGCGTACTCATATTCCAGGACATCGTCATCGTTCCAATGATATTGCTGACACCCATATTAGCAGGCGTACCTTCAACATCCGGTGACAGTGCTTTCACATTCCTCTTGAAAGGAATAGGCCTTATGCTGTTTGTTATCGTGGCTGCAAGATGGATAATGCCTGCGCTGTTGTTCAGGATAGTAAAGACAAGAAATCGGGAATTATTCCTGGTGACAATTATATTCACTGTCTTTGGAATAGCATGGCTTACTTCCAATGCAGGTTTGTCGCTGGCTCTTGGAGCGTTCCTGGCAGGCCTGATAATATCAGAATCAGAGTACAGCCACCAGGCTATCGGCAACATGATGCCTTTTAAAGATATATTCATGAGCTTCTTTTTCGTATCCATCGGAATGTTGCTGGACGTGAGCTTCTTCCTGGATAACATTGCCATCCTGCTTGTGCTGGCAGGAGCGGTCATATTTCTGAAATCTGTGACAGCCGGACTTGTTACATTCATACTGGGTTACCCGCTGAGAACTACGCTCATAACAGGGATGGCACTTTCACAGGTTGGAGAATTCTCTTTTATCCTTTCCAGTTTCGGAAGGGAGTACGGACTACTCGATGAGAGACTATACCAGGGTTTCCTTGCGGTCTCGATCGTCACTATTGCAGCTACTCCCTTTGTTATGACATCTTCACATCAGCTTTCACATCAGATACTGAAAAGGACTACTAATCGTATACTTATTAACGGCATATCCTCAAAGAACATAGACCCGATCAAGGAAGATGAGGAAATGCATGATCACCTGATAATCATAGGCTACGGCTTCAACGGTAAGACGGTTTCCAACGCTGCAAAGACTGCAGGCATACCTTATGTTATCATCGAGACAAATCCGGAAACAGTGCGCCATGAGAGACAACATGGAGAAAGGATCCATTACGGAGATGCTACCCATGAGACAGTCCTTGATTCTGTTAACATAAAATCTGCCAGAGTGCTGGTCGTCGGTATTTCGGACTATATTGCCACGAGGACAATAATCGATGTTGCAAAAAGGATAAACCCGGACATATATATCATTGCCAGGACACGATACATGAACGAGATCAAGACACTTAGCCAGATGGGAGCCGATGAGATAATTCCCGAGGAATATGAAACATCTGTCGAGATTTTCAGCCGACTTCTTAAAAAGTATCTTGTCCCCGAAGAAGAGATATATCGATTCACCCGGGAAATACGTTCAAACGGATATTCCATGCTGCGTCAGCACTCCATGGTAGAGGAGGACAGTACCTTTAATCTCAAGGATGAACTGCCCGGGGTAGAAGTGACCTCTTTTAAGCTTAAGGATGATTGCAGTTTCCATGGAAGCACCCTGAAAGACCTGAACCTAAGGAACAGATACGGTGCAACGGTGCTGGCCATACGCAGAGGAGAGCAGATAATAGCGAACCCTACCGCAGACACAGAACTGCAGTCTTCAGATACCTGTATCATACTTGCAAAACCTGAAATGCTATGTCAGCTTAGAAAATTCCTTGGTGAAGATGCTGAGACAGCCTCTTCTGAGAGCTGCCCGGTATGATTGGGGCAAAACTTTATCCTCTAAAAGAAAAAGTCACCCTTGTACGTTCACGCCAATTAGACCTCAGGCGAGATGAAAAACGACAGGATACCCCATCGCAGATCCTCATTGATTAACCTTCTAGAAGAGGTGCTCAGGTTCTGTATAGAAAACCCTTCCATCAGCTTGAAGACAGTATCTGCAATAAAAGCTGTGACTGCCATCACCGGGGACCATTCAGGAAGCAGGTGTTGTATATACCCGCCTCTTCGAGTTTATGGCAGAACATGGGATGGAATTTGCAGGCCCATCCAGGGTGCTGTACCTCAACGACCCTGAAGAAGTTACAGAAGAAGAACTCATGAGCGAGATACAACTGCCGATAAAGCAAGTGTGAATGTACATGACAGGATATAGGTTGAGCCAACGCTCAAGCTGCAAATATGGCTACCGCTTATTCACTTCCTGCCACTGCACATTAAATGAGCTGAACAACGGGTAGCAAAAATGATGCTATGCAAGTTGCCCGATGCATACTACCTGAACAGCACTATTTCCATTTATGGGCATGCAGTTCGTCGTACTTCCAGAATGCCCAGTCATCTACCAGTTCATCTTCCGGAAGGTCCCTCATGAACTTAGGCAGAATGCCGATGGTATTGCGTATGTCGTCAACTGTCTCTTTATATACTTCCTTATATATTCCCATAATTTAATACCCCAAAACCGTATTCATTTACAGCTTTATAAATATAATGCATGCAAAAGCAGCGACTTGAAAAACTATAGTGACTTTTGATAAGTCCGGATAACCACTTAAATCCAAAAGAATAAATCGGATTGAAGCAATGACTTCTCCATGTTCTGCAAACACTCGGAGAATGACCCCGTAGAAGTCCTTCCCGGTATCCGGATGAGAACCACGGTTCATGGGAACAGTACCCTGATGACAGAATTCGTCATGAAGAAAGGAAGCATCCTTCCTGAACATGACCACGTATATGAGCAAACCGGCTATCTCATTTCCGGCTGCATACGCCTGTGTATCGGAGATGAGGAATTTAAAGTGAATGCAGGCGATTCATGGAACATTCCGGGTAATGTGCCCCATAGCGCCCGGATAATCGAAGATTCTGTCGCAATTGAAATATTCTCTCCTTGCAGGGATGAGTATATACAAAAAAAGTAAGGATGATATATTTTAAAAATGAAGGTTTTAAACAGCGGCCATCGGTCGCAGAAACCGTCACAGGAAGAAACTTATTATTGCCAGTATTATGAAGATGATCACAAGCCATTTTGCGATACCCATGGACAGTCCGGCAACTCCCCGTGCTCCCAATATATAGGCGATAATCGCTAATATCAGGAATAAAACAGCTAATTCTATCAAAGCCATATCATATTACCTCCCATAAAATTACAACCCCAGTTATAAGAGTAGGTCGAAAGTATTTAAGATTTGGTATTTAAAGAACTAAGCTTAAAAACTTAAATCAGGGACGGCTGCTTAAAAATAGAATAAGGGACAATGAAGAAATGAGAATAATCAGCAGCCTGGAACATCAGCACGCAGTTTCCTGTAGCAATTCTTTATCAGCTCAGGACTCGCCCTCATCTCTATGATATTAAACTCGAAAAGACGCGCAAACTCTTCCACCATGAAATTAAAGTCTTTCTCATAGTACAGACCGGTATCCATCCGGGCAACATTTTTGTAGCCTGCGTGATCGAAAACGAATTTTGACATTTTTATGTCATTGGGGTCCTGGGTCATACCTGCAGACACAACCATCTCACGCCAGTGGGCTGCCCACATGGGAGTCATGAAGAAAGTGCCTACACCCCTGGAACCTGTAAGCTTTTCAAGATATGCAGCCCTTCCACCAAGTACGGCACCTATACAGTCATCGACGACTGTTCCGTTGTCCTCTTTCAGAATACGTACAATACAGGGACTTGAACTGAAATCCTCTTCTATCTTCCCAAGCACATTACCGCACAACCCATAGAACAGAAGAATGCCATCGGCATATCTGGATAGTTCTTCGGTCTTCTCATAGACGACCTTCTTTAGGTTATCGGGCCTGGCATGAAGCGCCAGTTCAAGCATGTAAACTATCAGGGTCAGGCCATCTTCCTCATCAATCCCAGACATCCGGGGGAGAGATGAGAACTGCATCAACTCATACTTACATCCGGCAGAATCGAGTTTGTCAGTTAGCCCCGCACAATCCTCATTTTCCACAACGATTAATTTCCGGATAGACGGATCATTCTCTATTATGTGGGTAATCTCATCCTCGAACATCCTGCATGCAATGAAACTCAATACTGTCATGATAGACACTCCAATCCGATACTAGGTAAAGATAATAAAAGTCCACTTCCAGGTATATATAATAACGCTGTTGTCAGGGATATTACAATTGATATTGCACAGGCCCTTCATGTGCCCTTGAGCAAATCCTTCCGAAATATCCCGTATTCGTCGAAAACCCTGTACATGAGTATAAGGACGCACAACATTATGTTCATTACTGTTGCCACGTAGATCGCAATCATAATAGCTATCTGGTATTCAATTGCAGTTAAGGGGCTTGAACCGCCGATTATCTGTCCGGTCATCATCCCGGGGAGGAAAACGATGCCTACTGTTGCCATGTTGGCAAGGGTCGGCCGAATCGAGTTTATGAGGCTCTTTCTCAGGTAAGGTTTAAGGGCTTCATACTTTTCCGCACCGAGGGACAGACTGGAAAGATACCGATTCTCATTTCTCTGTATCTGGTCACAGAAATCATTAATACCCACGATATTGGCCCGAAGGGAATTGCCTATCACCATGCCTGCTATAGGGATGAAGTACCGCGCCTCAAAGAGGTCGTCAAGGCCAATTACAAAACTGTTGAAATAAAGCAGCATCCCGACATTCGTGACCGCAAACGCAGTCACAAGCGGTATGATAAATGAACTATACTTCAACTGGGAGTTCTTCAGGACTGTATAGGATGCCACGATCACCATGAACAGCACCCATACAATGTTGAGCATGGAATTGTTGAGCTCAAAAACAAAGGTGAGGAAGAAACCCACGAAAGCAAGCTGTACCGTCATCCTGAAAGCAGCCTCAAGAGTGGAGCCTATCAGCTTCAGATTAAGATGATAACTGATGAGTACAGGTATCATCAGAAGCAGGAAACAGAACACAATTCCCGTCAAAGTGATATCAGTCGCAGACACCGGCATCCTCCTGCAGTTTCTCAAGGTCGATGACCCTCACACCATCGCGTTCCCACTCAGAGTCATGGGATATTGCCATCACGGTCCAGGAAGGGTTACCCACGAACATATCCACAACCTTCCTCTTCAGCTTTGCATCGAGGTCCGATGTTATCTCATCCAGAAGGAATATATCCTTTTTTGTGAGCAGAGAAATTATGATGGCAATGCGCTGCTTCTCTCCGCCGGACAGGTTCTCGAACTTCTTATCAAGGACATCTTCCTGCAGGGAAAGTTCCACCAGCAGCGACCGGAGCTTTTCCGGGTCGAAGTGTCCCTTGTTGGCATTATAGGAAAATATCTCCTCAAGCATATCCCTTACCACACCCTCGCCAATATCACTATCCTGGGAGATGTGTGCCACCCTTTTACGGATATCCCAGGCAAGCCCCGCATCCATCGGCCTGCCCTCAAAATAGAGAATGCCTGAGGAGGGCACCCTGAACCCCAGCATCAGCCTGAAAAGTGTTGTTTTACCAATGCCGGAACGCCCCTTGATGAGCACTTTCTCCCCCCTGGCAACAGACATATCAAACCCTGAAAGGATGCTCCTGTCCCCCGCCGTAACACACACCCCTTCCATCCTTATCAGTTCCGTTTTACTCCCCCTCCTTCATTCCAGCCATTAAGCAACAATGGATTATCCACTATTGATGGCCGTATAAATAATTTATCGCGTGAAGAGACAGGACGATAGAGAATATCAAATTAGCTCCTGAAACCAGGATTCTAATTTGACGATGTAGCAGTCGGATGAAATATTTTTGAGATCATATTTAAGACAAGGATTAACACAGATGAAAACGCATGTTATTTTTAGTTACATTGGCATTACCTTGAATCCGTGTTAATCCTGTAAATCCGTGTCTTGAAAAAGAACCTGGAAAAGCACCGACCTTAATGAAAAAAAGAATAGGCTTTTAAGCCAAAATTTTAATTTGATAACCTCCGCTACAAATGCATGACCCTGCTTTATACCCAAAATACACGGGAAGATAATTCTGGACATTAGTATAGATCGAAGACACACAAAGGAGAAACAAATGACAAACACCACATTATCCGAAGGCCAGCCCGCTCCCTCGTTCTGCCTCCCCGACCAGGCCGGAGAAACAGTATGCCTGAAAGAGTTCCATGGCAAGTGGCTCGTCCTATATTTCTACCCCCGCGACAACACTGCCGGCTGCACCCGCGAAGCAAAAGAGTTCTCAGCCCTCAAGGACGATTTCGCCGCAGAGAATGCCGTGATCCTGGGAGTCAGCAAGGACAGCATGAAATCACACCAGAACTTCATCCAGAAACAGGAGATCACAATAACACTGCTCTCAGACGAGGACACAAGCATTCACCAGCAGTACGGCGTCTGGAGAATGAAGAAGAATTACGGCAAGGAGTATATGAGTACTGTCAGGAGCACTTTTTTGATAGATCCTGAGGGAATTGTGGTGAAGGTGTGGGATAATGTGAGGACAGCGGGGCACGCGGGGGAGGTGCTTCAAGTTCTTAGAAATGTCAAGGAAAACTAAAGGTCTCACCTTTTTCATTTTTTCATACGTAGTTATTGTATGTGGTAAACTATTGGATTTTGAAGTGTACTTAAAAAAGAAAGTATTCCCCTGTTTAGGGGGATGTGAAGTTTATTTTTAAATGATAGTGAGTGTTCAGCTTTTTGGCTGAACACCTAAATTCCACTTTATGCAGACACTGTTATGGTGTAAGTTTTACTTGTAACAGTATCCTCTGCAGTTACAACCAGTTTGTCACCTGTTACCAGTGCTCCTTCCGATTTTACTCCATCACTACTGTCAGTTACTGCATATGCCTGAGTTGAACCATCACTTGCTCCAATTGAAGTAGTCAAAGTAGCTACCGTAGTACCAGAAACAACTGTTACTGCTTCAGAGCCTTCAGCATTGTTTACATCTGTGACAGTGGTCCCGGAACTAGTATCAACAATCATTGTCGAAGTGCTGGCTTCTTTAGTGACAGTATAAGCTGCCTGCTCAAATCCATCTTCTGAATATACATGCAATCTATCTCCTGTCACCAGATAATCGGTGTCTCCTTTTCCTCCATCAACACTATCAGTTACTGAGTATGTTTGATTTGTACGATCAGTTGATTCAATTGCACCTATTAAATCTGCAACCGTAGTAGCAGCAGCAACAGTTACTGCTTCAGAACCTACAGTATTGTTCACATCGGTGACAACAACATCCATACCATCTGCAACAGCAATAGTTGTCACATTACTTGCAGCTCTGGCCATTGTTACTGCGTAATACTTGATGGTTATTCCGTCCTGTGCAGTTACATTGATGTATCCAGTTGTTTCACCCACTGCAAGAGTGATTGCTACATCTTCATTTGCATCAAAAGAAGCATTTGAGTACAGATGTACTGTTGCATCACTTGCTACTGCAATATAACTAACGTCTAATTCACCTCTTGCTACGCTAATATTCCACGTGATAGCAGACTCGCTTGTAGAACCGTCTCCACCTGCTGGCGATCCATCAGTTTGAGACAGTACGCTAGTTAGGTTCGCATTGCTACTCAGAGCTACTGCTGTGAAGCTCCAGGTAATCTCGGCGTTGCCTAGACTCTCTGAGTTGTTTACTGCATTTGCAGGAATTGTAACAGTATATACCTCATTGTTATTAGCAAATGCATCATGAACAATGTTCACTGTTCGGTTGTCTTCAGCAAGTGTTGCTGTTACATTACCTACTGCCCCTTGAGTAGCTCCAGTTATAGTCACTCCACTCAGGTCATTTGCAGTCACATTACGATCAAACAATATACTTACTGTTGCATCCAAGGCTACATCTGTAGCACCATCAATTGGTGCGAGAGTGGTTGCTGCGGGAGCTAGTTCATTAACAGTAATTGCCTGTGTTACATTCTCACCACTTGTACCATGGGTTATAGT
>NZ_JADQBZ010000005.1:0-283790 GCF_016278365.1 Methanolobus sp. | reverse complement strand
CATTAACAGTAATTGCCTGTGTTACATTCTCACCACTTGTACCATGGGTTATAGTGACTGTTGTATTGGCTGTTGTAAGAGCAGTACCATTTACAGGGTCAGTTGTCAGATCTGTTGTTCCAAAGTCTGCAAGAGCAACATCCTCGGTACTTGCATCAGACTTAGACAACGTTACTATAAGTCCTGTAAGATCAAGGGCTTCGGTGTCATTGAAAGTAACCTTTGTTGGAGCAGTCTTTACTGTAACTCCAGTTACTGTAATTGCATTAACAGTAATTGCCTGTGTTACATTCTCACCACTTGTACCATGGGTTATAGTGACTGTTGTATTGGCTGTTGTAAGAGCAGTACCATTTACAGGGTCAGTTGTCAGATCTGTTGTTCCAAAGTCTGCAAGAGCAACATCCTCGGTACTTGCATCAGACTTAGACAACGTTACTATAAGTCCTGTAAGATCAAGGGCTTCGGTGTCATTGAAAGTAACCTTTGTTGGAGCAGTCTTTACTGTAACTCCAGTTACTGTAATTGGCATTGAGGCTCTGCTAACAGTAATTGTATAGGTCTTAGTGGTCGTATTGTCCTCTGCAATGACTTCAATTCCAATCAGTGTGGATTGTCCTGAAGCATTAAGAACGACAGTACTGGGTACATTACTTACTGCTGCCTCACCATTGATAGTCATTGATGCTCCCGCAGCATCAGAAAGAGTTGCCGTCACGTTTAGTGAATCTACATCATGAGCAACACCAACCGTATAAGAGAGCGTATTGTTGACAAATAATTCGTTCAACGAACCTGGATTGACACTGAGTGCGGAAAGATCAGCATCAATGCTAGTTGAATCAACTACCAGATTACCTGTGTTTGCGGATTTACTTCCTGCATCGTAAGTTACAGCTACTGGATTGCCATTGTGGCCTGCATTCGTCAATGTAGAACCATTAGCAGGGAGTGTGGTGTATCCGGATGCAGTTCCATCTGTAAAGGCAACCACATTTGTAGTTCCATCGTTGTAGGTTTCTGTAACGACCATGCCATTCAATACTAAAATGTCATCTAGAACTTCTTTGTAGGTCATCTTTGTTGGCTGGGTTGTTACAGCTATGCTGCTTACTTCCAACGCATCAGTTGCAGGGAAAGTGGCTGTAAATGTTACTCTGTTTCCTACGCTGGTTCCTAGTGTTGTTGTGTTTCCAACCGTTGAAGAATTTACGACTGTAGGAGTAAATGCTGCTTGCTGGAATGCTTTGTTGTTCTTAGAGGTCAGTACCACAGTTGCATTGTATACCTGGCCTGCTTTGAATTTTCCAGCTGCGGTCAGATCTTCATTCCATGTTACACTGGTCACAGTGTAATCTGCATTAACTGTTGCAGCTTCAATCTGTGCTGCAGTTGCTGGTGTTGCACCTGCTGCTGGAGCTACTATTGTAGCTGATGCTGCATCAATTTGTACAGGAAGTACTGTGACAAAGATAGTACCCTGCTTGATAACAACGTCAGTTGAATTTTGAACCTGCACTGTTATGGCAGTTCTTCCTGGGGACTGGGCTGTAATGTTCAGCTCTGTAATTGTATCAACGCTTACAATAGTTGCGTTTGCAGAGGTTACATTGAAGGTTTCTCCACTACCTAAATCGAGAACTACTCCTGTAATATTAGCTGTAATTATGCCTCCCATTCTCAGTTCGGCCTGATCAAGAGCCAGAACAGAGGAGATTCCCTCAACAGCAGTTGCGATTCCTGTTACACTTCCTGAACCGGAAACTCCTATGGTTCCAGTACCATCTACATTGATGTCATCTCCATTATTCTCAATGGATATATCAACGTTTGAAGTTACATTTGAAACGACACCATTGTTTGTAATGACCGTTCCTGCTGCTGTGGCTATAATGTTGTTAACTGTTGCGCCGTTGCTGACAGTTATATTCACAGGACTGTCTGCTGTAATGTTGATACCATCTGCGCCATCTTCGATTGTAATATCTGCAGGGTTACCCTGGATTACAATAGATGCTCCGTTGGAATCTGTCAAAGTTATGGTATTATCATCGGCAAGTTCGATCCATGAATGACTGCCAACATCACTAACTGTTATTGTGCCACCGACACTAATGCCGTTTGTTACAGTAGCGTTTGAAGCAGATACTGTTAGATCACCTGTGATTGCAGGAACTGCACTGCCCGTAAAGTTCATTGTAGTAACGCTATTGGCAGTGATAGTAAGATCGCCAGTTAGAATGTATGTGCCAAAATCAATATCAAAGTTAGTTGAACCTGTGCGCGTTGCTGTGACATCACCAGTGAGGTCTCCTCCAAAGGTTATTGAAGTTACGCCATTAGCTCCTATAGCTGTCTGGAGTTCTGCTGCACTGTTTACTATTGGTGTTTCGGTGACTGTGATTATAACTGAGTCTGTGTAGCCACCATCAGCAGATGTAGCAGTGATGTTTGCGACTCCATCAGCTACACTTGTTACCAGGCCTGAAGAAGAACCAACTGTTGCAACACTAGTATCATTAGAGGTCCATGAAAGTACCTTGTTTGAAGCAGTTGTTGGGTCAAATGTAACTGTTAACTGCAATGTTTCTCCGGCATATACAGTTTGATCTGCTTGAACAATACTGATTCCTGTAAGGGCAACCGGGCTTGAAGATGAGCCGGATGAACCTGAGGAACCGCTGCTGCCGGATGTAGACGCTACTATCGTCTGCACTCCAGGTTCTTCTGCAGGTTCAAGTTCTGCAGGTGTAGTTGTGTCATCGTCTTCTGGATCGGATGCGTCGTCTTCATCAGCATCCGGAACAGAAGGTTCATTATTATCAATCTCTTGATCATTTCCGTTGTCATCCAGGCATCCGCTTGGAAGAATTACGAGTGCAGACATTAGCAGCACTAAAAATACTAATAGTAGCTGCTTTTGCCTTTTTTCATTAAAAGAGTGTTTATTTTTCATCTTATATCTCTCGGATTAATATTTAAAATAAATAGACTTTGAAATATACTAACAACATACTATATAATGATAGTGATATATTTAAAAAGTTATAAAGTTAATATAATAAATATAAGGGTGTTTGATACCTCAAGGATTCCAATTATGGGAACTCAGGACAAACGTGACAGGCTTTTGCAAAAAAGATGGCCTGCCAGTTTTTACAGGCCTTTGGCTATAAAAGAGCAGAAGATGATAAAATGAAAAACTCAGATCGGAATCATATCCCGAATCTTCGTATAAATTATGATATAACCCAGCACAAGCATGACCAAGGAAATGAACCAGGCCCACCTGAGTATCCTGGCCAGGTTCTCAGGTCGGGATAGTCTTATAAAAAAGCGGTCGACCAGGTTTGGGCGACCATTGGGAGTGCTCATAAGGAGTTAACCTTTGATCCTCTTCAGCCTGAAAGTGTTTTCCCTTTCCATCTCTTCGAGACGGAGCCTTATGAAGTTCATTGCTTCCTGAAGTTCGGGGATCACCTTGAACTCGAGAGCATTGACACGCCTTTTAGTCTTCTCGATATCCTCGAGAAGTTTCTTTATGGTGGTCTCAATCTCTGCTGCAAGGATGATCTTCTCGACAAGGATCTCATAGGAATCTGCTGCTTCATCCGTATAGGAACTGGTGCCAACAATACCGTAACCACGCTCATCCAGTGTTTTGTGGACACTGGATGATTCGATCTTGGGAACGACGACACCCATGATATTACGGCTTTCCAGCTCGATCTCCGGTTTACCCTGAAGGGCAAAAGAAGTGGATTTGACGGTAATGATACCGTCAACAGCGTTTGCAATAGCTATCCTGCGGGAAGCGACTTCATAGGCGGCATCCAGCTCGGTCCTGACATCCTTGGCCTTGCCGAGGATCTCGAAGAACTCAAGGATAAGTCCGTCCCTCTTCATCTTAAGCAGCTTGTGGCCGCCCTGGGAAAGCTTGATCTTCTTCTTGAGCTCGATGAGCTCGGACCGTGTTGGTTTTACATCTTTTACGCCCATGTCGGATCACCTGTAAGTTACTTGCTCTTGTGAGCAGGGTGGTACTTCTCGATGTACTTGTTGTCCACTCTTGTGAGCAGGGCTTCCGGAAGTTCTGAAAGGATGCTCCAGGAGACATTCAGGGTATCCTCGATAGTCCTGTCCTCGTCCCTTCCCTGGCGTACGAACCTGTCCTCGAAAAGGTCTGCGAATTCAAGGATCCTCTGGTCCCTCTCGGAGAGTGCTTCCTTACCTACGATGGCAACCAGACCCCTGAGGTCACGGCCTTCTGCGTAGGCTGCATACATCTGGTCAGAGACTGCCTTGTGGTCATCCCTGGTCTTGCCTGCACCAATGCCTGAGTTCATCAGACGGGAGAGTGAAGGCAGTACGTTTATAGGAGGATAGATACCTTTTCTGTGCAATTCCCTTGAAACCACGATCTGTCCTTCGGTGATGTAACCTGAAAGGTCAGGGATCGGGTGGGTGATATCGTCACCGGGCATGGTAAGGATTGAGAACTGTGTGACTGAACCCTTCCTTCCCTTGATAACGCCTGCACGCTCGTAGAGTGATGCAAGGTCAGTATACATGTAACCTGGGTAACCACGCCTTCCCGGAACCTCTTCACGGGCTGCACCCATCTGACGGAGTGCCTCACAGTAGTTGGTAATATCCGTAAGGATAACCAGTACGTGCATGTCATGCTCGTATGCAAGGTATTCGGCTGCTGTAAGTGCCATCCTTGGTGTGATCAGGCGCTCGACCGCAGGGTCGTCTGCAAGGTTAAGGAAAACCACTGCTCTCTCAAGGGCACCGGTCTTCTCGAAGTCTTCCATGAAGTACTGTGCTTCCTCACTTGTAATACCCATTGCAGCGAATACTACGGCGAACTCCTCGGTGGAACCGGGAACCTTTGCCTGACGTGCTATCTGCAGTGCGATCTCGTTGTGGGGAAGACCTGATCCTGAGAAGATAGGCAGTTTCTGGCCACGTACAAGGGTGTTGGTACCGTCAATGGTTGATATACCGGTCTGGATGAAATCCTCCGGAGGCATCCTTGAATATGGATTCATTGATGCACCGTTAACATCTACCCTGTCTTCGGGGATAATGCGTGGTCCGCCGTCCAGTGGCTCACCGGAACCGGAGAGGATACGGCCAAGCATGTCTTTGGACACGGGGAGCTTGATCGTCTCGCCTGTGAAGACCACACCGGACTCCTCATTGAGTCCGCCCGTACCTTCAAAGACCTGGACTGCTACCAGGTCAGCGGAAGTATCAAGGACTTGTCCTCTTTTGGTGGTCCCGTCCGGGAGGTTGATGAGAACAAGTTCACCGTAACCAACCGGCTCAGTCTTCTCAAGGAACACCAGTGGTCCTGAGATCTCTGTGATTGTCTTATATTCCTTGGTCATTTTTACTTACCCCCAAGCTGTGCGAATTCCTTATCCATCTTGGTCATGACAACATCCAGTGCACTCTGGAAGTCCTCTTCGAACTTGACCTTTGCAAGCTCATCCTTTGACTCCACGGACAGGATATCCTTCATCGGGATCCCTGCTTCCAGTGCTGCTGTTGCCATCTCACCGTACTTGGAGATTGCTTTCAGTAATTTGTACTGCTTGTCGAACGGGCAGTATGTGTCCACAGGGTGGAAAGCATTCTGCTGCAGGAAATATTCCCTTATCATACGGGATATCTCGAGCACGATCTGCTGGTCCTCTGGCAGGGCATCGGAACCAACCAGCTGAACGATTTCCTGGAGTTCTGCTTCCTGCTGGAGGAGATCCATTGCATGGTCCCTGAGAGGTACCCAGTCAGGTGCCACGTTCTCAGTGAACCAGTCGGCAAGTCCCTGTGTGTACAGACTGTAACTTGTCAACCAGTTGATTGAAGGGAAGTGCCTCCTCTGTGCGAGTTTTGCATCCAGTGCCCAGAATACCTTCACAATACGCAGGGTATTCTGTGTGACCGGCTCGGAGAAGTCGCCACCAGGAGGTGATACTGCACCGATAACAGTGATAGAGCCTTCCTGACCTTCAAGGGTGCGTACATATCCTGCCCTCTCATAGAACTCGGAGAGTCTTGCTGAAAGGTATGCTGGATAACCTTCCTCACCAGGCATCTCTTCAAGTCTTGAGGAGATTTCCCTCATTGCTTCTGCCCATCTTGAAGTAGAGTCAGCCATAAGTGATACATCGTATCCCATGTCACGGTAGTATTCCGCAATGGTGATACCTGTGTAAACAGATGCTTCACGGGCTGCTACAGGCATGTTGGAAGTGTTAGCGATAAGTACGGTACGCTCCATCAATGGGCGCCCTGTCTTAGGATCCTGGAGCTCCGGGAACTCGTTAAGCACATCTGCCATCTCGTTTCCGCGTTCGCCGCATCCTATGTAAACAACGATGTCAGTGTCACTCCATTTTGCAAGCTGCTGCTGGGTAACTGTCTTTCCGGAACCGAATGGACCGGGGATAGCTGCAGTACCGCCTTTTGCAACCGGGAACAAACCATCAAGGATTCTCTGACCGGTTATAAGAGGCCTGTTTGGCATAAGCTTCTTGCCTACGGGACGTGGCTTTCTTACAGGCCACTTCTGCATCATCGATATTTCAGTGCCGCTTGAGAGTACACATATAGTCTCGTCAACTTTGAAACTACCGGACTTGATCTCAGAAATGGTTCCCGACACTGTAGGCGGAACCATGATTTTGTGTTCGATATTCTCAGTTTCCTGCACAAGACCTAGCACATCGCCGCCCTTTACGGAGTCGCCGTTCTTGGCAAGGGGTTTGAATTCCCATACTCTCTCACGGTCAAGTCCGTTAGCAGTGACTCCCCTCTGAATGAAGTCACCCATCTTTTCCTGTAAGACCATCAAAGGTCTCTGGATACCATCATAAATACTTTCCAATAAACCAGGGCCAAGCTCTACAGAGAGTGACATTCCAGTGTTCACTACGGGCTCTCCCGGCCTGATACCGGATGTGTCCTCGTATACCTGAACAGTGGCTTTATCCCCCTGTATTCTGATAACTTCACCCATTAATCCTTCATGACCAACATGGACCACGTCGTACATTTTAGGTTTAATACCTCTTATAGTAACGACAGGACCTGCCACTCGATAAATTTCACCTTTCATTTCCACAGATCAACACCTACCGATTGTTTTATTTTTTCCCTTAGGTTCGAACTTTGACCACTACCTCCAAGAGTCACAACAGTTGGCTCAACAGAGTCATTGATAGTGTTTCTCAGCATCTCCGGTAGTTTATTGAGATCATCGCCGTGCATTACAAGAATACCGACATCCCGATCCTCAAGTATCTTATGCACAGTAGGTTCAAGTTCACCTTCATTAACTTCAAATATTTTTCTGACACCTGCGAGCCTGAATCCTGTCACGAACTCGCTGCGTCCAACCACTGCTAATTCCATCAGATCACCAACTGTTCCCTGATAACTTCATCACTGAGGTTGGTCTCTTTGCCACGCACTATTATCCGCAGGTTGTTTACCTCATTCTGCTTGGTTAGCATGTAGTCCATGATTGGTACTATTGAAAGGGGATAAACGTGTGAAAAGCTTGCTGCAGATTTAAGCCTGTATTTCTTTAGTCGTGTTTCAACATCTATCAGTGATTGCATACCCGGGTTCACCACATCAGATATTTCTTTCCAGTAAGAGTAACTGTCAAGTTCCTGTATGAACTCTTCAAAGGAAAGCGGCATCAATTTTTCTATATCCTTGGGCTCGATCTCAAGGCCTCCCTCTACCATCAGATTAGACATCTGAGGATTGGTGATCCCTGCCTTCTTCAGTCGGAAAAGGATCATGAGGTTCTTTATATCAATACCTGCTCTGATGAACTTGGCAAACAACTTGCGGTCTTTTGATTTTGAACCACCAGCTACAGCAAAGAGTCCAGCATAATACAACTTGTCGAGCTGATTCTCTATATCCGAAAGGTTGGTGCCATTGTAGTCTTTGAGTATCGGGTAATATTCGGTGCCCTCAAACTCAGACAGAACTTCTTCATAGCTCCCTTTTGCAGCCAGACCGGAAAGGAAAGTATAGGTAAGAGTCCCTCCTGCGACAATCGCTTCGAGAGTTTCCTTTGTTGAAGCACCGCAGTACTTTCCTCTGAGAATCGTCTTGATATTCCAGATGTCGTATTGCCGGAGGTATTCCGAAATAAGAAAATGTACCTCCCCTTCAGAGATGTTCAGGAGTTTCCTAAAAGTAACAGATAGGTTCCTGTTCAGAGAGTGTTCTATCAGATCTACACCATCATACGTCAGAGCCAGCTCATCGACATCTTCCTTATACCCGGATTCGCCGATAAACCTGGTAATCTCAGCAATGCTCATGTTCATGAGACGAGGATAGGTCTCTTTTGGCAAAAGCTTGCTTTTCATTGCACGAACACGAGGTATCGTGTATGCGTAGTTGGTGTTACCTTTTGAATCTGAACTGTAACCACGCTTAAATTTCTGCAACAGCCGCATTTAGAAATCACCCGAATAAGATATCAGATGTTTGCTTCAACAACTGCTCACTTACACTTTTAAGGATGACATCGTAAGTATAATCCAGCCTTACTGTCCGATCTTCATTCTCAATTACAACACCACCAAGACATTTGATGTTGCCAGCATATTCAAGAGAGGTCAACTTCTTTACGATCTTCTCTGATTCTGCATTGGAATATATCCTTTTGCCGCTTGCTTCATTGCCCTTGATAATCGATCTCAGAAGCTCTTCGTTCTTTTCAGGGGAAAATGCGGATATGGATTTTTCAGCCTGGGCATATACATCTTCTAGCAATTCCTTACGTGCATTGAGCAGTGTGCGCTTTACTTCAAGATTTGCGCTGGATATTTCTTGCTGCCTGATTTTTCGGATATCATCTTCTGCCTTTGCAAGACGTTCACCTATGATATTTTTCGCGTTCTGCCGGGCATCCTCAAGAATAAGAGAAGCTTCTGCATCAGCTTCGCGGTTCAACCGGGTCACTTCCGCTTGTGCAGCATCCATGATATCTTTAACAACAATTTCAAGTCCCATGCTCACTCACCTTCAAAATGAATTTAAGAGCAAAATATGCTCTTAAATCAGCTTATAGCATCAATAATGCAACTACCAGACCGAAGATAACAATCGTTTCTGGAATTACAGTCAGGATCAAACCCTTACCAAAAAGACTCTCATTCTCAGCCATTGCACCTATTGCTGCAGTACCTATCTCTTTTTCTGCATATGCTGATGCAAAGCCGGTAAGTCCTACTGCGAGTGCTGCGCCGATTGCTTGCAATCCTGCAGGGTCCATCATTGTTACTGTTTCTGTTACCATTTTATTTTTCCTCCGTGTATTTTCTTATGTATCCAAAAGGATCATATTTGCGCCCCCCGCCTTCGTAGAATTTACCGAAGAATTCTACATACTGTAACCTGAGCGCATGCAAACCGGGGGCTATTATACTCAGGGCAGTGTTCAAAGCGTGTCCGAATAAGAACACTACAATCGCAAAGATCGTCATTCCACCAATCGGCGATCCTGGTGGCCAGATCATGTCAAAGGCGATCAGGTTGACAGTTGACGCAATAGAGATGGATGACAATCCTACAGCTATTATACGAGTATAGGACAATGAATTGCTCAGGAGTGAAGGCAATTCGATAGGGCCCTTTACCCCTTCCCCTTTTACAAGCATGACCACACCGATGAGGAACACAACGATCCCCGCTACGATAGGTAGCATCTCGAGATAACCAAGTACTGTAAGGAGGATACCAAATTGTACAACAAACCAACTTCCTTTCTCGAAGATAGCTGCAGATATACCGTGCTTCCTTTTCTCATTGATAAAGCCCACTGCATAACCAAGGTTTAGATGGAGCAGACCAACAAAAACGGTCGCGACGATGAATGTCATTACAAGGTGACTTCTGTGTAAGGGGAAACCAATGACTTCACCAGGGAACGGGGTTGCTAATAGATCAATTGTGTCAAAACCCGGAAGCAAACCCGGTTGTCCATGATAAGCTGCAAGAGGGAACCCCAGGAACTCACCGTATAATATACCGAAGAATAAGGTAGATATCTGACAGTAAATCAGAATATTCATCAAAGGCTTGACTGCATCCGAAGAAACAATCTTCTTAATAGCCAGCGCCATTATCAGAAGAATAAGAGCATAACCGATGTCACCAAGGATCATCCCGTATAAAAGCGGGAAAGTGATAAATATCAAAGCTGAAGGGTCAAGTTCCTTGTAAGTAGGACGCCCGTAAAGATTCATGATCTCCTGAAGGGGAGATACGATCTTAGGGTTATCGTACTCAATAGGTACTTTTTTAATATCAGGCTTTGTGATCTCCAGAGGGGAAACGAATGCACGACCGTTTGTTGCTGTATTAACGGTTCGTTCCATCTCAGCATATTGCTCCGTAGGAAGCCATCCATCTATGAGGAATGAGCTTTCAGTGGTCGCTATTCTGAGTGGTGCTTCAGACTTCTGAACCTCTATGGAGAGCATTTCATTGCTTGCGAGTATGAAATCAGCGTACTTGAGCTTAAGGGCTTCGATATCAGCATCTATTGCTTCGATCTTCTTGGAGATATCTGCTTCTTTCTGCTCGATATCTGCTATGAGCCCTGAAGGGATACCGCTAAGGTTTGGAACCTTCAGTTCCTTGAAAGAGACACGTGCAAGCAGTTCAGAAACTTCTGCCGCCTTGTCTTTACTGACAAAGAGCACTACAACACCAGAATGCTGATCATAATAAAGTTCATAGGAAGAAGTGAGCTGTGATACAGAAGGTCCTATATCCTCTTTTACATGACCTGCAAAAACAGCCAGGCTTTCATACCCTCGGTAAAGGTCAAGATCAAGATCAGTACCAATAAAGGGAAGGATATCTTTCTTAGATGAACCTAATTCCTTAAGTTCGGTTTCAAAAACGCGCTTTTTCTCAGAAAGTATTTCCAGTTCGTCATCAAGCTTGTCAAGAGAACTGTCAAGCTGAGAGCAAATTTCAGAAGGACTCTGTTTCTCAACTGCAACGTCCTTTACACCGAGAAGGCTGGCAATGGACCGGATCTTGACAAGTTTCTTTGAAACTTCACTTCCACTTTCGAATGGCTTGCCGATCTTAAGATCAGAATCGTCTTCATTAAAGTCTTCGATATGAAAAAGATTAGCTTTGTGCAGTGCATCGACCGTTTCTTCAAGGATGTTCTTGTGGCCAACTATAACGGCTCGACTCATCTGTTTCGGCTTAAGCATGTACTGCCCTCTCAAACTCGGTCAGTAACATGTCAACTGCTTTATCAACTTTAGAAGATGCTTTGCTTGCAATTGCCTCCGCTTCATTTTTACCTGCCTTGATGATCTCCTCCCTTTCCAAAGCAGCTGCCTCTTCAGAAGATTTGATCGCATTCTGTGCAGATCTATGAGCATCGGCTTCAGCCTGCTTTATGATCTCCCTGGCTTCTGCACGTGCGCTGTTGATACGGTCTTGCTTGCTCTTTATGCCGTTTTCAACCATTTTTCGTGCATTGGCTTCTGCGTCTTTTATTTCAGACAAGATTTTATCTTTGGCCATGCTAATCCTCGTGATGATTGATTATAAATATCCCGAATAATTCATTCCCTCTAGTGTTAAATCAGATATAAAGCTTTCGTGACTGCTCCCACGACTAAAGTGCGCGGGCTTCTACGGTTTCTATGCCGACAGATTGCAATCCCAATCTGAGAATGTTGATAGCCGCATTGTGGTCTCGGCCTAAGATAAGACCACAGCTATTACATTCGTGTGTTCTATCTGCTAATGTCTTATCCACTAACAGACCACATCTTGAGCACATCTTAGAAGTGTTCGCAGGATTAACTGATACAACTAAAGAACCAGCACTTTCAGCCTTGTACTTTGTTGTAGAAATCAGCATGTTCCATGCGGCATCTGATATGCTTTTTGCGAGACAATGATTTTTAAGCATGTTTTTGATGTTCAGGTCTTCAAAAGCAATGAAGGAATAATCATCTACTAGTTGTCTGCTTAATTGATGAATGAAATCATAACGCTTGTTTGCTATTCTTTCATGTACTCTTTGTACTACTTTTATTGCTTTTTTAAGACCAGGAGAACCCTTTGCAGCTTTGGATAACTTGCGTTGGGCCTTTACAAGTTCTTTTTCTTCCAGACGGAAAAAACGAGGGTTAGATATTGTTGTACCATCGGACAATGTAGCAAAATTAGATAATCCCACATCGATGCCCACAACATGCTCAATATCATTATCGGGAATAGGAATATCCTCTGCTTCCGTGGTTATTGAAACATACCATTTTTTACATGCTGAACGTCTTACAATTATTCTTTTAATATCGCCTTCAACTTCACGATGCACTTTTACACGGACGTTTCCGATTTTTGAGAGATATAAAAGGTTTCCCTTTAGTTTAAATCCCATTTGAGGATATGTGAAACTGTCGTACCATCCTTTGCCTTTGAATCGAGGGTATCCGGGCTTTTCTCCGTTCCTAACACGCCTGAAAAAGTGCTTGAATGCAATGTCTACCCTTTCCTGTACTTCCTGAAGGGTTTGGGAGAACACTTCTTTATATTCGGGATTCTCTTTTTTCCATTCAGGAAGTAGTTTGTTGAGGGCATATTTAGATAATGTCTCTCCTGACATTTCATAAGTGACTTTTCGTTCCGATAGTGTACGATTATATACTTGCCTGCATATTTCCAAGCTCCACTCCATCTGTTTTTGTTGAGATCTATTAGGATAAATACGGAACTTGTATGTTTTACGCATTATACTGTACAATGGGTTATTAGCTTAAAGAACTTATGATAAATTTTGATTTGCTAAGAGGTGAGGTACGATTCATCCCACAGCTAAAGCAATGGGCTTTCTCTACCCCACCCCCGCGATTCGTAAAAAGAAGAAAAAATCAAAAGGCACATACTACATTACTTAATATCCGGGCCCGATTATTCCTTGCGAAGGTCCAGCCTTAAAGGAAGTGTTTCACCTTCCGGAATAGTGTGAATGTATTTTTCCCTGAACTGAGGATTACGCATCATGCAATAATCTGCGGAGGACTTGTACGCAGTATGCTTACCCATACGCTCCCAGATAACTCCAAGGTCTTCCTCGCGGATGTTCCCAAAGGAAAGAGGCGTATAGGCACAAGGAAGCACATCCCCTCCTGCAGTTGCATGCATCCAGCGCCTGCCTGCAAAACACCCGAACTGATCAGGTCCCATGAAATAAGGTAAAGCAGTTACTCGTGGTCCCTCTGGATTCCGGTTTGCAGACTTCTGGAAATCCGCCAGGCGTTTTACATCTTTTTCAGTGATCACTTCATCCTCGTGCTCAAGCCAGCGTCCCACAGCCACGATCTCGTAAACGGACATCTCATGCATACCCATATCAATCGCAAACTGGTAGAACCCGTCAAGGTCATCGATATTATGAGGTGATACAACTACGAAAAGATCAGCCAGGATACCGGCATCCAGCACATTTTTCACGCCGTTGACAGTGTCCCTGTAAGCTCCTTCACGTCCCCTGACCCGGTCATGCTCCTTTTCCTGAGGACTGTCAAGGCTCATGTGTGCAGCAAAAAGGCCTGCCTCTTTAAGCTCCCTGGCTTTTTGCTCATTCATAGCGAAACCTGATGTGAAGCAGGTAGCTACAGCACGGCTCTTGTCAACAGCAGAGACCATCTGGACAAGGTCTTTGCGAAGCATTGTTTCCCCGCCGTCAAAGGAAATATAATAACTACCAAGGTCAAGCGCCCGGTCAACAGTCCGATTGATCTCGCCAAGGGTTAACTCCGGATCAGCAACTATTCCCGCAGCACCGCAGTGTATGCATTTATTGGGACATCTGCTTGTAATGCCGATAGAGAACTGATCAGGTACCCTCTTCTTAAGAATAGAGGCCACCTGCGCATTGATCATCCTGTTGAAAACCTCTCCCGGCATGGGTGGGACCCATGTCGAAAAGATTATGTTCTCCTCATCGGAAAGAATTGGTTTTTCTTCCTGGAAAATATTATTTATGCGCTTTACTATAGGCTTTGCCACAGCAGACAATGGCCCTTCGATGTCAAGAACAACCTTTCCATTTTCCGTGTTCGCATTTACCTTAATTACTGACTTATCATAAACTTTCATGAAAACACCTGATAAATAATGTATAGATAATCAAAACAAATACTCAGCTCATCTCAAGGACATTTCCCGGAAGCATATCAACTGTTATCAGGTTAGTGATCAGGAGAAGCTTATCCTTTGCAACTGAATCTTCAAATCCCTGCAGGACGTCTTTTGCTTTTTCCACGTGCTGAAGCACTTCCTTCACTGTCAGGCCCACAGCTTCCTCGTGCCCCATGCTCCTCCTGTAGAGAAGCGGCAAGGTCACTGACTCATAAGTTGACTGCTTATCCTCAAGCCTGTTGAGATATTCCAGCAGGTCATCAACTATCTGGTATGCGTTGCCCACGTTTTCACCAAATGACCTGAACTTCATTGCCGTCTCCCGATCAGCGCCTGCAACATAGGCGCCTATGGCAGCACTTGCAGCAAAAAGAGAGGCAGTCTTCTTGCTTATGCATTCGAAATAGTTAGTCCTGCCAAACTCCGTACAGGAACTAGAGATGTCAATGGTCTCACCTTCAGCCATATACATTCCAGCCCTTCCGAACTCAAGCACTGAGTCCGTACCATAAGATGAGATCAGGGAAATTGCTTTGGAAATAAGAAAATCCCCACACAATATAGCAGCCGGAACGCCGTATTTCTTGTGGGCGGACTCAACACCCCTGCGTATAATGCCATCGTCAAGCACATCATCATGTATCAGGGAAGCAGAATGGATAAGTTCGATAGCAAGGGCAGCATTCACGCTATCATCACGGCTACCGCCGCATATTTCAGTGCACAGCACCAGTATAATAGGCCGGATACTTTTTCCGCCGGAATTGCAAATATGCAGCAGCATCTTTTTCATTTTCGAGCCGTCATCCATCGAAGCGACAAGCCCTTCCATTGAAGCCTTTATTAACTGGTATTCTTCAAGGTTCTCAATTTCCATGATAACGTCCCGTTTTCTGGTTACTCACTATACTTTGAAGGGCATCCCATAACTATCTTATTAGCCTCTATTTTGTTCTCAGAGATCATCCGGCCGCTGATGCTCAGGCTTGTGCCCTCGACAAAGTTTGCCGGAAGGGCTCCCGTGTACATCACTTCCAGCTCATAGGCCTCGTTCTCAGGGTCCTCCAGCATGAACGAGATCCCTGAAGTCGAAACATTGAGAGTGCCATTCTTCACAGTACCCATGGTGTTGACATTCTGCCCTACATACTTATCCGGGTCTTTCTGCAATTCGGAGACCAGCAGATACCCCTGTGAAAGGTCCACATTCCACAGACCGACAATACCCACAACAACAATAAAAGCAACTGCAAGGACACTCTTGTGTTTCTTATCCATCTAAACACCTATGGAAGATATCCGATTATCTGTCATTATTCCTAAGCTCCCTGTTAAGAGAGATACGGGTACGCACAAGGTGAAAGGCATATACTGCCAGGACCACCCACGTACATGCAAATGCAAGGTTTAAGGCGTTAATACATATTCACCCCTATATCACTTTTGATAGCAGGTTATTATACCAAATTAATAACCAGTAAGAATAAACAAGTAATAGCAGCTCTTTTAAAAAGGACCTGACCATATACCGACGACTAATTATTAATATGGGTGCGGACTAGTATAGCCCCATCCTATATATACTAGAGTGGAACTTTCAGTTAAAAATCCAGAATGATCAATATGGCCAAACCTCCAAGACTCATAGCGTGGGAAACAACAGCAGGCTGCAACCTTTCCTGCAGGCATTGCCGGGGGTCATCGACTTCCCGTAAGCCAGCCGGCGAGCTTACTACCGAAGAAGCTATGCACTTTATCGATGAGATAGCGCAGATAGGAAAGCCCATCTTGATACTCAGTGGTGGTGAGCCACTAGTAAGAGATGATATTTATGACCTTGCCAGCTATGCGGTCGGTAAAGGTCTCTCAGTAGCCCTTGCAACCAATGGTACCCTTGTAACCTCAGAGGTTGCCACACATTTAAAGGATGTAGGGATAAGAAGGATAAGTGTGAGCCTTGATGGGGCAAGCCCGCAGATCCATGATGATTTCAGGTGCATGCCCGGGGCCTTTGACGGAGCTATGCGCGGCATAGATGCTATCAAAGATGCAGGCATCGGCTTCCAGATCAATACAACCATCACAAAACGCAATCTCACAGAAATACCCGCCATCCTTGAACTGGCAACCGAGATTGGGGCTGAAGCCCTGCACATATTCCTGCTCGTGCCCACTGGCAGGGGCAAGGAACTTGAAGAGGAAGAAATACCTCCCGTTGAATATGAGAGAGTGCTGAACTGGTTCTATGATCAGCAGAAGACAGCAAAGATACAGCTAAAAGCAACCTGTGCACCCCATTACTTCAGGATAATGCGCCAGCGGGCAAAGAAGGAAGGCATTGAGATAACAGTAAAGACCCATGGTTACGAGGCCATGACAAAAGGGTGTCTTGGAGGTACTGGTTTCTGCTTTGTATCAAGCACCGGAGAAGTCTACCCCTGCGGATACCTGCCAGCCCTCGCCGGAAGCATAAAGGAGCAACCTTTCAAAGATATATGGGAGAACTCGCAAGTTTTCAACGACCTGCGGAATCCATTACTGCTGAAAGGGAAGTGCGGGGACTGTGAGTACAACGAAGTATGCGCAGGCTGTCGTGCACGCGCCTATGCGGCGACAGGGGACTACCTGGCAGAGGAGCCATACTGCATATACACCCCCAGAAAACAGGGATCCGAATGATATACCTGGACGACACGGATAAAAATATCCTTAACATCATACAGCATGATTTCCCTCTTGACATCCATCCTTTCCAAAAGCTTGGCAAAGAACTGGGCATCAGTGAAGAAGAAATCATAGGGCGCCTTAAAAGACTGCATGATGAAGGTGCCATACGGAAGATCGGCCCGGTCATCAACCGTAAAAGGATAGGTGGCTCCAGTACACTGGTAGCCGTAAATGTACCCGGGGATAGGATAGATGAGGTCGCAGCATATATCGACGAATACCCCGAGGTTTCCCATAACTATCTTCGCCCTGACAAATACAACGTATGGTTCACGTTATCAGCCTCGCGGGAAGAAAGGATAAATGAGATTCTCATGGAACTTAACCAGAAGACAGGGCTTAAATTCATAAATCTGCCTACGGTAAGGCTGTTCAAGATCGGGGTCAAGTTCAATATCAAGTGAGGTATAAAACGTTGAATTACCAGGTGAGGGAATATCAAGGGAAATGAGAACATGGATGCAATCGATGAACAGATATTAAAGGCTACTCAGGACGGTATTCCACTCACCGGGTCGCCTTTCAGGGACATAGCAAATCGTCTTGGACTTTCAGAAGAAGAGGTCGTAGAAAGAATACGGCTGATGAAAGAAAAAGGCATGATCAGGCGGTTTGGCGCATCCATAGGCCACAGGGACATAGGCATTCTAGCCAATGCGATGTGTATATGGAATGTCCCTGAGGAAAGAGTAGAAGATGTAGGCAGGATAATGGCATCTTTTCCCGAAGTTACTCACTGTTATGAAAGACCCCGGAGGCCTGAATGGGAGTATAACCTTTTTACAATGGTCCATTCATACACAAGAGAAGACTGTGAGCAAGTAGCCTCAAGGATATCAGAATCCACCGGTGTCAAAGACTACAGGCTTCTATTCAGTGAGCGCGAGTTCAAGAAGACGGGGGTCCGCCTCTGAACTGTCGTAACGTTTAACTAAGTTCCGGTTCAAGGCAAATGGACATAACCGGAGTACACCCCATGGCACAAGAAAACTGCTTCCTACCATTACTGATAGACATGTCCGGCCGGAAGATAGTTATCTTCGGTGGCGGTTCCGTGGGTGAACGCAAAGCACTGCTTTTCTCCCGCTATGCAGATGTAACTGTTATCAGCAAAGGTTTCACTTCTTGCATCCGGCAGCTTTGTGAGGAAAACAACACAAAGCTTGTGGAAGCAAACATCAGCGACCTTACCAATGAGCAGATAGATACCTTTTTAGAGGATGCTTTTCTGGTCATACCCGCAACTAATGAGAAGTCCGTCAATGAAAGGATATTATCGGTAGCGAAGGCCAGGAATATACTTTCAAACCCGGTAGATTCGATTGGAGATGTTACTGTTCCGTCGGTCATCAAAAGAGGTAGTCTCACCATCAGTATATCAACCTCCGGTTTAAGCCCTGCTTTTTCCAGATTTACAAGGCAGAGGATAGAGGAGGTCATAACCCCGCAGTTCGATGATATGATACGCATCCAGGAAAACCTGCGGACATACCTTAAAGAGGAAGTTCCCGAACAAAGGGACAGAAAAGACATACTATGGCAGGTGCTTGAAAGCAGGAAGGTATGGGAAGCCCTTGAAGGATCCTACGAAAAAGGGTATAATGTAGCACTTGGTATAGTAACTGAAAAAATAAACGGGAAAGTCCGATAACATGTCTGGTTATAACACGTTTTCAGCATTGAGAAAAAGTTCTTCAGGGGTATCCAATGACTGAGATATCCAGCATGGTCATCACTCATTCCAGAGCAACCGTGGAAGAGATGGAAGAAGTATGGGACGGCGATCTTGATAATTTCCTCAGGGAGCTTTACGCTAACGAACTGGTACATGAGTGTGCAGTTCTTAAGACATGTAACAGGATAGAGATGTACGTTGTTTCCCATAAGGGCAGCAGTGTGATGTTCCAGTTCGCAAAGAAACTGGGGCTCTCATCCAACATCATCGATTTCTATGACCATCAGGAATCCATCATGCACTTACTGAGGCTCTCTTCAGGCCTTGAATCCATGATAATAGGCGAGGACCAGATACTGGGACAGATCAAGGACCTCTACCAGGTGGCCAAGAACCTCGGTACGACCGGAAGAATGCTAGATACAGCATTCAGCAAGGCCATCCAGGTAGGAAAGAGGGTCAGGACAGAAACCGAAATAAACAGGGGAGCCCTTTCAATTGCTTCTGCTGCTGTAGACCTGGCAGAGGAAACTGTCGGTGATCTCAAGAATAAAATGGTGCTTGTTATTGGCACAGGGGAAATGGGAACCCTTGTGACCAGGGCACTCTCCCACAGGGAGATAGAACTCATGTATATTGCTAACCGCACCTATGCCGCAGCAAAGAAGCTCGCTGATGACATGGGAGGTCATGCGGTCCATTTTGACCAGATAGAAGAGAACCTCCAGAAAGCCGACGTGGTAATCTGCGCCACAGGGGCGCCCCACTTTGTGCTCAGGCATCCACAGGTGCTCAAGGCAATGGAATCAAGGGAAAAAGCGCTCCTTCTTATAGATATCGCAAATCCCCGCGACATCGAGCCCACTATTGGCACGGTTCCTCACGTTACCCTATATAATATAGATAATCTGCGCGTCATCAATGAAAAGAACCTGGAACTGCGGATGGAGGAAGCAAAGAAGGCACAGGCTATCATCGACGAAGAGTACGATCTTCTTCTTAAGCAATACAAACAACAGAGAGCCGACCATATCGTATCCGAGATGTATGCCCAGTTCTATAAGGTCCGAAGTCTGGAAAAGGAGCGTGCCCTTACTAAACTGAGTGCATATCACACGATAGGGGATATAGAACAGAAGATAATTGATGACCTGACACACTCTATTGTTAATAAGATACTTGCAGAGCCTACAAAGGTCCTGAGGAATGCAGCGGAAGTATGCGATGACGAGATGCTTGATATGGTCTTCCGCCTGTTCAGCATAGATAAATGCAATGAAAAACGCAGTATCAAAGGAGATTTGCCGCCATGTTCCCGGAAACCAGAACGAGAAGACTAAGAAATGGAAAGATGAGAGACCTTGTGAGGGAAACTTCACTTTCAGCCGATAACCTCATTTACCCCATGTTCGTGGATGAGACCATAACAACAAGCCAGATGACAGAGTCTATGCCCGGCGTTGAAAGGCTTCCCCTCAGCAAAGTAGCCGACGATGCAAAAGAAGCTGCTGATCTGGGGATACCCGCCCTTATACTGTTTGGGATACCATCACACAAAGATGAGCATGGAAGCTCTGCCTGGGGAGACGAGGACATTGTCCAGAAGGCGGTTCGTGAAATAAAGAGTGAGCTTGGCAAGGACATGTTAGTAATAACCGATGTCTGCCTCTGTGAATATACAGACCACGGTCACTGCGGCATGGTTAATTTTGAAAAAGGAGAAGTACTTAATGACCCTACCCTCCCACTGCTCGGTAAAACGGCAGTCAGTCACGCAAAAGCCGGTGCCGACATGGTGGCACCTTCAGGTATGATGGACGGGATGATTGGCGCCATAAGGTCTGCACTTGATGAAAATAATTTCCCGGACATACCCATTATGTCCTATGCCGCAAAATACTCTTCATCATTCTATGGCCCTTTCAGAGATGTTGCAGAATCAGGATGTTGCTTCGGTGACCGGTCGACCTACCAGATGGACCCTGCCAACTCTGACGAGGCGATGCGAGAGGTTGAACTGGACATCATGGAAGGCGCTGATATAATAATGGTAAAACCGGCACTTCCCTACCTTGACATCATCTATCGAGTCAAGACCGAGTTCAGGATGCCCACAGCTGCATACAACGTCAGCGGAGAGTATGCCATGATCAAGGCGGCTGCTCAGAACGGCTGGCTGGACGAGAAGAAAGTTATGTACGAGTCCCTGCTTTCGATAAAGCGGGCCGGGGCAGACATGATATTGACATACTTCGCGAAAGATATGGCACGAATACTTAAATGAACTAATGGTGATCCTATGTCCCTAGACAAGTCAAGAGAATTATACAAGAAAGCAAGGACCCTCCTTCCAGGAGGGGTCAGCAGCCCGGTCAGGGCTATAAAACCATACCCATTCTATACCGAATCCGCTTCCGGTTCAAAGATAAGGGATATCGACGGGAATGAGTATATCGATTACTGCCTCGCATACGGCCCGAATATCCTGGGACATGCCCATCCCGGGATAAAAGAGGCCATCATATCTCAGCTCGATAAGGGCTGGCTGTACGGTACACCTACAGAGCTTGAGGTGAACCTTGCGGAAAGGATAGCTGGAATGTATCCGAGCATCGATATGCTCAGGTTCGTGTCAACGGGTACTGAAGCCACCATGAGCGCACTGCGTGCGGCCAGAGGGTTCACAGGCAGGGACAAATTCATCAAGATAGAAGGCGGCTTCCACGGAGCCCATGATGCAGCTCTTGTTCAGGCAGGGTCAGGCGCCACAACGCTGGGCAAGCCCGACTCGCTTGGAGTTCCGGCCGACTTTACCAAGCACACCCTGCAGGTGCCATTCAATGATATAGAGGCACTGACAGATGTGATCGAAAGGAACAGGGAGGATGTGGCAGCACTAATAATAGAGCCTGTAATGGGGAACATCGGACCGGTACTTCCCGAAGGAGATTACTTAAGTGACGTGCGCAAGGTCACGGAAGAGAACGATGTGGTCCTCATCTTCGACGAGGTGATCACTGGTTTCAGGCTTGCCATGGGAGGCGCCCAGGAATACTATGGAGTCACACCCGACATGACAACTCTGGGTAAAATAATTGGCGGGGGCCTGCCAATAGGAGTGTTTGGGGGAAAGAAGGAGATCATAGAGATGATCGCACCCTCGGGAGGCGTGTACCAGGCAGGTACCTATAGCGGATGCCCGGCCTCGGTTGCCACAGGACTGGCAGTACTGGATGTGCTTGAAAAGGAAGATGTCCACAGGAAACTTAACGCTACCGGCGAGATGTTTAGAGCCAGGTTGACTGAGATCGTTACGGACATGGGGCTTAATTACAATGTCTGCGGCATATCCTCTATGTTCAAGATATTCTTTGGTGATAAGCCACTGAACTACCAGGAAGTACTTAAGTGCGACAAGGAAGGATACCTGGGATTCTTCTTCAGGATGCTGGACAGTGGTGTATTCCTGCCACCCTCTCAGTTCGAGACTAATTTCCTGTCCACGGCCCATACAGAAGAAGATATCGAGAGAACACTTGCTGCATACGAGGCAAACCTCAGGTGAACCGGAGAATGCAATGATAATAGGAACCCGCGGAAGTGACCTTGCCCTTGCACAGGCTACAAGCATTGAACGTAAACTGGCGGAGCTGGGAGTACAGACCACCAGGAAGATCATAAAGACCACCGGCGATACCTTCACGGACCGCCCCCTGCACGAGGTTGCGGGAGTGGGTGCCTTTGTGAGGGAGCTTGATGACAGGATGCTGGAAGGGGATGTGGATATTGCAGTTCACTCAATGAAAGATATGCCCACCGTCAGACCGGAGAGGCTCTCAACGTCAGCGGTCATCAAGCGGGACTCACCCTGTGATGTGCTCCTGACAACAGACGGCTCCAAACTGGAAGAGCTTCCGGAGAATGCCATAATCGGGACAACCTCCATGCGCAGACGCGCACAGATACTGCGATACCGCCCGGACCTTGCGGTCCATGACCTGCGTGGCAATATCAACACGAGGATAAGGAAGCTTGAAGAAGGCCAGTATGATGGCATCCTTCTGGCTGAGGCTGGATTGCAGCGCATGAACTGGAACCTGGATGTGCAACGCCTTGACCCGCACCATTTCTGCCCTTCGGCTAACCAGGGTACTATAGCAGTGGTAACTGTAGCCGGGAGCGAGGCAGAGGAAGTAACCTCAAAGCTGGATCACCAAAAGACCAGGATAGAGACTTCCATTGAGCGCATAGTTGTCGCCTACGTGGAAGGAGGATGCACGGCGCCGGTTGGTTCGTTCACACATTTCATCAATGATAATGAGCTGCATGTACTGGCAGAGGTGCTATCTCTTGACGGTTCCGAGCAGGTGCGTATTGATGAAGTGATCCCTGTGGAGGGTTACGAAAGTTACGCCAGGGAACTCGGAATGAGAATGGTGGAGCTGGGCGGGAAGGAACTTGTACAGCAGGCAGTATGCCAGCTTAACGTGCAAATCTAGAATAGCGATAATATGATAGAAATCACAGGACTAAGGCTGAATAATCCGACAATACTGGCTGCTGGCGTCATGGGCACTACAGGCGCGTCTCTTGCACGCATTGCGTGGGAAGGTGCCGGCGCAGTGGTTACAAAATCCATCGGACCGGAGCCAAAAGAAGGACACAGAAACCCAAGCATGATCGATCTGGGATACGGCTTCCTTAATGCCATGGGGCTCCCAAACCCATCATACCCGGATTTCTCAGGAGAGATCGAGATCGCAAAGAGAGAAGCAGATGTCCCGATAATAGCCAGCATATTCGGAGGAAATGCAGAAGAGTTCGCCATAGTTGCGGACGGCCTTGTCGATGCAGGACCCGACGCGTTCGAACTTAACGTCAGCTGCCCCCATGCACAGGGCTATGGTGCTTCCATAGGTTGCGACGCATGTGCCGTGGAGGAGATAACGGCTGCTGTCTGCGATATCACAGAACTGCCAGTATGGGTCAAGCTCACACCCAACGTAACGGACATCGTATCCATAGGCAAGGCCGCCCAGAGAGGAGGCGCTGATGCCGTAGTTGCCATAAACACTGTGCGCGGGATGGCTATAGATATCCACAGTGGATATCCCGTACTGGGTAACAAGTTCGGAGGATTGTCTGGCCGGGCTATAAAGCCCGTAGCCATCAAGTGTGTATACGACCTATATGCAGCTCTTGACATCCCTGTTATCGGTGTTGGTGGGATATCGACATGGGAGGATGCTATGGAGATGATGATGGCTGGCGCGTCAGCCGTGCAGATAGGCTCTGCGGTATACGACGGACCCGGAGTATTCCAGACGGTTGCGGATGGTATTGAGAGTTTCATGTCCTCCGGTGGATACCGGGATACCAGTGATATTGTCGGGCTCGCCCACAGGAGAGCATGATGTACCCCATAGATGTGAAGATAACGAGGATAGTACAGGAATCACCTTCCAACAAGACATTCTTTTTTGACAGGAGTTTTGATGAAGCACGTCCCGGACAGTTCGTCATGGTCTGGATAAGGGGTACTGATGAAATACCCATGACCCTGTCCTACAGGAACGCCATCACCGTCCAGAAGGTGGGAGACGCCACTGCAAAGCTCTTTGAGATGAAGGAAGGAGACCACCTGGGCATACGAGGACCCTTTGGCAAGGGATTCACACTGCCCGGCAAAGACGATAACATACTTATCATTGCGGGAGGCGTGGGAACTGCAGCAATAGCCATGCTAGCAGAACATGCTATGTCCCAGGATACATGCGTCACCACTATCATGGGTGCAAGGAATGCGGACGAACTGCTGTTCTTGGACAGGTTCACACCCTGCAAAGTACTTCACATGACAACGGATGACGGCTCAGCTCATCGCTGCGGCTTTGTCACAGACGTGCTCTGCGAGATAGATGCTTCAGGATATGACAGGGTATATACCTGCGGACCTGAGATGATGATGAAGCGCGTCTTTGACATTCTTGAAAAGCAGGGTGCTCTTGCTAAGGCCGAGTTTAGCCTGCATAGGTATTTCAAATGTGGCATAGGAGTATGCGGCGCCTGTTGCATGGACACCGAAGGGTTGCGGGTCTGCAGGGACGGACCTGTATTCAACGGGATGCAACTTACAGGTTCGGAGTTTGGGAAGTATATGAGAGGGCCTAGCGGGAACAAAAAAATGATGTGAGAGGTTTAACCTCAACCAATGTAAGCAGGATTATTTTTGTGGTCTCTAACCATCTATCTGGGAAAGAAAAACGGATGATTAAAAAAAGAAGATGAAACGTGGTTGATAGAAACTTACTGAAATTAGACCTTGACGGCAACCAGAGAGAGATTTAACTCCTTCTCAAGCCGGTGTACTTCTTCCAGGTCCTCTGCAGAGAGGTCGGCATATTTGAGATTGGCGTCAGAGAATGCCAATAAGGTTATACCCATTTTATCTTCAAGTTCTTTGATAGCTTTTACCTGTTCACTGTTAAGTGCAGAGAATCCCCATATCATGTATGAATCACCAGTGCCTCTTAGATTATTATAAACATTTATAATTGTTGGTTATAGATGTTGTACCGGAGAGTAAAATTGAATTGAGTGTAACTTGGCAGCTATCATTGAAAATGGACGCTATAGATCTATAAAAATAATATCAAAAGACAACGGAGAAAAAAGATGTCAGATCAAGTCGCGCATTCCTGCACCATGATCTTTGAAGCCATACCTTTACCAAGTGCATAGTTGCACCCATTGAGATCCACAATGATGGCGCCCATATTATCCTTTTTTATCTTGAGAAAGGAATTCTCTATAAACCCCATTGATTTCAGGCGATTCACAAGTGAACGGCCTGCGTTGATCGATATGATCTTACTGACCTTACCTTCCTGCATCATTGCCAGCGGCATTATTGGAGCCATTTGTATTACCTCTTGTAATTTCCAAATGTAAGTTTCATCCTTATATTAGGTATGCCTAATATTGGTTGATATTGCGATATAGTGTTTAATTGTATATATAAGTTACCAGTATCAAAGATAACTTGATAACATGACAAATTCAATTGAGCAGATTACACAAGTAATTTAAGCCATAGTCCCGCTTAATAAACCATGTCTGAGCCCATAAAACAAAGGATTCCGGAACTGGTGATGGGAGTACGCAACCTTGCATCACTGGGAGCCTGCAAAGACCATGCTGATGCAGCCTATTTTTCCATAGACAGGCTCAGTCTCCGATCAAGAGCAAATGAACTCACATCAGATAATCTGGCAGACTTTATGGGGCAGGTGCATGAATATGGCATGAAGGGTTATCTTGCTGTCAATGCTGTCATTTATCCACATAACCTGCCTGAGCTTGAAAATGTGCTTGAGACCGCAGCATCCGCAGAAGTTGATGCTATAATAGCATGGGACCCTGCAACTATAATGCAGGCTGCTGAAAAGGATCTCAAGATACACATATCCACCCAGGCCAATGTATCTAACCCGCAAAGTGCTGAATTCTACCTATCCATGGGAGCAAGCAGAGTCGTACTTGCAAGAGAATTGAGTCTTCAGCAGATAAAAGAGATCAGGGCGTGCACTGATGTGGAACTGGAGGTATTTGTCCACGGAGCGATGTGCCAGGCAATATCCGGCAGATGTTACCTTTCCGCACACCTGCTGGGAAAGTCCGGGAACTGTGGGGAGTGCAGCCAGCCTTGCCGATGGGAATGGTCTCTTTACTCTGACAGGGGTGAAAAGGTTGACCTTGAAGGAAAATATCTCCTCAATGCCAAGGACCTCTGCATGATAGAACATATCCCGGAGCTTATGGAAGTCGGAATCGATGCTTTTAAAGTAGAAGGCAGGCTACGTGATCCCGGATATACATATACAGTCTCAAGATGCTACAGGAAAGCCATAGATGACCAGACAGGCGGCACTTATACTCGCGAGGCTGCCAGACTGCAGAAAGAAGAGATGGGACGACAGTACAACCGTGGATTTTCCACCGGCTTCTATTTTGGTATTCCCGGTCCTGAGGGACTGGCCTGCGATCAGGCCATGAATGCCTCGCCTGTGAAAAAACAGGCTGTCGGAATAGTTCTTAACTATTTCCCAAAAATTGGCGCAGCGTCAATAAAGCTCACAGAAGAGGGAATCGGACTTGGCGACAGGATAGTTATCGGAGGCAGTACAACCTATAATGAGCAGGAAGTCTGCTCTTTGATTGTGGAAAGGGAAAACGTCTTGCGGGCAGAGAAGGGAATGGAAGTAGGACTGGCAGTTGACGGGGTGGTCAGAAAGAATGACAAGGTTTTCAGGCTTGAGGAAAAAATAGATCCCAAAGTCAATTCTGATGGCACCTTTCATTCACCGCAGGATTTGAAATAACAACATTAAAATGATAGTTTGAAATATATATGGAAATTGATGTTACAAGAGTATATAAGCACTTGACTCGGAGGAACATATTATGGACAGGTTTATGCAATGTGCAATTGATGAAGCAAAAAAAGGATTGAATGAAGGCGGTATCCCAATCGGGTCCGTCCTTGTGAGAAATGAAAAGATAGTCGGCCATGGTCATAATATGAGAGTACAGAAGGATGACCCTCTGGCACATGCAGAGATATCTTGTCTCAGAAACGCAGGAAGGATTGGCAAATACAATGACACGATCCTTTACTCGACATTGATGCCCTGTTACCTTTGCGCAGGCGCTGCCGTTCAATTTGGTATAAAGAAGGTCATTGTCGGAGAAGCAGAGAATTTTCATGGAGCAGCGGAATTCATGAGAGAACATGGAGTAGAGGTAATAAATCTCGATATTGCCGAATGCAAGCAAATAATGAAGCAATTCATAAAGGACAAGCCGGATCTATGGTATGAGGATATAGGTAAATGATTGCATGAAACGCAATCAGAGCATATGCAGTTCAAGCTTTTTTGAATGTTGCCCAGAACACACTGCCAGTTCCGGCCGGTCCATCTTCAACACCGGCTCTGCCTCCATGGAGGTCAACTATCCTCTTGGCTATAGCAAGACCAAGACCTGTGCCTTTCACGCCTTTCTTTTTATGCGACAGGCGTTTGAAGCGGTCAAATACTATATCTTTGTCAGCGTCAGGTATCCCATCCCCATAATCTCTTACATTCACTCTCCATTCGCTGCCAATATCCCCTATCTCGAGGGTAATACTGCTATTAGAGGGGCCATATTTGATGGCATTTGAGATGTAGTTAGCAAAGACCCCTTCAACAATAGGGTTGATCCTCGCATAATAGTGATCATTGAGCCTTATATCCATAGTTATGTTCTTTTCAGACAATTGCATCCTGAAATTGTCTGCAACATCACGTAGTATAGTCCCAAGTTCCATCCTCCTGAACTCAATATCGTTCGTATCTTCGAGCTTGGCGAACTGGGCAGCGGAATCTATCATATTGATGAGACGGGATATGTTATCATCTACGATCCTGAGCTTGCGGGATTTGTCAGTATCAGTCTCAGCCTGCAAAAGCATACCTGCAAATCCTTTAGCTATACCTGCAGGATTCATGAGATCATGCCCCATTATATCAATAAAAAGGTCTTTCAGATCATTTGAATATTTGAGACTTCGGGCATATTGTTGTAACTGTTTTTCTGATTTTTTACGGTTGGTCGTATCCCTTACGACACATATGCATCCCTTATCGAGACTGGTAAGAGATATTTCCTGAAAGAAACGGCTGCCATTTTTCTTTAACCCGACAGCTTCTCCCCTCCAGACACCTTTGCGGGTTAACTCAGGGACAATATCCATTTTAAATCTCATTACCTCAGATTCCTCATAGAGATCTTTCCACGACCTATCAGCAAGTTCCTGCACATGGTCATAACCCCAGATACTGGCATAGGCTCCGTTGAGGTAAACGTATCTTCCATTCTCATCCAGAATAGCCATACCATCGATAGAGGATTCAACTGCCACAGTCCTCACCTGAAGGTTCTCCTCCACCTTTCTCCTTTGAGTTATATCCTCTCCGGAACTCAGGACGCCAACATGACAACCACAATTGTCCATTATAAGCTTGCTGTACCAAGAGACGATTTTCTCCTCCCCATCATTTGCAATCAGGGGGCCTTCATAATGAATTATTGACTCGTCATCCGAATCCAGCGTTTTAAAGTAATGCTGCTTTGCTTCATATCTTGAGGACAGCGGTACAAAAGTGTCAAACCAGTTACTACCCAGAATATCTGCTTCTTGGCAGCCAAGTATTTCCGTCGCCCTCTTATTGACAAGAATAACTTTCTGGTCACTGTCAAGTACAAGCATCATAACACCTGCAATATCAAGATAGTTCTGGGCTTGATCACGTTCAAATAAAACCTTATCATGCAACGATTTGATCCTAAGAAGGGACATTACCCTCATCTTCAGTTCCAGCCGGTCAACCGGCTTGGTAAGAAAGTCGTCTGCATGGGACTCGATACCCTTCAGACGGTCCTCCCTGGAAGAAAGCGCAGTGACCAGGACAACGGGAATGAAACGGGTTTCAGATGATCTTTTGATTTGTTCACATACCTGATAACCATTCAGGCCAGGCATCATCACATCCAGAAGAACAAGGTCCGGTCTCTGCTTCAAAATGAGTTCCAGAGCATCAGACCCACAATACGCAGGAATTATTTCATAATCTGCAATAAGATAAGCCTGGAGCAACTCCACATTCATTGGCTCATCGTCTACTATAAGTATCCGGGGTCTTGGGGATGGAGGCATATCGTATTTATTTAAAGTGCCAGGAGTTAGATCAGGCACTTATTAATCACTGACAACAGGAACTGTATATAACTTTATAGTAATTATAGATATCTACATAATATCTATCAGATCTTAAATAAATATGTTTTATAAATGAAGTAGCTAGGACTTGCACAGCTCAGCAAGGCAAGTAGCAGAATAATGCTTTGTGGTATATGGATGCCTAAAAACCACTCATAATTATGAGTATAATCACATCGCTATGCATAGACATGTTTATATATATAGGAGAAAGAATCCTGCAATATTCAACCGTGCTACACAAACCAGAATTATGTACATTTGCATTCAGGACAGAAACCTGGTATCGGCATTGTATGTAGTAAAAGGTAATGGAGTATGAGCGGACCGGGGGGTCCATGTCATTATTCGAAGAAAAGATTTGCAACTAATAGCGAAAGCTGTCTTTATTATGTTGATAGTGTCATTTAATGTCGCTTCAACTGGCTATATTAGCGAATCGACTGCAGTTGCTTCCAGAGACGCAGAAATAAACAATACAATTCTGGCTGTGCCTTATTATAATCAGGGTGATACCAGTTGGTGCCTATATTATTGTCTTGTCATGATGTCAAATTACAATGAGAGATACCTTGATCCATGGGAAATCGCTTCTCATTTTAATTCCGGTAATAATGAGACCTTTGCAGGACAATACAATCCTTTTGACTATGCACTTGAGGACTACTTAAAAAAGGACCTTTCCCTTAAGATAAAAAAGACAGTGTGGGGATATAGTCTTAAACCAGTTGACACTGAAAGTTTCAATTTCATGGTGAGAAGCAATATAGACCGAGGACAGCCCGTCCTGCTGGCTTTTCAGTATACTGTTCCAGGGCACACAAAGCAAGGTCATGCAATCCTGGCAGTCGGATACGATGAAAAGTTCATATATCTTACAGATCCCAGCGGAGCCATCACGGAAGGTCTCTTTGGAGCAAATGGAAGACATATTGCCGTACCCATAAGCTGGGAGGAATTCAACGAAAAGCTGGCAGGGAATATAATGCCCTCAAATATGGCATTTACAATTGAGATACTTGAAGATGCGCCCGCCAGTACTCCTGCAGGGTCAATATATATGACAGATTACAGCAATCATGGATATAGTTGCCTCACTTTTGTAAACAGGACCAACATAAAGGATATCGGTTTACTGCGTTTTGACGGTAAGTATGGAAAAGGATACTACATAGCTAGAGGGTCTGACCTGATAGCAGAGCGAGAACCAACTCCAAGTGACACGATGTCAGTTTATTTCACCGTGGCAAACCCTTCACCGGAAGAAAAGGATTACATAGTTCTGAGCGAGGTCCTTGGAAAGGACGCAGGGGGCAAACTGGAATGCTTCCGTTTCCCCATAGAGATAACGGTCCCTCCATATAGTGATGTCTCAAAAGGTGTTAACTATTCCAATCATCTTGGGACCATATCTGCCGGCACTTATTCCATTGTAGTAACACTGCTGGACACCGATGCGCAGAGGATTGGCTCAACATCCATAGATGTGAGCATCGCTTAAAAAGCCCATTTAAAGGACGGACAGCAATACAAGTAAAAGTCCGATGAGCACGAACACTGATACTATAATAAGAGATATTTTCCTGTGCCTTGCTTCTTCCGGCGTCAGCGGTATAGCGTCCATACTATACATCTTCTCAAATATATGACCTGCTGCCAGCCCAAGACCTGCGCCGATGACCGGACCCATACCGACAAGGGCCCTGCTATCAAAAGCAACTGCAAGGACCATTCCCATGAGGACACCGAAAATGAGCCCGATACCGATCCAGATCCCTCTCCAGCGCCCCGGAGGGAATCTGCCGCTTTCAGTTACTTTTGCCTGCTGTCTGAATACAAAAGCAATAACCATACCCATAAATAAAAAGATCAATGCTACTGATGCAATCATGAATAAGAGGACCATGTATAGCACTGGCGGGTTTATCATTTAAGCCTTTTTATTAGATCCTAACCTGAACTGGTCCGACTGAAAAAAACAACATAACTTGAGTTGATATGACCCCTGGTAGTTCCATACATAGGTATTAATCATCACAGGCAATATACAGCCGACAACCAATAAGAAACAACATCTATAGTGATACTATGATAGGTTACATCGCAGGGATACTGACTACGATAGCTTTTGCTCCTCAACTCATCAAAGCCATTAAGACAAAATCTACCAGAGACATATCTTTGATGATGCTTATATGCACCACCATTGGTATGATGCTTTGGTTGGCGCATGGATTGATAATTAACGATCTTGCGCTCATTGCAGCTAACAGTATTTCAGTAACGCTTGCTTCTGCATTGTTAATTTACAAACTAAAACAGGATTATATAACTACATAATAGATATTTCCAGCTAATCTCCATGATAGTTGAAAATATAATAAGTGATCCATTTACGGAAATTAGCAAAAAGATAACATCCCGGAACGAGCGGGACAGTTAGCTATCTAGCAAACAAGAAAGAAATTAACCATCTTTTCCGATTGCATCTACCGGGCAGCTGGTCATGGCATCGTCACTGGCTGCTTTCTCCTCATCATTTTCCGGCTGCTTGTAAACATAAGCGTGTGTACCATCATCTGCCATGATAAAATTAGCAGGAGCAGCGTCCACGCATAATTCACAAGCAATACACTCTTCATCAACATAATACGGACCCGGAATAGTTTCTGGTACTTTATTAGTCTTATCAGCCATATTTTACTCCCTCATAAGAACCTCAAAAATAATTGTAATCCAAAAGGATAAGTCTTTTTCGATAACAATGTTTTCTAAAAATTGGGAACCCAAAAAGCACATTTCATACATAAGTACCTGAAGACTGGTAGGCCTCTTCTTGAAGAATGTATTTAGTGAATACATGTGAAAAATCGAATTATTGATACTAAACTGTGCAACATACGAATAAAAAGACTTATAACTTACAATTACCATACAACTATGATAAGGGGGTACAATGCTAAAGCATTAAAAAGATGTGCAACACTGGCAGGTATTCTATTTGCCGTTGGATGCACGGATAGGGGGACAATAATGTAATGACTATAACATGGGAGTAGAGAACGGATAATAAAGGAACTGTGGATCGTTTGTGGCCACGGTCCAAGAAATATTCGTGTATTATGTACTACTTTCAACTGAACAGATACCTATTCAGTTCATCTGTGATAGGATCGGGGTGAAAGATGACAAAGTTACACAATATATAAACTGGGGATTAATTTATGCGAAAAGGATTGATAATATCATTTGCTGTACTACTGGTTGTGTTTTTCGCAATCGGATGTACAGATACAGGTACCGACGATGGAACAAATGACACGGTAGTTGTTCCTCCTACAGACGATGAACCTACAGAAGATGAAATAACTGAGCCTACAGAGCCGACAGAATCTACAACAACTGATGACGGAATAGTGGAAACGACAGAGGTAATTGTAGATGAGGACGGATTCAACCCGGAGACCATCGGGGTTATGATTGGGGATACTGTAACATGGACAAATACCGGCCAGGAAGATGTCACGATTACATCTGATGATGACTTCTTCAGTTCTGGCATACTCGGTCCAGGAGAAACATTCAGCTACACATTTGATGTAGCAGGAGCCTTTGATTACAGTTCCGAGGAAGACTTCCTGATGTCAGGTACGGTAATAGTGGAGCCGGGAGAAGAGAATGGTACAATGGGCGATAATCAGACGGTCACCCAAACAACAGTTCCAGCAGACACTGAAGAGAATATAACTCCTGATGACAGAGGTTTTGAAACAACTGATGAAGGAGACATAATAGTAGAGAGTGACCAGCCAGCTACTAATACAACCATTACACCGGATGAGGAAGACAACAATACCCTCTAAATTGTAAGGACTTAAAAGATGAGGAGGTTATGCCTCCTATTCTCTTATTTGCTCTTTCCTGCATCTTACTTATACCCAAGTTGTTTTAATAAATTCTTGCAACACCCTCAAAAATATTTGTTTTTAGTGTTTCTTTACGAAGACTTTATCCTAGCTGCAAGTTGCTTCCCAAGCAGTTCTATGTTATTGAAGTCTTCGTCCGAGGCAGGACCGTTTATCTCTATTGCACCCAATACTTCGATCTTTGTAGGTTTAAGCATCTCAGAGAGTTGCCTGATGGCACCACCTCCCCAGCCGTAAGAGCTGAGTGCTACCCCATATCTCAGAGGTGGCTTGAGGATCTTCACCAGATGAGCGGCATAGACTGCAAGCGGGTGCATCTCTCCCAGGACTGTGGGGGTGCCAAGTACGATTGCCCTGGAATCCACAAGCTCACGGGCGATGTCACCTATATCGGCATTGAGCAGGTTGAAGTAACTTATCTGTATCCCTTCTGCCATCAGGGTTTCAGCCATTGATTTGACCATTGCCTCCGTGGCACCCCACATGCTTGCATACACCAAAATAGCCTTCTCCTGAGTTTTCCCTGCGGTCCATATATAGTACATTCCAAGTATCCTCTCCGGATTCCTGTAGATAGGCCCATGGCTTGGAGCTATGATAGCAATATCCATGTCCTTAATCTTTTCCAGAGCCTGTGCACCTTTTGCTTTAAAAGGCATCATTATTTCCCCAAAATACCTTTTAGCCACTGATATAAGGTCTTCTACCTCGTCATCATAGAATCCGGCTGCTGTATGCGCACCAAAGTAATCACATGAGAACAGTATCCGGTTCTCCTGCACATAAGTGAACATCGTTTCCGGCCAGTGGAGCCATGGAGCTTCTATGAAACGCAGTGTTCTGTCTCCAAGTTCCAGGGTGTCACCATCCTTTACGATTACCAACCTCTGCTCGGGTATCTTATAGAATACCTGCGCCATCTTCGCTCCCTTCTGTGTGGTTACAAGCTTTGCATCCGTAGAAATATCCATTACAGCCTTTATGGCAGTGGCATGGTCCGGTTCTGCGTGGTTCATTATCACAAAATCCAGTGCCTTTATATCAGTGAGACTACCCAGCTTGTCTATAAGCTCATCCTCAAAACCAGGATTTACACTATCAATAAGCGCACTTCCCCTGCTACCCTTAACCAGGTATGAATTATAGCTCGTACCATCAGGAAGTGGTATTAAAGCATCGAACATGCGCCTGTTCCAGTCTTTTGAACCGACCCAGAAAATACTATCAGAGATTTCCGGTGTATAGTAATTCATTATATCCCCCCTGTAAAACGGGACACTGTTAACTCGACCTAGCACATATTGTCCCGTTCCCCTATAGATATTGGAGAGGAGGCTACTTAAGTGATTTGTCAGGCTTCCCCAAGTAGCTGCCACACTATGGCTCAGAGAAGTGATAAATTAAAAGGGTCAATGAAATTAAACAAGGATATAATTAAATAAGATGGTTTTATAGTATTGCATGTGGATCAAGGCGCGGGGGAGCCGAATCCATATTAATTATCTAATTCGGACTTTAGGGGGCAATTAGACTTTAAGAGCACATATTCTGGCTATCCGAGTATTGCTCTTCTGTAAATTGGCTACTCAAAGGTAGAGAGGGGATTAACTATGTGTTTTTGGGTTAGATTCTGGGAAGATGAAAATAACAATGTGTTGAGAGAAGTGCCTGTGCATGCAGATACAAAAAATGAGGCTAGGGATATATTTCAGCATGATTTTCCAGCTGTGAGCCGTTTTGAGCTACTATCACCTTAAAGGTACAGATATTCTGGTCCCCCATTCATTTCTTTAAATAAGCAGAAGCGAAATGAACACCGTAATAAAGTATTCTCTGACTGTGAACTGATAAAAATTGCTAAGAATTGCTAGGAATTGCTAGGAATTGCTAAGAATTGCTAAGAATTGATAATTATAATACTTCTTGGATCCTGGTCACATCAAAAAGCTTCCTTTTTTCGGACAGTGACCTGCCGTAGTCTGTGAACTCGGCCTTTAAGGAAGGCCAACATTATTAATAAAATTATACAATTCAGATTCACTTTTAAAGTAGAAACCACATATATCAAGTATACACAAAAAGTGTAACGTAAAGGGGAGTAGTAGATGGGATTAGAAGACATCATGAAAGAAATTGCCAGAGAGACTGAAAGTATCGTAGACACGAAAACACTTGTGGGAGATCCTGTAACTTCAGCCGGGAAAACCGTGATGCCAATAATCAGAGTTTCAGCCGGGTTTGGAAGTGCCGGAGGGGAACGTGACAAGCATACAGGCCAGATGGGATTTGCGGCCGGAGGCTATGCTGGGGTAAATATGGAGCCTATTGGATTTGTTGTCATATCCAAGGACGACGTCCGCCTGTTGACGGTGAGCGGAAGGCACACATTTAGCCGCATAGTGGATATGGTACCAGAGGTCATAAGCAGAGTAAAAGAAGGCAGTGAAGTATTAGAGAGGGAAAAAGAGGAAAGTGAAGGCTCCGGCATGAGTGGCCGGACCTCCGGGGAGAAGGAAAGGTTTTCCGATGAAAGCCACAGAGAATTCAGCAGCAGATCCATGCCGGAAGGAGGGGCAGGAGGAGGCAGCCAGGCCACGGCAGGCAGGGCAGGAGCAGAACCGTCCCGTTCCAGAAAGAAAGGACCTGTACCTGACGAAGAGTGTTAACAATCAACTAGATGCGGCCAGTCCTGTACTGGCCTCACAAAAGAAAGACTGTATACTGTAGACAATATATAGTGAAGACAAGATGTGTTACTGATATTTGCATTTTCAAATGGATTAGAATCTGGGTAAGGGACATAATTGCCTGACACTTATGACATGGTCATATTCTGGGCCGTCGTTATGGCCCGTTTCTTCCTGCCACTTGCTATTCCGCGATACCCTCTTCCGGGAGTAGTGGGCTCCTTGATACTGGACACTGTTGACCAGACAATATTCCAGCTATTCACTTCACTGCCACTTGAAGGATACCAGAGCTATGACAAGGCTCTTGACATATATTACCTTACTATTACATACCTTTCGACAATGCGCAACTGGACCAATGACTATGCATTTGGAGTAAGCCGGTTCCTTTTCTATTATCGGCTTGCGGGCGTGGTGTTGTTCGAATTAACACAGCTTAGAACATTGTTGCTTATTTTCCCCAATACGTTTGAATATTTCTTTATCTTCTACGAAGCGGTGCGTCTTAAGTGGAATCCGGCATCATTGACAAATAAGCAGGTGCTGACTGCCACAGCCGTGATATGGATATTGGTTAAACTGCCTCAGGAATACTGGATACACGTAGCCCGGCTGGACACTACCGACCTGATAAGGGCATACCCCCCATTTGCACTGGTGCTGGTCGCCTGGGCTGCACTTATTGCGGTAGCAGTATTTTGGATATTGAAAGGACTGCCTCCTGCAAGAGATGGATTTGCCCTTGCTGCAGATCCCATCCTGGAGAACCTTGATCAGAGAGTAGCCGGTATAAGAGAAAGGAGGTTTTTTGACAGTGCTCTGCGAGAGAAGATCGTATTCGTGTCCTTGCTTGGTATTATTTTTGCAAGTATGCTTCCCGGGGTACGCGCCACCAGTCTCCAGATAACCATCGCTGCGGCCTTCATCATCATTGTGAACACCGCATTGAGCCAATGGCTCGCCAGGCATGGAACAAAATGGAGTTCTCTTTTCAGGGAATTTGCCTTTATGTCAGTTGCCAATCTGATAACTGTCTTTGTATATTTCTTACTGCTGAGCAGGTACGAAGGTTCTATCAATCTTGCCAATACGCTCTTTTTCATACTGTTACTGACACTTAATGTAACACTGTATGATAGGTACAGGCGTGTATATTTACAACGGCAGCTTATGTGACCTTTCTAATTCAAAGGAAATATACAATTGGGTCAAATGAATAGAGATAAATAAGAATATACATAAACTTAGTACCGGGAAGGGGACAGGCTACGCGCAGGCCATACATTGGCACAATTTGCCCGGTTAACCAAAAGTGCGTATAAGAGTTGGAACTGTCCAGTTCATACTCTGTTGAGTAATGAAGGGGGAATTTGATGGACAAAATATACGACATATTGAAGCAAGAGCATGTAAAAGTCATGCAATTATTTGATGAAGCGATCAGCAAGGAATCCAAGGACGTTTTCATGCAGCTTAAATCTGAACTGGACATACATATGGAAGGGGAAGAGAAATTATATTATCCACAACTTGAGAACAAAAAAGAGGCTACAGAGGTTGCTCTTGAAGGTTATGAGGAACACCATGTAGCCAAATTATTGCTGTCCGAGTTAGAGAAGACTCCTACAGACGATAAAAGATGGATTGCTAAAATGAAAGTCTTAAAAGAGACAGTTGAACACCATGTTAAAGAAGAAGAGTCAGAGATATTTGAGAAGTCCCGCAGTGTGCTAAGTGATTCTCAGGCAGAGGAAATTGGAAGCAAGTACATGGAGTTCAAACAGGAGCAAAGTGGATAAAGAGGTATCAGGTATTCTGGCAGGTAAGCAAGTAGTTCTTGCTTACATTTTTTAGTTTATGGAAATGGTTTCTGCAACCTGAAGCGCTCACTTGGGACAAAAAATTTTTTGATTATCACAAACCGAATTCCATGCGACAACAAGGATAAAGGCATTAAAGGAATTCTTGCCCAAGTACGATGCAGTTAGTATTACTTTCAGGAGTAATATTTTTTAAAATAATAAGCATTATATATTGGGAAGTATATTATATTACTGCAGTGGAAGCTACAGGTGATAGCTTGATAAAAAGATGTAAAAGTACACGCAGTAAGATTTTTTGTACCCTTTTATTTTTATCGTTAGTTGTACTTTGCGTAAGTCTCGTATATTCTGCCGAGTCCAGAGAAAATGATCCAGCAGACATTAAACCTAAATTCAACGTGTACAAGATATCCGGTTCGCCTGCAATCCTGATCGATAATCCTTCAGCCCGTGATCCTACCTGGGAGGAGCTTATGCAATTCCTTAAAGAGGATGACACCGACCGGATACTGTATCAGCTAGACAGTTTCAATTGCATCGACTTTGCAGAGAGGTTACACAATAACGCAGAGAGCAGGGGAATCCGTGCAGCTTATGTTTCTGTAAGTTTTCATGACAGGCAGAACGGGCATGCCATAAATGCTTTCGAGACAGCAGATAAAGGCTTGGTGTTCGTTGATTGTACGGGCGCGGAGAATCCACTGGGAGAGCTGGACAGTAACGATAAGATCGCATACATTTCACCTGATAAAGAATATGGTTCGGTCTCTATATATTATACTGATACACCTGCGTATGAGTTCTATGAACAGAGAAAGGACAAACGACTGAAAGGATTCTTTAAAAGTATCGGTACGGTCAAAGGCACAAGGATATTCTGGGAAATGTAACGCTTCTACAGTTACTCATAACAATCCCATCTTTGTTGTATATTTTTGCTTAAGCATTTTAACCGAGTTTTAATTCATGTAAGGAGAGGAATCTTTTTGCTGCCGTAGAAGCGGGATAATTGTAAATCACCAGTCTCAAATAACTTTAAATGAATAATAACTTGCTTATTTAATTTAGTATAAATATAAGTACACATATTCTTTGTACCGTTGAAGCGACAAGTCATTAGATCAATCCAGTTTGAAAGGAGGGGACACTGATGAGGAAACAATTGCTTGATGTTATATTTATGTCAGAAAAAAGAAAGAATGTCCTTCTTTTATTGAAGGATGAGTCAAAGAAAGCACAAGTAATCCTAAACCATCTCAAAACAACAAGGACCGCCCTGCTTCCTCAAATGAAAGTGCTTGAAGAAAATCATCTTGTCATCCATTATGATGATACCTATGGCCTTACGAAGATCGGAGAACTGATAGTCAATGAAATTGAACCTTTATTGGCTACTATTGAGGTGCTTGATAAGAACATAGAATACTGGGGGACTCATAAACTTGATTTCATCCCACCTCGTCTTTTAGAAAGGATCTATGAATTGGGAAAATGTGAAGTAATAACCCCTTCAATCACAAATACCTTTGAAATCGACAGCAATTTTCATGAAATGTCCAATAAGTCGCCTTATCTTTTCTATGTCACTACATTCCTCTACCCGAACTATTCCATGCTTTTCTCAGAATTGATCTCAAACAATGTTAATATACATCTCATCGTTTCCAAAGACCTGCTTGAAAAGATAAGAACTGAAGAGGAAAATGATTTTAAGCAGTTGACCCAAAGTGGGCTGCTTCATCTTTTTGTTTACCCCGACAAAATGGATTTCCTTACCTTTGCATACAATGACAATAATCTCCTGCTTAATGCGTTAAAAGATAACATGGAATTTGACAATAAGCACATACTCTCTTGCAATCCAAGTGCAATTGACTGGGGAAAAGAGCTGTTTGAGTATTATTTGAAATATTCCACGCCAGTAAGTGAGATATGATTAACTGTACTTATGCGAGAGTTTTTAGCTGATAGGGAAATGATGCCTGTACCTTAAATATTGACAGCGTTAAAATAACAACTATGGCATGAAGATAATATTTTATATAATCTTCATACGCGGTGCCAAATTAATGAAGGTTTAGGTTAAATAAAAAAGATGACTATTATGTGTTGCGGGCAGTGGGGTGCTCGTAAATGCGGGAGTGGATTAATTGAGAGATGTTGGGGAACATCTCGGATTCTCAAAGAGAGAGGCGCCTTAAAGCGTGGTGGTTTCCAGGCGCCTCACCCTACCTTGAAGATTACTTTTTTAGCCCACAAAGTGGATACTAATATAAAAATGAATCGAATTGTTTATGCCATTATCCTAAAAAGGATAAATCCTTAAATGCAATTCACTAAATATTCCGGAAAAGGATGGATTCTGAAAGATAGTAGTTAGACGTGCTGAGATGAGGAAAGACCTAGTTAAGCACTATCTGATGTCTTCGACGCCGATTGCAGAAATATAAGCAGCATATATTACAGTGATATCACAACTTCTGACGTGAATCGGGATTCCGTTTGATGATAAAAGCGATTTTGGTCCTGCAGAGATTTCCAATATATGGATAATGATCACTTAAGGTAGAATTCTACAGAACCTTAGATCAAGCAGTAAAATCAAGCTTTTATCAATTTGAGGTCCGAGATTGCTACTGCTTCAAGCAAGGCCCCGTTTTCTGGGAATAATTTCTTCATCCAGGACTTTGCCATAGGGACAGGCAAGATTGCAGATGGTACATTCCATGAATCCACGCTCGGTTATTCTGCGAATGTGTTTCTCCCATTTACCATCGATATCAGTTTCAAGCTCATGGGCCACCACGCATTTATCGTAGATTAATTTTTCACCGGGAGTCACTCCCTGTGAAGGACCCGGAATAATCGCACCGTATGGACATGATTTCACGCACACGGACTCTTTCTGGCACAGAGGTTGCTCCGCACATAAGTCTCTTGAAAAAGGCTCGTCCGGTGTTAGTTCAGCTGTCGTGAGCAAAGCTATCCAGCGTACCCTTGGACCATATTCAGGCGTGATCACTTGTGTGTTGTGACCTATGAATCCAAGCCCCGCAAGATGTGCTGCCACTTTTACATGAACTGAATGAGTCGGGATCGCTTTGATATCCTTGTCCTCCCACAACCATTGGGCCAGCCTCCATGCACGGGTTTCCACAGTTTCGTAGTAGAGGTTATAGTATTCAGCTTCCCCTCCGCTGAAATCACCCGTTCCTGGCGTGCTTATCGCAGAGTTCATTCCCTCGTCCCAGATAACCATCCCCATAACTACAAGGGATTTTGCATCAGCCATAAATTCAGATGGCTTCACAAGTCCGCGACCTGGCGGGAACTCTACATCCTCCAGCTTATTTAAATCAGAAACGCCGAAAAGCTGGAATCCTTTTTCCATGGCTTTAGCTTTTATCTCCTCTTTTAGATCCAACGTTTGTCTCCTGCAGAGATTTGTACCTGCTTATTAACAGAGTTAACTTGCTGTATATAAAACAAAGCCAATGCAATAATCAATACCCATGATAATCTTCAATAGACATGATAATCTGAAAAATGCATGATAATATGATTCTTTTCAGGCTTTACACGAGCTATATTCAATGGAGGACGCCTTTTTTAAAGATGTTAATAAAGGGCCAGGATAAGAGTATAAATACAGATAGCAATACACATAAACATTATACTTAGATATCCAGTTATAAAAAGAGGAACTCCGTGAAGAGCTTGTTAAGACAGTAGTGGATGATTCATTACCAAAGTATATGTGTATAACATAGAGCTTCAGTCTAATCAGAGAAGGAACTTTGACGGGTAACCATGGACAGAAAAAGGATATCATCGCTTTCAAGACCTCTTGATATGGATTATCCGGATAACCGGTTAATAGTTATTCTTTGCACCATGGTGTTTATTGCATCCACGATATTTAGGATGTTGTCTGGAGATAACTTTTTTCCGGGAATCATCTGGAGCGGGAGAGCTGCTCTGTCAGTGTTTTTTGCATGGGCGCTCACAAAGGAGATCGACCCGGATCACCCGGAATCTGCAATCATTGCTGCCTTCATAGGAATATCAGGCCTTTTCCTGTTCAATTATCCAAGTTTATTAATTGCTTTGTTTCTGTTATTCCTTTTCAGGATGGTTAACAGGACAGTAGGAGTGCCTTTGACCTTGTATGACAGTATCTTGATAGTGGTTACAGGAATATATCTCGTTTACACTGGAAAGTGGATTTATGGGATAATGATGTCTATTGCATTTTTTATGGATGCTGCATTAAATAAGCCGGTCAAACGACATTTCCTCTTTGCCTTTATTTCACTCATAGCCAGCCTCCCAGGTTTCTACAGGAACATTACTGAGATTGGGTTTCCATCCGGATATTATATCGTTGTCCTGTTTATCGTGATCCTTTTTTTCATTTTCAGGATAGTATTAGCCGGAAGAATCGGTTCCGTATCTGATGTATCAGGTCAGCGACTATCAGACCAAAGAGTCATTGCCACCTGCATTGTTGCACTTATTGCAGGACTGCTGGCGGTGTCTGAAGGACAGACTGATACCCTTGCAACTTTTCCGTTATGGGCTGCACTAAGTGGAGTAACTATAGTTGAAATTTCACAACGGATACTGAGACTGTTCAGGTACTGAGCTTTATTGCCCATCAAAGGTGGAGACAGTATATAGTAATCAATTAGTTCTTGAAGTTCTCTCCGTTAAAACATTATATAAATTATATGAAGTATATTTAATTTACTATAAATAGCAATAGTTTCTTCATTTAAATTAGTACTCTCTGAAATTACAATCACTTTGATTGAGTGTGACACAGATGACAAAAGCATTGCTTGATGTGATATTTGCATCCGGAAAGAGGAAAGGCGTCCTACAGTTGTTAAAGGATGGCCCTCAGGAAATGGAATATCTCCTTAAATCCCTTGATACAACAAGGCAGGCTTTGCTTCCCCAGATAAGAACACTGGAGGATCATTATCTTATTGATCAACATAAAGATGCTTATCAATTAACCATTATCGGAAAGCTTCTAGTCGATAAGATGACTCCTTTTTTAGAGACGATTGAAGTCCTGGACGCTAATATTGATTACTGGGGAACACATAATATTGATTTCATCCCACCTCATCTTTTGAAGGAAATTAAAGAGATAAAGAATTGCGAAATTATAAACCCTCCACTTACAGATCTATATTCCCTGCATAAAAGTTTCCACCTGAATCAAAAAACAGAATCTACCTATACGGTCACTAATTTTCTTTATCCAGACTATTGCACAATATTCACTGACCTGATAGATAACGGCATCACTGTGAATTACATTGTTTCTAAGGAGCTATTTGACAAAATAAAAATAGAACATTGTAATAATTTTCAGAGTTTTATGAAAAGTAAGTTATTTAACTTTTTTAGTTACAATAAAAAAATGAACTTCCTGTTCTTTACATTTGATGATTTCCATATTGTTATAAGCTTGCTTAAGAAAGATGGGGATTTTGATAGCAAGTTCATTTTATGCAGTACGCAGGATGCACTCAACTGGGGAAAAGAAATGTTTGACTATTATCTGAATGATTCAGTGCAAATAACTCAGATTTAAACTTGTTCTTTATCGGCATACAGTGTTAATAAAGCTTGGATTGCTTTAACTTATCAACAGGATTTCGTGGGCTTTTTTACTGTGGAGACAATGTCAATTGGGTTTTGAAAACAATACTGTAAAAGCCGCATATTAGTTATCGATTTTTTATATAGTTCCTTATAAATAGCAACAGCCTCATAAGTTAATGCGGTGCTATCTGAAATTGCAATTGTTTGAGTGGACGTGATTTAAATAAGTAAACCATTGCTTGATGTGATATGCAAGTCTGAAAAGAGAAAGGGAGCTCTCTTGCTGCTGCAGGATGGAGCAAAGGAAATGGAAGATATCCTTGGATCTCTTGATACCAACAGGCAAGCACTTCTTCCACAGATAAGGATACTGGAAGAGCACTATCTTGTCAATCATCAGAATGATGTTTATAAATTGACAACTATCGGGAAGTTACTCGTCGATGAGATGGTCCCGCTTCTTGATATTATTGAAGTTCTGGACATAGACATTGATTATTGGGGAAGCCATCAGTTTGGTTTCATTCCATCCCATCTCCTCAAAAGAATGAACGAACTGCAAAAATGTGAAATAATAAGACCTTCTCATACAGATATACACGACCTTAATAAGACCGTTATGAAAACATCCTTCAAGTCTGAGTTTCAGCGTGCAATTTGCACATTTTATCATCCCGACTTCCCTGAATTTTTCTCCGGTTTGATGCAGAATAATGCAGATGTTTATTTTATTACAACTCCGGAAGTGCTTGATAAACTAAAGGCAGAGCGTATAGTAGAGTTTGAGAAACTTTTCAAAAATAAACGGTTCCATTTTTATGTCTGCTTTGTAAAACTGAACCTTCTAGCGATTGTATTTAATAATTACCACCTTCTTATTCGCCCACTAAAACATGATGGAGAGATTGATAGCAGCCATATCCTATGCTCCAATCCAACAGCACTTGAGTGGGCAAATGATCTTTTTGAGTATTACCTGAAGGATTCTACGCGGATAACTGAAATTTGATTAATTAATTAATTCAGTAAGCCTCAATATGCTGCTGAAAGCAGATTCGGTTATAAGACCAATTGTGCATGCGATCTACAAGATGTTGCCACAACCTAAGGTGCAAGTGTTTAAAAATCGGATGCGGGGTTATAGTTAACAACAAAAAACGGAACTATTTTTATTAATTATAAATGTTTGACAACGGTTAAAAATACACAAATGATGCTCAGTCTCAAAATATATTATCTATTTTGATTGACATTATATTTTCTAAGCCTATTAGAAGGGCATAACAAGTTGATGTTAAATGTAATCATACAAATTTCTTTGAATTTCTTCATTTTGTCGAATGTTATGAGTATTATTAATCTCTACTGAATGAACTGAATCCCATAAAACTATTTTTTCAGAACCGTCATAAAATAATTTAATGACTTTTTCATTAAAAATATCTAAAATATATCCTTGTATCTCTTTATTTTCATCAGTCGTTATTTTTAGATATGGGTATTTATCACCATAGTTTTTATTTATAACAGTCTTGAGTTTTCTTTTGAATGAGTGGTAAGCACCAATATATAATATTGGTGTTGTCACCATTAAAGTAATAGCAATCATAAATGTCATTTGTAAAAAATGAATCTTATTTGGTATAGAATTCCAGTTATACAAGATGGGAATTAAAAACAATAAATTTATGGGAAAAGATGTGAGTATGTAAACCGCAAAAAAAGTAAAAGCATCTGCAAAACTAGTTGCTTTGTTCAAGATAGTTTGTTTTTTAATAGAAGTCTCAATCCTTTTTTGCATAATTAAAAGACTACTTGTTGGGATGAGAAATGTTAATAATATTGTATATATAAAAATCTTCAAAGCTAGTAACTCATCTAAATCTATTTTAGAGACGTTTTCAGTAAACCAAAGCATAAGGTATAAAGAACCGAATGGTAAGAAAAAACCTAAAAAGAATCCAATGTTTAATGCAATTATCGATTTATCAGCTCTATTAAAATATTTAATCTTATCAAACTTGTTGATGTAAGGACTTATTGACTTACTACCCCTGAAAGCCCCAATTAATTCATTTTGCTTTCTTTTACCTTTTCTATCAAAAAACAAGTATCTTAATGAGTGCTGTAAAATGTTACCAATTATTGCTATAATGAAATATATAGCAAGATAGTCTAGCACACTTATATCATTAAAATCGCCATTAAAATTAAGCATCAGTAGTTGTCCTTACGTTCAATATTGAATTACATTATTATATTAAGTATTGTGTCTAACAAATTTAAAGTTGTTTATTCCAATTCAAAAATAAGAACACAACCTACTCACTGCAGGAGTATTCAAATTCAAATCCTCATTCTTTCTTATCCTTTGCTTAATCCCCTGAAACCTGCTCCTAGAAACTCCTCTTGCTTCAGCTTCTGTTTGTGACATGTTGAGAATCCTCTTCATGATTTTCTGTTTATTAACAAATTCCTGGGCTCTCTTAATCCCTAAAGACTGCTCATCAATACTATTGGCTTCCTTTCCAATTTCAATAGTATCCTTAGCATGAATGTGCTTTCTCTCCAGAATACCAATATCTCCCTCAAACTTATGTTCGGGGTGTTCTGAGTATTGCATGATAGTTTTACTCAATGGCTTGAAGTAGTGTAATCCGTGTTTAATCTCTCCTGTTTCGTAATTAATGAATGGATTATGTACAATGCTTTGATAGTCTTTTGTAAAGGGTGCTAAAGGCTTGACAGTTTTACCATTCTCTTCGATTGTCTGGAAACCAAGAAGGAAAAAACCAAAAGGTTTAATCTGCTCTTCCCAAGACTTCTCTTTATTCAACTTATCAAATCTATGAAGCACATTAGGAGTACTAACAGTAAGCTGTGAAATAGCATAGAGGTTAGAATACTTCTCTTCAATGTCTTCAGGCTCTATCATTCCATAATGGACTTTCAGAATGTCAAGCCATATTTCTTCTTGCCAGCCTTCCTTATTCGAGAATGGGTTTGTTAGATGACCAAGTCCATGCAACTTGAAATCTATCAATTCAAATTTGCCTTTTACGATACGATAGAGAACATAACGCTTAGAAGAGATACCATAAAACCATACATCAATTTTCTTATCATCCTTCAGGAAATCAATATTAAGCTCTGGGTTATATGGGTTTAATTTCTGGAAGTAGTCCATGACTTCCTGTGCATGTTCAGGAGCAACAAAAATACTATCAGTATCCATATAAGCATGGGTTGAACCAAGCTGTTTTACTTTAGCTTCAGCCATTGCAAGAAATAGCCGTGAGCCTGAAGTGATCATAGCACCCAAAAGAGGATGGAAATATTTGCCTTCCTTCTCATAGATATTCTCTGAACTATTGAAGTTATCAAGCCCATAAACCTCAATATCGCTTTTTTTCTCTTCAGGATTCAGCTCAATAAATATTCCATAGCTCATAGCATTAACAAGAATCTTGATAGCCTGGGCTCTGCTTTTTAGTGGCTGATAATCTAGATGGCTTTCGCTTAGAGTCTCTAACTCCTGCTTTATCTTTTGTCTTTCCTCAACAAGAACTTGAACTAAGTTTTCTTTTGTTGGATTGACATCAATTCCTAGTATCCTTGTTTCCTTCAAACCTTCTTGGATTCCTTTAGGAATGAATCTGACAGCTTCCACAATTTCTGCTACTTTTCCAGTAAGAAGAACTGAGCCTATAACATCAGGTAAAGCATACCACAAATCAAAATCAGACTTCAGGTAATTGATACCCACATTATAAGCATTACCTTCCCCTTTGTAATTCTTCCTGACAGGTAGGATATCTTCATCAGGATGTAACTTGACCATTACAACAAAGTCCTTCCAGTTATTCTTATTTTGCAGATAATCAAGGTTAACTCCTGAGAGCATCTCTCTTATCTCATCAGTAACAACTTTCATTTCAACTGACTCAGCAATAATGAACTTCCAGAGATCAAGGAGCATTGTAACGGTTGGATACATGCTTGTAAAATCAAGAACTGTAACCTTAGTTGGCACTTTCCTTATCTTGCACTCACACCTTCCTCCATAGTAAGAGGTCATCATATTTCCAAACATCTCAGGAGAGAAATCAGGATTCAGTTCATGAAAAGGCTTTACTCCAAGTTGCATTAGTGCATATTTGCCAAGTGAAGCATTACTGTATATCTTTGTAGGTGGGATGTCTATCTGATATAGATTAAGCTCAGTAATAAGCTTCTCATACACTTCAAAAGTAGCTCTTACATCAGTTCTCAGATAGTCAATATATCTCTTTGTTACCTTTCCATGTTCAACGTCTTCCATCTTCTTTGTTTTAGTATTGAGCAGCTCGCAGGCTTTCTTAAGAGAGATATGATCTTGTCGAAGCAATACTTCAGCAAGAGTTTGAGCATCAAGTAAATAGCCATAATGTTTATCTTTGCCTTGATTTTCTTTTGTTCCATTGAATTTCAAACTGTATGCTGAACCAAGCTTTTTAATGACTATCTGAGGATTCTCTTCCTTTTCGGATAAGGTAAAGGTAAATCCTCCCTTATTCTTATCCCTTGAATCTCCTACCCTTTTAGCTATCCTGCTTATGTCAAAAGGTAAATTAAAGCCTACACATAGAGTTTTTAGATTATAGATTTCAGGATAAAATACGTCTTCTATAAACTCATCAAGGGTATAGAGAGCTAAATTATATATGTCCTTATAGTTAAATAGTATCTTCTTTTCATTATCGGATAAAGTATAAGGGTTATAGAATAGCTCTTCATGCTGAATATATCCATCCTGGTATATCTGAAAATAGCCTATCTTAAGATTCTGATACGTGTCTATTGTAGTTTCTGTATCAAAAACAAAAACTCTTCTATGATGCAAGGGTGTTTTATCCATGAAAAAGGCTAAATTAGCCTTTTTCTTATCTGTTCTCTTAGCCCTCTGAGTATAAACTCTTAATGCAATGTCAGACATTTTCAACCATCTCATATCCAACATTAATCAAACTATTTCCAAGCTCTACAACAAGGGCACCAATAGAGATTATATTGAAAGCTCTCAGGTTTTGCAAGGAAGCATTACTTGACCTTGCTTTAGGACTAACTCTATTCTGCTTTGTTGTAATTTTAGAATGACAGTTTTTACAAAGGGGTTCTATCCAGTCAGAGTTATTCCTACCCTCAACATGATGCATCTCAATTACTTCGGGGTCATCTTCCCCACATACCACACATGCGGTAGGTGGTATCTTTCCTTTCTTGTTTCTTTTGATGTAATTCACATACGCTTCTTTTTCCATAGTATCCACTCCTTAGATTTGATAAATTTCCAGAAATTCAGGCTCTTCAATTCCTGCTTCTAAATCACGTATCTTATCAATATCTGTCTCAAACTGATGCACTTTACCTTCTGCATCAATAATTTTCATGTCCTTGTACTTCTGAAGGATTGCAGTATCATTGTTTTTCAAAGCCTTCTGAACATCATTGAAGTACTTTGCAATCCTGCTTCTGTCTTTAGAGGAAGTGGTTACTATGGTTCTTACTCCATCCTTAGAGTAAACCAACATCTCAACCTCTAAGCTGTCAGTCTTGTTTGCAATCCATTTCCCGTTTGACTTCTGAAGCTGGTTACCAAGATTCTTTAGTACAAACTCTCTTCTAAGTCCCCTCTTCTCCAATACCTGAGTTAATGACTCTCCCTTCCTGACTTCCCTCAGAACACTAAGAGCTAGGTTTCTGTCACTCTTCTGTTGAGAAGTTAGATTTTGCCAAACGGTTTGGCTTAGGTCATAATCACTTACCTTAAGCTTCCTCAGTTGGTTTAGGCTCTTATCTGGATATTTCTCATGCTTCCTGATGATCTCTTTTGCATACCTGGAATCTCTGGATTGAGCTTTGAGCCATTCTCCATAAGTCCTGTAGTCTTTAGAGAAACTTGGCCTGCTCATTTCTCTTCCTCCCAGAGTTTCAGTAAGGCAATTCTGACAACTTCAGCCTGAGAACATCCAAACTTATCTGACATCTGTTCGAGTTTCTCCTTGAGGAAAGGAGAAAGAGTTGTTATTATCCTATTGCTATTCATTGGTTTGTCACCAAAAAGCACTAGCATGGGAAAAGATATATATGGATTTGATGTAATCTTTGATACAGAATATGATAGTAAAATTGCCATCTGATAATGTAAATAGTATCAAAAACGATGTAGACTTTGATGTAGAGGTGCTTGATTTTGTGTACAAAAATCGCTTTGTTAGAAGGCGGCAACTCATAGATTACATGATAGAGAAACATCAAGAAAAACGGGGATATACTAGGCCAAGTGTAGAGCGTAAGCTTGCAAGATTAACTAAAAGGAAATCTTTGATTATTGTAAAATATCCTGATTTGGAGAAGTACGGAATTGATGACAAGAATAGAAACGCTTCATATCTAACTCTAGAAGAAATTATAGAGGATTATGAATATCTCGATACATTGTTTTCTTATTTTGAATCAAATCATCCTGACTATGATAAAAACTCGATTCTAAATGAAATAGACCTCCACAAAGAAACATATTCATTGACTCGGGAAAAACTGGATGTTTTAGTTGATAATCTATTTACTGATGATGAAAAACTGCAATTCCATATCATACGAATTTTGAAGGAATATATAACTGATAAAAATATTACCCCTATTAATAAAGAGAAGTTAATCAAATATTTAAATGACATTTTGAGTCAGTTTGCAGGGGTTTCAAGAGATCATGAATTATACAGAACTGGACTTATATTCATCCTTGGTTACTATAATGATGATTCTGTTATTGATTGGTTGAAGTACGACCTTGAAAAGTTGGAAGTTGAAAAACACTTTGATAAAATAAAAGATGACTATGGCAATATTTACACTGCTAGGGTTATTGCTAGGCACAAACTCGAATTATTCAACATGATAAATCAGTTTAAGAAAGAAGGCAAAGATGAAGAAGCTAGGCTTGTGTATAATGTAAAATACGAAGTTGCCAAGATATTAGGTGACATAAAAGAAAGGGAGGCTGATTTCTAATGAAAATGCTTCTACTTGATGGCCACGGAATAGATATGCGTGTCAATAGTGCAAAACTACATATCAAGAATGGAAGAACCATATCAACTGAAGAGCCTGAAGAGTATGTTTTCTCTCCAAAAAGGATGGACATAGACCACATAATAGTTTATGGCAGGAATGGAAACCTTACTCTTGATGCTGTTAGATGGTTGATAAAACATAATGTGCAGGTATCTATTCTAAACTGGGATGGTCAATTACTAACTGCAATGCTCTCTCCTGAAAGTACCAATGTAAAAATCAAGTTTGCACAATATCACGCTTACGAGGATGAAGATACAAGAGTAAAGATAGCAAGGAACCTTATTGAAGCAAAGTTCGATAAGTCCAAAGTAGTATTGGACTATCTTAAACAAAGGTATCCTGCAATAGAGTATGATTTCTCAGAAGATATTGAAAAACTGAATTCTGCTAAATCTGTCAAGGAGATTATGGGTGTTGAAGGTGGAGTTGCATGGAAGTACTGGAATGAGTTTGCAAAGGTTGTTTTTGTTGAATATGATTTCTGTTCAAGAAGTGACCAATACAGGAGAGCAACAGGGGCAGGAGACAAAGTTAATGTTATGCTCAACTATGGCTATGCACTCCTTGAAGCTGAATGCTTGAGAGCCATCAATACAGTAGGTATGGATTCTCATGTTGGTTTCTTGCATGAGATGAATCCAAGCAAGGATAGTCTAGCCTATGACCTTCAAGAACCCTTTAGGTTTCTTGTTGATCTTGCAGTTATCAACCTTATTGAATCGGGAAAAATGGATAATCAGGACTTTATCAGGACAGAAAGTTACTCTCTCAGGCTAAAGCCCTCAGGAGCTAAGAAAGTTACTGAAGAGTTCAACAAATGGATGAATAAGAAAGTACCATATCAGAAGCAATCTGTAATGTGGAGTTATGCTTTATTGTTAAAGACTAGGGAGCTTGCGCAGTTCATTGTTGAAAAGAAAAAGACTGTTGATTTCAGCAAACCTGTATATACAGTTGAAAGGCAGGATTCAGAAGATATAAGGCAGAAAATACTGAGCATATCTTATACTGATTGGGAGAATATGGGTTTCTCAAAAGGCGCTCTCCATTACATGAAGAAAAATGCTCAAGCTTACAAACCCTTTACTCTTAATGCTCATGTTCGGGAAAGGTTAGAGATGTGGGAAAACGGTTGATAAAAAAATCATTCCCTCTTTAGTAACAGTATTAAAATACTATATGAGCAGGACAATATTATACTAAAATGATTATATTTTTTGAGCGATCCCGACAGCTGCTAATAAGCAGACTCCCATCGCATAATTATCTAAAGTTATGAACGATACTTTTATTGAAAGGAAGTATGCAATACCTACAAGCAAAAATAATACAAAAGTTAATTTCACAACGTAATTGACACGCGTATTATTCTTAATTAGGTGCATAATCTCTTTCATAAAACGTTCCAAAATGGATGGTTTCTCATAGGAGAATAAAACATCAGATTTGATATCTCTGTCTTGTATTATAAATTTGTCAATTGTATCTGTTAAAAGTGCTATATTTTTATTACCTATTGCAAAACTAATATCTTCTAAACTAGCAGACCAACTATTTAAATTGGATTCTGTCGAATATTGACACATGTGCCGTAGGTATTTTAAAAAGTCGGCTAATATTTGTCTAGCAGGATTTAGTATAAATAAACTATCTAATCCATTGTTTCCCAGTTCAATGTTAGTGTTATAAATGGCCTCTGCTAGTTTATTAATGTGCACTTGAGATTTCTTAACGTCATTATTTTTTGAAGATTCGATTAGTTTTATCAAGTGATACTGTATAATATCGACATTTGAGATATAGGGAGTATATCTCGATATAACAACTATGGAAATCAGTAACAATATAGTAATTAATAACAGGTAAGGATAATCAGGATTGTATAATGCAATTATAATCCATCCAAGAAATAAAACTAGAATTAATGATATAAATATTCTTCTTTTATTGATATTCTCTTCAAGTTCATTAATTGTTGGGGATCCCATGCAACCTCTAGAATAAACATAAAGTACTACAAAATCACAGAATATAAACTTTTGTAGAAAAGAAGAAGGGTTTTGTTTTTCCAACTTTTTAATATTATGTTTTTTGTTATTGATGGGCCGTATATCTTCAGTGATAGTTCAGTTAATTTTCCCAAATACCTAACATTAAAAATAAGTAAATTGTGGACGTATACAAATACTGTTGATTATATTGATTAAACAACTGTACTAATTAAACGAAATAGTTCCGTTTTTTCTTGTTAACTATAACCCAAAAATCGGATGCGGGGGGTGCGATTCGAACGCACGAATTCCTACGAAAATGGGTCCTAAGCCCATCGCCTTTGACCTGGCTGGGCAACCCCCGCACAAAAGGAGCATGATGTAAACAGATGCTTTACATATTAATATTGCGGAGGCTTGCTTACATCGATAGCTGCTTTTAGTTGCAGGTGCAGGCCGGACTGCGGTATCAGGGATTCCTGCTCTTTTCTCCTTTTAGCACTTTCAACTCCTCATAGAACATGACCATCACTACCGCAAACATCAGGTAATCAGCTACAGGGGTTGCAAACCACACGCCACGCAGGCCGAAGAACATTGGCAGGGCCAGCAACAGGGGAAGCATGAACACGAATATCTTGCCCAGATGAATGAACAGAGCATATCCGACACGGTTTATGGACTGGTAGTAAGTGGCATTCACCACCACGATACCCTGGACGAGCAACGATGCCACTATAATCTTCATGCCGACCACAGTCGTTTCAAGGATATCCTCTGTGTCCGGATTAAATATACCTACCACCATTTCCGGTGCCAGATAGACAATAATGACACCGATGCTTCCGATGGCCACGCATGCAGCCATGGCAAGCTTCAGGGTCTCACGCACACGGTCGTACCGGCCTGCACCATAATTGAAGCCCACTATCGGCTGCACACCTACAGCAACGCCCTCGAACATCATGTAGAATATCGCAAAAGAATAACCGATTATCCCGTATGCAGAAATGACCCCTTCGTCTCCGTACTGCAGCAGCACGAAATTGTGAGCCAGGAACAGCACAGCCACAGAGAGCTGCATCACAAATGAAGGAAGGCCGCTCTCAACTATTCTCAGCACTTCACGAGGCTGGAACCTCATTGTGCCAAAGCTCACCCGAAGGCCGGTCTTCTGGCTGAAAAAGTGCACTGAAAGGATGCTTGCGCTCAAAGCAAAGGCGAGAACTGTAGCAAGCGCCGCCCCGAAGAGCTGCATGTCCAGCATTATGACGAAAATGTAGTCCAGCACTATGTTGACCAATACAGCAAGGATCATGGCCCTCATTGCCAGCAAAGGATAGCCGTCGTTCCTCACAAGCGGGTCAAGGGTCAGGGCAAGAAGGATGAATACCGATCCCATGAATATCACGTTCATGTAGTCTTCCGACATTGACCTTACAATATCGCTGGTATCGAACATGCCGATTAGCGATGGTCCTAGGAACAGGCCCATCACTGTGATAACCAGGCCTGCTGCAAACACAAGAGGAAAGATATTGGACATTATTCCCCTGGCTCTGTCCCGGTGCGACCTTCCCAGTTCAAGAGCCACAAGGCTGGCAGACCCCATGCCGATCATAATACCGGCAGCCACAATAAACATCACAAAAGGGAAGGCAAGTGTCACTCCGGCAAGTCCATCGCTTCCCACGCCGTTACCGATGAAAACACCGTCAATAATGGTCTGGATACCGGCCACTAATATACCGGCCATGGCAGGAAAAGTGAACCTGCGAAAGAGACTCCACACACTATCCGACAGCATTTCTTCATCGCTTACCATTTATCCCCGCACCTTAAGTGAAACTCTCTGATTAGTCAAGATGACTATTTAAGCCTGATCCAATCAAATTGAACTCTCCAATAGAGCTGGCAATAAACATATATTCTCAACCAAATGCAGTCTTGGAATTTACAGAGAGCCAAACACTGCCAACGTCCGGTCCCTTTCTTCTTTATGGTCAATTATTGCAGACGGATATCCGGTAGAAATCGGCGGCTTATTCCTTTCCAGACCATGTATCCCGGCAGCATCCATTTCCCTGAGCTCCGGCACCCACTTTCGGATATACTCACATTCAGGATCATACTTTCTCTGCTGAAGCCAGGGATTGAAGATTCGGAAATATGGCTGCGAATCCGCACCAGTAGAAGCTGACCACTGCCAATTACCGTTATTTACACACGGGTCATAGTCCACGAGCTTGCTTGCGAAATATCTCTCCCCAGGATACCAGTCGATATGCAGGTCCTTTACAAGGAAAGATGCCACTATCATCCTCACTCTGTTGTGCATGAATCCAGTCGCGTTCAACTGTCTCATGCCTGCGTCAACTATGGGAAAGCCGGTATTTCCCGAACACCAGGCGTGGAAAAAGGAATTGTTGTAATCCCACTGGATATTCCGGAATTTTTCCTTGAAAGATTGCCTGAACACAAAAGGAAAATGATGTGCGATATGAGTGAAGAAGTCACGCCAGTATAACTGCCTGATCAGCGGGTGGTCTTCCCCAAGTTCATTTCGAACATAATGGTAAAACTCTCTTATGGATATGGTCCCAAGTTTGTTATGCGCTGAAAGCCCCGTTGTACCCTGAAGTGAAGGATAGTCACGCTCAGCGACATAGTTCTCAAATCGTGACAGGTCTTCCAGTACCAGGAGGGCCTGTGTTCTCCCACCGCGGGAAAACAGCTTTTCGTTCTTCAGCGGGAGCAGCTTCTCAGGAGCCGGTGTTTCTTCAATACCCGGTTCACCGGAATAGAACTTGCCTTCTGTGATCATAGAAGGAAGAGCAATATTATTTTTTGAGCCTGCACGAAAGAACTGAGAGAAAACAACATAAGGCCGTCCCTGCCGGGTGAGAACTGTTCCCGGTTCATTGAGCAGGCAGTCATGTACTTGTGTGAACTTAACATCCAGACCTTTACATGTATTCCTTATTGCTTCATCCCTTCGCCTGCTGAAAGGAGTATAATCCTCATTGACAAAGACTGCATCCGCACCTAGCTTGCCCGCAAGCTGGCCGATAACATCCTCGGCTATCCCGGAGAAAAGATACAGTCTGCCGCCTCTTGCCTTGAACTGCATCTGAAGATCTTCCAGTGACTCAAGCAGGAACTGGAAGGCGTTGGGATTGAAACCAAGCCGATGGGAGTTTGCGAGCCTCGGGTCAAATATGAAGCAAGTAATTACCTCATCTGAAGACTCCACGGCTGCCCTGAGACCCAGATTGTCGTCAATGCGCAGGTCCCTCCTGAAAACGAAGATCGATCTGTTGATATTCACCATCATCCAACCTCATTAGTTACCTGCTTCTGCATTCTTACACACCCCGAACATGATGACTGCAGCCAGCATCCCAGAAACGATCCCTGATCTCACCATAAAAGATAATAGACCTGCAAATTTAAAGGCTTTAGCAAAAAATGACCTGGAAAAATAAGGAATAAGTACAGGAATAATTACAGCAGATCAAACTATGAGAATCGGACAGAAAGGAATAGATGACAATCATATATTATTTCACTAATAACATAATAATAAATAATACATAGCAGTATGTGCAGATATATATTTAGTATTTAAAATACGTAATTAATGAATATAGTTATATACCATCCCGTTTCACAGATTGTACTTTATAACCACCACCCACAAACCGCGCTGTGATAAATTGTTTCAGACCTCCGAGATAAAAGATAAGATCATTTCTTCAGAAAAGGCAGCCGAACTTATGGAGGACGGATGGTGCAAAGCTGATATGCATGTACATACCTGCTGCTCGCACGATGTCCCTCCTGCCTGGCAGACCCACCCCGCCCGCCTTTTTGAGAAAGCGAAAAGTATGGGACTTGACTATGTCACGTTCACAGACCATGATACTATAAAGGCCTACGATATGCTTGGATGGAACAGGGAGGACCTGACCCCAGGCGTAGAGATATCCGTAAAGGACATCGAAAATGTAGGACATACAGTGCATATGAACGCCTTCGCATTTGACAGGGAGCAATATCAGGAGATAGAGCTTCTGGCAAAGAATGAGAAGAACATTTACAGCATTATTGACTATCTTAAAAGTAATGACCTGCCTTATATCTACAACCACCCCTTCTGGTTCAAGTTCGGTGAAAAGCCAAATATACTTGCAGTGCCAGAGCTCGTTAAGCATTTTCCTGTGGTGGAGTATAATGCTCAGGATCTCCGGCAGAAGAATTTCTTCTCCATGGTCCTGGCACAGCGATATAACAAGGGAATGGCAATTAACACTGACAGCCATACCGGGAATATCGGAAAGGTATATACACTCGCACAGGGAGATACTTTCCGCGAATACTTTTCCAATATCAGCAAGGGGCGTTCTTACCTGGTTATGGAGGAGCCCGCTTGGAAACACTTTGCTGCAGAATTAGGAGGTCTTATCGAGCTATTGTTCAACATCGATAAAGGTATATGGGAAGAAACTGGTTTTTCCACCGGAATTGATGCTGTCGACAGGGTGATGAGCGCTCTGGCAAGAGACATGCCGGACGGGAGCAATAAATTAAATAAGGCAACAGCAACTCTGGCAAGACAGGTAGCAGGCTCCCGTTTGCCGGTATTCCTGCACATGCTTTCCAAAAAGTCACAGGTGACCAGGATAGAAAGGATGGTCAACGCCTGAGATCATCCCTTAAATGACAGGATATCTGCTGAGGGTGCTCCGAAGATAATGAGAATCTTTAAACGTGCAGGTTTAAATCCGATTCCAGATTCTACTACATACTATTTTTATATATTTTATGCGAGGACTATAAGTTAAGTACACAAAGTATTTACTTCGCCCTTGTTATATTGATAAGTGTACAATTGATTATTGTGCTGTGATATCGGTGACAACTTAACAAGTGTGATGATCTTGCCACATGGAAAAGATTCCAGTAAACAAGAAATAATTTCTTCCGATAAGGCTGCTGAACTTGTGGAAAAAGGATGGCATAAAGCAGACCTCCATGTCCATACATGCTGTTCATACGATGTCCTGTCTGCGGAATCTATGCATCCTGAAAAACTCCTGCAAAAAGGAAGAGCCAGAGGTCTTGATTTCATAACCTTCACGGACCATGACACTGTTAAAGCCCATGATATCATGGGGTGGAAGCAGGAGAACCTCATACCGGGAGTGGAACTGTCCGTCACCGATCCGCTTAACGTGGGGCACACCGTACATATTAACGTCTTTGGGTTCGAAAGGGAGCAGTATGCAGAGTTCCAGGCCATGGCGAATCAGGAAAATGATATTTACAGCCTTATAGATTATTTCAAAAGCAATGAACTGCCATATATTTACAATCATCCTTTCTGGTTTCTGAGAGGCGATATACCCAATATCCCTGCGATCCCTGAACTTGTAAAGCATTTCCCGGTCATCGAATACAATATGCAGGACCTGAATCAGAAGAACCTGCTAACGATGGAACTTGCACAAAAGTACGGAAAAGGAATTGCTGTTACAACTGACAGCCATACAGGAAGCATAGGCAAGGCATATACCCTTGCCAAAGGCGATACATTCCACGACTATTTTTCCAACATCACAAAAGGCCGTTCCTGTATGGTTATAGACCAGCCCGTGTTGAAGCATATCACGGGAGAACTGGACTCCTGGATAGAACTTGCCTTCAGCATGGGAAAAGATATCAGAGAAGAAGCCGGCTTTACTACAGGCATGAGACCATTTGACAGACTCCTCCGCTTTCTGGGAAGCGACTTATTGGAAAGGAATCCCCGGATAAATAATGGAACAAGAAGCCTCCTCCACCACATATCAGGCTCCGGCCTGCCTGCTTTGATGTACATGCTCTCAAAGCAGCCCCAGGTCTCAAGGATATCACGGCTGATCAATGCCTGAAATGGGCCCGATTATCCGGGATTTCCTGAATGTGTATAAAGTCAGAGATCACGAACAGTTTGTGAAGGGAGGATTGTACCCGGGTAAATTAGTATAGTAAACTGTAAGTAATTATGTACCACATTACGTATAAGTTTGTGGACAGGTAGTAAAGAATAACAATTCAGCTACTTGTTTTCAGGACAAGTGAATGTTATAGTGTGCGAACGGAGAGATCTGTAGTATGGACTTTTTAGAATTGGCAAAACAGCGTTGCACTACACGAGGATTTACAGAAAGAACAATAGACAAAAGCCATCTTGACCGTATTTTGTCTGCCGGACGTGTAGCTCCAAGCGCCTGCAATCAGCAACCTCAGCGGATCATCGTTGTCCGGCAACCGGATAATATCCTCAAAATCCAAAAAGCATACCAGACTTTCGGCTCTCAGTGTGTTCTCATTGTATGCCAGGATAAAAGAAATGCCCTGATAAGACCATTTGACGGAAAGTGCTCAGGAGATCTGGACATTGGTATTGTTTGCGATCACATGATGCTTGCAGCAAGGGAACTGAACATCGGAAGTGTAATGGTCGGACTGTTTGACCCCAAGATCATCAGAAAAGAGTTCAACATACCCGAATACATTGAACCCACTGCATTACTTCTCTTAGGCTATCCTGATAAGGATTTTCTGAGCGCCGACCGCCATACCACAGAACGAAAGCCGCTCAATGATACTGTGATGTACGAGATATATAACGAAGGATGAAGGAAATCCGCTTCAAGTCATAGCCTACAAGGAATCTGAAGATCGAATCTATACTCTCAAGGATTACGGCGCCTTTGATTCATGCCAAGCCAACCGCTCAGTCTGTCAGCGCCTTGCCAAAAACGTGCCCTCCTCAAAAAATACGACAGCTATTACTTGGAACAGCGAGACGTCTACATCGTGAGCCCAGTCACCAGGGATTTCCTGAACATGTACAAGGCCGGAGGGAATGAGCATTTCGTGAAGATGGGATGTATGCAGGTTTGTTAGCTATTAATAGGCGTAGTTGGGGAAGATTTAAAGAAGCCTTTAAATGTGACTAGAGGAGAAGAAACGATTTGTGGCGCAGTGCGTCACTTTTTGCCTACTACAGAACCAAAATTCAATAGATATTTATTTCATAATCCCTGATTAAAATTGTACAATACCCTTTTTATTGTAGGTGTGTTGTTGCCGGCAATGGTCGGAAGGGAATGGAATAGAAGTGGAATTGAGAGTCAACGGGAATTTGAAAGTGAAAATGAAAGGAGGAGATAGAATGCGCAAACTGCATTATTCAATCGTTATCAACGCACCAAAAGAAAAGGTATGGGACACTATGCTTGGCAAGGATTCTTATCGGCAGTGGACGGAGGTATTTTCACCCGGTTCACACTATATAGGTGACTGGAGCAAAGGAAGCAAGATGCTTTTCCTCGGACCCGAAGAGACAGGTGCTATGTCCGGCATGGTGAGCCTGATAAGAGAGAACCGGCCATACGAGTACATATCTATCGAGCACATCGGCATTGTTCAAAACGGAAAAGAAGACACTTCAAGTGAAGCTGTGAATGAATGGGCCGGTGCATTTGAAAACTACACGTTTAAGGAAATGGGCGACAGAACAGAAGTACTGGTAGACGTGGACACGGCGGAGGGAGAATACGAAGAGATGTTCCAAACTACCTGGCCTAAAGCACTCCAAAAGCTCAAGCAACTTGCTGAGAATGCATGAAAACAGCCATCGTTGGCTCAAATCTGTGTGCTGAAACAACAGGCCCCGAGTAATAGTACTGAGGCCTTCAAGAAATCCAAAAATCTGAGCTACTCCCTAAGCGAGTGAATATATTCGGAGTATGCCATGCCAACCGCTCAGTCCGTCAGATAATGGAAAGTATTTAAAAATACTCTGGCGCTGGAATTATATTACTGGAAGCATAAATAAAAATGCAGGGTATGTTTCAAGGAATAAAGCCGCCAGAAGTACAGATAAAATCGAAATAGAAGTTCCTAATAATAAAGACAGTAATCCCACTATGTTAAAAGTAGCTTTTTGAATGACCAGTCCTAAACCAACTATACCTATTCCTATTAATGAAATTACAATGTAGATCAGCAAAGACATTACAATAACTCCCCATTATTAATTAGTAATGATCGGTTATAATGATTTTGTCATCTGAATCAACAAATAAAAGAAATTATTCCAATGGATTTCTGAAAAATCACTTTTTTCCCTGTTTAGTGAGACAGAAGGAAATAAAATTTTCATGCTTGTATAATAGGAAGAGATTAAATTCCTTCATTTTTTAGGATGCTATCGAGTCCTGCCAGGCCAACCGGCCGGTCAGCCAAAGGCTTGTGAAAAAAGGCGTCCTACTCAAAGAGTGCAACAGCGACAGTATGCAGCAACGAGGTGTGTATATTATGAATCCAGAATTTCCGGAATATGTGTAAGGTGAGAGGGAACGAGCATTTTGTTAAAGGATGTCTGTATGCGGATTTGTGGAAACTGCAGACGTATGAAAACAAGCATGATTAGTTTTTGTCAAAAGGATAAATACTTATTCAGAATTATCAATAAGAAATAGTATGGGTCCTGTCCATGAGTTCTTGGCTGCCTTCTCATCTAGGATAACCACCTGGTATCCCGTGTATCTTCTCGACTTCGCAGAAGGCCGGCTGTTCAATATGAAGACTTGGAAGATAACCTGTTAAACTCTCAGGAGCAAAATAGTGACTGATTTTAACATATCCTCTTCATATCTCATCTACATCAATGATCAATATTACCTTTCAGACTCTTTGATGTTCCAGATAGTCACCAATTACATGTACTACTTCATGGCCGGTATGATCTTTGGTGTGGGCTTAACTCTTCTTTTGAACGAGGCCATTATTCCATTTGTTAAAATGTATCTTTCTATAAAGTGACTGAATAAATAGTAAAACCTCATTTTTTGCTAAATCTCTAAAATTGAGATTTATCGATAAAACTAATTGTTCGAAACTTATAAATTAGTGAAATTTAAATACATGTTTGTTATGGAAAATTGCCGCATTGATGAATTTGGACAAGTAAACTCTATTCTAAACAGTTTTTCTACTGACATGTTTGATGGAGTCACTTTTATTGTGCGTCCTGTTGTAGGTGCAATTGACTACTTACGGTCCATGCATCAATCGTATTTATTCCAAAAAGAAATAGATAAAATTTCAAATTTTGATTTTGAAACTCGTGAAAAATTCATGGATATCCTGACTGATCTTGTCGTGGATAGATTATATGATGACGAATTCATCAATGAGCTAGAACAAAAAATAGCTGATTTCAATGAAATTAGTGAGATTTTTAAAGAGCTCAGTCACAGAAAATTGAACATAGAACAAAAACAGATGCATAGAGTTTTTAAATTGTCCTTGAGGAAACTTAATGGAAGAATTGTTTCTATAAGAGATGAAATAAATTCTAGTATGTGGGATGACAGCGAGGATGTTGCTCAGTTATTGTTATTAGATCAATTGTTTTATTTGATCCAGGAAATAATAAATGAAGCTTTGGACCTTCCACCTAACAAACAAAAAGAGATTAATGACCTTAGTCATCTGTTAGCATATTCTTTGCTCTATATCGAAGCTTTCCACAGAAGCAAAGTATCATATGATGATCTTCAAAGTTTTCTTTCTCGCCTGAGTTTATGCAATTACATGCTAAATAAAAATTTAGAGGATAACGATGCTATTTTCGAAACTTTAGTGGTTTAAAAATGAATTTTTCAATTGATTCTAATATTTTAGTCGCTTCAGTTAATTCTAAGGATAGGCTTCACCATAAATCGATTATGATTTTCAAAGAACGTGAAGATGGTAAGTTTTTTTTGTCTTCAACTGTTTTAACTGAATCTCAGAATCTATTTCGAAATCGAATAAATCAGGTAGTCGTTGAAATAATTCGGCTCTTACCTAATTTTCAAAATAAAAGATTAAATCGAATGGAATATCAAGAGCATTTGATAACATCATTCAGACAAATTAAATCAGAAAACCCGGGAATATCCAATTTTTTAGATTTAGTGTACGATGAAGTTAATGATTTCTTGAAAGACAACGATAGTTTCAAGCTGCCTTCTTTTTTATCGGAGCTTTCAGTTAAGCATTCTCAGTCTTTGTATAAAAGAATAGACGAGATTTATCCAAATAGCGGCAGTTTGGTTGTCTTAAATCATAAACACCTTAAAGCTGTGAAAGAAGTAACCTTGGACACTTATTTTAAAGATATGAATGATGAAAGGATTTTTCATGAGTTAATGACAAATCTACCTGACATCGCACCAATTCATTTTTACACAGGCGATAGTGAATTTGTAAAAAAGATAAATAAAAGTTATTCAAGATGTGCTAAGCTCTTTGAATTAGAAGATGATTCTTTTATTTGTGTTTTAGTTAAAAACTGATTCTTCGTTTATGACTCAATTTGTTTTATCCTATAATTACGAGGATAATCTGCCTTTTTGTACAGTAGATATATTTCATATCCAAACATGACTTTATTTGTACTATAGCCTATTGCATGTTTTTTTCCTTGTTTCTTAACTGATGCATGGAACAACTGCAGCGAAATCTGCAGAAAACAAGAATTGCCTTTTAAGATTCATTGGGCCTGCGGTCGTAGGGCGCCCCCTATGCTCCTTATACCGAAGGAAAATGCGACGTATGAAAGATGGGTGCAACTTGATTTAGACTTTGATTATCAAATTCTGTATTTATGCTGAACATAAGTCGTTTTGAACAAAATGGAAATTGATATAACCACGGAGGTTTAAAAGTCAATTTGAAAATATTGTAGATGGTGAAAAATATGAATGTTGACGATTTCGTAAATAACTTTTTCAAAAATGCAGAAAAAATAGGTTACAATATTGAAGTTTGTAACAGAGGAGAAGCACGCGGCAAACGACAAATAGATTTTGGCAACAAAAAATTGCATGAATTGCATATTCGAATGTTGTACCCGATGCTAATTGAGAATGGAATTGATTTTTCTCCTGCTTCTTTTAATGAAATCGTCCGTGGAAGGCCATGTTCTATAAAAGGATTCAGAGAAATCAGTGCAACAGTTCTTATCAAATAACATTTTGCCGTTGATTTTTGTTTTAAATATTTATGTTAAATCCATCCTTTTGTGTATTTGCAATAATTGTACTCATCCATTATTTTTAGTATCGATTTTTTGAGTGGTGGTAATTTGTAGTGTTTTATATGTTCATGCATTGTTTGAGAATATTTGCAGAATTGAATATAGCTCTCATCAGGATTTCGATCATAATTTACCTTGTATCTCTTTGCTATCTCTCTATCCCATAATGGAAAAAACTCTGGAGCTAACAGATGAAGTGTTTTAACTGTTGATACGGCACTTTTCACGCTGGAAGCTCCTTGAAGAGCTTCATTGAATCCATTGAATAGTTTTCTAATTTGTTCATTATCTTCATCGCATAGTGAACTTATGGTTCTCTCTTTGAATTCGGTCAGAAGGTCCATGTTATCGATGATACAATCTTCTAATCTTTTTATGTCAAAATTTCCGTGATATCTATAAAATGATTGGTTCCACGTTAATAACAGAACCCCTATTGCGTCTGCCATATCTTCTGGTTTCTTCCAGTGGGTTTGCATATGTGACAAGGCGACTTTGTACATGACGTCTCTAGTCTCATATGTTTCAAACTCATTACACGCTTTTATGATGTCTGCGTTAGTTGGTATTTCTAAGCCTGGTGGTAGGGACATAATTAAAAATTAGATATATATGGATAAAAAGTATTTCATTTTATCTTAATATGCTGTACCAACTCCAGAACACATGACAAATACTCCTTCCTCACTAACTCCGGGTCAAATTCCAGATAATTATTTGCCCATGTCTTCTTTTTCAGAGAATCGCCCCTAAGCCAGTTTATGTATATCTCCTGCATCCCTGCTATCTGCATCTGTGTGGTGAAGAATCCGCGCAGGCAGTGGGATGTAAGCGGGTGTGCAATGGTCCATGGTGGTTATGTAAGCCTAACACAATTGTCATATAAAAATAGACTTCTATAAGATCTACATAGAACAATAGAAGATTTTTAACTAGACCAAATTATAAAAACGGTAAACTGAAAAAACGGACATTGAAAGAAAAGTTATGAAAGTGCGCCAACCGGGATTCGAACCCGGGTTTAGGGCTTGGAAGGCCCCAGTCATAGCCACTAGACCATCGGCGCAAATTGCAACCCATAGAGGGGGTTTTTGAATATAACGTTTTCGCCCGGCGTTGAATACATAAGTATATTTGAACGTTAAGCCATTATTCCAGAGGTAAGAATGAGCGACGCCGCAATCCACACGGAGAGAATAACCAAGCAGTATGATAACCTGATGGCAGTGGACAATATTGACATCACTGTGGAGAAGGGGGAGCTTTTCGGGCTTCTTGGGCCCAACGGGGCAGGCAAGTCCACTCTTATATCCATGCTCTCCACAATGCTCAGGCCCACATCAGGCAAAGCTACTGTGTGGGGATATGACATCAGCAGGAATCCCACTAAGGTCCGTCAGTCCATCGGCGTGGTATTCCAGGAAACGACCCTTGACCAGAAACTGACGGGCAGGGAGAATCTGGATCTGCATGGCAGGCTCTACGGCCTCAATAAGAAGCAACGCTCTGAAAGGATGAAAGAGGTCCTGGAACTGGTGGAGCTGTCAAAGTGGGAAAATGAGATAGTCCAGAAGTATTCAGGCGGGATGATGCGCCGCCTGGAGATAGCCCGGGGGCTCATGCATTACCCAAACCTGCTCTTCCTGGACGAGCCGACCATCGGGCTTGATCCCCAGACAAGGAACCATATATGGGAGTACATCCGGGAGCTGAACCGGGATAAGAATATTACCATGGTGCTCACCACCCACTATATGGAAGAGGCCGACAAGCTCTGCAACAGGATAGCAATCATCGACCACGGCAGGATAATAACTATTGGCACCCCGCATGAGTTAAAGTCATCCCTGGGCGGAGATATCATTACACTCGGCCTCACCTCAGAAGCAAATGCCAGAGCACTCGTGGGACAGTTCAGCACTCGCCCGGGAGTGAATACTATATCCACCTCTGAAAACGTGGTGCGCATCACAGCCGCCAACGGAGAGCGTGAGATACCGGATATTCTGGGAACCACCGCACAACTCGGGCTGACCATAGAGTCCGTCAACCTGCACAAACCCACACTCGATGATGTGTTCCTGCATTATACAGGAAAGGGTATCCGGGAGGGAGAAGGCATTCCCGGCAGACCAAAGAGTAGGGTACGGCGCATACTCAGAAGATGATCATGAAAGAAAATCAGATCGCATAGTTCTCACGAAGCTCCTTTATCCTGTCCCGAAGCTCAGCTGCCCTTTCAAACTCAAGGTTCTTGGCAGCCATGTGCATTTCGGATTCAAGGTCAATGACAATGTCCGAGAGCTCCACTGCAGACAGGTCTTCCGCAATCATCATCATATCAGAGGCTTCAGGATATTCCTTGCTCTCGACCATCTCTTTCTGCAGTGCTTTCTGTATGGATCTAGGTGTGATACCGTGCTTTTCATTGAATTCCACCTGGATTTTGCGACGCCTGTTAGTTTCCTTTATTGCACGCTCCATTGAACCGGTAATGTTTCCTGCATACAGTATCACATGCCCGTCCACATTCCTGGATGCACGCCCGATAGTCTGTATAAGAGAGCGTTCCGAACGCAGGAAGCCCTCTTTATCAGCATCGAGAATTGCAACAAATGCCACCTCAGGAATATCCAGTCCCTCACGCAGGAGGTTTATGCCTACAAGCACGTCGAATTCCCCCTTTCTAAGGTCCCTTACTATCTCAACCCGCTGAAGAGTATCAATATCAGAATGCATGTACCGCACCCTGATACCCAGTTCTACAAGATAATCGGTAAGGTCTTCAGCCATCCTTTTTGTAAGAGTTGTCACAAGTGTGCGATAACCTGCAGCAGTCACCTTGCGTACCTCCCCGATGAGGTCATCCACCTGGTTATCCACAGGCCGCACAATGATTTCCGGATCCACAAGACCTGTAGGGCGGATGATCTGCTCCACCACGGCGCTGCTTCTCTGAAGCTCATATTCGGCAGGCGTGGCGGATACGTAAAGGACATAGTTAAGCTGCCTTTCGAACTCATCATATCTCAGGGGACGATTATCGTACGCAGAAGGCAGGCGGAAACCGTAGGAAATAAGAGATTGCTTCCTTGCGCGGTCACCGTTGTGCATACCCCTTACCTGCGGGATGGTGACATGGGATTCATCAATGACGACCATGTAATCTTCCGGGAAGAAATTCAACAGGGAAGAAGGCGGCTCCCCGGGTTTTCTTCCGTCAAAGTGACGTGAGTAGTTCTCTATACCGCTGCAGTATCCGAGTTCCCTTATCATTTCCAGGTCAAACCTGGTGCGCTGCTCAAGCCTTTGTGCTTCAAGCAGCTTGTTCTGGGACTTGAGCTTGGGCAACTCAACTTCAAGCTCAGCTTCGATTGACTCCAGCGCACCGGCCATGTGCTCCTCGGACATGACGAAGTGCTTGGCAGGATAAATCATGGTGCTCTCGCCCGGCCTTAGTTCATGGAGCACTTTCCCGCTAACTGGGTCAAAGTAAGCTACGCGGTCTATCTCGTCCCCGAATAGCTCTATACGGACACCCTGGCGCTCCTGAGCCGGATATACTTCAATAGTGTCTCCCCTGGAGCGAAACTTACCCTGCGTGAATTCAATGTCGTTGCGTTCATACTGTATGTTGATAAGATCCTCAAAGAGGGATGCCCTGTCAAGTTCATCTCCCACGGTCAGCAAAATTGACATCTTACGCCATTCTTCGGGGGAACCCAGGTTGTAGATACAGGACACACTGGATACAACGATCACATCACGGCGCTCAAGCAGTGACCTTGTCGCCGAGAGGCGCAGCCTGTCTATCTCCTCATTGATGGATGCATCCTTTTCAATATAGGTATCCGTAGTGGGTATATAGGCCTCAGGCTGGTAATAATCATAATAGCTCACAAAATACTCCACTGCATTATCCGGAAAAAACTCCTTGAATTCAGAGTAAAGTTGCGCTGCAAGTGTCTTGTTATGTGCTATCACAAGTGTAGGCATCTGCACATTCTGGATGACATTTGCCACTGTAAATGTCTTGCCGGAACCAGTAACACCCAGCAAGGTCTGTTGCCTCATGTTTTTCCGGATACCCTCTGTCAGCTGGGCTATAGCTTTGGGTTGGTCACCCTTTGGTTCGTAATCGGACACAAGTTTGAACTGGCGCATTAAATCTAATATTGGACTGAACCTGTATAAACATGTTCACAACGGAAGAGCATGTTTATTCGAGCTCCCTGTCACACTTATAACAGGCCAACACGATCACATGCTCACTACAACATATCACCGGATTGACAGGAAAGGTAACAGGAAGGAAAACACGAAATATATTGTTATCAGAACTATGGCAAGCATTATGAGAGTCTTTACGCTTCCGCTGTCAGAACCTGCGATTATAGGGACAGGGCCAATCATTATGATGCCACCGCCCCTTACACGGGTTTTAGATCCACTCTTCCCAGATTCGTCTGTTTTAAGGTCTCCTTTATCAAAAATATTCATCAGAAAGGAGCCGATACATCCTATGACGATAAGAATGAAGCCCAGGAATATAAGGGACATACCTGCAGAAATAATCAAAGACATTATCGAACTCTCCTGTACACGAAGAGATAAACGAATGCTAGCACAATACCTACCCATAGCATAGTAGAAGTTATTGCGGGAGAGGAGCCAAAGGCTATCGGTATCGGACCAATGAGAATAAGGCCTCCGAAATCACTATTGCTTTCACCTGAAGAGAATAGTGTGCCTAAGAAAACAAGTATAAAACCGAGGAATAAGAAAATAATGCCGGTTTTGAGGGCATTTTGAAAAAAACTCATATTTCAGGATACGTTACCTTCTGTCTTAACCATATTCCATGGAGTTCCTGTGAAACTGTGGAATACCTGTCGGGCCCGGGACCGTCTGACGCGGGCTGGTAACCTCGTCACCAATATACCTATACTCGCGCTGTGTCCTGTTGCCACGGCGTTCCAGCAGGGCCTTCTGGAACATTCTTGAAAGATAGGTCGAGACTGTGCTCTGTTTTATTGCCCCGTATATCCGCTCATAGTGCTGCTGGATGTCCTGCGAGGAAAACCAGACACGCGGGTACTCATACTTCAGGAAGAGCTCAAGCCTTTCATTGATAGTTAGAGAAGAATCATTCATCCTTTCCTGTAAGCTGGTGGTGCGTCCCGTGACACGCTGCCTGACGGGCATTACCCCATGAGCAGCCGGCTGGACTGGTGGATAGTGGAGTGGTTGTTGGGAGTTAATAGATGATACATTCTGAGCCGGCTGTCCAAAGTAATAATACGGGGCCACCGAAGGAGGTAGATAATACTGAGACTGCTGCGGATAAGGCGACTGCTGTTGTTGGTACTGGGCCTGTTGCTGAGCTTGCTGCTGGAAGAAAGCCTGCTGCTGCATAGCTTGCTGCTGTTGCAAGGAAGACTGCGGCATTACAGGCTGGGCAGCATGATCATAAACACTACTAGTACCAGGTACCGGACCTGGAACAGCATTGTAATTAACAGAATTAGAAGGTACATTAGTGTGTGAGTAAGCAGACGAAGGTTCGGTGTGTTTTGGGTTCTCGTCCTCGATAGAGTCAATGAATGCAAGAAGACACCGTTTCCAGTGCTTCCCGCCAAACTCGACATTTGTGCTCTCAATGCCATCTTCATCGATGATCTCAAGCCGAACCTTCATCTTTTTGCCTCTTTTTGCAGATCCATTCATCCCCTCAGATATAATGGATTCACAAACCATTTATCCCCTCAGATAATGGTTGCTCGTTTAATCTTGATCTGTTGTTGCGTTAACACATCCGGAACACTTTGTTGCGTTGTGCCTTGCAATTACTTAAATGGAAGTAATAATATATAAATCTTTTCTTTTATTTTAGTGCTCATTTGTTTTAAGGACAATTAAAGGCATATTATTCCTTCTTTCATATTTTTAAGAGATTAATACAGCCAAATTATCCAGTGAACAATTTAATAACTGCAATTCATGCTAGATAAATATTTCTTTTTTGTACTATAGAGGTATTAAGAGAGGGATTTAACAAACAAATACAGCATTCAAACCTTTAATTAGAGAATAAAGTCATATTGTACCTTAAAATGCAGTACAACAAAAAATACTGTCAAAAACAGTGTTTTAAGTGAAAGGGCAGACCACAGAGAAATAAGCAAAGATGACCGGATATTGGCAGACTTTTTTCACCGACCTTGTGGTGCAAACCCATGAGGCTTGATTTATGATTGTCCTATAGTTGAGTTTATATTAGATGGTGCGTATAGTATGCCCCTATGTCTAACAGTAGTGCCGAATCACCGGCTGACACTAAGAATCCAAAGCTGGCCGCTCAGTCTGAGCCAGATGAGGTTAATAAAAAGGATGTAGAGTCATTACTGCAGGAGATCGAGATACTTAAGGTAAATAACGAGAACATGCGTGCAAAACTCCTTGAAGCAAGCATGATGGCGAATACTTACCTCGATGAATCCAGTAAACTCAAAAAACAGATCGAGCAACTGACAAGGCCGCCCCTGTTCATCGCAAGTGTCATGGAAGTCGAAAAGGACATGGCACTCATAAGGCAGCATGGGAACAACCAGGAAGTTGTGACTAAGATCCCAACTCATTTCCAAGGCGAGATACAGGCAGGAATGAGAGTCTGCGTCAATGCCGCATTTTCCATAGTATCTATAATAAGCAGGGCTGCCGATGTTCGTGCGCAGGTCATGGAACTCATCACATCACCCGGTATAGACTATGATATGATAGGCGGGCTTGATGATGTGCTTAAGGAGGTCATTGAATCCGTTGAACTGCCTCTGACAGAGCCCGAACTCTTTGAGCGCATAGGCATCGAGCCACCCACCGGAGTATTGCTCTATGGCGCCCCGGGTACAGGTAAAACACTTATCGCAAAGGCTGTTGCATCCCGCGCACAGGCAACTTTCATACGAATGTCAGGTTCAGATCTCATCCAGAAATTTGTAGGAGAAGGTGCGCGACTTGTTAAGGACGTTTTCCAGATGGCTCGCGACAAAGCACCAACCATCCTTTTCATTGACGAGATCGATGCAGTGGGTGGCATGCGCACACACGACGGCACGACGGGATCTGCAGAGGTCAACAGGACTATGCTGCAGTTGCTTGCCGAGATGGATGGATTTGATGCAACAAACAACGTAAAGATCATTGCCGCAACTAACCGGATAGACCTGCTTGATCCTGCATTGCTACGTCCCGGACGCTTTGACCGTGTGATTGAGGTTCCGCTACCAGATGAACAGGGCCGCACAGAGATCTTCAAGATACACACCCGCAAGATGAAACTTGCCCCGGACGTAGACATTGAGAGTATCGCCAAAATGGCTGTCAACCTTAGCGGCGCAGACATCAAGGTAATCACAAAGGAAGCCGGCATGTTCGTCCTGAGAAGGCGTGGCACAGAGATAACCATGAAAGATCTGACAGACGCCTACGATAAGGTAGTCTCGGAAGAAGAGAACAATATCCCTCATGGTATGTTTGCCTGAAACAAACATACCCCTCCATTATTTAACGAAAGGTTAATATTCTATAAACTACTTTCAGAGATGCTGTTAAGCCAAAGCAAATCGAAACAACTTGCTCCGATAGTGTAGCACGGCCAATCATGCAGGACTCTCACTCCTGCGACTCGGGTTCGAATCCCGATCGGAGCACCTCACTACTTCTTTTTATGTCGCCTTTAATAGCCTTTTAGAGTATTCTTTGTCAGGGCTACAAATAAGTGTACCCTTCCAGATTTTCCAGATATTTATAACGGCTCTAATGAAAGAATTTTAGAGTATGAGATTTAGAATATGAGAGCAGAAACTAAATCTGCGCCCATGCAAGTATACATAAGGATGAGAATAACCGAAGAGAATTACAGACTTCTGGAAGAGAAGTCCAAAGAGCAGGGAGCAAAAAGTATCAGACTAATACCTGTTGAATATTTAATCGTTGAGAACAGAACAATCCTGAAATGCGAGTTTGGTTGCAATGGTTATGGCAGCCAGGTCTGCCCTCCGTTCATACCCCAGGTGGACGAGTTCAGGAAAATGCTTAATGATTATGAATGGGTGCTGCTTGTAGACTGGAAATCCGATAACTGTTTTTCAAGAGAGATCAGTGAGAATTTTGTAAAATACAGCATCATTCCACCTGAAGATAAAGGTACAAAAGAGAAACATCAGGACACCTTAAAAACAGTGATTCGAGAGCGTAAGGAAAGGATACAGCCAGGAAGTATCGAGCTTGAGAAGCTTGCCTGGGAACTGGGATACAATACTGCCCTTGCTACTTTTCCGGGCATGTGCACATGGTGTGCCACCAGTGATTATTCCGAGGTCAACTGTGCGGGCTCCAAAGGGCCATGCCACCACCCGACAATTCGCAGACCATGCCTTATGGGCCTTGGGATACGGCTGGACAAAACATTGGATAGATTAGGGACACCCCTTCAAAAATTCCCCTTAAATGATGCAGTTCCCTCCCAGTACACAATCATCTTGCTGGAGTGAGATAGCATATAATAGCGATGCATATTCTTATTAAATGAAACCGGAAGGTAGGATAGATGTTTGAGGAAGCATTCCGAGAGTAATATCTGATATTACGAAAAGTATTAAAAGTATTACTGCCCTCCATCATCCCTGATAAATATGCAGGAAAGTTCAACCGAAACCACAACCTTGCAGATACCTTCCTTCGAAGAGGCAGCAAAGTTCCATGGCCATGTCTGCCCCGGGCTCACAATTGGCTACATCGCCGCAAAAGCAGCCCTGGAAAAACTTCATACCGAGAGGGATATCGATGAGGAGCTCGTCACCATTGCAGAGAACGATGCATGCGGGGTCGACACCGTGCAGGTGCTTACAGGCTGCACCATAGGCAAAGGCAATCTCATCTACCGGGACCATGCAAAACAAGTTTTCACATTCATATGCAGGGATAGCGGCAAGGCTGTCAGGATTGCCCTGAAGGCAAGTTTCAACATAGACAACATCGATCCCGAAGTGAACAAGCTGCGCCCCAAGGTAATGTCAGGGAAGGCTACCGAGGAAGAAGCAAAAGACTTTAGAGAGCGCATGGAAGGTATATCCCACACCATGAGGCACACTTCTGTTGAGGAAATGTTCGATATCAGATTCGTGGATGCAGAGATACCTCACAAGGCCCGGATATTCAATTCCCTGAAATGTGCAAAATGCGGAGAGATGATGGCTGAATCCCGCACCAGGGTGCAGAATGGGGAATTCGTATGCATCCCTTGTTTTGAAGTGTACACAAGAGGCTGGTAATCTTTAAAATATATGGTTGAGGCCGGACCTCAACCTGCACTTATCTTTTTATCCTTGCTGCGACAATTATTCCCCGCAAAGCGAATAATATCCCAAATCCCGGAGCTGCGACAGAGTCTCCTGTAACCTGTGAGTATGCTTCCGGTTGTTTTACTGCGGATCCCGTTCCAGTTATATCAGGAATTGCCTGCATGTCTGCATCAGAAGTGTTTGATGCCTCATTGTTTCCAGAGCCGGTATTTTCCTGCGGGCACTCCGGACATTCCGGGCAATCGTCCACCTTGATGGTAACCTTCTGTCTCAGGTGAACTTCAGGTCAGATGCAGTTGTGTCCTCGGTCTTGATACTGATACCGCCATGAAGATCGAGACCCTGTTTTGACTTAAGGGAAATGCTCTTGCTGCTGGCCATTACAAGGGCATCGTCGCCGGTGTTCATGACCCTGCTTCCTGCACATATCACGCATCATGCAAACACGAGAGTAGTATATTTAGGATTTATTGTTACATTAAGTATGAATAAATAGTAAAATTTTAATACTAAAGGTGGCAATTGAGATTATAATTTAGCACAGGGGAATATGAAATGCAAAAAAACAGACATATGATTTTAGCCATATCGATTATCACAATGCTAATCTTTATCACATTCTCTGCAGGGTGTATGGAGAGACCTTCAACCGCCATAAATGCACAGTCCGGTACCGGAGAAACAATAACTGTGACAGACGCCCTTGGCAGAACCGTGGAAGTCCCCAAGTCCCCGGAACACGTCATATGCTCCGGTTCCGGTGCCTTACGCTACCTTACTTATCTTGAGGCACAGGAGAGGATTGTTGCAGTGGACAGCATTGAAGCCCAGCAATCAAAATACGATGCCCGTCCATATGCACTTGCAAATCCACAGTTCAAGGATTATCCTGTGTTTGGAGAATTCAGGGGAAATGATGACCCCGAGAAGATACTGATGCTTGACCCACAGCCACAGGTTATCTTCAAAATGTATTCCACGGCAGGCTATGATCCCGCAGAATTGCAGAAAAAAACCGGGATACCTGTGATTGCCCTCAACTACGGAGACATGGTCAATAACAAGGCAGACATGTACCAGTCTCTGCGCATTATGGGAGAGGTAATGGGGAAAGAGAACCGGGCAGAGGAGCTCGTATCCTTCTTTGAGGCGACCATCGCAGATCTGAACGAGCGTACTGCAGATGTGCCTGAGGAAGAGAAGATTACCTGCTATGTAGGTGGCATAGCCCGCTCAGGTCCGCACGGATTCCAGTCGACAGAACCCACGTATCCTCCGTTCCATTTCGTAAATGCAAAGAATGTCGCATACGATCCTAAGAACCTCAGCACAGCAGAGGTTGCAAAAGAGAGTATACTTGGCTGGGACCCGCAGGTCATATTTGTCGACCTCTCGACAACCCAGTCCGAAGACAAGTCCAGCGCCCTGTACCAGCTTCAGAACGACAACTCCTACAGGCAACTCAGGGCGGTGAAGAGCGGGGAAGTATATGGGGTGCTGCCTTATAACTGGTACACGCAAAACCAGGGCTCTGTGCTTGTAGATGCCTATTTCGCCGGAAAGCTCCTGTACCCGGACAGGTTTGAGGATGTGGTACTCGAGGATAAGGCAACAGAGATATACACGTTCCTTGTTGGCAGGGGCGATGAGGATGTAGGCAGGAATGTCTACGACAACATGCTGAACGCCTTTAGTATTCCTGCATTCACGAAGCTGGAAGTGTGAGATACAAGGACACGGTGAAAGGATGAACAGTAAAGAAGGAGACATAGCTGCAAGATACAGGGAGCACACAGGCAGAAAAAGAACCTACATCCTTGCAGGACTTGTGCTCCTGTTTGTGGCTTCCATCCTATCAATAGCCACAGGTTCGGTGGATATCCCACCCATGGATGTTGTAAGGACACTTGCAGGATACAGTGTTTCTACAACGTGGGACAGCATAATATGGAATGTCCGCCTCCCCCAGGTCCTGACGGCCATTGTTGCAGGTGCCGGGTTGGCAGTATCGGGAGTAGTGATGCAGTCCATACTCCGCAATCCTTTGGGTTCACCTTTCACACTTGGAATATCCAATGCAGCGGCCTTCGGGGCAGCGTTCTCTGTCATAATCCTGGGTGCAGGCAGCACAAGCAGCCGGATCGGAGACGCGGTGACCATCAACAATCCCTATGTGACAACCGTGGCAGCATTCGTGTTCGCGATGCTTGTGACTGCAATCATACTGATGTTTGCCAGGATCCGGGGGACAACGCCTGAAGTTATGATCCTTGTGGGCGTGGCGATGGGCTCACTGTTCACAGCCGGGACCATGTTCCTCCAGTACTTTGCAGACGATGTGCAACTGGCATCCATGGTATTCTGGACTTTTGGAGATACGGCCAGGGCAAGCTGGGAGGAATTGGGGCTTATCACTGCCATAGTCGCGGTTTCTATTGTTTATTTCATCTTCAACCGCTGGAAGTACAATGCCATTGATGCAGGAGATGAGACCGCCAAAGGTCTTGGTGTCAACGTAGAACGAGTCCGGCTCTGGGGAATGATATGGTCATCTCTTGTAACTGCCATCATTGTGGCATTCCTGGGAGTTATAGGCTTTATCGGATTGATATGTCCCCACATGGCGCGCCGCATCATCGGGGATGACCATCGCTTCCTGATAGCAGGAAGCATCGTTATGGGATCCCTGCTGCTGCTCTGTGCAGATACCGTGGCAAGGGTCATGATGCAGCCATACCAGCTTCCGGTAGCCGTACTGACATCATTCCTGGGAGCACCTACCTTCATTTATCTTATACTCAAGGGGAGAAGAATATGATATTAGAAGTCAACGGAGTGGAATTCCAGTACCGTAGCAAAGAAGTACTCACGGACATAAGATTTCACCTGAAGAAGAACGAGATATTAGCCATATTGGGACCGAACGGAGTGGGAAAGACCACACTGCTCAAATGTATGAACGCCATCCTCAAGCCAAAGAGCGGCACCATACTCGTGGACAAGGAAGATGTCCTCAAACTTGAGCAGATAGACATTGCACGACGCATGGGATACGTACCCCAGCGCTGTGAATGTGCCAGGCTGACAGCCTTTGATGCTATTCTGCTGGGCAGGATGCCACATATAAAATGGAACATCACTACTGAAGATGTGATGCTGGTTGAGGCAACCATCAGGAAACTGCATCTTGAGGAGCTTGCCCTGAGGTACATTGATGAGCTCAGCGGAGGCGAGCTCCAGAAAGTGGGGATTGCACGCGCCATTGCACAGAACCCAAAACTGCTTCTGCTTGACGAGCCAACAAGCAGCCTTGACCTTAGAAATCAGCTGGAGATACTTAACATCGTAAGGGATGTTGTCAGGAAAGAGAATGTCTCGGCAGTAATGACAATGCATGACCTCAACCTTGCCTTCAGGTATGCTGACAAGTTCCTGTTCCTGAAGAACGGCACTATCTTTGCGGCAGGCAGTATGGGTGAGATCACGCCGCAGACTATCGAAGAGGTTTACGGGGTACCTGTCACCATACAGAACTACATGGATGTATCAGTAGTAATACCCGTGTGAGATCCGGCCACATGACCCCATGCAAATAAAGATTCAGGAGGAACACCATGAATTCTCAGAATATTGATTGGAATGATGTCTGGATAGAGCAGATGAAAAGGCATCAGCAGTGCAGTAACAGGAAAGAGTGCGCATCCATATGGGAAGAAAAGGAGAGTGCGAAAAGATTTTGGGAAATGTCACAAAGAGATAACCAGAAAAGGTCCCGGGAAACCATCAGATCCCTACACATCACACCACACTCCAGAGTCCTGGATATTGGAGCTGGCCCCGGAACACTCGCAATCCCGCTTGCAGAGAAGGTAAGATCCGTAACTGCTGTTGAGCCTTCAAAAGGCATGATAGAGGTTCTTGAGGAGAACATGGCCGAATATGGGTGCGACAATATCTCAGTTGTTAAGAAGAAATGGGAAGATATCGATATTTCGCAGGACCTTGATGGACCTTATGACGTGATAATCGCATCATTTTCCTTAGGGATGCCGAACATCCGAAAGGCCATAGAGGACATGCAGGCAGTATCCTGTGGATACATCTATCTCTACTGGTTTGCCGGTGAGACATCATGGGATATACATTCCAGGAAAATATGGCCACAGCTTCATGGAACTGAATACCATATAACGCCGAAGTGCGATGTGCTTTACAATGTACTGTACAACATGAGTATTTATCCCGATGTGGAAACTTTCAAACTTGGGCGCACAGAAACATACTCCTCCCTTGATGAAGCAGTAGAGCAGCTATCAAACCATTTCTCACTTGCAGACAACAAGCAGAAAGCAATACTTGAGCACTACCTGAAAGAGAATCTTAAAAGGGAGAACGGGGGCTATATCTACGATGCAAGCTCCACCAGGGTGAAGATGTGGTGGCGCACATAGGAGAATTAATAGCGGCAAGTCCGATTTTTCTTCCAGGTATCCCCTCATATTCCATCCGTACCAAAAAAGAGTGACGTGTAAGTAATAAATAAAGGTGGTAAAAATGGAAGTACAATGCATAGGCAGGATAAAAAGCTCATTCAGTGAACCGGCAAACCCGGAAGAGATGCGCAAGGCAATAAGTGTGATAGTGGTCAATGAGGAGTATGAGGACGGCCTGTATAGAATTGAAGAAAACAAACACATCCAGGTGATTTTCTATTTTGACAGGTCAGAAGGATATGAGCTAATAGCAGAGAGAAGAGTGGGAGGGGTGAAAGGTGTCTTTGCCTCAAGGACCCCGGGAAGGCCAAGCCCTATCGGAGTTACCGTTGCAGAATTAATCGAAAGAAGAGGAAGAGAGCTGGTGGTCAAAGGTCTTGATGCACTGGATGAAACACCGGTAATCGACATAAAGCCATATGTGCCTGCTTTTGACATGTCATCCAAAGAAGGTACTGAAAATATCTAAAAGGGATAATCGCTGCACATTTGTCGACAGAGACAACTTGTTTGTGTCGAGTGTAAAGGACCTACTACTCTTTTTAATATCGTGGGTCCGAATCATTTTCCCCAAAGATGCCAGACATCAACAAGGCCACAGAGAGTAGGGAAACGATCCCCAGGTAGTATATCTTTGTAGAGGAATATTGTGAGGTGCAAGCATAGGAGATTCAGAGTTTCTTATCCTGTACCTTTTCCCAAATCCGGGTTACTACATCCTGCACTTTATCCCTGGCACCGACCTTGACGGTCATATCGGCATAAAATGTGTAAAGTCCTGTACGCTCCCGGTAGAGTTCCCGCAGGCCCTTGCCCTTGAGACCTACAACGCCCCTTGTATCAATATTGGAAAGCCTTCGGGCGATGGTCTCGAAGGGTACGTCGAGGTAAACAACGACCGAGTTTGCTTTGAGGAATTGCATTGCTTTTTCGGAGTAGACCACACTTCCACCTGTTGCAATGATACTGTTGCCCTTTAACTGAAGGCCAAGAATACTCTGCTCCTCAACACCTATGAGCGCCATGTCACCTTGCTCATCCACAATTTTCTGGAGCAGGGAGCCTGCTGCGTGGATGATCAGATTGTCAGTGTCGATAAAGGCATACCCCGTGAGGCGTGCAAGCCTTTTCCCGACAGAACTTTTCCCGGCGCCCGGCATTCCTATCAGCGTTATTATCATGGCAACTCCTGAATATATCCTGCCCGGCCGCCGGTCTGACTGATGGCTATCTGAAACTGTGGAAGAATTGCCATCAGTTTGTCAGCGCCTGTATGGGTGCGGGGATCCTGCCGCCCCTTGCGATGAATTTCTCGGAACTGTACCTGTTCACAGGCATGACAGGGGCCCTGCCAAGCAGGCCACCGAACTCGACCATGTCACCCACGGTCTTACCCGGGACGGGGATGAGCCTTACAGCCGTTGTTTTCTTATTTATCATGCCAATGGCCATCTCATCTGCGATTATGGCAGAGATCGTGGATGCAGGAGTGTCACCGGGGATAGCTATCATGTCAAGCCCTACCGAGCATACGCTGGTCATCGCCTCAAGCTTATCAAGGCTGAGGGAGCCACGTAATACTGCGTCTATCATGCCTGCGTCCTCGCTTACCGGGATGAAGGCCCCGCTTAAGCCCCCGACAGAGGAGGAGGCCATAGAGCCGCCTTTTTTGACAGCATCGTTGAGGAGTGCGAGTGCGGCAGTTGTGCCGTGGGTGCCGCAACTTTCCAGACCCATGGCCTCAAGTATTGCGGCGACACTGTCACCGATGGCTGGCGTCGGGGCCAGGGACAGGTCAAGAACGCCAAACTTTGCGTTGAGGCGCCGGGCGACCTCTTTGCCGATGACCTCTCCTACGCGGGTTATCTTGAATGCGGTCTTCTTGATGCACTCCGAGATGTCGCCAAGTGAAGGGTTCTCCAGGGCGCGCACGGCCGAGTTGACCACTCCGGGGCCGCTGACACCGACATTGATGGTGCACTCGGGCTCACCTATGCCGTGGAAAGCTCCTGCCATGAAGGGATTGTCGTCGGGCGCGTTTGCAAAGACCACGAACTTAGCGCAACCGATACCCCCCTGGTCGCGGGTAAGGTGGGCGGTTTCCTTTATCACCCTGCCCATGAGGGCCACAGCGTCCATGTTTATGCCGGCCTTTGTTGTGGCGACATTAATGGACGAGCAGACTTTCTTTGTGCTTGCCAGTGCCTGGGGGACTGAGTTAATGAGCCGCAGGTCGCCCGGAGTCATGCCTTTCTGTACAAGGGCACTGAACCCACCTATGAAGTCTATGCCTACGTCGTGGGCAGCCCTGTCCAGTGTCCGGGCAACGGAGGTGAGGTCCGGCTCTTTGCAGCTTTCCGCAACGATGGCGATGGGAGTTACGGATATCCTTTTGTTGATGATAGGAATACCGTAGAGGCTCTGCACATCGTCGGTGGTCTTTACCAGGTCTTTTGCGCAGGTGGTTATCTTTTCATAGATGTTCTCGTTGAAAGTGTCGATATCGGGATGGCAGCAGTCGCGCATGCTTATGCCCATGGTGACGGTCCTGATGTCAAGGTTCTCATTGGTCACCATTTTGATGGTCTCAAGGATCTCTTCGGGATGGATCAGCATTCAAAGGCCTCCGGGCTTATATCCTGTGCATGAAGCGGAAAGTGTCCTCATGTTGCACTTTGACCTCGACCCCGAACTCATGCCCTTTAGCTGCCATGGCTTTCTGGAAAGATGAGAGGTCGAAGTTATCTTCTTTTATCTCTGCGAGCATTATCATTGTGAACAGGGACTGCATGATCGTCTGGCTGATGTCAACGATATTGACGTTGAAATCCGCCATCACCCGTGTGATGCCTGCTACAATACCGACCTTGTCGATACCTATGACTGTTATTACGAAACGACTTGGGACCATGATCTTACCTTTTAAGAATGTAAGTGATGTTTGCATGTATAATATAGGAGGTCATATTTTGATTTTGCCTATAAATGAGCTATTTTTCAACAAATTCCCAACGGTCCTGAACTTTCGATGATAATTGCGATACTTCTATGAATATGATATCTCCGGACGGTTTAAAGCGAGAAGGAATTCAGCACACTATATATAGTATTAATGATACTAATTTTAATGCTCATATATGTGAGATTAGTCGGATGAAGCATCTGGCACATCCTGATGCGCCATCCCTGCCCGAAATGTATGCTGACTAATATAAAATAAAGCTGCAGTAGCCATATCAGGCTGCAACAGCAAATTTATATTAAAAAAGTATATATAGAAAAGATATTATTATAATAATGATGAGATTGGCAGAAATGCCCGTCAGATGAGTCAAAGTCGAACACTAGGCGATATACAATGGTAAAAATTGTACATGCACAAACTGTACTCACCGAGGATGAGCTTGCAGCTCTAAAAAAGAAGTGCAATGAGTCCTCAACGAAAGAAGCGCTGAGTATAGCAGTGCAACATTATCTCGAGTGTGAGTATACTAACCTCGACGATAAAATGTGGGCTAAGAAGCTTGAAAAAGTAGTCCAGAAAAAGAAGCAAAAGAAAGTGTAGACTTTTGAATGAGAGAGGAACATATATGAGCAAATCAAACCAATTCCTTAAGGAAGAGGATGCAGTATCCCCGGTCATCGGTGTAATCCTGATGGTCGCAATTACTGTCATCTTAGCAGCAGTCATTGCTGCATTCGTATTCGGCATGGGACCACCAGAGCAGGCACCGCAGGCGAGCTTGAGAGCAAGTTCTGCAACAATTACTGATGGTTCATACACATTTTCCGTGATTAAAATAGAACATCAGGGTGGCGGCGAACTTGTATTGCAACCTGCTAACACCAGAGTTGTCGTTGATGGAACAGTAGCTGAACTCGTAGTTACTCCAGCTAACTCAACATTTAATGCAGGTAACGTAATGTATGTGTCTTGGTTCAACAGCACTGATAAATATTATGTAGATACATTCAAGAACACCACTGCTGTTGATGACGACATCGCCACAACCGGTGACACAGTCAACGTCAAAGTTGTCGATGTTTCAAGCCAGCAGATGATTGCAGACATGAACGTCAGGTTCTAAATATAAATACTTATGACGCCTCGTGCGTCATTCTTTTATCTTTTTTACATAACTCCAGAGAGTGCCGCAACTTGATGGGAGAATGAATTCCAGATAATGAAACTTGGCTTATTTTGCGTGTGGCATAGCATCAATGGACGCTATGTTTTAGACTAGCAATGGCGTGCCTTAGATATTCAGACGGTCTTATCATCCTTAACTTGCAATTGTTAGATCGTTTTTATTGATATTTTCAGACACTGATTAACACGGGATTTACACGGATCTCATTTTTTGCGGGGTTTAAAGTCTATTGTCCTTGCAAATCCGTGTTAATCCTGTAAATCCGTGTCTAGGCAGTTGTTTGAAAAACAGGTAGTCTTAATGAAAAAGGAAATAGACTTTTAAATTATAATTCTAATTGGGTAACCTCATAGAGGTTTTTACTACCAATCCAGTACAAATTGGTATTTATTGGTATTCAATTCCTCATTTCACTCCTTTATACCTGTACATATAACTCTTGCCTCTTTCTATTCTCTGGACATATCCCAGTTTGACGAGATGTTGCATATCGGTCCTTGCAGTGTCATAGGCAACATTGTACTTTCCTTTGATCTCAGCAATTGAGAAATACCTGTCAGGTTCTTTGAGCAGGTTCTTGAGTATGCCGGCCTGTCTGAGATTCAGGTTCTCAGAGGCTTCGATGATGTGCATTGTATCATAATTCTCCTGCTTTTTTAGAGCGATATACTCCTCGAGATCATTCAATGCCTTTTCTATTGCTGAGAGGTTGTAGTTTATGAAGTATGTAAGGTCATTCTCATCGGTTTCCGTATACAGATAGGCCAGTGAATAACTTGTTTTGGAGCGCAGCAGTATCCTGGATATCGGCATGTACTCAAAGAGCCAGTAACCCCGGCTGAGCATGTACCAGTAGAAGATCGACCTTGCAGACCGCCCATTACCATCGGTGAAGGGGTGGATATAACCTATCAGGAAGTGGAGTATAATGCCTTTGATGAGGGGATGGATGAAATCCTCTTCATCGTTGCTGGCGAACATGCAGAACTCTTCCATGAGCGAGGGGATTTTCCGGTAGTCAGGCGGGATATGATAGATCTTGCTGCCATCATGAGGATCAGCCACGACAATCTCGTTGTTATCCCTGAACCTGCCTTCATGTTCGGGATCTTCAAGCGTGTCGTGTGTGATCTCCCTATGGATCTCAAGCAGTGTTTCCATATCAATGGACTTTGTTTTCATCTGTGCTATCCTGCACATTGTCTGATAGCCATTGAGGATCATCTTTTCAGAGTAGTCCCTGGGTTTTCGCTCCTGACGCAGCATTTTCTTGGCTGCTTCCCGTGTGGTTGCGGCTCCTTCCAGCTGGCTTGATGCGATGGCTTCTTCCATGAGCGAGTTAAGAATGTACCGCTTCCTGTCCGCAGCACTCACACCTCCTGGCCCGCTTTCAAGATATCCGGCGCCTTTTGTGTCCAGCAGGTGCAATCTCCTGAGCGTATCACCGGATAAGACATACCGGAAGGTCCACTCTCCAAACTCGACACGTCTGGCTTGCAGTGTCCTTGCGCTTTTGATCAGAGCCCACATTTGTTCGGCCTCCACAGGTAGTTTGCGGTGCCGGAGCTCTTCCCAGTGTATATATTCCCGGTTGTACTTTGCAACCATTTCCTGCATCTGCGGATCAACAAACATGTGGAGCATCTCAGGATGCTTCCCGACTATCTCCCACATATCAGGCGCCTTCTGTGGTATCTTCATAACTACCAATCCGTTACTTTTAGGTAGATATTGGTAGTTATTGAAATAAAAGCGTTACTACCAATTTGGTATATATTGGTAGATATTGGTACTGCCGGGGCACATACTGCTTCAGCCTCTCACCAGCCCGGGCTTTAATCCCAGACGGTCCTGGAACTCCGTAGGTATGTCATTTCAGTGGTCGACCAGTAAGTCCACTAACCAGGGTTTCTTTTGCGTGTGGCATAGCATTAATGAACACTATGTTTTAGGAAAGATAAACTCTATTTTGCTCTTTAACCACCTCTAAATTATCACAACAATCTTAGTTGAACTGTAGTAACAGGACCATTGAATTTTCCAGAGACTTAAAAGGTCCCAGATGTTCAAAAGTCCGTACATTTGTGCAAGGCTTAAAAGTAAATCAATAAGAAAATGTATATATAACAGCACATAGTAGGCACATAATAGGAATATTATTTGCGCTACTTGGTTTAATTGGCTTCTTTTACAAAAGCATATATTGATTTTATTCAGGTAATGCACTGACTTCGATCAAGGAAGTGCCCACATGGATCAATCATTGATAAAAACCATAACAGAGATGGAAGATGCAACCGACATACTTCTACTTTTAAGGCATAGTCCAAAGGAAGCGGATGCCTTGTCAGAATGTTTAGCTACGGACTCGCAGGCTTTGCTTCCACAGTTACAGGTGCTGGAGGGAAAGCACCTGGTTTGTGCTTATGATGGCGGATATGCGTTAACGGCAATAGGGAAGCTGGTGGTCGAGCAAATGGTTCCCCTGCTTGACAAGCTGGAGATAGTCATTCAGAATGGGAGCTACTTCAGTAACCATAAACTGGATTTCATTCCCGGCCATTTATTGTCCCGGCTGGAAGAACTGGGACCTGGTAAAGTCATCCATCCACCTCCTGTGGAAATATACGAACCCAATAAAGAGTTCATTGATCAGACCAAGGATTCCGCATTTCTTCATCTCATCGCCTCTTCCCTCTTTCCGGAATCTGCGAAAACGCTTGCAGAGTTGAATGATAATGGAGTGGATGTTTCAGTCATCTTTTCCGCTAAACTATATGATCACATCCTGCAACACAAACCCCAGGACCTTGAAAGACTCGCAGGCTCCCTGCAGTCGAAATTTTACAGATACCCTCATGAGATAGAAGTTGTGTCATCCGCCCAAAATGGCCACTGCCTCAAGTTCAGGATGCTCTCATGTGAAAACGAATACAATTTTAAACAGATAACATTTTCCAGTCAGAGTGCCACCAAATGGGGCAAGGATCTTTTTGAGCATTACAGGCAGCAATCCATCCCAGTGGATAAAATTTAACATCCGGTCAGATCACTCCCCCGGAGCAGCTCGCCGGGAAACTCCAACCCGGAATGAGCAAAAAATATAGGAAAATGTTGCTGTAGTTATTTTTATTTTAATTAGTAAATATTAAAAAAGATTATATACTATACAGAACACCTTTTATATAACCAATCAAAAGGATGTGGTTTTGTGAATTATGAAGGTTTGTTGAAAAGCTCCTGGAATTTCCAGAAGGACAATATAGTAGTTTATGCAGTTGCAACGCTGATAGCGTTTGTTGGTTCGATATTTATAGTCACCATAGCCCCGCTATATTATGGGCTTATGAATGTGGCAGTAAAGGGTGCAAGATCCCAGCCTGTAGAGATAAATGATGTTTTCGAAGGATTTAAGAATGGCAATTTTGTCAGAAGCTGGGTATATATGCTGATATACCTGATTGTTGTCGGCATAGCCAGCGAGATAGCTTCCATCCTGGGCACTATCGTGGGAATTATTTTCATCTTCGGTATGCCCCTGCTTGTGATCAAGGGATACGGCGGTGTTGATGCTGTAAAGGAGACCTTTGAACTTGTAAAGGCAAACCCGGTGGAAAGCCTGGTGCTTTACATAATAATGGCTGTCCTGAACGTGATCGGAGCAATAGCACTTATCATAGGACTGCTTGTAACAGTACCACTCTCCACGATATTCCTTGCAAAAGCAACAATGGAAGTGTCAGGAACGACCGCCCTGATCGAAGATGCTTCTGCAACTACAGTTGCATGAGAACTCAAAAAGCAGACTAATCTAAAATAGTTTGCAGATTCCACATCTGCAAACAAACTTTCTTGACATTATTTATTTATTTATTTATTTATTTATTTATTTATTTATATTCCATATATCTCAGTGCCCTTCTTAACTCTCTCGATATCCCTGTCAATTACAGACAGCCGGTTCTTGTCCACCTTCAGTCCCGCGAGGCTCTCGATGAACCAGATAGACTTGACATGGTCATCAGGAGTGAGCTTCCAGTCAGGTTTTTCCATGTAGAAGTCGATGCCTTCCGCATAATGCATCAGCTCGGACCTGACCTGTTCGGTAAGCCAGCCAAGCTCCTCATAGTAAGAAAGGATATCAGGGAGATTATTCCTGCCCACGAGTCCCATCAGGAACTCAAGCCATTCCATGCAGAGCTTCATGTTAGTTGAATTCTTGGTTATGCTGGAGAGGTGTACGCTCTGGCCATACCCCTTATAACTTCGGGCCCCGATCTTTGTGAGCTCGGACTCGACATACTCGGTCATAAGGTTGAGATTTTCCTTGAGCCTGGCATTATTAAGCTCCGAAGCTTCCTTGAACTCCCGAAGGTCACCGGATGTTGTTCCCAGTCCGTCCATCAGGGAAGATATCGTCTTCGCAAGTTCCATTGACATGGACTGTGACTCCCCGTGGGATTTCTCCATAGTACACAGGCGGTCCTCCATCTGAGAGAACATTGCCATAGCATCTTCAAGCCTTGAGAACCTTGCGTCGGTCTCCTGTGAGGACTCATGCATCTGCACCAGCAGGGCTGTATAGGAATTGACAAGTTCCGAAATACCCTCTTCTATCTTTGTCAGCTCATCCCTGATACCAGAGTTCTCGGAAAGCACACTTACAAGCCCGTTTTCAATAGAGACGACCTTCTCATCCAGAAAACCCAGCCGTGCAGGAGTATCTGCGAGACGCTGCTCCCCTTCTTTAAGCCCTGCCATTGCAAAGCCAAGCTCTTCCATGTTCGCTGAGAGGCCAAGTACATTGCTGTCAATATCTGCAAAACGGGATAGCGCATTCCCTATTTCTTCCCGCATATCCCTTAATTCCAATGTAAGCTCTTTTATCTTCTCATGCCCCTCTCCGGAGAGCACATCTTCCGGGAACACAGGATCCCGGAATTCCTTATCGGCACAAGTCTTGGATAAAGACTCCACATCATCATTTCCCACGGGTATTGTATTTAACAGATCATTGTCAAGATCAGGAACATACTTCTCATTGACTTCCTCCTCCGGGAAAAGATCGAAACGATGTTCCTCCTTTAGTTCCATCAGAGGGTCCTCTATTGGAATGACCTTTCTTATGTCCTCATTACCAGGATTTATGGACGGCTCCTGCGCCCCCTGCCAAACATCAGCTCCTTTTGAAGCAAAAGGATTTGCAGATTCCATGGGATCTGTTGTAGTGGCAGGTCCGGACCGGATACCGGCCCCCCCTGTGCCTGAAAAGGGATCTGCCCGTACAGCGTCTGGTGCGAAAGGCGACTGGGAAACCGGAGCATCTGTGGGAACCGGTTCATCCCTTATCTCCTCCATTCTTTCAATGAGGCTTTTCCCCATAACCAGACCCTTTAATAGTGACTTCATCGCAGTTCCGGCACTATCGAGATTCTTCCGGAGAACGTCCATTTTTAGTATCGGGGGCTTAGGAGATATCGGGCCGGGAGGGGAAGACATCTGACCAGGGAAAGTATTACCTGAAGGTGGCGTGCTTCCAGTAAACGGATCAAAAGGAGAGGGCGAACCGCCTGGAAATGGATTTCCACCAGGCGATGTTGCAAAAGGATTCGAAGACTGCCGGACAGGATCAGGGAAAGGATTAGCAGATGGCGTTGTAGGGTCACCAAAAGGATTTAACGGAGGATTTACCTGCCCCGGAAAAGGATCACTTGGTGGTTGCATCTGGCTGCTATATGGATCTGCCTTGAAGTCTGCATGGCCTGCAAACGGACTTTGCTGCTGCATCGGTGGAATAGAAATGCTGTCTGCTTCCAGGGGCTTTGAAGGATCTTCATTCAGGTGTGCCAAACCCGTAAACGGATCAGGGGAAGGAGCCACATAGTCAGGCAGTGAATTACTGAATGGAGAAAAGGGATTCTCCGGAAGAGCACCCGGAAATGGAACAGGAGTGCGGGATTGTTCCTCCTTCAATTCTGCCTGTTTGGGAGAGAATGGAGAAACAGTTGTTTCTGTAAGACCCTCACCAGATAGACCGGGAACTTCAGTGTTCGGTATTTCCTCGTCCGGGAGCTGCAATTTGAAAAGGGGTGGCGGAGATCTTTTACCCACTTTATGGGGAGGCACAGCAGTTAATGTACTCACGGAAGGGAGTTTTGTATCATTTAAAGGAAGCTGACCGACACCGGGAGTTCCTTGCATTGGAGGCACATCCTGATTATTACCAGGGAATCCGGTTTTCAGAGATTCCAGGAAGGAAAGATCCCCCGAAGGAGATGATTGTGGAGAAGATTGCGGGGAGAACTGCGGGGGAAATTGCGGACTGAATGACGGTTTCAACTCTTCAGCGGATTCCGGACTCTTTGAAGATTGATTAAACATTCCGGAGAGATCGTTCATATTCCCAAAATTAGGTGGTGCGAACGGCGCTGGCTGCCCCTCAGGCTTGTTCTCGAAAGAGGGCATCTCGATCTTGATCTCTTCCATCGGCATCCCGGAAAATGCACTGGCAAGAATATCAGGCATGGAATTTGCAGGCGAAGGAATAGATTCGTCCGATTCGCCCTTACCTGTCAGGAAGGCGGGCAATTCTGGAGCAAATGGTGCGGCATTAGGGGATTTATTATCGGAGCCTTTTTTAACATCCCATGGGAATTCAGTCATAGAAACCAGCCATATAAGAGGAAGAAGATTATTATATATTATTAAATATTATATGTTTCATTTTTATATAAGATTTGCTCTTGGCATCATCAATGAAAACAAAACTAGTCCTGGAGCGAGGTGCTGAAGAAAGAGTCATCTGAGAACAGTATGATTATATAGAAAATGTTTGGAACGCCTGCACATACTTTTTTGAAAAGAGTTTAGGCGCACGGGAATAATTGAGGGAATGGACGAGAGATAAGGGATGAAATTTGTGCTAAAATTCATTGCTGTGAGTTTGTGCGCCTAACTGTGCATTAGAAATAAAGATATATAAACCTTTCCAGGCACTCCAGAAAACAAAAAACATGATGAGGCTATGAGGAGATAGGTTTTTAAGAGTGCTTATAAATTGTTACTACCTCACAATAATATATTATTATATATGTTAATTACCAAAGTGGTCAAGGCCGGGCTTTGCAGGAAACCCACCTTTCATCTATCAACCACATAATCCAGGAAGAGCGCGGAGAATAGAGATTTAGGATAGAGACGGAAAACATAACAGGAAACTCTCGCTGTGTATCCCATTTACCCGGTAGTTACCTTGTACTATCCGGGCTTTCTTTAAGAGAATCCGTGAGCCAAAAAGCGTGCGCATCAGGCATTTTCGAAAATTAGGGGAGGCTTTTAGAAGACCGTATTGTGCAGGGATCATACTTTAGAAACCTTGGCATTTGCCACAGAGTATCGCACCATATCTTCAATATCCACTTTATCTTCTTCAACAGGAAGGGAAGCAAACCTGGCTTTGACCTCCGGATGCTGAGGGACCGCCCCACAACTTGCTGCCGGTCTTATCGAAATATCATAAGTTCCGATCTTCTTTGCGAGGTTAATGATCTCATCCTTATCAAGACCTATCAGTGGGTGATAAAGGGGAGCACAAAGGCCAAAGACTTCAGCATGCATATTAGCTGCTGTCTGGGAAGCAACCTGTCCTAGGGAAGAACCGGTAATGATACCGGATGCACGTTCCATGTTCATGATCTCAAGTGCGATCCTGTACATGGTGCGCTTACACAGCACGCAGGTCTTCGCACGGTTACAATTATCTATGAATGCCCCGAGATTCTGGCCGTTTGGGACCTCATAGACCTTGAAAGGCCGGCCAGGACACCATTTCTGAAGCTGGTTGATGCAATCCATAGTGCGCTGCCTTGCACGCTCATCACTGTATGGCTCATTGTTACAGTAGATAGGAATCACTTCAACACCCCTTTTCATCAGCATCCATGTCGCCACGGGGGAATCAATTCCTCCGGATACAAGAGACACCATCTTACCCTGTGTGCCAAGGGGCAGTCCACCCACACCGTTTACATGCTGGGTGAATACGTAGGCATGTTTCTGCCGCATCTCTACAAATATCTCCTTGTCCGGCTCACTCAGGTCCACAGATGGAGTCATACCTTGAGACTCAAGCATTGTCCATACAGCGTCACCGCACTTTATCCCCAGGTCCCGGGAAGAGAAATCGTGATTCCCGGTACGTCTTGTCCTGATAGCGAATGACTCCCCTTCCCGGATGAAGCCATCAGCAATTTCCGCGCACATTTTAGCGGCTGCCTCCATGCTTGCTTCAGTTGTTCTGGCAGGAGAGGTAGAAACCACGCCAAAGACATCTGCCACTACCCTTGATGTGTTGGGATCTGTACCATGAATGAATACCCGGCCCCACTCACGACTTATAGCTGAATACGATACACTATACTGCCGGAGCATTGCCTCGATATTGCTCATCAAGGTCTTTTCATACCAGTTCCTGACACTGCTGCTCTTAAGGGCAAGTTCGCCATACCTGACAATGACTACATCGTTCATCATGCATCAATCCAAAGCATATTAATTAAACTTAATCCAGGCCCTGAAGCCTATCTCTTTATTCTGAAATCTGGAAATTTACCAGAAGGAGAGGACCAGCTTACATCCAGACCTTCCACATTGGCAAAAGCAGGTCCTTGCTGAAGCAGACCTATCAGTTCCTCAATAGCATTCCGTGGGCCTTCGGTCACTATCTCGACCCGGCCGTCAGGCAGGTTCCTGGCAGAACCCACCAACCCGAGTCTGATCGCATTTTCCTGTGTAAACTTCCGATAATAGACTCCCTGAACTTTACCCGAAACTATAACAGTAGCAGATGCAAGTGTCTCTGCACCCGTATTTTCATTATGCATACGGCCATATTTGTTTGCGGATTATAAGAACTTTGGCCTTGCAGACAGCATCTTTGCCAGAGGCAGCCCTTTGTAAGGCATGCCGGAGGTCTCGGAAAGTATCCGGGCATTGAGCTGTTCAGGCGTCATTTCGACCTTCTTTGGCTTCTCCGGCTGGGACTCTGCTCTGAGGGTCACATTGATATTGCCGGTTTCAGCCTCCTTGTCACCTATAACGACAATATAGGGTATCCATTCACGAGCCGCCTCACGGACCTTCTTACCCACGGTGTCCTCGCGGTCATCAATATCAACGCGGCATTGGAGCTGGTCTGCGATCTGCTGTGCAAATCCCATATGTTTATCCGATATGGGTATAACTCTTACCTGTGTCGGCGAGAGCCATACCGGAAGCATGGGCACACCGCCATTCTCAGTCCTCATGGCCTCTTTTTCCAAAAGGCCATATATACAGCGCTCAATAGCCCCGCTTGGGGAGCAATGCAGTATGACCGGCTTCTTTGCCACTCCATCGGTATCGATATAGTTGATGTCATACCTCTCGGCGTTCTCCACGTCTATCTGTACAGTCGAGAGCGCGCTTGCCTTTGCGAGAGCATCAACGAAATTGAACTCGAACTTAAGCACGAAATAGAAGAACCTTGTATCCCACATCTCCACCAGAACAGGCTTTTTAACGGTCCGGGCCAGATTTGTTATAAAGTCCCTGTTATCATTATAGAAATCCCTGGTGAATCTTACAGCCACCTCAAAGTCATCGACCTTGATACCTACTTTATCCAGGACTGATATACACATATTATACTGCGCATCGAACTGTTCCACAGCCTGCTGCATGTCAGTACAAAGACTGTGCATGTCAGGCATGGTAAAGGCACGCAGCCGTCTGAGCCCGACTAGCTCCCCGCGCTGTTCCTTGCGGAAACTGTACCGGGTCATCTCGATCATCTTCATTGGCAGGCTTTTGTAGGAAATGGTCATGTCATGGTTCATAAGGAATTGACCAAAGCAGGCAGCGAACCTGAGGAACATATGCCTTTTGTCAGACTCTATTGAATACTGCCTTGCCGGGAACCTGTCAAGGTATTTTTTCAAGGTTGGATGATTCATGTCGTACATCAGCGGAGTCTCAACCTCCATAGCGCCAACCTTGTAGGACTCTTCCAGCACGAATTCCTCAAGAAGGGATTTTATCAGCCGCCCCTTTGGATAATAGCGCATATTACCCGAGTCCGAGCCTGGCTCGTAGTCCGCGATCTCCAGCCTGCGCATCAGTTCCACGTGAGGCGGGGCTCTCTCGACTGCCCTCTGCTTTGATATCTCATAGTTGACGAACTTCTGAAGATTCTCATGTCCTGTGAAATCAAAACCTTTGGTGTCGTGCAGTTCCCCATCTGGTGTGAGTATATGCCAGTATGAGCGGGCAGTGCTCTCTGCTTTCAATGCTTCGGATACGACCTCTTCTTTCTCTTCCTGGCAAACAACAGGTTCTCCGCAAGCTGCGGGCTTGCCCTCAGGGACTATAGAGCGGGAGAGTTCTGAAAGGGGATGACCTTTACAGCTGATCCTGAAAGCCTTGTACCATCCAAATGGTGCTCTTTTGACAGTATAGTCACCGGATAATGCTTCCTCTACACCCTTGAGGACAGCTACAGCAGCTTTGGGTGAGGAGAGGTCTGAACTCAGATGCGCGTAAGGATAAAGCATGATATTGGCAGCCTTTACCTGGCCTGCCACATTCCGGATCTCGCCCACTGCCTTGTTTATAATTCCATCGATATCGGACTCATCTGCTTTTTCTACTGCCATGAAAGCTGTCAGAGCCTCCTCAAGCCGTCCGGTCTTGAATGACTCTTCTATTTTCTCAGCTACAGGAGTACTTTTTTTAACTTCGTATTCGATGTAATCAGAATGGATTAATAACAATTGCATTGGTTCACCTTTGAGATAATGCTAACATAATTACAGCAGGTCCTTATTAATCTTTTTCAGTTCTATCCGGAAAGGGAACCTGCCATATAACCTACATAGGATAATTGCCTTTATTCGGGCACATTCTCTTCAACTGCAACAGGCTCCTTGCCAGGAGACAGGTATGCATATGACACATCATTCCTGTATACTCTGTAAGCTGCTATTAGTGCACCAAGCAGTATAGGTGCCGCAAAGAATCCTCCAATCCCACCCACAAATGCTCCGCCAAGGAACGTAAGGAGAATCAAAAGAGGGTGTACCTGAGATTTTATACCAGAAAGGTAGGGACGTAGGAAAAGCTCAGGCGGCACATAGATGACTATAGATGATACCACAAAGAAAATGATAGCACTTTCTGCGCCATACTCAAAGTAACGATATGCAGAGATTGCCAGCAGCACCGTGTAACCAGCAAACATGGGAATGACGGATGCCAGGAAAATGAGTGCCGATAATGCGAGTATATTAGAGAGCCCGAAAGCGTAGAATACTATTACTGCCAGAATACTTACGATCAGTGCTGCTGCAGCGTTGCCGATGAAAACACCCTGAAGAATAACATCGAGATGCTGAAAATACCTGACCACGGAAGCTTTGCTATCATCGGGGAAAAGATCCACGACCGCAACATAGAGCCTGTGCCCATCAGCAAGGAGGAAATAGCATACGAACACTGCAACCACAAGATTTAGGCCAAACATCATAATATCAAAAGCATAGGAAAATATACCCGCCTTACTGAGCAAAGAGAAGAGGGAAGTGGAGATATTCCAGATTAACTGGTTCAGGTCATCCCCATAACCTGCCGGGATATTGATAGTCCTTGAATAATCGAACACAATATTGAGCACGTAGGCCTGGTTCTCAAATATCCACGCAATCTTACGAATAATCTCGAGAAGGCCCCAACCTATAATAAAGACCACAGGCACGATGATGGACATTGTTGCTACAAAGGCACCTACTCTGGGAAACCTGTTCATTTTGAGGAAGATAGGTCTTGATATGTATGCAAACACAAGCCCAAGGATAATACCATCGGCAAGAGGGAGGAATATAATGACCTGAAGGATTAAAAGCAACAGGACTGCTGCTACTGCTGCAATCCTCCACTTTGAATCAAGTATGCGGGATATCCCGTCCTGTTGAGTTTGAACCATTTTTATCAGCCAGAATTAAAAGTAAATATTCAAGGGGTAATATAATACTTAGAGTATTAATAATTCACGATGATGAAGTTATGAGCGTAACATGACGATTATTACACCGCATACTTCGCTCATGATCCTCAAAGTTTCATTTTATCAGAATACTTCATTATAACACAGGAACCGGTACATTTACCGCATTGAATGCAACTTCCATCGATTACCACTCCGTTTGCACCATCAAGGCTTATTGCTCCTACGGGACAGGCCTTAAGGCATATCCCACAGCCTGTACACTTATGATTTCTCAGAAGCTGCCGGGAAACCGCTAAAAAGAGCCTGTCAGCCTCTCCCTGGTTCTCTGCATTCACCACCAGGCTTCCTGAAGAGAACAGCTTCACTGTGGATGAAGAGGTCTTCACAAGTATGAGACCCAGTTCTTCTGAAAAAGTTGTGGCACCTATAATGTTTAAGATATTGCCGGCCTTCTTCATGGAAAGGCCCTGTATGGCTCCTTCGACAGAATAGCCGCCGGCCCTGCATGGAGATATTCCGGAAGTCATCTCCACACTGAAAGGGGATATTTCGTTCAGGCCCGATGTGGATATGCCCATCTCTTCACAAAGTCTGATCATCTTGGGAGGGAGTTCTTTCCAACGCCAAAGTCCGTGTGTTATGAATTCCTCTGAGAGGCCTGCTTTTTTAGCCCATTCTGAGAGGAAATTGTCCCATCTGCCATATAGCTTCGGGTGCAGTTCCCGGAATCGCTGGTATTCTGCAGATAGTGCCGCAGGACAAAGATAACACCCGACTCTTTCAAAACCCATGTCGTAAAGCGGATTGTACTTCAGACCCCTCCAATATATGTACAGCCAGACTTCAATAGCCCTCCAGTCCCTTATCGGGAATATATTCAACTGGCCCGGAACAAAAGGATTCTTTTCACTGGCAGCGATCTTTGCCCTGGCAAAAGACTCATGTTTTCTCTTTCCGTCAATAGTCAGGCACACCGGGGCATTTTCCAGACATTGTTCAATGGCTGCATTTGCCGGGGCAAGTTTGCAGATCTTGCAGCACCATCTGAAATCCTTTGCAGGAGGGCCAAATGCTCCCACGTTGTCCCAGAAACTGTCCCCGGCCTTCTTTTCAATAAGCTCTATACTATTATCGTCACAATATTCATGCACAAACTCAACAGTCTCCGGGAATTCGATACCCGTGTTGAGAAAGAATGCCTTTAAATCCCGGTTCCTCAGTGCACTGCGGGCCAGGTCCAGAATCACGAGGCTATCTTTTCCTCCGCTGAAAGAAACATGCACCGGAATATCCTTGTATTGTTTCTGGTTTGCTATTCCTTTGATTGTGTTGATAGCATCTTTTCCCAGGCTGCGCAGGTGCTCGATGTTCGCAGCCACAGCATCACCAATGGAGGAGATCTTCGGATGCAGAGAAACAGACTGAGAGTCTATTTTGCGTACCCTGACTGCGGGACCCTCGCAAGCCTGAAGGTCTTGCGCATTGCAGTACGAAACTCCAAATCCAGTAAGAGCACCGGATATTATCAGAACGCTGTCACCCTCTTTTATGTCAGATGACATGCTTTCGATCACAGAGATATCGACCTTCTTGCCGTTCAGGTGCCTGCTGCTCTTTTTTAATGTCACGAGCTTTTGGGGCGAATGTTCTATCAGTATTTTTGCACCCTGAACCATCGGCTCAAACAGGTAATCCATCAAGTGCATGTCAAAATTCAACACACCAAAATACAGGCCGTCAACGATTACCTCATCAGTCTTGTCATCACCGGGTATCTTATTGAGCAGTACAAGACGATCCCCTATAGGGTCGCATCCGTAAGATCTAAGGAGATGTTCGCGCAGGACTGATCTTTCATAGGGTGAACAGAACCTTACATCCGCCGGCTGGGATAAAACTATCTTTTGTCCCTCATGCCCGCAGGTGCAACATCTGGTATCGATGAGTGGGACATTACATGTTGTGCACCAGAAGATATAGTCCTTCTCATAACTTGCATACCTTGGACTGGTCCTGCCCTTTTCCACTGCACCTTTACCGCCTTCAGGAGTATGTTCCTTTCGCTTTGGAGGTTGTACTGAATATTTATTTTTGTTCATTATAGTCAGGATTTCACTATTGTCTAAGTAAGGCCGTAGCCCATCGGTAAAATAGAAGGCAGTTAACCCCTTCAGGCCAGTCGGGCCCATGAAGGCAGGTTAACTCCACTGGTTCAGTTATTCATCAGGTAGTCATTAATAGTCCGGGCTGCAAGCTTGCCGGCACCCATCGCACTGATGACGGTTGCCGCGCCTGTAACTGCATCCCCTCCCGCACAGACGTTTTCAAGAGATGTCCTTGCGGATCCATCTACGACTATCGTGCCACGAGAGCCTACTTTCAACCCATCGGAGCCGGAGAGTATCATAGGGTTGGGGGAAGTGCCTATGGCAATGATCACAATATCTGCATCGATGATGTGTTCAGATCCCTCTTTTGGAACAGGGCTCCTGCGTCCGGACTCATCCGGCTCGCCAAGTTCCATACTGATGCATTCGACGCCTTTTACGGTCATGTTCTCGCCTTCAAGGATACGGACAGGGTTGGTCAGAAGCCTGAAAACTATACCTTCTTCCTTTGCGTTCTCGACCTCTTCTTTCCTGGCAGGAAGCTCATCCTCGCCGCGGCGATAGACGATGCTTACCTCCTCGGCTCCAAGGCGAAGCGCACTGCGTGCAGCATCCATCGCAACATTGCCGCCACCTACCACAATAACTCGCTTGCCCCTCTTGATAGGAGTGCCATGATCAGGGAAGAGATAAGCTTTCATCAGGTTGACCCTTGTGAGGAACTCGTTGGCAGAGTAAACACCATTCAGGTTCTCACCCTCGATACCCATGAAATTAGGGAGACCCGCTCCCGTGCCAAGGAAAACCGCATCGAAATCACCTCTCAAATCTTCAAGGGTCTTTATTTTCCCTATGACATAGTCAACCTTGAGATCAACACCCAACTGCCTGATGTAGTCGACCTCTTCCCGGACTATGGCTTTGGGAAGCCTGAACTCGGGTATCCCGTAGGTCAGGACTCCTCCCGTATCGTGAAGAGCCTCAAAGATGGTGACTGCGTGACCTGCCTTTGCAAGGTCTGCTGCCGCAGTGAGCCCTGCAGGCCCCGCTCCTATTACAGCCACGCGCCTGCCGCTTGGCTGGGTGCGCACCGGAGTAACTACACCTTTTTCCCTCTCATGATCGGCGCAGAAACGCTCAAGCCTGCCGATAGCCACCGGCTCACCCTTCTTTGCAAGCACGCATAATTCCTCGCACTGCACTTCCTGAGGGCAGACGCGGCCACATACCGCTGCAAGGGAATTGGTCAGCTTGATGGTGGCAATGGCATCACCGAAGTTCCCGGTTTTTATCTGTGCAATAAAACCAGGAATATCAATGTTCACGGGGCAGCCCTGGACACATTTGGGATTCCTGCACTCTAGGCAGCGTGAAGCTTCAGCGATTGCCTGCTCTTTGGTATACCCCAGTGCAACCTCATCGAAATTCCGGGCCCGCTCTTTGGCGTCCTGATGAGGCATTAGCTGTCTTGCTACCATCAGTTACCACTCCTGCAGGTGCAGTTGTGATCTTCCTGACATTGCGCCTCTTCACTCCTGTAAAGGCCAAGGCGGCTCATAAGCAGATTGAAGTCAACTTTATGTGCATCGAACTCAGGCCCGTCCACGCAGGCGAACTTTGTCTCGCCGCCGACAGAGACCCTGCAACCACCGCACATGCCTGTGCCGTCTATCATTATGGGATTCAGGCTGACAATGGTTTCCACACCGTATGGGGCGGTCATGCCTGCTGCCACCTTCATCAGGATAGGAGGACCGATAACAACTATCCTTGCGATCTTCTCACCGCTGTCAAGGATCTTCTTTGCAACTTCGGTCACAAAGCCATGGTGACCTTTGGAGCCATCATCTGTAGCCACATAAAGTTCATCACTTGCGTCCTGCATCTCATCTTCCAGTACGAGCAGGTCCTTGTTCCTTGCCCCGATGATGGATATGACCTTGTTCCCGGCTTCACGATAGGCTTTGACCTGAGGATATACGGGAGCGATCCCGACGCCTCCTCCCACAAGGATAACCGTACCCAGTTTTTGCACATCGGCAGGTTTCCCCAGCGGGCCGACAAAGTCCTGCAATACATCCGTGTCGCTCATTTTTGCTAGTTGCTTTGTGGTTTTGCCCATTTCCTGGAAGATAATAGTGACGTAACCTTCGCCGGCATCAAAATCAGCAATTGTAAGAGGGATACGCTCGCTGGTTTCATCGATACGTAAAATAATGAACTGGCCTGCCTTTGCAGCCTTAGCTACATCCGGTGCCAGCACCTTCATCAGATGCACCTGGGGTGCTATCTGCTTCTTTTCAAGAATTGTATATGACATGTGATCACACTGTTAGGGATTGATAATTATTGATAGAAATAGTGCATATGATTAGAGTTCTAGTACTTAAGATTTAAGTAGGAGCAGTAGGAAATGGACTATGACTTGTCCGTTTATCAGGAAAGAACGTTTATTGTCCAGTACCAATGATATAGATCCCTTATCCTATCTATTCTTGTCTGTATGATCAAGGAATGATGACAGTGGAATAAATTTTTAACCCAGAGTTAAAAGATATGGACCTGATTACCCTCTGTGATTTACTTATATTTTCGTATGTTTATTTATACAAAGCAAACTATTTCCACTTAGTTAAAGCGGAGGAATGTGCATAAAGTCAATAATTCTTGCAGGCGGATCGGGAACACGCTTATGGCCACTTAGCCGGGAACTCTATCCTAAACAGTTCCTGAAGATAAAGGACAGATCCCTTTTCCAGGATACCGTATCACGGTGCCTGCAAGTGTCAGACATATCAGAGATATATGTCGTTACAAATGAGGTCCACAAGTATTTTGCGATCGGGCAGGTGGAAGAGCTTGGTTATGATCTCCCTGTTGAGAACCTGCTGCTTGAACCCGAAGGAAAGAATACTCTCCCCGCTATATGCTACGGGATGAAAGAGATAGATAAAGCACATGGAAGATCAGTTGTCGGTGTCTTTTCTTCAGATCATGTGCTTGACCCAATCGCAATGGAAACCATTTCCGGCGCTGAAAAGTTGACTTCCGGATACATGGTGACCTTCGGGATAGCTCCCTCTTCCCCGCATACGGGATATGGCTACATCAAGCCAGGAGAGGAGCTTGAGATCGGTCACAAGGTTTCTGAGTTCATGGAGAAGCCCTGCCAGGAAGATGCGCAAAGATACATCTCAGAAGGTTGTCTCTGGAACAGCGGCATGTTCCTCATGGACACAGGAGTCTTTTTAGAAGAAGTGCAGCAATTAGCCCCGGATGTCTGGAACGCTTTTGAGAACTCCGGGTCCATACAGGAAATATATGCAGAGATGCCAAACATTTCTATTGATTACGGCATCATGGAGAAATCTTCAAAGGTCAGCGTTGTCAGGCTTGGCTGTAAATGGAGCGACCTTGGAAATTTTGACGCATTCTACGCTGAATGGGAGAAGGATAAGTCCAATAATTGCACTCTTTCATGCCAGAATGTATTTGTCGATTCCGGCAACAACTTTGTGCATTCCAATTCTAAAAAGCTGGTTTCACTTATCGATATAAATGAGATGATAGTTGTTGACACTACAGACGCTTTACTTATATGCCCCCGAAAGAGCAGCGAGAAGGTTAAAGAAGTGGTAGGCTTTCTTAGAAAGAGAAATGACGAGCGCATAAACATCCATGAGACCGTTTATCGTCCCTGGGGTTCCTATACGCTGCTTGAGAACTCTGACGGCCATAAGATAAAGAACATATCGGTCCTTCCTGGAAAGAAACTAAGCCTGCAACTCCATCACCACAGAAGCGAGCACTGGGTGGTAGTTAAGGGAATGGCGTGTGTGGAGAACGATGGGCAGAAATTCTTCCTGAGACAAGGAGAGAGTACATTCATCAAGGCGGGTTCGAAGCACAGGCTGTCAAATTCAGGGAGACTCCCGCTGGAGATCATTGAGGTGCAGCTGGGCGAGTATGTGGAAGAGGATGATATTGTGAGATTTGATGATGAATATGGGCGAGCCTGAAACAACCCTTATATTCATTTAAAATAATAAGGGTCAAATAAATATTATATTTCAACAGAAAGCTCTCATTTAGATTACATCCAAGAAGTTGATTGAGAATAAACATGAAAGTCATCATACCCGCTGCAGGTGCCGGAACACGCCTCTTCCCTCATACGCACACGAAACCAAAACCTATGGTATTTATTGCTGGTAAACCAATCATCGGGCACATACTTGACAGAATGATAGATCTTCATCCTGAAGAGATAATACTGATAGTGGGCTATCGAAAAGAGCAACTGATATCATATGTTGATAAATATTACAGCAGTATATTTAACATAAGATACGTCTGTCAGGAGAACAGAATGGGACTCGGACACTCAGTATACCTGGCAAAGGAATACATCCGGGACTCTGAAACAATGATAGCCCTTGGGGACATGATATTCAAATCCGGTTACAAGGACTTTCATGACCAATACTGTCAAAACGGGGCGTGTTCTGCGTCCATAGGTGTAAGAGAAGTTGAGGAACCCAGGAAATATGGTATAGTATACCTTAAAGAGCAATCGTCCCATATTGAGAGGCTTGAGGAAAAACCGGAAAATCCATCTTCAAATCTTGGGATTGCAGGTGTTTATTTTATTAAGGACACACCGCTTCTTCTGGATATACTGGAGTGGATGATAGAGAATGGTGTAAAGACCAGAGGAGAATATCAATTAACAGATGCACTTCAGGAAATGGTTTTAAGAGGCAGTGAACTGAAAACGTTTGAAGTGTCAAGCTGGTATGACTGCGGGCATGCTACATCGCTTCTGGAAGCCAACAGGATATTGCTCAGCGAACAGGAAAGTAAGCAGGAAGTATATGATAGCACCAGTTCCGTAATAATACCACCTGTGATATTTGGAGCCAATGTGAAAATAGTGAATTCAGTAGTAGGTCCGTTCACATCGATTGCAGAAGATTCGGTCATCGAAAACTCGATCATATCGAATACAGTCATTGGTTCGCGAACGCACCTTTCCAGCGTCAACCTTCAATCTTCCATTGTCGGCGATGACGCAAACGTTATCGGAAAACACAATTCATTGAATATAGGGGATTCATCCTCTATTGAGTTTTAAAGCGTGATAATATGAGATCGATTGTAACCGGAGGAGCAGGTTTTCTGGGTTCGCATCTCTGCGACCTGTTAATAGGAAAAGGTCACAAGGTAATATGTATTGATAACCTTGTCACCGGAAAAACAAAGAACATCGAACACATTAAATCCGAAAATTTTACATATCTAAAACACGACATTACAAAACCTGTCTATTTCGGCGATAAGATAGATTACATATTTCATCTTGCAAGTCCGGCTTCACCAGTCGACTACCTGGAACTGCCCATACAAACGCTAAAAGTGGGTGCTCTTGGCACTTATAACATGCTTGGCCTTGCGAAGGAACATAAGGCAAGACTCCTGCTGGCATCAACTTCAGAAGTGTATGGAGACCCACTGGTGAACCCCCAGCCTGAAACCTACTGGGGAAACGTTAATCCCATCGGTCCACGTGGCGTATATGATGAAGCAAAGAGATATGCTGAAGCAATTACCATGGCATACCACACACACCACGGCATTGAAACAAGAATAGCACGTATTTTCAACACTTACGGCCCCAAGATGCGGGCAAACGATGGCCGGGTGGTCCCGAATTTCATCAATCAGGCGCTAAAGGACGAAAATATCACTGTTTACGGCGATGGGAAACAGACAAGGTCTTTCTGCTATGTCTCTGATCTTATAGAGGGAATTTTCAGACTTATGATGTCTGAATATACGGATCCTGTCAATATAGGAAATCCAACTGAAATGACCGTACTGGAGTTTGCGGAGAGGATCATAGAAATAACTGGAAGCAAATCCAGGATAGTGTACGAGGAACTACCGGTGGATGATCCTAAGGTTAGAAGGCCTGATATTACCAGAGCGAGAGGAGTTTTGGGCTGGGAACCAAAGGTAAAATTAGAGGACGGATTAAAGGAAACCATAGAATTCTTTAAACGTACCGAATAATGATGTTTCAGCAACTGAGGCAATACTAATGACTAAAACAGCTCTTATTACCGGAATTACAGGCCAGGATGGCGCATATCTTGCAGAGTTCCTGCTTAACAAAGGATATATCGTACACGGAATCAAACGAAGGTCATCTTCTTTCAATACCGCACGCATTGACCATCTATACAAGGATCCACATGAGAGAAATGTGAACTTCTTCATGCACTACGGCGACCTGACTGACTCAACTAACCTTATAAGGATCATACAGGAAACACAACCTGATGAGATTTACAACCTTGCCGCCCAGAGCCACGTGCAGGTTTCCTTCGAAACACCCGAATACACAGCTAATTCCGATGCTATCGGAACTCTTAGACTTCTGGAAGCCATACGTATCCTTGGTCTTGAGAAGAAAACGAAATTCTACCAGGCATCAACCAGCGAGCTTTACGGAAAAGTACAGGAAATCCCACAAAGCGAGAAAACTCCCTTCTATCCAAGAAGCCCATACGCTGCAGCAAAATTGTATGCTTACTGGATCACCATAAACTACCGCGAAGCCTACGGCATGTTTGCATGCAACGGGATACTCTTCAACCATGAATCACCAATCAGGGGAGAAACCTTCGTCACAAGGAAGATCACGATGGCTGTGGCCAATATCAAGAAAGGACTCCAGGAGAAGTTATACCTAGGCAACCTTGATGCGAAAAGGGACTGGGGATTTGCAGGCGATTATGTTGAGGCCATGTGGCTCATGATGCAGCAGGATGAACCTGATGATTTTGTGATCGCTACGGGTGAAACTCATTCGGTGAGGGAGTTTGTGGAGCTTGCTTTCAGGGAAGTTGGAATTGAGATTAAGTGGCAGGGCGAAGGGGTAAATGAAGTTGGAGTCGATAAAGCAAGTGGAAATGTCTTGATTGGAATTGATTCTCGTTATTACAGGCCGACTGAAGTAGATATTTTGCTAGGGAATCCTACGAAAGCTAAAGAGAAACTGGGATGGAATTCAAAAACAGGATTTGAAAAACTGGTCAGATTGATGATGAGTGCTGATTTAGGAGAAACTGTATAAGTTAGCTCAAAATTATAATTCTTAAGACTGGTTTTGAATAAGTCTCACTTCAATAGATAAAATGAGGGGAACAATTGCTTAAATCGGAAGGATTTAAAAAGTACTTCTTTAATACATCTTGGCTTTTTTTTGAACAAGTTGTGAGACTTTCAGTTTCATTTTTTGTAAGTATTTATGTTGCCCGATATTTGGGTCCTGAACAGTTTGGTTTACTTAATTATTCAATAGGTTTCGTAGCTCTTTTTACAGCTATTTCAGCTCTTGGTATGGAACAAATTGTGATCAGAGAATTGATTAAAAATGATAGAAAAAAAGATTTGCTTCTTGGGACTGCCTTTTGGCTTAAGGCTGCAGGTGCATTTCTAGTCCTAGTACTTTTGACAATTGGCGTCCATTTTACATCCAATGACTCCTTTACTAATTTGCTGATATTTATTATAGCTGTCGGAACATTGTTTCAAGCAATAAATGTAGTGGATTTCTACTTTCAGGCACAAGTACAGTCAAAATTTACAGTCATAATTCGATTTTGGTCAACAATCGGTATTGCAGCATTGAAAATATATCTAATGTCTGTAGAGGCTTCACTCGTATGGTTCGCAGTCCTTATTCTTCTTGAGAACATACTTCTCGCATTCGGATACATCTTAGTTTATAAATTGCGAGGAAATTATATTTTGTCATGGGTATTTGATTTTGAGATAGCAAAGTCATTGATTCAAAGTTCATGGCCACTCATGTTTTCATCAATATTTGTTAGCGTTTATATGAAAATTGATCAAGTAATGCTTAAAGAAATGATGAATACCCAAGCTGTGGGACTATATTCATCAGCTGTAATATTATCTGAAGCTTGGTATTTTGTTCCAGTTGTAATTGTGGGTTCTTTTTTTCCAGCAATAGTTGAAAGTAAGAAAATATCAGATAAATTGTATGAAGAAAGGTTAGAACTTCTATATGGGATTGTTGTTTGGATTGCTATATTCATAGCCATCCCCATTACATTCTTAGGCGACTGGATAATTACATTGATTTATGGTATTGAGTATGCTGGTGCTGCATCTGTATTAAAGATACATATATGGGCTGCAGTTTTTGTATTCTTGGGTGTAGCAAATTCTCAGTGGCTAATAATAGAAAATTATATGCAGTTCTCCTTTTATAGAACATTCATAGGTGCAATTTCCAATATCGCCTTGAATGCATTATTAATTCCTATACTCGGAATAGAAGGAGCAGCAATAGCAACAGTGATTTCATATGCGATTGCAAGTTATCTGAGTTTGATATTCGTGAAACCTCTTCGTAGAAACTTGTGGTTATCCACTAATTCAATAAATCCTTTTCGTACTTACAGAAAATTGAGGGTGTTTATGGAAAGATAAATATTTAATACAACAGTTAACACAATAAAGACAAAATAATTACTTATCTATTGTTTTGTTAACAACTTAAAGGAATAATGTTTATAAACGAAAACGCTACAAGAACATCAACAATGGTGGGCAGAAAGCGGCAACAAAAAACATGGAAGTGTTGGCAGATGAGATTAATTACAAGGCTTATCCAGATATATTTAGCAAAACCGTATTTTTACAAAATTAATCGTTTTCTCTTTCTTCACAGCTTGAATGGTATAGGTATCTTTAATTATGAAAACAATAAAGTATCCGGTGAGCAATGGCTTATACGAAAACTTGCAAAGATAGGGTCTTTGAGTATGGTTATTGATGTTGGATCGAATGAAGGAAGTTATATTGATCTCTTGTTGGAGAACAATCCGACTTCGGTCATTTTTGCTATTGAAGCTCACCCAATTACATATAAAAGACTTGAAGCCAAGTACAGTGACTCAAGGAACGTTACAACATTAAACATGGCAGTGAGTGATGAAAAAGGAATTGTAGACATATTTGATTATGGAAACTGTGAAGGCGGAAGTCAACATGCCTCATTATATAAGGATGTGATAGTTGATATCCATTGCTCAAAACAAGAACCAAAAAAGTATTCTGTGCAAATGCTTACATTAGATGAAATAATGTTTAGCGCAAATATAGGCGCTGTAAAAGAAGTCGATTTGTTAAAGATAGACACAGAAGGGCATGAAAAAGCAGTTCTACTAGGAGCTCTAAAGACTATCAAAAAGTACAATGTGAAGTATATACACTTTGAATTTAATGAAATGAACGTTGTTTCAAAAACAACTTTTTATGAGTTTACAAAAATCCTTGAAGGCTACCGTTTATTTAGGTTACTACCATGTGGGCTAATTCCGCTAGACCCGTATGTGCCCATCTTATGCGAGTTATATGGATATCAAAATATTCTAGCGATAAAAAAAGGAGAAACAATACTTAAATGATTACTTCTCTAAAATGGAAAGAAGCATTACAACAAGCGCATTTCCGTTTTTAGTCTATATAATTATTACAGGTAATATGATGAAAAATAATAGTTTTGTATCTTCACATTCCCTTAATGCACCTATTCTTTTCTTAGTCTTTAATCGCCCCACAACAACAAAAAAAGTATTTGAAGAGATAAAAAGAGCAAAACCACCCAGACTCTATATAGCTGCTGATGGGCCTAGAAAATATAAAGCGGGAGAATCTGAAAAGGTAAAGCAGGTAAGAGAGCATATAATCAACAATATAGATTGGGAATGTGAAGTAAAAACACTTTTTAGAGAGCAGAATTTGGGATGTAAATATGCTGTAAGCGGTGCAATAGACTGGTTTTTTGAGAATGAAGAGATGGGTATAATACTTGAAGATGACTGTCTCCCAAACCAGAGCTTTTTTTGGTTCTGCGAGGAGTTGCTGGAGAAGTATAAAGACAATGAACAAATAGGAATGATCACAGGCACAAATTATATGACAAACTGCAATCTTCGAATGCCTGGGACTTATTTTTATTCAAATTATTTTGCTATTTGGGGATGGGCAAGTTGGCGTAGAGCATGGCTGAACTACGATGTAGAAATGAAGATATACTCGACACTTAATCCAAACCAGCTTAGATACAAATGTCCTAATTATTTATTTTATCTATATTTAAAAAGAACATTCGACTTAATTAAACATGGAGATGTGGACACTTGGGATATTCAGTGGTTTTATCACTGCTTTATGAACTCGAGACTTTGCATTACACCTACGCAGAATTTAATATCTAACATTGGAGTGGATGGAGCACATGCTAGTGGACAAGCAACAGACAATCATTTTATTGATAAGCATGAGTTTTTAGATGTTTTGCAGCATAAACCTATTTCTCAAATGTTCATGCCATACTCTGAGTACGATATGAAACTATTTAATGAAAAATTAAAACCGGCTCTTTATCGAGGAATCGCTCTAAGTCTGGCTTCTGATTTCTTGAAAAAAGTGAAACTTAATAAAACTATAAGGCAATTACGAGGGATTCATGAAGATTAAGTTCTTTAATAAAATTGTGCCGCAGCCACTCAAGAAGTTAGTTTTGAAGTATACATGTAAGCCTGTCATTAATTATTATAAAACAGATTTTAAAAAAAATGTTTTGCTGTCTTATATTGTTGCACCATTTAAGTCCGATTCTCCTAATTACACGCACACAAATTTTAATGAATCAATTATAATTGCTGAGGTTTTTAGAGATTTGGGATTTAATGTGGATGTGTATAACTATGACTTTGAAAGTAAAATAAATTATTTCAAGTATTCAGTAGTTTTTGGTTTTGGAGAACCTCTAATTGGAAGTTTTTTCGGCAGAAAGAATAAAATTATTACTGTTTATTATGGCACAGGCATGCATATCTGTTCACAAAATCACAATTCTCTCAGCCGTATTAAAGAAGTTTATGTGAAAAAAAAGAGGTGGTTGCCTGAATCCGGGAGGATTGTAGATAAAGCATGGTCCATTCAAACAACTCTAGTAGATGCAATTATAACTTTGGGTAATGAGGAAGTTTTGAACAGTTATAAATTATTCTTTGAAGGAGAAATATATAATACACCCGTGACATATTATAGTGTAATAGAAGCAAAAAAAGTTGAGGATATAATAAACACAAAAGACTACAAAAATGCAAAATATCATTTTTTATGGTTCGGAAGCTCTGGCCTTATACATAAAGGACTAGATCTATTACTAGAATATTTTTACCAACATCCAGATTTACATTTACACATATGTGGGCCCATAGACAATGAACCTGGATTTCAAGGTATATACCATGAAGAACTTTATAATACCCCTAATATTCATACATACGGGTTTATTGATATAACATCGAATCTATTTAGAGATTTGATAGAAAAATGCTTATTTGCTATCTTTCCATCTTGTTCTGAAGGTGAGCCAAGCTCAATAGTTAATTTAATGGCAAATGGAATAATACCGGTCGTCACAAAAAACGCAGGCATCAGAATCAAAGACTTTGGGTATTTAATACCAAGCATTGATATTGATTCTATCCATGAAACAGTAAGTATAGCTTTAAATACAGAAGAAAGCAATTTAAGACTAAGATCTATAAAATGTTTTGAGGACACTAGAAAAAGTCATTCAATAGAAGCATATTATACTGAGTTAAAGGGACATTTGGAACATATATTGAAGGAAATAGAATGAAATGCAGAATCTGTAATGGTGAAAGCAACTGGGCTTTCAAATCAATAATACTTGGAGATTTGGAAATAGATTACTTTTTTTGCGATAATTGCGGGTTTCTACAAACCGAAGAACCTTACTGGTTAGGCAGGGCCTACATAAATCCTATAAATATAGAAGATACGGGAATATTAAGTAGAAATATTCGCCTGCGCAATATAACTTCGGCCATTATCTGGCTATTGTTCAATAAACAGGGACAGTTTTTGGACTATGGGGGAGGTCATGGCATTTTCACAAGATTAATGAGAGATACCGGATATGACTTTTATTGGACGGATAAATATGCAGAGAATATTTTTTCCAGAGGTTTCGAATATAAACAAGGAGATGATATTGAGTTAATAACTTGTTTTGAGTGCTTTGAACACTTAGAGGAGCCACAAACTACTATTGAGGCTATGCTACGTATTTCTAGGAATATCCTATTTTCAACTGAAATTCTTCCAGTTCCTGTTCCTTCACCATCTGATTGGTGGTACTACGGATTATCACACGGGCAACATATTTCATTCTACTCTTTAAAAACACTCCAATATATTGCAGATAAATATGGCTTGAATTTATATTCACTAGGTGACATTCATTTGTTGACCGAGAACAAAGTAAGTATTGTGAAAAAAACACTTTTGAAACCAGCGTATAAAGCCAGTTATCTCGAAAGTTTTCGAATCAAGACTCAGAGTAAGGCTATCGAGGACATGAATTACATAATCTCGTCTAAGTAAAGTTGATTATTGAACTTGGGTCAAACAATATGAGAATAATATTTAGGTCTTGGAAACAAAACATCCTACTGTAATGAGTTGTTTATTCGAAGGCAGGAAATATACAAAGTAGGTATGCAAATGAAAGTACTCTATGATTACACCATATTTCAATCCCAACGATACGGCGGAATATCAAGATATTTCTACGAGCTCATAACAAGAATATCAACAAAAGAAGATGTAGATATAAGCCTATTTCAGGGCTTCCATAATAACGAGTATGCTTTTTCTGAGAATAAGCAAAATTACGGGTCTTACTGGAGCTACAAATTAAAATCTAAACGAACTATTTCAAAATATATACCTCACATGCTATTTTCGATATCTAATAAAATATTATTTGAATACTCTATGATGACATCAAATGCTAATATATATCATCCAACATTTTACATGAAAAGGATAAAACACAATAATAAAATCCCAATTGTAATCACAGTATATGACATGATATATGAGTTGTATCCTGACCTTTTTGCAGATAGTAGGTCTGTAATCAAAGCAAAAAAAAGAGCAATCAAAATAGCAGACACAATAATATCAATTTCTGAAAACACAAAAAATGATTTGATCAGAATCTATGGTTTACCCGAAAGCAAAATAAAAGTTGTATATTTAGCTAGTTCTTTATGTTCATCAAATACTCTGGAATCGGATGAGTTAAAAGCTTCATATCGAATAACACGCCCATATATTTTGTACGTTGGGGATAGACGTGCATATAAGAACTTCAAAATATTGATCGATTCCTATAGAAATCACCTTTCAAACTACTTTGATTTAGTTTGTTTTGGTGGAGGGAAATTCAAACCAAATGAATTGAAAAGTAGTGACAATAATATAATCCAGCTACATGGCTCGGATGATTTACTTGCTTCATTGTACAAACATGCTTTTTGTTTTGTATATCCGTCTCTTTATGAAGGATTTGGTATACCCCCACTTGAAGCAATGTCAATGGGTTGTCCTGTCATTGCAAGCAATACAAGCTCTATTCCAGAAGTTGTGGGTGATGCAGCTATACTATTTGATCCTAATTCTGAAAAAGAACTTGTTCAGTCCATACAATCCCTATACAATGAATATACAAGAAAGGATTTAATAAAACGTGGATATGAACAAGAAAAAAAATTCAGCTGGGAAAAAATGGCAAATGAAACCTTGAGCATATATAAAAGCATTGTTTCGCGATGAATAAGGTGATTCAATTTGAACGTAGAGAATAAACCTAACAAAATATTAATATATTCTCCCCACATGAGCGGCCATAGACAAGTTTATTGCAATGTAATTGCTGATTGGGCGCTAGACTCCGGTATGGAGGTACTATTTTATATTGGAAGAGATTGGTGTAACAGCGAAAATTCTCGTAACAAATATTCTCCTTATATAGAGATATATCGAAATAATGCAGGTGTATTTATAGAAGGTTGTGAACTACACAGGATTAATCATAAAATATCTTTACTGAACTTTAAACAAAACCCGTTAGTGAAGAGCGATTCAGGTATTTTAAAGCATCTAGAGAGTAAATACAGTCCTGATTTTATTTTTGTAATATCTGGCGATGAGTTTAACCACTCGCCATACTCTTTTTTGAAAGACATATTTACTATCAAAAAACACCCGCTAAAATCTAAATGGATTGCGATTTTTATTTCTCCTTACTGTTACCCTTCAATGAATTATCTTAAGAGAAATATGCTAAAAACTTCTTTAAAGCAAAAAGTAAAGCATTTTGATATCACATTTTGGTTGGATGAATTTTTTGTTAAGGATACTAACATAAAAAAATCATATTGGTTGCCCGATATCTCCAAAAGTTTTAACCATGTGGATGATACAGACGAAGATACAGAAACATTATGTGCACTTATTGATAACTTTTTAGAACAGAACAAAGGAAAACAAATATTACTATTTTTTGGTAGCTATTTTGTCCGAAAAGGCTTAGATTTCCTACTACAATTAGCGTTAGATGACAATCAGTTTGTAATACTGCGTGCAGGAGAAATGTCAGAAAGTGATAGAAGTCCTGAATTTATAGATAATATGCTTACCCTCGAAAAGAATAAGCAGCTTTTGAACATTCCAATGTTTATAAAGAGTCCGAAAGTAACTAAGAAACTATTTGATGAAGCATGTTTTATTGCTTTGCCATATAGAGACCACTATAGCTCAAGTGGAGTAATGCTTCAAGCCTTAGAGTTTGGAAAACCCGTTATTGTCCCTGATATAGGGCTCATGGCTAGAAGAGTACTTTATAGCAATATCGGGATAACATATAAACATGGAGACTACGAGGATTTTAAAAAAGCAGTATATATAATGCAAAATTCGTACGGGAAATATACAAATAATGTCAGCCAATATTACCAACAATTTAACAGAAGCAGTATATTTAATCATTTAAACATCATAATTAAAGAGAATAAATGAAAATATTCAAGTTGAATTAACTTGATACATGTTTGCCTTTACCTGCATTTGGAATTTTTATATAGTGTTTAAACTCAATATTTGGAAACAAGAACAGTATGCTAAAATACCAACTAAAAACACCTGTAGCATTCATAATATTCAACCGTCCTGAAACCACCGAGAGAGTATTCGCAGAAATAGCAAAAGCCAGACCACAGAAGCTTCTGGTGATCGCTGATGGTCCACGTGCTGATTGCCCGGAAGAGGCAGAGAAATGTAGAGCTGTCCGTGCCATCATTAATAAAGTTGATTGGGATTGCGAAGTACTGACCAACTATTCAGATGTCAATCTGGGTTGTAAACGCCGGATATCAAGCGGTTTGGACTGGGTATTCGACACTGTTGAAGAAGCCATCATTCTTGAAGATGATTGCCTGCCAGACCCTACATTTTTCCGCTTTTGCGAGGAGTTGCTGGAGAAATACAGGGATGACGAACGTATTGCCATGATCAGCGGGGATAACTTCCAGTTTGGCAGGAGGAGAACAGAATACAGTTATTATTTCTCTCGCTATCCGCATATTTGGGGCTGGGCATCTTGGCGGCGTGCATGGAAGAACTACGATGTTGAGATGAAGTTGTGGCCTGAGATCCGTGATGGAGGATGGTTGAGAGATCTTTTAAAAAGCACAAAAAGTGTGTGGTATTGGAGATATATATTTGAAAAAGCATATAACGGAAAAAAAGACACATGGGATTATCAGTGGACTTTTTCATGCTGGACACAAAATGCCTTGACTGTCATACCCAGTGTGAATTTGGTTTCAAATATTGGATTTGGAAAGAATGCAGTGCATACAAATATAAAAGAGAAGTACGCCGATATGAGAGCGGAACAAATGAAATATCCAATTTTGCATCCCCAATATGTAGTGCAGGATTCAAAAGCAGATTCGAGACTTCAGAGTGAGATGTTTTCAGGTAGCTCATTGTTATTGCGAATTATATATAGAACTCTGAGAAAATAGAATAACCCATGGCAGCCAATTACTACAAGCACGTGAAAAAGTATTTGAATGATCGTTATGAACCCTGAAAGAAAATGCGTTTGTAATTCTACAGAATTCAAGGAATACAATAAATATTCTCAGGCACTTGGCCATAGTGTAGAATATGTTCAATGTGAATCATGTGGCATGATAACGGCTCCAGAATCAAAGAATTACAAGTTGGAGAGAATATACGATAAAGACTATTTCAATAACATCGATTACGGATGGCAGGGGAGAGCAAGAATACTGACCATTTACATGCAATACATCAATATATGGGTGCACATTAAAAAAATGCGGATTTGTGACTTTGGGGCAGGCAACGGCTACTTAAGTAAGGACCTTATGAAAAGAGGGTTCAAAGTATTGGCCTATGAACCGTTTGTTCAAGAAGAAACATACTTGGACCGATCATACTATTGCAATAAGCCCTTTGATGCAGACGTATTATTAATGGTAGAGGTCTTTGAACACTTGACCAATGCATTTGAAGAAATCCATAAGATCTTAAGTGACTTTAATAATCCTAAATTGATAATCTTCACTACAAACTTAACCGACAATGCCCCAGAACCTGTAAATGAATGGGTCTATTTGGAGCCGGATGCAGGACATTTCACAATTTGGTCAAAAAAAAGCTTGACATTACTAGGTGAAAAGAACGGATATAGATTCATATCGATGGATGATACGTTTCTCCACATCCTTTGCAAGGAAAACGAGATCAAAACTATAAAGCGCCTTACACTATCCTCAATTCCTGTAAAGATTACAGTAAAAAGCAGAGGGATGATCAAGAGGTTCTTAAAATGAAAATACTCTACGACCATACAGTATTTGAGTTCCAGCGATATGGAGGTATCTCTCGATATTTTTATGAGCTTATAACGAGGCTCTCCACAACCGAAAATATGGATGTAAGCCTATTTCAAGGTTTCAATATAAATGAATATGCGTTCTCTAAACATAAGCAAAATTACGGGTCTTACTGGAGCTACAAATTAAAATCTAAACGAACTATTTTAAAATATATTATATATATCCTATTTTCAATACCCAATAAAATACTGTTTGCGATTTATATGCGCTCCTCAAATTTCGACTTATATCATCCAACCTATTATATGAAAGGATTAAGGCAAGTCATGAAAATGCCGATTGTGATTACAGTATATGACATGATTCATGAATTATATCCTGATCAATTTATAGACAGTAGACTTGTTATCAAAGCAAAAAAAAGGGCAATCGAAAGAGCAGACATTATAATAGCGATTTCAGAAAACACAAAAAATGATCTGATCAAAATCTATGGTGTGCCCGAATGCAAAACAAAAGTTGTATATTTAGCTAGTTCTTTACGTTCATCAAATACTCTGGAATCGGATGAGTTAAAAGCTTCATATCGAATAACACGCCCATATATTTTGTACGTTGGGGATAGACGTGCATATAAGAACTTCAAAATATTGATCGATTCCTATAGAAATCACCTTTCAAACTACTTTGATTTAGTTTGTTTTGGTGGAGGGAAATTCAAACCAAATGAATTGAAAAGTAGTGACAATAATATAATCCAGCTACATGGCTCGGATGATTTACTTGCTTCATTGTACAAACATGCTTTTTGTTTTGTATATCCGTCTCTTTATGAAGGATTTGGTATACCCCCACTTGAAGCAATGTCAATGGGTTGTCCTGTCATTGCAAGCAATACAAGCTCTATTCCAGAAGTTGTGGGTGATGCAGCTATACTATTTGATCCTAATTCTGAAAAAGAACTTGTTCAGTCCATACAATCCCTATACAATGAATATACAAGAAAGGATTTAATAAAACGTGGATATGAACAAGAAAAAAAATTCAGCTGGGAAAAAATGGCAAATGAAACTTTGAGCATATATAAAAGCATAATCTCATGTGAAGAAAGTGATTCTAATGGCTAGATATCTTATAACAGGTGCTAATGGATTCTGTGGTAGACATCTCGCAGAGTTATTAAGTAATGGAGATGATGAGGTCTATGGCATTTCACGTTCCATTCCTGATATCCTCACCATATCTCATCCAACTGTGATATATGAGCAGTGCAACCTCATCGACCATACTTCTGTTTTCAACATATTGAAAAAGATTAAGCCGGAATGCATATTTCATTTAGCAGCCGAAAGCTCGGTTGCGTCGAGCTGGAAAAGTCCAATAAACATTATGAATAATAATGTAATATCCCAAATAAATATCTTCGAAGCTTTACGTGAACTTGAACTGCCCACAAGAATTGTTATTGCAGGTTCTTCAGAAGAGTATGGATTAATTAATGAATCTGATCTTCCAGTGAATGAAAAATGCTGCTTTAATCCACTTAGCACATATGCCGTAAGTAAAGTATCGCAAGATATGTTAGCATATCAATATTATAAAAGTTATAACATGGACATTGTAAGAGTACGTTCCTTTAATTTAACAGGGCCCGGCCGTCCTCCTACTTATGCACTAAGTTCTTTTGCTCACCAAATTGCGCAAATCGAAAAGAATAAGTCGAAAAATGTAATCTCAGTTGGAAACCTTGATGTCAAGAGAGACTATACTGACGTTAGAGATGCTGTGAAAGGATACTATAAAGTAGCATTAAATGCAAAACCAGGTACAGTATATAACCTGTGCTCAGGAAAAGCATATAGTCTCAGAGACTTACTTAACATATTAATTTCGCTGTCGACTGCAGAACTTAGTATAGAAATAGATTACTCAAAGCACAGGCCATCTGACTTACCAGTAATGCAAGGAGACAACACCAAAATTAAATCGGAAATAGGATGGATGCCAGAAATAGAAATTCATAAGACGTTAAGTGATTTGCTTAATTATTGGAGAAATTATTTAGTTTAAGTTATTAAAGGTGATTATTTGGATTATAAATCAAAAATATACATTTCCGGTCACCGTGGTTTGGTAGGCTCAGCCATTGACCGTAACCTCCAATCTAAAGGTTATCATAACATCCTTACCCATACACATCAAGAACTTGACCTCACCAACCAGCAGGAAGTAAACAAATTCTTTGAAGAGCAAAACCCAGAATACGTCTTCCTTGCTGCAGCAAAAGTGGGCGGAATCCTTGCAAACAGCACATATCCGGCTGAGTTCATTTACCAGAACCTTATGATAGAAGCAAATGTCATCCATGCTGCATACAAAAATGGAGTTAAGAAACTTCTCTTCCTCGGATCATCCTGCATATATCCTAAATTTGCACCGCAGCCACTCAGGGAAGAATATCTTTTGACAGGGGAACTGGAAGAAACAAATGAAGCTTATGCAATAGCAAAAATTGCCGGAATCCGGCTCTGCAAACATTATAACCAGCAGTATGGAACGAATTTCATTTCTGTAATGCCGACAAACCTATACGGCCCAAAAGATAATTTTGACCTGCAGACTTCTCATGTTATGCCTGCGTTAATACGCAAGTTCCACGAGGCAAAAATAAACAACGAACATCAGGTTGTTGTTTGGGGCACCGGGAAACCAAGACGGGAGTTCATGCATGTGGATGATATGGCGGATGCATGCGTATATCTGATGGATAACTGCAGTGCTGATGATATAGGAGAGTTTGTAAACATAGGTGTTGAAAAGGACTTAAGCATTTATGAGCTAGCTCAATTAATAAAAGATATCATTGGATATGAAGGAGAAATTGTGTATGACAGCACAAAACCTGATGGAACGCCACAAAAGTTATTGGATGTGAGCAAACTGCATAAGCTGGGGTGGAGTGCCAGGATTTCTTTAAGTGAGGGAATACAACAATCTTATGAATGGTATCTAAAAAGCAGATGAAACATAGAGAGACACAAGAGTGGAAGATGACCAAGTATTGGCAAGAACGAGTACAAATGATTTCAGCACCCCTTATCTCAGTTGTTATAGCTGTATATAATGGCTCCAAAACCTTGCAGCGCTGTATCGATAGTGTATCTGCTCAGACATATCTGAACAAGGAACTGGTCATTGTAGATGGAGGCTCCACAGATAGCACCATAGACATATTAATGTCCAACAATGATAAGATCACCTACTGGAAGTCTGAGCCGGATAAGGGCATATACAATGCATGGAACAAAGCACTGGACCATATTACCGGGGACTGGATATATTTTCTGGGATGTGATGACTATCTTTGGACGGATAATGTATTTGAAGAACTGGCTCCCCACCTGGTCAGAGCAGACTCTGAGAACATAAAACTGGTTTACGGACAGGTTGCAAGAGTCACAGAAAACAAGGAAGTATGCTGTATTGATGGCTGCTCTTGGAATCACACATGGAGAGGCATAATTGTAGATGGGATTTGCGCTTTCACACACCAGGGTATGTTCCAGCACCACAGTCTTTTCGATGTCTATGGAAAGTTTGATGAATCTTTTAAGATTGCGGGCGATTATGAGTTCCTTGTCAGAGCTTTTAAAGAAGGTGGAGATGCTTATTTTATAGAAGGGCTGGTTATAGCTGGAATGCAAACCGGCGGGATCACTAAGAACTGCACCAAGTTAGTTAAGGAAACTGCCGCAGCACGGCGAAATAACCAGTTGAAGGTAGTTACGGTCCCTTGGCTTATATCCTACAGTTGGGCTATATCCTATCCATTGTTGTATAAAATATTTGGAGATAAAAATACCAGATCTCTTCTGAATTTCGGAAAGGATCTTGTCACAGGCATCTCTCATAAGAAGAGTATCATCCTGAGAGAGCACAAAGGCCAATAATTGCTTCGCAATCATTAGTAAGTATTGTATAGAAATCTTATGTGATAAGATATATATTCTTATGAGGGAATAGGGACGCATGAACAACGCGAGATTGCCGCTTGCCAGAGTAAAAGATGATTTAACTTCCCTGTTTATAGTTTCAATATCTTTTATTATTGCATTGTGGATTAGAATACGCCCTGCTGAAACTGTGTTCTTACCGAATGGCTTTGTCAGGTTCAGCAACGATGCATTGTACCATATGCGTATGGTCGAAGTGTTAATACATAATTATCCACATGGAGTATTTTACAATCCATTGACTGTTTACCCTTATGGCAGTCTTATTCACTTTGGTCCACTTTTCGACCACATGATAGCGCTGACTGCATTAGCGATTGGGCTGGGAAACCCAAGTACTGAACTTGTTAATGTCATTGGAGCTTATTTCCCGGCAGTAATGGGTGCACTGATAGTATTCCCGGTCTATTTCCTCGGCAAACATCTAAAGGATAGAAAAACAGGTGTAATAGCAGCTGTTCTTATTGCCGTAGCTCCCGGCCAGTTTTTGAACCGCTCCATGATCATATTTACTGACCATCATGTGGCAGAGTCTCTATTCAGCACACTCTTCATTTTATTCATTATGCTCGCAATCATCGAGGCAAAAAGAATAAACCTTTCCATAAGAATGATCCAGCATAAAGAGAATCAGGCTGTAAAACCAATATTATGTGCTGCCTTAGCAGGTCTGATGTATGCAGCTTTCCAGCTCTCCTGGCCAGGAGCGCCTTTGTTCGGAATGATAGTAGTCATATTTGCTGTAATCCAATATTCAGTCGACCATTTAAATGGCAAGTCTACCGACTATCTAGGAATAGTAGGCATAATCACTTTTCTGGTAGGCCTCATATTCGTTTCTCCGTTCATAAGATCGGAGATGGGGATATCCCCTTACTTTTACTCATGGTTCCATGTACTGACAGCCTTTGCAGCAGTGCTTGCGTTCGTTTATATGAGCATTGTACATAAACAGCTGGATAAAAGGCATTTGAAGCCCATCTATTATCCTTTGGTACTTCTTGCAACAGCTGTAATGGCACTCATTCTTCTTAGAGTGGCTTCTCCCTCTTCTTACGGTGTGGTTACTTCAATTATTACAGGAATCTTTCAGATACATATCGGAGGGATGTCGACAGTAGGTGAAGCTTCCTCCATCTTCTACCGCGGAGGCGCGTTCACCCTCAGCTCGGTCTGGTACAACTTCGCCATGGGCTTCTTCATTTCAATAATCGCGATGTTCATGCTGGCCTACAGTGTCAAGAAAGATAAAAGACCGGAAGAGACGCTTGTTCTGGTCTGGACCTTCATAATGCTCCTTGCCATATACGGCCAGAATCGTTTTGCATATTACTATGCAATCAACGTCGCATTACTCTCAGGATACTTCGCAGCAAAGGTCCTGGACCTTGTAGGATGGAAGAAAATCGAGGCTGCCTACCATGACAAAGTAAAATCCATAAGGGAGATTCCAGGCTTTTTGAGCAAGAACATAAAGGCAGCCCATTTAATTACCATATTCATGCTGTTACTGCTGGTAGCCTACCCCAGTTACAGCCTTGCCATGGAGCAGTCAAAGTATGCCAGCGGAGTGAATGGCTACTGGCTTGACTCGCTCTTCTGGATGGAAGCCAACACACCAGATCCGGGCATGGATTTCCTTGAGGTATATGAAGCACCTGAAAGTGGAGAACGCTTTGAGTACCCTGACACAGCATATGGGGTGATGTCCTGGTGGGATTACGGTCATGAAATAGAGACCATTGCACGGCGATTGCCAAATGCCAACCCATTCCAGGCAGGTATTGGGGGAAGGCGTGTTAGTATCGATGATGTGAATCAGCCAGGTTCAGCCACCTTCTTCACAGCATCCTCTGAGGAAGAAGCAACGGCGGTCCTTAATGCCATCCATCCGGATCCGGACAAGGCTGCAGCACGCTACATAATCTCCGATGTGGAGATGGCGACGGGCAAGTTCTACGCTATGACGGCCTGGACACTGGACACTGAGGGCTACTATGTGTCAGTGCAGACAGACAGCGGTATTCAGCATGTTCCCGGGCAGAGATATTACGACTCAATGGAAGCAAGGCTGCACATCTTTGATGGCAGCGGCCTGCAACAATATCGCCTTGTGCATGAGTCCCCTGCAGCACCAACAGGACACACCAGCGAGACGGGATATAAGAATGTGTATAACGTGCTCTTTGGCGGCAACCTGCCCCTGACAGATTCAGGTTACGTCAAGACATTCGAGTATGTCGAAGGCGCAACCATTACAGGCACTGCACCAGCGGGAGAGACCGTGACCATCAGCAACACCATTCAGACAAATCAGGGTAGGTCATTCACCTACTCCCAGTCTGCCACATCCGACGGCACTTACTCCTTTACGGTGCCCTATTCAACAGAGGGACCAATCCCGGGAGAGACCCAGTTCGCTGTAAGGCCCACAGGTGCTTACACGATAAGTTACGGGGAAGTTACCCAGCAGGTCAGCGTTGATGAGCGCGCAGTACTGGATGGAAATGTGATAGAGGTCTGATCTGTCACATACCTTTCTTTTTTCTATTTTTTGCATAGTTCCTTGAATTGGTTTTCAAGGCATTCACCGGAACACATTTTTATCAGAGGACAGAATTGTTAAACTAAATTCAAGGTGATATATTGGACAGTATAATCAAAGGAAGAGTATGGATCTTCGGGAACGATATCGATACGGATGTCATCATACCCGGCAAATACCTTCGTACAACGGACATGCAGGTGTTTGCTGATCATGCGATGGAAGGCATTGACCCAGAGTTCCCCCGCAAGGTCAGCAAAGGTGACATAATAGTCGCAGGAGATAATTTCGGCTGCGGTTCTTCCAGGGAGCAGGCGCCCCTTGCACTTAAACATGCAGGCGTTTCCTGCGTTGTTGCCAGGTATTTTGCCAGGATCTTCTTCAGGAACGCTATAAATGTGGGACTTCCTTTGATAGAGGTGGACGTTGAGTGCAACGAAGGGGACGAGATGGAGATTAACCTCCTTGAAGGCACTGTCAGGGTCAATGGAAGGACCTGTCATGGAAACAAACTGCCGGACTTCCTGCTTGAAATACTGACCGATGGCGGACTTGTGGCGCACAGGAAAGCTGCGGCAAAAGAATGAGATCTAAACTGACACGGATAGTTACAATATGACTATGATCTTTCCTCAAGAGTACAAGAATGTGGGAGTCACTCGCCCAGTTCCCGAAGACGCTGACAGACGCATCTATTTCCTCACTGAGTACATGATTGAAGAGAACTCTTGTTCCTGTGGTGATGAGAGTGGTACATACACTCTGTACCGGGTCAGCCAGGCAGGGGACCAGCTCCTGAGGGAGGTCAGTTCTCTTGAGAGAATAGCCGGCGGTGAGGAGGTCATAAAGTACGGGAAGCAACTCAACATCAAGGACCGCGCTCTTCTGATCGAGACTGCGCATGAGCTCTGCAAGGGAAATGTCAACACGGTTATATTCACAGGCATTGATATGCATGTGACCTTTGTGCACAGGCCGGATCTCTCAGCAATACTCAATATTGAGATAGTGGATGTAGTGCCACCCGAGCCGTCCTGGCTTTCAAGTGTTCTAAGGAGGCTTGAGGCAAGCGGGGTGTTCGGGGACCTCGCAGTGAAGTTCTCGGAGAACCTGACAGACCTGCGTCGATTTGAAGGAGCAGGAACGGTATTCCCGTGCTCTTCGTCGGGACTGGAGGGTAAGTGCCTTGACTCGGATGTGATCACAGAGGATGGGTCGCTGCTTGTAGGATGTGAAATATCGAGAAGCCTTTTCGAGTCAAGATTCCCGGGAATCGATTACTCTTTTGTGAATATCTGCCCTTTTAAGTCGGACATATTTAAACCTTCAAGGCCTTTTATAACAAGATGCTGCCGCTCAGAAAAATCTGGCATTGTAACAATAAAAGGTATCAAAGGTGCTGTGGTACACTGGGGAGCATCCGAGTTCTTCGTGGCCAGTGCTGTGTGGGATCTGGTAAGGGAATTAAGGGAGCAGGAGAGCTCTTTAGATAATGTTGAGGTGATGGATTGAAACTTGCTGTTATCGAGGGTGACGGGATTGGGAAGGAAGTGATTCCTGCGGCTGTAGAGGTGCTGGACACGCTCGGACTGGATGTTGAGAAAGTGCCTGTGGAACTGGGATATGGCAAATGGGAGAAGACCGGTCAGGCTATTACCGATGATGACCTCGAAGTCCTGAAAGGATGTGACTGCATACTCTTTGGGGCTATCACTACCCCGCCTGACCCCAACTATAAGAGTGTGCTCCTGACCATCCGGAAAGAGCTCGATATGTATGCCAATATCCGCCCGATCAGGCCACTGCCCACTGTCAGGGGTATCCTTGACAGGAGTAATTTCAATTTTGTGATCGTCAGGGAAAATACCGAAGGGCTCTATTCAGGGATAGAGGAAATCGGGCAGGATATCTCCTGGACAAAAAGAGTTATCACCCGCAAGGGCTCGGAGAGGATAGCCGGTTACGCCTGTAAACTGGCAAAGGAAAGAAAGAACAGGATCGTTATTGTCCATAAATCCAATGTCATGAAATCCGACAAACTTTTTCTGGATGTCTGCCGCGAGACAGCGGCTTCACATGACGTTGACTATAGTGACGAGCTAGTGGATACAATGGCCTATAAACTTATCAGCTCGCCTGAAAAATACGATGTGATAGTCACGACTAACCTTTTCGGGGATATTCTCAGTGATATGTCTGCAGCACTCGTAGGCAGCCTCGGACTGCTCCCCAGCGCTAATATAGGCACCAAACATGCATTCTTCGAACCCGTTCACGGAAGTGCCCCGGATATCGCAGGAAAAGGCATAGCAAACCCTATAGCTGCCATACTGAGCCTTATGATGATGCTGGAATGGTATGGGCACATGTCGGAAGCTGCACTCGTTGAAGAAGCCGTAGATGCTGCTCTTACTGAGGGCATAATTACCCCCGACATGGGCGGAGCCTATACAACTAAAGAGATGACCTGTGCAGTTGTAGATCACATTAAAAAAGAGATGAGGAAATAGACTGGAAAAGACACTCCTTCACTGCCAGGCAGAAGGGCTTGAATCCCTTCCTTTTCGATATCTTATTCTGTCAAGTCATCCCAAGGAGCGAGGACACTGCTGCCATTGTCACGATTGCACTTGCTCCTGATATCCATACCATGATAACAAAGTCGATGGTGGAGCTGAGCATGTGGCCTCCGTCAACTATCCTTATGAGAATGGCAGACATCAGGGAATGGCCGATCATTATTCCAAGTACCATATTCTCAAGAGTGGTAATGTTCCCGACATTAGTGTACAGCACCATCCCTATGGACATACCTGCAGGCATTTCCACGGTTGCGAACATATCCTGCATCAGTCCCACGACACCGAGGGAAATGTACATGGTAAAGCCGATGCCTCCCGTAAGTCCATAGAGGACACCCACAAGGCTGTTTGCAGATTGGGTCCTTTTTTTCCTCAGGTTGACTATCCTGTGGAAATTTGTTGCTATAATGTCACCTATGACATCCGGCTGTCCACCAAGGTTAGTTGCCTCGACAAACATCACAGAGAATCTCTGGATGAGATTGCTCCCGATGTTTGCAGAGAAATGGTCCCATGAGGCAAACTTATCGATCCTTGTCGCCAGGAGCTTATAGAGATTGTTCACATCTGTTGTGAGAGGGCCAAAATCGTGAGACCGTAAAGCTTTCAATGCATCATCGATCAGGCCTCCCCTGGCGCCCGCAGAGCTGCCAAGGGAACGGATAAAAGCAGGAAAGTTCTCATCTTTCCGTCGAATGCCCTTTTCGATATTACGTGCAACGTGCCCCGTATAAACCAGAGGAGTGAGGAACATCGCAACAGCTATAGGGGTCTCGATCTTCCCATACATGAGAACGGCCATACCTACAATTATACAGCCTCCGACCGAGATTGGAATGGAACGATACAGTCTCAGCTTATCCTTGGTCAATGTATCAGACCTGTTCCATGCCGGATCCTGAGGAACTTTGCTCCTGGTGAACATGACCATGACAAGGTCGGTCACAAGGAAGACAACAACCACGATTGACATCAGCAGTTCCGCGTTCATGCCTGTTATCACCGGCATGATAACTGCGAAAGAAGCCAGGAAGATAAGGGACATGACCAGGGAAACGAACATTTCCTTGACTATCTCGACTGCATAGAGAGCACCATTGTACATGGATTCATATTCGTTCATGACCACGTTCTGCTCGGCGAAAAGGAAACTTTTCACGTCCTCTCCTGACTGGAGTGCATGAGCAAACCTGTCGAGGAAGTCTTCAAAAATGATAGAAGGAGTACGTTTGGAGATGAACCTGCAGGCATCAGCCAGGCTCATGTGCCAGACTGTCACAAGGTCATATATTTTTCTTGTTTCCGTCGCAAGTTCACGGTAGTCGTCATTCTCCGAAACGATACGGATGATGTCGAGACGGGGAGTTTCCGCGGTTGCTATGGAACCCATCTGAGTGATGTAGTAGTGCATATTGTTATCTATGCGCGTGGCCTTTGCAGCAAGAACGGAGAGAGGATATGAAAAGGCGAAGAAAACACATGCAAAAGTGACCAATACAGGTATGTATTTTGCAGGACCAACGAAAAGATTGGGAAGCAACGTATACATGAGAACGGCGAACACAATGCCAAACAGAACAATAGGCAGGGCAAATTTCTTTGCGTAAACCAGAGGTTCCATGCCAAGGTTCTTGAAAGCCTTCTCATAACTCATAAAGCTCACCTACACACTGAAAGGCAGGCCATCGACGCCATGCTTATAGAACTTCACTATGATATCAAGTACATCATAGTAGTCCTCTATACCCCGTGAACGCATCTCCTCCAGTATCCTTGCCCTGAGGAAAAGGTCCTGGTATATCTGCCTCTTATCCTCATAGCCCAGTTTTGTGGCAATCTTGTTCTCAAGGATATAACTGTTGTTCAGGCCCCTGAAGTTATGCTTGTCGGTTTCGGGATCCCACTGGAAAACTGCCCTGGTGACCACTCCACCTACTTCTTCATAGTATCCCTCTATCTCCTCTACTGCAAGACATCGGCGAAGGAATTTCCCCTTTCGGTAGACTGCGGATAATATCATTGCCACATTAAGGTTATCAATGAAGGTCACAGGGACATTGATAGGATCGGCTGTCAGGCGCTGTATCATCTTAGTGACCGCAGATGCGTGGAAGGTTGCCAGGACGGGGTGCCCGGTCTGCATACCCTGGAAAGCTACATTACCTTCGGCTCCACGGATCTCACCTACAATGATATAATTTGGCCTGGAACGCAAAGCAGCCTTGAGCAGAGTGAACGTATCCACCCTGGAATCCACGGGACCTTCCTCACGCGTAATCAGTTGCTGCCATACTGGCTGGGGAGGCTGGACTTCAGCTGTATCCTCAGCACTGAATACCTTTGCTCTGGGGTTGACGAACGCAAGGCAGGCATTCAGCATTGTAGTCTTTCCACTGGCGGTTTCCCCACTGAAAAAGACACTCATACCGTTCTCAAGACACATCCACATATAAGCAGCTGCTTCAGCACTTAATGCACCCCAGCTGATGAGCTGGATGATGCTGACTGGGACCTCACTGAACTTACGCATCGTGAAACTGCTACCACGTCTGCTGATATCAATACTGTAGATGATGTTGATACGTGACCCGTCTGGCAATGCACCATCTGCAATCGGGCGGGCATCGCTCACAGGGCGGCCGATACGCTCACTCATGCTCCTGAGCCAGTTATCAAGACCTTTCTCATCCCCAAAGCTCAGGTCTGTTTTTATTGTATCGAATATCTTGTGGACAATGAATACATTGTTCACGCCAATGCTGCTGATATCTTCAAGATAGGGATCCCTGATGACAGGTTCTATGGGACCGGAACCGATAATGTTCCTTTCTATATGATAAAGCAGCTTGTTGTATTCGTTCTGGGTTAAAGGAACTTTTTTTTGCACAGGTATTAGCTTGTTCAATATATCGAACTTACCTTTCTTATCATCAGCTTCTATATTCCCTCCGGCACCGATATCAACAGATTCGTCAAGGAGTCTTATTATAAGTTCCTTTAACTCGCTCTCGGAATCAGGCAGGGCTTCACTAGCTGACTTTTCAAGAATGATGCTCAGGATAATATCGTACTTTTGTTTCTCCAGGTCGTTCAGCAATGGTTCTATGCTGTAATAGCGAACCTCTCCAATTTCGGAAGTGCCATAGAGATGAATGAAAACAGGATCCCCCACAGGCAGGATGAGATTGACATTTTCCTTATTTATGTCCTTGGAAAGCTTTACCATGAAAACGGGTTCATCAGCACCGTTCTCCTGCATGAACTTCCGTACATATTCACCCAGATGCGGATTTCTCTGTATGGCTTTCTCAAACTCCAGATCCATTCAATCACCTTTACAGACATTATGATACAGAAGCTATCTCCACTACCAGGCCAACCCTTGGTTCTATCCTGAAACCTATCATCTGGCCCACCGGTCCTTTTGCTCCGGTGAACTTGTTCACCACAATCGTACGCTTGACCTCACTTCCAAGAGGTCTCGATTTGAGTGTGATGTAAACATCGCAGGAAGATCTGAACATAGAAGCTATATCCTCATCAAGCTGGTTGGGCTCTATGGTAAGGATTATCACTTTCCCCATGCCATTAAGCTTCTTGAAAAAAGATATAAGGTCAAGACTTTTTTCCGTATTTGCGCTGTATTTTATGAGCGAAGAGATTGTGTCAATTATAATGACATCTTTTTCGAATAGCTCTTCTGCAGCCATCAGTCTCTCAAGGAAATCGAATCTGGATTTCGCTGCCTGGACAAGTGGTATTACCGGGATGTACAGAAGGGAACCATTCAAAAGGTAAGGAGCTATGGGATAATCCATGGAATACATCTGATTGATAAAACCTTTTGTTGTCATCTGGGTAGATATGACAGTAACACTGACTTTATTCTCATTAAGCCCGAATGAAAGGCGTTGTGAGATGGAACTTTTACCACCACCGCTTCCACCTTCTATCACTACAAGTGAACCTACAGGAAAACCGCCGCCCAGTTTCCCATTTAGTTCGTCTCTGGGAATGTCGAATGAACATATCTTTACCATTTTTTTCTCCATTACGTTTTAAAGCTCATGCTGCCGGACTTTCCGTTCTCTGCGACAACAAGGATACGATGGTCCCCGGGATCAAGGGGGCTTGGGCTTGGAATCACACGTAACACAAGGACATCACCGGGTCTCCACACAACATCACCATCGATAAGTTCAGTTTCCAGATTTGTCGACGCAACCATGATTCCGTCTACAAGCACAGTTATAAACTCTGGTGTTAATTCGGTCCTGCCTGTGTTCTTTGCATAGAATGTATAACTGTTACCGGAGGTGTCATAGGGTACCATTAAAGGATCGTTCACTATTGTTATATCGGTCCTCATCTGTTGCGCTACCAGTTTGCTGTTCACGGAGGAAGATGAAACGATAGACTGCACATCAGATGAAAGGACTGTGATGACCCCCATAGCCAGAATGATAGCCACAATGAAAAAGATCATGTGCGTTATGGCAGTTTCTGCCCGTTGGCACCTGGAAATGCTTCCCATTGTGAGAATGTGGATGTTTTTCATGCTTTCCTACCGTCTGGTCGTGAATTGGAGAATATAATTAGAATTATAATATATTGACTATAGTATATAAATATGACACCGCCTGGCTTACACCAGATAAGTATCATAAGCTGAGATACCATTCTCAGTCACGACTTTGAGACGGTGTGTTCCGGCACCCGTAAGATCCGGCACAGTGAAGCTACGTGTCTCTTCCGGAACCCAGATAGCAGCAGATCCGTTAAAAGTGTAAGGTTCTAGATACCCATCAATAAGGACATTTAGCTCATCGAAACGGAGTGTTTCACTGCCTTTATTTGTAAGCGTTACTGTCAGATCATAAGTGCTTCCCGAAGCGCCGGGGACAGAGTGATCAATATTAATAGAAGTATGCAACCTCTTGCTCTGGAGTTGGTGCTGATCTTCTGATGCATCGTTTATAATATCAGAAGATGCACTCAGCGCGGTGTAGGAAAAGGTTCCAACCACAAGAGCCGAAACAAAAAATATAGCAATGACTACCGTCACCTCAAATCCCATAAAGCTCCTCCAGCCCGTGTTTAACCTTTGACATTTCCCTGTCTATGGAGCTTAGCATGTTGCGATCGATCTTGCGTCCGCAGAGCCTTTCTATGAACAGAAGTGACTTGGTGTGATCTTCGGGGAGCAGGCGCCATGTAGGCTTTTCTACATAGTAGTCGATGCCACGGGCATATGCCATGACTTCCGACCTGACATCCTCACTTATCCATCCTATATCCACATAATAGTCCAATGCATCCATCAGGTTGTTCCTGCCGACACGTTCCATCAGGAACTCTATCCAGTTGAGCAGGACTACAACACTTGTAGGATCGGTCCTCAGGTTTTCCAGGCGTACAAGAGGAAGGCCTTTCTTTGACCTTGTTCGGGAACTATCCTGCTCCCTGTTTTCCAATCTTTCCCCGGAAGCATTTTCTATTTCTTCTTTTGCATCACTCAAAGACTGCAGAGCACTTTTCCGTTCCAGCTCATCCACTCTTAAAGAGATATTACTTGTAGATTCTGCCAGTTCGAGTATGTTCTGGTCAATTATCTCAGTCTTGCCGGAGAGCTCCTCTGTCCGTGAGGACAGTTGCTCTATGCCCTCATGCATCATGGACATCGCATCGGCAAAAGCGTTCAGCTTGGACTCGACATCCTGCATTTTTGCACCAATCTCTTTGGAAATGCCGGGCATGTTAAGCTTATGAATGACAGTATCCATGTCGTTCTTAAAAATGACAAGCAGGTCCGCAAGTTCAGTGATCCTCTTCTCGGTCTTCTCGAATCTCTCGATAGTAGCACGGGACCCTATATCATCTCCCACGAATGGGTTTACCTGGTTGGAGACGATCTCATAGAGTGATAATAGTTCTAGCACGCTCTGGTCGATCTTGTCAACTGTTTTCCTGATCTCCTCATTATCACGTTGCACCATGCTCAGAGTTACATCGGCCTTTGAGAGCTTCGTTTCAACATCCTTGATCTTCTTGCCATGTACTTCTATGGCTTCTTTCTGCTCAGCATTGGCAGCTTGTCCAGCTCCGGGAGCACCCATACCAGGAGGCATCATCCCAGATGGTGATGGTGGCATGCCCGCAGACGAGCCCATCCCAGGAGGAGAAGAGGACTTTGTGCCTGGGAAACCAGGCTGTGAGCCGGGAGGGAAGGCAGAAGACAGGTCCGGAAGAGAATTCAAATCAGGGATACCGGAAGAAAATGGAAGGTCACCTGAACCAAAAGGCGAGCTACTGCCTTTAGCATTCTTTTTCCCCAGAATGCCGTTTGTCACCTTTTTTAAAGTATCGCTCAAGCCGGACATGGTTTCACATATAGGATTAAAGTGTAAGACATCTATAGATACTTCAATATACATGCGATATTATATAAAAATATTGAATAATAGAGAGTTATAATGCGAGGTTATCAAATTAGCTCCTGAAACCCTCCCGTTCTAATTTGACGACGTTCCTTAATATTTCACTATTTGCGTTCATCCCTGAAATATAAAGACACGGATTAACGCAAATCTACACGGATTCCATCTTTGCCGGATTCTAAGATCAACTTTTTTGCAGATCCTTGTTAATCTTGCAGATCCATGTCTCAGACAATAATTCAAAAAACAGAGGGTCTTAATGAAAAAATGAATAGGCTTTTAAATCAAAATTCTAATTGGATAACCTCAGTGTTAACTTGCTATTATGAGGACCAATTCTTGTTCTGCACAGATGACTTTAAATCATTTGAAATCCCTTTTTTCCGGGATAAGATTGCCACGTAAGAAGAGATTTGAGCACAGTATCGTTTCTGACAAGGACGGAGCTAGATTCGCAACACCTGAAGATGTTGCGAAATACAGGGCTGCAAGACTTAAATGCAGCACTATCGCAGATATCAGTTGCGGAATTGGAGGCCAGACAATCTATTTCGCAAAGGAATGCGACATGGTCTATGCAGTGGAAATAGATGCGAAGAAAATAGACTATGCGAGAAAAAACTGCAAGCTCCTTGGAATCGATAACGTTGAATTTATTTGTGGGGATGCGCTGTCAACCGAGGTGATCAGACAATTACCGGAGTTAGATATTGTCTTTTCAGATCCTGCAAGACCTGCAAGTGAGGATATGCGCGACATAGGCAATCTCCGGCCTGCAATACCTGAAGTGATATCTTCATATAACTCCATAGCATCGGATTTTGCTTTTGAGGCGCCTCCGCAGCTCACTCCAGATAGAATACCTTTTGAATGCGAGAAAGAGTATTTGTCCCTTGACGGGAAAATAAACAGGCTAAACCTTTACTTTGGCAGCCTCATGAAATGTGATACCTCAGCAGTGGCGCTGCCATCCCGTGCGCGCATCGAGTCAGTTTCAGACTCGCAGAACCTGGAACCATCTGAGAGACTTGCCTATTTTGCTTATGAACCAGAGGAATCGGTGGAAAGGGCGGGGCTTCTCTCGCAATTTGCAAATGATCTGGGAAAACAAGCTCCCGATATAAGTTTATTTCTAATTGATAGTAAGCGGTTAGTCCTCACTTCGGAACTACCCGTAGAGCATCCAATGCTGAAGAACAAGTATAAGGTGTTGAATGTTCTGGATTTTGATACTGCACTGATCAATAGTTTCCTGAAGAAGAACGGTTTTGGAACAGTCATATTAAGAGCTGCGGTGGAACCAAAAGAGTATTGGGATATACGCAACCGGTTAGAAGATAATTTAAGCGGGGACCGGAAAGCCCACCTCTTCCTTAAAGACAGAAAGGCCATCCTTTGTGAGATTCTGTGACTCACTGGGCCTTTATTCCTAAGAGGTCCCTGGTCCTTTTTATCAGTTCTTTTCTGCTGAATGGTTTTGTGATATAGTCGTCTGCCTTGAGCACATGGAGACCAAGCATCTTATCGAATTCCTGACTCTTTACAGTGAGCATCGCAACAGGAAGTCCAGGGTTCCTTTCCTTGATCTTATGGAAGGTCTCCCATCCGTTCATATCAGGCATCATAATATCCAGTAAAATCAGATCAGGCTTCTCCAGCTCCATCAGTTCAAGGCATTCAAACCCACTACTGGCACCGATAACGTTTATATCTTCGGACTCGAGGATGATCTTTACAAGATCGATGGTATCTGGCTCGTCATCTACAACCATGATTTTCGGATGCATCTTATACTCCTGTAAAAGTTATAATATACACAGTGAGAGTATATTATTGAGATATATAATTATTCCTCTACAGACCAGCCAAGCCGCCTCATGACCATTTTAATTCTGGCCTTAACCTCCCTTTTATCAAAAGGTTTGGCTATGTAGTCATCAATGCCAAGCTCCATGCCTTTTACCTTATCTTCTATCGCAGTCTTTGCGGAGATCATTATTACAGGTATATCATTTGCAGTTTTGCTTTTCTTGAGTTGCTCCACCACTTCATACCCGTCCATGTCAGGCATCATGATATCAAGTAATATCAGGTCAGGATGCTCCTTCAGGGTGATGTCGATTGCCTCTTCGCCATTATATGCGACCAGGAAATCATAAGGTTCGCTGGTGAGGGACAGTTTCAAGAGCTCCGGGATGTCAGGTTCGTCATCAACTATGAGAATCTTCAATTTGTCCCTTTTGACTTTTTTTCGGGCATACTCCAATCTGATGGAGCCATCTTCCACAAGATACCTGAAATCGAAGTCCCTGAGCCCCATCTGGGCATGTACTTCACCAATATTGGTGACATCCAGAACAACATCAAAAAAAGACTTTACCAGCATTTCGTTTTCCGGGGAAAGTATATCCCTCAGAAGCACTGAGACAATGCCCCCTTCTTGCTCATGCACTTTCTTTTCGACAAACTGCATGAATGTCTCGACAACCTGCATGGTGTCGCTGGCCAGAACGTTCATATTATCCATTACCAGCAGTGTACGCGCATTCCTCTCAAAAAGATTTGAGATATGGGATGCCATTTTGGTGTAATCTGCCGGAGAACTGCAGTAAAAGGTCCCCTGCTGGGGGGGCTTACCCGGCACTTCGATATCAATAAAGAAAAAGCGGTCCATGGAACTGCTGATATCAAACCCGAAATCCCTGAATTTCCCAAGGATCTTATCACGCGGAGAATTCAGGCATAACCATACAACACTCCGGTCAGCATCATTTAGAAGCACATCGTAGATATGAAGATAGACCAGGCGTTCGACAGAACTGTCAACCTGAGCAAAGAACAATGAACTTTTGTCTGATAGCTCCTCCCTTAGAGTTGCCAGAATTTCCTGAGTCTGATCATCCATTATCATTTACCTTTTAAACTTGTTTTGTAAATATTAGTCCTATATTCTTATTAATGTTTGGGGTATACTAAGAAAAATAACAAGATCGGAGATCATTTGATAGGGACCAGTCGGACCTGAGGATATCCGGAACCAAAATCCAGCTGGGCTACATACATCCCGGTCTTGGGGACTATACCGTACATAACAAGGGTCTTATCAACATTCTCAAACTTCCAGTGAGTAGTGGCCATATGTGCAACAGAATCAGTGATCTTCTGACCATGTTTTGCAACAGCAACCACAACATTCTCCGTCGTCTTTGTGACGGAGGCGATCTGCCCTATGACGGCGCCTATGTTCTCCCAGCCATAACTATACTCCATGCTATCAAGCCCGATATAATCAAGCAGCGGAGAGCCGTACTGGCGCATCATCTCGTGTTTTGACTGATAGAATATTTCCATGTCTTTGTAGACATTTCCGGAGAATGCTTCGACATACGGAGGGATGCGGCCCTTCTGGTCGCGTATCTCAAAACCCTTGAACTGCTTTGGGAAATTATCCCCGTTTGTGAAAGGGGATATCATTCTTTTTTCAGTCTCAACACTGGTACCCTCTGTGGGGATGCTAAGCATGGCCCTGCCCATATTGAGGTGATTTATGAATGTCGGCAACAGGATACTGTAAAATGAATCACCGACACCACTGGTGATCTCGAAAAGGTTGAAACTTCCTTTTTGATACCCCCCGCCCAGTATTTCATCAAAGTCAAGACTGCCCGTAGATATCTTGCTATGGGCAGGGTCCGTTACCGGAGATGGTACTATGGTGTTCTCGGGATAGGAAACCCTGAATGGCTCAAAACTTGTGAATACCCCTTTGTGCAGCGTGAACAGGTACCTGGACTGCGACATGCCGACTCCGCGCAGCTTAAGAAGATGAGTTTTGCGAATATCACTTCCTGCCATCTCCAGTGCTTCGACCGACACGACACCATCAACAAGGTAATCCAGAGAGCCAATATCAGTCTGTTCTGTGATCATCACAATATCTGCATTCACTTTTCTTGAAAAATCCAGGAGAAGGCGTTCCAGTTCGAACTTGTTTTCCCCCCAGTGCACCGACCTTGTGGTTGCAATGCTCAGTGAGTCAATAGAATCAACAGCTATCATCGGTTTTGAGTCGCTTGATTCCCATATAGCCTTGATACGGGAAGCAAGCATCCGCAGGAAATCCTCATTGTTGTTGAAATCCCCTTCTATCCAGGGAAATTTCCCATAGGATGAAGATTTGTCTATTCTGGGAGAGATGTAAATGCAGTTACCACTGGGACATAACTCATGCAGTATCTCAAACACGAAAGTGGTTTTACCAGTTCCCGGCTTGCCTTTAACGACAAGGGACTTCCCAAATTGAGAAGAGAAGAACTGCCTTATCTCCCCTGGAATCATTTTTCACCTCAGTTGATCTTAAGTTGCTGTTTAAGCAAGTCCATACCGGTTTTTAGCGAATCGCTGATCTTGAGAGGATCAGTACCGCCGCCACGCGCCATGTTCGGACGACCGCCACCGCCACCGCCAACTACCATGGACATCTGGGTGACGATCTTTCCGGCATCGGCACCAGCCTTGAGTGCATCTTCACCGGCAGCTGCCACGATCTTGACACCACCACAGTCACTTGCGAGAAGGACAACGATATCCTTGTTCCCGGCAAGCTCGCCTGCGATCTTGACAAGCTCATCAGCATCCGCATTTGGGACCTGTTCAGCCACAACCCGTATTCCACCGATGATGGTTGAATTGTCCGCCATCCGGCTGACGCGCAGGTGTGCAAGCTCCTCTTTCAGGCGTTCATTATCCTTCTTGAATTCTTTCCATTCATTGAAAAAGCGGTCAATGGTCGCAGGCAGGTGCTCCGGCAGAACCCTGAGAGATTCTGCAGACTGGTTCAGGCAGGTTTCCATCTTCTGTGTGGCCCTCACAGCCGCAAGACCTGCAGCATACTCGATACGCTCAACGCCATCCTGGATACGTTCGGTCTTGAGTATCTTGATCGGGCCTACAAGGCCTGTACTGCTGCAATGGGTACCACCGCATGCCTCGATGTCATCAGCCACTTTAAGGACGCGTATCCTGTTGCCTGGCGGGACACCACCCTGGTAGAGACCGAAACCATATTTTTTCTCCGCATCCACCCGGTCCATCCACTCGGCCGTAACACGCTGGTTATCCATTACTGTACGGTTGGCTATCAGTTCTATCCGGTTCAGTTCCTCAGGAGTGATACGCTTGTAATGGGATATGTCCAGACGTGCACGATCTGTGGTCTTCTGTGCACCTGTCTGCCATACATGATCACCAAGCACTTTCCTTGCCGCATCGTTGACGATGTGTGTTGCAGTATGGTGGCAGGCATGAGCCATCCTCCTCTCCTCATCCACATTCCCAATGACCAGGTCACCTTTGCGGAGGTGAAGCTCGTCCTCTATCCCATTGATTATGTGCACTATCACACCATTAGCCACCTGTACATCGATAACGTTCATTACATTGTCATCGATTGTTATGGTTCCGTGGTCTGCAGGCTGTCCGCCGCCTTCCGGATAAAAGAGTGTGCTGTCAAGAACCAGGTGCTTATCGAATACATCAAGCACTACAGCTTCGAATTTCATCCGCGTGGGCTCATCGTAGAAGAGGCGCTTTGTCTTTGGCAGTTTATCCACACGGTCCATGTATGGAAAAACCTTTTCTTCTTTTGGCTCGGCTTTGCTGTGGCCCTCTGCCACAAGTGAATAGAAATTGTCCGGAAGGTCAACCTCCACACCCATTTCGGATGCGGCTTCCTTTGAGATCTCAGGAGGGATACCGTGACTGTCATACATCTCGATCAGCGTTGGCAGAGGTATCTTTTCGCCTGTGGACTTGTAATGCTTGGCAGATTTCTGGATCATGCGCCTGCCGCGCTCAAGAGTTTCATCGAACTTCCTTTCCTCATGAGCAAGAATGTCCTCTATGACATCAAACTTCTCAGAGAACTCCGGATACTCCGGCAGGTTCTTGATGTGCATCCTCACAATATCGGATAGTGAGGTGTTGATGTCCATGTCCTTCATCATACGAAGGGTCCTGCGCAGCACAAGGCGTGCAAGGTAACCTGCTTTCACATTGGAAGGAATGATGCCGTCAGCTAGCATGAATGTCAGGCACCGGGTATGATCAGTAATAGCATAGATGTTCTCTACAGGTTCCATGATGGACGACAGTTTTTCCACACTTGTCCCGATGCTGGAAGCCACCTGTTTGCGAAGCTGAAGGAGGTTTGCTTTCTCGCTCACATCCATTAGCCCTGCAAGGCGCGCATTCTGGGAAAGGATGTTGGCATACTCCGGATCGTCTATCTGATGTTCAAGACCTGCAAGCTGCATTAGCTCATTGACAATGGTAGGGAATACTGCATCATATATTGTAGGTGAGCCTTTGGAAGCCCAGACAAAGCGCTCAAGGCCATATCCTGTGTCAACGATATAATTGTCCATCTTACGGTAGTTCTCACCCTTGATAGGGATCGTACCATCCCTGGATTGCTCCATATCCATGAAGACCAGCGTTGCAACCTCAAGACCACCTATGAGAGCCTCAACACAGGGGCCGGCGTTACCGCCGCCTGCCCAGGGTTCCTCTTTATATGTGACAGCCAAGGGGTCAACTCCAAGAGAATTGAAAAGCTCATCGCACAGCTCCATGGTCCGGTCCTTCCAGTATATTTCCTCGCCTTTTTTATTGAAAGCGTGGTGAGCCATCATCTCAAAGGTTGTGAGGTGGCGCCCGCTCCTTCCCACTGCATCAAGATCTGAGAGGCGTATGCAGGGCTGGGAAATGGTCAGGGGATTTGCAGGAGGGCGGACCTGTCCTGATGTGACAAAGGGCTGGAAATCTGCTATAGACGCTATAGTAAGATAGATATCGTCCCTCCACCTGGCTACAACAGGGTACCTTTCAAGCCTCGTATGGCCCTGATCCTCAAAGAACTTGAGGTAATACTCCCTCATCTCAGCAAGGTCGAACTTCTTGTTAAAAACAGGGTTCCCTATGAAGGAATATGGGTCGCATGGAGCATCCCCGCAAGTATTCCTGTCAAGGTCCCGTGTCCAGTAGAATTTTCCGCATTTTGAACATTGCTTACGGACAAAACCGTTTTCGGAAAAAAAATCAAGTTGATACTCATCCTCAAGCATAATTACTCCAACGTAGATGATTGTTTAATGAAATATATTCTTCCAAGTACACCCTAATGATTAAAAACATTTCTTATTAACAGATTCGGGATGAATAATAAGAGCACTAATATAAATATACATCCCCTCTTACTGAGCATGATACCGAATATATAATAAAAAGTAAAGTTTAGTAAGTATGTTATGAACACAAAGTACTGAATAAAAATACATAAATTGAAAAACAATGACATTACCTATAAATGCATGGTCAGGAAATTGCATAACTGGTGATGACCTAATGGAATCAATGAGGTACATGTCTTTAATCTTTAGGGGATTGGTCGAAGAGTACAACAACTCCGGAGCTAGACCTTCTGTTTTCATGGATGCGGGTGGCAGCCTGCAGGTATACCTTTGCGATCCCATCATAGAAGATGATAAAAACTATGGGATTGACATTGAAAGTGACTATGACGTTAATGGTGGACAGTTCAGTGAAACTTATAATGCACTTCAGACCATCACGACAGTTTCTGTTGAATCTGAGATAAACCTGGAGTTCAAGCGCAGATCGCTTAGTAAAAGTATCTGAAAAGTGCCTGTTAGCATTTTTTTGAAAACGAGATGAGAGATAATGGATTACAAAAAATTTTTGAAAATCCTGAAAAACTCGAAGCAAGTCTACAGGGAAGACTACGTTAAAAAGATATTCAGGAGTGCCCATTATGATGTCGGGCTTTTTGAAACTCAGCTCAATGAGTTCAACCTGACACTTAAAGGGAATGATTCCGCAATCGCCAAGCAATACATGGAGAGGACAATCGCTGCACAGGTACTGGATGATGCCTCGATACTGCTTGAGATCATGAGAGATAATAAATGCCTGAGCGACGAACAGAACGAGACCATCATTGACATAATAAACAAACTTGATGACATGAGTGAGAACATTGAAGTCATCGAAAAGGTAAAAGCTCTTTCAGACCTTCCTGAAGGCTCTGATGCCTGCTTATACTCCAAAGATAAAAAGAGATTATTTGCCAACGTATAGACCCTGTAATGACCTCCACTAATCCTTTTGTTTTTTTAGCCATTAGTTTTAAGACCCATATCTGCAGAAGATAGGTCATGTCCAGTAAAATCCTTCTTACCAATGATGACGGCGTATACTCATCAGGAATAAGGGCTGCTTACAGAAGTGTGTCCGATCTTGGTGACGTCACTGTGTCCGCGCCCATGATGCAACAAAGCGGTGTCGGACGTTCCATATCCATTTTTGAGCCATTGAGGGTCACCAAGACAAAAGTGGATGGTATTGAAGTCAATGCAGTTGGAGGAACGCCTACCGACTCTGTGATAATAGGTATGTTCACCATTATGAAACAAAAGCCGGACCTCATACTTTCCGGTTTTAACATTGGAGAGAATATCAGCACTGATACCGTGACAACATCAGGCACCATCGGTGCGGCACTTGAGGGCGCAAGTTATGGTATTCCTGCTATAGCAGCTTCCATCCAGGTAAAAGAAGAAGGCCTGAAGTTCGATGACAACAGAGATTATGAGCATGATTTTGAGGTCGCTATCAAGGTAGTGAACAGGATAGCAAGGAACGTGCTCAAATTTGGCCTTCCTGACAAGGTAGACGTCCTGAACGTCAATATACCGCATATTGTGGAAATGGATACGGAGATAGAGATCACACGCCTTGCCAGGAAACTTTTCAGGACAGAAGTAGAAGAAAGGCATGATCCGAGGGGCAGGCCTTACTACTGGATAGCCGGTGATCTTTCTATAATGGATGATGAGGGCACTGATGTTAATGCGCTGGTACAGAAGGGACATATCTCAGTGACACCGCTATCGCTGGACGCGACATCACCCATTGACTTTTCAGAGATAGAACGCCTTATCTGAGCAGGACCAGGGTTGGAAATAGATAGCCGCTGCACCAAAAGCAGATCTTAATTAATTATTTTTTAATGCTTACCCTGATCTCTTTGCAATCTTCTTCAACCCCGCGCAGGGTTCCTGCGGCACCCAGCACAGTACTTCCCAGTATCTCCTGAACGAAACGGTTGATCTCGATCACTTTCCCATCAACTATCAGTTCTACTTCCATTTTTATTTCTCCTGCCCGTAAGTATCATGACTGTAAAATGGCACCCTTTTGCTCACAGCAAGCTGCAGTAGCCCGGGCAGCTCATCAGGGCTTGCATGTGAAACATCTATAAGATTATCGTTAACGAGCAAACACGGCTTGAGTTTGCCGTCGGCAGTTACACGCAGCCGATTACAGTTTGCGCAGAACTCCGTGTTATCCACGGGGCGGACGAACTCGACCTCTGCACCGTTGATAATATATTTCTTCCTGTGGTGCATGATACGTGTCCTGACATCCGTGGCATGTTGCAGAAGTTCCTTTTCCACAAGATCCGCATCCACATGATAGGGAGCTGCGCCCTTAAAATTCATCAGTTCAATGAGCTGCAGGATGACATCACCCTTGTAACCTTTTGTAAATTCGAGCATTCTCTCTATCTCAGCCTCATTGATATCTTTGAGGAGCACCATGTTGATCTTTACAGGTGTAAGCCCGGCTCGGACCGCTTCATCAATACCCTCGAGAACATTCGGGAGAATATCCCGCTTACAATTGGTGATCATCCGGAACTTGCCCGGGTCAAGGGTGTCCAGGCTTATATTCACCCTGTCAAGTCCTGCTTCCTTCAATGATCTTGCCCTGCCCTTCAGCAGTGTCGCATTGGTCGTCAGGGATACATCCTTCAGTGGAGGCAGTGCAGAGATGATCTCCTCGAGATCCTTTCTTATGAGAGGCTCCCCTCCGGATATCTTGAGCCTGTCCACACCGAACTCTGCGGCAGCTTTTACAATATTGACAATGGTTCCGACCGACATCTCCCCGGTGCTGCCATAGTCACCCTCGTTATGGCAATATATGCAATTAAGATTGCACCTGTTGGTAATGGACATCCTCAGACTTTTTACCGTACGTCCGAAAGGATCAGTAAGTGTCCTGCGCGATCCGGAGGAATTCATAGTAGGTAGATATACATTCTTTATTTAACCGTTTTGAATAACGCGGGAATAATACTATATACATATTTGACAAACTACCCAGCATGACAAAAACTGTACTGCTCGCCGGGACACACAGCGGTGTCGGGAAGACTACTGTGTCCATGGGAATAATGGCAGCCCTGAAAAAGAGAGAGATGGATGTCCAGCCTTATAAAGTGGGGCCGGACTATATCGATCCCACCTACCATACCGCCATTTGCGGCAAACCTTCAAGGAACCTAGACACATTCATGATGCAGGTAGAAGGTGTCAGGCGCACATTTTCCAGGCATGCAAAGAACAATGACATCAATGTAATAGAAGGAGTGATGGGACTTTTTGATGGGATGGATTCCACGGAAATAGCCAGTTCTGCACACGTGGCCAAATCACTCGGGGTGCCTGTCATCCTTGTGATCAATGTTCACGGGATGTCACGCAGCGCTGCGGCTCTTGTAAAAGGATTCTCCGAGTTTGACAGAGATGTCAATATTGCAGGAGTGATACTCAACAGGGTAGGAAGCCCCCGGCATGCAAAGATGATTAAAGATTGCATTCCCGGCATACCTATAGTAGGCACTCTCCCGCGCAACCAGGATATTAGTGTGCCCTCCCGCCACCTGGGTCTCTACATGGCCCACGAGCAGGATTTTGATGCTACCAGACTTGCCGATTTCATAGAGCAGAACATCGACCTTGATACCATAATTTCCATTGCTGAAAGTGCACCCGATATAGAACCCGCCATGGAAGAAAAATTACCGGAGTCGGACGTGAGGATTGGTGTGGCGATGGACGGTGCCTTCTGTTTCTACTACCAGGAGATGTTCGATTCTTTCCGGGAAGCGGGTGCAGAGATCGTTCCCTTCAGCCCCATAGAAGGAGAAGTTCCAGAGGTTGACGGCATGTACTTTGGTGGCGGGTATCCGGAACTGTATCTGAAGGAACTCGAGAATTCAAGAACTACAAAGATTCTCAAGAATCTTTCTGCAGATGGAATGCCCATATACGGAGAATGTGGGGGGCTCCAGTATCTCTCCACATCTTACGAAGTGGAAGACAAGATCTACAGGACAGCGGACCTGTTCCCTGCAGAGACCGTCATGACAAAGAAGCTCCAGGCACTCGGCTATACCGAAGGGACAGCAAAAGGAGACTTCATCAAAGGAACCATCAGAGGGCATGAGTTCCACTATTCTGTCACCAACTGTGCCAGCGATGCAAAACTGGCCTATGAGATGAAAAGAGGCAAGGGCATCAGAGACGGGAAGGATGGTATCACCGAGCATAATTCACTTGCGAGTTACACCCATGCGCATCCTGCTTCATTCCCTGTGAAGAGCTTTGTAGAGAAATGCAGGGAATATAAGCGAAGATAAAACTGTAACTGTAAGCAATATCAAGGGATCGGGGCAGGATCATCTGAAGGCTGTTCTTCTTTTTCTTTTTGCACATCCCTGTTATTGAACCATACCCTGCGGCGATAGTAGTTAAGAGGATGGCTTATCCTTTTGCAGGTCTCATCCGGCGCGTAACAATTACCGTAGGTCTGCATGGTTGCACATGAAGGAGGCTTATAGCTTGTGCCTGATGAGCCTGCGATATGCTCCACCTGGTATCGTGCCTTATCGACATCAAAATCAGGGGAGGAAGTGAAGAGGTTCATGATATCATCAACTGACATACCGATGCCAAGCAGGAAAGAGGTCATTGCAAATCTCATGGAGTGCGCAAGGTTAACACCTGCCTGTGACTGGGATATGGCACGGGTGATACACGGAGGGAAGAGGCCTGCTTCAACAGTCTGGAACTCCGAGCTTTCGAAACGGCTCTTGCGTTCGTTCAGTGCAGTCATGATGTCTGCAATATAGGGCTGGCAGGACAGGCATACCTCCCCAGGTACCTTCATAGGAAGGGAGCCTTCTATCCTGTGCCTCACACCTTCCTGCAGGAGACGTGCGAATTCTTCCCTTGATACGGTCACATATCCATGGTCCATCTTACGGTTCACAAGTTTCCATTCCATAGCCTTGAGGGAACTGGCAAGCCGGATGTAATCCGTAAAATGAATCCGTGCGGCAGATTCTTTCTTTTCGGCATGGATATTGAAATCAAGAGAGAATTCCCCAAGGAAGGCGATATCCATGACTTTAAGAGACTTGTAGGATGCGACAGCCTCAGCCAGAGAGTAACGCCTTGTCAGGAAAGGATCATCGATGCACGAGACCAGTATCCTGGAGAAAGGATATGATAGAAGCTCAATGAGAATCTTCCTGTCATCCGAATTAGACAGGGGCGGTTTGACGATCTCTCCGGCTATTGACTGGAGCACCCGCTCCTTGCCGCGCGCTCTTGCAGAATCCATGGCACGCGAAGATATAAGGCTATCAAGAGAAAAGTCGAGGCTCTCCACATAACGGGAAGCCTCTGCAACGTACGGATATAATGCAAGATCTTTATTATCCATAGACAATTTAATCAGATTCAATACGCGGGGCCAGCAGATATCCTACCTTACCTGCGCCGTTGGCTATCGTAAAGCCAATCTTTACGGGGAAATCCTTGCCCAGCTCAACTGTGACCTCATTGGACCGGGATGCAGGTTTAACGATATCGGAAAGGTAATCCAGTGAAAATAGTGAACGCGCATCACCTGCCCTCAGATCGATCAACTGGTCACGGGAGATATCCAGCCTAACGCGGTCAGTGTCTCCCTCGGCTTCCATATAGAATGTATCATCTTCAATACCCAGCAGCATGTGGTCACTTATCTTCTCAGCGGCTTTTACGGCCTTGAGGAGATCCTTGCCATTGAGGACAACCTCGGCTGGAAGTTCAAGCTGTGGGATCCTTGGTTCAGCCCTGATGGTAGAAGGATCGAGCAATGCAAGGGTATAGGAAAGACCACCAATGTGAAGAGACAATTTCTGGGACAAATCATCCAGTTCCAGGCTCAGTTTGTCCTCTTTCCCGGCAACACTGAATATATCATTGATCTTTGATAGGTCCAGGCCGATCTCACAATCATCGGCATTGTACTCATCAAATGCTTCGGAACTTAGCTCGAAACTGACCATTGCCACATTAGCAGGGTCAACGGCCCTGACAGTAATGCCTTCAGGAGATATTTTGAACCTTGCTTCATCAACAAGGACTGAAAGTGTCTCTATGGAAGTCTTTAAGATATCTGCATCGATTATTGCCTTGAACATCTGGATTCTCCGCTAAATAAATTGGATTTCTAGGTCATTATATCCACTAACTAATAAAAGCTTTGTTTTTATAAACAGAAAGCCTGTAAAGATACGCATTTATAGCCATGTATTATATGACACCATAATTCTACAAATTATACCAGTATTTTTTAATCATACTCACGCCAGGTTAAACCGCACTTTGTACACTTAAAGAAGCGTGTTTCGGATTCATCCGCCGACCTGAGCTGACGTAACCACCAGTATGCGACATTATGACCGCATTCATCACATCGGACTGCGGTAGTGGGCAGACCCTGGTCAGTATTGCCTTCAAGCACCGTGACTTCCCTCTCCGAACGTGCTGCCTTTGACATTAGTGATTCCTGATCAGCTTCTTTCTCTTTTACATATCCACATTTGCTGTTCCTGCACTTGGATACGCCCTTTACCGGAACCATCATACTTTTACATTTTGGACAAAATTCCATTGACTTCACCTCTTGCCTGCTCCAATATCTTGTTGTGATCGAAAGCCATTTCAGGCAAACTGTCAACATCGAACAGGAATACATCTTTTGCATCCGAATCCGCCTTCAGGATCCCTTGACCTAATGACAGGTAGCATATACTTACCGTATGTCCCCTTGGATCGCGCAGAGGGTCAGAATACACCCCAAGCAACTTAACAATTTCTATTGACAGGCCGGTTTCCTCGCATGCTTCACGGGCAACCGCATCCTCCACAGTTTCACCTATATTTACGAAACCACCGGGCAAAGCGAACTTTCCCTGAAAAGGGGGGTTTTTCCTTTGGATAAGAACAATCCTGCCATTATAAAGGATAACAGCATCCACTGTCAGTTTTGGAGTATCAGCATACATACGAACAAAAGATTAATACACTACATTTGATATATACAGGCATACCTATTAAAGGTGCTTGTAAATGATAGAAAATGTACTATGGGTCGCAGTGGCATTAATGCTTGCTTGCTCACTGATACCTAAAAGAATTAAAATACGTAAATTGCTAGGGGCCATAGGATGGGGATTCTTTTCTATACACTGGTTCTACCAGCCAATGCACTTTATTGAGATAAGGGATTATGTGAATGTAGTACTGGTCATCGTTGTTGGTATCATTTGTCTTATACTTGCTTACAACATGCTCAAGGAATACAGATCCATGAAGTTGCCAGGCAGCGGATCCGTTGATGTGACATCAATGGCAACTGTTGCGACAGCTCTTGCATCTTTATTCTATTTCCCCTTTGCCCAAATGGATTCACTCAATGTATGGATCATATCACTGGTAACAGACAATGTGTTCTGGACACTTCAGGCACTGGGACAACCTGTCGAAATGGCGGAATGGAATAAAATTGCTCTTAATGGATACCAGGTAGAGATAATACTTGCATGTACTGCCATAGAGAGTATCGCTTTGTTCATAGGGCTTATTGCCTCTGTTAATGCACCTTTGAAAAAACTGCTTTCAGCATTTATGGTTTCCGTGCCGATTATATATACTTTGAATATAATAAGAGATGTATTCGTGATCGTCGCTTATGCCCATCAATGGTTTGGCCCCAATAGCTTTGAGATAGCCCATCATACAATTGCAAAGATCGGATCTGGCGTTGCCCTCTTTGGCATAGCCTATATTGTTATGCGAATCTTGCCCGAACTTGTCGACCTTATAGAAGGAATATGGAAAATGGTAACAGAATATGTTTACAGCATATATGAGAAAGTAAGGAACGAGTAAATGCTTGCAAAAGGTTCTGCTCCATGGTTACTGACATTGGTTGCGATCAGCACACTTGCTGCAATCGCACACATTACAGTATACTGGCCTTATACAGGTATAATTGCACTCCTGGGATTGGCAGGACTGATATTCTTTATCTTCTTTTTCAGAGACCCTGAAAGGGAAACAGAGCACTGCTGCAGTAGCATGACAGCACCTGCTGACGGGAAGATCGTAGACATAAGAGGACGTAAGATATGCATTTTCATGAATGTCCACAATGTTCATGTCAATAGGGCACCACTCACCGGCACAGTTATCGCCATAGAGCATAAGAAAGGAGGATATAGGCCTGCATTCTGCAAGGATTCTGAAAGAAATGAACGCAGCCACATATTCATTGATACTGAGCATGGCATAGTGGAAGTTATCCAGATAGCCGGGACGATTGCCAGAAGAATAGTCTCATATGTACAGGTAGGTGACCAGATGGTCCGGGGACAAAGATTCGGAATGATACGCTTTGGATCAAGGGTGGATGTGACGATACCTGAAAATTTCGACATCCTCTGCACTAAAGGTGACAAGGTCACTGCAGGAATGACAGTAATAGCCCGAAAAAGAAACGCTAATGAATACAATACCCAGGAAGTTGAGTTTTTAACAGTTCCCGAGAGCTTTGACATCCTCTGCAGCAAAGGCGGTATAATTACTGCAGGTACGAGTGTAAGTTACGGGAAAGAATAGCGGAAGTGAGCACCATATTCCAAACATTGAAATTAGCGGACATTGTAACATTGCTCAATGCCCTCCTTGGGTTATTAGCTGTGATACTTGTCCAGAATGGTTTTACATACCTTGCGCCCGCACTGATACTGGCAGCCGCTGTCGCCGATGGTGTTGATGGCTACCTCTCCAGAATGTTCTCCGGAAGCGAGATTGGGGCCAACCTGGATTCCCTTGCAGATGTGATCTCATTCGGACTTGCACCCGTGGTTATTGTATACGCTGCAGCCGGCAGTGAGGCATCAAACCTGCTACTTGCAGCGCTATGCTTCTACTTCTTTTGCGGTATTCTCAGGCTGGCAAGGTTCAACACGGTCCATCAGGGACTTCCGTCTTTCAAAGGATTACCCATCACAGCAGGAGGAATAATTCTCTCAGCGTATGTGCTGACCGGAGAGAGATACTTCCATAGCGGACTCATGATCCTGCTTTCATTTGTTGTAGGACTCCTGATGATCAGTAAGATCACGTACATGAAGGCGAAAAAACCCGGCCATGTATTGCCCATAGGTTTGCTTTTCGTCATCACTGTCCTGTCCTACCCATTTAATATAAATTATACCCACATATTTGCATCTTTCTTACTGGCCATAATGATCCTCTACGTTACCTCACCAATTATACGGAGAGCTGGCTCCTTGAAGAGAGTGGAAAAGGGATTGAAATGAACAGCAATATCACAGACAGGGACAATGTGCTCTTTGAAGCAGGCATCAAGCTTGGTGCCCTCTACCACCAGTTCACCGGATCACCCATTAACCTGAAAAATGCAGACAGCCTGGAGAAAGCAATACAGGAGAGTATTGCAGCCCAGCCCTTTGTAAAGGATATCAGGGTTTCTATCGACAAAGAGATTATCCGCTCAAAGCTGAATAGTGAGTTCGGTTACTGCGAGCTTGAGGGCCGCATGCTGGATGTGAGAATAACCGTCAGATATAATTCAGCCCTTGCGGATGTAAGTCTTGCATATAATGCTGAGCTAGACTACCCGCTCATGAAAATAGAGAAGGTTTACAGTTCAGGCAACTGAAACTTCTTTAAAAGCTGCAACAACCTTCTCATTCTGTTCAGGCGTGCCTACAGTTACGCGGATGAGGGTCTCACCTGCATCCCTGAAAGACCTGCAGTCCCGTACTATGATGCCTTTTTTCAGCAGGGCTTCGCTGATATCCCTGGATCTTAGAGGGGCAACGTCCACAAGCACGAAATTGGCCTGGGAATCATAGACCCTGAAAGGGATATGTTTTGTCAGGAAATCACGCCCTTCTCTTGCGCACCTGATGCTTTTCCGGAGATAGAGAGTATCCGAGAGTGCAGCGATACCTGCAACTATCGCAGGTACACTGATGTTGAAAGGAGTTGCTATTTTCATGTACTCGGACCTGATCCATGCAGGCATCAGGCCATATCCCAGACGCATGCCTGCAAGGCCGAAAGCTTTAGAGAATGTTCTTCCGACGATAATATTGTCATATTCATATATAAGGTGGGCCAGATTGCAGTCTGAGAACTCCACATAGGCCTCATCCACAAAAACAAGGCCTCTTGTGTGTTCAAGTACCCGACGCAGGTCGGCCTCGCTTACAAGCCTGCCCGTGGGGTTGTTAGGAGAGCACAGGAATATGACCTTTGTCCTTTCGGATTCTGCATTCATTATACCGTCAATATCAAAAGCAAGATCTTGACCTGAGCTTACATAGACCGGGACCGCACCGTTGGCGCGGGCTGCGATCTCGTAGTAAGAGAATGTAGGAAGGGGAAGTATGACCTCATCACCGGCTGATATCAGCAGCCTCATAAGGTTGTCCAGCAGGCCATCCATACCAGGGCCCGAAGCGCATATATTCTGCACTGGGAAACCAGTATAGACAGATATCGCCTCGACTAACTCGGAAGCGTCTGCTGAAGGGTATATGTTGATGCCACTTACATGAGCTATGACTGCATCTATGGCTTTGGGAGATGGCCCCAGCACATTCTCATTTGAACCCAGCTTTATGATCGATGCCGGGTCAAGGCCGTATTTGCTGGCTATTTCCTCAATAGACTTGCCAGGAACATATTCAGCTATCCCGGAGACTTCCTTTTTAACCAGTTCAGGCCTGCTCAAGCACAGCCACCACCGAGTCGATCTGCTCTTTAGTTATTACCAGAGGCGGTGCGATACGCAGTACTTTCTCGGATGTGCAGTTGAGAAGTACTCCATTCTTCAGGGCAAAGTCCACAATGTCTGCACACTTGCGGTCCAGTTCAACCCCTATCATAAGCCCGCGACCACGTACTTCTACAACACCATTCAGGGAGATATCTTTGAGCCGGCTCATGAAATAATCGCCCATTTCCGTTGCATGCCGGAGGAGATCTTCTTTCTCTATAATATCAATGGAAGCCAGGGCTGCGGCACATGCAAGGGGACTGCCTCCGAAGGTGGCTGCGTGCTGACCACGTTCAAAGGCGATACCTTCACGTGCAGCGATGGCACCCATCGGAAAACCTCCACCCATTGCTTTTGCCATGGTCATTATGTCCGGTTCGACGCCGAAATGTTCCTTACAGAACCATTTACCTGTCCTTCCAAATCCGGTCTGCACTTCATCAAAGATGAGCAGGGTTCCCGTTTCATCACATATCCTGCGGACTTCCTTCAGATACGCATCTGAGTGAATATTGATGCCTCCCTCACCCTGGATTGGTTCTATGATGACAGCTGCAGTCTTATCAGTGATTGCGTTAGCAATTGCTTCTGCATCATTGCATGGAACGAATTTTTCCTCCTGCACTAGCGGCTTAAAAGGAGTTCGATACATTTCCTTGTATGTGAGCGACAGGGCACCCATAGTACGCCCGTGAAATGCGTGCTCGACCGCTACAAAGTCAGTCTTCCCCGTTTTGACACGTGCAAGCTTCATTGCAGCTTCTACTGCTTCTGTGCCTGAATTGCAGAAAAATATCCTGGACATGCCGGTAATCTTTACGAGTTTCTCAGCTAGTTCAGCCTGGGGCACAGTATAGTAGAGATTGGAAACATGCATCAGTTTTTCTGCCTGCTTCTTTATAGCTTCTACCAGTTTTGGGTGACTGTGCCCGACATTGTTCACTGCTATGCCCGCTACACAGTCTATATATTCCCTGCCGTCGATATCGCGGACTATGCAACCGTCGCCGCTCTCCAGTACAAGGGGCTGGCGACCATAGTTCTGCATTACGTACTTTGCGTCTTTTTGGATCACAGCCTCTTGAGATGATGACCGTGAGATAACCTGTTCTGTCATGTATACACCTTGTGTGCCTATATTAGGTAAACTTATTTTAAATATGGCTATGGATAAAATCCATTTCTATAAAATGTTATTCAACTTCAAGTAATGAAAGAAAGAAAAGCCCTGTTACAGGCTCTCAGAGTATTCGTCTGTCCGGAACTCTTATGGCCACGTACAGATGATACAGGAAAAATAGAATAAGCATCTGGAAAGATAGAGATAGTATTCCCATGAGCAGGACATTACCACCCTCAGATATTGCAGGACCACTGATGCCTACAAAGGTTTCTCCAAGGTAGAACATAAATCCGGCTGTAAGCAATACGAATGACCCTTTCAGTTTCCTGAAGGATACATATATCCTTGAACGAATGACATCAGCATCTATCCTGACCAATAGGCTCGATATCAGTAGCGCTACTAAAAAAATGCACAACCGGAGTACAAGGTCAAGAAAATCGAATAATTCAATGGAGCTCATAAACAGCCCTCCGCAGTCCTTTTAACATGGAATTGCCAAATTGTGATCATATTTCAAATATTAAGTTGCATCAATTGTTTTTCATTGAGAACTTTTTCATCTTCCCGTTCGAACACGATACCACCGGAAGCACGCATAATACCGTCTACGCGGGCGCTCTCGTGTATCTTAATGGTCTGTGCATTGATCTCACCCAGCACATGGGTCTTTTCACTGATGTACACATTACCTCTTGAAACGATATTTCCATGGATTATATTATTTCTGCCCAGCATAACGTCATGGATAGTGCGGATGCTGCCATAAAGAATTGTATCATTTGCCATTTCAAGAGAAGTTGCGCGGATATTACCTACCAGCCTGCAACCACTCCCGATAAGAGCTTTTGATGGCACCCTGATGGAATCCATCGATATCTTGGAGCCATTTGGAATGATCATGCTATTGATGCTGACAGTCTCCTTATCATCCTCGAACAATTCGCTCAGGGCTTTTTCCACTTGCTCGTCCTTGCCAAGCCGTAACAACTCACTAATGTAAAGATAAAGATAGACAATAACAGGTACAGGATTACGCACCACGATCCAGCCTTTAGCCTCAAAACCTCCGTTGATCTTGACATCATTACCAACATCAAGGTCCCCTTTTACCACTAGCTTGCCCTCTATAGTGACAAACTCACCGATATAGGCATTGGTATCGGTTTTGAGATTACCTCCTATACGAGACCAGATATCAACCCTCACATCGGACCTGGAAATCAGGTCTCCCGCTACCTCTACCCTCTCTCCTAGTATAGAGGAATTGGATATTATGCCATACCTGATATCGGAATGATTACCTACGATCACATCCCCGTCTACTACGATGGTGTGCTCTTCCATTCTGGTCTTATCAGGAACCACGAATGTCTTAAAAACATCCTCTTCTATGTTCTCGCGTTCCGGAGACTGGCTTGATTCTGTCGGGGTCATGAGTCGTAGTGGATAATATAAGCTCCTGCTTATATTATTTTTCTCATATTTAATACAGATAGTATATTAACATACCCTTATGCCTGGTCCCTGCCCCTTCTGACATCAACGGCCATTCCCCTGTCAAGAACAATGATCTCTCCAGGTGATAAAAGAAGCTGGCCCGTTGCAAGCAGGTCATCTGATTCATTCACAACAATCACTTCGTCACCCGCCCTCATTTCGGAATCGATGCCAATTACATGTTTTGCAAAAGCAGTCTTTCCCTGGGAGACGAATGGGACCGCATCTTCACACACCACAACTCTTTTTTCAGGCATTGGGAAGAGACCGTGTAATAAACGTGCACCCTCCATACCAAGGGTAAACATGCCGTCGCTGGCACGTACTGTTGCGACATGGTTGTTATTGTTAAATACCTGCCTTACACGCTTGGTCTTTGACAACTTAAAAGTGACACCTTCCGGGAAAAGAATCTTCCCACAGCCTTTTCCGAACTGGAAGTCTGCCATTATACGAACTCGGGTAATATTTTTATCGCTTGTCTGCATAGGTGATATAAATAAAATATAAGTCTTAAATTCATAGCGGTCAGTCGGGAGAAGACATCCCGGGAAAAACAAAAATAGTATATAAAGAATATCGAACAGATTTATATATAATAATGACCAATTATATCCTGAGGAAACGAGAAAACTGCTTGTAGCTGTATTCAAAGGTATAGTAACTGTAACCAAGCAAAACCATTCATCCCCTCAAACACATCTCGTTTCCTCATTGCTCAATATGTGGCTTCTTTTAAACTTACTATTCAAAGAGCATCGGCTTTGCAGACAGGATATGCCAATCTGGCCCCAGCCGGTGAAAATAGTAAAAAAGAAAAAGTATTGTCCCTATAGCCCGTTAACCTTTGATCACTCCCATTGGCAGGAGTCTTGCAACCTTTGTTGCGATACCAAGCTCATGCACAACGTCCACTACTTCACTGCTGGACTTGTAAACTTCAGGAGCCTCTTCGGCTATAAGGGAGGGCTGCGAAGCACGGACCTGGATACCTTTCAGGCTTAGTTCTTCACGGATCTGCTCTCCCTGTAGATCCCTTTTTGCACTCTTGCGGCTCATTACACGACCTGCACCATGACATGCGCTTCCAAAGCTGATATCCATTGACTCCTTTGTACTGCGCAGCACATAGGAAGCGGTGCCCATGCTCCCGGGGATGATCACAGGCTGGCCAATGGTACGATAAACCTCGGGAAGGTCAGGATGGCCCGGAGCAAAAGCACGGGTTGCACCTTTGCGGTGTACGTACACTTCGGTCTTTCTCCCGTCTACGTCATGTTCTTCAAGCTTGGCAATGTTATGCGCCACATCATAGACAAGATCCATACCCAAATCGCCAAATTCTTCTGCAAATGTCTTTTCGAATACTTCACGTGTCCAGTGCATGATCACATGTCTGTTCACCCAGGCATAGTTTGCGGCACATAGCATAGCTTTGAAGTAATCCTGGGCTTCGGGGGACTGTGCAGGAGCACATGCAAGCTGTTTGTCAGGCAGAGTAATGTTGTACTTTCTTGAAGCCTGTGTCAGCACCTGCAGATGATCTGTGCATATCTGATGACCGGCACCACGTGAGCCGCAATGGATCATAAAAGTGATCTGCCCTTCCCTGAGGCCAAAGGCAGAAGCTGCCTCCTCATCATATATCTTATCTACATATTGCACTTCCAGAAAATGATTGCCGCTTCCCAGTGTCCCTAGCTGCGGTCTTCCCCGCTTACGGGCCTTGATACTTACTTTGGAGGGATCCGCACCGGGTATCTTTCCAGCGCTCTCACAGTTATCAACATCCGCCTTTACCCCATACCCATTGTCCACCGCCCACTGAACTCCATTGACAAAGATATCATCCAGTTCAGCGTCAGAAACCCTGATGCGACTCTTGGAACCTACACCAGTGGGAATAGCCTCAAATAGATCATCCAGAAGTGTTGAAAGCTTAGGACGAACATCATTTTCCGAGAGATTGGTGCGTATGAGACGCACACCACAGTTTATATCAAATCCCACTCCACCGGGACTGATGACTCCCGTCTCCTTATCGAATGCAGCAACTCCCCCTATAGAGAAACCATAACCCAGATGTGCATCCGGCATTGCCATGGAGTATTTCAGTATCCCGGGCAACGTGGCAACGTTTGCCACCTGGTCTATAGTTTCTTTTTCCAGAATGCTCAACAGGTGCTCTGAAACGAATATTCGTCCGGGAACACGCATTCCCGGCATGTAGTCTATAGGTACTTCCCATATGTTGTCGTCTATCCTTTTAAGCACATTAAAGACAGAACTCTCATTTTCCTCTGACATTGATTATTCCTCGTGATGAATTTGTGTAATTTGAACTATATGCTGTGAGCGTATGAACATGTTGATGATAGTGAAAGGAGACAATTCCGAACAAAGGGCTCTGAAAGTTCAGAAGTCCATCGCAGGCGAAATCAGGCAATATCTTATTGCCAGGTTGACAAAACCGCATTTATCAGGTATCCACCGTTGCCTGTATCATCCATCCACCAGACATTTTTTCGATCATCATGCCATTATATGTGGCCGCCTTGACCTCGGTGCCAAACTTATGTTTGGAAAGATTTATCTCTTCGCCCACAGCCCTTGCAAATAGGCGGCAACCGTCTTCGTCCTGTTCAAGCTTGTCCACTATGAATTTTGCAAAGACAATACTTTCCACTTCAAAAACGAATAATATCTCAGAAAGCCAGTTGAAAAGCAGGCTTTCCATATCCTCGGAGTTCAGTTCGATCTCACGGGAAATTTTTGTTGACACTGTGGAGGTGTCAATCATAACATTGAACATTGCAAATGCAGCGTTTTCAAAAACCTCCTCCAGAGATTTTCCATAAGCTCGGAACTTAGCATCTGCAGTATGTTCCAGATATTCGAATCTATTATCCATCAGAAAAACGCTCCTTATCAATTTGCATGACATTATTACCGAGTCAATCGTCTTTATCGGAATCGGCAGAGGGGACATTTAATTGTTTCCAGATATGAAAGATTCTCTGGAATGCCGTTATGTGGCTTCCTACGCCAATTATCAGTATGATCCACCCAAGAGAAGATAAGCCATAGACCTGTGAAGGATATATGGCATACACCACCGTGGCCAGTATAATGAGTATCAAGCGGTCTGCACGCCCGATAATGCCACCATAGTACCGCCCGAGATTAAGGGCCTGGGCCTGGGTCCCCAGATAACTTGTTATCAGGACACCTACTATTGTCATTACCCCTATCTGCCACTGGACATGGCCGCCGAAGAATATGCCGCAGATTATGAAAGAATCAGCATATCGATCGATGACATGATCAAGGAAATCACCTTTGGCACTTGATATGCCCAGGTAGCGTGCCATGACGCCATCCATTGCATCGAGCAGAGAGTTCAGGGCTACCATCAGGCCTGCGGCAAGTACAATCAGTGGACCGTATCCAGGCTCACGTCCCGAGTAATAGAAAAGAAGGCCCGAAAAAACTGCAAACACAAGAGACAAAGCGGAAACAGTGTTGGGAGATACGCCTACATCTGCTGCAGTCTTTGCCAGGGGTTCCAGATATTTGAGGGCAAGCGGTCTGAGGGCGTTTGAGGTCATGAATACGTACCAAATGTCTTCTATTCCAATTTAATCCTTTCCAGAGTTAGGGAGTTCTAAACATGTTCAGTGCCTGCTCGCCAGATCGTACCAGTATTTTATCTTGCAGGAGTGCTCCACCTGGGTCGTCAGAACGTATGCCTCGTCAAGGACACGCCCTATAGCGAATGTTCCGTGGCTGTACAGGATAGCCGCCTTACATGATGCGAGCGCCTGGGACATGTTGGTCGCAAGCTCTTCAGAGCCGATACCACCCCTCACTATGGGAATCTCGCCCAGGAAATATTGTCCTTCACTGTCCTTCGGCTCGATTACCTCCCCTCGCGCAAGCAGGGACATGGTGACCGCGAACGGACAATGTGCATGTACAATAGCAAGTGCCGGAGTGCTCTTATAGATAGCCCTGTGCACGATAGCCTCGGAGGATGCTATGACATCAAGTGCACAAGTCCCGCCAAGAAGAACTTCAACGACATTGTTCTCGTTTATCTCATCCAGAGAGCTGCCACTGCGAGTAATAACCATCATGTTCCCAACCCTCACGCTGATGTTCCCGAAATGGGATTCCACAAGCCCGCTGTCCACAAGTTTTTTACCGATCCTCGATATCTCACGCCACATAGGACACCTCCGGTCCCGGATAACCATAAAATTTATCTGCTATCATGCTATGTAAGGGAGTACATCGCATAAATAAGTGCGGAGCATATTTTTCACAGAATGCCTCGGTGGCTCAGCCCGGCAGAGCGAGTGACTTGTAATCACTAGGCCGCGTGTTCAAATCACGCCCGGGGCTTCTAATTTTTTTTAAAGAAAACCATTCCTGTAATTTTGATTAAGACTACTTGGTTAAATTGAAATTCTCACATATAGCAACTTATTGATGTAAAGCTAGTACTTGAAAAGAGATTTACTTGATTTTTCTTGCCTTATTTGGCCCTTCTGTAAGTAAAACAGATATTCTGACCTTACATTTTAGAAAGATTCTGAATAAAACAGATCCAGATAATTATATAATTTTTGAAAACTTGAAAATACCATATTTTTAATTCATATAGTATCAACCAGTAGACGAATTAGTGATAGTTAAAAACGGGGTTCAGAAAAACAAATCCAAAAAAGTTCATCAGGCAGATACGGATCAGCCGGAGTTGATCTTAGCATCTACCTTTTTGCTATAAATTATAGCAGTACTATAACTTAGTATCTTGCTGGTCTGTGCTTCTGGTAGCAGTCCCTGCAGTATACAGGTCTGTCACCGGATGGCACGAAAGGCACTTCAGTTTCCTGTTTGCAGTCTGCACAGACTGCCTTGTGCATTTCTCTTGGGCCGCTTGGCCTGAATCCACCGCTGCCACCGCTTCCGCCTCTGCTGCTTCCGCCTCTGCTATTTCCGCCTCTGTTATCGTATCCCATTATTTTATTTCTCCTTGATTTTATTAGTTCGCTCAGCAGAAGCCGAGATCGAGAATATTCGCATGATTAGTTTTACCTGGGATTAGCCAGGTACCTCATTATGATACGACTAACTCTAATTGTCCGAGCAATTGTTAAAAGAAGCATACAATGATGAATAATTCTTTATTAAATCCTTGACCAATCGAACTAGCTGTATCAAACACGCCATACTATATAAACCCGATGCCATCAATAATCTTTCCTGATAAAAGTGGCAATAGTTGACTGCCGAGAATATGGAGAAACCTGTGCCTGAGAGAAGGTGTTCCAAAAATGCGGGCATAGAAACGCACCATGGAATAGTACGCTTTACAAGCGAGTCCACCCGGATAGTCGGGGACCAGAGGATCAGAACAAATTGCATTGCAATCGCAACCGTACCAAAACCTCTAATGCTTAACATACCCGGCGAAGAATATTTTGTTACCAGCGAGCAATTTATGAAAATAGAAGATATCCGGGGAAACATAGTCTAGATATATACAATCTGGAGATGGTATTAATTTTGAAAATACCTCACATCTGTTATTATCCACAAGGTAGATATATTGTTAGTATTGTATTACTAACATTATCATGTCTGCAAAAGTAATATATAAAAAATTAGGGGCATTGATAGAAAAATGGCCCAAGGCAATTATTTTGCTAGCTATCGTCATGATGTTTGTGTCACTCTACGGTGCAGGCATGATAGAACACAAGAGCGGGACCGATACTTTTGTGGAAAAGGACTCGGAAATCTATCAGAACTACGATCACCTGTACAAGCAGAACTTTGGCAGCGAAGTCATAATCGTTATGGTTGAATCGGAGGACATAAGAGACGCGGAGATACTGAAGGCTATTGACAACTTTGACCATATTATTGAAAGAGACAAAGATGTTAATGCCGTAATGAGTATGGCAACACTTCTCAAGAGTGCAGCCTACTCTGCAACAGGCCGCTCCGAAATACCCAGCCAGGCCACCATAGATGCACTAATCGGTAAACTGCCACAGGCATACGTTGAACAATTGATGCCCGATGACCAGCACAGCATGATTATGATCCAGATGCCGGGAAACATCGATGAAACAAACAAGAAAAGGCTTCTGGCAGAAGTTGAAAGGACCCTGGAAGTTGTGGACTTCCCGGCAGGCACCACGGTTACAGCCACAGGTGAGCCTGCATTCATAATAGCAATGTCAGAGGAGATGAGTTCAAGTCTCACAAGTATGTTAGTCCTCGCATTCATCCTAATGATATTCGCCCTTCTCATGGTGTTCCGTCATGTCAGATGGTCCCTGCTTCCGATACCCGTAGTCCTTATAGGACTTATCTGGACTTTTGGTGCTATGGGATTCCTGAGCATCCCTATGACTATGGCATCAATGGCAGTATTCCCTATACTTATAGGCCTGGGGGCAGACTATGCGATCCAGTTCCATAACCGCGTGGAAGAAGAACTTGCAAAGGGCGAGTGTGCCGAAGAAGCCATTATTAATACCATTAAGCACACCGGCCCTGCAGTAGGCATAGCTGTCGTGGCAACCTCACTGGGCTTTATCGCCCTCTTAATTTCACCGGTCCCTATGATACAGGACTTCGGAAAGATGAGCCTTGTAGGAGTTATCCTTTGTTACCTTGTCTCCATGTTCGTTCTCGTCCCCTTATTATATATTCTTGACAGACGGGCTGTGAATAAGGAATGCAAGGGAAAAAAGATCACTACAAAGCAAATCGAAGGAAAAGGCTCTTCCTTTGGGAAGTTTCTTGCCAGGACATCCATGCTGACTGCAAGACATCCCATATTTGTCATTGCGCTTGCATCCATCCTGGCAGTTGGAGGACTGTATGCTGACGAGCATGTGGGAGTACAGACCGATACAAAGGACTTTGTACCGCAGGACATGAAGGCATTACAGGACCTGAACAAACTGAACCGGGTCATGGGAGGGACAGACCAGATCAATGTTATCATCAGGGCCGACGACATCATGGACCCTGGCATGATACAATGGATGGTCGATTTTGGAGAATTCGAAGAGCAACGTCACGACCACATCACCGGATCGAACAGCATTGGATCATTGATTTACTCCGGTTATGGATCAGTACCTTTGGACACAGATACGATAGTTTCCATTACCGATAGCATGTCCCCCATTATCACTGGCCAGTACATAGAAGGCAGGAACCTTGGCATTCTTAACCTGAAACTGAAGAGTGATCTTACAACAAATCAGATGGCAAGTACTATTGAAGAAATCAAGAGCGATTTGCAGTGGTACACGCCACCTCCGGGAGTAGCGGTAACCGTTACGGGATCCAATGTAATGTCAACATCTATTATAGGTGCCCTTACATCAGGCAGGACTGCCATGGGCTATCTGGGGATGGCAATCATCTTCATCGGCATGCTGTTCATCTATAGAGACTGGATAAAGTCCGTAGCAACAATACTGCCTATAGTGATGGTCACGGGATGGCTTGGAGGCGTGATGTTCCTCCTTGATATGAAGTACAATCCGCTGACCGCCACGCTTGGTGCTCTTGCAATCGGCATAGGTGCTGAATTTACGATACTTATGCTAGAACGATATTTCGAAGAACGTGAGAAAGGACTGGAACCCTTTGACGCTATGGAGACGGCTGCGTCCAAGGTCGGACCTGCAATCCTCGCATCCGGCTTCACCGTAATATTCGGTTTCTCAGCCCTTGTGATCTCATCATTCCCGATGATACGTGATTTTGGAATCGTTACAGTAATAGCTGTGGCATTTTCCCTTTTCAGCACGATCATTGTCCTGCCACCAATAATGGTCAACCTGGACAGATGGAGAGAAGGACGCAAAACATCAGAAAAACATGTAGAAAATAATAAGGTGAGTATATGATAACTATGAAGAATGTAAAGTTGCTTACGATCACAATCCTGTTGCTCAGTTGTATGCAAATAGCATCTGCAGGTATAAACGAGGAAGTGGTCTCCGAAATTGCAAGCGATTACTACGATGTTTATGGAGCCCCTCACCTGGAGGCAAACCTCGCATGCGACAAGGTATTCGAGAGAGGGGAAACAGCCACCCTTTATGTAAATATGATGAATGACGGACAGATCACAGGATATGAGGCAAACGATAAAGAAATAGATGACGATATTGCCCAGTATGGTGAAACCCTTACCCGATCATTTATGGCAAACGAGCTTCTTTCCGACAGGGCTATCACAACGGCAGACTCCATTACGGCAAGACTTTCAGTTGTTGACCCGGATGCCCCTATAAAGATAAAGCTTGATACTTTGCTCATGGGTTCATTGAGTACAGGTAAGTCCCTTTCATCACCCGCAGCTTTCCCCATTGAGATATATGACAATGCAAAAGCAGGCACTTACAACCTCCAGCTTGATGTATCCTACAGGCACCAGAGGGATTCCGCTGTCACTCCTCCGTATGGTGATACTTACTACTGGTACGAGGATCTGAATCAAACCATGTATGTGCAGATCGTTATTGAGGAAGAGTCCTATTTCAAAGTGATGAACACTGAAGCAGATCTGCAGGCAGGCGACAAGGAAAGAATTACGGTGACATACATCAACACCGGAGATCAGGTAGCACGTGAATGTATTGCAAGGATAAGTGTTGTGGACCCTTTCACTACCACAGACGATCAGGCCTACCTCGGAGATATGTACCCCGGCGAATCAAAGAATGCAACATTTGATATGAAAGTCGCAGATGATGCAACTGCAAAAACGTATTCCATCAGCAGTGAAATAAAATACAAGGATGTGCACGACAAAAGCCAGTATTCGGAGGGGCTCAAAGTGGCTGTGGATATCGGGCCTGCCACTCCCCCAGGAGAAAAAGTGAAAGATAATGCTTCCGTTATAATCGGACTCCTGTTCATGGTGGGCATTATCGGCACACCGGCATATATGATCTCCAAGAAAAAAAAGAGAAATGATAAATAAGTGAGTAATACGTTATAGTAGAATAATGAACGCATTGATAGAGTCACTTCAGCAACTTGGCCTGACTTCCTATGAAGCAAAAGTGCTTATTGCGCTTACACAGTATGGAAGCGGAACTGCAGCAGATATCCATGCACTTTCAGGTATCCCGCGCTCTGCTGTATATGGCGTTATCACCAAGCTCAAAGATAAAGGAATAATCGAGACCCAGAATACCAAGCCGATGCGCTACAAGTCAATAGCCCCTGACAAGGTTATTGACATGCTGAAAGAAGATTATGAAAAGGCAGTCCGTTATTCCCTGGAACAACTTGAAGAAATATATCATGCAGAGGACGGACAGGCAGAAGAGGATGCAGTATGGAATATCAACGGCGTGAAGAATGTCAATGACAAAATAATCCGGATGCTGGAGTCAGCCCAGAAAGAAATCATATTTGCATCTTCATATACCCCTCTGAATAGAGTTATTGAAGTATATCCTATAATGGACAGTATAAAACAAACAATTCAGAATAAAATCAAAGAGGGAGTAAAGGTAAAGCTAACCGCACGAAATAGAAGTTGGATAGGTGATATTGAAAAAGAGTTCCCGGGTGCGGAGGTAAGAGTATATGAGGCAGAGAAATCACACCCTTTGAAAGGAGGGATACTTGTTGTCGATGACACGGAGATTCTTATAATCACCATAAAAGATGAGAGTATTCCCCTGAACATCGCGGCCACCTGGTACAACGGGAAAGAACAGGTCCATATTTTCAAGCATTTCATCGAAGTCGAATGGGAAACATCCAGCCCGATAGAGCATGGATGAATGCTTTTATAATAGTCATGTGATTACATTGTACTATGAACAGCGGTACTGCCAGGAACAATATCAAGATAGGATCCAATGTGGGAATAGTTCTCAAGCAGGACCAGAGAAGCGGGAAGATAACCCGGGGTATTGTAAAGAGAATTTTAACAAATTCACCGACCCATCCACATGGGATAAAAGTCGAACTGGAAAATGGAAGTATAGGAAGAGTGAAAGAGATATATTGAGAATGTGGAAGCACTCTATTTTGAAATAGCAGCATCGCTAATCAAACGATATTGTGCACAGTTTACACTAGTAGCCTTATAAGGGCCTATCCATTTGTAGTATAGCAGGCAAAACTCTTTTTGCAGCTGGTGCATCTGGATGCAGACTTATAGGTTGCTCCAAAATCAGCCGGAATCTGGGAATCCATTGAAACACAGACGATACGCTGTCCCGAAGGTATTGTCGCAAGGATCTGGGTCCCGCATCCCGGGCATAATACATTTTCAATTTTCATTCCGCATTTCCTTGATTTATTAAACCATGTAAGTTAATGTAGTATCATAAAAGGAAGATACTTAAAAAAGGCATTCAGGCAAATTGAAGATCAGGAATCAGAGATTCTGCCTCGATATCTGCCCAATATTTAAAATAAATTAGAGGATGAACTCTAATATCTTGCTGGTCTGTGCTTCTGGTAGCAGTCCCTGCAATATACAGGTCTGTCTGCAGCTGGGGCAAAAGGTACTTCTGTTTCCTGTTTGCAGTCTGAGCAAGTTGCCTTGTGCATCTCTCTTGGACCGGTTGATCTGAATCCACCGCTGCCGCCTCTGCTGTCTCCGCTTCTGTTATCGAATCTCATATTTGATTTCCTTTATTTTGTTCTAGTTCGCCCCGAAAGTTATCGGGATCGAGAAATTTCGCATGACGAATTCGATTTGACTTTAACCAAATCTACCTTTCGATACGGTTTACTCTTCACTGTCCAAGCAATTCACTAAAAGAAGCACATAATAATGATAATTCTTTACTAAATCGTTGAGCAATCGAACTGATAGGTAATAAACAACACCATAATATATAAAGTAATTGCCCCCAATCAAAATGTGTCATGCACTTAAACTAACCAACTGAAATTCACAGAAATATTATAATCGGCCAGGGCCGGTAATTGGAATTCATAAAGATTGGACGTCCAGACATAAAAATCATTTACTTACAAAGAGTATTAACTTTCCAGGGAGCTACAATTTAAGTTCCTCAGGTAATCCGATGGAAAAAAGAACTATCCGAAACGCAGGACCCGGAGACATCGAGCAGATAATGCTCATAGAAAGCAGCTCGTTCCATGAGACCATCCGTGAAAACAGATCAGTTTTCCTGGAGAGGATAGCATTCTTCCGGGAAGGATTCCTGGTCCTGGAAATAGATGACCATGCTTGTGGATATATTTCTTCGGAAATATGGGACTACTCAGAGGACATCACTGCTACGAGTTTCATTTTGAACCACAAGCTGAGTGAGATTCATACCACTACAGGCTCAGAACTTTACATCTCCTCCATCGGCATCCTGGAGGAGTACCGTGGAAAAGGTTATGGAAATCTGTTATTATCAGAATTGTCACGCCGTATGATTGAAAAATATGCAATCTCAAGCATCATTTTGCTTGTCTCTGCAAACTGGAGTGCTGCGAGGAGAATTTATGAGAAGAATGGTTTTGAAGAAATGTGCAGGATTCCCGGATTCTTTGATAACGGAAGTGAGGGAATTGTAATGCGCAAGCATCTATAAGTCTCCCAATTCTCAATTGTAGGGTTCAAAAGTAATAAAAGAGTATTATAACAAAAGAGTATTTAATGTTAAATTATAAATATATACAAATACAAACATAGTGCATATTAGAGTCTATAAAAGATACAGTTCTTGCGGGTATCCCGTCATAAAAATGCTGATTCTATGAACCGGATCATGACATCTTACGAAATCGAGAGACTGCTGTTGCCTCATTCTGCAGAAGAGGATAAATATCGAAGCTTTCTGGACGAATTACCTGTCGGCATAGTTTCATGCAATATAGAAGGGAATATCATCGATGTGAACAAAGCCCTTCTGACCTTATTAGGTTCCCCTTCCGCAGAAGCCACAAAACAAATCAATATGCTGACATTCCCATCACTTGTCGCATCAGGCATATCAGCAACTATTAAAGAATGTTTCGAAAAAGGGATGGTTACCCCTATTGAAACATCATATTGTTCAAGATGGGGGAAATGCCTGTTCCTTCGGTTTAAGGTAGTCCCCCGTTTTGATTCCACCGGAAATATCATCGGCTGCTATAGCATAGTGGAAGACGCAACCAAAGCAATAGAAACAGAAGGAGCTCTTGAAAAAAAGTTCCGGAAAGAAAAACTTATCTCATATATATCCGGCAGGTTCATAAACAGCACGTTGAATGATATTGATCTCGAGATCAGTAATTCTCTTGAATTGATGGCTAAGTTCCTTGATGCGCAACGTGCTGTCCTGTACTCAGATAACAAGGACCAAGACTATATGACAAAGTCCCACGAATGGCATGCTGAATGTCTCCATTCATATGTGGGAATAAAAGAAACGATAAAAAAGAATACATGGGTATCAGAGCAATTTCATAAACAGTTGATTGTCAGTGTTCCCGATGTCAAGCAATTTCCTGATGAAGGCAAGTTGATAAAAGAAGAATTTGAAAAGATGGGGATAGTATCAATTGTAATGGTACCCCTATTCTATAAAAGTATATTTAAAGGATTTATAGGAATAGATTCGGTAAACAAGAAAAAGGAATGGGATGAATCCGAGTTTTATTTATTGAAACTTATCGGGGAGATGATCACAAGCCTTCTTGAACGCAAATCTACGGAAAGCCGACTGTTAAGTAAAGAGGAAGATTACAGAAAGGTAATCAACTCCATTGATACCATCATTTGGAAGACAGATGTTGACAGGGAAGGAAATTTCATTAATCCTTATGTTTCCGCGCCTGCAGATAAGATACTCGGGCTTCCCGGAGACTCTATCGGAACGAACTGGTACAAATATTTCTCATCAATACACCCGGAGGATAGAAATATACTTTTAAGCCTTCTTGGGTCTGATTCCATCAACACAGGAACCACAGAGAATCTGGATTACCGGCTCATCGGAAGTGATGGCAATATCTTCTGGATGAACTCCACAGCAACTGCCTGTATTCTGGAAGATGGGAACATACAGTTGTTTGGCACTACCCGCAACATAACAAAGCAGAAGGTCGCAGAAGAAGAACTCAGCAAAAGTGAAAGAAAATACAGGTCCCTTATAGAACAATCAAATGACGCAATCTTCATAAACAAGCTGGATGGACAGATCATCGAAGTCAATAGCAGAGCCTGCAGGATGATGGGGTATACCCAGGAACAACTGAAGAAGATGTCAGTCATTGACCTGATGGTTCCGGATGAAAGGGAAAATGGATCACAGGTATTGGAGACTTTTAAAAAACGAAGGTACGTGCAGGGTGAAACAAGGTATCTTACCTCAAAAGGTGATGTCCTAGATGTAGAGATCAGTGCATCAGTGCTGGAAGGATACGAGGACACTGCCCAGGCAGTTGTAAGAGATATCACCGAACGCAAAAAGGCAGAAGAGATCATGCTCCTGGCAAAGATAGAGGCTGAATCTGCAAACCGTAGCAAGAGCGAATTCCTTGCGAGTATGAGCCATGAGTTGCGCACCCCCCTTAACTCCATAATCGGCTTTTCAGACATGCTTTCAGAAGGCTACGCAGGATCTCTTAGTGAAATTCAAAGAAAATATTCCCAATATATCTCAACAAGCGGAAAGTATCTGCTCACACTCATTAATAACATACTTGATATTGCCAAGATAGAGAACGGTAAAATGGAACTGGAGCTTGAACATTTCACCATGGATGAAGTGTTTGAGGATGCTGAAAAACTGGCAGGTCATCTGGCCAGGAAGAAGAATATCAAGTTACAAATCCAGAAATTAGAAAACATTGAACTCTTTGCAGATAAGATCAAGATTAAACAGATAATATACAATCTTCTCAGCAATGCCATAAAATTCACTCCGGACAATGGAGAAGTAAACCTCCTGGCAGCAGTAAACCACAATAGAATTAAGATATGCGTAAGAGACACTGGCATCGGCATATCTGAAGAGGATCTGGATCAGCTTTTTGTGCCATTCAAACAAATCGACAGCCAACTCTCACGCCAGTATAATGGTAGCGGACTTGGACTATCCATTGTAAAGAAACTCGTGGAACTGCATGGAGGAGATATCAGTGTTGAGAGCGAAGTAGGGGAAGGGAGTACCTTTGCTTTTACTATACCTCTGATTTCATCAGCAAAAAAAGCATAAAGTAAAGTATCTTTCTTGCTTAACAATGTTTCATGTAAGAATATATCTTTCTCAGACACAGTATAAATATGCGAATAGTCCAGGTACTTATCCCTAATGGAAAACGGGAGCCTGTACTGGCTTTACTGGATGAGGAGAATATCGATTATGCAGTGTGGGAAGAGACCGGGAGGAGAGACTTTGAGGCCCTTGTGCAGTTCCCGGTGCCACCTATAGGCGTTGAACCTGTACTTGATAAGCTTCGCAAGGCCGGTGTCAGCAGGGACACATATACTATTGTGTATTCTCCCGAGATGGTTGTTTCCACACGCATCGAAGCACTGGAAAAGCGTTATTCAGGTAAACGCATAGCCAGGGAGGAACTTACAGCACGCGCAGAAGAGCTGGCACCTGCAACCTCTACATTTTTTGCATTCCTGATTCTTAGCACTATTATTGCCACCGGAGGACTGCTGCTCGACTCAGCTGCAACCATTATCGGAGCTATGGTCGTTGCTCCTCTTATGGGACCGGCTGTCTCTGCCAGTGTAGGAACTGTCCTGGATAACCGAGAGCTTGCATCACGAGGGATAATGTTGCAGGTTACCGGCCTTCTTGCAGCGATCGCAGTTGCCGCAGTTATCGGGATTATCATCCAGAATACGATCCTTGTAGCTCCCGGACTCGACATCCGTGAAGTGCCCCAGATAGCCGAGCGCACAAGCCCGAATTTCCTGTCCCTCTTCCTTGCCCTGGGCTCAGGACTCGCCGGTGCCCTCAGTATCATGCGTAATGCAGGATCTGCTCTTGTAGGAGTTGCCATTGCCGTGGCTCTCATACCACCTGCTGCAACTGCAGGACTTGGCATTGCATGGGGTCTTCCGGGAGTTGCTGTCACTGCTTCCGTGCTGGTGCTTGTGAACCTTCTTGCCATTAATGTATCTGCACTGATCCTTTTCTGGATCTCAGGCTACAGACCGATGGAAGTGACTGCTGTCGGAAGTGCACGTTCAGCCGTGATAGTCCGCTCAGTTACCCTTGTTGTCGCCATTGCTATCCTCTCTATTGTCCTTGGACTGGTCACCTATTCCACCTACCAGTCCAATCTTTTTGAACAACAGGCAAAGCAGGAAATAAAGCTCATGTATGAGGAATCCGGCTATGCTGGACAGGGAGTTATTCTCTCAAATATCAATGTTGAATACAGGCCTGCCGACCTCCTGCTTGACAATCCACCCATAGTAACTGTTATCATGGGTTATCAGGCCGGACAGGTCATCCCTCCTGACATAGCCAGCCGTGTAGATGAACACCTGACCAGTGCCACCGGCAGGGATGTCCGGGTCAGGGTAGGATTTGTAGAATCACAGCAGACAGCCTGAAATAACAAGGTATGCTTTCCTGCAAAACTTTATTAGTGTGAATCAGGTTAACAGGAAAAAGAATCCTATCCTCAAAGAACCGTGTGATTGAAGATGCCTTCAACAAAAATAGCAGCAGACCTGAAAATACCACTTATTGAAATGAGGAATGTGACAGTATCCAGAAATGATCGGAAGATACTGGATTCCATCAGCCTGAAGATATGCAAGGGAGAGAACATTGCTATAATAGGACCTAACGGTTCGGGGAAATCATCCCTCGTCAAGGTGATCACCGGGGATTACCGTCCGCGTGCAGACAACAGGAACATGGTTTTCAGGATAAGGGGGAAAGAAACCTGGAACCTGTTCGACCTCAGAAGCCTTCTGGGAATTGTGTCAGGAGATCTTCAGCTCGATTACAACAGGGACATCAGTGGCTTTGAAGTCGTACTCTCGGGTTTCTTCAGCAGTATCGGAATCTACTCCAACCATAAAGTGAAGCCGGAAATGATACATACGGTTTACGAGGTAATGAAGTTCCTGGAAATATCCCACCTTTCAGACAAGCTCATATCGGAGATGTCCACCGGGGAAGCACGGAGAATACTTATAGGCCGGGCACTCGTCCATGACCCGCATATCCTTGTGCTGGATGAGCCTGCAAATAGCCTGGATATGAAAAGCCATCACCAGTTCAGGGAACTGACCCGCCGGGTAGCCTCCTATGGTAAGAGCATTGTTCTTGTGACCCATGATCTTGGAGATATAATTCCCGAAATAAAACGGGTGGTACTCCTGAAGGATGGAAAGGTCTTTGCAGACGGAGGGAAGGATGAAATTCTTAGCGAAGAGAATCTGTCGCTCCTTTTCGGGCTTCCTGTGAAGGTTGCAAGGAACAACGGCTACTATCATGCGATATATTGACCTTTGAGCTGTACCGTCACCCAAAAGAAGGTTTTTCCTGGAAAAGCGCGGTCTTACTATTCTTCCATTTTTAAGATAATGATTTAAGGCACAATTCCCATTATCTATCCATAATCGTAATACGGATGATACTATGCGGGAATTCATCGAAAAACTCAAAGAGACAGGGAAGCTTGTCGAGATCACACGTCCAGTTTCAAAGGTGTTCGAGGCTCCAAGGATAGCAAAGCAGACACCTGCCCCTGTGCTTTTCCATGACATCAGCGGAAGTCGGGCCATAATGAATGTCCTTGGTTCCAGGGAAGAACTTGCGGCGATGTTCGGCGTGGATAAGGACAGGATTATACAGAAACTTTCTGAGATAAGCCCTGACGGAGAAGTCGTATTGGTAAAGGACTCGCCCACAAAGGAAGTGGTGGAAACCGAAGTGGATCTCACGAAGCTCCCCATTATGACGCATTTTGAGAAGGATGCAGGGCCCTATATTACTGCAGGCGTGGTTGTTGCTGAGTACGGAGGTGTCATGAACGCAGCAATTCACAGGCTTCTTGTGGTGGATAAGAACAGGATCGCTGCAAGATTGGTGGCCCCCAGGCACACCTATGTAATGCACAGGAAAGCTGCCGAGAAGGGAGAGAAACTGCCTGTGGCAATAGTCATCGGCGCCAATCCGGCGGTTACCTATGCTTCCACCACACGGGTGCCTTCGGGAAAAGAGTTCAATTATGCTGCGGCGCTTATGGGCAAGCCACTCGAGGTCTTTGAATGCAGTAATGGTATAAAGGTTCCTCACGCCGAGATAGTGCTTGAAGGGTACATCGATCCGGAAGAACGTGTTGATGAGGGTCCATTCGTCGACATAACCGGCACCTACGACCTTGTGCGAAAAGAGCCTGTCATCCACATAACCAGGATATTGCACCGTAAGGACCCTATATACCACGGCATCCTTCCTGCAGGACCTGAGCACCTGCTAATGATGGGAGTACCTTACGAGCCCAGGATATACAAGGCAGTGAGCGAGGTCACAACTGTGAAGAACGTAGTCCTCACAGAAGGCGGGTGCTGTTACTTGCACGCAGTTGTCCAGATAGAGAAACAGACAGAAGGCGATGGTAAGAACGCCATCATGGCGGCATTTGCCAGCCACACCAGCCTCAAGCACGTGGTCGTGGTGGATGAGGATATAGATATATTTGACATTAAGGATGTAGAGTTCGCCATAGCCACCAGGGTAAAGGGAGACATGGATATTATGATAATACCCCATGTTCGCGGCAGTTCTCTTGATCCAAGGGGAGCGCCGGACGGCACAACAACAAAAGTCGGCATCGATGCGACAAAAGTACTGGCAGAGGCGGCAAACTTCGAAAGAGCGGAAATGCCTCCGCAATAATCATATAATAACTGCGTGAAAGATTACCATGTATCTTACAAAAGAAGAAGAAAAGACCCTGGAGGGCGAGTATGGCGAGACGCTGCGCAAGGCCATGGAGATCCTTGTGGCATTAGGCGAGATATACGGTGCCGACAGCCTGATACCAGTCAGGAGCGCCCAGATAGCCGGAGTATCCTATAAGACAATAGGCGATGCCGGACTGGAATGGATATCCGATCTTAAGGGGAAAGCCAGGATACCTGCGATACTCAACCCTGCAGGCATGGACATGATGCGCTGGCAGGAAATGGGCATTGAAGCGGACTTTGCGAAAAAGCAGCAGGACATCATTGCTGCCTATGAGAGTCTTGGCATCCGTACAAAATGCACCTGCACACCATACTACCTGGAAGGATTTGATGTTGGCTACGGTGACCACTTGGCGTGGAGCGAATCTTCAGCAGTTTGCTACGCAAATTCAGTGATAGGAGCAAGAACAAACAGGGAAGGTGGACCCTCTGCACTGTCAGCAGCTCTTGTGGGCAAGACTGCTAATTATGGATATCATCTTGAGGAGCTGCGGGAGCCGGTCATATCTGTCACAGTTGGCTTTGAACTTTCGGGGGCTGATTATGGTGCACTTGGATACGTGGCCGGAAAGGTCATCGGGAACAGGGTGCCAATATTCTATCTGAAAGGGCAACCATCAGAAGATGAGATGAAGTCGCTTGGCGCCGCGCTTGCAGCTTCAGGAGCAGTTGCGCTTTACCATGTGGAAGGCATTACACCCGACGCGATCAGGTATAAGTATGAAAGGCCTGATGAAAATCTCACGATTGAGAAAGAACAGATATTGGAAGTTTACGAAACCGGAAAAAGCGGAGGAAGCTCGCTGGATACTGACATAATCACTCTGGGATGCCCGCACTGCTCACCCGCTGAACTGGAGAACATTGCAGGATTGCTTGCCGGTAAGCAGGTCAGCAAGGAGATGTGGGTATGCACTTCAAGGGAGGTCGCGGGAAGATATCCTGACCTTGTGAAAGATATCGAGAAAAGCGGAGCAAAAGTAGTGTGTGATACCTGCATGGTGGTGTCCCCTGCTACCAACAATTACCAGTGTATGATGGTCAACTCCGGGAAGGCTCTTGCATACGTCCCCAGCATGTGCGGTGTTGCCTCAAGGTACGGAAGTATTGAGGAGTGCATCAGGGAGGCGGTGCATGATAATTAAATGCAGGAAGATTTCCAGGGGTGTTGCAGAGGGGCAGGTGCTACTTACACAAGAAGCGATATCATTCCTTGGCAATGTTGATCCTAAGACAGGAATCATAGTCGAGCAAAAGCACGAACTTTTCGGGCAGTGTATCAAGGATAGAGTACTTGTGTTCCCTCACGGGAAAGGGTCTACAGTAGGTTCATACGTACTTTACCAGCTAATAAAGAACAATGTCTCACCCGCTGCTATGATAAATGTAGAGTCCGAACCTATAGTCGCAGTAGGGGCGATAATATCGTGCATACCTCTTGTTGACAGGATGGAGCAAGATCCTTTCAAGGTCCTGAAGAACGGAGATATTGCCAGGGTTGACGGCACTTCCGGATTGGTGGAAATTCCTGAAGGATCAGAATTGTAACATGGACATCAATCTTCGCTGGGATAATAAGAACTCCTATAGTTTTGCTGCACTGGCACCCCTTCTTCCCGGGGCACAGAAATCTAAAGGTCCCAGAGACGGGATAATGATCTACAGTTTTGCAAGCAGGCAGAAGGAATTTGTTTTTAAGGAAGTCACCGGAGCAGATACTGATTCGGTTTTCATAGCAGGAGGACCTCACCCTTCAGGCGCACCTGAAGAAACTCTTCGCCATTTTGACTACGTGGTAGTAGGAGAAGGAGAAGAGACCCTGCCCGAGCTTATAAAAGCGATCATCACCGGTGAAGACATATCTGAGGTGAAGGGTATCGCATACAGGGATAACAAAGGGAGTGCTGTTTTCACAGCATGCAGGGAGCCTGTTGACCTGGATAAATATCCCTGTTTTGATCCCGGTATCGCCATGGCCCCCATGGAGATAAGCAGAGGGTGCCCTTTCAGATGCAAATACTGCCAGACCCCGCGTATATTCGGAGGGAAGCTCAGGCACAGAAGTATCGACTCGATTGCGGAGTGGGCAAAATACTTCAAGGACATGCGATTCACATCATCCAACGCGCTTGCATATGGAAGTGACGGAATCCATCCACGGTTTGACCGGGTGGAGAAATTACTCTCAAAGCTGCGCAGTATCCAAGGCAAGAACATTTACTTCGGCACATTTCCCTCAGAGGTCAGACCGGAGTTCATTACCAAAGAGTCTATCGGACTTATCACCAAATATTGTGACAATACACGGCTGAACCTTGGTGCACAGTCCGGCAGTGAAGACGTTTTGAGGGATATCCTGAGAGGTCACACTGTAGAAGATACGTACAGGGGAATCGAACTGTGTTTTGATAGTGGCATCATCCCTGTAGTAGACTTTATCGTAGGTTTCCCGGATGAGACAGAAGACGACCAGAACAAGAGCCTGGAAATGATAGAATGGATATGCAGGAAAGGTGGCACGGTACATGCGCATTACCTTACTCCCCTGCCCGGGACGCCCTATGAAAATGCTGTACCTTCTCCTGTCAATGACAGTTTCAAACGTGTGCTTGGGAAACTGGCAATGGAAGGGAAAGCCACAGGGTCGTGGGGATGATAGAAAAACAGGCTGGCTTCCCCAACGGAATACAGGAGTTATAATGAGATATTATTTCCGACGTTGTTATCTTCAAATACGCCGTTGAAAAAGACAAATACCTTTATTTGACCACCTTTGTTGAATTTCCTCATTTCCCGGTCATACACACTCTGGACATATTTCAGTTTGTTCTTCTCAAAATGCTGCTTTGATTTTTCTAAAAAGGCTATTTTCTGGACCAAGAAGGCCTGTTCATAAGTTTTTATTTCCCTTGCTAGCGTTTTACACTCTTCATCGCTTATATCGTCATGATAGCAGCCGTGCAGGTCCAGCCCGCTGATCTGCCTCCAGCCGATATTGCCTTTTTCATCAGCTTCCATATGAAGCATATAAGGATACAATCTGCATATGAACGGGCGTCTGTCATAGATAGTGCAACGCTTCTCACGGAGGAAGATGCATGAACCATCTTTTTGTGTTTTCAGCGCATAGCCCGATACATAGAAGTTCCCATGTTGATCGCATAACTCATAGTATGGTGCAGGTTCAACTGCGTTTGGGTCTGCCTCTCTTACGGACTTCAGGTCTTCATCCAGCAGGAACACATGGTCATTGAATTCCTGTGTGCAGCAGCGCGCACAAAGATCACATTTGAAACCAACCTCTTTTATAATAGCGATGAGTTCTTCATCGGGATAAGCCTGCAATGCTTTTAGCTCCTCGGCGGCCGATTCCATCTGTATGTCTATTGCTTTGCTTAAGGTTATCAACTCCTGTGTATGCATACCTGCATAGATGGTTCGGATTAAAAGCAATTTTGGTCTCAGTCAACCTCTATATTTCCCGTAAGGTTTAATAACAAGCATCACATCTAAAGGTAAACTTAGAACGAGAATGACCAGCCGTATTGAATGCTGGCGTTATTGGGCATCATTTGCTTATCTTGTTTATCTTATAATCAGATTTCACAGAGGATTTATAATGGGTAAAACTGGCAGTATTGAATGGGTCAAGGTAAAAGGCCGCAAGGGTAGAACAATAAAAGTACAGAAGTCCAAAGGGATCAAGGCTCATCCGGGTCCGGCACAGAGGTATTCCTCAAACGGCACCAAAAGGAGATTCATGCAGAGATCTCCAAAAGCAATTGTAAGGTGAGTTAGTCTCACCCTTTTTTCTTCGTTTTTTATAAATTCCCGTGTTTTCCCGAGTTGTTTCGCTATTTACTGTTAAGTCTGCTTTTTTGAAGAATAGCACACGTTCATCGATACGCTTATATAGAACAACATTCATTAGAAAACGTCAGGAATTTAGAATTATTCCATAATTTCCAATAACAGGAGGATAGAAATAAATGGCAGGACAGATGGCTGGACAGCCGATTTTCATATTAAGAGAAGGAAGCCAGAGAACTAGAGGCAGAGAAGCACAGAGCAATAACATCATGGCTGCAAAGGCAGTCGCTGAAGCTGTTAGGACAACATTGGGTCCCAAAGGAATGGACAAGATGCTTGTTGACAGCCTTGGAGATGTTGTTATCACAAACGATGGTGCAACCATTCTCAAAGAGATGGACATCGAGCACCCCGCAGCAAAGATGATCGTAGAGGTTGCAAAGACCCAGGATAATGAGGTTGGAGACGGAACCACTACGGCGGCAGTCATTGCAGGGGAACTGCTCAAGAAGGCGGAAGAACTTATCGACCAGGACATCCACCCCACCATTATTGCATCCGGTTACAGGCTTGCTTCCGAGAAGGCCGCAGAGATTATCAAGACATTGGCAAAGTCAGTTACAAAGAATGACAGAAGCGTACTGTTGAACATTGCCGGCACTGCCATGACAGGCAAGGGAGCAGAGGCAAACAAAGACATACTTTCTGAAATCGCTGTTTCAGCCATGATAAGCATTGTTGATGAAGACAACAAGGTCGACATGGACAACATCAAGGTTGAGAAGAAGGTAGGCGCACGCATCGAAGAATCAAAGCTCATAGAGGGTATGATCATCGATAAGGAACGTGTACACACCAACATGCCAAAGAAGGTCGCAGATGCAAAAATAGCACTCATTAACACTGCTATTGAGCTCAAGGACACAGAGGTTGATGCAGAGATATCAATCACATCACCAGAGCAGCTCCAGTCATTCCTTGATCAGGAAGAGAAGATGATCAAGGACATCGTCGAGAAAGTAGTTAAGAGTGGTGCAACTGTAGCTTTCTGCCAGAAAGGTATCGATGACATGGCACAGCACTACCTTGCAAAAGCAGGCATATTTGCGGTAAGACGTGTCAAGAAGAGCGATATGGAGAAACTTTCAAAGGCAACCGGCGGCAAACTTGTCACAAACCTTGATGAAATCACTCAGGCAGACCTCGGTTACGCTGCACTCGTAGAGGAAAAGAAAATCGGTGGCGACGAAATGACCTTTGTCACAGGCTGCAAGAATCCAAAAGCAGTATCTATCCTTCTGCGCGGCGGCACAGAGCATGTTATCGACAACATTGAAAGGGCGCTTCACGACGCTTTGAGAGTGGTCGGTGTAGTCATAGAGGACGAGCAGCTTGTAGCTGGCGGCGGTTCACCTGAAGTTGAGGTTTCACTCAGGCTCCAGGAATACGCATCAACCCTCAGCGGTAGAGAACAGCTTGCTGTAAAGGCCTTCGCAGATGCTCTTGAGATCATCCCGAGGACCCTTGCAGAAAATGCAGGTCTTGACCCCATAGACATGCTTATGGAACTGCGCTCACACCACGAAAAGGGCCAGAAAACAGCCGGACTCAATGTATATGAAGGTAAAGTCATCGACATGTGGGAAGCCGGAGTAGTTGAGCCACTCAGGGTAAAGACCCAGGCTATCAACGCTGCTGCAGAATCCGCAGTCATGATCCTGAGGATCGACGACATCATCGCATCCAGACAGGGACCTGGCGGACCATCCGGTGCTGACATGGTACCAAACATGCCACCAGGCGGAATGCCCGGCATGGAAGATATGTAAATATCAGGAAACTGAAAATATACAGGGCGCAGAATAGTTCTGCGCTGCATCCTTTTTTTATACTAAATTTATACTAAATATGTTTACGCCATTATAGCATTTTTAATTACATTTAGGTTAAATGATGATTTTGTCTCATCACCAGTTAAACATGTTTGCCTTTTTCAATCTAACGTTAGTGAATCTAACTGGCATCCTACGCGTCCCAAGGCCCTAAATGAAACCCCCTTATAATCAAATAATTAAGAGTACACACAGAACTCTTAAATATGATACATGATGGGGATTGTTTTTGCCAAATTTGGATTATAGTTATTGATTTTAATAGTTTCTACAGAACCATAATCCGTAGGAAGTCCTGATGCAGAGTGAATGAACCGTAAATCGAGATAATTGTATAGCTGCAATTTTAGAAATTACTTAACAACAGTTTAATATACAGAAATGGCATTACTGCAATATGTGAGCACGGCAATAATTAGTGATATAGCAACAGTGCAAATGGGGTACTCATTCAGGTCCCGGCTTGAAGCCTCTGAAAACGGAAATATTGCAGTCATCCAGATGAAGGACCTGCTTGATGACAACAGTGTGGACTTCAGTGGGTTGATGAGAATCGATATGCATAATCTGAAAGAGCAGCATTTTGTCCGGAGAGGGGACTTGGTTTTCAGGTCCAGGGGCCAAGTAAATACTTCTGCAGTTATCCGTGATAATCCTGGAAAATCTGTTATTGCTGCACCCCTGCTAAGAATCAGAATTACAAATTTTAAAAATGTTCTTCCGGAGTACCTGAACTGGTACATCAGCCAAGCGGATGCACAGCGCTATCTGACTTCCGTGCAGGCAGGAACATCTGTTAACATGATAAGGAGCAAAGAGCTGGAAGAGATGCCTGTTCACCTGCCTTCTTTGAAAATGCAGAATAATATTGTCGAGCTGGCAGCATTATCCGCCGGGGAGCGGATGATATTGAGCGCACTGGCTGAAAAACGAGGGAGATACATTTCCGTACTGTTAATGCAGCTTGCAAAAGAGGATCAAAATGATGAAACAAGTTGACCAGAAAGATATCAACAATGCAGCCTGGGCGGCGTGCGACACGTTCAGGGGAGTTGTTGACCCGGCACAATACAAGGATTACATTCTTGTTATGCTGTTCCTGAAATACATATCCGATGTGTGGCAGGACCATTACGAATCATACCGGGAGCAATATGGAGACGATGATGAGCGTATAAGACGCAAGCTGGAACGTGAGCGGTTTGTTCTTCCGGTTGTAAGGTTGATCGAAACCGATGAGAAGACAGGCGAAGAAACATTGCTGGATGAGTTTCCTGCCACCTATTACAGCCTCTATGACCGCAGGGCTGCCGCAAACATCGGCGAGTTGATCAATATTGTGCTCGACCATATTGAAGAGTCAAACAAGAGTAAGCTTGAGGGAGTTTTCCGCAACATTGACTTTAACAGCGAGGCAAACCTGGGAAAAACAAAGGACAGGAACAGGCGCCTGAAGCAGCTTCTGGAAGACTTCCACAAACCACAGCTGAATATGAAGCCAAGCCTTGTTTCGGAGGATGTGATCGGGAACACCTACATATACCTGATAGAGCGCTTTGCTTCGGATTCCGGTAAGAAGGCAGGGGAGTTCTTTACCCCGCCAAAGGTTACGGAACTTGTTGCCAGGCTTGCCAGGCCAAAACCGGGAGATCGTATATGTGACCCTGCATGTGGCTCCGGCGGCCTTCTGGTCCAAGCTGCCAGACAGATAAGTAGCCGGGATTTTGCTCTTTTCGGGCAGGAGTCGAATGGCAGTACCTGGGCACTATGCCGGATGAATATGTTCCTGCACAGTTTTGACAGTGCCCGCATTGAGTGGTGTGATACGCTGAACAGCCCGCTTCTGGTGGAGAATGACCGCCTGATGAAGTTCAATTGTGTTGTTGCCAATCCGCCCTTCTCACTGGACAAGTGGGGTGCCGAGAATGCGGAAAGCGACCAGTACAACCGTTTCTGGCGTGGCGTCCCCCCAAAAAGCAAGGGAGACTGGGCATTCATCAGCCACATGGTTGAAATCGCACTGGAAAAGGAGGGACGTGTGGCTGTGGTTGTGCCCCACGGAGTTTTATTCAGGGGAGCTCAGGAGGGCCAGATCCGCCGGAAGATGATCGAGGAAAATTTGCTTGACGCAGTTATCGGCCTTCCGGGAAACCTGTTCCCCACCACCAATATTCCCGTAGCCATCCTGGTATTTGACCGCTCACGGGAAAATGGAGGAGCCAGGGAGGACTGCAAGGGTGTGCTCTTCATCGATGCCAGCCGGGAATTTAGGTCCGGGAAGAACCAGAACACGCTTTCGGACGAGCATCTGGCAAGGATCATGGAAGTGTACGATTCCAGGAAGGATGTGGATAAGTATGCCCATACGGCAGATTTTGGAGAGATCAAGGAGAACGACTTCAACCTGAATATCCCCCGCTATGTGGACACCTTCGAGGAAGAAGAGGAGATCGATATCGATGTTGTCCAGAGAGAGATCGACGAGCTGGAAAGGGAGCTGGCAGAGGTTCGGATAAAGATGGCTGAGAAGCTGAAGGAGATTCAGCGATGAGCGAGAGTAGTAAAAAATTAATCCGCAACAGCACTGCGGAATTTCTCATCTTTACAGGGCAGGCTGGCGAACAGAGCATTGAAGTGAGATACGAAGATGAGACTATCTGGCTATCCCAGAAAATGATTGCAACTTTGTTTGAAGTGAGTATCAAAACAATAAGTGAGCATTTGATAAATTGCTACAAACAGTCTGAGATTAATAAAAATGAAACCATCCGGAAATTCCAGATAGTTCAAACTGAAGGTTCAAGAGAAGTCAAAAGATCGGTCGATTTTTACAATCTTGACGCTATAATTTCTGTAGGATACAGGGTTAATTCGATACGTGCAACACAGTTTCGTCAATGGGCTACGAGAGTTTTGCACGACTTTGCCATCAAGGGCTATGTGCTGGATAAGAAGCGTATGGAAAATGGTTCCTTCCTTAACGAAGATTATTTTGAGCATCTTCTTGAGGAAATTCGAGAGATCAGACTCAGTGAGCGCAGGTTTTACCAGAAAATTACAGATATTTACGCCACCAGTGTGGACTACAATAAGAATGCACCTACAACTAAGGCATTTTTTGCAAGAGTACAGAACAAGTTGCATTTTGCCATACATGGACACACAGCAGCCGAACTTATTGTGGAGAGAGCAGACAGTACTAAAACTAACATGGGGCTTAGTACCTGGGAAAATGCACCAGATGGTAAGATTTTGAAAAGCGATGTTTCAGTTGCGAAAAATTATCTTGCAAAAGGTGAACTGGAATCATTAGGACGTATCGTTAACGCCTATCTGGATCTGGCAGAGGAAAGGGCACGAAGAAGAATACCAATGACAATGGAAGATTGGGCTAAACGTCTGGATAAGTTCCTTGAGTTTGATGATCGGGATATTCTTCATGACAGTGGAAAAATAACTTCCAATGCTGCTAAAGAATATGCTGAAAGTGAGTTCCAAAAATACCGCATTGTGCAGGATCAGATGTTTGAATCAGATTTTGACAGAATGATCAAGGATTTGCCAAACAATCCAAAGTATGAGGAATAACAGGTACGGAAGATTTGATGAAATTACCTCAAACAAAATCACAAAATCCGGAATTGGAATCATGAGTCAGAATCAGATTAACACGTTAACGAATTATGCTGAAACCAGAAACCTGAGGTGCATGATGCTGTTTGCTGAATCGTCCCCTGATAATAAGATTATCGTTCCACTGGCACGACAATTAAGCTGGTCGCAGTTTGCTACCGGTTCAGGAAACAATAACTCTGATTTTAGATTCCAGTTAACTGCGGAAGAATATAAGGTTTTGAGGTCACAGATTGTTACCTCAAGTTCGGAACGCGAAGGATGGCACTATTTACCTTACGCCTTTACAGAACAGGGCTATCAATGCTGTCTACGGTATTGAAAAGCGAAACTGCATACCCCCGAAGTCACCCCCTATGTTACCCCTGAAGTTACCCCCGAAGTTTTAAGGATGATTCAGATGATTACCGGAAAAATTATATTGCCTGATGGATGGGAAATGCACCATTTGGGAGAGCTATTCTCATCCCGAAAAGAGAAAGGAATTGAAGGATTACCCACTTTATCCGTCACCATAAACAATGGTTTAGTAGATCGTTCTTCAACTGAAAAGAAAACAGATACAAACCTTTCTCCGCAGGAGCATTTGCTAATTCGCAAAGGTGATTTAGCATATAATACGATGCGCATGTGGCAGGGAGCATTTGGACTGGCCGATTATGACGGATTGGTAAGTCCTGCATATGTGGTACTATCCCCTACAGATCGCGTTGACTCTAAATTTGCCTTTTACTTGTTTAAATCTCCAAGAATGATCTATTTCTTTTGGGCATACTCCTACGGTTTAACAGGAGATAGATTACGATTATATTTCAATGACTTTATAAAAATTAAACATGTAATTCCTCCCCTCCCTGAACAAAAAGCCATTGCTGACCTACTCTTCACATGGGATGAAGCCATCGAGAAAACTGAAAGGCTGATTCGGGCGAAGGAAAAACGACTGAATGCTTATGGAAAAGAACTCTTTGATCTAAAAAATGAAGGAAAACTCGATGGTTGGAAACAAATTGCACTGAAAGATATTCTCACAGAACATCAGAACAAAAGCAATGGGGATGAAGAAGTTTATTCTGTTTCAATCAATAAAGGTCTTGTTAACCAAGTTGAACACTTAGGTAGATCGGTTTCTGCAACGAATACAGGACATTATAATCAAGTTCACTACGGAGACATTGTTTATACAAAGAGTCCTACAGGAGATTTTCCATTTGGCATAGTTAAACAAAGTCATACAAGAGAAGATGTCATCGTTTCTCCACTCTACGGAGTGTTTACTCCTATTGATTTTTCATTAGGGGTGATGATCGATTTTTACTTCAGTTCACCAACACGAGCGAGGAATTATTTGTTTCCGATTATTCAAAAATGAGCAAAAAACACTATCGCAATCACAAATAAAACATTCCTTAGTAAGAAACTGTATCTGCCTTTAGACAAAGAAGCTCAAAAAACCGCCTCTGAATATGTATTCACGGCAAAACAAGAAATCGACCTGCTCAAACAACTGGCAGAGAGATACAAAACTCAGAAACGCGGCCTGATGCAGAAGATGCTTACGGGCGAGTGGCGGGTGAAGAAAGAGATAATCAGACAGTATTCCGGGGCGTGACTATGGCAAGAAGAAGGCTGAATTCCCTGGAAAAAACAGAACTTATCGCCCTGGTGAAGGACATGATGGAACTGTCTGCTGACAATAAGCTCTTTGTCAGGTCGGCGCTTGCAGATGCCGAAGATATTGAAGTGGAGAAGTATAAGAAGAAAATATCCCGTGCCCTGAGTTACAATATGCGGGGAACGAAAGACTGGGACCTTAAAGAGGCGGGGCGCATTATCCGGTATCTTGAGAAGGCCACCGATGATCCGATTATCAGGGCGGACGTTTATGTGCATACGGTGGTACAGGGGCACAGGATTACCGATGAACTGGGAGATATTGACCAAGACTACTACATTTCAATGGAAGATTTCTATGAAGACGCTGCAAAATGGGTTCTTGCTGCGCAAAAGCAGGGGCACGACATTACACTTCTGAGGGAAAGCCTGCATGAGGTCATGTTAAAAGCAAAGAATGTTGGCTGGGGATACGGCGACGAGCTGTCACGTCTCTGGTCAGAATACTTTGAAAACAAGGATGCAGAATAAGGAGGAAAAAACATGGATACATTCGAGACAAACGAAAAGGCCCTTTCCCATATTCCGGCAGTACAGCTTCTCATAAACCTGGGTTATGAGTATTTAAGTCCGGGCGAGGCGCTGAAGGAAAGGCAGGGCCGCACGTCCAATGTACTCCTTGAGAGCATCCTGCGCAGCCAGCTGAAGAGAATAAACCGCATCCAGTACAGGGGAAATGAGTACCTGTTCAGCGAAGAGAACATCCAGTCTGCCATCGAGAAGCTGAAGAACATCAGGTATGACGGACTGCTGAAGACCAATGAAATGGTATATGACCTCCTGACCCTCGGGACGGCAATGGAGCAGGCCATCGAAGGCAACTCCAAAAGCTTTAACCTGAACTACATCGACTGGCGCAACCCCGAGAAGAACAGCTTCCATGTAACCGTTGAGTACAGCGTCCAGCGCTCCAGAAGCACCGAGACCGTGCGCCCGGATATCGTGCTATTTGTCAACGGAATTCCTTTCTGCGTAATAGAATGCAAGGCCCCGCAGGTGGATATCGGGCAGGCCGTATCACAATCCATCAGGAACCAGACAGATGAACACATTCCAAAACTCTTCACTTATGCCCAGCTGCTTCTCGCCATAAACAAGAACAGTGCTATGTATGCAACAGTCGGAAGTGCTGTAAAGTTCTGGAGCATCTGGAAAGAAAAACAGACGCAGGCAGGAACCCAGGAGTTTGAAAAACTGCAGGAGCTGGTCAGCAAGCCGCTGAAAAAAGATATCATCTCCAGAATATTAACCACCCTCAACGCAGAACCCGAAATACTGGAAAAAGAACGCCTCGTCACCGAACAGGACAGGTCGATATATTCACTCTGTCGTCCTGAAAGGTTGCTGGAGCTGGCATGGAAATCCACCGTATTTGATGCAGGCATCAAGAAGATCGCCAGGTATCAGCAGTATTTTGTAACAAGATCAACCCTCAGGCGCATAAAACAATTCAACGAAGACGGATCGCGCAAAGGCGGAATCATCTGGCACACACAGGGATCAGGCAAATCCCTGACAATGGTCATGCTGGCAAGAACTCTTGCCCTTGACCCCGAAATAGTAAATCCCCGGATAGTGCTGGTAACAGACAGGGACGATCTGGATAAGCAGCTCGGCAACACATTTGCAGCCTGCGGCCTTGAAGTCGAACGTGCCACCTCCGGGCGCAACCTTCTGGAGCTTATCACTGAAAAACAGTCATGCATCATAACCACTCTGATCCACAAATTTGACAAAGCCTATGCCGCCGGGAAATATCAGGATGACTCGCCTGACATCTTCGTGCTGGTCGATGAAAGTCACCGCACCCAATTCGGATCGTTTTCCGCACGCATGAGGCAGATGTTCCCCAATGCATGCTATTTGGGATTCACGGGAACCCCCCTGATGAAAAAGGAAAAGAACAGCTTCACCAAGTTCGGCGGACTGCTTGAACCTCACTACTCCATTACACAGGCCGTTGAGGACGGTGCTGTAGTGCCACTCCTTTATGAAGGAAGGCATGTGGAAATGACACAGAACCAGGCAGCAGTCGATCTCTGGTTCGAGCGCCATACTCAGGGACTCACTGACCAACAGAAAGCCGACCTCAAACGCAAATATGCCAGGGCGGAAATGCTGAACAAAGCCGATCAGGTCATCTACATGAGGGCGTTCGATATCAGCGAGCATTACCGTGCAAACTGGCAGGGGACCGGGTTCAAAGCCCAGCTTGTCGCTCCCAGCAAGCCTGCCGCCCTGAGATACCACAATTACCTGAACGAAATAGGCATAATTTCATCAGAGGTCGTCATTTCCCCGCCGGACATGCGTGAAAGTTACGATGAGACCGATGACGAAGCAACCGACGAGGTTGTCAAGTTCTGGCAAAAAATGATGAGACGTTACGGGAGCGAGGAAGAATACACAAAACAGCTTATCAACCAGTTCAAACACGGCAGCGATCCGGAAATACTGATAGTGGTAAGCAAACTCCTGACAGGATTTGACGCTCCGAAAAATACCGTGTTGTATCTGTGCAGAGTATTAAGAGAGCACACCCTGCTTCAGGCAATCGCAAGGGTCAACCGCATTCACGAGGGGAAAGAGTTTGGCTTCATCGTAGATTATGCAAGCATACTCGGAGAACTGGACAAAGCACTGACCATGTACAATGCATTTGGAGGCTTCGACGAGTCGGACCTTGCAGGCACACTCAGTTCGATAAACAGGGAAATCGAAAAACTGCCAGGCAGATACTCTGACCTATGGGACCTCTTCAAAACAGTAAAACATGCCTATGATGAGGAAGAATACGAACTTCTGCTGGCAGACGAACAGCTCAGGGAAGAATTCTACGCCCGCCTTTCCGAGTATTCCAGAAACCTCGCAATTGCCCTGTCTTCCGACCGCTTTCTATCAGAAATTGACGAACAGACACTATCCAGATACAAAGCCGACCTGCGAAAGTTCCAGTCTCTGAAAAATTCAGTCAAACTGCGATATGCCGAAGCAATCGATTACAGGGATTACGAGCCAAGAATTAAGAAGCTTCTGGACACCCACATACAGGCGAATGAAGTGATACAGCTCAACAAGCCCGTCAATATTTTCGATGATGAAATGTTCGATCAGATAAAGGAAGAACATGGAATATACGAAACAAAAAAGACTGCTTCCTCCCGAGCTGACACCATAGCACATGCAACCAAAAAAGTAATCATTGAGAAAATGGACACAGACCCCGCATTCTATGAAAAGTTCTCAAAGCTCATCCAGCAGGCCATAGAAGATTTCAGAGCAAAGAGAATCTCAGATATGGACTATTTGAATAAAGTCACAGATATCCGGAATAAAGTCGTTGGAAAAGTACATGATGAAGTGCCACCTCAGCTGACTGATAATGAAGATGCTATGGCTTACTACGGAGTGATAAAACCACTTATTAAAAACCATGGACCCGACGGGAAGGAGCTTGAAGCTATTACCGCCGATACGGCTGTAGCCATTCATGCAATCATTAAAAAACACAGCAAGGTCAATTTCTGGGATGATGAAGATGCTCAAAAACAGACTGAAAATGAAATTGACGACTATTTCTACGATGAACTAAAGAACGGAAAAGGTATCGATCTATCACCCGAACAAATGGACAGGATTATCGAAAAAGTCCTGCAGGTTGCAAAGCACAGGAGCTATAGATGACCGGGGCAACAAATTGCGAAAACAGGTCATTTATCTACGGTCAGAAAACAATTGAATACCGGCTAATTTACGCAAAAAGGAAAACACTGGAAATCGCAGTCCATCCAGACAGTACTGTAATTATTAAAGCGCCGGCTGGCTCTGAAATTTCACTAATTGAGAAAAAGATACATAAAAGAGCGCGGTGGATCTTAAAACAGGTGGATTATTTCCGGCAGTTCACTCCAAAAACACCAGAGCGACTTTACATCAGTGGAGAGACACATCTGTATCTTGGAAAACAATATCGTTTAAAAGTTATCAAGGGACAGAAAAATAGCGTCAAACTTTCCAGGGGAGTTTTTCAGATCACTTGCAGAGATGAACTTAAGCCGGAATTGGTAAAACGACTTATGAAAAAATGGTATTCAGAGAAGGCAAATATTCAGTTTGCCGAAAGTATTGAAAGATGTTGGCCAAAATTTAAGTTTTTGGGCTTTGGCAAACCTTCAATTTCTGTAAAACACATGAAAAAAAGATGGGGAAGCCTGTCTGAAAAAGGTACTATGACATTGAACACGGAACTTGTCAAGGTTCCTAAACAATGCATTGATTATGTTGTTATCCATGAGCTATGCCATTTAAAGTATCATGATCATAGTCCCGATTATTACAGGATGCTTGATTCATTGATGCCGGGCTGGGAGAAAATAAAGCATAAACTCGAGCTCAGCATGGCTTAGAAACAAAACTCCAATGAATTAATGTTCAAGACACTTCAGGATATCCTGAGAGTTGTATCTTGCTTTTATAACCCGCGTTCTGCCACGCATGCCCTTGCCCGAGAAGTCTGCATCCAGGAACTGAGAGGAGTTCATCTTTTCGATGATCTCATAAAAGCGCGTATATCCAAGTCCTGTGATTTCATGGAAGGACTTGTAAAGGTCCCCGGCCTGCAGGTCCCCTCCCTTTGCTATCAGACCAAGTAAAGTCCTCTCATGTTCGGTAAGAGAGCGAATGCTGCGGCAGAGATATGTTAGGCGGGACGCATCATAGGCTTTTTCAACATCCTCAACAGAGATAGTGCGGCTTGCCCTGCGCTCTGCATTCAATCCCGAACGCTTGAGCAGATCGATACCTACCCTCAGATCGCCTGTAGCACTCACATGTTCCACTATGCGCTCATGCACTTCATCCGGCACTACGTTCTGATAAAATGCATGTTGTACCCTGTTACGGATAATATCCCCTATCTCACCCGGACCGTATCGAGGGAAATTTACCTCTTCCGGTAAAAATACAGAGCCTACCCGGGGATCGAAATTGTAAGAAGTGCCCACATCACTAATAATAGCAATTACAGAAACCCTTGCACCTGGGTACTGTTCATGGGCCCGCAGCAGCGAATACATCACTTCATCTGCATGCCCTTCATGGAAAAGATAGTTTATGTCATCAAGGGCAACCACCAGTATCTTATTGGAATCCACAAGATGCTTCAATACCTTCTCAAAGAGTTTTCTGAAAGCGACACCTGATGTAGGCGGTTTGATATTGACCAGTTTTTCGTAGATTCGGGAAACTACCGCAAAACGTGTGGAATCCATCTGGCAGTTTATCTTTGCAAAGACCACATTATCCGTATGTTCCTTCATCTCATTGAATACTTTCTGGACTGCAGTGGTCTTCCCGGTACCAGGAGGGCCTTTGACAAGACAGTTCACCGGCCTCATTCCACGCATGGCGGGCTTCAGGCTGAACTTGAGAGCCTGTAACTGGGATTCCCTGTGTGCGAAATATTCCGGGAGGTAATCCAGCTCAAGAACCTCACCATTCCTGAATATAGTCTCATCCCACAGAAGCACGTCCTTGGTCACTTGTAAGCCTCTCTTTTGCATATAAAAATAATACTATTCCGTAATCCAGCTTTATAATTATATAAATATAGCCTGCCCATAATAACTTTTTGCTTTCATCATTACAGCCAGCTTTCAACAATGCCTCACGCAACGAATGCGGCGATATTGAGGACAGTATCAACAAGCTGGTCAACTTCTTCCTGTGTATTGTACAATGCGAACGAAGCTCTCACGGTGCCATCCACTCCGAGGAACCCTATCCCGGGAATAGCACAATGATAACCACTACGCACACATATTTTCCTGGTCTGGTCAAGTATCATGGCAACATCGTGCGCATTCATACCGGCGACATTGAAAGGCACAACAGATGACCGCTCTTTTGGTCCGTAAACTTCCACCCCGTCTATCCCTGCAAGCCTGCGGGCAGCATCCCGGGCAAGCAGCACTTCATGTCTTTCGATATCCTTCACCCCGATATCCCTCACATATTGGACTGCCCTACCAAGACCAATGACTCCAGGCATATTGGGAGTACCGGCCTCGAACTTTGCAGGGCTCGCCTCGATCTCATATCCTGAATCGGTCACCGCACGGACCATTCCCCCTCCAAGGAACAACGGCTCGATCATATCCGGCTCTCTGATATACAGCACACCAGTACCCTGTGGCCCCAGTAAGCCTTTGTGACCCGGGGTCACAAAGAAATCAGGAGCCATAGAATCTAAGTCTACGGGCATATGCCCTGCAGACTGGGACCCGTCCACCAGCACCTGGACATCTTCCCCGTGAGCGGCTTTGATAACCTTGCTTACATCCTGTATGGAACCAAATACATTGGACACCTGAGTGACTGCTATCAAGCGCGTACGGCTGGTGATTGCAGAACTTATGTCCCCATGATTAACAACACCGGTAATATCTGGTTTTACAATTGTGAGGTCCACTCCCTCATCTTTAAGCCGCATCCAGGGAAGAAGATTGGAGTGATGTTCCACAAGGGTGACTATCATATGGTCGCCAGCCTCCCAGGGAAAACCTCGTGCAACAACATTTATGCTTTCTGTTGCATTCCTTGTGAATATAGTCTTTTTTACATCTGCATTCAGGAAAGCTGCGACACATTCCCTTGCATCCTCATAATGGTTTGTGGTCTCACGGGCAAGCCTGTGGGCTCCTCTGCCATGATTACCTGCATACTTAAAAAAATACTCCTCCATAGCCCGGACCGCAGGTACCGGAGTCTGTGTGGTGGCTGCATTATCCAGATAGATAACTTCTTTAAGCACTGGAAAGTCTTCCCGGATGGAGTGGACATCGTACATAGGAGTCCTTACGTCAAGAAAATAAAAATAGTTTTGCAGGCCTATTTTGCCTGCAGTCCGCCCACCATGAAGCGGCAGAGATCCATATCCTCGTCGTTGAGATCATCTGATGAAATCCCGGCGATAACTGTATGGAAATTGGATATAAAACAGCCGACATCGTCAGATCTGGTCTTATTTTTCCTTTGGTCTCTCATAATTCCTCCTGTCTCTCATTTATAGATTAACCAGATAAGCACTTTATATATATTTTGCATACTTTATGTTGCTATCCGATTGAACACTACAATTGGTGGAACATATATATATAGTTGTTGTTAGAAGAAGGAGTCATCGGAATTAACCTTTAAATAAGTAAGAGATAACATTGTCGCAAGAATTTAATACATGCAGGAGACTTTGCCTAAACATGCCAGAGATAATTATAGACAAATCGCTTTTATATATCAGGGGGACACAGCGAGTCTTCGAAGAAGAAGCCACCCTTGAGCGGGCAAAAAACAGCCTCAACAGGATAGGAGTCACCAGGGTTGCCGACATAACGGATCTTGACAGGATAGGGGTACCTGTTATCACAACGGTGAGGCCAAGTGCCGCAGAGGGAGCGATTTCCATATATTCAGGCAAAGGTAGCACAGAAAAGCAGGCACGCATCTCGGCAATGATGGAAAGTTATGAGAGATGCCTCGCAGAGAGAAGCGGCCAGAATAAGGATGTAAAAGAGGAGATTTCCGCATCGTACTTTATAGATACTTTTGATAATGCATTTGCCCGGGGCCCGGCAGTAGACCCTGCAACCCTGCTGTTATCCGAAACATATTCCCCGGAGCACCTGATAGAGTGGACTACCGGATGGGACATGTTGAAAAAACAAGAAGTAGCTGTTCTGGCAAATGCAATATTCCATCCGTATAACGCACCTGGCAGGGCAGCGAAACTTTTCAGGTCCAATACAAATGGACTTGCTGCCGGCAACATACCTGAAGAAGCAATACTTCATGGATTGCTTGAAGTTATTGAGAGAGATGCTTTAAGTACTGCTGAATTTAATAGATTCCCTGGCAAAGAGATAGTCCTGACAGCAGGAGATGGAGAGAACTATGAACTGCTGAGAAGGTTCCTCGATAACGATGTTGATGTTAAACTATGGATTCTGCCGCATGATACAGAGATAACAACTGTTGTTGCGGCTACGGATGACTTGAGATTGAAGGACCCGGCATTGCTTGTTATGGGGGCAGGGAGCCACCTGAAACCCGAGATAGCAGTAAAAAGGGCTCTCACCGAGGCGGCCCAGTCAAGGGTCGTTCAGATACACGGTGCTAGGGAAGACACTGACCGTGAGAGCTTTGTGAGACAGATAGGCTACGACAGAGTGAGGCGCATGAACAAGTACTGGTACGAGGAGGGGGAAAAGGTCACGATGGATGAAATAAAAGACCTTTCGGGAAGCAGTCCTGCAGAAAATATCGGAACTACCCTCAAGCAACTCAGTCATGTCGTGGACAGCGCCATAATCGTGGATCTCTCCAGGGAGAATATACCAGTTTCTGTTATCAGGGTTATCATACCAGCCTTTGAGATGTACTCCCTCGACAGAGAGCGCATGGGAAACAGGCTTAGAGCCGGAAAGAAACAGAAAATGGCTCCTGATGAGCGTCCCTGGAGACGACAGGTCAGAAAATGAATGCAAAAGCAAGCAAGGCGTTAGTATTCACAGGTACGAGCATCAGCCATGAAGATGCAAGGAAGAGACTCGATGTCGAGTACCAGCCTCCCGTATTCCGGGGAAATATAGAGAACGCAGTCATGGCAGGTTATACTTTAATTGGCATTATTGACGGAGTGTTTTTCAGCAGGGCGGCCGTTGCTCACAAGGAGATAGTCCGGGCGATAGATGCAGGAGTTACTGTTGTGGGCGGAGGCAGCATGGGCGCCCTGCGTGCTTGTGAACTTGATGTCCACGGCATGATTGGCGTTGGGAGAATTTATGAGTGGTACAGGGATGGAATCATTGAAGATGATGACGAGGTTGCGGTGGCAACCAATCCGGACACATTCGAACCTGTTTCAAGCCCAATGGTGAATATGAGAGAAACCCTCCTTGCTGCATCCAGTAATAATATAATTGATGAAGAAAGCTGCATCGCCCTGATATCACTTGCCAAAAAGACACATTACACTGAAAGGAGCTATTTTGGATTGACAAAAGAAGCCATCCGGAAGGAGATAATACCGGCAGAAAAGGCTGCAGAGCTTCTCAACTACTGCAGAGAGCATGAGGCAGACATAAAGAGGCAGGATGCGGTGCTCGTCCTTGATAAGATCAAGGAGCTGCTGCTCGAAAACAGTATTTCATAAGTAAACGTGCAGATGAGTTATCGGCTCATCTGGTTACACTTTTTGGTCTGACTGCTTTGTACACGAAATGAAGCAGGTATGCTGCTGACATTACAAGGATAATTGTCGCACCTGAAGGTACATCATAACTATAGGATAGTGCCAACCCCATTATACTGAAGGACGCGCCAAGGAGGATGGACATGTACATCATCTTTCTCAGGTTCTTCGTGTAATGGCTGCTCAGGGATGCAGGCATAGTAAGCAGTGCTATAATGAGTATGATCCCCACAACCTTGATGAGAAGGACAATTGTTAACGCTATCAGACAAAGTAATAATAAATAAAGGCGCTCCACATTGATACCTGCGACCGTTGCAAATTCCTCGTCAAAACACAGGGACATGAATTCCTTGTAATAGGCATATACTACAAGGATAATCACCGCATCAAGCGCAAGCATCAGGTAGATGTCCGAGAGCGGTACTGTAAGTATATTACCGAAAAGATAGGTCATAAGGTCGGGAGCATATCCGGGAGTAAGATAAATGAGAATGATACCTATAGCCATTCCCAGTGACCACAGTATGCCAACTGCAGTATCTTCGGCAACCTTTGTTCTTTTACTTGCGAGTCCCATGGCAATAGCTGCCAGCAAGCTGAAAGGTATCAGTCCGTACATAGGGTTGACACCAAGATAGTACCCCAGGCCAACCCCTCCAAACGAAGCATGGGAAATACCACCACTCAGAGAGGAAACTTTTTTGACAACAACATACACGCCGATGATTCCACAGGCGATACTTGCAAGGACTGCTGCCATAATAGCATTCCTCATAAAACCATATTGCAGTATTTCGAGCATGGAACGTTTCCCCTCAATGTAGTTTCAAGACCCTGTGAGGAACACCATGCGCTATCAGCTCTACCGGGCATTGGTATGCCGCCTCAAGATCAGCAGGGCTCAATTCCTTTGAGTTGTGATAGTGCAGCCTTCGATTCAGACAGGCGACCTTGTCAACATAAACCGACAGAGCGCTCATGTCGTGAGTGACAAGAAGAATAGCAATTTCCGATTTAAGCCGGTTAAGAAGCTCATAGAACTCCTTCTGGCGTTTTGAATCTATCCCGGTTGAAGGTTCGTCCAGGATCAACAATTTGGGATGTGTCACAAGCGACCGGGCGATAAAGACCCTCTGTTTCTGTCCGCCCGACAGTTCACCGATCTGGCGGTCCCTGTAATCAAGCATATCGACTATTTCAAGGGATTCATAGGCAGCTCTCTTGTCACTTTCATTATATCCCCTGAAGGGACCTTTATGCCCTAAGCAACCCATGAGAACAACTTCCCATACACTGATGGGGAAATCGAGATTAGAAGAGATATACTGGGGCACATAACCCGCATACTTGCGAGTCCTTTTAGGATCGTCCCCCAGAAGTTTGACCGAGCCACGATCAGGTTTGATCAATCCCAGGATAACTTTGAGGAGGGTGCTTTTGCCACCTCCGTTGGGGCCGATTATGGCAAGGAAATCCCGGTCCTCAACTACAAGGTCCACTGCTTCAAGCACAGGAACGTTGCCATAACTTACCCATACATCCTTGAGATCGATCACTTCAACCATTTAAGCCAATCCTTTTTCAAACGCTTCGGATACCTTTGCAAGGTTATCTATATAATCTTTTGCAAGGGGATCGACAGCCACTACTTCTGCATTTATTTCAGAGGCTATAGACTTAGCACTTGTGGCACTGAAACCAGGCTGTACGAATATTACAGTAATATTTTTCTCCTTCGCCGTATCTATCAGGTGCTGCATATCCTTTGCACTGGGCTCCTTACCTTCCATCTCTACGGAAACCTCCACAAGACCATACTCGTCTGCGAAATAGCCCCAGGAAGGGTGATATACCATGAAACTGCTACCCTCTTTCCCGGCGAGGGTTTCTCTGATAATGGCGTCTGCAGCATCCAGTTCTGCAAGATAGGCATCCCGGTTCTGAGCATAGAGCTCCCTGTTATCCGGGTCTATCTCCACAAGACCTGAATAGGTATTGTTGACCATTATCTTTGCTTCCATAGGAGATGTCCAGATATGAGGATCTTTCCCGCCAGTTTCATTTGCATGGTCTCCACCTTCATCTTCTTCATCGTGATTTTCTTCATCACGCCCTTCTTCGTCATGTTCCTCATCATTATGGGAATGAGCCTCCATTGCCTTGAGCTTGATACCGCTTGACGAATCAACTATCAACATATCTGGATTCTGGGCAATCAGCCTGTCCATCCATACGTTCTCAAAGTCCAGTCCTGAGCCTACTTTCACATACATCTGAGCCTTACTCAGGTCCCTGAGCTGTCCCGAGGTGATCTCATAGGTATGAGGGTCTGCACCCGGGGGAACCATAACGAGTACCTGGACCTGATCCCCGGCAACCTTTTCCACGAATTCGGCCTGCGGAAGGATGCTCACAGCAACTATCGGTTTGTCCGATGAGGCAGATACTTCCTGATTGTCAACGCAACCACTCGTGATTACAAGTCCTAAAGATAGGAACACTACTAATAACATAATTAATTTATTCATTTCATACCTCCATTTAGCAATACTACCAAATATGTTGGTCACATACCAAACATATGAGCATAAATCAGGGAACCCCACAGGACACATGGCGTATCTTTCCACATACGCTTGCCATAGGATGACCCATAGAAGTGCATATCTTATCTATTGCGGCTTTTGAAACCAGGGACTCGAACCTAGAAGTTTCCTGACATGCTTCCTCTGCGGACAGACCATAATGACTAAGCATCAGGCTCAGTATATTGTGCCGATTGACAAGGAATTCAGCATACTTCAGGCCCTTTTCAGTCAGTCTTACACCTCTGTAGGGTATATGCTCCACAAGCCCGGTCTCAGCAAGATCCACGATAGTCTTGGTAGATGTTGAAGGATCCACCTGCAACTGGGTAGAGATATCTGTAGTTCGTACAAGTCCTCCTTTCTTAAAGAGGAATTTTAAATACTCTACTTTCTTTGGAGAAAGCTCAAGCCCTGTGATATCCGGCATGCATTTGGAATTACAAACAGGACATATATATTTGTTTGGATTTGCAGCCAAAAAGAAGGATTAAGTTTGCATACACTCCAAGTATTGTACAAGCCAGGGAATAGATGAAAGGTTACTCTTGGAAAGAGTATTCTTCAACCTCTTTACTGAGAAAATAAGCCATTATAGTCCGTATCAGAACGACTGCACCAAGAGTCAGAATCTCCTCGACAGAGGGATCCAGCACAGTCCGGATAACATCTGCGGCAATCAGGAACTCCAGGCCGAACAATATCTTATCTGTGAAATGGTGTCTGATGTGCGCATAAGTATAGTTGGCCCTCTGCACCTCATGGAGAAGAATTTCAATAGTAGAGACAATGCCACCATAAATGATCATCGCCAAGCCTACCATAACAAAGAACAGTTCAAAAAGGCCAAGGCCCAGAGACCCCCATTCCATTAAAGATTCTGTCCCAACTATCATACAGTGTCCCATTAAGATTAAATGTTCTTTTATATTAATACATATTTATAGAGACATTCCTACATAACAAAGGAGGACACTCAGGGAAATCCGGGATAAATGAATGCTTCGCGCACCAATGAAAGGAAATCCGCAATCTCATCAGAAGACATCGACATCAAAGCTAATATCAAAAGCATCACAAGTACTTCGGAATAATCAGGGATCGATTGCAAAGCATGCACAAAGACGCCTGAGCTCTTGTTAGCCGATTGTGACATAACTATCCCAGATAAAGTTCTGTTCTACTACAATAAAAGAGTTGCGAGTTCTATAACTATTTATAATTATATTTGCCAAAAACTGACAGAATAGAACCAAAATCAAAAAATTACCTCCCGAGATATTGCTGCCCAGTCAGAATAGGATGTCTCACACAAATCCTGTAAACCGGAGCATTCCTTAAATAGGGGTGCATTTTTCCCCAGCCCGTCACTCTACTTGATGATACGCCTACTTGAGAGGATCCTTATGTTAACTGCTGATTAATTTAAAAGGATTTAGAAATTGACGATAGGTATTATGAATAATTTTGTGAATATTAGTATATAGTTTCACCCATATGAGATAAATCAATAAAGACCACCCAATATATATATACAAAAAAATCAGATAAGAGCAGAATGTTAACACTCTATGAGGCAGTAGTGGTCGGAGCAGTCCAGGGGATAGCCGAATGGCTTCCGATAAGCAGCGAGGGCATGACTACCCTTGTGATGATAAATATTTTTGATAAGACACTTGGTGAAGCCCTTCCTATCTCTTTATGGCTGCATACAGGAACCCTTCTTTCAGCATCGATATATTTCCGAAAAGATATTAAAGGCATTCTGGAAAATATACCCCATTATATCCGGAGTATGGGCTCCCGCAAGGAAGAAGGTCATGCAGTCATAAGTTTCCTGACGATCTCAACGCTGTTAACCGGAATTGTAGGCCTCCCGCTTGTGATATTTGCCACGGGCCTTACAGAGTTCTCAGGTAAGATAGCAACCGCATTTATAGGATTGCTGCTAATATTCACGGGCATTCTGCAAAAAACAGCCCTTGGAAAGGGGCTCAAAAAAGAAGCACCTACATTCAGTGATTCACTGGTAACCGGGATAGCACAAGGCTTCGCCGCACTGCCAGGCATCAGCAGGTCCGGCATTACAGTCTCATCATTGCTTTTGAGAAATTTCCATGCCGTGGATGCTGTTAAGCTGAGCTTCCTCATGAGTATACCCGCAGTCCTCGTGGCAGACATAGGCATAGCAGCCATGGGAATGTTGACAATTGACCTGAACGCAGTAGTTGCAATGCTCTTTGCCTTCTTTTTTGGACTCATTACGATCGATCTATTCATAAAGATAGCACAGAAATTTGATTTTGGTAAATTCTGCATAGCGCTTGGAATAATAACTTTATTTGCATACTTCATCTGAATTTTCCTAAAATATACCCATTTGGGAAGAAATATATGAACCTTACCGGCAAATAATAAATATTGGAATATCCATGAATATAAGTGATGAAATGCAGAGGGAGACCAAAATCCCCAAGAAGAGTAGAGTGCTCTCCGGAAGTACTTTATTTCAAACCGAGGGGAGTACCGTTAAGTGAACTTGAAACTGTAGCTCTTGCAGTTGAAGAACTGGAAGCGTTAAGACTTGTGGATCTGGAAGGAGCATTGCAGGAAGAAGCAGCTTTCAGGATGGGCATTTCAAGGCGGGCATTTTGGGAAGATCTGCAGAGCGCAAGGAAAAAAGTGGCTTTAGCGCTGACAACGGGAAAGGCGATCGAGATATCAGGTGGCAGCTACATCCATACAGGTGAATAGTAGCACTGCTTCCGGTTCATATATTGCATTCCAGAAGAATTTATACTTAGCATCTAATACCAATCATATAATCATCAAAGAGGTTACCAAATGGCACAAACAATACAGAGCCCCCAGGACCTGTTACAGAAACCACAGGAATCCAGGCTTATAAAACAGATGAGGTCGATCAAAAAGAAGATAATGGTCATGAGTGGAAAAGGAGGCGTAGGCAAAAGCACTGTTGCCGCCAACCTTGCTGCGCGCCTTGCAGATCGTGGATATAAGGTAGGCCTTCTTGATGCGGATATACATGGACCCAGTATCCCCAAGATGTTTGGTATCGAAGACCAAAAACCCAGCGTTGATGAAAATGGCATAGTCCCGATACAGGTTACTGAAAATCTGAGTGTTATGTCAATAGCGCTCCTTGTAGAAGACAGGGACTCCCCCATTATATGGAGAGGACCTGCAAAGATGGGAGCCATTAAGCAGTTCCTGCAGGAAGTCTCATGGGGCAAACTGGATTACCTTTTCATTGACCTGCCCCCCGGAACTGGAGACGAGCCCCTGAGCATTGCCCAGCTGATAGAGAAACTTGACGGTGCGGTGGTTGTGACAACCCCACAGGATGTGGCCTTGCTCAGCGTAAGGAAATCACTCACCTTTGCCAGCATGCTCAAGGTCCCGGTCATTGGCATCGTGGAGAATATGAGCGGTATGAAATGTCCCCACTGCAATGAGAAGATCGACATCTATGGAACCGGAGGCGTCGAAAAGGCCGCAGCAGATTTCAATGTACCAGTATTGGGAGAACTGCCAATTGACCCAGCAGTAGCGACAATGGAAGATAACGGCAGAGTACATCTTGAAGGTGATTCAGACTTAGAATGGTTCAGGGAATTTAACCGCATTGTTGACAGTGTGGAAAATTTCAAACAATAATATGAGGGAGAGAATATCTCCCCCTTATTTCCTGTTTTATACATATGGTCTCCTGCAAAACAATAAATAACTGGCTGGCATCTATGCCGATATGTACTTCAAAAGTGAGATATCCTTTAACTGGCTCCTTTCCAGGAACATCCATGAGGTGAAGGAACTTTCACGCGCCATGCTTGCATGCCACCTCTGGGATATGAAGAGCGACCTGGTACCAAGGCTGATAAGGTTGAAAACCGGAGATTCATGGAATCATTCCCTGAGAGATACAGCCAGGGCAGCTTCAGCTCTTGCAGCTATTGGCATTGTTTACCCCGATGTGAGCGCATGGATACTGTCGAAGCAGAAAGGCAACTCATGGAATGAAGAAGTGTACGACACAGCCTATGCACTTATCACCCTTGCAGATATGGGAATAGCGAACGAGAGAGGATGCTCATGGTTGGTTGACACCTATGGACCAGCCTGGGAACATCCCGGAACAACAGCCCTTATACTGCAAGCTCTGATATCGCAGGGGAGATTGGAAGACAATGATACTCCCGACTGGAAGGAATTCATAAAGGAGCGTGCAGGATGGCTGCTTTCCCGGCATACCATAGGAGAAGCATGGGGACCTATCGCCACAAGTAACCTGGTCATGCAGGCTTTGCTGCTTGCAGGATACTCCCGACAGCTGGAAGAAGCGAAACTGTGGCTCATTTCCGGCAGGAATGCAAATGGGTCATGGGGGAAAGGCACAGGAGACATTACTGCGACGTCCCTGTCTTTGATAACTCTTGCTTACTTCAGAGAGGAGAACCTGAAGGAATAGGAGTCACTGGAAGGTATACATGAATTGTAGTGCCTTTATTCCGGATGCTCTCCAACCGGATACTGCCTTTATGGGCTTCAACTATCTTTTTGCATATATAGAGGCCAAGCCCGTTGCCTCCATATTTACGTGTTGATGAGCCATCCACCTGGTAGAAGCGAGTGAATATCTTTGGCATATTTGCCTCTTCGATACCAATCCCGTCATCAGCTATCTGAACATGTATGTTGCCATCTTCCACAATTGCAGAAATACTAATATTCCCTCCCGAAGGTGTGAACTTGATAGCATTATCGATTATATTCACAAATACATCAGTTAAGCATTCGAGGTCACCTTCTATCAGAGGAAGGTCACGAGGAAGATCCTTCTTAATCGTATGACCCTTACTTATCATCTCCGGTGAACGGTCACATATTGCAGATTCAAGGATCTCTGCCACCCGAAGAAGAACAAATGTATACTCAGCATTGCCACCTTCAGTAATGCTGACATACAGAAGAGAGTCTATAAGCCTTTTTAATCTCTCAGAGCTTAGAAGCACCTTTTCCATAGCATCTTTCTGACGCTCGTTAAGCTCACCAAGATCACCTTCGGCCATTAACTCACTGTATCCGCGTATTGGAATGAGAGGGGTTTTCAGTTCGTGCCGAAGATTGGAAAGGAACTCATCCTTCATACGGTCGAGGGACTTTAACTCGGTATTTGCCTTTGCAAGATCTTCTGCATACTTGCTCAGGGCTTTTTCTGCATTTTTACGCTCTGTGAAATCCTCAACAACGCACACACCACCCATGCGCTTGCCTTCTTCAGATATAACAGGACTGAACTCCGCCTTTATAGGCACAACCTTGTCAGAGAAAGGAGATATGAAATCATCTTCATACCTGGCCGGTATTCCTGAAAGCACCTGTTTTATACACCTCACCATAGCTTCATCTTTAAAGGATTCCAGCATGTTGAAGTTTATAATTGTGCTTATAACATTTTCATGAGCAGCACCGACTATCTTTACGAATTTCTCATTGCATTGCGTAATAACCCCTTTCTCGTCAAAATGGAAGATACCCAGAGGGGATTTCTGGAAGATCATGCGATATTTGTTCTTGGAAATGGTAGTCAGGCGTTCTTTCATCTTACGTTTGGAAATATCATTCAGGAAAGCGCCGTGGAAGACCTTGCCATTCATCCTAGTAGTACTGGCGGCAATCTCAAGAGGGAACTCACTTCCATCCTTCCTGAGGCCTGAAGCTTCAAAGATCCTGCCCATCACGGGTGATTTACCGATGGAAATTATCTGATCCCATCCCTCATGTGCTTTTTTGTAACACTTTGGCATAATGACCGTAAGAGGCTCACCAAGTATCTCGGCTTCCCCGTAGCCAAAAAGAGCAGTTGCCGCTTTATTCCAGAAAGATATTTTTCCAGAGTGATCAGAGAAGATTACCGCATATGTGGCAGAGCGAAGATAGGATAGCAGTCTTTCATTTTCTTGTATGTAATTCAGTTCGATTGCTTTTTGTCTGGAGATGTCGCTGCCTGCAAGTATAAAACCCGTGGGTGAACCATCATCATCTTTCATTAATGTGACATTCCAGGATATCAAAAGTTCCGAAGCATCCTTTCTGATTACCCTGGAATGCAAAGATTCTGTAATAACAGTGTGCCCGGAGATAATTTCAAGAAATGTATCTTTTAACAGATCCACGGATTTCTCGTGAACCAGCACATTGATCCAGTGCTTACCATTAAGTTCGTCAACCGTATAGCCCAGCAGGTTCTCAGCCATGCTGTTCATAGAAAGTACCCTGTGTTCACAATCTGTTGTAAGTATGAGAAAGTTCAACGAATTGAAAAAAGTCCTGGCCTGTTCCAATTTTCCGGGAAGGAGCCTGCTTTCCAGTACATAAAGAGGACCGTGTTCTGTGGAGCAATAAGCATTGCCTGTAGACTGGTATTCATTACTACTGTTGACCATACATGCACCCCGGTCCTTAAAAACCAACCAGATGTCCAAATTATTATATAAAGGCCCAGAAATATACAATTGTATATATGCTATTATATATAATACTTGTCATTAAGAGTAAGCCATACGCACTTATTTTTGAAAAGAGCAGATATTGATTCTAAACCACTTCATAAGTACCCGTGAAGGATGACCAGATACAATCAATTTATAATCAACGAAACTATAGAGTAAGTTCAGGTGAATTAGATGAGTTCAGATCTTAGATATCATAAGGCATCAAACACTTATATTGCCAGGAGGAGGTCCTACTTTGAGAATGATGTCATTATTGACGGGAACTTTATTGCCGGAGCAGCATCCTCTTTCTGGAAAGGCCTCAGTGTAAAGGGAACTCTCAAACTTGGAAAAGAATCTTCCGTGAGGGGAAATGTCAAAGCTGATGACATCGTTATCGGACCCGGATGTGAGATCAATGGTAATGTTGAAGCATATAGCGATCTGAAACTCTTTGATTCTGTAACTGTAAACGGGTTAGCAATCGCAGGCGGGACCATTTCGATACGTCCAGGATGTTCCCTGGGATTTGCCAGAGCCAATGCAACGCTTGAACTGATAGGGAAAGTGAATATAAAAGAAATAGAATCTGGCACGAAGATAATAGTACGCTCGGAGTGAGACCGAAAAACCATTATTTCTTCTGCTCTTCTGCCAGCAGTTTCAGAACACGGTTACGCAATTGATTGACTTCCATGCTTGTCCTGTCACGTAGCCGAGGGATGTCGACTTTTAGTATTTCCTTAATCTTTCCGGGCCGTGCGGTCATTATTACGATTTTGTCCGCAAGGAAAACGGCCTCATCCACACTGTGTGTGACAAAAAGGATAGTTATGTTCTTTTTTTGCCAGATATCCAGCAGTTCATGCTGCAATGAATTCCTAGTCTGAGCATCAAGGGCCCCGAAAGGTTCATCCATAAGAAGCACTTCGGGCTCATTTGCAAGGGCACGAGCTATTGCAACCCTTTGCTTCATACCGCCTGAGAGCTCATGGGGATAGCTGTCCCTGAACTGTTCAAGGCCAACCAGTTCCAGGTACTTCTGTGCCTCTTCAATTGCGTCCTTCTTTTGCACCCCCCTCATCTGGGGACCGAATATCACATTATCTATAACGGTCTTCCAGGGGAAAAGGGAATACTCCTGGAATACCATGCCTCTTGTAGGTCCCGGACCTTTTATACGTTCATTGTCAACGAAAACTTCACCGTCATCGGGATAGTCAAGCCCGGAAACTATCCGGAGCAGAGTAGTCTTCCCGCACCCGGAAGGACCTATGAAGCATACGAACTCCTTATCCCCAATATCCAGACTTACGTTATCAAGGGCCAGGGTCCGTACTATGTCATCTTTCACGAACTTCCGGGACACACCCCTTATACTTACCCTGCCCATTTACATCACCACTCCTGTTCGCCATTTAAAGAACTTGTCCTCAAGATATGACCTTAAGAGCCGGTCTATCAAAAGCCCCAGGAATCCCAGGAAAAGCATATAAACCAGCACAAAATCCATGTGATGTAAATAATAGTTGTGCCATATCTTGAATCCAAGACCGTTCCTGCTCACCCCAAACATCTCGGCCGCAACCAGACACATCCAGCCTACCCCCATAGCTATCCTGACACCAGCTGCTATTGAAGGTAGAGCGGAGGGTATGGCAACACGTCTCATAAGTTCACGGTCAGTGTTGCATCCAAGGACCTTTGCAGCTTCAACATATATCCTTGGAACACTTTTGAAGCCTGTGAATGTGTTGATTATTATAGGGAACAGAGCGCCAATGAATATCACAAATCCTGCGCCAAATGGGTTTAATCCTATCCAGATTATAGCAAAGGGTATCCATGCAAGAGGAGGTATGGGACGTATTATCTCAATCAATGGATCAAAAACTCTTTCAACAGATTTGAACCAGCCCATGAGCATACCTACCGGGATACCTATGGCCAGAGCGGCTATAAGACCGATAAAGAAGTGCATAAGGCTATAGAGAGTGTCAACCAGCAGCACCGGGAGCTCGAGATTCATAGAGAGGAAAGGGAATACACCCTGTCTTGAAACAGTAATAATGAACGCTGCAGCAACATCAGTAAAACTGGGAAGGAAAAATTTGTTCTGTACAATATAGACAGCCGTCACCTGCCAGATGATCAGCGCAGAAACCACAGATAATAATTCCACACTGTTATTCTTTAATCTTTGAAAGTTTCCTCTGACCATGATTCCTCTGCATAATTGAAAAGTATTCAAGTGAACGTTATCTTATCGTATTTAACAGTATTAAACTCATTATCCATAAAAATTATTGATCAAGAGCTTCATAGAAGCTCAGATCAAAAAGGTCGTCCTGTGTGAGTTGTCTGTTGATGGTTCCCTGTTCGTACTGAACCTGCGTATACTCAACTGTGGAGTTCACGATGACACCGGGGTCTGCCACCCATGTGCCATCCCAGTCTGCCAAGGATTTTTCCACAACCTGAACATCCCAGTCCTGATCAGCAGCAAAAACAGCGGCTGCTTCAGCAACATTCTCATTGTCGTATTCGATTGCACGTACATGAGTTGCAACTATCTGTTGTACTACATCAGGATGGTCGCGAATAAGCCTGCCACTGACTGCAACTACACAGCATGCATGGTCTTCCTTCATCTCCCCCGACTGAACTACTGACCTGCCGATACCCTGCACTTCTATCTCAGTTGGTGAGGGGTGCGGCAGAAACACTGCATCGACCTGACCAACAGAAAGTGCCGTTACTGCGTCTGCGGGACCCATGGGGAGGATCGTGACATCTGTATCAGGGTTGATACCATTGTCTGCAAGCCATTCCCTCAAAAGTGTGTCCTGTATGGTTCCCGGCGGGAATGTGGCTATCCTGAGACCTATTAGGTCTTGGGGACCTTCATAGGGTAGTTCATTGCGCAACACAATATCAGAGCCCTGTATCTGAGCAGCAGCAACAATCTTGGCATCGAGCCCACTGGCAATGGCTGCTACTACAGGTGCAGCACCGACATAAGCCACATCAATCTCTCCAGCAAGCATCGCGGACATCTCAGGAGCTCCTGTTGGGAAGAGCCGGTCGTTAATTGTCTGCACACCTAGCGGAGAAAGGTCTTCTTCCCACCATCCCTGATCCTCTGCAGTAAGATAGGCGATCTGATGAGTGCTGGGTTGGTACCCGAAGGTAAGTTGCGTCAATTCCTCTCCTGTCTGTGCCTCTCTTTCGGTACAGCCGGATATAATTACGGCTGACGTAATAAAAATAATAAGAAGCAAAAAAGCAAATGGCTTTGTATACCTTTTGGAATTCATGTTATCACCTTTGTTCCGTTTTTGGAAAGCATGACAATATAGATTATATATATTACCGTTAAGTCCATGTAGATGACCCAAAGGTATTAATATATCACATTACATTGCCTTTAAAGGATATATCTTTAATCATAACAGTAGTGTGGGACAAATGAATGCCGCTGATAAAGTAACTGATGCTGTCTTTGAATCTGACGAAAGGCTAAGGGAAGTGCTTTCAAAGGTCATAAAGGATGAACTTGGCCTTACTGCTCTGGAATTTGCAGAAAAGGCCGAGATACCCCAAAGCACCCTTTACAAGATAATGTCCGGAAAAAGAGAGCCAAATATGAAAACCCTTCGCCAGATAGTTAAAACTATAAAAAGGATAGAAGGGTCGGAGAAGGGGAATTTCATCGCCGTAATAGCTGCGCGGCCTGTGCTTGACAATATAAATGAGACGAAAAGAAAAATATGCGGGAATCTCTGCACCATCAGGGAATATTCGGCAACCTCCATGGAAGAAGCCATCATTGCAGCAGTGCGGGCTGAAAGGGATGGTGCCAAGGCTCTTGTCTGCGCACCTATCGTAAGCCCGACTGTCGAGAAGATATTAAGAATTCCTGTTGCCACGATAATGCCAAAAGACAGTCTTATAGAAGCGATAGAACTGGTGGCCAAGAAGATCAGTTTAGAATAAAAATAAAAAGAGATTTGGAGTTATCAGCGTTTGCTGATAAGCTCCTGCAATGTCTGTATTGCTTCGTCCACCTTTGCCTGGGCAATTTCTGCAGTCCAGCCTCCAGCGGTGAAGAGGTATCCAAGACCACCTACAACAACCACTGCGATGGCTCCAAGCACATACCAGATAACTCCCGACTTCTCGAATACCTCATAGGTCGTGGTCAGGTCAGCGACCTTCACAACATAAGTGCCGGGTTCTTTCTCCGCATGCTTGAACTCAAGAACCTCGGATTCATCGGTTCCAAGGCTAATAGTTCTGGTACCTACAACAGTGTCATTCACCTTGAGGTCAACAGTATAGTTTCCTGCAGCATTACCGATATTCTTGACATTAACACTAATGGTTGCCTCCTTACCCTGCTTAATATCAAGCGGAGTTATAGAAAGGCTCGTGAACTCGAATTTTGCTGCAATCTCCTTGACATCCAGATTCATTGAAGCATCAATGAATCCACTCTTCACTGCTGTCAGCTTGTGCATACCAGGGTCAGTTACAGTATAAGCAATCGTTCCATCGGATGATGTAGAGCCAATTGACTTACCATCATAAGATACCGTAGCACCTTCAACAGGATCTCCTCCTATTGCCTTGAGTACAAAGAAGGTCACTGAAGATCCTTCATATACCTCTTCAGGAGAGACTTCGATAATAATCTTTCTTGAATCATCGTCCGGAGATATTACTTCAAGTTCACTGCTTCCTGAAGCATAGTTGTCCTTGGATGCTGTGATCTGAAGCTTCCCTATAGTTGAAGCTGTATATGTGATCTTACCTTCATCGTTAGTTGTTCCGATTGTGGAACTGCCAGCCTTCACAGTGGCATCACTTACTGCTGCACCGCGAGAAGTGACAGTGACTGTGACCTTGTCACCTTTTATTGCAATGGACTTGTCAAGGCTCACACTCAGTGACTGGGAAGGTGTAGTAGTGACTTCCACATAAGGGTAATACCTCACAGTATTGGAGTCATCAGCGACATTGATACTGACATCACCCATTAATGCTATGGAATTACCTTTTGACAGGGAAATGGAATCCTTGTTGGACATTGTTATGCTGCCACCTATACCTGTGACTTCCATTTTGCCGAAGGTATCGCCATCTTCAACCTCAAGATAATCTTCCGATATCTGGAAGATACCTTTTACGAATACGGCATTTGATTCTGTTCCACTGAATATTGAATCGAAATGAATCGCAATTAGAGGAACATCATCGGAATCGCCAAGATCTGTCTCATAGATGTAAGTGCCACTTCCACTGATAATTGAAGTGTCTACTTCATCACTGTCCTTTGTAAGTGTCACCATCACCTTGTCGCCGTTCTTGTCAACCTGGACGATGTTAAGAGTATATCCTTCCTCAAGAATGAGTGAGGAACCGGAATACACGGATTTCTTGTCATCCTCATCAATAAGAACCTTGGAGAGCAAACCATCAGAAATGATATCCACGCTGCTGCTGCTACCGAAAGCACCTGAGGGGTATCCTGCGAAGTATTTCTCGGCCATGAAACCGATGACATTGTACTTGCCCCAGGCAGAGTGCTCAAATGAAACTTCTTCCGGAGTGGTGGTATATACCAGATCCCCATCATCTATGGTCCTGCCGTTGATGGCCTTGAGCTCAAGCTTCTCTGTCTGTATACCTTCATCGATATCATAATAGAAGCCTTCGAAGTTCAGGGGTGTCCACGTGAGCAATTCGGCACCTTCTGCCACAGTACCACGAAGCTCATATGTACCGGGAGAGGACATGTCCACAAATGGTGCAAAACGCAGGGTGTTCGAATCGGCTACTATGAACTTGATTTTACCCATGATATCAATGGTCTTTCCTTTAGAAAGAGAAATAGAGCCATCGTTCTTCATCTGGATATAATCGTCGCTGAAGCCTGTGATTTCCATTTTGCCGTAACTTCCACCATCTTCCAGCTCTACGTAATCCTCTGATATCTGGAAAATACCCTGAATGAATACAGCATTTGATTCTGTGCCGCTGAATATGGAGTCAAAATGGACAATTATTATAGGAACATCATCGCTGTCTCCCAAGTCTGCCTCATAGACATAATCGCCGCTTCCGCTGATAATTTCACTGTCAAGTTCGTCACCATCTTTTGTGAGAGTCACAAAGACCTTATCACCATTCTTGTCAACCTGGACAATGTTGAGCTTATAGCCGTCCTCAAGGGTTAGTGAGGAACCTGAATATACGGATTTCTTGTCATCATTGTCAATCAGGACCTTGGAAAGCTGTCCGGAAGATATCAAACTTACAGTGCTGACACCATTGATATTAGTTATTGAGGACTTATACCCTGCAAAATACTTCTCGGCCATGAAACCGATAACCTGATACTTGCCCCATGCAGAATGCTCGAAGTTACTATCAACAGGCCTTGTTTCGTACACAAGATTTCCATCATCTATGGTCCGTGAAATATCAGTGATATTCATTGTCTCCGAGCTGAAACCGGTTTCCAGGTCGTAGAAGAAACCGGAGAAGCTCCTTGCATCCCATTTGTAGGTTGTTGACTGACCTGCATCCTCATCCCATATACGGTCACCTGTGAAGTAGGTCTTTGGATGTATGATGATAGTTGCAGAAGCAGTGCTTACAGGATTGGTCCCATCAGACATATAAAAGGCATATGTATGGTTCCCCTGTGCAAGTGTAGTATTATACGTATATTCTATACCATTGGTTGCATCATTATCTGCACTATTGACCTTAGACATTGTCTTGTTGACACCATCTATCTGGACATAACTGTATGTCGGCAATTGGTTGTCGGAGTCTGTGTAAGTAACATTGAAATAAATGAGTCCACCGATAATGAAATTGTTAGCCCCGGTAACAGAAGCATCTGTAAGAGTAGGAGCATGATTTGAAACATCTACATCAAAAGTACCTGCCCCCACCGGGCCTATGTTATCTGAACCCACTGTTGCCTTAAAACTGTATGAGTGGCTTCCAACAGAGAAAGTATCACTGTAAGTATATTCTTTCCCGTCAGTTGTAGTTACATCAGTTGCATCAACCTCACTCATACCATAATCAGTGCCATCGATAGTGACTGTCACAGAACTGGCAGCGTCGTTATCGGCATCCGTGAAAATTGCGTTGAAGACGAATGTTGTAGAAGGAGTGCCGCTAACAGAAGAAATAGTTCCTGACAGTGAGGAGTCAGAGTTTACAGGAAAAGTGCCCTCAGAGGTAGGAGTAGCTGTGGTTGTACCATCTGATGCTGTGAAACTGTATGTGTGAGAACCTGCAGCAATGCTTGAATTGGAGAGCGTGTAACCTTTTCCGTCAGCCGTATTTGTGTCTGCAGGATCGGTGGCTGTCATTGGATAGTTAATACCGTCAATTACGGCATTTACATAACTCGCGCTGTTATTATCGGCATCCGTGTAGGTCACCGTGAACACGAACTCAGTTGCAGGTGAACCACTGCTTGGAGTGACCAATGGAGAAGACAGCACCGGTGCAGTGTTTGCGACAGCAAAGGTGCCTGCCCCATAAGGATCAACTGCGCCGTTTGAATTACTTGTAGAGAAAGCATAACTGTGAGCTGGATTTACAGAGAAGCCCGATCTTTCGAATCTGTAAGCTTTCCCATCAACAGTATTGACATCTGAGGGGTCAACTTCTGTCATTGGGTAAGGAATAGTATCTATAGTAACGTTAACAAAACTTGCACTGAGATTATCAGGGTCAGTGTATGTAACTGTAAAAATAAAGTTTGTTTCTACAGTACCGCTTCCCGGAGAAAGACCTTCATCAGAAAGAGAAGGTGCAGCCATTGCACCACCTGTGAACATGAGCAATATCAGTCCAAATAAAAGCAGCCGAATGTTTTTATTCATTTTTGATCATCCTTTTTTCCTTAATAGTGTAATCTAATCTTGTGTAAATCTAATTCCCTAATTGTAGATAACCTTTTCGATTTATCGACGAGTTTGTCCCGTCATTTCGTTCAATGCGCATACCAGCTGATTGTTCAACTACTTCGCCGATTATACTTAAATTAAATGTTGGAAATACTTGGTTCAGTATATCAGGAGAGGCTGTAAATAGCAATTCGAAATCACCGCCCGTGTAGAGTGCGAGGTCTGTGAGCTCATTGGGATCTGTGGTCACATGCTTCCTGACGTCATCATGTATCGGGAGCCTGGATTCGTATATAAGGAAACCGACCTGGTTGAGGTCAGCAAGGTCATGGAGTGACAGGGCCAGGCCATCGCTTGTGTCCATCATGGAGGTCACGAGGCCGGAACGTGCGAGTTTCCTTGCTTCAGCGACTCTGGGATATGGCTCAAGAAGTGCCTTTAGCAATCTGTCAGGTACGGAGATGTTGTTCTCGATGGCGTGCAGCGCAGCGCCGGCGGAGCCGGTAAAGCCAGTGACGCAGACTTTATCTCCTATCTTAGCACCCTTTCTGGTGAGCAATTCGTGCTTCGGGACTATTCCAAGAGCAGTGCCGGTGATAGTTAGCTCATCATGCGTGTCGATATCACCGCCTATCACAGAAGTACCGCAGGCCTTTGCACAGTCTGCCATTCCGTGAGCAATATCTTCAACGAAAGTAACATCCGTATCCTTTGGAAGACCGATAGCCGAGAGGAATCCTACAGGACTTGCACCCATGGATGCGATATCACTTAAGTTGACAGCAGCAGACATCCAGCCTATCTGCCACCCGGTCATCTGCGAAGGGAAATCCGTTTTCCTGTGGAGCATGTCAGTTGTCACCACAAGATATTCGTCCTCAGACATTTCAAGCACGGCACAGTCGTCATGACCAGGGCCGACTATAAGACGAGAATCTCTGGTTTTGTTAAATATACCAGTCAAAATGCCAATAAGAGGGCGCTCCCCAATTTCTGATACAGGTCTGGATATCATACTTTCACATTGCAAGGTCAGTTTATAACATTATGCACTTATGTACTAACAATATTTTTTTATTTAAAATGACCGGTTTATAGAACTATATGAATGAAGGCATTTCACCTTCATCCAGACTTCAGGCGTATGTATCACCGGCGTGCCATTCTCCTCAGCGCTACGAAGAGGCCTCCGAACAAGGCCAGAAGAATGATTATAGGAAGCATATAACCTGCAAGTATGATCAGTGCATTAATCATCGATATGAAACCTCTGACTGACTCGGACAATGCATCCCCAAGCCCCCATGAATAAACCACACGGTCCGATTCTGTGAGACGGATGCTGATGGTCGAATACTCGACCCTGTCATTGAGATAGTTCAGGCGACCCGTCAGGCTGTCAATCTCGCCCCTGACACGCTCGATCTCCTTCTCCACGCTCAGTACTTCTTCGACTGTCCTGCTCATGTTCAGAACCTCATGGAGGCGCTGCTCCTGCTTTTTCAGGTTTTCCAGACGGGCAGTGACGTCAATATATTCCTCAGTAACATCCTGGCCACTTACACTCCTTGAAGTGACTTCCCCGAGTTTTCCAACTTCTTCCAGGAACAGGGGGTGTTCTGCTTCAGGCACCCTTACAGTGATATAGCCATCCTTCCAGGTGCCTGAATCATAGGTATGGGAATATACCGAAGAACCGGAGACATAACCACCGAAAGCTCTTGCGGAGGCAGATATCTGTTCGATGGCTGCAGGGACTTCGTCCACTTCTAAGGTCATATCGACAGTAGTAATAGTCTTCCGGTCCACTGAAACTGTACCCGCCCCGCCTGAGGAAACCTGTCTTACGGAATCCTCTGTGGCAGAGTCATAGCCAGATACAGCCTTTTCGTTGGAAGTATAAGATAAAGAATCAGCATCTTTATCCAGACTCATGCATCCACTGACAACAACAGCAGATATCAAGAGCATTAGTGCGCATAGAAGGTGTGTTTTTTTCATTCGGAGATACTCCTTTTAGTATGTTGAATGATGCACCACACCTATAAGAAAATTGTTTAAGCTTCAAACCGGTTCGAAGTTAACTTTCTCGTTACCACGTTCCTTTGTCCGAATCCATACATTATCCAGAGACTCGTGAGCGGACGAGGCTAGCCCAAGCATTTCCTCCCTGCTGAATGGCCTGATACCCCGCATGCTTGCAAGTGCCGCGTTTTCCGCAAGTCCCTGCTGGAGTACGTAAGGTACATTCCTGTCGCCTGTGAGATAAAGAATGGAAGTGGCTATTTTCCGGACATCATCCGTATCACCCATAAATCCCCTGAAAACAGTGGTCCTTAACTCCAGTTCCACACCACTTTCAAGAGTAAGCAGTACTGATTCCCTTATTCTCCTGACCGCATCTGCAGGGTCTGCCCGTACCTGCAAAAAAGTGCCGCAGCCAATTACCCTGCCGTATGCATCACTGTCATCCAGAGGAGCCTTGATATCTATAAAGGCCTTGTCAAGGAGCTTTTCCTTTATCAGTTCATCAAGAGCCAGCGGATAAAAACCATTGGTATGTACTCCCACAAGCAGACCATTCTTTTTTGCGAACCCTGCCAGATGTATCACCGCCTGCTTCTGCATAAGAGGCTCTCCCCCAAGAAAGATGACACTGCTCACAAAAGGCTTTGATTTCTTAATGGCACCCTCAAGTACCTGGATATGTGTTATGTCTGAACTATCCAGGATCTCATGGTTCTGACAATAGGGACACCTGAAAGGACATCCTCTTAAAAAAAGGACGACTGACACATGACCGTGCCAGTCCACAGTAGAAATGGGAACACAACTACCGTAATTAACTTTCATTGACATCAGATCATATCGCTTGAACTGTAGCGCATCCTGTCTGCAAGCTCCTGTTTCTTGGCAGAGTTCCAGCCGTTGACAGCCTGCACATAACCGGTTACCCTTGAAACCTGCTCTACATCTTCGGAACCACAGTTCTCACAGCATTCCTTCAGGCCGGACATGATGTGAAAATCGTTGAGGCAAACAGTCATATCCTTAGTGAAGGCAAAATAGCCGATCTGGGTGTTCTTTGCAATGTTCATCGCAAACTCCTTCAGCCCCTTTGCGTCCGGTGCTCCTTCACCCATCCATATATGGCAGATGTTACCGCCGTCAACAATGGGGAAGAACACATGCTCTATGTTCATCCTGTCTACCAGGGATATACGGGCACCCGGAGGAACATGGGTACCATTAGTGTAATAGACAGGCAGGTCGTGGGTCCTTTTAATATTTGCAAGAGCGGTTTCCTTGTCACCCTTGACAACCTGCAGGACAGCATCCTTATATTCGTCGTGCAGCATATCGGACACTGCAAATCTCTGACACGTGGTTTCAGCAGGGGTTCGTGCAAGAGCTATTTCCATGCCGTGCTTACGACTGAGCTCTTTGCCGTACATCTCCATCTCGGTCATTGCCCGGATAGCGAACTTGAACGCTTCTTTTGACTCATGTATCTGGGAACCTACATGGTACTGCACCATCTCATTGATTCCAATCACGCCTATTGTGTTGACAAGTGCACCTATATCAACAGCTATTGCACCTTTCTCGCCTGTAACAGGGTCCTTTGGCCTCTGAGTAGCAAAAGGCATCCTGCTGTTCTCGATAATACTCTCCATCCAGCTGCGCTTTGTTTTGAAGAGCTTGATGCTCTGGTCCATGAGATTCCTCAGGTCTGCAAACAGCGCTTCGTCATTTCCTTTAGCCCTGTATGCCGCCCTTGGACAGTTAAGGGACACAACCTGCCAGGAACCCATTGAGAAATGCTTTCCGTCCTTGAACAGGAGTTTATCATCAAAACTGTCGTCAGCGTCAGCATTTGCCGAGAACTGGTATGCACAGCACTGATAACATGATATGCCCTCGCCTGCGCCCCTGTACTCTGGAAGCTGGTTGTCAAAGTAAGGCGTTCCGAACTTAGCGGCCAGTTCGAAGGTCAGGTCATAGAGCTCTTCGTAAGTAGGGAGCTCCGGGTGGGCCCTGTTAAAGAAGTCATCCTCTTCAATGAAATCAGGCTCAATGGATATTTCGGGCTTGGGGAAATTGAAAGGTTTGCCCCAGTTGTCACCTTCTATCATTACATCCATAAGAGCCTTGAATGACAGACGCACTTCACGTTCGAACTCGCTGTAGGTACGCTTCTCGGTGCCATTGGTCCCGTCATGTACCCTGCCCTTAAAGACTGCAGGCTTATCCTTCCAGAGCTTTGGCACTCCCGGGGAAAGCTGGACAGAGGAGAATACGACCTGCCCTCCACGGGCAACCATCATCTGGGTCATCTCATACACGAACATCTGCATGAGCTGCTTTATGTCGATGTAACTCTTGCCTTCAAGATAAGGAGCAAGGAATGTCAGGAAATTGTAAAAGCCCTGTCCACCCGCAAAGTTGGTCTGGGCGCTTCCCAGAGCTTTCACTGCGTGCAATATGGCTACTTCCGCCTTCATAGCGGGGCCTGCAACACTTGCCTTTGCGCCGGAACCGTCGGGCATGAGCCCATAGTAGAAGAAATACCTGAGATCCCAGTCCTGGCAGAATGCACGGGTACCAAGGTATTCAAGATCATGGATATGGATGTCACCGTCCAGGTGCAAGTCTGCTATCTTCGGAGGAAGCAAGAGCAGGTACTGCTCTTTGGATATCTTGTCCGCCTTTTTCTTGTGAGAGGTCTCGGCGTTCTCCTGGAGGTTAGCATTGTCCTTTGCCTCGAAACCGCTTCCAAGATCTATCTCGCACGCGTCATATACAGGAGTACCTACTCTTGTACAGATATTTCTCCATTCTAGGTGGCCTTTCTCAAGAAGCACTATGTTGACAATTTCTCTTATAAGGGGCCCGGAAAGGAACTTAAGTTCAAGACTCCTGATACGGTGCTCAACCTCTTTTGCAATATTATGGGCTTCTTCTTTTTCTATGCCGGGTTTTCCGTGGAACCTTTCTGAGAGTTTTGTCTCTTTTAACAATTGATTGATAATGATATTACGGTCCCACTCGACCATATGCCCGGCAGTGGTGCGTACCTTGGGCAATATGGATATAGTGTGACCATCAAGCGTTTTCTGAATCGCAAGTGGCTTACTGGTCTGTGTCATACTTATCGGCATCCCTCTTTTTTCCCCGGATTGAATCTGTGTGTCGCAGGCCTGATCGACGTTTTCGTATTCTGTTTCCCCGGCAGTAGTTTTAGTTACAGTAGTGCATCCTTCCATTTTCCCACCTCACACCATGATATCAGAGCAGGCTGCTCAGCGCTTCCAGATTAACATCAGGACCCTTGAAGAGGTCCTTATGGGTTAAAAATTCATCGTTGATCTGGAGGACTGGTGCGGTCATGGTGAACACCCCGTTAAACTTCAGTTCTGTGAGTGCTTCAGGTGTTGACATATCTGATGTTTTGAAAGGAATACCTTTCGATTCTAATACCTTCTTCAACTGCTCACATTTCGGGCATGTTTTTGTTGTGTATATAATTACTTCAGCCATAATCTCGCGTCCCTTCAATGACATAAATCTATTATTATATTAGTGTACTCCGGAGAGGAACTGCAATGCCATCTGAAAAAATAAGAGTCAGTTGGCATTGCATTTTGACTTGTTCTTTTCACCGTGAGGTAAATTATAAAATGACTTCCAGCTTAATAATGCTTTTTCAGACTCCATCTGGTAACAGAAAAATTTACCATGATAACAAAAAGGATTGTAGTATGGCCTAACGGATAATATATCCCATACAATATGTATCAATAATGGTAAATATTGTTAATCCGAGTTGATAATGTATCTGAATACAGATGTTTTTGCCAAAAGATGTATATTAAGAACTCCATTATAAGCAATTATCTCAGGTAAGGGGTGTAAACAATAACCAAGCAGATATTATCAGGCTGTCAGCCTATCGATGAACTCCTGGAAGGAGGATTTGAAACAGGCATTGTGACACAGGTATTTGGAGAAGCCGGAAGCGGCAAGACCAACCTCTGTATGCAGCTGGCTGTGGAATGCGTGAAGAATGGCAAGAAGGTCATATATATAGATACTGAAGCCATCTCACCCCAGAGGTTCAGGCAGATAGCCGGAGAGAACGCAAAAGAAATAGCCCGGGAAATAATTATCTTCGAACCAACTAGTTTTGAAGAGCAGTATTCGGCAGTTAAGGAGATCGAGAAGCTTATCTCTGACAGGATAGGACTGATAGTAGTTGATTCCGCAACCTCTTTCTATCGCTTCGAGCTTGACCAGGATGAGTCCAGCATACGATCCAGAAGGGAGCTCTCAAACCAGATAGGTTTCCTGCACGGAATTGCCCGTAAGTACAGGCTTGCAGTCGTCATAAGCAACCAGGTCTACAGCGATATGGCATCAGGCAACCTGAAACCTATCGGGGGCAGCGGGATAGAACACATATCCAAGACCATCATCCAGCTGGAAAAGACAGGAGAAGGCACAAGGCGGGCGAAACTGTGGAAGCATCGCTCACTTCCCGAAGGCAGGGCACGTGACTTCAGAATAACCAATGAAGGCCTCAGGTAAGTTTTAACTCTACTTTCGTGCTATTGTTATGAAACCGGTGTGCCCCACCCTTGCAGTTGCCGGGCGTGTACCCCTGTCCGAAAAGGAAATCTCACGTTCTGAGAACTCCATGGTCCTTACATCATAGAAATGGGCAGCTTCTATTGCCTCACGGATATCTTTTGTCTGCTCGAAGAATGGAGAATAAGTGACCAGGAACCCCCCTGGGTTGAGAACTTTTCTGACGTGAGGGATGACATGTCTTGAATCCTGGGTATCCAGAGTAACCACATCGAAGCTCTCATCGAGGGAAGCTATCTCTTGGATAATGTTCCCGCAACGTATCTCCACATTATCGAGCCCTGCGCTGAGAACATTCTGCCTGGCAATCTGTGCAAAGTCCTCACGTATCTCATAACTGAGCACACGTTTTGCGATCGAACCCAGATACATAGCAAGCACACCTGAGCCTGTACCCGCATCGAGTACATTATCCTGCTTATTGAGACCGGTGTAGGCAATTATGGGGCCGATGTCCTTTGGCATCATCGGAGCGCCCGAACGTTTCGCATGGTTGAAGAAATCAGGCATACGTGGACGCTGTATAGTGAACTCCTGTCCCATATGTGAGATTACAGCATCGCCGGGTTCTTTGTCAATGAGTACGGACAGGTCTATTTTCCCGAAATCCGTATGAAAGTCATCTTCAGATACATTCACGATGAACTCCCGAACCTTTCCGCGATGGGAGGTTTTTAGCATGACCAATTCGCCTGATAACATTTTCACACCTTTCTAGCGTTTTTTAGAAGCGTATCTGTTAGCCGGGATAGTAACAATGTCCCTGGGGATGGAGTGCTTGTTCATTGCAAGATATTCCCTTATCTCCCCGAACTCCGGCTGGTAAGCGTCCGCAAGCATCCTTGCATATTCGACACCATCCCATGTCAGCACATATTCATAACTCTGCCGGAACCTGCCTCCTTTCTCATAGTACCTGAGATCCTCATCGACTATGCCCATGGCAACAAGTATCTGTATGTCCTCAAAGAGCCGGTCGCTGTAAGGGAACCCATACTTCTCATGAAAGGAGTAGTCAAAGAGATTCCTAAGCCTTGCAGAATCACGCAGAATCCTGATAGTGCGGTACAGCCAGGTGATATGCCTCAGGCGGGGAATGGATACAAAGCCATCCTCCTCATTTTCGAAAAGACTGTGAACCCCGTAAAAGAGCAGTAGCACACCTTCTATGGGCAGGTACTGTTCCGTGCGTATAAAATGAAGGAGTTTCGGAGACAGCGTATCGACAGCCTCCCTTAGCTTCAATGATACTGTGCTGTTGTCCATATTCGTGACAACAGAAGGATGAGCAAAAGCTGTGAGGGACAGCTGCCTTGATATCGCCCGTACAAGACCATTAGCAAGAGCTGATTCGTCATAGAAGAAGGCATCCTCTTCGCCCAGGGAAATGCGCATGCTCTTAGGAACCCCCGAGGCAACACTCAGATCCACAAGTACATCCCCAAGCTCCCTTGCCAGCAGACTCTCCAGTTTCTTTGTAGCCATACCATGACGGGCTATGGTGGCCAGTGCCATCCTGACAGATGGCGGAATAGTCTTCTGGCTGAGCCTTGCGACCGGAGCATAGATACTGCCTTCACGGAGCTCAGCAATCAGTTGCAGGGATTTTCCTGATGCATGAGATCTGATGAATTCAAGAAGGTCGCTGTCATTATAGGTCTTGAAAAAGAGTACGACTTCTTCCTTTGCCTTTTCCATTCCTGCCTTTTTCTCATAACTTCCAAGGGCGTCCTCAAGCGCATGCAAGAGCATGACACGTGATGCTTGTGTCTTAGGGTTATGGATGATAGCAGTGTAGTGATGGGCCCTGGATATGAGCAAGGACTCAGCTGCCGTAAGAGCCATATCCTCGCCATAGCCAGAACCGTCCGGGCTGCCCAGGACAATGTTCCCATTCCTGATGACCAGGCTGCGCACTATCTGGTCTACGTCTATCATCCCGAAAGATACACCTGTATGATAGGAATCCCTGAGCAGGAAGTCGATGCGATCTGCATCCACGTCGTCTGCGATGATCTGTGCAAGGTATGGCTTTTTAATTGAAGTGTCACCTGTAGCAATCTTTGCTATCTCTCCGAAGAACTCATAAGGATCAGTCCCGAAATTTGTTTCCACATACCGCGCAATGAAATTGTCTTCCGGAAGGCCATAGGAAATGATATCCCGCGTAAAAGCCTCATGTTTGGTAATTCGGCTGCCATTACTATTTGGTTGCAAAGACGGGTTTCTCTTCAACACACCCTCCACCACGTGGGAGAAAGCAGAGTGTCCCACATCATGTAAAAGCCCCGCCACCCTGACTTTGCGAATATCATCAGGCCTCAGGTTCAGGGAATTCCCGATAACAGATGCCATGTGCATTGTCCCGATGCTGTGCTCAAAACGAGTATGGTTAGCACCGGGATATACAATGTCCACAAGACCGAGCTGCTGGATGTTCCTGAGCCGCTGGACATGCTTAGTATTAACAAGCATCTGCTCGAACTCGTCCAGAAGGATAGTCTTATGTACAGGATCATGGATGAGCATGGGTTTCTGCATATCAGATAATAACAGATGTAAGGATATATAAACATAGGAAGTTTATTGAATTTCCTGAAAGTGGCTATTCCAAAGAGAAAATCCAGAATAAAGCACTGATAGAAACTTTGTTTCTGCATATTAGTTCATAGGATTTTTATCCATTCCGAACAAATATCTTCATAAGGTAAGCTATTAAGTGAAAGTATTAAGTGAAAGTATTAAGTGAAAGTATTAAGTGAAACTGGATCTTGCAAAAAGAAGTCAGATGGGTATGGGGATTGCATAAGCCTGCCCTTGATACAACTATAGGGAGAATTCTAATGTTGAGGATGAGGGACAAATTAGCCGGAGGCAAGGATATAAGTCAAAATAGGGATACGCCTCCAGCCACTATAGAAGAAGAACAGCTAGGTACACGATTCAAAATGCGCCAGCGTTTTTTTACAATTGGGGACCGTTTTTTCATAGAGAATGAGCATGAAGACAGGATTTTCCAGGTTGAGAACAAGGTACTACGTTTGCGAAAAACGCTGAATTTTCAGGATATCCAGGGGAATGATATCTACAAGATCCAGGAGAAAGTAGCGCGCATACGTGATACAATGGATATCGAGAAGGATGGCCATGTAGTAGCTAAAGTACACAATGCTTTGATAACACCACTACGTGACCGCTGGAAGATCTCGGTTTCCGGCGGTGAGGACCTAACAGCAAAGGGCAATATCCTCAATCATGAATACAAGATACTCAGGGGGGACAAGGTGATAGGAGCCGTCTCCAAAAAATGGTTCCGCATACGAGATACTTATGGCGTAGATGTGAGCAACAATGAGGATGCCTTACTAATCCTAGCCATTACCGTGGTTATTGACAGCATGGCACATGAAGGAAGGTAAAAGGGGACACAGGAGAATTGGATATAAAAGAGGAGAATCGAATATGACTATGACGTCTTTAACAGTTCTGAAGTTTGAAAGCGCAGATGGCGCAGAAAAGGCTCTTGAGGTAATCGAAGACCTGAACAAGAGACAATTGATCACTTTGCATGATGCAGCTATTGTTACATGGCCCGAAGGCAAAAAGAAGCCAAAAACAAAGCATCTGGCTAATATGACAGGTGCAGGCGCTTTAAGCGGTGCTTTCTGGGGCATGCTCTTTGGCCTGATATTCCTGGTCCCTTTCCTGGGCATGGCATTTGGGGCAGCGATGGGTGCTATGGCGGGCTCTCTGGCAGACGTGGGTATCAGCAGTGATTTCATCAAATCGGTCAGGAGCAAAGTGACCGAAGGAACCTCTGCCCTCTTCCTGATGAGTAGCAATGCTGTGATGGACAAAGTTGTCGAGGCGATGAAAGACTTCAAGTTCGAACTGATCGCTTCCAATCTTTCCAAGGAACAAGAGGAGAAACTACGTGAAGCCTTTGCGGAGGAATAAGGCCGGAATCAACAGCATTGAAGGACACAAACACTGGATTGATGCTACACAGCATGCTTTTATATCTCAGGAAACTGACGGGGGTAAAACGGATTTTTCAGGTAAGACCCTGATAGATATAGTACTTACCCTTCTATTTTGTTTCCCAGGGCTGGAACATTTCAAGTTCGAACATAATAAGATGAGATAGGCTCCTGATTCTGGGAGGAAGCACTGAATGAAACAGCACGAACACCTGCCTTCCCGTATCCATGTGCTGGCCAAGCCAACCGGAGCAGTCTGCAACCTGGCCTGTAAATACTGTTTCTTCCTGAGTAAAGAAACACTTTACCCGGGCAGCGATTTCCGTATGTCGGATGAGATTCTGGACAGATATGTCCGGCAGCTCATCGAAGCCCATAGTACTCCGCAGGTGACCATTGCATGGCAGGGTGGAGAGCCTACACTTATGGGCATCGACTTTTACCGGTATGCCATCGAACTGCAGGAAAAGTACCGCAAACCTGGGATGACATTCGAGAATACCATGCAGACCAACGGTACCTTGCTGAATGACGAATGGTGCCGCTTCTTCAGGGAGAATAACTTCCTTATCGGCATCAGTATAGATGGTCCGCGCGAACTGCACGATGCCTATAGGGTGAACAGGAAAGGAAAGGGAACCTTTGACATGGTCATGCACGGGCTGCGCCTCCTGCAGAAGCACGGTGTAGAATACAATATCCTGACAACTGTCAATCGTGTCAATGCCGACCATCCGCTGGAAGTCTATCGTTTCCTGAGGGATGAGGCAAAGACAAGTTGGATACAGTTCATCCCGATAGTGGAGCGTGTCAACAGGGACGGAAGCACACTCTGCCAGGAAGGGGACAGGGTGACGGATCGTTCCGTAAGACCGGAACAACTGGGCAAGTTCCTCATAACTATATTTGATGAGTGGGTGCACAATGACGTAGGAAAGATATTCGTCCAGACATTCGAGGCCGCAGCACGCAGCTGGATGAGACTGCCTTCATCGGGCATGTGCGTCTTCGATGAGACCTGTGGAACGGGCCTTGCTATGGAACACAATGGTGACATCTACTCATGCGACCATTTTGTAGAGCCAAAATACCTGCTAGGCAACATAATGGAGAACGAACTTGCCAGCCTGGCAGCGTCTGAGAGGCAGTACAGCTTCGGCAGGGACAAGAAGGATTCCCTGCCCCGGAAATGCCTGGAATGTGACGTATACTTTGCCTGCCACGGCGGATGTCCGAAGAATCGTTTCCTGAAGACCTCTGATGGTGAGCGAAAACTGAACTACCTCTGTGATGGCTGGAAGGCCTTTTTCCGTCACATCGATTATCCCATGCAGGTGATGGTTGCATTGATGCAGCGCGGATATCCGGCTTCGGAGGTCATGCATATCCTGTCCAGGGAGAAGGTTGTTCGGGAGAAGGCATTCCCGAAGGTCGGGCGCAACGAGCCCTGTCCCTGTGGCAGCGGGCTCAAGTTCAAACGCTGTCACGGAAACAAGGAATACAGGTCACAAGAGAAAATACCGAAAGAAGCAATGACTTTCAGAGAGGCTGGGCCTGGAACATATCGACAGTAAACGATTTTGATAGTTAAATGATCAATAATCCGGGAGGATTGAACAATGGGAGAAAAGAAACCGAACATTCTGGTCATCTGGGGAGATGACATAGGAATCAGCAATCTGAGTTGCTACAGCGACGGATTGATGGGGTACAGAACACCGAACATAGACCGCATAGCCAATGAAGGCATGAGGTTCACAGACTCCTATGGGGAACAGAGCTGTACAGCCGGACGTGCGTCGTTCATTACCGGCCAGAGCCCTTTCAGGACAGGACTGAGCAAGGTTGGCCTGCCGGGAGCAAAGACAGGCCTTCAGCATGAAGACCCCACCATTGCCGAACTGCTGAAGGCAGAGGGTTATGCTACGGGACAATTCGGAAAGAACCATTTCGGCGACAGGAACGAATACCTGCCCACAGCCCATGGTTTTGATGAGTTCTTCGGGAACCTGTACCACCTGAATGCCGAGGAGGAGCCGGAACTGCCCGACTATCCGCCTGAAGAGGATTTCCCACGTTTCAGGGAACGATTCGGCCCGAGAGGAGTGATACACTCCTGGGCAACAGACGAGGATGATCCCACAGAGAATCCGCGATGGGGGCGTGTAGGCAGGCAAAGAATAGAGGACACCGGGCCGCTGAACCGGAAACGTATGGAAAAGGTCGACCTGGAATTCATAGATACCGCCATTGATTTCATCAAACGCCAGAAGGAAGCCGGTAAGCCTTTCTTTGTATGGCTCAATACCACCTGGATGCATTTCAGGGTGCATATCCCTGAAGAGATACGTGGTCAGGCAGGACGCTGGCAGTCGGAGTATCACGACGCGATGATAGAACATGACAGGCAGGTGGGCATGATGCTGGATCTGCTTGACGAACTGGGTATTGCAGAGGATACTATTGTCATGTACAGCACAGACAACGGACCCCACATGAATTCATGGCCTGACGGGGCTATGACTCCATTCCGCTGCGAGAAGAATTCCAATTGGGAGGGGGCTTTCCGCGTTCCTGAGGTCTTGCGCTGGTCAGGCAGGATCCCTGCAGGCGTGGTATCCAACGGGATTGTCAGTCACACGGACTGGCTGCCCACTTTCCTTGCCGCGGCAGGGGTGCCGGATATAGGAGAGAAGCTAAAGAAAGGATACAAGGCCGGGGAGAAGAACTTCAGGGTTCATCTGGATGGCCACAATCTGTTACCCTATCTGACAGGCGAGGAGGAAAATTCCCCACGCATTGATTTCTTCTACTTCTCCGACGACGGGGATCTGGTTGCGGTACGGTATGACAACTGGAAACTGGTGTTCATGGAGCAGCGTACTGTCGGGACCCTGCAGGTATGGATTGAGCCTTTCATATCACTGCGTGTCCCGAAGATATTCAATCTGCGCACCGATCCGTATGAACGTGCAGACACGACATCCAATACATACTACGACTGGATGCTTGATCACGCTTTCCTCCTGGTGCCGGCCCAAAGCATAGTTGGTGATTTTTTATCAACCTTTGTAGGATTCCCGCCACGTCAGAAGGCGGCCAGCTTTACAATAGACAGGGTTATGGAAAAGCTACTGGAGGGTATCGGCAGCACCTGATACATTCAGTAACTTAGAGAGGACAGAAGTGGCGACATGGTAGAGACAGTATCTTTTACAGAATTCCTCGGGACCATCGGAATCCTTGCAACGGTGATCTTTGTACTCACCAGCATGCTTGCAATGGGATTCTCCCTCACACTGCAGCAGATCATCGAGCCTCTGAAAAACACACGGCTGCTGATCCTGACACTGGTAGCCAACTTTGTGCTAGTCCCACTCCTGTCACTCTTGATTCTATTTGTTATACCACTCTCGGAAGGACTTTCAATAGGACTTATCCTTATTGGAACTGCCGCAGGGGCACCATTCCTTCCGAAACTTGCCCAGGTGGCAAAAGGAGATATGGCTTTTTCTGTGGGCATGATGGGGCTCCTGATGGTGGTAACAATCGTGTATATGCCCATAGTCCTGCCATTCTTGCTTACAGGGATCACTGTCGACCCCTGGGCTATCGCCAGGTTCCTCATCTTCTTGATGCTTATTCCGTTAGCTATCGCCTTTCTGGTGCGCGCACGTTACGAAGAAGTTGTGAATGGTCTGCTGCCTCTTATGGCACAGGCAACTAATCTTTTACTTCTGGTCCTTGTTGTGGCCTTTTTTGTGGTTTACTTTAACGATCTCGTTGGCGTCATAGGCAGCAACGGTATCCTTGTTGCAGTGATCTTCCTGGTTATCTCGCTTGTTATAGGCTATATACTCGGGGGCTCCCGTGGAGGAACAAAAAGAGTGCTTGCTGTAGGAACTGCACAGAGGAACCTTTCAGCGGCACTGGCGATCTCCGCACTCAACTTCAGCGACCCTGAAGTCATGGTCATGATCCTGGTGGTGGGGCTGGTGTGTCTTGTCCTTTTGATGATTGTGGGCGGAGAGCTTGGGAAGCGGGCTGAAAAGACCGAACAAATAAATCCAGAAGGTGTGTGGAGTGAAAAAGTTCATCCGTAAGAAGGTGATTGTAAAAATCTCAGGATTAGAGTTTCTGGATAGTAGGTAAATGCAAGGATTTTGCATTCGGAAGGCACCGAACACTTTTGTATACATTTTGTGAGACATTAACGGGAGACAGTGAAATCAATGGCTGGCGAGCTTACGACCTTTGTCCTGATATTCGGAACATTACTATTTGTTATCGGTCTGTTTTCCAGGAAAATCGCAGGGACTTTCCTCACTGACCAGATGATATTCCTTGCAGCTGGGATGCTTTTTAGTCCGGCAGGACTCAATCTGATCTCTCTCTCCCCGAAAAGCGGACTTGTTCTGGGTATAATCAAGGTTGCATTGATACTGACATTTTTTTCAGATGCATCACTTATCGGGTTACACTCACTGTTTCTCAAAGAGCGGCTTTCAGGAAGACTGCTCTTTCTTGGACTTCCACTTACGATCTGCCTGGGAGCAGCGTTTGCAGCTCTGCTTTTTGCAGACATTACCATTATAGAGGCAGCACTTCTAGGAGTCATCCTTGCACCTACGGATGTCTCACTTGCTCAGAAAGTGGTGGAAGAACGTAAGGTACCGACTTTGATTCGGAAGGGCCTGATTATAGAGAGCGGACTTAACGATGGAGCTGTCATGCCATTATTCATTTTTGTCATTGCGTTTGAAGCAGTTGAGGAACTGAACAAGCCACTGGGAACATTCCTTGCCATCATGCTTGAACAGATAGGGTTCGGGATACTTGTCGGCATAGTCATCGGCCTTGCAGGAGGGTGGTTATTAAGCAGGGCCTTTATGACCGGGTCTATGTCAAATGTCTACTATAGGACTGGATTTGTAACACTGGCCCTGATATCATGGATCGTGGCAGAAGAGATGGGAGGAAACGGATTCGTTGCAGCGTTCTTTGCAGGCCTTGCCACCAGGACGACAGGAAGGAAAATCACCGAAGAGGAAATGATCCTTCCAAGAGCTGAGGGGAATACACTGAATCTTGCGGTCTTATTTACTCTGGGTGTCATGTCTGTAGAGTATCTTCCCCTTGTAGACTTGAAGATACTTGCATATGCAATTCTCAGCCTTACGGTATTCCGTATGATTCCTGTGGCTGTCTCACTTATTGGCAGTCATTTTAACATTGTGACCAGCCTATTCATGGGCTGGTTTGGTCCAAGGGGTCTTGCATCTGTTGTCCTTATGGTCATCGCCATCGAAAGACTGGAATGGATAAATGTTTCTGGAACCATAGGCTTGGTTGTAATAACAACCGTTATTATAAGCGTATTTGCGCACGGGATCACTTCGGGTCCTGCAAGCAACTGGTATGCCGGGATAGTAGCAGCGCTCCCGCCTGATGCTCCTGAAAAGGAGAGTGTGGAGGAATTGACGGTATTTCACGGCACTGAGACTACTGAGAATATTCGTGAGAAGTCTTATTGAAAAGCTCAAAAGTATATTTAAAATGAAGAGAGGAAAGATCTGGTGATAACTACTGATACCGTGATGACAAACGGCAATGTCCTCATAAGGATTGTCGGTATTATCGCACTCTCAGTGAGTGCTATACTTGTAAGCAGGCTAATAATGAAGCGCTTATTATGGCCCAGGGTCCGAAAGACCGGAACAGAGCTTGATGACAGGCTCCTTCACCTTTTTGAGAGTTTCCTGCTGATAACTATCATCCTTCTTGGTACTCAGGCGATGATCCGGTTGCTGGAAGAATACATTGGAATCTATGAGGGATTCACGGATGATATTTTCTTCCTGATATACTGGACCATTGGCATCTTTATCAGCTTCCGGATAATATCGATCGTTTCGAACTGGTATCTCTCCAAAGTACCCCTAAGGGGCCGTGGAACCATTGACAAGCGTTTGATTTACTCCATAAGAAATATCCTTATGGTTACAGTATCTTTTTTTGCTCTTCTTGTACTCCTGGACTATTTCGAGATCACCGGGACTACATTGACTGCAATGCTTGCTGCACTGGGAATTGGAGGAATAATTGTAGGTTTGGCTGCCCAGAACACCATCAGCAACATCATTACCGGAGTAGTGCTTCTTATAGACCGTCCTTTTAGGATAGGGGACCGCATCCGCATCGAACAACTTGACACCTGGGGAGATGTGATAGAGATCGGCTGGAGATCAACACGCATTCTGACCAGGGATAACCGGCTTGTAGTAATCCCCAACTCGATTATCGGCACAGACATGATTACAAACTACTCAATACCTGAAAAGATGTTTCGTGTAGAGAGCGATGTGGTTGTTTCCTATGGACCGGACATAGAGTACATAAGAGGTCTTATCCTGAGTGCCCTGAAAAAAGAGAAATGGATCATGCAGGATAAACCTGTACAGGCATTACTGCTTGAATTCACCGAATCGGGGGTTAAGTTCAGGGTCAGGTGCTGGATAGAGGACTATGTGGAAATCCGCATCTCGGAAGACAGGCTCAATACTGCCATCTACAAAGCTCTTATAAACAAAAGGATCGCTATGCCGTCCTCGGATCTTGTCGTCTATTTCGCCGATCATCAAGATAACAGGACAATTCCCAGGAAGGAGTGAGTGAATCATTCGTGACCTGTCATCTGGTCAGGTCCTGCATTGATGTTACTGGTTTCCTGCTGTCGAAGCTGCTGGCGCAGCTTCATCGCATCATTGAAAAGGACAATACAGCCAAACATGGCCCACAGGCCTGCCACCAGATATAATCTGTAATCGTACTTGGCACGTATATACATCAGCAATATACCCAGAACAATCTCGAAGAGGCCCAAGGATATGATACTCTTTGACGTTTCAAGGAATTCTTCCTCTTTCATGGAAAAACCACCAATCACACGTAAAAAGCCGGTCATCAGGATTACGGTTCCCAGTACAAACATACCCAATGCTCTGGGAAATGGCCAGCCGATCAATACAAGAGAACCTGTCAGGATACCACAGATTCCAGCTAACATCGGAATTATATTTCTTTTTCTCATGCGCAGCCCCCAACGCAGTATGATAATACCATTCATTAGCCAGAATATCCCCATAAAGTCGACCAACATTGGCACCTGTTCCCCGGGAAGGAAAATGAATATCACTGCAAGACCCAGGGTAAGTGCGAGACCTGCTCTGATGAGCGTGACCGCGTAAAGAATCTTAATCTTTTTTTCTATTGGTATTTCAAACATTTATAACTCCCATCCATTTCTTCATGTACCTGACCCTCATGAGATGGCCTGCATGTAAGCAAGAACAAAACAAACTGAAGTCACGCCGACAATGAATGCAACATACAAGTCAAAAACAAATCCCCATAACCTTGTTTGCATCGTATGATTTAGACTTTTCGACACAATGTTACATAGTGATAGATCATGGGACTTACTAAAGTCGGTTCTTCTTAACGGATATATGCCTTCAGAAGCTTATGGAACTCTGTTTCTGCACATAGGTTCAAATAATTTATAATTCTTTTAAAAGAGATATAGAAGCAGAGAAGAAGAGGATAAAAACAGGATTTGCTATCGAAGATAAGTGACAGACTATCTCGATTTTCTTGAGAAAGAATAAGAAGAACATATATAAAGATTATCAAAAAGGGATTAAATCGAGTTTTTTAGGGGGAGTGGAATGGAAACTACAATCGATGAATATAATGTTAACAATCAAGCAGTGCTATTGGGAGGTATAACCTCCCTCATATTTGGAGTACTGTTGCTGACGTGGACAGGAGCCACCCTGACCGTGATCACATTGCTTATTGGTCTCTGGTGGCTTATACAGGGACTATTCCTTATACTTAATGTTTTCCAGGACAGATCTCAATGGATATGGAAGCTCCTTAGTGGTATTATTGGTGTGCTTGCAGGCATCCTGGTTTTGCAGCACCCTTTGCAGAGCGCTATCATCCTGCCTGCGACCCTTGTGTTCATTCTTGGGATCATGGGTATAGTCATAGGCATCACATCCCTGATAGCTGCTTTTGGCGGTGAGGGCTGGGGCATCGGAGCTTTCGGAATCATCAGTATAATAATAGGGGTAACCCTGGCAACGAATGTAATAATAGGTGCTCAATTTTTGTTATGGATCACAGCTGGTTTGCTTATTCTGGAGGGAGTGGTGGCAATCTACATGGCTTACAAATGATGTGCAGGTTCTTGCAAAATGGATAGAAAACAGGCAGATTAGGACTTATATAATGAAAGATATGGATAATAGATATTGATGAATATCCGAGAGGTACTGTGCATGAGAAATTTACAAACTGACACATTTTCCGCGCCCGCAAAGCTTCTATTCATTATCGTTGCCTTGGTACTTCTGACAATTGGAATGCGGACAATCGCATCAATATTGATACCCATCCTGTTCTCACTCTTTGCAACACTCATATTTGCTCCCTTGATATACAAACTCCAGAAAAGAGGAGTACACCCCGTGATCAGTATCGCCCTTGTCATCCTGCTATTCCTGTTGATCGTTGTGGTTGTCAGCATCCTCACAGTCAGTGCTATACTGCAGTTCAATGAACTGACCCCTGTCTACCAGAGCAATCTGGCAACGAGAGTTGACAGCCTTATGGAATATATTCCACCTATAGAGAATCTCGATATCTCCCTGGGGTCTATCGCCCGCGATGTGGGAGTTTTCCTGCTGGCTTCTCTGGCATCAATATTTTCAGGAACTGTGAGTGCTGCGACAACAGTCGGGCTCATAATAATCACAACTGCATTCCTGTTGTTAGACGCAGTAGGACTTTCCAAGAAGGTTCAAAGAGAAGTAGAAGAGCGTTTCGCACTTGCAGTAAACATCAAGAATTTAGGCGGCCAGGTAATGGACTATGCGTTGATACGTACAGAAACAAATCTTGTGATGGGCGTTGGAACTACTATCATTCTGCTCATCGCAAATATTGAATTTGCCTTCCTTTGGGGTTTTTTAGCATTCCTGCTAGGCTACATCCCATATATAGGCCTGACACTGGCCGTTATCCCTCCGGCGATCCTTGCGCTGTTGCAGTACGGCCCCTTGGGCGCCCTGGCTATTGTAGTGGCCATATTGATCATAAACGGTCTTTCTGAGAATCTCCTGTTCCCTTCACTTGCAGGGAAGGGACTGGAAATATCGCCATCCGTCGTATTCCTGTCCCTCATATACTGGGGTTTTGTATTAGGACCGGCAGGAGCGCTCATCAGCACTCCTCTCACAATGGTGGTGAGGACTGTCCTGGGAAGTTTTGAAGATACACACTGGATAGCTGAGCTTATGGGAGAGAGCAAAAACAAATGATGATGCCTTTCTTCCTGGGCATCCTCATATTTAATCCTCAGAGCTTCCTATTCGATAACCCGACGGTGGACACCAGGCCCACCATAGCCAGGAAGATCAGGAAAACAATCCCTATTTTAAAGGCCTTCGTTCGGCTCTGAGCATAAATATCCATGAGCTCTGCCTGCATTGCAGTATCAGTACCTGATGCTTCCAGCATCGACTGTAGCTGGGTGTCCGAAACCAGCTCCACACTACTTTCCACAGCCGCAAGCAGTTCAGGCTTATATTCCTCAGGAATCTCAGTGCTTTCCTCAATGCTCATCTGCAAACCGATAAGCAGTGTGCTCAGCATAATAGTACCCACCAGGGCCACACCTATTGAATTACCAAGCTGCTCGAAGGTGCCGTTCAGACCTGAGGTCTCAGGAGTGTCCTTCTCATCTACCGAGGAGAAAATAAGGTTCAGTATCTGGGAAGCTATCAATCCCACGCCTGCGCCGAATACCACCCCCAGGCTCATATCGGAGGGTTGCACATCAGGCTTAACCGCCCATGCAACTATTCCCAGGCCTAGGATGACCAGCAGGAATCCTGCCTGGATAATACGCTTTGCAATGAACCGGCCTGTCAGTTTGGCTCCGATTATGGCAGATATCAGTACAACTATCGAGAAGGGAAGAAGGGCAAACCCTGTCTGTAAGGCAGAGAACTCGAATGTCAGCTGCAGTAACAGCGGGAATGTAAAAAGGAAGGCTGCCATAATGGCCATATGGAGATTACGGACAATGAATCCCGACATAAGTCCCGGAGTGCTGAAGAGCGATGGTTTGAACAGTCCATCGCCGCCTGTTTCTTCCTGCCTCTTTTCCCATCTGAACAACAACATTATCAATAGCGCACCCAGCCCTATCAGGACAGGGGTTACGGAGAGACCGAAGGGAGCTATTTCCCATGATCCGATCATCAGCGGCTGCTTGGCCAGCCAGAATCCGTATGTCTGTCCCAGCAAAATACCCATGACAATGGAAAACAAGCCCAGAACTGATAGAAATGCCCCTGCAAAATCGAACTTCGGCTTGCTTGGAAGGGGCACATCGGCTTTGATGCTGCGACTGAGAACCAGCACTGTAATCACTATCAACACTTCCCCAAGGAAAGCCAAGCGCCATGTATAGAAAGTCGTCAGAAAACCACCTACAATGGGTCCTACGGCCGCTGCTACTGCACCGATGGCGCTGACTATGCTATAGGCAAAAGCCAGGTCTTTACCCTGATACTCGTCTCTCAGCAGTGTCTGGATATTGGGAAGCATCAGCGCCGAACCCAGGCCCTCGACGATAGACCATCCCAGGACCAGAACACCCAGGCTAGGGCTTATGGAAGCCGTAAAAGTACCTATACCAAAGAGAACTGAGCCTATCATAAAAGTTTTTTTCTTGCCCAGGATGTCTCCCAGCTTACCGCCTATGAGTATAAAGGAAGCCATAACCAGGGCATAGATCGAGATGGCGCTCTGGATACCGCTCACGTTGGTGTCCAGATCGACGATCAAAGCTGATATTGACACATTCATTATCGTCGTGTCAATGACTATGATGAACATAGCCATTGAAAGGGCGATCAGCGCCGTCCATTTACTCATAATACCTGACCTCTTCAACCCTGGCCTGCACGTAAACAAGGACTGAAGTCCCAGGAGACATTGTTCCTATGAGTGCAACCCAAAACCATACCCCGATTCGTCTGTAATCTATGACTTAAGGCTTTCCGATACATTGTTATTTAAAGATGAATGCCTGAAGTTCGTAACTCATTAGTCCTACAAAGATATCAGTCTGTTCCGAAGGCTTCCCTGGTTCCGGGCAGCATGATGTAGACGAGGACTAGTACATTGAGCAACACGGCGGCGCTGTTGTCATACCATGAACCGCCTGTTATCATTGTAATGAAAGCGAAGCTCAGGTTCAGGACCGTTATAAATAGCAGGAATGTCCATGCCTCACGTTCCACCTGCCAGAGCATCCTGGCCACCCAGAACCAGATGTAGGCCAGCAGCCCGTAGAGCAGAGCGTACCACAAATTGAAAACACGGATGTCGAGGGGACCTATAAAAGGCAAAAAACCCAGGAACCGGAGAGTTATGATCAGATTCAACAAAAATAAAATCCCGGCCAGGATTGCCAGGAGCGTTACACCTATCGGTCTTTCCATATTTACTTCACTCCCTTATTAGCACTTGTTACTCCAAAAATAAAAACCTCACTGCCCCTCTTCTCTCTCTAGCTCCCTGGAAAAGGGTTGTTCGACAGTTCCTGACGGCGTATCAAAGAACATCGTCCCTTCTAAGTTCCAGGTTACCTCCCCTTCAGATATAGCATTGATAATTGCCGGAGGGACTGTTGATACCTGTGCGACGAAGTTGGTCGACGTCTCTATTTGCTGATTGGATGGTATCTCGAGAGGTTCCTCGAAACTTCCGCTCCCCAGCCTCACATCGTTCGCAAAGACCTCATACTCCATTCTCTCAAGCTCTACTGTGGTATCACTAGGATTATAGACTGTCATGGTAAAAGTCACATCGACCACATCCGAGCTAGCTTCATTTACCTCAATGCCGGTTACCCTGAGATCTGTGTCCCTTACCGCCTGAGCACTTTCTTCTACAGTCACATTTTCTTCTTCAACTACTCCAGTATCTGGTGCTGTACACCCTATGGCCATGAATACAGCTAACAACACTGTGAACAATATCATCAATTGCTTTCCCGTAAATATAATCAGTTGCTTTCCCATAAATCAACCCTCACTTGTCCGGTTTGTTTTTCAGTTGAAACCATCATGTTCTTTTGTAAACAATAACTGTTTTTCTCGGTCTCTGCTGAACCTCTGTCATGGATCACTCTCTTCAGAGCTGTTTACAGCGAACGACTGCTCGATCGCTCCCAAAGGTGTATCAAAGTACACCACCCCTTCAATGCTCCACAGGGCTTCACCGGTCACAAGAGCGTTAAGGACGGCAGAAGGTACGGAGGTCGGTTGTGCTACAAAGTTTGTCGATGTCCTTCTTCTCTCGTTCGGAGGGATCTCGACAGATTCTTCAAAGCTGCCGCCACCAAGACGTACATCGTTCGCATAGACAGTATAGTCCATTCGCTCAAGCCTGGCGGTAACGTCATTGGGATTATAGATATCCAGAGTGAGATTCAGATCGATCGCTTCCGAACTGATCCCGTTCACCTCGATACCACTTAGTGAGATCTCTGTATATCTTAAGGCCTATCCTTGTTTCAAAGAAGCTCCAGCCTGCAATAAATAGGAGAACGAACACCCCTGCAGCTATCCAAAGTTTGTTAATGCGGAACCCCGACTCCCCCTTAAACCCCTTATTATAAAGAAATTGATTATTCCGCTTAAAACTCAATAGGAAACTTTAATAGTAACTTCTGTGAGCCATTGAGACTTCAGGGATGCAAGAGTAGCAGGGATTATCCGGGTTGAATACTATTGCCGTTTTTCCTTCAAAAGAAAAGGAATTTTCAGGATAAAAAGTAAGAAAAACATCCTTCTCAAGGTATAATTCACAAAAAGTTGTTCAGACGGGATTACTTACAGATAGCAGTCTTTTGAAATGCTGGAATCATACTTAAGTAGTTGATATAAATTCATTGGTTTTTTAGTTTCATAAGAATTTATATTGATTTAGGGAGATTATCAATGTACAACAAATTGCTGAAAGATACTGCAATCTACAGCAGATTGATGAGAGATGCTGTTTTGTATTAGAAACAGAAGAGCACTGAGGGAACAGTGTTCCATTAATCTGACCTAGGGGGGTTTCAATGTTAAGGAGAAGAGGGGAAGTTTTAGGAGGTTCCGAAGGACGCCGGAGCGAAGGTTCGCCTGCAACTGGTACACCTGCAGCCACTGGAGAAGGAGAAAGTCTGGGGACCCGGTTCAAAATGCGCCAGCGTTTCTTCACTATCGGAGACCGTTTCTTTATAGAGAACGAGAAAGGAGATAAGGCATTCCAGATAGAGAACAAAGTAATTCGTGTGCGAAAAACGCTGCTTTTCCAGGATCTGCAGGGGAATGACATATACAAGATCCAAGAAAAAGTGGCACGCGTACGTGACACTATGGAGATAGAAAAAGATGGCCACACTGTTGCTAAGGTCCACAACGCTCTGATAACTCCATTACGCGACCGCTGGAGTATCGATGTTCCCGACGGCGAGGACCTGACTGCCAAGGGCAATATCCTGAACCATGAATATAAGATATTCAGAGGCGACCAGGTAATTGGAAATGTCTCTAAAAATTGGTTTAGGGTCCGGGACACCTACGGTGTGGACGTGCGTGAAGGCGAAGATGCCTTACTGTATTGGCCATTACCGTTGTTATTGATACTATGTCGTACGAAGGTCGTTAAAAGAGAAACAAAGGGATTAGAAGGGAGTGGGGAGTAATGTTAGGCCCGATACAATTACTGGCTATAGGCTTTGAAACGAACGAAAGGTTCAAAGGTGACAGCCTGAGGGAATTGAACGAGGTACGCAGCAGGGGAGTAATAAGACTGCTTGATATGCTTTTTGTGATGAAGGACGAGGAAGGGAACATCTTTTCTATCGAAGACACAGACCTTACATCTGATGAGGAAGTGGAATTAGGCAAAGTGATTGAAAAGATGTTGGGTATGAAGGAAAGTGAAGCATTAAGCTCTTCACAGGAAGCATCTGCAGATATTCCCACAGGTACTGAGAACAGTTATGGTCTCGCTATAAAGGACATTCTGGAAGTTGTTGACAGAATAGAACCCGGTACATCAGCCGCTCTGCTTCTCATTGAGCATGTATGGGCCGCCGGCCTGAAACAGGCTATCCGGGAAGCGGGAGGGCATCCCATTGCACAGGGTTTCCTTACACCCGAAGCAATGCTGATGATCGGTAAAGAAACTGAAGCCATTGCCGAGGCCGAAGCAGCCATTGAGGTATCCGAGGCCATCAAAGGTGCTGCCTTGCTTGATGTGCTGTCAACTATCGATACGGCCGAAGAGCTTAAAGAGGCTGCCATTGAAGAAGCCGCTGAAACAGTAGTAGAGATGGATCTGGTCAGGACTGCAGCAGTGGCCGAGGCTGTGAGGACCTTGGTTGTCGCGGGCCTGATAGAAGAAGCAGCTACTAGGGAAGCGATAGATGCCTTGGTCCAGGCCGGGCTGGTAGAGAGTGCTGCACTGAAGGTAGCTGAGAAAGAGACTGCTGAAGCCTAATCAAACAACAATTATAGATCGATAGTAGAATGGGGAGATTTTAAGGGGAATTGAATATGGCAATGACTACTTTGACCGTACTGAAATTCGAAAACGCGTACGATGCCGAAAGAGCTCTTGGGGTTATCGAAGACCTGAACAAGAAACAACTGATCACTTTGCACGATGCAGCAATCGTTACATGGCCGGAAGGAAAAAAGAAACCAAAGACGAGACAGCTTACCAGTATGACTGGCGCGGGTGCATTGGGTGGTGCTTTCTGGGGAATACTTTTTGGATTGTTGTTCTTCGTCCCGTTCTTAGGCATGGCGGTCGGAGCAGCTATGGGTGCACTGGCAGGTTCCATGGCAGATGTGGGAATCAGTGATGAATTCATAAAATCGGTCAGAAGCAAGGTGACAGAAGGCACTTCCGCGCTGTTCCTTATGACCAGCGGTGCGGTGATGGACAAGGTTGTGGAAACCATGAAAGACTTCAAGTTCGAGATCATTGCTTCCAACCTTACAAAGGAGCAGGAAGAGAAATTACGCGAGGCCTTTGCAGAGGAGTGATCGGGTAGAAAATTTAAACATTGTTATTACTTGGTTCGGGTCCGCTTTCTTACATATAACAGGGAACCGGCTTGGGCAGGAAACATATTGATAGAGCGCCCTGCCAAAGCTTTTTTATCCCTTTTTTGATTTTTCCGGCAAGGGCATTTGTGAGATGCTGATATAAGTGGATCAAAGTAAGGGGGAAAGAAATGGTAAATACAAACTATCTAGACACAGTAAACAGCCAGTCACTGTTGCTGGGGGGAATTGCTTCTATCATTTTCGGCATACTTTTGCTTAGCTGGCCTGGAGCTACACTGTCCGTGATCATGCTGCTGGTCGGCCTCTGGTGGCTGATCCAGGGAATAGCCATGATATTCTCCATTTTTCTGGACCGATCAGGTTGGATCTGGAAACTGTTGGGCGGTATTATTGGTATAATCGCAGGCATCATTGTACTACAGCATCCGCTTCAGGCAGCCGTGATAGTACCAGCTACCCTCGCGCTGATTCTTGGGATCCTGGGCATGAGCATGGGGATTATAGCTGTCATCGCTGCCTTCGCAGGCGATGGCTGGGGGACCGGGATATTGGGAATTGTCAGTATCCTCATCGGCCTGATGTTCATCTTCAACGCCTGGGTAGGTGCTCAGGTACTGGTGTGGGGAATAGCCCTCCTGATGATTATCTCCGGGATCACCGGTATATATTGGGCATATAAGGGTAAAGAAGTAGTCTCCCGAGGAACTCACTCGAGGGCATAATTTTTTAAGGGAGATCCAAATTCCATATCTTTTTTTTCTGTGGCAACACCTTATTTCTAAAGATCTGCCGGCACTTTACAAAAAAAGCAAAGGCATCGTGCTATAAAAATACAAGACCGGGATTCTCCAAGTCTTGGCGGCCTTGCGTTGAAAGCACCTCATACCAAGCAGATGTCCGTACACACATGAATCAACCTTCACATTTTTATCTAAGGCTTGTCTTTTATTCGGATAGATATTATGAGAACTATAGACTGGAATGATGAATCAAATTCTATTGTAATAATTGACCAGACCTTTCTTCCTGTGGAATATAAAGTCATTGAGTGCAACACTCTGAGCTCCCTCTGCGAGGCCATCAGGTCCCTTCGGGTAAGGGGAGCGCCGGCCCTTGGTGCAGCCGGTGGTTTCGGAGTAGCGCTTTCAGCCATGCTGAGCAGTGCCGGCACCATGGATGCGTTGATAAGGGACATAGACATAGCTGCAAAGACCATCAAGGCCACACGTCCTACCGCAGTGAACCTGGCATGGGGAGTTGACAGGGTCATCGATGCAACATCAGATGCCTACGATGTGCAAGGCATCAGGGACATTGTCCTTTCAGAAGCAAAGAACATCGCAGATGAAGATGTGGCTACTAATAAGATGATAGGCAAGCATGGGGCAAAACTGCTCAAGGATGGCGATACTGTTATGACATATTGCAACGCCGGAAGGATGGCATGTGTGGACTGGGGAACCGCTCTTGGTGTGGTGCGCTCGGCAGTGGAAGCGGGAAAAATGATCAATGTGATGGCCTGCGAGACCCGTCCTCTTAATCAGGGCAGCAGGATCACCACATGGGAATTAATGCAGGACAATATTCCGGTGACGCTTATTACCGATTCTATGGCCGGGCATGTGATGAGAAAAGGTATGGTAGATAAAATAATAGTCGGAGCAGACAGGATAACTGGGGATGCTGTGTTCAATAAGATCGGAACCTACTCCCTGTCGGTGCTGGCAAAAGAACACGGAATACCATTCTACGTTGCGGCCCCGGTCTCGACATTTGACTTTGAGGGCTGGGAAGATACTGTTACCATAGAGCTGCGGGATGAAGATGAACTCAGATTCTGCAGAGGAGCCCAGACTGCGCCGGCAGATGTAAAGGTGTACAACCCCGCTTTTGACGCGACCCCAATGGAAAACATCAGCGGCATAATCACTGAGAATGGTGTGTTCCACCCGCCTTTCCTGCTGGAAGAAGTCCTTTCCTGAGGCACAATCTTTTAAATCAATAAGTACATCAGTAACGGCAAATAACTAATATAATAACCTATATATTACTGCATAAAAGCATACGGAGATAATAATGACAAAAAAGAAATCTAGCGGCAGCGGGCTGATGTCATCCGCCGGCCTCATGCGCTATTACGAGGCTGACAAGAGAGCAATACACGTCGATCCAAAGACAGTTGTTGCCACGGGCATAGTAATAGGCCTGATAATAATGATACTGGATGCCAGCTTTGGAATATGGCCTCTTCCCTGAGAACCTCAGGGAGCAGGATATTTTTATTAATATTTTTACTTTATATTTTTACTTTATATATTTCATCCAGAGATTATTATTTTCCCAACTTCTTGATTGGTTTTCCAGCAAGAATTGCTCGGTATAGGTTATTTTGTCTGGCCGGAACGCATATCCTTGATAGTTGAAGCTATCTTTCTGGCTAGCGCGGTCTTGGGCGCAGTATTGTCTATCAGGACCCTGCCTTTAGACTCCCACCAGGACTTCGGATAAGCTTTATCAGCCTCAATTTCCGGGGTCAATCCCAGCTTTTGGGCTGCAAGGCCTATTTCCTGGATGCTGGGTTCGTTCACAGAGGACTTCCGAGAGATAATACGACCATTACTTCTTGATCTGGTCTTGTCGATATACGCAGGCCAGATAACGAGTTTTCCCTTATCCTTCATTAACATGGAGCATACATTGGAACTCATTAAATTTAAATTTGCCCGGGAAAGCCTGCTGCCGGAAGGAGAATAAAACTTAAGTAGTGAAAAGACGGGTTTAGTCCAATGACAGACAATCCAATACAAATCCGGATAGAGAAAGAAGTGGAAGAATTTATAAAAAAGTCTGGCAAGGACTTCAGGTTATGCACGACATGCGGAGGACCTGCCATATACCCTGTAGAGTTCAGCGCTCCGAAGGAGTCGGACATAGTTGTGAAAATGGGTGACAGCACTCTGTACATATCAGGGGTGCAGGCAAGGTATCTGAGACAGATAGAGATGAGGATGATCGAAAGGTATCGCCGGTCACTACGGCAAGTATAAACAAATCCTGTCTTAAACAAACAAACCCATGTCTTCCAATTAATCTTCGTCCAGGGACTCATTTATTCTGCGAAGCACCTCAGCGATCAATAACTGGACCTCAGTTGCATGTTCTTCAGGGACTTCGCTGCCTTCTGTAACCATGAGCTTTTTGATATCTATGACGATATGATGAATAATTCCAAGCATCTCTTCCTGGGTGATCAGGCCTGCATAGTATGCATAGAAAAAAGTAGTTCCGCTTCGTTGGACTTTCTTCTTGAAGGTTGCACGCGCATTGGAAACTTCCTGCCGGGTGTATGTCTCTTCCATAAAAGGGACAAGCTCTGGAAGTTTTTCGCCGATCCAAGTCATTTCTGACTGGTTGGAAAGGTTCTTGAAATCAGCACATAGGCGGGCAGTCACCCATTCCCTTGCTGTCAGATGCGTTGTCTGCTTAAGGAAGCGGGTCACATCTGAATAACTCTTAGTATCCATTTTCTTGAATTTCTGGTATTTGTTCACCTGTACACTTCCTTTATCCAAAATAGTATTGCAGCCATTGTAATACATACATTACAAACCCAAATATTTAATATTTGCGCGACATATCGCAAAATAATGAAAATTTTAATCCCAACAGACGGTTCGGCATATGCGGAGAATGCTGCAAAGGTTGCAGCTAAGATCGCAATAAAACACGACTACCAGTTAATAGTGCTTCATGTGGTACCCGACAAGGGAATCACCAGGAAGACGTGGCGTAAGGAAGGTGCTGAAAACGCACTTCAGGCCATCAAAGACACACTTATGAAAATGGGATGCAAGGAGGAATTCATCGAAACGCTAATAGCAGATGGTAACGCCCCTGAAAAGATAGTAGAGATAGCAAAAGAGCTTAACGTGGACAGGATAGTAATGGGTACGCAGGGAAAGAGCGGGATCAAGAAATTTGTCGGTACTGTAACTGAAAAAGTATTACAGTCATCCGATGTGCTGGTTCTCGTGGTCCCTCCCAACTACAATGTGCCCACAGATCCCTAAGGGATACGAATAGCATTAAGGATAGTACCCTTTCCTTTCACGACATCTTCCATGGAAAACACTTCCATGTTATAGATGCCTCTGTAACCTGTCAGTTCATTGAGGACACTATAGTCTATTATACCATCCCCGGGTGCGAGGTGCTCGTCACCATCGTAGTGCTCCAGCCATATGCCTCTGTTATCGTGTACATGCACATGAACTACATACGGAGCTATTGCGGCTGCGAACTCGCGCAGTTTCACCATATTGCCCCCACATGTAAGATTGGCGTGCCCTATATCGAAGGTTATTCCCAGGTTGTCGGAATTGACTTCCTCTATTGCCCTTATCAACTCTGCGGAGCCGGTGCATAAATTACCCTGATCCGTGCCTTCTTTGTTCTCAAGACCCAGGATCACACCATGTTCTCCTGCTGTTTGGGCAAGTAACCCGAGATTGCTTACCATTGAGGAGAAAGCCTTATCCCTGTCACCATTTATTCTCCCCGGATGCAGCACTACAACACGCGAGCTGAGGCTGGCTGCAATCTCTATGGACTCCCTTATAAGCCGGAAAGCGACATCGTCCATGTTCCCGGTATCCACCAGCACATCTCGCGGATAAGTGTGTGAAACGGCAAAATAAGGCGCATGCAAAGAAGTATACAGGTCAAATGTGGATAGCTCATCGATCATTCTGTTAAGGAGATCCTTCCGGAGCATCGCATTGTCGTAAAGTCCCATCTTGGGAATGTAGAGTTCTATGGATTCCACTTCTGATGCTATCTGCGAAAAACTGCCTGCAAAGGAGGAAGCTCCCAGTATCATAGATTATAAAAAATGGTTGAAACATGATATACTTTTGGCTTCACACACCAAAATACTTATCTTAATTCAGGCTTACCAGCAAGCAATGAAACTTTACGTACCGCATGCCGGGCATATGGAAGGACTGCAGGACCTGTTAGCTTGCCCGGAGGACATTTATGCAGTATATATGGCGGGAACTCCCGACTATGTTGGAACCGGGCGGACAAATCTAAGCGCGCCCGGGCTTGAGGAAATACGCGAGCAGACCGAGTATGCGCACGAAAGGGGCGTGAAGATGGAAGTGGTTCTAAACAGCTCATGTATGGGTGGACAGCACCTGACTCCTCAGGGTTTCAACAAGATCAACTGGTATTTTGACCAGCTGAATAAATCAGGTATTGACTCCATTACAGTTGCCGAGCCTTATTTTGTAGAAATGCTCTCAAGAGAGTACGATATGGAAGTGGTCGTGTCAGTGCTTTCCTTTGTGGACTCACCGCAAAAGGCAGTATTCTACGAGGAACTGGGAGCAGACACTATTGTTATAGATCCTGCGGTCAACAGGGATTTCCCAAAGCTTGAAGCCATCAAGGAATCAGTTTCCTGCGGACTCAAGTTGTTAGTTAATGAGGGTTGCCTCTACCAGTGCCCTTTCAGGTACGCACACTTCAACTTCTTTTCACATGCCAATGGTCCGGGACCAAAACTGAACGTCCTTGACGATTACTATTATTACAAGTGCCTCTCTATCAGGGTCAACGACCCGCAGCAGCTCATAAAATCACCCTGGATAAGGCCTGAGGACCTCAAGGAGTACGAGCATATAACGGATACATTCAAGATTGGCGGTAGGACGCATTTCCCAAACTGGATACTAAACAACGTCAAAGCATATGCAGAACAGCACTACGATGGCAATCTGATGGACCTGCTTGACTGCCCTAAGGACATAAGGGACCTGTTTTACATACCTAACAAGGAACTTGAAGGCGCTATATCTCAATGGAAGCGTTGTGATAAGGTCTGCATTAGGTGCGGATATTGTAAAAGGCTCACGGAAAAAGTTGTTCAGGTATACTCTTCCGAGGGTGCGCAACAGATGCTTCAGCCCCTGAATACGGAGAAACGGACATGAGAATAACAGACAGACTATCAAAGAACCGTGGGCAGCTTGAGAACAAATTAAGGAATATCCTTGCCAAGCCTGTATTCCTCATCGAGGAGGATATCTTTGCACTTCCCTGCGGTTGCTGCGGTGTTACTATTAATACAAGAGGACTCCAGGCGGACGACCTCGAGATATTCGAGGAGCACATAACAGAGTACCTTAAAGCCGCATCTTTAGATCTTGAAGTAGAACCATCATTCCTTTTTGCAAGACTTGTGCCCGGCACCGCAGAGATAGCTTCCCTTAACTCCCGCCTGCTATGCAGCAGATGTTACATGGATTTTGCCAGAGGCAGCGGTAAAATGCCCAGGCCAGACATATATATACTTAACTTTGACCGGCGGGAATGCACGAGTTAAGTAATCAAAATATTATATCGATGAGAAATTATATTTTTTGTATACTCATTAATACGTGCTTTTGATAGGTTCCAAGGGTTTTTCATCGGATTTCATTCGAAAGGTTTAATAAGTATTTAAGATAATGCAAAGCACCTGACGTTAGTTTACGCCATATCAATTATGATAGGAGATAGAACAGATATTGTTGTATTTCTGGTGCGACTTACCCTATAAGAATGATAAATAAAAAGGAGGAAATGTGAATGGAACCGCTCACAAGTATGGGCGTAATGGCACTGATCGGAGCTGCAGCAACTATTGCTGGTGCCTCAGAGGACCTTGAATCTGATGTAGGGTCCCAGAGTAACCCGAACTCCCAAGTGCAATTAGCGCCCCAGATGATGTATCCACACAGGATCTATAACAAAGCTATTTCTGGCGAACCACCATCGAATGCACTTATGTGTGCTATCGGTGGAACTGTTGCTGCTGTTCTGATGAGCACCGGCGCATCTGTTATTCTGGCACTGGCCATAGGAGCCATTGTCGGAGCAGCTGTACACGGTACTTATTCAGTCACAGGTTATTTTGGTAGAGTAGCAAGCCAAAAACGTTTCAAACAGCCACTTTATCTGGACATCGTACAATCACACACCCCTGTAATTATGGGATACGCATTCATTACCACTTTCTGTATACTTGTTGTATCGTATCTTATGACAACGGTTATGGGACACCCGTTCTCACTGCCACTGATGGCATTCATTTGGGGAATCACTGTCGGTTCGATAGGCTCTTCCACAGGTGACGTCCACTATGGTGCAGAGCGTGAATTCCAGAACGTAGAATTCGGATCAGGCCTGAACGCTGCCAACTCCGGAAACATCGTAAGGAAAGCAGAATCCGGCATAAGGAACGGTATCGACAACTCATGGTTCTGTGCTAAGTTCGGAGGACCTGCCACAGGGATCGCCTTCGGTATGGTTGTTTTCCTCAGCGGATGGATAACTGCAGTATTCGATCCTTCGATCAATGAATCCCTTGGATGGGAATCCATCATAGCAGGTGTTGTCATTGTACTGTTGCTGGCTATATGGAACAGGAAGATCGAAGTGGCTGCTCGTAATGCATATGGGCCTTATAAAAAAGATGAGGAAGCAGAGGTGGCAGCTTGATAGATATTGTAGGAATCATAACAGAGGATATTCTTAATATACTTCTAATTACCCTCGGTGGTGTACTTATTTCGTTAGGTGTCCACTTAATACCTGTGGGTGGAGCCCCGGCAGCTATGGCACAGGCAACAGGAGTGGGCACCGGTACAGTTCAACTTGCTGCTGGAGCAGGCCTCACAGGTCTTGTAACAGCAGGCTTCATGATGAATGTCACTGACAGCATGGGACTTATCATAGCATCCGGAACTGTTGGTGCCATGATAATGATATCAGTCACAATGTTAGTAGGACAGTGGATTTATGTTTATGGAGTTGGTTGCCCGGCAGCATCTGCAAAGGTCAAGTATGATCCGATAACCAAGGACAGGCAGGACCTCTATGTATCACAGGGTACAGAGGGTCACGCAATACCGACAGCATCTTTCATAAGCGGCATCATAGGTGCCGGACTTGGAGGATTTGGCGGGTCTTTGATATATTATTCCTTGCTCAGCATTGAGAATGGTCTTCCTGAAGTAGACTTCATAGGTATTGCAAGCATTTTTGCAATTGGTCTTTTCTTTGTTAATGCGGTCATACCCTCATATAACATAGGAGGAACCATCGAAGGTTTCCATGACCCCAAGTTCAAGAGATTCCCAAAAGCTGTGGTCGCATCCTTTGTTACAACATTCTTAGCTGCCATCATGGGCGTAGTAGCAATCGGAGGTATGTAAAATGTCAGCTGGAGGAGGAGGAGGAGGAGCCCATGCGGCAATTCCCCAGAATAACATAATCGCCTTCGGAATAGTAGGAGGCCTTTTAGGAATATATGGAGCTTATTTCCTTGTTGACATTGTAGGACCGTACATGTCATTCTTAGGTGCCCTTGGTGCGATATGCGGTATCGTATGGGGCGCTGCAGCAGTCAGAAGGGTTGCAAACTACGGTCTGGGTACGGGAGTACCTTCAATAGGCATGCTCGCTCTTGGTATTGGTATAATTGCATCGACATTTGGACTTGCCATAGGCGGAATAGCCGGACCTGTGATTGCAATTGTCTTTGCTTCCCTGATAGGACTCGTAGTAGGTGTCCTGGCAAATAAGGTACTCAACATGGGAATACCTATCATGGTGCAGTCAATGACCGAAATTGCAGCTGCAGGTGCCATAACAATTGTAGGCCTCAGCACTTCTATGATCGGGACATTCATGTTCTTTGACGAAGTAGTCAACGGCGTGGTCGTCGCCCAGGGAGTCGCAACCGGGGTCATGACAACAGGATACATAGCAGTTATCTTCATTGCAGGCGGTCTTGCAATTCTGCACCCATACAATGCAAATCTCGGACCTGATGAGAAACAGGACCGTACACTTGCATGTGCTTTCGAGAAAGGTGCTATTGCAATGATAGTTGCAGGAATAGTCGCTACCATTACCCCATTTGCGTCCGGATCACTTACAATCCTGATAGGAGTTGCTATATGGTACGTTTCCTTTAGCGGATTCTACAAGCTTGTAAAGAGAGATGCTTACAGGATAGCAGGTTCAGGGCTTCTGCCTTCCAAGGAGGAACTGGAATGAGCATGATTCACGTAGCCCCAGAGGCACATCTTGTATTGGATCCCCTCACATCTTTGCTCGCTGCAGAGAGAGAGGATATCATAGCATATTCCATGGATCCGATCATGGTACAGCTTGATGAACTGGATAAGATAGCAGACGATCTTGTAAATTCTCTCTCGCCAGACAAGCCATTGCTCAGCTCATTCGCAGGACGTGAAAATACTTCCATGCAAGCAGGTTTCTATGGCAATGCCTTCTATGGGATCGTAGTTGGCCTGGGAGTCGCCGGACTGCTGCTGCTTGTGATGAGCGCACTCGGAGGCATATAAAATGGTTACAAAAAGAGAAGCAGCTCCTGACTGGCCAATACTCAAAGGAGAGTATGACGTCGGTGATATCAAGAACTGTGTAGCTGTAATTACCTGTGGCTCACACCTTGCATCCGGACCCCAATTGGAGGCAGGTGCCGCCATTTCAGGCCCCTGTAAGACAGAGAACCTGGGTATTGAGAAAGTAGTTGCACACATAATCTCAAACCCTAACATAAGGTTCCTGATCGTTACCGGAGCTGAAGTAAAGGGACACATCACCGGACAGGCAATGATAGCACTGCACCGCGGTGGTGTCAAGGACAACAGGATCGTTGGCGCAACTGGTGCAATCCCATATATTGAGAACCTGACAGAGGCGATCATTAAAAGATTCCAGGAACAGGTGGAATGTATAGATTTCATCGGTACTGAAGATATGAATGCCATAGTTGCCAAGATCAAGGAATATGCGGCAAAGGACCCTGGAGCCTTTGATGCGGATCCAATGGTCGTTGAAGTTGGCGGAGGCAGTGAAGAGGAAAGCGCAGAGGTCGGCGGGCTTAAACCCATGGCAGCCGAGATGGCTACCATCAGGAACAGAATACTGGACATCGACAGGGAAATGATGTACATTGGTAACCTGAACAAGTTCCACTCTGGCATACATGCAGGCAAAGTTGAAGGAATAATGATAGGTCTTGCCATCACTCTTACACTGCTTGGAATGTTATTGTTCGGGAGGTAATTGACATGGCAGAAGAAGAAAATGGAAAAGGAGTTCCGACGGTCATCAACCCACAGATGGGATCCATCGAAGCAGTTATAGAGGATATCCGCTACAGAGCTCAGCTTATCGCAAGGAACCAGAAGCTGGATTCAGGAGTTTCCGCAACAGGCGTTTCCGGATTTATCGCCGGTTTTGTCTTTGTATTGTTCATGGCAATCATACTTCCAATGTTTATCTGGCAGGTGATCTGAGATGAGCAATGAAAGTGACAAAATACCAAGTGTGGTCGTTGATCCTACAGATTTCAACGCTGTTCTCGAAAAACTTAACATAATAGATGAAAAGGTTGAGTTCGTAAACAGTGAAATCTCACAGCGCATTGGTAAGAAAGTAGGCAGAGACATAGGTATATTGTACGGAGCAGTGACCGGGATAATCATATTCCTGTTATACGTCCTGTTCATAGCACCATACCTGGCAAGTCTAGGAATCATAATCTAAGTGATAAGAGGTTATTCATATGTTCAGATATGATAAGAAGCAAGAAGTATTCGAAGTTGGAGGCGTCAAGTTCGGTGGACAGCCCGGCGAATATCCGACAGTGCTTGTAGGAACAATGTTCTATAACAGGCATAAGATCGTGACTGATGAAGACAAAGGTATTTTTGACAAGGCTGCGGCAGAAAAGCTCTGGAACGGTATCGTCGAGATGGGAAGCATCACAGGTAATCCTTATGTTAACCAGATAGTGGGCGAGACACCGGAAGCTATCAAGAACTATATTGACTGGTTCGTCGAGCTTGATGACAAAACACCATTCCTTATTGACTCCTCAGCCGGTGAAGTACGCGCAGCTGCAGCGGAGTACGTGACCGAGATCGGTGTAGCCAACAGGGCTATCTACAACTCCATCAACGCCAGTGTACACGCAGATGAGATAGAGGCCATCACGAACAGTGACATCAACTGCTCCATCGTCCTCGCTTTCAATGCAACCGACCCAAGTGTAAAAGGAAAACTGGAAATCCTCGAGACAGGCGGTACCGGACAGAGCAAGGGTATGCTTGAGATCGCAAGGGAATGTGGCATCACAAAGCCCCTTGTAGATGTTGCAGCAACTCCCCTTGGAGCTGGTTCAGGCGCATCCATGAGGTCAGTCATCGCCATCAAGGGTCATCTTGGCCTGCCTGTTGGCGGAGGATACCACAACATGGCATCCGCATGGGACTGGATGAAAAACTACAAGAAGAAGTTTGAGACAAAGGAAGAGAGACAAGCAATCTATATGCCTGCAGACATAGGAACAAACCTTGTACCACAGGTACTCGGTTCAAACTTCCAGCTCTTCGGGCCTATAGAGAACACTGACAAGGTGTTCCCTGCAACAGCAATGGTCGATATCATGATGGCTGAGACCGCAAAGGAACTTGGCATCGAGATACAGGACCCGAACCACCCCATCTTCAAGCTGGTTTAAATCACCAGCTTCCTTTTTCTTTTTTTATTTCCCTGAAGTCTTTACCCAAGTACCGGAAAGACAATTAAATTTAAAGGTAGTATTCCCACATCATGACAGATGTGATGCTGCTATGGGATAGTCCCCTGCTTTTTGAGAAACTGTTCACTGAACATGGTATAAAATGCCAGAGAATAAGCGCAGAAAGCATCGGCACCCCTTTTCTGCCACCATGCAGATGCCTGGTCATTCCTACGGGTTTTGCAAATCCGGCTTATACAAAAATTCTGAAAGGTCTCTTACGCAACAAAAAGCAGATAGAGAAATTCGTGGAGAAAGGTGGGACTCTGCTGGTATTCGGCCCAATGGCGGACGGACATGATTTCAGCTGGCTCCCCGTGAGACTCAAATATGTGCAAAAACAGATGTCTGCGGATGTATGTAAAACTGATGAGCATAATATCCAATGTATAATGGATGAGTTGGAGCAAGTAGAGTTTGACGGTTATTTCATTGATGTGCAGGGAGAAATACTTCTCACGGACAAAGACAGGAATGCTTTGATGGTATCCAAAAAAATAGGAGAAGGAATGATCATTGCAACAACCATTCACGAATTTCCTTCAGGAAATTTTCTGAAATGGATGGTAGAAAGATCAAAAAGCACAAGGCTCTGAGAGTTGCATGCGACATGTCAGGAGATTACTTCTTCTTGAACTTAGAGCGCAGCTTCGCAATCTCATCAGCAGCATCGGGAAGCCTGAGGACAAAGAGCCCAAAGCAGGGTTTTATGTACACAAAAAATATCTCATCTCCTTTAACACCTATCGGGAGAGAGGCACCTTTGAGCATGACGCCATGAATAGTGTATCCTCCTTCAACATGGTAGACCTCGTCACATCTCTCCCGGATGAAGGCTTCACTTTCCGCAGGCGTGGTGCCTTTAAGCATTATCTCGTAGGGAATATCATCAATACAGGCCATAGTTTTCCTCGTTAATTATACAATAACTATGCCGGAAACCTTTATACCACTTTCCACTATTTTGCCAACGACTTTGCCACCAGTCATGGAAGCCGCTTTCTCTGCCTGCTCTGGCGGGAGGATGATGACAAAACCCATACCCATATTGAATGTCCTGTACATTTCAAGGGTATCAACGTTACCCTCCTTCTGGAGTAGCTTGAAGATGTCATGGGGTTCAATGGGGTCGTAGAAGTCAAATCCCAGATTTGTCACACGCTTCAGCTTCAAAAGACCACTGCCTGTTATATGGGCAAGCCCGTGAACATCGCACTCCTTTATGACATCAAGGATCTCCATATAAATACGAGTAGGTGTAAGCAGTTCATCACCTATTGTGGTTGACGGGTTGAAGGGGAAAGGATCATGATATGAGTATGAGGAGCTCTCAATGATCTTCCTGACAAGAGTGTACCCGTTACTGTGGACGCCTGCACTGGGTATGCCTACAATGGCATCCCCGAGCCGAACCTTTTCACCGCTGATAATATCTTCTTTCCTGACCATCCCCAGACATGTGCCTGCAAGGTCAAAACCGTTGATTATATCGGGCAGAGTGGCAGTCTCCCCTCCCGCAATAGACATGCGGGAGAACTCTGCTCCCTTCCTGAGACCTTCGCCTATCTGGGAGGCGAAATTCTCATCATGCTCTTCCAGTGCAAGATAATCAACGAATGATATGGGCTCTGCGCCTATTGCCAGCAGGTCGTTGACGTTCATTGCTATGCAATCGATGCCAACTGTGTTCCAGCGTTTCATCTCATTCGCTATAAGAACCTTGGAACCCACCCCATCGGTGGCTAGAGCCAGTGCATATTCCCCGAAGTCTATAAGACCGGCATAATGACCTATGTCAGTCAGCGGCGCACCGAGCCCCGTGCGCTTATAGGTCATACCCTTCGTGAGAGCTTTTATGGTCTTCTCTTCCTCTTCGATGTCTACTCCTGACTCTGCATAGGTTAGGTGCTTGTAACTCATTGTTAATCCCTGCATTGGCGGTCCAGTTCAAATTCCTTGTGTAGGACCCTTACAGCCTCAATGGCGTCCTCCGAGCTGACAACAAATGATATGTTGTGCTGTGAAGAGCCCTGGCTTATCATAATAATATTGATGCCTGCCTTCCCAAGGGCATTGAATACCTTACCTGCGACACCCGGAATGCCATCCATACCTGCACCTACGACAGCTACAGCACACACGCTCCGGTCATAGGCCACATCCCCGACTACATTGTTGCTGAACTCACGCCTGATGGCAGTCACTGCCTTCTCAAGATGATCTTCATTAACTATAAGGGTCATGTTGGCCTCAGAGGAGCCCTGACTTATCATAATAATATTGACCCCTTCGCTGGCCAGTGAGGAAAATACCCTTGCTGCAGTACCTATGGTACCCATCATACCGGCACCCGAGATATTTATAAGAGCAACTTTCTTGATAAGTGTTACAGCTTTTACGACATCCTCTTTCTGCTTCTGCTCGGCGACTATGAGGGTGCCTTCAAATTCAGGAGCGAAGGTGTTCTTCACACGAACAGGTATCTTGTGCCTGATAGCAGGCTCTATTGTACGAGGATGGAGGACTTTGGCGCCGAAATAAGAAAGCTCCATTGCTTCAATATAGGAAATAAGGGGAATCGACTGCGCTTCCGGAACTATCTTGGGGTCTGTTGTCATTATCCCATCGACCTCCTTCCAGAGCCATATCTCGCCTGCACCCACTGCAGCTCCGAGGATGGACGCGGAGAAGTCAGAACCACTGCGTCCCAATGTAGTAATTATCTCCTGCTGGTTCTGGGCAATAAAACCAGTGACCACTGATATGGAATCTGCCAGAAGAGGACATAGTCTTTCTTTTACCTGGGAATAACTCTGTTCAAGAGGTTTCGCATCACCGTAATTGGAATCTGTTACAATACCCGCCTCACCACCTGTAAATGAACTGGACATTATGCCCAGGGAACGTATAGAGGCGCTGATGATGGGAGCTGCAAGGCGCTCACCGTAGGATGAGATGTAATCAATAGAGCGTGGTGTCAGCTCACCTAGATAACATATACCGATAAGAGCCTTTTCAAGTTCATCCAGCCGACAGTCAAGTGATCCTATGCACTTCGCCTGGAAAGCTTCATCATCGACAGCTGCATGAATAGCATCGTAATGTTTCTTTGTCAGATCGGCTATGAATTCTTTTACATGCGTTACCTTTCCACTGACAGATACCTCATTTGCTGTGCTGAGCAGGCCATCTGTGACACCGCCAAGCGCGGAGGTCACTGCTATAACTTCGTTGCCGCCCTGATAATACTTCTTTAGGAGTTCTGCAACATGACGGATCTTTTCGCCGTTGGCCACCGACGTACCGCCGAATTTCATTACGATTCTCATAGTTAAACCACGTTTTGATCAATACCGCTTTTGCCAGTATAAAGAGATGGACTGATATAAAGATTATGAGCACCAAAAATGATAAAGAATGATTAAATAACCTCCTGACCAATCTCCTAAGAAAGTAACCCTGGGAGATACTATTTTGTCGAAGCAGCGTACATTATCCCGGTATTGTAACCTTGGCCGGGAAAAGAATTTGTAATGCCCGGATACAGTTTTCTGAGAATCTGCCATTATGCAAGAATACAAAGGAGTAACGGTGTGATTCAAAGCATTTTTTGATATATGCTTATTTCAGGTTATGACCACAACGGCAAAGTAAACATACTTGAGGGAACGTTACTAATTAATTCCTGTTTATTGGAGTCTTACTGAGGTTAAAACATGAAATATGTAGTACTTATCGGAGACGGTATGGCTGATGAGCCCCTTGAGGAACTGGAAGGAAAGACAGTCCTTCAGAAAGCCAACACACCAAACATGGATCATATAGCAAGAAACGGACGCGCGGGACTTGCCCGGACAGTGCCTGAAGGCATGCATCCAGGTAGTGATGTTGCAAATATGTCCATTATAGGGTATGACCCGAAGAAGTACTACTCCGGCAGGGCGCCGCTTGAAGCTGCAAGCATGGGAATCAAGATAGCTGGAGATGATGTGGCCTTTAGATGTAACCTCATTACTATAAATGACGGGCTCATAACGGATTATAGCTCAGGCCATATCACAAACGCCGAGGCTAAGGGTCTTATCGAGGCCGTGGATGCGAAGCTGGGCAACGAAACCTTCAGTTTTTATCCGGGAATCAGCTATCGCCATCTGCTGGTTAGCAAGGGAGCGCTTGGAGCTGAGACCCAATGCACGCCTCCACACGACGTTATAGACCAGGATCGGCTTCTTCACATGCCTAAGGGAAAGGACAGCGAAGTACTGAGCGAACTCATCGAGGCTTCGATGCCAATACTGGAAAACCATCCTGTCAATGAGAAAAGAATAAAGGAAGGCAAGAACCCCGGAAACTCCATCTGGCTCTGGGGTCAGGGTTTCGCACCTGCATTCCCGCTTTTTAGTGAGCTCTACGGGCTTAAGGGAGCCATAATATCAGCCGTGGACCTTGTGAACGGTATCGGCATATATGCCGGGCTGGATGTCATACAGGTTCCCGGAGCCACAGGTTATCTTGATACCAATTATAAAGGGAAGGGAGAATACGCGATTCAAGCCCTTGATGACCATGACTTCGTATTCGTGCATGTGGAAGCACCTGACGAGGCAGGACACATGGGTAACCTGAAAGCCAAGATACAGGCCATAGAGGACTTCGATGAGAAGGTTGTCGGCACAGTCCTGAAAGCAGCCATGGAATATAGCGAAGCTGTTACTATAATGGTACTGCCGGACCATCCAACTCCTGTAGCGCGCAGGACGCACACTTCAGTGCCAATACCCTTTGCGGTTTATTCAACCGCCGGAGATAAGCCGGATGATGCTCAGGCCTTCGATGAGGAGTCAGTAAAGAAGGGCTCTTTTGGAACAGTATACGCTGCAGATCTTGTGGGAATGTTGATCAGGTCTGGTCAACAGTAACATGGAAAAGGAGTAGGCATCCCCCTCCTTATTCATTCTAAATTCAGTTACTATTGACTTTCTCCTTTAATCAAGTTTAAATAGGACCATCTTCAAATATAGGTAGTGGAGACGCCGGAAGCAAGCGTTTCCGTGTGAATATAGAAATAGGGATGAGGAGTGGACATAATGAGATTTGGACTTACAAGATGGAGCCCTTCTGCCGTGGAGAGAGTGGACCCGTTCGAAGAAATGAGAAGTATGCAAGACCGCCTGAACCAACTGTTCGGGGAGAGCGAAACCGGAGGAAGTTGGATGGACCTCGACACATTCCGCCCTCTTGCAGATATCAAAGAGAAGGATAACAATATAATCGTCACCACCGACCTTCCCGGCATCGAGAAGAAAGATGTGAATATTGATGTCAAGGGGAACAGGCTGTGGATCAGCGCAAATACACAGAGAGAGAATGAGGAGGAAAAAGAAGGCTATCTGATGAAAGAGCGCTCATTCAAGAAGTTTGCACGATCCTTAAACCTGCCTGCTTCTGTAACCGAACAGGGATCAACGGCCAAAATGGAAGATGGCGTGCTCACTATTACACTTCCCAAGGCAGAAGAGGAAGAAAAGCACAAGATAATGATCGAATAAAACCTGCAGCCAGAGTATTCTGCAGTGTTATCTGAATGTCCACGGGGAAGTGGACATTTTCCTGTTTTCACCTTTTTCAAAAATACAGTGTTAGAGCGGCATCAGTTAGAGTAATCATCATCCTTTGCTCAGTGGGGGTAACTATCATCATCGCCGCGATTTCCTTTTATACGATACTATTATTTATGCCTACTCCTGTTACTCACCTGAGGAATAGCCTGTGAAAATGGAAGCATTTACTGTCGAGAACGTACCGCTGATCAAAGCGGGGGATGACATCGCATCTATCATCTGCCAGAATGCAGATGTCATGGATAATGACATTATTATCATTGCTTCAACAATAGTATCTAAAGCCGAAGGCAGGATGTTCAGGCTTGAGGAAATCGAAGCAAGCGAGGAAGCTGCCAGGATAGCACAGAAACAGCAGGCAGATCCCCTATTTGTACAGGCAGTGCTTGACAGGAGCCGCGACATATTGCTCGAATCACCCATATTTCTTGTGGAGACAAACAACGGGCACGTATGTATAAAAGCAGGTATTGACGCATCGAATGTAGACAGGGGATTCCTTGTAGATCTCCCTGCAGACCCTGATGCAAGTGCTGAGAATATAGGACAGAGAATCGAGGACATCACAGGCAGGAAGATCAGTGTTATCATAACCGATACCAATGGCCGTGCGTTCAAGATAGGGCAAACCGGGGTTGCTGTTGGCCTCTATCGTATCCACCCGATCAAGGACTGGAAAGGAGAAAAGGACCTTTTCGGTAACATACTACAGATCACCGAGGAATCGATTGCTGACGAGATAGCAGGAACAGCAAATCTGCTAATGGGAGAAGGAGGTAGCGGATACCCGATAGTGATCATAAGGGGTATGGAACTACGCTCCGATGACAAAGCATCTGTGAAAGAGATGTATCGGAACAGCAGTCAGGACATTATCAGGAAAGGGCTTTGTAGTCTCAGACATGCCTAAAAGGGCATGATCACGACCTCTACACCGGCGTCTGAAAAGAAGCTCAGTGCATCAGTGTCAGGATAGGGCTGAATATAGACCACTCTTTTGATATTAGCGTTTATAATCATCTTGGCACATAAGATACATGGCTGGTGTGTGCAGTAGATAGTCGCCGAATCGGTACTCACACCATGGAGCGCAGCCTGAAGTATGGCATTCTGTTCTGCGTGAACGGCCCTGCACTTCTCATGACGAGTGCCTGATTCGATATTGTTCTGTTCCCTTATACAGCCGATATCGAGGCAATGCTGCATGTTGCGCGGCGCACCGTTGTAACCTGTGGATAGTATCCTTTTGTCCCTGGCAATAACAGCACCAACCTTGTTCCTCAGACAAGTGGAACGTTTGGCAACTACAGTAGCAATCTCAAGAAAATACTCATCAACGCTTGGTCTGTCTGTCATTCGTTTAGAAGAAATGGCAAGTAGTATATATAAGTTGTAGTGTATGAATAGCAACTACTTTGTTAGCACCAAGAGGGCTAAAAAAGTTTTTTGGAGTATAAAACATGGAAGTCGGTTTAACCGAACGTTTAGATTCATTTGTTAAAAGCCACAGTAACCGCCAGCTTGCGGCAATACCCCTTGCCCTTTTCCTCGTATCTATTATCGTACTGGGAATTACTTTTGCAAGCACGGGCTCACCTGTGCAACTTGGAATGGAATTCAAGGGCGGAACATTAATCTCAGTAGCGACCACTCAGAGTGCGGAGTCTTTTGAGGATCAGTTTTCCAGCTATCCCATCATCGATGCCCGCGAAACGGGTTCACGCATTGTGATGCAATTCGGGCCTATGAGCAATGAAGAACAGAGCCAGCTCACAAGGGAAGTGACATCTGCATACACGGGCGTGGAGATAAAACAGATAGGACCTGTATACGGAGAGAGCCTTCAGAAACAAGCACTGACAGCAGTGCTCCTTTCATTTATAGGAATGGCTGCAGTCGTATTCCTGATATTCAAGACCTTTGTGCCATCCGGGGCCGTAGTGCTCTCAGCCATGTCAGACATCCTGATAGCTGCCGCATTCATGAATGTGGCAGGTATCGAGCTTTCACTCGGCACGGTTGCCGCCCTGCTGATGCTTATAGGTTATTCAGTGGACAGTGACATCCTGCTCACAACAAGAGTGCTTAAAAGGCGTGGCACGGTCCAGGAGAACATATCCAATGCAATGCCGACAGGCATAACAATGACAACAACAACACTTGCAGCACTTGTTGTGATGTACGTGGTCTCAACATATTCATACCTTGTCATCCCGTCATTTTCACAGATAACACTGCTTTCAGACATCTCTATAGTACTGATATTCGGACTGATAGCTGACATGATAAACACATGGCTGCTTAACACATCGATCCTCAGATGGTATGTAGCCGGCTCAGGCCAGAGGAGGAGAAAAGCATGAGAGAAGATGAAGAACAGCAAAGTCTATTCAGGGACTTCAGGGTAATAGTTTTCATAATTGCCATACTTGCCTCGATTATCTTCATCCAGCCAGGATACTCCTCTGAAGAAGGTTTCACTACCGGACTCAATTACGGACTTGACCTTGAAGGAGGTTCGTGGCTGCAGGTCAAGCTCCAGGGAGCTGTGGCGCAGCTTGACGCTGATGCCGAAGCACTGTCCGCCGCAGTACTCAGGAATGAGATCGGCGATAGTATCAATATCGTGAGTGTTAATACGGATAACGAGCAGCTTGTTGTCACCTTTACAACTACCGAGCAGCTTACCACTACCAGAATGGACCAGCTGGGATTGGGGCAGTCGACTGTTACCCGGGAGAATAACTTAACAGAAGTTGTTTTCTATACGTCCAAATCAACGCTGATCACATCTTACCTCAGTAACACCCTCAAAGCAGAAGTCATCCCCGAAAGGACCGACTCAGGCAGCATTGAATATGAGATAAGGACTGCTGTATCCCAGGAAGATCTGGAAAGGATCACGTCCAATGTGGGCGGGTACATAGTCCGCGACAGTGATGGCACACCCATCTACCGTGAAGGTGTAAGGGAAGAAACAAGGGACCTGACAAAGGACATCCTGAGTGAGAAACTGAACACCCTCGGACTCAAGGACATACCCGTGAGAGTGGTAGGTGATGATTACATCCTTATCGATTTTGCTGGAATGGATCTTGCCACTGCTCAGGATATTGCATCAAAACCAGGAAAATTCGAGATCAGAATAGCGACACAGGGCAATGCCAGCAGACATGTGCTCTATGGTGATGAGATCCAGAATGTAGGAATAGCAGGGTACAATGACAGAGACGGGCAATGGTACACCCCATTTACCCTGACCGATGCCGGAGCACTTGCACTGCAGAGAGCAGCCATTGAAACGGGGGCAACAACTGACCCTATGTCCCATAACCTGATAATGTACCTCGATGAGAGCGAGGTATACAGTGCACCCCTAAGTTCTTCTGCGGCAGCAACACTATCTCAGTATCCGATATACTCCTGGCAGGCATCCACAGGAGGAGATGAAGAGAGCAGGGCGAAGGCTGAGCAACTGCAGATACACCTGCGCGCCGGGGCACTTCCTGTCAAAGTGGAGATAATAGGCTCAGGGCAGGTAGATGCTTCCCTGGGTGAGCAGTTCAGGAGCCAGGCCATCTTTGCCGGACTGCTGACCCTTCTTGCTGTTGCAGCAGTCGTTTACAGAAGGTACAGGAAACCGGAAATACTCCTGCCAATGATAGGCACCTCTGTCAGTGAGGTAATAATGATCCTTGGTTTCGCCGGTGCCATTGGCTGGCAGCTCGACCTTCCAAGTATTGCAGGTATCATAGCTGTCATGGGGACTGGTATAGATCATCTCGTGATTATCACTGATGAGGTATTGTATGAAGGCAAGCTTCCTCCAAGAAAAGTATATCTGGCCAGGATAACAAAAGCATTTGCCATCATATTCGCTGCTGCAGCGACAACCGTGATAGCAATGTCCCCGCTGGTGGTGATGGGATTCGGTGCCCTCAAAGGGTTCGCAATAACAACCATCGTAGGTGTCCTGATAGGCATATTGATAGCCAGGCCAGTTTATGGCAGGGTCATCCACAGCGTACTTGAGGCAAGTGCGGAAAAAGCTGCCAAGAAGGCAGAGTGAACAAAAATAAACATATGATCAGGTGAGGAAAATGAAAGATCTCTGGACGGTAAAATACAGACCTTCGAATCTGGATGAAGTGCTGGGCAACGAAGAATCCATAGATATGATTCGCAGGCTGGTCCGCTCCAGGAATCTTCCTCATCTGGTCCTCCACGGGCCTGAGAACACAGGCAAATCTTCGACGGCCTTTGCAATGGCGCACGAGATATACGGAGAGGACTACCAGCGCAACTTTACTTACTTTAACGCATCGGATTTCTTTGAGCAGGGAAAGCGTTACCTTGTGCGAGACAAGAGATTCTTACGCATCATAGGCACTGATGACCCTTCAAAGATAACAAAAAGTGTTATTTCCATCTTTAAGGAGATCATTAATGAGTATGCCAGTATGGGGCCCATAGATGCGGACTTTAAAATAATATTCATTGATAACGTAGAAGCATTCAACTCCGATTCCCAGCACGCCCTGAGAAGGATAATGGAAAAATACACAAATACCTGCAGGTTTGTACTTTCCACGACACAGCCTTCAAAACTTATAGCACCCCTGAGGTCAAGGGGCCTTCAGCTGTTCTTCAGGCATGTGTCGGTAGACAAGCTTGCAGTTTTTATCAGACAGGTTGCTGACAATGAAAATCTGTCAATAGCAGATGACGGGATTGACGCACTTGGCTATCACGCAAACGGGAACGTTGCCAAGGCGCTTCATACCCTGCAGATGGTTTCCCTGCAATTCCAGGATTCCGTCATAGGAGCACAGGAAATATACGACTGCACTCTGAAGGAAAGATCAGAGAACATTACACACTTGCTACAGGCTGCCATATCAAAAGATATCATTGAAGCCCGTAAGGCTATAGATGATCTTATCCTGGAAGATGGAATGTCGGGCCAGGAGATCCTCTTGCAGTTACATGCAATGACAGCATCCTGCAACGAGAGTGATGCAACTATTGCAGGCTGGATAATAAAGATATCTGATGCCGATCTCTGCATGACAGACGCATCCAATGAGCGAATACAACTGGAAGCTCTTGTAGCAGGTTTTTGCCAGTAATGCAAGGCCAGAAAGAATACGGCTTAGAAAAATGACAGTGGAAGATATTGATTATAATAAAGCATGCAGAGAGATCCTTGAGATGGTCATCGACGGTGAGATCACCGATCTGCGCCAATTGAACCAGGCAAAGAAAAGAACAGCAAAGAGCTACAGGCTTGCCAGTCTTCCAAGAAATGCAGACATTATCAGGGCAGGTAACGAGGAAGAGAAGAAGGCGATGGATCTGCTTCAGCGTAAACCGGTGCGTACCATATCAGGAGTCGCAGTCATAGCAGCCATGACATCACCTGCCCCCTGCCCTCACGGGATATGCTTGCCCTGCCCTGGGGGGCCGGATTCGCAGTTCAATTCTCCCCAGAGTTATATGGGCAGGGAACCTTCCACCATGCGTGCGATACAGTACGAATACGACCCCTACAGGATAGTCACGGCAAGGCTTGGGCAACTTAAGGATATAGGACATGAGATTAAGAAAGCTGAACTCATCATTATGGGTGGCACTTTTTCCGCAAGGTCTATAGACTACCAGGAATGGTATGCAAAACGTTGCATTGAGGCAATGAATGATTTTTATGGCAGTGATTGGCGTAATGATGTAAGTACAATTGGAGAAGCTTACCCTTATGTCACTCTGGAAGATGTGCATAAAGCCAATGAGACCGCAGATGTCAGGAATACAGGTATTACCTTTGAGACCAGACCGGACTGGACAAAACCTGAACATGTTGACAGGATGCTGGAACTTGGAGCCACCAAGGTGGAAATAGGCGTCCAGAGCACCTATGATTTCGTGCTTTCCAGAATGCGCAGGGGACATACCGTTGCAGACAGCATTGAGGCCAACCGGGTGCTGAGAGACAGCGCCCTTAAAGTGGGATTCCACATGATGCCAGGACTACCGGGCATGGATGGGGAGAGAGAAATAAGGAATTTCAAGAGACTGTTCACTGACCCGAAGTTCATGCCGGATTATCTTAAGATATACCCCACACTTGTCACAGAAGGCACAGAACTGCATAAAATGTGGGAAAGCGGAGATTATAGCGCGATAACCGATGAAGACGCAGTGGGGCTTTTGGCACAGATCAAATCATTTGTACCAAAATGGGTCCGCTTGCAGCGTATACAGAGAGACATCCCTGCCCCCCAGATACTTTCAGGCGTCAGGAAAAGCAATGTAAGGCAGCTTGCACAGGACTATCTGGAGCGGCATGGAGGCAGATGCCGATGTATCAGGTGCCGCGAAGTAGGACACAATATCCTTAAGGGAAGAGAGCCTGATGAGGAACATATCGAACTCACAGTTGAAAGCTATGAGTGTTGCGGAGGAAAAGAGCATTTTATTGCTTTTGAGGACACCGTTCAGGACATACTCATAGGCTTTATGAGGCTGCGCTTTCCCGACATGCCGCATCGGGAAGAACTTGGAAATGCTGCCTTGGGAAGAGAGCTGCATGTATATGGTTCCATGGTAGCTGTCGGTGATAGGGCCGGAAAGTGCGACTGGCAGCATCGGGGATATGGAAGGGAACTGGTTGCATGTGCAGAGGAGATATCACTTAATGCAGGTTATAGCAAGCTGGCAATCCTTAGTGGCATAGGTGTGAGAGGATATTATCGTAAGCTTGGCTATGAACGCGATGGGGTATATATGTCGAGGAAACTTGATCAGGATAGAAATGAAAACATTTATTTTGATTAAACCGATAAACTTGATCAATACTGGATAAGCATGCTAAATAGCAGATAAAAACAAAAGGTAACATAATGCTTGAAAACGAAATCCTTGAGGAGATACTGTATAATCTTAGAGAGATTAATGTCAAATTAGACAGACTGTTGTCAAAAGGAGAGGTATCCCCTTTTCCAAGTGAAAATATGAATATGAATACTTCACTGGATGTTATGATGCTGCTTTCCCTACCTGATCATTTACGCACTACAGCAACCACTCTTTTTGAGATCGGACCCGCAACTGCTGAAGATATTGCGGAAATAACCCGAAAGGAAAGAGCTGTTGAAAGCAATTACCTCAATCAGCTTGTACGAATGGAACATGTTGAGAAGTACAGGGAAGGAAGGAAAGTGTATTTTCATATCAACAACAATATGTGTTGATACCCTGAAATGTTATAACATGCCATTGTTGCTCATTATCCACATTGGAAAGGATATATATTTCTTGTAATAAAGTTCAATTACTCTAAGGTTTTTAGGAACATTGAGTTACCATGACATTCACAATAGCAGTACATTCAGCAAAAGGCGGAACAGGGAAAACCAGTATCGCAGTAAATCTTGCCGCAGCCTACGCTCTCGATGGAAATAATGTATGCCTGTTGGATATGGATGTAAGAGGGCCATCTCTGCGTACATTCTTCAAACATGACATATCAGGCATACCCTACTGGGTCAATGACCTGCTTTCCGGGAAAAGGGGTATAGATGAAGTGATATTGGACGTAAGTGGGGAACTTGGAACTCAGGGAAAGTTCCTTGTTGGCTATTCCAAGGCAGACATAAATGAGATACGAGAGCTTGCGAGCAAAGACAGGAAATGGCAGTCCAATGCACTGAAGAATATCATCATTGGGAAAAAAGAACTTATAAGTAGCGGGGCAGATGTAATAATATTTGATACGGGCCCCGGGGTAGAGTACGAGTCGATCAATGCTGTTGCAGCCTCTGACGTTGTCCTGATAGTGCAGAGCCCTACTAAAGCCTGCTCTGATTGTACTGAACAGCTTGTTAATGGTGTTTACAAGTCCCTTAACAAGAAATGCGCCATAGTCGACAATATGCACCACTGCTCTGTTGATGGGAATGTTCTGGAGCAAAAGCGTTACGATATACCTGTGCTTGTGACAATACCGTGTATGTGCAATATTGCGACAAGGAGCCAGGATATACTGGTCCTTTCAGATCGTGAACATGAATTTTCCAGGGCCATCTCCTGCATGAAGCATAAACTGGAACGTTTTCAATAGACCATTGGCCGGAAAAGCAGTCTTATCAGCGTCCGTGCCCCTCGTTTTCAATTATCTGCATTACATCGCGGTTCAAATACTCTTCCAGTTCCTGTGATTTGAGCCTGTCAACATCTTCTTTAAAGTTATTGGAAGACAGGACCACATCCCTGTAGATAGCCAGAATGAAAAACGCAATGAGAGTGGCACTCACTGCCAGTATGATGCGTTCCAGGGGATAGAGCAGCACTACGGAAGAAAATGCAGATGCTTGCAGGCCATAAATATAAGAATAGGCAATGGAGCCTGCGATATGATCTGACAGGACACCTAACAGGGCTGCAAAGAACAAATATATAAAAATAAACGCTTTTGAGTGGATAGACTCTACAACATATTTGCCGACTATCAGGAACGCTATTAATGCAATTATATGGAACCAGGGGTAATAGTAAGCTTCCCTGCCGACATCCATAGAGTACCACAGCAGTAACAGGAATCCATAGATGCCAATAGCCAACCGGTGCTGCCTTTGAATTATCAGGCCTGAAACCAAGGAACATAGCATTACAAAGAACAGGGAGAGCATACTAAAAGCGTTCTTGCTAAGATAGCCAGGAGTGTTGAGCTCATGAAGGAACATACCAGTACCTGAAACAATAGAGCCCCAGAAAGGGCCGAAAAGCATTCCATTCAATGAGCCAAATGCAACCAGGGAGCTTATTCTCGTTCCTTCTATGCCCACCACCCCGGACATATCAGGCAGGTAACTTGAAAAATAAGTAAGGGCCACACCGAAAAAAAGATAGCTTAATCGAATATTCATTTTAGTCCAGAGGTTTGCTGTGTGTGGAGGCATAACAAAAGAGGAGATATCAGTTTATTTATAAATAGATTTACATAAGAAATGTATCCTGCGAAAGATGATATATACTTTTTATCTAAAATGAGAAAATTTAAATACAAATTACTTTATGTGTATACAATACTTTGATTATATTTGGCGTTCAATAAATAAAAATTAGGGTCAAGCAATAAATAATAGGATCAACATACAATAAAGCTTCAATTAGAATATAAAACGATGGATATTAAAAATTGTGCATTTCATTAGATTTACACAAACTTATTAAGGGCACTGTCCCCAACGGCTATTTATAAAGCAAAGTCAGTCTAAATAAAAAGAGAGATTATACGATTAAACTAATTTATACTATGAGTATAATCTTATATGTTTAGGAACCTTTAAATAAAACTTTGTATATACACTAATTTATTACTGGGTAAAATGCTGCACAGTTTTTGGTAAAATAATATGTTCATATTAAAATAAGGTGATTAAAAATGAAAATAAGAGTTGTAAGTTCAAAAGATGAGATTAACACGCTTGGACCGAATGAAGAAATCGTACACCTTGCATTCAGGCCATCTAACACTGATATATTTTCCCTTGTCATGAAATGCCCCAACGTAAAGGCATTGCACATACCAAGCTCATACAAGAGGACCATCTCAAACTCAGCCAGGATGTACCTGGAAATGCAGGGAATCGACCTTCTTGAAGGCGATGTATGGGGACACCGCAAAGATATCAATGAATACTCCGAGGTCTCACAGAGTGTCTATGACCGCATTGACCAGTACAGGGCAGACGGACTCTCAGACGATGAGATCGAGGACAAGATGGTCAGGGAAACAAGGCTTAGCCCGGATTTTGTTAAATTCCTTGTCAAGCAGAATAACTGAAAAAAGTATCCACAAAAGAAATCCTGATTTCCGGAATCAGGGTTTCTATTATATTATAAACTTTTTATCTTCCGGTATCTATGCCCTTTCCCCGCATACCTGAACTATTACTCTTCTTGAGCGAGGACGATTGTCAAGATCGATAAAAATAATCTGCTGCCACGTACCAAGTAATATGTTCCCCTCGATCACAGGGAAAGATCTGCTTTGCCCAAGCAGTGAAGCTCTTATATGTGAATGTCCGTTCCCGTCGTGCCACTTTTCATGATGTTTATAGTACATATCCGGAGGAATAAGGCGGTCCAGAGCTTCCCGAAGATCAGAAACAAGACCCGACTCATATTCAAGTGTGGTTATTGCAGCTGTGGAACCAGGTGCAAATACCAGAACAATACCATCAGTGATAGAGGATGAGGCAACAATCCCTGCGACACGGGAAGTTACATCTATGATATCAGTGTTCCCTTTAGTATCGAAATCCAGATAGCCAGTAAATACCGCCATTACACATCCCGGCTTCATTCCATCCTGGTCAGTTTAAGACCCATCAAGGAAACAACTACTATAAAGACAACAAGCGCAGCAACAAAACCATATTCCTGGGACTGCGGGATATTCTGGTGGACCAGAATGAAAAGGATTGCCAGCAGGATCACAGAGCCTACCGAGGATAGTATTTCCATGTTTCTCTTATTCATCCCGGGATAATTGAAGCATAAACTACATCAAGTTAACGCAGGGACACAGTATTTTTAAGATATAAGGATTATCTTATCCCTAAAAAGCAGGTTTTGTATGACAGAGTTCGAAAGAGTACTTGTCCAATCATTCAATAAATATTTTGAAGAAAAAAATATTAAAGGCATCGCTCACCGCCTGAAACAGCACAGATTCACTGCGCAGTTCCTTGATGTGCTTGTAGATTCACTCAATCCGGACTACTACCTGGGCATAGAGTGCAAGAGTATCTCTGTCGATAAAGGGGCAAAAGCGCTGTATTTCACTCAGCACTTCACTACAGACAAGAACGGTTCACACCAGATAGACAGGATATCAGATTTCCTGAAACGCTCCGGAAGAACAGGATTTCTTGCTGTGGAACTGAAAATGGGGGTCGGACATTCAAGGGAAGCTTATATTCTTCCCTGGGACGTGCTTGATGCCAGGTTCCACCAGGACGATATGACCAAATTCACAATAGAAGAGATCCAGGAGTTCTGCAGGATGGAAAGAGCAGGAAACAAATACGTTATTGACCCACATGGATGGAAGAGGAATTAAAGGGCAATATGATGAGGAAAAATGTCAGAAACCATGATACAAATGGCTCAGCGTGCCAGAAAGTGCGCAGAGGAGATAAAGAAGTACAAGGAAGTACAATTGGTGTCACATATAGATGCCGATGGGATAAGTTCTGCGGCCATCATTGCCAGATCGATGGAGAGAGCGGGTATCGAGTACGAGATGCTCTTTGTGAAACAGCTTGATGAGGAGATTGTCAGGGAGCTTGCAAACGAGAACCCCGAACTTGTGATATTTACAGACCTTGGCAGCGGGCAGATAGAACATATTAACAATTACGGACTGCATGCAGTAATTGCTGACCATCATCGTCCGCAGGGAGACCTGGAAATGCACCTCAACCCTCATCTTTTCGGGGCCAATGGTTCCTTTGAGATCAGCGGTTCAGGAACTGCATTCCTGCTTGCGGAAGAGCTGGGAAGTAACAGGGATCTTGCAGACCTTGCCATCGTAGGGTGCATTGGAGATATGCAATACCGCAAATATGGCAAACTCGTAAGTCTCAACCGGGAGATACTTGACAACAATCCGGACACAATAGCAGCAAAGACAGATATATCCCTCTTCGGTAAGCAGACAAGGCCTGTTTACAAAATGCTGCAGTACTCTTCAGATCCTTACCTGCCAGGGCTTACAGGCAATGAAGATGCTTGCATAGATTTTCTCCGGAAGATAGGATTTCGCTGTGCGGAAGATGAACGATGGCGCAGGTGGATAGACCTTACAGAAGAAGAGAAAATAAAGGTGACTTCTTCCCTTCTGCAATATTCTGTGCAGAACGGTCTTTCATCATACAGTCTCAACCGCCTGGTGAGCGAGTGCTACATACTCCTCCGGGAGAAGGAAGGGACAGAGATGAGAGATGCCAGCGAGTATGCCACTCTCCTCAATGCCACAGGCCGATATATGAAAGCAGATATCGGAATGGCTGTCTGCATGGGGGACAGGGAAGAAGCATATGAGGATTCTAAGAGACTCCTGGGCGAGCACCGTAAGAACCTTGTGGAAGGGCTTAACTTTGTCAGGGAAAAAGGAGTAACCCAGTTATCGAATCTCCAATACTTCGATGCAGGCGGTTCCATACCGGAAACTATTGTGGGAATCGTTGCAGGCATGAGCCATGCATCCAGCAACCGGCATCTCCCCATTGTAGCATTTGCCGACAAGGAAGATGGCCATAAGGTATCTGCACGAGGCACACAGGAACTGGTAAACAAAGGGCTCAATCTTTCAGAAGCTATCAGCCAGGTGTGCCAGGTGGTCGGAGGCGCCGGGGGAGGACATGATATTGCTGCGGGTGCAACAGTGCCCTATGGTAAAAAAGAGGAATTCATTGAGAGGCTGAATGAGCTCATAGCCAGACAGATAGCAGGTCGCACCTGATATTTCCAAGGCGCATTGGAAAAATATACATTGCATCGCTTAGATGCTTACAGTTCCCTTATATGTTTCATTTCACTGAAGCTCATCAGAGTGGACATTGCATTGGTCCTGATGGGAATACCGTGCTCCTGGACAATAGCCATGGGATTCGTGCCCCCTATGACCACGATTCCCAGATGGTCCCTTTCCACAGGTATATCCAGTATCCTCGTATTGGGCTCGCCCACCTCAAGTATGCCTGTTATGCCTGCCTCGACCATATCGGAAAGAGTGCTGTCGATGATGTCCCGTGCAATCATGGGGGCTTCCCTTAAGTTCGCAAGTATCTTGCCCGTCCCGGTCCTGAGCATTTCCATGACAGATGTGAGTTCCTGTGACATCAGTACTTCCAGAGGGTCTATTGTAGTGCTTTGATAGGTGAGCACATTGGTAAAGCGTACAGGCAGGCCTTCCCTGATCTCCACCAGACCGCCAAATTTAGGTTTTATCATCACACCGGATTTAAGGAGGATGCCGTCGATAGTTATACTGCATACCGTTGCAAAACCGACTTCGTTCTTCCCTATGATTATGTTCCCTATAGCATCTCCTTCACGGAAGACCTTTATCATAGGGCTCACCGTGAGGCCGCTATTCATCGCCATACTGAATATCTTGATAACATCATCATAATCTTTGCTGCTGATAAGGGAAAGATTAATTATCACATCCCCCTGACGGGTCCTGGGGTCAAATGTAGTCCTGAACATCAGGTCCTCTATCTTGGCAGAAGTAAACTGGATACGACTATTTTTTTGCAATGACACACCTCTAACCGTTCTAATAGCTTGGACCATTTATATGTTCGCACAGAAAAGTTACTTTCCTGCAATAGCTTTCTCAAATACCGACGAGTAATCCTGCGGATTTCCCAGGAATCCCAGTCGGGATATATCATTTACAAGTTCATACATATCTTTCCCTGCAAAAAGTCCCAGTTCCGGATAATCCCTGACATCCATGAACCGAATGGGCGGAACATCCTTGTATTGAGAGTTCTTGACGAATCCTTCCACAAGCAGGTAATAAGCCCCTCCTGAAAGTTCCTTGATAGTCCCATATATAGAGGAAAAATCCCTGTACACCCAATTTGCCATCTTCAGGATCTCACCTGTAGCGTTGATGGTTATATGCCCGTATCCCGGAGGTATGAGCACACAATCTCCCTTCTTTGCGTTGTAGACCATTACATCAGTTATCATGTCACCTTCCTGCTTCTGCAGCAGGTAAGTAGCTTTACCCTCAAGCACCTGGTAAACTTCAGTGTATGAAAGCTCAGTTCCCGGAACATGGGGATGATAATGACCGGCGGTCTTTATATATTCCCTTCCCAGCATCCGGGGAGGTATTATCGTGATATCATATCTTAGGTTGTGCCTGCTTATGAGCTCATGCTCGGAGTTGTTCCTGTAAAGGTTCCTGTACATGTAGTACAACTCCATATTTTCAGCGGACATGAGCCATTCCCTGTCAAAGAGAACCTCGGACATATCGTAAAGCATCCTGACATCAGGAGTCCTGATGTTGCCATAAAAATCAAGTTCATTTCCCATTTTCAACTCACCCTTAAAACACTAACTCAGATTAACTTTCAAACTTCCTATAAGAAGGTAGGGACACAAGATATTTTAATTTTGGGTCTTAAGATATGCATGAATAGACTCTGCAATCTTCTTGTTTATCCCTTTGACCTCTGTCAGGGCCTGGACGGATGCAGACCTTATGTTATCCACCGAACCAAAGTGTTCGAGCAATAGTTTCTTTTTACCGGGACCGATTCCAGGTATTGCATCGATCTCGGAATGAGTCAGTGTCGCGGATCTCCTGCGACGATGGGATGTGACAGCAAAACGATGGGCTTCATCCCTGATATGCATCAAGAGCTTGAGCGCGGAAGAGGTCTTGGGAAGGATGATCACTTCCTCAGGACCTTTCCTGGGAGTTATGATATGCTCAAAGCGTTTTGCAAGTCCTATAATAGAAATATCAAGCCCTAGGGAATCCAGAGAAGACTTTGCCGCACTTACCTGACCCGGCCCCCCGTCTATAAGAACAAGGTCCGGCAGAGGTGCATTTTCCTTTATCAGGCGTGTGTACCTGCGGGCAACCACCTCGGCCATCATTGCAAAATCATCTATTCCCTTTACTGTCCTGATATTATGCTGGCGGTATTTGCTGTTTGAAGGCAGGCCATTCTCAAATACCACCATCGATCCCACTGCATTGGTACCTGAGATATTGGATATGTCAAAGCCCTCTATATGCTGAGGCAGTTTCTCAAGCGACAGCACTTCCTGAAGCTCTTTAAGCGCAGCCTGTGCAGCAACAGACGGACTGGGTCTCAGCTCAGCCACCCTCATAGCCATTTCCGCATTACGGACAGCCATTTCAAGCATCTTCTTCTTATCACCTTTTTGGGGCACATGCAATTTGACTTCCCTGCCGGACCTGCCGCTAAGCCATGTCATGATAAGTTCTTTCTCAGGCACCTCATATTGTACAAGTATCTCAGGAGGGATGGGAGAGTCCTGATAATACTGTTTGATAAATGTGGCAAGGGCTTCGGGTATCTCTTTGGAGCCTTCAGCCCCGACAAGAGAGAAATCGGCCTTCCCTACCATGCTTCCATGCCTTATGTAGAATATCTGGAGGAATACCACGGTCTCGTCAGATACCGCTGCAATGACATCCCTGTCGTCTGTGCCCGAGGTTGCTATCTGTTGCTGGCTGAGGCATCTCACTCCCTCTATCTGGTCACGCACCTCTGCAGCGGATTCATAATCCTGTTGCTGTGCAAGCAGATGCATTCTCTCTTCCAGTTGTCTCAGCAGGCCGGAGGTATCACCTTTCAAAAAGCGCACAGCCTCCATGATACGTGCCCTGTACTCACTCTCTTCCATTGCGCCCCTGCACGGAGCAGTACATAACTTTATGTGGTAGTTGAGGCAGGGTCTTGTCCTTCCTGCCACGATGGGTTTTCGGCATTTGCGCAACTGGAATATTCTCGATATAAGTTCCAGAGTACTGCGAATAGCCCTGGAATTAGTGTAAGGGCCAAAATAGAGAGCATTATCCATCAACCTTCTGCGTGTAAGGAATATGCGCGGATATTTTTCATTTACAGTGACTTTGACATAAGGATAACGTTTGTCATCTTTCAGCCGCACGTTATAGCGAGGCTTGTACTTTTTGATAAGGTTGGCCTCAAGTACAAGAGCATCTATTTCAGTAGCTGTCAGTATGAACTCGATGTCCTCTATATGCCTGACAAGCACCTTTGTCTTGGGCGTATGACCGGCAGATGATTGGAAATAAGAACGCACTCTTCTGGAAAGGGATTTCGCCTTTCCGACATAGATGATATCCCCGGATACATCTTTCATGAGATATACACCGGGAGAATCAGGTATCTTGCTTAGATCAGGAACCATATCATCTGCATTCTGCAAACTTGTTATCAATAAATCTTGGAAGGGTCATCTGCATTATCGTTTCGAGGTTGACTATATCGGCTCTGTTATACTCAAGGAGTAGTTCAAGTGCCTCCTCATCACCTCTTTCGTATTGATGCCACAGGCGCACTGCGTCAAAACCGGAGATTCCCGCAACATCCTCGCTTCTGGTGATGCCAAGTTCCACTTCGATCTTTTTAAGGCCGCCTGTAAGAGATACGCGCCTCAGAGGATACATCAGGTCTGCATGAAGTTTATTCAGGTCAACCTGAGGGAACTCGCGCTTGATAAATGGAAGATCGAACCTTGCACCATTGAAGGTTACAAGGAAATCGTATTTCTCAAACTCCTCCACTATGTCGTCCATATCTATGCCCCGGACAAACGTCTTTGCCTCTTTTCCATCATATATACCGATGACTGTTATGTGCGAATGACAGGGTGAAAGACCTGTGGTCTCAATGTCAACATAAGCCACTTTATCACCTAGCTCAGGGAAAGCCCGCCAGTGTTCCGCACTTGGGAGTGATCTTGCAAAGAACTCACAGTCACGGGACATCAACCGTTCGCGGGATTCCTCTATTCCGGGAATAATAAGCTCCATCTTGGAACGTGGTATGTGAAGGTCGCTCTTTTTATCCAGGAACTCATCCCAGGTCCTGATGCCACTTGACCATATCTTTTTCTCCACCGTGGTCCCTACCCGGGGAATATGAATGTATGTACTGGTAAGCATTTGTTTCACTTAACCTGTTAGGTCTGATATATGATAAATCATAACGTTCCACCGGGAAATTTACAAATACGATCATTCTTTATATAATGCACCCCGGCCATGGATAAAGGCTTAAGGGTATGACTTGATAATTAAACAGGGATAATTTATGAAAGTCTCAATAATTGGAGCCGGAAATGTGGGAGCCACGACAGCGCAGCGTCTTGCAGAACTTGATATTGCGGATGTCATGATGCTGGATGTAGTGGAAGGCCTGGCACAGGGCAAAGCACTGGATATCGCCCAGGCAGCACCTGTCATGGGATATAATGTGGATGTTGCAGGCACTAATGATTACAGGGACATCAGTAGTTCTGACATTGTTATTGTAACTGCGGGTATCGCCCGAAAACCCGGGATGGACAGGGATGACCTGCTTGCAACGAACATAAAGATAACCAGGGAAGTTTGCAGCCATATACAGGAGCAGACACCCGATGCTATCATCATGACAGTTACAAACCCCCTTGATGTGACAACATATGCGGCTGTAAAGTGCATGCAGCAGGAAAGGGGAAGAGTTTTCGGAATGAGCGGACTCCTGGACTCCAGCCGGTTTGCGACCTTCATCGCAAAAGAGATCGGATGCAACGTGAGGGATGTCAATGCGATGGTCCTTGGAGGTCATGGAGATTCAATGATACCCTTGCCGGAGTATACTACCGTTTCAGGAATACCGCTAACCAAAATGATGGAAAAAGAAACTATTGACCGCTTGGTACAAAGGACGGTCAATGCCGGGGCGGAGATAGTAGGTTACCTGAAGACAGGCAGTGCATTCTATGCACCATCTGCAGCGATTGCGATAATGACCGAAGCAATTCTCAAGGATACAAAGAAGATCGTACCGGCCTCCGTCTATCTTGATGGTGAGTACGGCCTCAGGGACATTTGTCTGGGAGTCCCCGTAAAGATAGGGAAAAATGGTGCGGAAGAAATCATCGAGCTTAAACTTACTAAGGAGCAGGAGCAGGCATTGAAGCAATCTGCAGAGGATGTGCACCAGAGCATATTAAAAATATAAATATGATGATGTCGGTATTAGGTATTAGCAAAAGCGGTAAATAAGGCACCGGCACTTACATACAAATATTGATATATAAGTAAAATCTAAGTAAGAAGGGATACCATGCGTGCAGACATAACCTCACTCTTCGGATTGAACATTTACACCGATACAGGCACATATGTAGGCAAGGTTGCCGATCTTGTGTTGGACATTGATGAAAGGACCGTAAAAGGAATAGCAGTTTCCTCCATAAACAAGGACATATTCGACGTCACTTCAAAAGGTGTCATAATACCCTACAGATGGGTAGTCACAACAGGCGACATAGTTCTTATCAGGAACATTGTTGACAGGTTCAGAAAGCCAGCCAAGCAAGAGCCTGAAGAATGAATTGCCTATGAAAAGGCGAGAGATCTACTCAGATCTTTACTGTGTACCGCCTGTTATTGTACGCGTTGATGGCCGCAACTTCAGGCATGTGCTGTCTCGCATGGGATTTGAAAAACCATATGATATGGTGTTCGCATCTGCAATGGCAGATGCTGTTGAGCTCTTTTTCAGGCATAGTGGCCTGAGTCCGGTGTTTGCTTACACATTTTCTGACGAGATTAGTCTATATTTCAATGAATTACCCTTTGACGGCAGGATAGAGAAACTTGATTCCGTGATAGCTTCATTCATCAGCAGTGCGCTTACATTACTCCTCAAGCCGGGAGAGCCCCTCTCCTTTGATTCAAGGATCATACCCGTAAATGAAAACCTCATTGGGGAATACCTGGTGTGGAGGCAGGCTGAAGCATGGCGTAACTGTATCAACTCCCATGCATATTATACACTCCTTAGAGAAGGAATAGACGAAAAAGGTGTTTCAGAACTTCTGAGAAGTAAAAAATCAGGCCAGATGCATGAACTGCTTTTTCAGCGGGGTATAAATATAGCGGCTGTGCCCTCCTGGCAGAGGCGTGGAATAATGGTACTCCGGGAGAAATACGAAGTTGAGGGCTTTAACCCATACATGCAGGAGGAAACGCTCGCCATTCGCACGCGGGTAAAACAGGACTGGGAGCTGCCACTTTTCAAATCTGAAGATGGATCGGATCTTATTGATGAACTGCTTGGCTGAAATGACCAGAACGGCCTGTAAGAAAAAGCATTTAAGGAGATAGGCAATTATACAGCACACGATTGCAACGGTGAACCTATGGACAGACTTGAACTTATAAAAAGGAACGTACAGGAAATAGTAACAGAAGAAGAGCTGACGAAACTCCTGGAAACAAAAGAGCATCCGACTGCTTATGTCGGGTACGAACCTAGCGGCAAGATCCATATGGGCCACGTGCTGACTGTCAACAAGCTCCTTGACCTGCAGAAAGCGGGCTTCAAGATAACCGTCTTGCTGGCAGATGTCCACGCATATCTTAACCAGAAGGGAACGCTTGAACAGGTTCGCGAGACCGCTGACTACAACAAGCGTTGTTTCATTGCCCTGGGGCTGGACCCTGAAGAGACGAACTTCGTCTACGGGTCAGATTACCAGCTCAAGCCGGATTACATGCTTAACGTTCTCAGACTTACACGCCTCACATCCCTGAACCGGGCCAGGAGGAGCATGGACGAGGTAGGGCGGCAGATGGATGACCCAAAGGTATCCCAGATGGTCTATCCCATCATGCAGGCAATAGATATTGCAATGTTGGGAGTGGATGTTGCTGTTGGTGGTATCGACCAGCGCAAGATCCACATGCTTGCAAGAGAGGGACTTCCTGCACTGGGTTTTAAAGCCCCGCTGTGCATACACACACCCATCATACTCGGATTCGACGGCAATAAGATGTCCTCATCAAATGACAATTTCATTTCTGTTGATGATTCCGAGGCAGAGATCAATGCCAAGATGAAAAAAGCATTCTGTCCAGCGGGAGAAGTTGAGAACAACCCTGTGCTGGAACTATTCAGGTATCATATTTCTCCGCGTTATGAAGAGATCGTGTTTGAGCGGCCTGAAAAATTCGGAGGGGACCTCAAGTGTAAAGGTTATGAGGGACTTCAGGAAATTTATGCAAGCGGCCAGCTTCACCCTATGGATCTGAAGAACGGCGCTGCACGCTATATGAACATGATATTGGAAAGCGTAAGATCCGTGATATAATCACGGAAACTACCAGACCCTTAAATCGAAATATATATAATCGAAATGAGGGCATAATACTAACAGAAGTATATTTCAAAAAGGGATTTGGATGAAATACACATTCCAGGACTCAACTGCATTACCATTGCAAAGGGATTTTATTCAGGACCTGAATGACTTTATAGGAACTGCCAAGAAAGTCATTCCCCTGGAAAATTCTGCCATTGAGCTTAGCGAAGATGAATCCGAGGAGATATCCTCCCTCGAATCAAGGATAATGGAGCTGGATAAATTCAGTAAGGATGTCCAGGCTTATGTAGATCACCTTTCCAGGGATGCAAGGGAAAAAGAAATACTGGAATGCCGTAACGCTGTTATGGATGCCTGTATCACTAGCTCCACAAAAGGGCTCAAGAGTCTCAACCAAAGACTGGACATTATAAGGAACGATTCTGAAAGCGGATTGTATAAACTGGAGAAAGAGATCCTTGCCACTCTGAATCCTCTTTTCAGATCAGGCATATACGGGACAACTAACCAGTATCATGTTTCCATGAAGGAAGGTGTCCTCAGTGGCACAATGAAAGCCGTTTTCTCTGGTATGGAATATACATCCGAATTAACTTATTCCCATGAGACACTTACCATCAAAGAAGCATATGGAGACCTGTTCCTGCCTACATGGACAAAATCCGGCCTGATCCACAAGGAAAACAAGGTCAAGATGATCGATGTATCCGAATATCTTATCGCCTCTGTGAATTATGACGGCGTTGACTATATCGATGCTACATTCGAGACAAAGAAGAAAGAACATCAGTTCAGGATCAGCTGCAATGCAGGTAACTGCCAGATCAACTTAGGCGAAACAGATATAACAGCTGATGAGACCCTCATAAAGTCAGTTAAGCTGGAAAGTATCGAGGACCTTATGAGCGAACTGCGTAAATATGTAGAATTGTTCATACGATCACAGACCCTTACCCAGGTAATGCTTGACGGAAGAGATGCTGTTCGCAATAATGAGATTTTCGACTGCCTCAAGCTGATAGCTCAGCAGTATGGGGAAATTGTCAGGGAATCCTTCGAGCGCGGTTATGTCAAGAACGAGATTACCATCAAGGTAGAATCTTCCGATGGCACACGTACCGAGAAATACATAACCAAGCAAGAGGCCTTTGACAGGCTTTCCGAGATCGGAAGCGAAGGGCTTGAGCTGGCAAGTATCCTCGGTCTGGACTGATAGCAAAACTTAAATTAAATACCGTTACCTATCTTCTTTTAGAACATCCGGTGAGTGGATACATGGGTAATATCGTGGAGCGTTCAATTGAAGATATTAAAAGGAAGATCAGCAGTAACGATGCAGTAGTGATGACCTCGCAGGAGATCTGCGAACTTGTGGACAAAGGGGAGAATATCACCATAAGAGATGTTGATGTGGTGACCACCGCTACACGAGCGGTAATGAGCGGGACCTATGCCGTGTTTTCCTTCCCGGTAGAATCTCCTTTTCCCTTCAAGAGAGCGTCAAAGGTTTTCCTTAACGGAGTAACCGCACATGTAGGACCCTGTCCGAACGAAAGCCTCAGCATGCTCGATCTGGTGGTTTTCGGAACAGCACATTCACACACGATTCCCGGATACGGCGCAGGCCATCTTTTCCGGGAGATGGCAGAGAAGAAGCCAATAGATGTTGCAGTAACCACTGAAGGAAACGAGACTTTCCACACAAAAATCACACTGGATGGGATACCACATGCAAAACTGTTTGCCACCAGGCACACATTCAAGAACTATGCCGCATTCGTTAACTGTTCCGGGGAACCTGTAGGCACGATATTCCACGCCACGGAACTCGAGCCCGATATGAAGACTGCGACATTTTCAGGATGCGGCCAGATCAATCCTCTGAAGAATGACCCGCAGCTTGAAACAATCGGAATAGGCACACGGATGCTCATGAACGGTGCACAGGGTTTTGTCATCGGAGAAGGGACACGCAGCAGTCCGGCAAGGCCAAACCTCACCGGATTTGCAGATATGCACGATATGGACCCCTCACTCATGGGAGGGTTCTCCACTTCTGCCGGGCCCGAGTGCATAGTCTCATGGGCGATACCTATCCCCGTTGTCAGCCAGTCAGTGCTTGATGCTATCATTGTGACAGATACGGATGTACCGATGCCCGTAATGGACGTGGACAGGCGCGTGACGATTGGCAGTACCAGTTATGCAGACGGCTGGAGGGGCACCGACATCTCCGTGGAGTTCAGGCCTTCATCATGTATCCAATGCGAAGAATGCAGTGCTGCAGAGTGCTGCCCTATGGATGCGATACATTACAATAATGACAGGCCGGTCATGAACATGAAACAGTGTTTCAACTGTGGCCTGTGTACTACCCAATGTCCCGGAAATGTATTCCGCGCAGAGCTTGGGAGCATCAGGTTCGAGATGGAAGGCAGGATACACGAGGTTCCAATAGTGCTGAGGCAGTCTGACCGGAAAAGAGCGTTGGAGCTTGAGGAAAAGCTCAAAAGAATGATACTTGAAGGCTCTTTTAGGATTAGTCAGATGGTTGATACGATCCGGCCATGAACCTGCGCATTATATCTCCCGGACACATGCTGATATTTGGAACATCTGCATTCCCGGGATCCACTTTCACAACGACAATACCGTGATCATTACCCTGCAGGATATGTTTCAGTTTCTCATGACTGTCGGTCCGGCAGACCCTGCTATTGCCGGCTCCCTTTGCAATCTCTGCCAGATCAGCTCCTTTTGATGTTGCTGTAGGCTGATCGCCTGTGGAACCGTAAGAGCCGTTATCAATTATGACAAGAAGATAATTTTCCGGGGCCTGTGTGGCTATGGTTGCCAGGCTCCCAAGATTCATGAGTACAGAGCCGTCGCCATCAATGGCTATGATCATCCTCCGGGGAAGGGAAAGTGCAAGGCCAAGACCGATGGACGAGGCCAGGCCCATGGAACCGAGCATGTAGAAATTGCCAGGAGTATCGCATACGCTGTAGAGTTCCTTGCAGGGTATACCGATATTACATACAAGGAGAGCATCATCTTGCCCTGCTTTTCGGGCTATGTCCCTGATAGCGTCGATACGTTGCATACTTATATTACCTCCAGAAAGGGATTGGCAAAAGCACTGCAGAAGGTCTCCTTCCCTCAAGTGCGGTTTTCCAGGCTACCTGTATCTTCTCTATTGCATCAGCCTTTGAATCCGGAATAAAATAAGGGATTTCGAGTATTTCCAGCAACTGCGTAGTCAGCTCCCCCATGGGCACCTGGGCACATATAGGCTCACCTTCAACCCCGCGGTGGCTTATTATCATTACAAGAGGAATGCCGTACAATTGATTCAAAGAGGCAAGCGCATTGACAGAATTCCCAAGCCCCGAGTTTTGCATCAGCATGGCAGGCCTTTTGCCTCCCATATAGGCGCCTGCACATACTCCGACACCCTCTTCCTCCCTGGTCACAGGCACATGGATGATATCAGGGTCCCGATCCACCATTGGGATAACTTCCTTCAGGTTAAGGCAGGGCACACTGACTACAAAGTCAATGCCTGCTCTCTTCATACCCTGGTACACAGCCTCCGGAGAGGTTACATCCACCGGCAAAGGTTTCACCATACCTTCAGGTCTATACCCTCTATACGTATATCCTTACCCTCTACACCCACGACCATGCCGGAGTGGACTTTCTGCATCATACAGTATTCCGGGATGAATTTGACTGTCTGGCCGACCTTTGGAAGCTGCCCTCTGGAAATTTTGCCCTCAAAGGCAAGTATCATGCAAAGACCAAGATCCTTGAACTTGAAGTCCTCCCTGCCCAAACGGTGCAAGGGGCCCACAAGGTGTATAGTGTATATGCCAGGATCTATATCGATCACTTTTGCAAAATGAGTGACTGGACAGGCAAGTGGCCTGTATCTGATGAAATCACCGACCTGTACCTCAACTGAGCCATCAAAGGGATGGATGAACTCCCTGCAGGAGCATTCGTCCCTGAGAGGAGCCAGCATGAAATCCGCTTCAAGCCCGTCGATAATGCCTATTATCTTTTCTTCCTGAGATGTGTCGATACCTACAAGAGCCGTCAGTTTTTCGAGATTTTCCCGGAAAGTATCCCTCTCGAGGAAAGGACATCGCTGGAGATCCTCCGAGCTTTTCAGCTGCGCAGCAAAATCCCTGCACTGCCTGAAGCCACAACTTCCGCAATTATACCCAGGCAGGAGTGACAGGATATCGGTCAATGTTCACTCACCCCTGTACTCCATGAAACCATCAAGCTGTCTCAGCACTCCCATGTGATGCTTGCGCGCCACACGGGTCTCTCCTGTACACAGCGAGCATATGGCAAGCGGCGGATTGTATCGCAACACCATGTTGTCACACACATCCGGACCTTCGGTGACCATTTCAGCAAGTTCGAAAGCCCCTTTTCCGGTAAGGCCGTTCGCCTCAACTATGATACACCCAGGATTGACATCAAGCACCCTCTCCCTGAATACCTCCCTCTCAGCCTGGGAAACCAGGTCGCCTTTTGTCATAACGACTATATCCGCAGTTGTGAGCAGGGGGCCTACTTTCAGGGGCGTGTTAGGTCCGGTTGTGACATCGATTACGCAAATGGCCAGGCATTCGTCCGGGTATGGCGCACATCGAAGGCACAGTCCTGCAGTCTCGTTCAAAACGATGTCAGCGCCATTTGATGCCCCCCAATCCAGCATTGCATCGGTGTTATAGATAGTGAAATGATCGGGGCACATGTCCTTTGCAAGACCCACATGTACCGGGATGCCAAGCTTGCTGAAGCGCTGATCGTCATCTGTCCACAGGCAATCGACCTTAACGACAGCCGGTTTCTTTCCGCTTTTAATAAGCGACCTGATGGTATGGAGCAGCACGGAGGTTTTACCTGAACCGGGAGTACCCGCAAGTACCACCAGCTTCATGCCAGCTCCTCTACGATCTCTCCCCTGCGAATGGTATCCCTCAGGGACATGAGCCAGTTGTCCACCTGAGTGATCCTGCCACACACATCCTGCTCCTCCCTGCTGGTAGTGATAATGTCCATCATTGCACCGTTGCGGATAACTATCCTGCGGGATGCCATCAGTGCCAGGACAGGATCATGAGTGACTACAACAACGATCTTCCCCTCACCCGAAAGCAGCCGGAGAGCCTCTTGTTTCTTAATACCTGCATTCTCGATCTCGTCTATCAGGACTACAGGAGAATCACTTATGACCGCAATGTCTGCTGTCATCAGGGACCGTGACTGGCCTCCGCTGAGAACTGTCAGGTAATGGTCAGGGGATATCGGCTCTCCTGTCAGTGTGTTGGCAAGTTCGATGACCCTGTCTACGAGCTCAGGCCCCTTACCCCTGCTGCGCGCATGCATGTGAAGGAAATCCACAACTGTCATGTCTGCCAGGAAATGCATCTTCTGGGACAACTGTGCCACAAGTTTTTTCCGCGGGTCTACACGGATACCAGCATCCGGTCTTTTACCGTTGATAAGTATGGACCTGCCGGTAGGCGTGTCTCCCTGGGCAAGCTGTTCTATATCATCTATGAGGGTGCTCTTGCCCGAACCGGTTGGCCCCACAATTCCTATGATCTCGCCTTTGCTTACTTCCAGGAATTTCACAGGTTCCGGTACCCCGTCCTTATCGACACCGCCAAGTATTGTTAGAGTCAGTTCTTCATTCATTTATATACACCAAACACATTTTGTACCATAGTTACAATCATATCCTCTGCATTGGGGTCCTTTGCAGATACCTTTACAGATGGCTCAATTATCTTTACGGGATAGTCCTGCATCAGCCTCTTCTGACCGCCGCCGGTTATGTTCAGGACTATCCGGTCGTCGGGCTGGACATTGCCTTCCTGTACTGCTTTCACCAGCGCTGCAACAGCCACCGCAGCAGCAGGATTTATGTCTATGCCTTCTTCTTTTTCAAATACTGACTGTGATTCAGCCGCTTCCTTATTCCTTATTGCATATACAGTTCCGCCTGTAGCTTCGAGCGCGTCCCTGACGCCCCCTTTTATCGCATACGGGGGTTTCCGGTTGAACAGCACGTCATCATACATCCCCCCGGGGCATTCTGGTGCAACAGCATCAGTTCCATACTTAAGAGAGTACAGCGGAGCACAGGGGAGGCTCTGTGCCAGATGAAGCCGCGGGAGCTTTGAGCCGAATCTGCCATCCTCTATCAGCCGCATGGATGCCTCCCATGCAGATATTCCGCCTGTACCGCTTCCCACCGCCTGGAAATAATGGTCGGGAAGTGAACCTGCCGTGAGGACGGCATCAAGCATAACAGTCCCCATGCCATCCCTCCTGGCGACGTTCCTGGCCCCGCCTTCATTTACAAACCCTTCTCTTGAGGCAATCTTGCCTGCAAGGGAAATAGCATCAAAGTAATCACCTTCCACTGTAGCCAGGAAGACCGCGGAGGTGTCTTCATGAGTCGTCCATAACCTGTGTGAGCTCTCCTGCGGAACAACCAGAAGCAAAGGCTGGCCGGTGATGCTGCACACATGGGAAAAGGCTCTTGCGGTGTTGCCTGCAGATGCAACCACCATTATCCTTACCTCATCCTGTTCCTTCAGTCGCTGCATGGTCGGGAATGATTCCAGGTCCTTGAATGTGCAGGTCATCATCCTGGCATCTCTTTGAGGCCAGTAACCATTGAAGGCGATCCACAGGTCATTAAGCCCCAATTCCGAGGCAAGCTTTTCACTTTTGTAAGTGACAGTCTTTCCCGAACCTTCTTCGATGATGCCTTGTACAGGCAGCCATTCCTTATACCGCCATATACCGGGCATGTCCGCAGGATGAAGCTGCCTGGCTGAATACTCGACACGCAGGAGAGCGTCGTCACCATTCCTGCAGTTCAGTGAATATGGTTCATGGGCCTCTCCACAGTGCAAGCATCTGACAGTGTACTTATTCATTAACTCAAAGTGGACAAAAATAAGTTATAAAACTATCCCTGATTTGAGCATATTTTACCTTAATAGGACAAATATAGAAGAGATATATGCCTGCATAGGACATATAATGAGGAGATGTAAATAGATGGTGTTACCTGCAAATCCAAAAAGATGAACGGGAATCAGGAAATGAAAAAGAGAAGGAAAGAGAATGTTTCCTGTTAAAGTAACTTATTCTTTCTCTGCATCATCCATTGTCAGATGGTAAGCCTCCTTCCCTGCAACTTGTCCCATCCTGTAAAAGTTACGGACATCCGGGCCGAAACTATCAATCAGGCTACTGATGCGCATGAAGCTCTCAGAAAGCTTCTTATCACGGTCTTCATTCGGACTGTCCTGCTGCATTTTAGAAAGATGCTCACTCATCAGGCCATCAAGCATGCCCTTGAAATGCCATTGCGGAGCTTCCCGGGGGGTTATATTGATGGAGCTCTGGTATGCTTTCATAGCTAGTTCATGCTTTTTTAGGCCAAGGAGAGCTATGATCTCCCCTGATACCGCTTCAAGGTCACCCGGATCTTTTTCCAGCAAGACCTTAAATGCATCAACAGCTTCCGGGAACTTTCTTTGCTTGTTAAGTAGCATGCCCCGGTATCTTTTCAGCCGGATGTCCTCCGGGAACTTTTCCTCTGCTTCTCCCAGGAGTTTAACTGCCTCATCATCCCTATCCACCATGCTAAGGACCATTGTACTCATTACGAGCCTTTCCATTTCATCTTCTATCTGCATGAGGAAAGCCTCTGCAAAACCTATGCCGCGTTCGGTCTGCCCAAGTGCGTCATAGATAACGACAATCTGGAACAGGTTGTCCATGCCGGGATTTTTGCTGAAATCCTGTTTCAGGTTTTTCAGGTCTTCCTGAAGTTGTTCTCTTGGATCTGTGTTATCTGCCGTATTGTCCATAGTTACATATTAGGAAATTACGCTTTAAAACCTTCCGAAAGATGGTCTGGCACCATCCGCAACAGGTAGTCGGAGAGAGATGAATGGTTGTCCAGAACAATATCAGCCTTTGATAACTTATCGGCAGCAACGTAAGTTGGAACACCCACGCAAAAAAGCCCCGCACTCTTTGCAGCCTCAACTCCCATAGGAGCATTCTCGATGACGATGCATTCTTCCTTCAGGACACTAAGCATTTCCACAGCTTTCAGGTATGGATCAGGAAAGGGTTTTCCTCGCTGCACATCATCCCCGCATACGACCACATCGAATGTGCCCGGAAAGAACTCATCCAGTAATCGCATGACTGTTACTCTCTCGGAGCCTGTCACAACGGCAAGATCGAACAACTTGCCGAGTTTTTCAAGGCAACCGTGGATTCCTTCAAAAGGCCTCACCTGAGCCATGCTGGAAAATATCTCCACTTTTCTGGCAAGAATTGGGCCGTAATGCTCGGGAGCCAGATCCCGTCCAGCTTTCTGGAAAAGCCACTGCAGACCCAGTACGTGATTAGCTCCTTCTATCTCGTAGATATCATCCCTGCTGACATGAACTCCCCATTCACGGGAAACCTGTATCCATGCATCGGCATGGGACTGCATAGAGTCCAGCAGCACGCCATCCATATCAAAAATAAGGGATTTTAGCATGGTAAGAAAAGGAGGATATGCACGATAAAGTTTGTGATATCCACCCCTGCAACTTACTTCTCACTCACCTGGATATACTCGGTGGTGCCATTGTACCATCTTACCGGCAGCTCATAGTCAAGTGTGTCACTATAGGCTGTCGGCAGGAAGAAAGCTGTGCCCCGGTCCTGCAAAGAGGCAACAAACTCAGGATCTATGAGCCCTATCACTTCGTGTAACTGAGCGCCTTCCGAGGACTTACCCAGACGATACAGGGCAAATTCCTTGTTGTACATAGCTGAGACGGAAGCGGGATCCAATTCCAGTACCCTGTCATAACTCACAATTGCACCTTCCGTATCTCCCCGGACATTCTGGACAAATCCCTTGTTGTACCATGCAGTTATACAGGCAGGATCCAGCTCCAGTGCCTTGTCGTAATAATATACAGCACCTTTTGGACTACTGAGCATATAAGCCAGCATACCTCTGTGATACCAGGCAGATGGATTCCCCGGATCAATTGATATTGACTTGTCAAACATATCTGCTGCTGTTGCAGGGTCATCCATGAGATAGTAGGCAAATCCCTTCTGGTTCCATGCCCGGGTATTCTCAGGCTCAAGTTCAAGTATCCGATCGTATGTCCCAATAGCCATTGAGTACTGGCCGGCTTTCTCGTAGGTTGCTCCCATGGTGAAAAGTACCCCAGTGTCATCCGGATGTATCTCAAGTATAAGTTCATGGTAGCGGATAGCTTTGTCATAGTTGCCCATCTGCGCGGAGGACATACTCTGGTACATAAGTACAGTCACATTTGAATTATCATGCTCCAGAACCTTATCAAAGGATTTCAGTGAATCATCATACCTGTAGGCCTGGTACTGCGCTAGTCCCAGCTTATACAATACTTCGGTGTTCTGAGGATCTTCTGCGAGCATGGCATCATAACATTCTATGGCGTAAGAATACAGTGAAAGGCTCTCACTGACAGATGCCTTATAGGATAGAGCTTCCTGGTTGCCAGGTTCCTGTTGCAGCACTCTCTCAAAATATTCAAGTGCGGTCCATTCATCCATATTCCTATAATGTGAGATCCCTGTTCTTAAAAGGGCTTCAGGATCATTAGGCTGTGCCAGAAGAGCCTTTTCATGAAGTCCAAGTGCTTCCTCATGCATACCTAACAGGTCGAAAGAGAAGCCTTTGCCGGACCATGCAGCAGTTGAATCACTGTTTAACATCAATGCCTTATCATAGCAGGCCATGGCATCTTCGGGCATGTTCATGCCATTGAGAGCATCGCCTTTGCTAACCCATAGCTGATCAAGGTTTACGGGCATGCCAAGCATCTCAGAAATACCAGCCGCTTTCCTTGCACTGTATGCGGGTGCAGGTGAAAAGCTGTTGTACAGGACAAAAGCATTAGGTAACAGCATGTCATTAGCTGCGTTCCCTGCCAGCCTGCTATTGTTCGTAACGGTCATCGACCCTATGAGAGTGTTTGAAGTACCGTTCTGTCTCTGCATTCCGGCATTCATCTTCTCTGTCGCATCAGGATGTGAGGGCTGCAGCTCAAGCACCTGTTCATAGCAAACGATAGCTTCCTCATATCTCCCCAGACTGTCAAGAGAACTGCCTTTTTTAAACCAGGCATCTACGAAGCCGGGTTCAAGTTCGAGAACCCCATCATAATACTCAATCGCATCGCTGTGTTTTCCGAGCCGTGAGAGATCTGCAGCACTTGCATACCACGCAGCTGCAAAATACGGGTCCAGACTGAGAGCACTTGAATAAGATTTCAGCGCCATACTGCTTTTTCCAAGCCGGTCATAGTCCTGACCTAGCTCATACCATACCCGGGGATAGGATGAATCAATTTTGAGGGCATGAGAATAGCAATCAATGGCTTTCTCGTATTGTTGCAAACTGTCCAGCGCAACAGCCTTCTTATACCACACGACGGCAAAACCTTTTTCTTGGGCCAGCACCCGGTCATAGGCGTCGACAGCCTCCTTGTGCCTGTCAAGCCTGTCATAGGCCAGTCCTTTATTATACCATATCCCGGCGGTATCCGATGTGAACGCAGGTTGTTCATCATAGGAAGCCATCATATCGACATCTGATGCGAATATATCCGATGCAGTAACCTCGTTTGAAACTGAAGGCCTGCGCTGGTTCTGAAGCTGAAGGGCCATATCATATGCCAGTATAGCTTCATCGTACATACCCAGGGAATCCAGCAGGAAGCCTTTCTTTGACCAGATCTCCTTATTGGAGGGGTCATAGGTAAGAATCTGCTCATATGCCCTTAAAGCATACTCGTAATTTCCTTGTCCTTCATAGTTGCGCCCCAGGCCATACCAGGCTTCTGAACTGGAAGGGTTAGCCAAAAGCAGAAGATTATAATCCTCTATTGCTGATCCGATATCACCTGCTTTCTCCCATGCCTTTGCTCTCTCTAAAAGAGCGTCCTCATATGAAGGATCAAGCTCTATCGCCTGACTGTAGCAACCAATAGCATCTCCGGGATTCCCCATTGCATCAAGTGCAAGTCCTTTTTCATACCATACTACGGCATTGTAAGGTTCGATTAAGAGGACAGTGTCTAACAGTTGAACAGCCTTGTCATTCTCTCCGGAGCTATAAGACCGGAGGGCCTTTTTATGCAATGAATCTGCATAGAACGATGTGAGTGCAGTGGCATTCTCATAGCACACCAAAGCTTCTTCGTATCTGCCAGCCTTCTCAAGTGCTTTGCCCTTGTGATACAATATGGTAGCGGCCCGTGAGTCAAACTCCGTCAATTGTGATATATCGTTTCCCTGTGACAGCATAATGCTACCGATGTCAAAGCCATTATCGTAATCAGAACCGCTTTTTGTAAGCATGTTCAGGGATGTGTCATAGGAACTTATAGCATCCTCATAATTCCCTGTCGCAGAAAGGATAAGTCCCTTCTTGAAATGTGCAGTAGGAGAGCCTGGATATCTGTTAAGCAGAACTTTGTTTACGTCATAAGCTTCCTGATACTGCCCTGAGAGGAACAGAGTTGAGACCTTATTATCCAGTGTTTCGGTATTTGAGGAGTCAAGAGCAAGGGCCTTGTTATAATATTCAAGTGCCTGGTCGTAAGTTCCATCTTTTGTGAGAGCAACAGCATGTGAATTGAAATCCTTTGCGTCAGTAGCGGCACTGACAGCCAGAGGGCTAAAAAGAGATGTTGCAATAAGCATGAATATAAAAGGAAGCACATATCTTTTCGTTTTCATGGGAATCATTTTTTAGCGGGATGTAGTTACTCGAGGATAGATTTGAAGATATATACCGATAACGAATGTTAGTTAATTAATTATCATCCTTATCAAATATAAGTATTCTACTGTAATCCCAGCTACAGGAAACACAATACAGCTACTGATTATCCTTCCCAGGAGATTCGAGTGACATTGGTACTTGCAGTACTCTCATGCGCATAAGTAAAATAGTAATTAAGGACATTATAAAACAGGGGAAGGAACAATGAGTTTATTCAGTGACAGAATTGATGCAGGTCAAAAGCTTGCAGAGAGGCTTTCCAAGTATTCAGGGAATAGGGACCTGCTTGTGCTTGCACTGCCAAGAGGAGGAGTGCCGGTAGCTTTTGAGGTTGCAAAGAAACTGGGAGCACAGCTTGATGTCTTCATTGTCAGGAAACTGGGAGTTCCGGGACATGAGGAATTTGCGATGGGAGCCATTGCCAGTGGAGGCATCCGTGTGCTGAATATGGATGTGGTCAGATCATTGGGAATTTCCGATGATACAATCGCTGCTGTCGCTGCTGCGGAGCAGGTGGAACTGGAGAGAAGAGAACAGTTATATCGTAAAGGAAAAGAGGAGCCGCGCATAGAAGGCAGGACAGTTATCCTGGTAGACGACGGATTAGCTACAGGTGCTACTATGAATGCGACAGTAAAAGCTGTGAGGACCCAGAAACCTGCACATCTGATAGTGGCAGTTCCCACTGCTGCAAAAGATACATGCGAAGGTTTTGAAGAAGAAGTTGATGAAGCAATATGCCTGACAACCCCTGAACCTTTCTATGGAGTGGGTGCCTGGTATGTGGATTTTTCTCAGACTAGTGACAAAGAGGTTTGCAACTTACTTGAGGAAGCTGCAGGAATGAATCGAAAGGATGAGGATTAGAGATGAAGGTGCCAATGCTTGAAGAGCCTGTCAACATCCCGATGGGTCCGATCACTCTTGAAGGAGATTTGAGCATACCTGAAGGTGCGACAGGCATTGTGGTGTTCGCTCACGGCAGCGGTAGTAGCAGGCACAGCCCGAGGAACAGGTTTGTCGCACAACACCTCCAGGGAAGAGGACTTGCAACATTGCTGTTTGACCTGCTGACTCCGGAGGAAGAGGAGATGGACGCAGTGACCGCACATCTTCGCTTTGATATAGAAATGCTTGCCACCCGTCTTGTCGCGGCCACGGCCTGGCTGTTACAACAGCCGGCTACGAAAGATCTCCAGATAGGTTACTTTGGAGCTAGTACAGGCGCCGCTGCAGCTCTTATAGCTGCTGCCCGCAAGCCTGAAGCTGTCATGAGCGTGGTTTCCAGGGGAGGCAGGCCAGACCTTGCAAAGGAGTCCCTGGCAAATGTAAAAGCTCCCACGCTGCTCATTGTGGGAGGCAGGGACACGCCTGTCATAGAGATGAACAGGTGGGCTCTGGACAGGTTGAACGTACAAAAGGAAATGAAAATAGTTCCGGGGGCAACACACCTGTTCGAGGAACCGGGCAAACTGGAAGAAGTTGCCGCAATCGCAGGAGAATGGTTCACAGAGAGCTTGAAGTGAACATAGATGAAATGATCGATAGAAGATAGAACTCCACAGGACAGGATGCGTGACCCATCCTTCCCAAAAGCTGTTTTTGCTTATACCTGCCCCATAGGTGCATTTTTAAATAATGTAATGCAACTAGCAACATTCCGGCAGAAAAATATAATACTATGTTAACTGTTGCTTTGGATTATAGAATCAATTGACTAGCAATCAGTACCAACCCTCACTATCATAACTGACTATCCAGAGAAATACCACCTATGTCCACACGATCAAGAGATATAGCAGTCAGACACCTGAACAAAGGGGTGTCCCTCATAGAGAAAGGGCTATATGCAGATGCGCTTCATGCCCTGGAGCTGGCAGAATACAATGTAATAGAGGCTGAATCGCCCGATATCCATGCCACTGTATTGCAGACATACGCAGATCTTTTGCTTTCCACAGGTCATGAGGATGATGCTTTTGAAAGATACAGGAGTGCTGTCGATATCAGCAATGAACTTTCGGACAAGGGCTATGTGAACAATGAACAGAGGGCAGGTATTTTCAGTAATCTGGCCGGTATCCTGGAAAATAAGGGATACAGCGAAGAGGCGAGAAAAAATTATGATATATCTATACATGCTTATGATAAACTTCTGGGAAGTGACAGTAACAACATGACTTACAGGTCAAATGCTGCTTCAACGCTGAATAACCTTGGTGCCCTGCTGGCAGAAGAGGGGGAAGAGGAAGCTGCACAAAAAAGCTTTGAAAAGGCTTTACGCATACTCAGGGAAAGCCCGGAGGAAGCTATGAGGGCTACAACCATGCAATTCAAGATGGCAACTATCCTTGAAAATCTTCTCAACCTCGAAACAGACAGCTCATCGGGGAATCTTTCGGAGGAGAAGTACCGGCAACTAGTGGATACCTACCGCAAAATTATCGAAATGGATCCCACAGCACTTTATGTCGAGAGGCTCGCCTTTGCCCTGAAGGGCTATGCAGATATGCTTATGTCTGCCGGTAAAACCAGTGATGCAGAAGCCCTGTACGGGGAGGCACAGTCAATAGAGGAACGCCTTGCTGCAGAAAGGAATGATGGTGGCTCAACTAGCACTGCAGGGACACCATCAGAAGATATAAATCAAGAACAAAATCAAGAACCTTTTGCAGAATCAAATGATCTGGAAAGTGGAAGAGAGAAGCTCATCAATTCTTTGCAGTCCCTCCGGGAGTTACTTGAAAAAGACCCTGAGAATCAGGAATACCGCTCAGGGATCATCTCTGCGCTCAGAGAACTTAATGAGATGATAGACCCGGAAGAGAGCTCACAGGAAAAACTGCGGGACCATGAACTAATACTCACAACATGCGAGCTGCTACAGGACATCGATCCTTCCAACATGTCCTATCGGCTGAATGTTGCTTTTGCTCTGGACATCCGTGGAACGATCTTTGAGGAACTTCATGAAGAAAGCGTGGCTCTGCAGGACCTTGTCCGGGCTTCTGACATTGCACTGGAAGCTCTTGAGGCGGAAGCATCGGATGAGATGTTCCAGTCGGGCGCCATATCCATCGTCGATCACCTGCACAAGCTCACAGACAGGATACATGACAGTACGGAAAAGATCAGAGCCTGCAGTGCAACACTTGACAAGCTTACAAGACTTGGGGAGATCATGCCAGATGATGCCGGAATTAAAAAGGATATTGCAGGCTTGCAGAGTGAGACCGGAAAACTTATGCTGGACATGGGAATGCACACGGAAGCTGCGGAACATTTTGAGAAGGCTTCTGCAATGTATGGGTCATTGCTATCCATAGAAAGTAGCAACGAAGAATACAGTGAAAAGCTTGTTTCTGCTCTTGAATCTTTCGGCAGTGTCCTGATAGGGCTGAAAGAAAATGACAAAGCTCTTGATATATATTTCAAGCTCTGTGATCTGGAGCCTTCTGTTAAAAGTCATAGAGATGAAATTGACAGCATCCTCCTGAACATGGAGAGAACTCCCCTTGATGCCGGCAACAGGGGGACGCTGATCGCTGAATATGAGAAGATACTTGCAATGCGTGAAAAACTACTTGCCATAGAACCAGATAACCTGCGATACTTCCAGAACATACGAAGCCTCAGGGAAGAGATAGCAAATCTGATGATCGATGAAGGTCAGGTCGCAGAAGGGATGGAAATCTATCTGAAACTTCTTTTGGGGGAAGGTAAGAATTCACAATATCGCTTAAAAGTCGCGCGCATGCTGGAAAACTTGAAGATATCCGTTCCGGAGATTGAGGATTTTGAGCAGAGGATCAAAGGATACGACATGTTGCTCAGGTTGTATGAAAAACTTGCAGAAATGGATCCCGGCAATGCATACATTGGGAAAGACAGCGCTATGATACTAGAAAATATGGCGCTCCTGCTTGATGAGAACGGGTACATGGACGAGGCGAAGAAGTACTATGAAAGCGCACTGTCCTCCTATGGAGAACTGGCTGCAGAGGACACTTCGAATATTTTCTACCTGGAAAGGACAGCATCTATAAGATGCAAACTAGGAGCCTTACTGACGGACATGGGACATGTGGAAGAGGCAAGAGGGTTGTTTGAAGCATCTTTTATGGAATACCAGACACTTCTCGGAGAGGACAGCCACAATATAGGATATCATCAGAACGTAGCGTATATACTTAACAACCTGGGGTATTTCTTACTTGAAGAAGGAGAGCTGGAGAGGGCAAAACCCTTGTATGAGAATGCGCTCAAAAGATATGCCATGATCCTTGAAGAGGAGCCTGATAACCTCTCATACAGGGAAAGTGCAGCATGTACCCTGAACAATCTTGGTTACATACTTGAAAACATCGGAAAAGAAGAGGATGCACTCTGGATGTACGAAAAAGCAAGGGAACTGAGTGGTAATTGAGATTACCACCCTGTATTTCCCCGAAACGGAGGGACTGACTATAATCGCAATGTTGACAATAACCCCGGCA
>NZ_JADQBZ010000018.1 GCF_016278365.1 Methanolobus sp. | reverse complement strand
GTGACCTGGTGCAGAAGTTAAAGATCGAGCTGGATATGTACTGTCCGGACAGGCATCATTTGTATTATGTGGAAGCAAGGTCACCTTGAACAATGTTGATATCTTTCATATTTCAAAGGAGAGGAAGTTAACTCCAAAAGACATACGTGAGGAAAATAATGCTGGAAATACCCGAAAGCAATACGATAGCAAAGCAGATCAATGAAACTATCAAAGGTAAGATCATACGCTTTGTTGCTGCTAATCAGACACCACATAAGTTTGCCTGGTACTTCGGTGATCCGGAAGGCTATAATGACCTGCTTGCGGGGAAACAGATCGGTATCTCAAAAGCACTGGGGGGAATGATCGAAACTGCGGTCGGTGATTGCAGAATCTTGATAAGTGACGGTGCAGCTCTAAGTTATTATGAGGACCTGACAAAGGTGCCTAAAAAACACCAACTTTATATTGAGTTTGAGGATGGAACTGCATTGGTTTCCGTCGTACAGATGTATGGTGGTTTAAGCGCATATCGTGAGGGGGAGAATCATAACGAATATTATATTGCTGCAAGGGACAAAATATCGCCACTTTGCGATGCTTTTGATTTTGATTATTTTTGTTCGCTAAAAAGTGAAAATGTTCTGAAGCTATCAGCCAAGGCTTTCCTGGCAACAGAACAACGTATTCCAGGACTTGGAAACGGTGTTCTTCAGGATATCCTGTTTACTGCGGGAATCCATCCAAAAAGAAAAATAACAGATATTTCTGACGATGAATTCAAAAATCTCTATAATGCTGTCAAGACAGTTTTGAAGAAAATGACTGACAACAGTGGAAGAGATACTGAGAAGGATTTGTTTGGCAGATATGGTGGTTATATCACCATGTTCAGCAAAAAATCATTGTTGACGCCATGTCCTGTCTGTGGCAGCGATAAGCAAAAGGGCAGCTACATGGGCGGGACGATCTACTATTGCGAACATTGTCAGAGCTAAGGCTTTGTTGGCATGTTGTTGTCTACGATCCCCGACTGAACAGGCTGTCCGGCACTTCAATTTCATCGTAAAACGGAGAAAAAGAAGGTATATAGAGCCTTTAGATCGGAAACAAAGGAACTTTCATATTACTGGCAATAATTGTAGGACAGCCTGTTCAGTTACATGCATACTTCCTCAATTTATCGTGAAAACTTGAATATAGAACCTTGGTTTAATAAAATTGCACCATTTCCACTTCCCACCCCCTCAATATTCCTTGAGACAATTTCAGAAAACTTAAATATGTTCAGTGAGTCTTAGCGTCCGGTGGAAAATTCTTACAGGCTCTTTCATGATGTCCTGTGATAAGGTAATGGTGCGAAAAACATGCTATTCATTATGTTCCTGAATTATTCTCTTCCCGGAGGTGTCCTCCAGTGAAGCTAGCCATTATCTTGGGCACCCGCCCCGAGATTATCAAGATGAGCCCGGTGATAAGAGAGTGCGAGAGGCGCGGGGTGGATTTTGAGATAGTGCATACGGGCAGCAGAGGGAGCAGATAAGGGAGATGGTTGGGGTTGAGAGAGAATGGAAAAGCAGAAGGCGTAAAAAGATTGTCAAAAGCGAATAAGGATCTGTACAAAATTTTATTGTGTATTGGAAGAACATATTCCTATGGACCAGGAGAAGTAGGGACTCTACAATCCCGGTAAAATTCTCCTCGAGATATTCCGTGGTGCATATTGGTGAACATGTGACAGAGAATGATATTGTTAGGTTTGAAGATGATCATGAGAGAGAAAACAAAAAATGGCGACCAAATTATGCAATGCACCGGCGGCATGTAAGAATCGGTTTACAAGTCGAAACTATTGAAGTTTTTGTAAAATAAACATTTGAGGAAATATCACAATATTTGAAGATGATAATCGAAAATCTATCTTTAAGATATTATCAAGGAACACAAAAATGGAGTAAAAAGTATGGTTAACAATATATTGATAATAAAATCTGCTTGTAGAAACACTAAAACATGCGAATACAATAGAGGTTCATTTGCAGTAGTATCAACAACCATAGATACACTACACAAATTTATACCAGATGCTGAGTTTTCAACATTCATACAGCTTTCTAAAGAAAACCCTCTCCGCGCCAAAATGAAAGTTATTGAGAGTGAAATTTATACTACCAAATATTATTCGCTCATTAATAGCTTAACTTTAACATTTAACCTTTTAAGGTGTATTATTTGGCATTTATTTCTTAAAGTAGGAGTAGATTTTAAATTTCTAATAAACTCTCAATTCTTAAATTATTTTAGAGAATCTGACCTTGTTATTGACCTTAGTTTGGATGCATATAGCGATGACTATGGGTTAAGGTCCATAATAGAGACATCTAAAGAGATTTTGATTCCGGTGTTTCTTGGAAAAACTACAATGATATATGCTCAGTCCTTAGGTCCCTTCAAAAAACCCATTAACCGGTTCTTGGCAAAATATACTCTTAGCAAAGTAAACTTGATAAGTGCACGAGAAGAATTATCTTATAATAACATAATTGAACTTGGAATCAAAAAAGAGAAAATTCATCAAACTGCAGACCAAGCTTTTCTTTTAGAACCTGTTAGTAGAAGTGAAGCATTAAAGTTAGTAGAAACAGAAGACAAAGAGAATCATTTTAACATGAAGCGACCGACTTTTGGTTTTGCTATAAGCATGATGAAAACTGCAAATGAAAAAAGTTCTAAAACGAACAAAATGATTATGGTTTCTTATTCATTTGTTCAGTACATATTGCCCAATAGACTATGTGTGCTGACTCAAGAGAAAGTTAAAAATTCATCCATGTTTAAGAAAGTTCTCAAAAAAAGTCTTGATTTTGTATGGTTTGATGATGTAATTGAATATTTAATTGAAAGGTATAATGCAAATATTATTTTTGTTCCACATATAATTTCTCAACAGCACGAACTTTTTGGCGATGATCGAACTGCCATAAAGAGAATCTATGATAATTTGAGCGATAGAAATAGAGAAAGAGTTGTCCCAATACAAGGAAACTATACCAGCGAAGAAATTAAAGGAATCATAGGCCTTAGTGACATTTTCATTGGTGAAAAAATGCATGCTAACGTAGGGGCTACCTCGCAGTGTGTTCCAACAATAGGACTTGCATATAGCCATAAATTTTATGGAATAATGAAAATGTTAGGACAAGAGAAATATGTTTTGCAAAATATCGATGCAAACAAATTGATAGCAACTATCGATGATGTGTGGAGTAATAAAGAGAATATTCGTGCAACTTTAAAAGATAAGTTGCCAGAAATAAAGATGATGGCAGAAGAAAATGGGAAATTAGCAGCAGGATTAATAAAAAAAATAGATAGTCAATCCAACAATAGATGATGTTAAATTATATGCATAAGCGTCTTCTACCCTTTCAGGCTATATACTCTTTTCTGTTTGAGATTAATTTCCATTCCCTTTATTTTTAGCATTAGGTTTTCTTCAATCACCTTTATTTTTACTATTCATTTTTTCGTAAATAATGGTAAGTAATCCTATCAAGTTACCATATTGCTTTAAAATGAACCAATATTTCTTATGATTAGATATATTGTTACCTATTCGGTATACATACAAAAAGACATAACTATAGAAATTTAGTTTCAGGGAGGGGTTACTGTTAAAAGTAGGTATCTTTTTGTTTAATATTTTCCCTCTTTGAGAAAGGCAACTTTTTCTGAAAAAGATATTCCTTCTGCACCCTTCTATGAATTTTGAAACATCAATTGGCCGAGTTGTTATTTGTGAATCAGCTTTTTTTAAAAGATCTTCACCTATAGAATTTCGTGATATTATTACGGAGGAACCACTTTGATCTGTTTTGCATTCGTCGTCAAAAAAAACATCTCCACATGAAATGTCAGATAACTCGGATGTAAAATCAATGCACAGCCTGCACCTTGTTGGACTAAAAAATTGACCAAAGCATGTATCATAATACTCCCAATAATGATAAAATTTGTGAGTTCCGTCTATAAAAGATAGTGTCATCCCTCCTGGGTAACCTTTCCCTCTATAGGATATCCCTTTAATGTTATCTTTGGATGTTTGTAATTTTCCCAATAAATATTCAGTCGCTAAAAAATTAGGGCATTTTGAGCAGATAATTCCAACAGTAAAAGCAATCTTATTACTCAGTTTTTTATGGATTTGTTCTGCTTTCTTTATGCCATGTATATGACATGGAAGTCCTACAATTGCAAATTTCTGTCCATCTGGAGCATTCAATATTTCCTTCAAACCGATATTGAGAGGAACTGGACAATATTTAGACCCCATTGATTCAATTATTTCTTTTTTTGTCCTAGCAATAAAAGGGAATGGTTCTAGTGGGTGATTGTTATCCATTTTAGTAACCAAGGCACCGTTTATTATCCCTTCTTCTAAAGCATAAATCAATAATTGAGTAATTACACCACCAGATGAAGAAGTGTAACGAATATCTGAATTCTTAGAATGCCCTACATAAATATTGCGATAATTTCCAACTAAATTGTCCTCCATTTCATTTCCAAATATATTATTATTTAAACCTTTAAAATCAACATTGTGACCAGGGCAAACATTTATACACATTTTACAGTCAGTGCATAACGTAGAATCTATTTGTGGGATATAAGTTCCTTTCATGTAATTGATTTCCATAACCACTGCATTTTTTGGGCAAATTGACACACATGTTCCACAATTAGTACATAAATCTGCATTTACTACCTTATTTATAGATGTATAATCATTCATTTTTATCACTCCAAAATACGGCACATTTTTTTGCTGATACTTTTATTTATTAACATGAGCATAATTCCAAGAGAAGCCATCATATTTGCAAAAAGCCAAGAATAAGCAACACCGAATAAACTGTAATTTTCTATTAAAATGTAACTTCCTGTCAAAGTCAAAAAGGCTGATACTCCATACACAAATATTGCTGATGAATATTCACCTTTGCTTCTCATTATTCCCACGTAAATTGTGTTGAATGAAAAAGGAACACTAGCTAAAACTAAAGTGCATAACAAAGGATATGAATTAACTACATATTCATTCCCAAAAAGCATGAGTAAGTATTTCCCAAATAGAAAAGTACCACCTATAAAAATAAGAAGTAAAATAGACATGAACTTGAGAGATTTAATTACCAAATATCTCTTATCATCCTTATTAGAAACAATTTCAGCAAATAAAGAATTAGAAATTGATTTTGAAAAAATAAGCACGAGCATAGATATTTGCCATGCAATGTAAAAATAGGCATTTATTTCAGCACCTAGCTTGTTAATCACAAGAATAGGTAATATAAAAGAAGGAAGTGTTTCCAATACTCGAGATACATAATTGCCCCCTGAAAAATGCAATATTGCCTGTAAAATATTTTTGTCGATTTTAAATTTAGGAACATAGGGGTATATTTTATTTGTGAAATACAAACCTGCAAAAAAAGAAATCAACGGTGTCAATCCATATGGAGCAAGGATTCCAATGCTTCCATAAACCACAAGGAAAGGAACAATTGCCATCCTCAATAAAGTAATGATGGCTTGGTAGAACGAATACTTTGTCTCTCTGAAACCTACGAATATGCCCTGACTCTGTAATAATTGGAGTGGAAGAATTAGTGAGAAACCGACAAATAATGACAATAACTGTAAGTTTTCTCTTAATATTAAAAGATAAGGGCTCCATAAATCAAGACCTGCTATGAATATACTCGTTAATATTAAAGAAACGAGTAGAGTTGTACATAAACAAGTATTGATCAAATTTTCTTTATCTTCTACTTCAGGGATATATTTTATTAAGGAAACGTCAAAGCCCATTAAAGATAAAACACTTATTAGAAAAATAGTAGAAATAAGTGCTGCTGCTAGACCTACCTCATATACAGGGTAAAATCTTGCTACAATCATCCAGAAAAAAAATCCTGAGAATGAAGATGTCAAAGTAGAAATCATTAGAAATATAGAATTTCTAAACAAAGGTTCCCTTATGTTTAATTTCAAAGTTTTTTTATAGAAGTTAGTAATCATTGCTAGTCAACTCTTAGGATAATTAGAGCTTAAATTGAACATATAATACACATGTAATATCACATCAATCGGAGGATGGTAAATAAACAACAGAATTACCACTTGAATATATTTTATTTGATTTCTGGAGTACATCTTGGTATAATATGGTTTCTTCTGTTCTGATGTCTTGATTATCATAAGTCATCTTATCTTTTGAAAAATGCCCTAAGTAAATATAAGCATCATTAATTCTTTGAGTATTGGGACTCATAAACATAAGTTTTTCAGGAGAATAGGTCCCATGCAAAATTAAACCATCACGTGATTTAATTACATTATGCCATTCATTAAAAAATGCAATTTTGTGATTTCCACTGTTCATTTTAATCCATTCAATAGTAGAAATTTCACTATCAAAATAAACATTCCAACTAGCATCTTTAGCTAATGATACTGAATATGGAGGAACATAATCATTAGCCAGTTCAAATATAACTCCTGAGTTAAAGATAAAAAAAATCATGAGGAAAATTGAAAACACATATTTCGAATAATGTGGAATCATTGATATATTTTCTTTTGTTACAACTATATTCTGCTTTATAAGCTTTCTTCCCGCCAATTGAAGCACTTCTAGGAGAGACATTAACCCTAAAAATGAAATTGGCGAAAGGAATATAAGAGATATTTGTAATATTCTGTCAAATCCCATTCCAGAAGACTTTATGACTTGAAGCAAAAGATAAGCATAAAATACAAAAGTAAATATGAAAATATCATTCTCTCTAGAAAAAAGCTTATTTCTCATCATTAGAATAAATAATTGAACCATCCCAATAAAAATTAAAATCTGCAAAGAAATATGTGTCAGCTTAAATATGGCCCACCAGTTACTTGTAGATTCATAGAGAGCATAAGAAATACCGGATCTGGAATCAATTAAAAAAATATCAGATAAGCTTTGAAAAAGAGTATAAATAACCACTATAAAGTTATGAAATATATCTCCTTGTGCAGCGAATTGATACCACGATATACTCAATACTAAAAAAATAAGCACAAAGTTGAGTGAATAAATACTATTTTTTGCATTTGGATGATGATTAGATATTATTATTTTTAAAAAATAAAGTATTATTATAGATATTAAAAAAAGGTAAGAGATTGCATAATGAATTGTAATTAAGGAAAATGTGAATAATAAAAGCATAATACGCTTGTTTTTAAAACTAGTTACCGAAAGAAGAAGTATCAACACCAAAAATAATTCAGCTACGTGTTGTTTATTGGGAAAGTCTTTAAAGAATCCGTAGTAAAAAATAAAGACAAAGGAAGCAAGGAATGTAATTGAAGAATCAAATCTCATGTTAGGCAGGTATGTTTTTTTATAGATTAAATACAAAACAACGGGTACTAGCGAAAAAAGGAAAGGGTTTACTAATTTGAATACCCAAACCATTTCTAGATCACAGAGTAAAGAGTATATCGGTAGTAAAATTGATGAGAAAAGTAAAGGCAGTATCATAGAATCAGTCATGTTCCATAATCCATCAAAAATTGATTTGTTTGCTCCATATAGTAAATAGAAAGAATCATAACCCCATATGTAATTTGAAATTAAATCAACGTTGTATAATATAGAAAAGGATACACTAAAAATAATAAGAGGGTATAATCGTTCATCAATTTTTAGTAAGATTACTAAAAAAGGTATAATAGAAATTATCAAAAAAAGAATAATATTTAGTATGTTGTTGCCATTATAATTCATTAAATATGCACCAAATAAACTAAGAAACGGTAACAACAAAGTAACTAAAAAAAAAGGTGTGAAAGTCACTTCAATAGATTCTGACAAAACACTAGGTTCTTTCTGATAGTAAACAACACTTAGAAGTATACAAATAGATATATTATAGAAAAGAAATATAGGAATTGCTGAAAGTGGTTTATGAATACCAATAATAGCCAAAATTATGTTTCCAATAAAACCAAATGCCATGACAAAGAAAATACTTAATGCAACTGTAAAAATAATATTTTCAGTGATATGTAGATGATATATTCTTAATGCTCGAAGTATAGCAAATCCCGGTATAAATGTAAGAACGACAAGGCCTATTAATTGTAGCAAAAAAGGAATTTTCACATAGTAAAAATTAACTAGAAACAATGAATTATAAGAAATTAAAATAGATAGAACTACAATGAAAAATTTCCGATTTGCCCAATTATTTAACCTAAAAATATCTACAATTTTCGTAAAATTCACCTCGCCAAAGAATAAACAGATGAAATTAGATCCTATGTTCTATTGTTTCTTTTAATCCATCGTTCATTCTTTTCTTCATTAGTTCATATTTTCCCTAATTACAAAACAATTCCAATTAATATGTGGAGATTATCAAATTTCATTCCATTTTCTACTACTACTACTTATAAATCTTGAATACTCTAAAATTGTTTTTTCAGCTATTCCGTCCCAAGACATTTCTCCTTTCATGAACTCATATGCATTAACACCCATTTGTGCTCTTAAATTATTGTCTAATAGAATTTTTAATATCGCAGTTGCTAAACCGTCAGTATCTTTTGGTTGAACTACAAAGCCAGTAACACCGTCTATAACAACATCTGATATACATCCTACATTTGTTACAACTACAGGCTTCTTAAATGAATATGCAATTGGAACTACTCCACTTTGTGAGCCTTCTATATAGGGCAGCACAATCACTGAAGCTTTCTGAAACAACTCCGAAACCTTTTCGTCAGGGATATATTCGTTAATAATCTCAAAATGTGTAAAGTCCTTTATCATCGCATTATACTGCGAAAAATCACCGTTACCAGCAATTATTATTTTAAAAGACGATAATTTCGAAGACAATATCGATTCAGCTTTAATCAAATAGTCGATTCCTTTGTACTTCAGGATTCTTCCAAAAAATAGAATAGTGTTTTTTTCCTCTGGCACTTTTTTATGATTAATGTTACCAAAAAAGGAGTAATCACCATGTGGTATGACCGCAATATTCGAATTTAAGATACCTTTTGTAGTTAATTCCTGCTTCAATTTTTCCCCATGTACAAAAACTAAATCCGAAGATTTTGATATCAATGAGCTAATTAAATTCAGGATAATATTTTTTTGATCAGAATGCAAGGTTACATCATGAATAGTAGACACCAACACAGAATGCTTTTTAAGTTTACGCAGTAGGGGAACGATAAAAGGATGTATAACAGTGATATGAGTAATATCAGGTTTAATCTCAAAAATGTACTTCCAAATTAAATCAATTCTATACCCATGTCTTCCCATAGATGGAATTTTTTTAAACACCACACGACTATCAAAAAGACTGTCATTAATGCCATTTGGAGCAATGAGAAAAACTTTATTGTCAGTGCTATAGCGCGATAAGGAGTTGCAAAGTTGAGACGCATAATGCACCATACCACCATTATTAACTAACTCAATAATACATATTTTCATAAATAACGCCTCAAAGAAACAATGAATAAATTAAAGAGATAAACTATACCTTCCTGCTTCAAAAATTGCTATCTTCTCCATTTTCGCTAAATGTAACAATATTATTTTTTCTCAATGGAATTTACTAGCCGGGTCATTGCATGCAAGTTCAAAGCAGTTGATGTTGCTAAGAATCCTAAGATAAACACTAAAACCATCAATATTGTTGGACCAAATGGCAAAAATCCATCTCTATTATAAGAATTTAAAATATACCATCCGCTCACGAACCCTGTAAATAACAAAAATAATCCAGGCATACCAAGATAGAATAAGGGATGTTTATATTCAATCTCCGTAATAATACTCGTGAGCACTTTGACACCGTGCACCACAGGATTATGCGTGGAGGTATCCTCGATATCATACCTGCAGGTTATCGGGACTTCCCTAATCTTCAGGTTGTGTTCCTTCACCTGCATCAGGATCTCGGATCCGGCGGACATACCGGTTTTGCCAATCCTTATCTTGTTGATAGCTGCGTTAGAATAAGCTCTAAAACCGCTCTGGGTGTCGGTGAACTTGACACCACTGCCCTGATTGGTGGCGATGTCCAGGACCTTCATGCCGACTGTGCGGTAGAGGGGGATCTTGACCTTGTGGCCTTCCATGAAGCGGGAGCCTATGGAAACGTCGGCTTCACCGTCAAGGATGGGTTTTAGGACCTGGGCTATTTCGGAGGGATCGTGCTGGCCGTCGGCATCTATAATGACCATGGCGCGGGCCTGCATCTTACGGGCGGTCTCAAAACATGTGTTTATAGCTGCGCCGTAACCCTGGTTCACATCATGGTAGATGACCGTGGCACCGCAGGCCGTGGCTATCATAGCAGTTGAATCGGCACTGCCGTCGTTGACGACCACAACCTCGTCCACGTAAGGCTTGGAGCCGAGAACGGTCTTTGCAATGAATTTCTCCTCGTTGAAGGCGGGCATGGCGGCGATGACCTTTCCATACTCGCCGTTATCAGGCTCACCAATATCACTAATACTGTAAGCATCCATAGCATTCGAAGGATCTGCGATCTCAGAGGCCATGCTCATATCCTCCCGGAACGGCATGCGAGATAACGCTACCTATGGCTATCTCCTCATTGAATGCAGGAATCACAGCCACTATTGTCATTTTTTCGACCACCATTTTGTAATTTTTATCTGCAGCTGTTGATGCGTGTAAGCTAAAACGCATGGTTTTGCATAATAAGCGCACACAACCTGCAGGTTACCAACCACTGTATAAACAATACTCATGACATATAAAACTTTCCAAGTTACGCTGAAAATTCACAATTGTGTATCTAAATGTTTACCGGGTTGGTGCGGTTTTGGATATTGTGGCAAACCCCGGTGGAGAATAGTAGTTGAGAGCGGTGGTCCTTTTGTTTTCCAATATATATATATCGCCCAGCACATAAATATATCAAGTATACCATCAATAATATAAATCTCATGCTTTTGGTAGAAGGTAACCATGAATGCTGAAATGTTGATCGGCCTTATAAATAACGCAGCTTTGCTTCTTGCCTTAGCTGTCCTGTACGATGTTCTTTTTTTCAATATGGAAATGAACACGCGTTTAAAAAGTGCAGCATCAGGGGTTATTATTGGTCTGATAGGCATTGCCTTGATGCTAAATCCATGGGAGCTTTCTTCTGGAGTGATCTTTGATACACGTTCTATTCTGCTAAGCATTGTTGGTCTTTTCTTTGGATTCATTCCCGCGATCATTGGAGCACTCGTTGTCGCTTCTTATCGCCTGTATCAGGGTGGTGTCGGAGCGGTGACCGGGATCTCTGTTACATTCTGTTCGGTGATACTGGGGCTGCTATGGAGGCATTATCATGGAAGGCTCCAGGTACTTCTTGGCAGGTTCGATCTGTACGTTTTCGGCCTTCTGGTCCATGTTGTTATGCTCCTGTGCATGTTGCTGCTTCCCTGGCCCTATGCCTTTGAAGTTCTAAGAGACATTAGTTTTCCTGTAATGCTGATCTATCCTATCGGAACTGTGCTGCTTGGAAGTGTCCTAAAGAACCAGTTATCCCGTAAAAGGACCCAGGATGCATTAAAGGAGAATGAGGCAAAGCTCCAGAACTTCATTGATAAAGTCCCTGTGGGAATGTTCCGTATAAGCTCCGAAAAAGAAGTGATCCGGACAAATCCCGAGATGGCCCATATTTTAGGCCTGACCACTCCTGAGCAAGCCGCGAGCTACTTCCAGAAGATGGGGGAGCGGCTATATGTCGATCCCAAACGCCGTGAAGAGCTGATAAAGACCCTTAAAGCTCAAGGTCATGTTGAGAATTTTGAGTATGAGATAGTACGTCCGGATGGCAGGAACATCTGGATATTGGTCAACTCGAGAATGACCAGTGATACCGAAGGAGATAGTTTCATAGTAGACGGTTTTGTCCTTGATATCACAGAGCGCAAGAGGAATGAAGAGAAACTAAAGGAAAAAGAAGAGCAGTTCAGGTCCCTTTTTGTAGACTCTTCAGTATCAATTTTTATACATGACCGGGACACCGGCGAGATCATTGATGCAAATCCAAAGGCTTGTGCCACCACTGGTGTCTCCTCGGTCGAGGAGCTAAGATCCAGTGATCTCTGGCTGGATCCGCCATACTCTTTTAATGATGCACTGGCCTGGGTCAGGAAAGCGGCTGTTGAAGGACCACAGGAATTCGAATGGCACAATCTTAAGGCAACAGGAACTCTTTCATGGGAGCAGGTTCACTTGAATTCTGTAACCCTCAATGGTGTACAAAGGATCATGGCGACAACGACAGACATCACCGAACGTAAACAAGCAACCTCTGAACTACTGAATAGCAAAGGACAGCTACGCTCACTGGTGGATACTATCCCTGACCTTGTCTGGCTAAAGGATACAAAGGGAGTTTACCTTTCATGTAATGCCAAGTTCGAACGCTTTTTTGGCTCGAAGGAAGCGGAAATTATCGGGAAGACCGACTATGATTTTGTAGAAAAGGACCTGGCAGACATTTTCACCCAAAATGACAGAAGGGCTATGGAAGCTGGCAAACCCACTGTCAACGAAGAAGAGATCACCTATGCAGACGATGGACATCGGGAATATCTGGAGACAATTAAAAGCCCGATGTACGATTCAAATGGAAAAATGATAGGTATCCTGGGTGTTGGCAGAGATATTACTGAGAGAAAGAGAATTGAAGATGCACTGCTTCAGGCAAAACGAGAGGCTGAATGTGCCAGCAAGGCAAAGTCACAATTCCTTGCAAACATGAGCCATGAGCTAAGAACTCCGCTTAATTCAATAATTGGTTTTTCAGATCTGCTAACCACTCAGATATATGGTGAACTGACAGGGAACCAACTTCGATATGCTTACAATATCAATGAAAGCGGGAATCATCTTCTTGAACTTATAGATAGTGTTCTCGATCTGTCAAAAATAGAAGCCGGAAAAATGAAACTTGAGTGTGAGTATTTCTCGGTTCAGGAAGTTTTCGATGAGATCTTTACAATGATGGCTCCACTTGCATCAAAGAAAAATATCAATATTGAAGTTGAGAATCAGATCCGACCTGATGAAATATTCGCTGACAAACTCAAATTCAAAGAGATCATGTACAATCTGCTCAGCAACGCCATAAAATTCACCCAGGATCATGGTAAAATCGATGTTATTTCAAAAAGAATAGACTCCAGTATCCAGATATCTGTCTCAGACACGGGGATCGGAATTCCCGGACACCTGCTAAAAGACATATTTGACCCATTCACACAGGCCGATGCATCGCATAAGAGAAAGCATGGTGGCACAGGTCTGGGACTGGCGCTGGTTAAGCAGTTTGTTGAAATGCACAAAGGGGATATTCAAGTGATAAGTAAAGAAGGAAAGGGAAGTACTTTTACGTTCACGATCGCAGATCAGAAACCCTGCAAGTCATAAAGACAGTACAGTACAGTACAGTGTTCCAGGTTGTCTGTTCATTTAAAATGTTCTACTGAAGATGATATGCCCAATTAGAATGAGAGAATTTGGGAGCTAGTGAGATAGCCATAGAGATCATCACATCCTTTTTAAGACATCAACAGCATTATTAATGCAAATGCTTCCCTTTGCACACATTGCAATAGCCCTTGTACTATTCTACATTGCAGGCCTGGCCTTTCCGAAGATCCGCCCGCACATCAACTACTGGTATGTGGCTGTGGGGTCCATGCTCCCGGACCTCATCGACAAGCCTGTTGGCATTCTACTCTTTGCGGACATATTTTCCAGTGGACGGATCTTTGCACACTCGTTGCTCTTTGTAGGAGTGCTGGGAGTGGCGGGGTACTATCTATATACAAGGAAGAAAGACGCCAGAGTGCTCATGCTGGCAGGTGGGAGCCTGATACATCAGTTGCTGGACGGCATGTGGAACACTCCTGTAACTTTCCTGTGGCCTTTGCTGGGATGGGAGTTTCAAAGGCGGGCATATGGGTCTTTCTGGCAGTTCCTCACGGGGATCTACGGAAAACTTGGGGACATCAGTACTCTGAGTATACTGTTCCTGTTCATGACCGAACTTTTAGGGCTTGCTGTGATAATGCTCTTTGTGGCCGGTTACCTGAAGAAAAGGGTAAATGATAAAAAGGCGAAATAGAGTCAGTGAGCCCGCGGGCGAAGCTGTCCGTCACCATTACCTTATAAGAGCACAATTAAAATATTCTCATCAGGCATATCAATTGGATCTGAACAACCCTGCACCATCCAGTTTCCCCAAAGCACTTTCTTCAGAAGAGAAATCTTAATTTAGTCCCGCCTTCAACCATAAACTATGTTCGCGGTCCTCATCAGTGCCCTTGACTTTGCAATACCAATCCTGATAGTCATCTTCATAGGACTGTTTGGGACCGGTATCCTTATCGAGTTGGGCCTGATGCAGAAACTATCACGTTTTGCAAGTCCCCTGTTCAGGTTCACGATAAATTGAGTAAGGATGCCTGTAACTTCAGTTTCAGGAGGAATTCCGTTAACTACAACGATCTAGCCTTTCTTTTAAATCTGAAACCGAATACTTTCAGTCTACTTACTGTACTTTAAAATCATATGTGTCCATACCTTTTATGTGATAGCATGCTCCTAACCATTAAAAGTAAATTAGTAACCACTCAGGGACAACATGATCAGTTACTGAGAACAATGGAATCTTTTAATAAAGCATGCGATCACATTTCAGATTTTGCATACAATAACCGGGTTTTCAGTAAATATCAATTGCAAAAAAACCTTTATTACGAGATCAGAGACAAATTCTCCTTATCCTCTCAACTGACTGTCAGAGCATTTGGAAAAGTAGCTGAGAGTTACAAAGTCGATAAAAAGACATTCCATCAATTCAAACCACATGGAGCTGTTGTTTATGATCAGAGGATACTATCCATCAGCAAAGATATTGTTTCCATCCTTACGTTAGATGGTAGAATTAAAACGCAAATAAAATACCGCAAAGATAAAAATATCGATAACAAAAAAGGGCAGACTGATCTGATCTATAAACACAGGAAATTCTATTTGCAAATAGTTATCGACCAGCCGGAAGAAACTCCGGTTAATTCAGAAGAGTTCCTCGGAGTTGACCTTGGGATCGTTAACATTGCAGCAACTTCTGACGGAAAGATGTATTCAGGAGAGAAATGCCAGAAAGTCAGGAAAAAGTATGCAAGGATAAAAGCAAAACTACAATCTATTGGAACTTATTCAGCCAAAAAACATCTCAGAAAAATAAGTAAAAAAGAAAGGAGATTCAAAAAAGATACAAATCATATCATATCCAAAGATATTGTCCAAACTGCTAAAGACACAAACAGATCGATAGCCCTGGAAGAACTTAAAGGGATTCGGGAAAGGACAACGGTAAGAAAAGCAGATAGGGAAAAGCATAGTAAGTGGGCATTCAGCGAACTGAGAAACTTTATTGAATATAAAGGTAAGATCAATGGAATTGCTGTCAGGTTTGTTGATCCTGCATATACATCAAAGCAATGTTCAGTATGCGGTCATATTTCATGAAAGAACAGAAAAGAACAGATACATTCTCCTGTCAGAAATGTGGTCATACCCAAATGCAGACTGGAATGCCAGCAAGAACATTCCATCAAGGGCTGCTATCAACCAGCCTATTGTGCTCTGCTCAGCTAACTGAGAACTTGAAGTGCAAGCCTCCGACTTCAGTCGGGGGTCGTTGACCTACCAGATACCGATAGTACTGCCTGCGCTTGGCCCGGTGGTTGGAGGTTTCTATGTCATGGTGTTCATACTGACAGGTATCGTAAAAATTACCACGATCGTTGTCCTTAGCAAATTGTTCCTGAAGAAGAACCCCTGCAAGTTCGAGGAAACTATCGATGACAAAAAAATAACCCTTAAAGAAGCGGTCAGAAAGTCACTGACCAAGAATAAGAAACTCTTCACAAGGATCGCTGTCATCTATCTTGGCATGACAACACTGGTATTCTACCTGCAGGACAGAGACGCCTTTGAGGTATTCAGTGTCCTGCCAGTGGCAGAGATCTTTGGCATCCCGCCTGAAAGCATAGTGCCTCTTACAAGCTTTGTTGCCAGCCCCGTACTTGGGATCTCCCTGCTTGGACCAATGTTGAGCAGCGATATTATATTACCGCAACAGGCCATGATAATACTCATGCTTGGCAGCATGTTCATGCTCCCCATATTCAGCATCCGAAGCCTGCTGCCCAGATACATCTCCATATTCGGTGCAAGAACGGGCATAGGTATTGTGACCTTCTCGACCAGCATAAATGTACTTGTGCGATTTGTGATACTGCTTGTCCTCCTGTCCATAGCCAACTGAACAGGCAGATGAGCATGTTCTGCACTTCATTTACCGCAAAGATAACTGCGAGCCGGGTTGAAGTTTAGACAATTATTTAATATGTGCAGGTACCTATATGCCATATACAACATCCATTAACAGGAGGAAGAAAATTTGTCACAGGAAAATAACAGTAATATGCCGTTCTATATCATCATCGCACTGACAATCGTTGTGGTGCTGATGGCGACAACGGCTTATGCCAATTCACAGGCAGCATATTCAAAGGAAACAGAAAATACGATCCAGATGACCGGGAAAGCAGAAAGCATGGTCACACCCGATACCGCTCAACTGAGCATTGGTGTTATTATCCAGGCCCAGAACTCCAGTGAAGCATCCCAACAGAATGCAGCCATTATGAGCACCATAGTTGACGAGCTCAAGCAACTTGGACTGGAGGACAGGGAAATACAGACATCATACGTTTCCGTGTACCCGATGTACAACTATGATGGAAAGGCGACCATTGAAGGGTATTCAGCTTCCAACAGTGTCCAGGTGACCACTACAAAGCTCGATATCCTGAGCCAGATCATTGACAGGTCCGCAGCTGCAGGTGCGAACCAGATAGGAGGGATCCAGTTCACAGTATCCGAGGAAAAACAACAGGAGATGCGCGAAGAGTTGATCAATGAAGCCGTTGCCGACGCATCAACCAAGGCCGACATGCTTGCCGACAGTCTGGGCGTCACTATCGCAGGAGTACAGAGCTCATCTATGAGTGACAGTAGTCAGCCCAATGTATACTATGACAGGATGGAAGCAGCAATGGATCAGGCAGCTGGAGCCACCCCCGTAGAACCGGGAGAGTCCAGGGTCTCGTTGTCTGTGTACGTCACCTATATCATCAACTAAGGGAGAGTCCTCCCTTTTCTTTTTTTGCCACCAGCTCCTGCATATATAATACTCCGGTGCATCGATCCCGCCGCAGGCGGCACGTCCCGTCAGTGCAGATTACACCATACTGCAGCGGTTGACCTGAAAATGCTTATATCGCCCCTTTCCTTTTTGAGGTCAGCAGATATGCTTCGGCGAGAAGCAATAAGGCGATGCATATCAACACTGTGGTAATTACAGATGGATACCGGCCTGCGAAACCTTCAGTGGATATGTGCCGCAGCAGAATTCCTGCATATGCCCACACAATGACAAGTCCGTAAGCGACATCCCTGTTCTTTATCATTGTTGCTGCTGCGATGATAAGCCCCACGGCAAGCACCACAACGGTCCAGGTGGTCTCAGCCAGACCGAAACCCTCCCATCCGATGCTCACAAGAAGCACGGTCACATTAGCTATGGTCGCGATCGTTATCCACCCAAAGTATATGCTGAACGGAAGCCTGATGAAGAAATAATCCTTTGTTGTGAACCTTTCCTTGCGTGTTATTTGGTTTATCAGGATCAGGCAAACAAGTATTACAACTATCAGCAAAAGGGATAAGGAGACCATATAATTATGCCATGCGAGAACCCAGGCAGTATTTGCGATCGAAGATACAGAGAACAATATCCCGATCCTATTGAGCAGCCTGGTATTGGGGCTATCCCCGGAGTCCCGGAAAAGACCGATATGATAAAGAGTATATCCTGCAAGCAGCAGGTATATGAGTCCCCATATTGAAAAGGTCAGCCCTGCAGGAGCAAAGAGGTTTGGAAAGGAGTCAGATATCTGTCCTGTTGTGACATTGTTTATCGGCAGGATGTTGGCCAGTGAGTTTGTAACGACCATGGCCAGAAAGGTCACTGCCACGACGATCTTGATCAATGTGGTTCTTTGTTCCATTGGGCTCCCTCATTACTAACACATACTCAAACTCTGGCTTCAAGGCAGATAAAAGTTTTCTTGGGGGCCAGTTTGTGATCAACATAAGAGTTCTTACGAGCAGTTGCAAGGTGGGGAGAAGCATTCGTTATAGAGAACTTATCAATTTCCACAAATCAGGTAATTGTTCCTTGAGCACCTGATCACAGTGGTTGTTTCATCTGATAGCATTCAATATATTATAGTACTCCATAATAGTTTGCTATTCTATAATATTTACTAAGTGAGAAGTTCACGCTGAATATTTTTCCCGGACAGATCAATTTCAATAGATTTAAATAGCATGATATGTTAGAATATTGATAAGAAACATAGGAAAGTAGGACAGAGTTATGCTAACAAGTACAATAACCTCAACGAGTGCAGTATCTTCTGCAGCCGGGGCCATATCAATGACCACAGGCATAGGATTACCAGAATATGGCGTACTGGCAGTGATAGCTCTTATCGCATTGCTCTCAGCAAAGGAGATACTTTCAGCATCTGAAAAGTGGACCAGGGACCTGAGCGATTCCCTTAATATGGGAATTGGACCTTTACTTGTTGCGTTTGTAGCAATAGTCGTGTTCAAGGTCACAGATATCATTTATGCATGAAGGCGAGAATATCTCTCTCCTCAGCGTTGAAAACAAATGCTTTTTTTGAAGGGTGCTGTTCCAATCAAAGGAACGTGCTATCTTTAACCTGTTATATACCTATGTTCTGCTGAACCGCCACTGACCTGGAGACTGGGGTAATACCTTCAGGTTCTCAAAACAAACCAAGTCCGGGTCCAAGGTGGGGAATGATACCGAACAGGAACACGTTTGTCAGACCGTGGATCATCGTTACCAGATAAAGACTTCTGGTCCGGACATATAGGTATCCGATCACAAGACCTGCACTTGCGGTCATGAGAACCTCATATATCGTACCATAGCCGGAGTGCATGACACCGAAAAGTGCACTTGCTATCAATAGTGCCGGCCATATCCCAAATGTTCGTTCCAGTCTTGTTTGCAGAATGTATCTGAATATGACCTCTTCGATAAGTCCTACAAAAAAGATCATAACTATGGATAACTGCAGCAGGCTCATAAATGAAAGATCCGGTATGAGGGAGCCGGCTTTAATAATAGCGTATTCCCCTTCTGCAATTGCAAGTGCTACAATAACTGCTATAAGAGAATATTTGACCCGGTCCTTCTTCATTTCATCACTTAATCGAAATGAGAATTGGAAATCCTGTGCTTTCAGAACAATATATATTGGAATGACAAGCGGGGTATAGATGAATATGAAGATGTACAGGGTCGTTTCAAAGAAAACGGGCATTGATATGTTCAAAAGCCTCAGAGCTGATAAAAGCATCAGGGACTGGAAGGCCATTGTGATCTCCCTGTTATGCAAATAAATGGAAGCAAAGGGCAAACATAGAATAATGCCGACATGCATCCAGATGGAAATATAATCCTGACCCATCAGTAACAAAAGTTCTGCAAGCATGATCAAAAACACAGGCACCAGTATAATTTTTGCATCATGCGTCAAATGCCCTGAGATCTTTGAAATGCTCATGTTTTTGAACCCAACTTTGACTTAAAATTAACAGGATGTTCTTAGTCTTATCGCACTCAACAAAGAAGACAGACATAATTAAGAACTTATGATACTAAGTCCCAATGAGAATATATGCTTTACCATCAAAATTCCCGGTCAGACCTAACAGAAGTGCTTTGAAAAGATAGCAGAACTAGATATAGCAGAATTAGATATAATATTCCGCCAATGCAATTAGGAAAAGAAGGAAGAAATATGGATATACCCGATGGAGTTGCCTGGTTCTTAATAGTTGCAGTGATGTTCACATGAGGTTTCAGAAATGTCAGAGAAGCATTTAATGGAAAGTCTTAAGTCTCTGCTCAAAGAGCAAAAACTTGCAGTACTTGCAAGTCTTCATGAGGATGAGCCTTACACCAACCTTGTGGGATTTGTAGCCACTGACGATCTTAAATACATATTTTTTGTAACCCCTGTAGCTACCAGGAAATATTCTTACCTCATAACTTCCGGGAAAGCGTCCATGATGATCGATAACAGGTCCAATGACGAGAGCGACTTCAAGGATGCTATGGCTGTTAATGCTACCGGGAAAGTCATGGAGGCTGAGAAAACAGATGAACTTAAAGACTTATATCTGGAAAAACACCCATATCTCCAGGATTTCCTGCTCTCTCCCTCATCCGCCCTGATGAGAATGGAGGTCAAAAGCTATATAGTTGCAAGCCGATTCCAGAATGTTGTGAAGATAGATATGTAATGTAATAAGCAGGATGGAAAATTGAGAGAAAGAGCTTAACTTCTATTAAAAAAGGGAGATCAGACTCCCTTTGAGCTCATGAGCTTAATGAAGTCTGTGGATTCCATCACTACACTGGTCTCTATATAGCAAATATCAGACCATGGCAGGTTGAATTCGGCAAATGCTTTGGCATCTTCGGTTTCGTAGAGCATGAAATACCTTCCACCGGAGATATCCACCCATTGGTTCTTGATGCTGACTCCCGCTGGCGGCCTCAGTTTCTTAAAATGTTCAATGATCTTGTCACTGTTCTCGGGTTCCCACGTGCTTGTACTAAAGAATAACATTTTACTCCTCCTGATCCTATTTCCTGCAAGCAGAGCACGAAATTCGCTTTCTGCGCTCTGCCCTGTATATATACAGAACTGAAGACTATATAATATATTGTATGAATGTTGAAGAGCACAACATGATTCAAAATATTAAATGATTATGGAACTAGCCAACTTCTCTTAGAAACAACCTGTTTGTTATTTTGATCACTTATGAGTAGCAGCAAAATATATTGTATAGACTGCTGTAAATTGAATATATATAAATTTTAAACAAATTCTTGAATAAAGATGTCAATATATAGAAATATATATTATAATTATTTGGGGAGTGGATTATATATGTAAATGTACTAACCTAAATTACCTACAAAAATTAAACGAAAATATGTGGAGAGGTAGAAATGAAAATGACAAAAATGTTAATGTTGTTAATTATAACAACAGCTATACTTCTGGCGGGCTGTACAGAACAGCCTCAGGAAACAGATGTCAATGAGACAGATATTGATGAAACAGATGTTGACGAAACAGCTGCTAATGAAACTGAAGAGATGAATATTGTAGAAGTTGCTGCAAGTGCAGGTTCATTCGAAACCCTGGTGCAGGCTGTTCAGGCAGCAGGACTGGCCGAGACCTTAAGCAGTGAAGGACCGTTCACTGTGTTTGCACCAACAGATGAAGCATTTGCCGCATTGCCTGAGGGAACCCTTGATGCACTGCTGGCAGACGAAGAAGCACTTAGAGCTGTACTCACATATCACGTGGTAGCCGGAGAGTATATGGCTAGCGATATCCTTGAGATGGAATCACTGACAACAGTACAGGGAGAAGAAATCACCATCCTTGTAGCTGACGGAAATGTTATGGTGAACAACGCCACTGTGACACAGACAGACATTGAAGCCAGCAATGGTGTAATTCATGTCATAGACCAGGTAATGTTACCACCATCAATGACCTGAGGGATGTCAACACCCAGCCCAGAGAGGGACTGGGATTCCTATTTTAATCCCTTTTGAAGACTTAATATGTCTTCTCTTTTCTGTTTTTACCCTGAAGTTGAATAATCGGATAGCAGATCTAGTTCTGGGAGTGGTCAGGATTTACAGTTGGAAAGGTAAAATGACCTCACACCCTGAACATCTGCCTGGAAGACTCGATCACATCACCCATCTGTGCGAATGGGATACCCATGACCATCTCATCTTTAGCGATCCCGCCCAGGACACGGCTTCCGGTGCAGCCAAGGCTCACATTCACCTTATCCTGCAGGTATGGCTGGGCCACGCTCTCCACGCACACGCTCTGCAAAGCAGCAAAACTCGCATGGAGCCTTCCGCCAAAGCGATAAAGCACCGCCTGGGAAAGTTTCATAATCTTATCAGGCCCTGCCACGATGACAACCACATCCGGAACAAGAGGCGCTTTCTCAAGAGCAGAGTACACGACAGCCTTCACAGACCCGGCAGGCATCAGGGGCATCTCATCGATAGCACTCTTCGCCGCCTCAAGGGAACCAAAGCATCCAAACGAATAATAGAACTCACCCGATGAGATCTCACTACACCTTCCGCCCATCCCCAGTGAGGACGCCCCAATATTACACTCCTGGTCCTCCACAAGAGCATAGAATGCCTCCTTCTCTTTCCTGGCGCGGTCCACCATCCCGCAGTGCCGCAATTCACCCTTGATCCGGGGTATGCCAGCAGGAATGTCCTCATCAGGCCCGATAAAAGTCACTGCAACAGGAGATGTATCCAGCTTCAGGATATCTTTCAGCTGCTCTCCCATCTCACGTATCTCTTCAATATCCATTGATGATCCTTCCTATAGTTTCAGAACAATGCCATAGATAAAAAGAAAAACATGTACTTGAGATTGTCCATAGGATGAACACTGCCAGAAATTCATCAGGCGTATAACTGCACATTCTCCTTGATGCCATATGAGGAAGGTGTTACGAAGTCAGCAATAGTAGCTGCACCTGATTCAGGTGTCATAACAATGTTCACTGTGGTCCTTGGAAGAAGGTTCAGTTGTGAAGACACAAGAGTTCCACCTGTATCCAGGGATCCTATATTAGTATAACTGGCAGATGTCGATGATGTAGTAGCAATATATACTATGATCAAGTCACCCGTATTCATCACAGGGTGAGCCTGTGAGAAAGAGTTATCCTCGTCACGTATCTGGTCTACGGTATAGAACATGGATGGATTTCCGGTGCCTCTAAGTAAGTTCTTCAGATTGTTCTCGGCACTATACGAGTCAAAAGAAGCCATCTTTCCATACCTTCCATCATTACCTGCGTAAACGAGGTTATGTGCCATCGTACCGTCAGTTATTGATATAACTACCTGGTTAACATCAACAGAAGAACTACCTACATTAAGAGCTATCTGGAGTTTGAGCAGGTCAATAGTCTCGGAGAGGTCCGTGCCGGTTTTTGCACGCACTCCTTCGATGTTCTTGATCATCAGGTTGGAGGACACTTCCTGAGTCGACTGCTTACCTTCCCACATATCCAGAGGCAGGAAAGATACACGAGTGATTATCCAGCCTACTTCGGAGTTCTGGAGTTTGAAATAGACAGGGATGGAAAATTGACTTTTCTCCCTCCCGGAAATATCAAAACTGGCGACCAGGCATTCGGTCTTTACAAGCGCAAGGTTATCAGACATCTCTGTTGAAGTAATATTTATCTCCTTGATACCTCCTGCCTGGATGTCTTTGTTCTTGAACAGCATAGTGATAGTTGCAGGTGCAAGGAAATCACTACCCTGATACATGGTAAAAGCCCGGCCCGGATCATCTTCATTGACAGCATTCAAGAAGTTCACGACCACAGCTTCTACTGCTCTCTCCTGTGATGGAAGCGGGCTTACATTATAATGATCAAGGACACCCGCAATACCCAGCTCTGTAACCGGATCATCAGCAATTATCGAAAAGATGATAAAAGCTACTATTAGGACCAGGGCAACCGAGCTAAGCTTCATCCGGTATTTTCCGGAAGGATCAGAGCCTTTCTCAGTCTTTTCAGCTACAGCCCATTCTTTCAGTCTTCTTGTTTCGAGGGTCTTCCTTTGCTCCTCCCTTTTCCTCAAACGCTCCAGTTCTTCCAGTTTGCGCCTCTGGCGCTCTTCTTCCTGTTTCCATACATCGTCTTCATTCTCATCAGCGTGCCAGGCAACATTATCAGCGATATTCACCATAATGGCCGGGGACTCGGCATTGCTCTTCTGCAGGGCACCATTCTGGAAACTCAGTGATGGGGGACCCTGCTCAGCTAATGAGCTGCTTTGTTTCACAGCAGAGTTCATGATACTTACGACATTGTCATCCCTGATGACACCACCTTGCCTTGCTGAGCCTGCAGTACCCACAAAATACTGGAGTTTGGAAACGATCTCATCGAGAAGATCCTGCGTCCCGACAGTACTTGAGGAAACAGCCCTCAACATCACCTGGGTCAGGGCAGCGCTCTTTCTTATCAGGACGGTCAGCAGGTAATAAGCACCCTCACCTGTGGACTCACCTGACAGGTACACTATCCTGCCACCTTCCACAGGACGTTCTCCTACCTTACACATGCAACTGGCGCATGTCTGAAGCAAAAATAGCAGAACCTGGTCAACATATACACCTTCAAAATTCAGACCGGCCTCTGCTACGTTCTTCCCGGAAGAGAGATCAATGAAATCATCCATTGACATTGGTCTTGCGCATAAGAAAGGACATATGCAATGTATATACCCGGGCTCCATAGTGAGAACCTGCTCCTCCCACCTGTGGTTGCGGTAAGTGATAGTAGCCTCAACAAGTTCCTTGTGCATACATTCCAGAGGTTTTAGACGAAATTTGACAACACGTCCAACAGCAGGCGGAATACTGTCAAAGCTTTGGATCCTGTTACCTTGTAGTTTCAACAAGGCTTCGTTATGAGCAAGTATAACCTGTACATCATTAATGACAAAATCGGTATTGTTGGTGATCCGGATAGTGAACAGAATACTGTTATCAGGAAGGATCTCGTATCCCCGACGTACTTCAATTCCCATTAGTCGATCACAAAAGAAGATTTATTTACTAATATAAATATACTTTGAGTTTATCTTTTTCTATTTGATGGATAAGTGGAGATTTTACTCTCCAGAGATCGGTAAGATTTAAGAGCAGGGATCAGGCACATGACAAATTATCCCGGAAACGCATACATGAAACATATACATGGAGCACATACATGGAACACATACTGGAAAAATCCCACCTGATAACAGGTCATGAAGACTACTGCATCCTTGTATGGGAAATTGATATGTGCCATATCTTCTGAAGATTCAGCTCTGCAAACTTATATTATATATTAAGAGCTTACTGGTGTTGATATTATGTCGTTTCCAGTTGTATGGGTATATTGGCTCTTCAGTCTGACCGCTGTTACGTATATATCAGCCTTCATCATCAACAGGTATAGGGAGTATGGTTTTACTGCATTGGTGGCATTCTATACGGTCTATCTTACTGCTTCCCAGATAGTAGCGACCAGGCTAATAGAGTTTGACCTTGGGTTCTATACTTTCTTTGCACCAGCCGCTGTGTTCCTGTATCCTTTCCTCTCACAGGCTCTTGATATGATAAACGAGGTATACGGCGAAAAAAAGGCTCACACTGCCATCATAATAGTTTTCGTTACGCAGGTACTTTTCGTTACATTCATTGTTATGACTAACAGCCTTGCTCCTGCTCCTTTTTTTGCATATGAGGATGCCTGGCAGGGGATATTCGCACAGGGCATAAGAATAATCATTGCATCCTGGCTCTCTTTCCTTGTATTCCAGAATCTCGATGCGTATGTCTTTGCCTGGATGAAAAGGAAATACCCAAAACAGGTATTCCTGAGGAGTGCATCAAGCGACGTATTAAGTCTCACCCTTGACAGCCTGGTATTCGTAGTGTTGGCGTTCTACGGGGTTGCTCCGCTTGTTCCGCTTATCATAGGGCAGATAGTAGCTAAGAATCTGATAGGCTTACTTGACACACCCTGGTTCCTATGGTATAAAAGATATCTTGAAAATAACACGCTTCCAGACAATTAATCTCCGGAAGAACTCAAGCCAAATAAAAGAATTTAAATATATATTAATTACATCTTGTTTACTAACATATATGTTTGTAGGTAGGATCAAAATATAAGGGCATCTCTTTTACCAGATGCTATGGAGGGTTCCTATGAACGATGAAGTGATCGGTATTGTTCCAAATATGAAAAAAAGTAAAATGCTGGGTATGTCTTACGACATGTTCACACTTGTTGCAACCCCTGATACGACCATATTTGCCAAGGTAACAAATGAATTGATGAAGCAGGTTGTCCAGGAGTCCCGTGACCAGGCAAAAGCTGAAGGAAAAGGCTTTTTTGGACAGTGGGGCGCACAGATGAAGGGATCTTTCAACTATGCTGAAAGGTATGCCGGGATGAACGCACAAGAAGTTCTGGCGGAAAGTCCGGCGAATTACTCTGTCCAAAACGCTGGTATTAACTCCATAAAGATAAAAAAGAAGGTCAGCTACGACGACAATGATAGTTCTTCCATTACATGGGAAATCAATATCCTGTCCGGTTCAGATAAGCTGAAATTCAAGACCGACTTTGATCCAAAGGATACTTTGCAGAAGATATACGGCAACCGGGTGAAGTGACGGAACTTATATTCACAGATGGGCGCCTGCTTGTCAATACAATAATGACCTCCAGGCACCTTATCTTTGATTATCCCACAACTTTATAGAACAAAATTGCTATAAAGCGATATAAAGTTAATAAAGCGATATTAAGTAAGATGGAAGGTGACAAAATGACCGGAGAAGACCCTGCTAAGAAAAAACATGAGTGGATGAATAAATTAAAAGAGGAAGGAAAGCTAAAGGCAAACCCTACCGAAGATCATGCAATTGGTCTCAGGACCCTGCAAAATCCGACACGCCGTAAGATCCTGAAAGCTCTGAACGGCAGCTCTCTTAGCATAGAAGAGATCGGTGACAAACTCAACCTTAGCAGATCAGAGTCAAAGTTCCATCTGGACATGCTGGAAAATGCACTGTATATTGACAAAGTAAAGGATTCGGAACCGGCGATGTATCAGCTGTCACCAAGAGGGGAAGGTTTTCTTGCGAATGTAGAGGAGGCAAAGTAAACTCGCAGGAATAAGAGATCCGGCAAAGATTACCATTACAAATAGCACATTTCATAAAGACTAAGCAAGGAAACCCATTCCCTTTAGGGGATGGGAGGAATTGCGTCACTCCATTTTACTTCCATAAGTAGTGTTCGTCTGGCTGTCAATAATATAAGTTCTTTGCATTTAGCTGAACGATGAATGATTTCTCCTGATAGTGTCCTGAGATCAAAGTATCCTGATTTCCTTCTGCCGAATATGAAACATTTGATATTATTGTAGAGTACTTTGTCAAATAATCTGAATCCCTCAACTATATAAGGAGCTTGGTTTAGTTTTCGTATGCCATTTTTTGATGGATTTGTCTTATGGATCTGCCTGTTATGCTTACGCATTTGCTTTTGCAGGAAATAATAAGGAAGTCTTTCTGCCCGAATGTTCCCTGCGATGCAGAATGCATCAGTTCGATGTGATTTCGGCAGGTTGTTCTGTATCCTGGTATTCTTGGTAATGTATCCGAAGGTATTTCTTACATCCTGATACTTTGCTTTGAGTTCCTTAAGCAAATAGTTCCTCATTATACCCATGAATGTCTGATGCTTGAATCCATTGATCTTCTGTAGGTTCAGGGTTATCTTTCCTTTATGGTATTGGTCATGACATGTTTCACATAAGGTTAACAGGTTATCTGGTCTGTTTCCTCCTGTTTTTCTTGATTCAATGTGATGGACATTAAGTATATGATCTTTTGATTTTCCCTTACAATGTTGGCAAGTATGATCATCTCTGAACAGTACATATTCTCTGACATTCCAGAATCCAAGCTGTTCTCCTTCCTGGTATTCGATTCCTGAAATATCCGGGTTCCTGATCTTCTGAATATCAAAAGAAGCAGTCTCAACAACAATGGCTGTTATTGGCAGTATCTTATGAATGTTCTCGATCACTTTTAGATGAGCATCAATCCTGTTCCTTATAGTCGGAGCTATCCACCCTGGTTTCTTTGATTTCGTTCTGTTATTGAATCTGGGCTGTCTGTATCTTGTTTTCCTATTTCTTCGAGTCTTCCTTAATTCTCTTTTTGTTGATATCAGTTCTGTTACATCTGTTCTTAGCTGTACTTCCGATGAGAAAAGTTCTTTGTTCTCAGTCGTTGCAGAAAGACCAATGAATTTGCTTCCAGCATCCACTCCCAGAACAACGGGTTGTGTATATCCACTGCTACCGTAAAGTAGCTGTAGTGTAAAAGGCTCCCGCTTTACAACTTTAGCCTTTCCTGCTTTCAGCAGTTTCCTTGCTTTCCCTGGCGAACAGGACATTAATGGTCTTCCATGTTTGTTAATTATGTAGACTAACATTCTGTCTATCTCCGTTTAGGAGTTGTAATCCTTCGCCAATGTTATCCTGGCTTGTTAAGCATGCAACACTGTTCCTACCCATCAGAACTGTTTAATCACATACAACAGAGCTACAGACTAGGATTTACATCCGTAGGTGTTATGACCGGGATAACGTAGTTCTTGTTCTTTACAAACAATTACTGAGGCTAGTCAACCTGAACTTGTCTTCACAAGCCCATTCCCTTTAGGGGATGGGTAGTTGACTGATGATCACCAGATCTGCCCGAAGGCGGCTTTTTTGTAGCGAGGATTAATTGTTGTGCCAAGTGATATAATGGTTTTGAAATATCTTTTTATATTTCCTCTCACATGAGTAATATGATGGAGATTTGAGAGGACAGATAGATCTTAATATACGCCAATAGAAACATGTAAAATGGAGAATTCTAAATGAAGATATGCGTAACAGCCTTATCGGCCAGTCTGGATTCACCGGTGGATCCCCATTTTGGAAGGTGTTTGTACTTTGTCATTGTAGATGCTGATTCTATGGAATTTGATAGTGTCAGGAATACAACAACTTCTGCTTCCAGTGGCGCAGGCGTCCAGGCAGCTAATCTTATCATAACCAGGGATATAGATGCACTCATTACAGGGAGTGTTGGAGCTAAAGCCTTTTCAATGCTCACAGCAAAGAATATAGATGTTTTACCCTTCATTGAAGGTACTGTTGCAGATGCGATACAGGCTTACAAGGATAACATTCTTAAGAAACTTGAAACTTCAAATTCACCTGGAGCACACAAACCGGGACAACAGAACCGCATACACTGGAAATAACCATTTCCACGAATTGATCGCAGGAGAAGTCAGTTTAGATATGTATATGCGATTCCCTGAGCACTACTTGCTGCAGGAAACACAAATGCGGGTTGGGGTGAACTATCCGAATCACTTCTTATACGTAAGTTTAAGAGCTCCCTGTACAGACGATTCGGACCTCATTATTTTTCCATTGCGGGTATAGAATAATGTGCCTCCACGAGTGCCTATTACAGTATTCTTAGGAATCTCGTCGGTCCCAATGCAGTTCTCATTATACCATTGTGAAGTTTTATCCGTTGGTAAGTGCTGATCCATTATTTCATCAGAAGAGAGAGAAGAGACCAGGCAAATATTACTCAATCGTTTCTCATGCATCCGGTTTTGCTTCTCTGCAACTCTTTTTTCCATTTCTGTGGCCATGTGTATATATATGGTATTTATACTACTTCAATGTGTGCAAGGTTGGAAGGTTCGGGGAAAAAGACTGAACCACCAAGTTTACAGAGAACACAAAGAGTTAACATCGTAAGAAGGAGACACAAGAGATTCTCTGTAAACCCTGTGTGCCCTGTGTGCTCTGTGTGGCTGACCTTGTGAGATATGCATCCCATGAGCATTTCTGCAAACCAACATAGCAAAAATTTAAAATAACTACCGGAACCACATAATCTTCTATTTGCATCAACCAGGAGTGTGCTGTCTGATATGGTGCCCGGAAAGAGTGTCCTAAAAGCATATATTGACCTTACAAGAGCACACTTCTTTTTTGTCTGGCCGCTCTTATTCTGTTCAGGACTGATGCTCGCCTTTGAGGAAATTGGAGGATTTTCATGGCAGCTGACACTCAAAGCTGCACTCATCGGGCTTATGGGATTTGAAGCCGGCCTTGTGCTCAATGATTATGTGGACAGGAAAAAAGACAGGCTTGATGTAGAGTTTGACAGGCTCACAAGGTATTGGAGGCCGTTTGGAAGCAGGCCGATCCCATCCGGACAGATAGACCAGAAAAATGCTCTTCTGCTATTCACCCTGCTGGTCATACTTACAACTTTATTGATACTGACACTTCCATATCCCAATTCTATTTATGTGCTGGTCCTGATGGGATACTCCTACTGTGCAGAATATTTTTATCAGGTAAAGAAAAGGGATCAAAGGTATCCCATTGCTCAGCTGGCAGGCAGGACGGACCTGGCCCTCTTTCCAGTTGCAGGATATCTCTGCTATGGCAGCCCGGACAGCACTGCACTCCTGTATTTCATTTTCCTGTATCCGTGGGCCCTGGCACATCTGGGTGTAAACGATCTTGCAGACATACTGAACGACAAAGCAAGAAAGATGAACTCGGTGACCGTGTTATACGGACTTAAGGGCACAGCATACTGGATACTGGGTTTCACCATCTTCCATATTCTTATAGCAACGCAGTTCATGGAAAGACTTGGAACCATCGCTTTCTATGGGTTCATACTGGCCTTGATGCTGCTCATTGCAGCAAATCTCCTCATTCTTAAAGGAAAAAGTCCTGAAGCCGGACAGAAGGCTCTCCCTCTGTTCCATGCCAGCTTGCTGATATATGCATTGTCTATCACTATTGACTATTTTGTAGGATAACCGGCCTCATAACCGGCCTCATAACCGGCATTCCAGCCCAACGTCAATGATCAGAAGTGGATGAACGCAGGCCCATCAGCTTCCCGGCCATGTGACCCCAAAGCCTTCCGCCAGGTTCTCCAAGACATCTATGAACGGGAAATACTGCAGGAACTCAGGAGCCTGTGCAGAAGGATAAGTCCACGCTATCCATATGACCGCCACCAGGACCAGCACCTCACAAGCGAACAAAAACCAGGCTGCAATGTCTGATTTCATATAGCTCGCCATCACATCCAGGCCTGTCATGATAAATATCACCGGCCACATTTCAAGTATAGCCCACCAGAATCCAGTGGGCAGCATATTGAAATTACCGGCCAGGAGCAGGACGCCGGCTGCGATGAGCACCAGGCCGTCCATGATGCCGTTGCGGTGTTTCATAAGCTCACCTGCGGCGTCGAAGTATTATCCATATGCCGACAAGCACAATAAGTAACGGCCACATGATCCCCCAGTTGAACCACCAGAACAGGCCCAGCCTGGATAGCAGAAAGAAAGTACCCAGCAGAATAAGTCCGATTCCAAGCCAGACTGCCGGATCAACTGTATCTTTTTTCGGTTCCACTTCCCCTGATGACTGCTCACCTATCAAGACCACCCCTTCATCTTCCGGGACCGGTCCATTATCTTCGGGATCTACCCGGAGTACCTTTTTCGTTTTCTCTTCTTCAGGGACGATTATTGCCATGAGTATGTATACCCATATCACGAGCCCGTCAGTTGCAAAAGCAGCAATGACAAAGATTAGCCTTACAAGGGTCGGGTCCGTATCGAAATATTTTCCGATACCTCCCGCCACCCCTGCAAGCATACGGTCATCCCTGCTGCGTGTTAACCTTTGCTTGTTCTCCATAGCATGAACTCCTTATGTTACTCTTATCTTTTGACCTGTTGGCCTCAATTATTAAAATAATAATAGATGATACTATTTAAGAGCAGGGTTGCAGGGATGGGATAAAACCGGCGATGCATCAGCTATCCCGCTGCTTTGCCAGAACCGGGAAAACAAAGAGCTATATCAGCCACTTGCCAGGCGCTCCTCACATCAAAAGAGTAAAAAAGATATGAAGCTCGTTGAGCTTCATGAATTGTCACTTACTCTTGCTTTCTCTGGAATATGAATGCAAGACCAAGGATTGCTGCAACTGGCAATGCAATTGTCGGGAATTCGGGGATCTCAGTGGTTTCAGGACAGTTGTAACCGTATTTATAGATAGTCACATGACCATTGTGACAATTTGCCACATTAATATTCTTTATCTTGATAGTGTGCACAGTATTTTCCAGGTCTGTGATCTTCAATGACCTTATTTTCTGTGCATTGATGTCCTGTGTCAGACCAACATCAGCCCACGTATCACCGCTCCATACTTCGTTCCCGTCCACGTAGACCTTCGCCCATCCATCATTACTGTCACTGGCGAACACGATGCAGAAGCATTCGGTCGGGTTTTGTGTGGTTATCTGCATGTAACCATCCTCATCGAGCACGGCAAGTCTTCCGTCTACATCCGTCCACGTACTGCCTGAGACTAAACTGCTGAAATATGAATCGTACTGGCCTATGACATTGTCATTGCCATATCTCCATATATCAAGACTACACTCAACGTCCTCGATAAGCTCTACATTTGCATATGGTGCAGTTACTGCTGATGCTGTTCCAATTACCATCAATGTTGCAAGCAACACTAAAAATATCTGTTTCAAATATACGTATTTCATACCATACCTCCAACATTACAGATATTTGCTCAGTGTTTTTGAATGTATATAAACTTTATTAACAAATGTAAAAAGTTATAATAATCATCATTATCATTTGGTATTCTAATAATGCTATTGAGGAATTCTCTGTGAACCCAATATTCTATGGCCAAAATAGAGGTTTTGTACAGGCAAAAAAAGAAGGACAGCGGTTTCAGGATCACTGCCCGGGTAAACAAATAAAAACAAGTGAATACTGCCCGGCAAATTATTTTCAAATACCCAATACCCTGCGCTTGTCCTCGATGTGTTCCATCATCATATCAACAGCTTTCACACTGTCAGTTTCTACGTTGAGGAGACCTCCTGTTATGTCTTTGCAATCATGGGTGAGCAACTTTACCAGGTCCGGACCACCTGTGACCGTCGGGACCGGGTTCACATGCGTATGAAGTCCCAGGGCCAGGGCAAAGACAGCATCTATGGTAGCCTTCTGCTCCATATATTCAGGCGCTGTCGCTACCACCGGCAGGTCAGGAATCGCAACCCCGCCAAGACCCTCAGAAACCGCAGCAAGCAGGTCTGCCAGTCTCCCGGTGTCGGTACATGTCCCGTAGCTCAGTACAGGCGGGATTCCCAGAGCCTCGCAGACAGACCGAAGCCCCGGACCTGCAAGATCTTTGGCTTCAGGACTGCAAAGTCCCCCCACCTGCATGGCACCGTTACCGCATCCCATAGAGAGTACAAGTACATCCCGTTTAATGAGTTCCTTTGCAATATCGATGCTATGGTTATCCTGTCCCGTATCCCGCAAAGTGGTACAGGATACAAGACCCGCTACCCCGCGCAGCGTTCCCGCCTTGATGGCGTCCAGAAGCGGATCAAGTTTCCCGCCAAGCGCATCCACTATGCTCTCAGTAGAAAATCCCACGACAGCTTCACTGAAAGGTTGTCCTGTTATCGGCACTACGGTCGACCTTCTCTCCTTGAAATTGTCGATTCCCATCTGAAGCAGCTGTGCCGCCTGCTCACTTGCTTTTTCGGGTACGTATTCAATGCGGTCTGTGACTCCTTCAAATGATATCAGGTCACTTACCGGGATGAGCTTGAACCTGTACTTTTCGGCATAGACAGGATCTATCGGCATGGAACAGTTCATATCCGACACAAAGACATCCACACAACCACTTGCCATAACTGCTTCCTGCATTATCCAGTTCCCGGTGAAACCATACAATACCTCATCCATATCCCACCTCTGGATCATTTCCTGGCCGGTCTCTATATTTGCAATGATCCGGAGACCCTTTGCACCCATGCTCTTTGCCTTTTCCTGCCACTCTGCCTGTCTTGCAAGCTGGACCATAGCAAATCCAAGGAAAGGTTCATGGCCGTTGGGCAGTACGTTTACATAGTCCGGGTCCAGCACCCCCAGGTCCACACGCATATTATGCGGCCTGGGTATCCCGAAGATCATGTCCTGACAGTATTCATTGACGATCTGACTCTGGTATGCCATGGCTATTCCAAGCTTCATTGCCTTTAAGGCCAGGCTGACGTAATTCCCATCCACGTTTGTCAGGCAGGAGCTTGTGGCCCTTAATATCTCGGTGTGGATGCCACCGGGGAAAATGCCAAGCTTCTTCCATAATTGCTGGCGTTCTTGCGGGGCAAGCAGTTCAACTATCCTGCTCGGTTGCCCATATTCCCTGTTAAAGTCCTCTTCCACAAGACCACAAAGCCTTAAAGCAACCTCATTTACCGGACCGGAACTATCAATCCCAAGCCTGCCCGCAAAGCTTCTCAGCTTATCTTCCTCGACTATCTTAAACGGTGTCTCGCCCCTGGCAGTGGCTCTCAAGGTCTTGATGGTCTGAGCAGTATGGTATTGGTAGGTAGAGGCCCCCATAACATTTCGCAGAAGCATCATGCGCATTGCCATGCCATCGGCCGTTATCCCGCACACTCCTCTCTTGTCCTTTACTGCATTGGCACGGCAGGGACCATTGGAACAGAGGTCACAACGCATCCCGCCCTGACAGAAGCTACATCTCCGGTCAGGATCACCGCCCATCCCCTGTGCCTCATACCGGTCCCAGATATTTGTCATGCCGTCATCTTTTATTCTCTTGTAGGCTGTACGCACTGACTCATGATACGATATCCTATTTTCTTCCACAAGCATCCCTCACTGAAAATATGCTCTTTATTTTAAAATAAGGCTTGAGACTTAAATACCCATTGAGATGCTCGCTATTTTAAGAAAAATGATCATTGACACTTTTTCAGAATGAGTCAAAAATAAAATTAGATGGGAAATAAATACTTGAAGTATTTCTTATGACTTCAGTCTGGCTATAACCAAGCACCTACACCAGTACTTCTCTCGCGCTGGGAGGGAAATCACATTTTTCTGAAGCACTACAGCAATTCATGCATTCTGATACCAGTATCCTGTACTTTCCACAGTAGTCCCCTCCTCCTGCAACAGTACATGTGAAAGCCGCACTGCTGGCATATTCACACTCGTGGTAGAATTTACACATCATTATATCCCTCTGAATAATACACAATACCAATAATATATTTCACAGTATTATATTAATAATTATTGCTTTATCCGGAATAGGATACTACCAGGACCGATATCCCTTGATCTGGAGACCAGTTGACAACCGTAACCAGCAAAAGATATTCACTGGCGGTAAAAGACTATTTAGTAAAGGAAAGACATACTCTACTAATACGCTTTTATCTTCCAGTCCCAATGTAAAACCCCTTGATCATGTATCCCCATATAAGATGGGATTGAACACATAATAAAGACTGCGGTTCACAATGAATGTATGGAGAAACGCCTATGAGAACGATCATTACCCTGACAATGAACCCTGCCATCGACAAGAGCACAAGCACTGAACATGTGATACCTGAACACAAGCTTTACTGCAAACCCGCTCAGTATGAGCCTGGCGGAGGTGGTGTCAATGTATCCCGGGCTATCAAGAAATTGGGAGGAGAATCGCTGCTTGTCTACCCGTCGGGAGGGATGGCCGGACAGATGCTTAATACGCTCCTGGAGCAGGAAGGAGTTGAACTGCGTCCCTTGCCCATTAAAGGAATGACCAGGGAGAACCTTATAGTGCTGGAAGGATCTACCGGGCAGCAGTACCGCTTCGGGATGCCTGGTCCGCAGCTGCAGGCAGATGAATGGGAGCGATGCCTGCGGGAGCTGTCCTCTGCCAGCCCGACACCGGATTACCTTATAACCAGCGGGAGTCTTCCAATGGGCGTACCGTCTGACCTCTATGCCCGTGTGGCACGCATCGGGAAAGATATCGGGGCAAAGGTAATTGTTGATGCATCCGGTGAAGCTCTTGAGAAAGCGCTGCAGGAAGGTGTCTATCTCATCAAGCCCAATATACGGGAGTTCCAGAAACTGGCAGGCCAGGATGTTATGGAAGAGCCACAGATACTGGAAGAAGCAAAGAGGATAATAAAGGCTGGCATGTGTGAGGTAATAGTCATCTCTCTGGGCGCTGCCGGTGCCCTGCTGGTCTCAGAAGAAATTGTTGAGCGCATGGTCCCGCCTACAGTACCCATCAGCAGTAAAGTGGGAGCCGGTGACAGCATGGTCGCAGGCATTGCCTTAGGCCTCTCAAGAGGCAAAACACTGCGTCAGGCTGTGCTGTACGGATTGGCCGCAGGTTCTGCAGCTGTAATGACACCGGGAACAGAACTCTGCCGGAAAGAGGACACCGAGCGCCTCTACGCAAAAATGATATAAATGCTCAGCCACTTACAAACAGTACGATCAGGAGACTAATATGCAGGAATTGCTCATTGAAAGACGTTCCATCGCCTATTTCTCAATGGAGATAGGCATCGAGGAAAGGATCCACACCTACAGTGGCGGCCTTGGAGTACTCGCCGGCGACACTATTCGCTCGGCAGCCGACCTCAAAGTGCCCATGATAGCAGTCACTTTACTCTACCGAAAAGGTTACTTCCGCCAGCGTCTGGGAGATGACGGATGGCAGCATGAAGAACCTGCACCATGGAATGTGGAAGAGTTTATGCAGGAAATGCCTTCAAGGGTCCAGGTGACCGTGCATGGGAGAATAGTGCATTTGCGGGCCTGGAAATACGAGGTTAAAGGAGTAACCGGTTTTAATGTGCCTGTGATCTTCCTTGATGCGGACATGCCTGAGAATTCCCAATGGGACCGGACACTGACCCATCATCTCTACGGCGGAGACGATTACTACCGTCTCTGCCAGGAACTCATCCTCGGTGTAGGAGGCATCAGAATGCTCAGGGAACTTGGCTACAGGAGCATCCGGAGTTTCCATATGAATGAAGGGCATGCTGCACTCCTGACACTGGAACTGCTCGACGAAGAAGCACGAATTGCTGGCAGGAAACAGCTTATAGCAGAAGACCGCAATGCTGTGCAGAGGAAATGCGTGTTCACGACCCATACTATAGTACCCGCCGGTCATGATCGTTTTCCCCGGGAAATGGCACAGATGGTCATTGGCCAGCGAGACGACTTTTTTGCACTTGACGGAGTACTGCATAACGGCAATACCCTTAACATGACCCGTCTGGCCCTTAACCTGAGCCGTTATGTCAATGGCGTTGCCAAAATGCACGGAGAAGCTTCCAGACAACTGTTTGCAGGATATACCATAAACTCCATCACCAACGGTGTTCACGCTGCAACCTGGGTGTCTGAACCTTTCAGGCAATTGTTCGACCAGTATATCCCGATGTGGCAACGGGATAATTTCAGCCTTCGCTACGCACTCAACATCCCAAAGGACAAAGTATGGGACGCCCATTTGCAAGCCAAGAAAAAACTGATCGACTTTGTCAACACGCAGACCGGTGCAGAACTTGATGAGAATGTGCTGACAATAGGCTTTGCCAGAAGGGCTGCAACCTACAAGCGCGGAGATCTGCTGTTCCAGGACATTGAACATCTTAAAAATATATCTACCCATACAGGAAATATCCAGATAATCTATGCAGGTAAAGCGCACCCTAAGGATCAGGGAGGCAAGGAGCTCATCCAACGCATTTTCCAGGCAAAGCAGGCACTTGGCAATGAGATTAAGTTGGTATACCTTGAGAACTACAACATGACCCTGGGGGCAATGATGACAGCGGGGGTCGACATCTGGCTTAACACACCCGAGCCTCCTATGGAAGCTTCCGGTACAAGCGGGATGAAAGCTGCCCTTAACGGTGTCCCCAACCTGAGCGTGCCTGATGGATGGTGGATAGAAGGACACATAGAAGGACTGACCGGCTGGTCTATCGGCAATGGGATCCCGGAAAATGCCGAGGACCGCAACCACTCAAAGGATGCAGACTCACTCTATGACAAGCTGGAAAATATAGTCATTCCCCTCTACTACCAGGATCGCGGGCGTTTCATTGACATGATGCGGTATTCCATTGCCATAAACGGCTCATTCTTCAATACCCACAGGATGATGCAGGAGTATGTGCTCAATGCATATTTCTCCTGCTAAGTGGAACTCAGAACGGGAACTTCGCGTAAGAGGCACTACGAATTGATGTGATAGTTGAAGAGGCACTGAAGCTACCATATACAGATATTATATAACTATAAATTCTATTTTAGAATAGGGATTAGTCTGAAAGATCAGCCTTATCCCATTAATTTGTATGATCTTGATCATTAGCAAGAACAAGATTAAAATAAATTATAATGATCGGGGGTAATTGGTGTATGAAAAGTAATCTATTCGATCTTACTGGCAAGGTTGCAATTGTGACCGGTGCCTCTAGCGGATTGGGGATCCAGTTTGCTAAAGCATTAGCTAATGCCGGAGCAAATATTACTATTGCAGCAAGAAGAATCGAGAAATTAGAAGTGCTTAAGGAAGAGCTGGAGAAAATTGGCGCAAAGTGTCTCGCAGTAAAGTGCGATGTTTTGATAGAAAATGATGTCATAAATGTTGTCGAGCGTACAGTTGAGGAATTCGGGAAACTGGACATTCTGGTAAACAATGCAGGAACGTCTTCTTTTGCACCGGCGGAAAATATGACTGGAGAAGAATGGGATAAAGTGCTTGATACAAATCTCAGAGGTGTGTTCTTCTTCGCAAAACACGCTGCCAGAAAGATGAAAGAACGCAATTATGGCAGGATAATCAACATAGCTTCAATGTATGGTGTGATTGGAAATACACAATACCCGGTCTCTTCTTATCATGCGTCAAAAGGAGGAGAGGTCAACCTTACAAGAGCACTGGCAGGCGAGTGGGCACAATACGGAATTACTGTGAATGCTATAGGACCTGGATTCTTTGAGTCTGAAATGACGGAAGATCTCATCTCCGACGATGAATTTCAGAATTTCATTCGATCAAGATGCCCTATGAAACGAATTGGCAGACCGGGTGAGATGGATGGTTTGCTGATATATCTTGCGTCGGACAATTCCAGTTATTTGACGGGCGAGCATATCTGTGTTGATGGTGGATGGGCTGCTGTATGATTTCAAATTAAAGTTTTCCCATCAAGCTAATTTCAGGAACCATCTTTTTTATTCTCTTTTTAATCCATAGGCTCGTACCTGAAGCCAAATCCCAGGTCCTTCAAAGCCAGCAGAGCCATCAGCATTACGCAGAAGATGAAGAACACGGACACAAAGCATGCAAAATTATAGTAGAAGAAATTCACGTCTGACAGGTTCACATTCATGAAGACAAAGATGCTGAGGGGCTCATTATAAATAGGGTAAAGATATGTCAGGCCGCCATCGGCCACATCATCTAGCAGCAGATGGGAAAGGAAAGCCGCCTCTGCAAAGATGCCAATAGATGTTGCCCTGGATATGTTCCTGTAAATAAGATAGCCAAACATTACGGCAAGAGCAAAAGCCACAATTCCAAAAAAAAGCGAGTGCGTAGGTACCGGACCGATCATGGTGTGTTTGAGGTTGCCATGCAGGAAATAGTTCCACACAGCAGGTACATCAGGGAAAAGAGAGCCTATGCCCCCTACAATAAACAGCGTTCCAAGATGCCCGGTGTCCCTGAGACTGATCTCCCTCCTGAAAGATGAAGTGAGAACTGCAAACACACCCACAAGAGATATGCAGAATACAAAGAACATCAGGTGGAATATTGGATAGGGCATGGTATAAATATATAAAGATGACATATATAAATCTGATGTTATCAAGGCGTTAATATTAGTCTTTCCGGAGTTTACGGCACCTGCAGAAGTACAGGGAATATACACTGCAAACTTTCAAAACAAACATATTAGGAACTAGCATTATTATACAATAAAATAATTATTTATATATGAAGTGATTATTTTATCAGCGTGAAGCAAGAAGACCCCCGGTTTTAACCTCCATTAAATCTTCGATTTGATGGGAGTTCCATTTCTATGAAATGGAACAGGTGGATGAATTGCGTCCCAAACAAAAAAAAGCATATATCCCATGCAAACATGTGCATAATTAACTAATTCTCAAGTAAGTAGTTTGAATGAAAAAGGGTAATGTATATCGAATCTATCCAAACAGAGAACAAAGCGCTTTGTTAGAGCAACATTTTGGAGCTGCTCGATTCGTATACAATCGTTCTCTTTCAATCAAGAATCTGATGTATGGAAAGTTCAAAGTAAACGTTACGGAGATAGATCTTAATAACCATCTTATTTCCCTCAAGGAAACGTTTACCTGGTTAAAAGATATTAATTCTCAATCATTGCAACAAGCCAACCGGAATTTGTTGACGGGATTCAAGAACTTCTTTGAAGGAAATGGTTCCTATCCAACCTGGAAAAGTAAGAAAGACAACCATTTCTCATTTCAGATCCCTCAAAACTATCAGATCAACCTGACTTCCTCTCAAATATATTTCCCAAAAATAGGTTGGATAAAGATAATTCTTCATCGGGATTTTCTGAGCAAGGAATTCATTGAGAATAACCTTGTGACAAAGGAAGTTAACGGAGAAATTATCCTTGATCAGAAATTAAACAAGGAATTCAAGGTTCTCAAGACAGTAACAGTTTCCAGGACATCGGCTGGAAGATATCACGTAAGTATTCTGATCGAAGACCACGCACCTTATCCTGAACCTGAATTATTTACGGAGGAAACAACCGTTGGAATTGATGTTGGCATCAAGACCTTTGCTGTTCTCTCAACAGGAGAAGAAATTGAAAATCCTAAGTTCCTGAAAAGGTCACTGAAGAAACTCGTCAAATTACAGAGGAGTGTATCCAGAAAACCGAAAGGTTCAAAGAATAGGAAAAAAGCTGTTGCCAGACTTGCAAAACATCATCAGTTGATAGCTAACCAGAGATACGATTTCCAGCATAAGGTCTCAGCAATGATAATTCGCGAAAGTCAAGCCATTGCGATAGAAGACCTGAATGTAAAAGGAATGGTTAGGAATCATTGTTTAGCTCAAAGCATCAGTGATGTTGGTTGGTCTGGATTTGTGGACAAGTTGATCTACAAGGCAGAATGGTTTGGCAAAACTATCCTGAAGATAGGTCGGTTTGATGCATCCTCTAAATTGTGTAATGTCTGTGGATACAAGTTCAAGGAATTAACTCTTGATATCAGGGAATGGAAATGTCCAGCATGTAAAACATTGCATGACAGAGACATCAATGCATCTATCAACAGCAAGAAAATAGCATTGAGTAACTTAAACACCGCAGGAACTGTGGGAAGAGCCTATGGACTCACTGGCACAAGTCAGGGGAACGAAGTAGGAAGCCACCGGTTTTAACCGGTGGTAGTTCACGTAAACTATTACGCAATTACACAGCTACAAAGCATATGACAGATAAAACGGAAGAGAACAAGAGACTTAAAAAACTGGTTGCATCTTCAGAGGAGCTTTTCCAGAGTTCTGCCGCAGAGATCTATTACCAGAAGGTCATAGATGACCTTGCCGAAATAGCAGGGGCCAGGTATGCAGCCTTCAACCTGTTAAATGAGGATGAAAAATGTTTTACTACCGTAGCTATCTCAGGATCATTTGAGCACATTAAAAAAGCCAGTTCGATACTGGGGATCGAACTTGCCGGGAAAAAGTGGGATATTGACAGTCGTATAGAAAGCCGGATCAAAGACTGTAGTATCACTCGTTTTAAAGCGCTATATGAACTGACCGATGGTATAGTCCCGCACAGGACCATAAGGCTCCTGGAGAAGATATTCGGCATCGGAGAGATCGTTGTAGCAAGGATAATAAAGGATAATATCATAATCGGTTACTTCGTTCTCCTGATGGCTTCCGGGGAAACAATGGCAGATGAGGAACTTGTCGAGATATATACACGTCAGGCAGGACTTCTGATCAGCCGCAAAAGAGCAGAAGAGCAACTGCAATTCCAGCTCAGGTTCCAGGAACTGGTAGCCGGCATATCAGCCGGCTTTGTCAGCGTCCACAATGAAAGGCTCAATGATACTGTTGACAATGCACTAAGGATGTGCGGGAACTTCTTTGATGTCGATCGTTGTTGTATCTATCTCTTTTCAGATGATGGCAAGACAATGAGCATGGCCCATGAATGGTGTGCACCGGGAATAAAGTCCATGATGACCCATATGCAGAACTTTCCGATGGATAGTCTGCCATGGTTAGCAAAACGCATGTTTAACCTTGAACCAATACATATCCCGGCTACAGAAGCTCTTCCGCCAGAGGCAGATGCTGAAAGAGAAGAATTCACAAAATATGCCATAAGATCTGCCCTGGACATTCCCATGGAAAAGGAAGAAAATGCCATTGGCATGATCGGATTTCAGACCGTCCGGAAGAAATATACATGGTCCCATGAGCAAATATCGTTCCTGGGGGTCGTGGCAGGGATAATGGCCAGCGCGTTTGAAAGGAAGAGAGAGGATGAAGAGCTGCGTAAAAGGGAAATGCAGCTGAACAATGCACAGAAGATAGGGCATATGGGCAGCTGGGAGTTTGATCTCAACACAGGCACTGTGCATGCTTCTGAAGAAGCGCTTAAAATATACGGAGTAGAAAAAAACCAATTTACCATTGCTGAAGCACAGAAAGTCTCATTACCGGAATACCGGGAACTTCTTGACAAAGCCCTCAAAGATGCGGTAGGCAAAAAGCGGCCATATGATGTGAAATTCCGGATAGCAAGGCAAAACGACGGAGAGATAAGGGATATTCATTCTGTCGCAGAATACAATTCGCAGAGGAATGCTGTCATTGGTACGCTACAGGACATCACAGAGCGAAAGCTTGTCGATGAGGCTCTTCGGGAAAGCGAGAGAAAATATCGCACTCTTTTTGAATCCATGCTCAGCCCTATCATCATTGCAGATGAACAGGGCAACTATACAGATGCTAACGATGCAGCACTCAAGTTCCTTGAAACTGATCTGGAGGCGCTCAAGAAAAAGAAAGCCGGGGATTATGACCCGCCAAGGCTCCAGGGGAAGCAAATGGCGGAACATGCCCCATTCCTTGAGCCAAAGACGCTTGAGACATTCTATAATGTCAACGGCAAAGAGAAAGTGCTGCTATTGAACGTGGTTCCCATAGAGACGAAAGAAGGAACCAGGATATTTGGTATTGGACAGGACATCACAGAGCGAAAGCTTGCGGAAGAGAAACTTGCCGAGGAAGCTTTATGGCGGCGTCTGCTTATCGAACAATCCAGGGATGGAGCCGTGATAGTTGACATGAACGGTAAAGTCTACGAGGCGAACCGGAAATATGCACAGATGCTTGGTTACTCCTCCGAAGAAGTTCTTAAGCTGCACATATGGGACTGGGATAAGCAATGGACACGCGAGCAATTACTGGATATATTGCAGGATGTCCGTTCCACAGAAGAGCATTTACTGACACGCCACACTCGCAAGGACGGGTCATTGATCGACGTGGAGATCAGCTCCTGTGAAGTTATACGAAATGGGCAAAGACTTGTATTCTGTACATGCAGGGACATTTCCGATCGCGTGCGAACCCAGGAAGCGCTGTTTGAGAGTGAAAAGAACTACCGGGAAATATTCAATTCCACAAGCGAGGCCATTTTCATCCATGACATTACTACCAAGAAGATAATTGATGTTAACGAGGCCATGCTGAAGATGTATGGCTACTCCAGCAAGGAAAGAGTGCTTGCAGGAAACATAGGCGACCTGAGTGCAAATGTACCTCACTATACTGAAGAGGATGTTCTGGGGCATACATTGAGAACTATTGACCAGGGACCTCACATATTCGAATGGCTGGCAAAGAAAGAGAATGGGGAGCATTTCTGGGTGGAGGTATCCCAGAAAAGAACCGAGATAGGTGGCAATGACAGGATACTTGCTGTGGTCCGTGACATCAACGAGCGCAAGCTAGCCCAGGAACAGTTGCAGAAGAGAACCGATACACTTGATATGGCCCTCGAAGCGACTTGCGCCGGGATATGGGATCTGGACCTTGTCACCGGCCATATCAACCTGGAAGGACGGAACAGCTGGGAAAAGATAACCGGATACACCAATGATGACTTCACGGATTTCAGCATGGAGCTCTGGTCCATGCTAATTCATCCTGATGATGTGAAATATGTTACAGGAGAACTGCAAGCAACAATAGCCTCCGGAAAAGAATACTATCTGGCTGAATACCGCATGAAACACAAAGATGGACGATGGGTATGGGTCCAGGCTAACGGAAGGGTTTCCCGGTATGACAGTAATGGAAGGCCTCTACGCATGCATGGGACCCATACAGCCATCAATGAGCGCAAAGAGATAGAAAGCAAGCTCAAGTCCAGCGAGGAGAACTTCCGGACACTTTTTGCGACCCTTGACGATATCATCATGGTAGGAACAGACGAGAGGAAAGTGCTCTATGCAAATCCCGCACTTTTCAACCGGCTTGGTTATACTTTTGAAGAGATATCCGGAGTGGGAATGTTTGGAATGTATTCACACATGCATCTGAGAGAGGCCAGAGAGTCCTTTACCTCAATGTTGAAAGGTGAGAAGGACACATGCATCCTGCCGCTTCAGCACAGGAACGGAACCTTTATTCCTGTCGAGACACGTCGCTGGGCAGGCAAATGGGATGGCGATGACTGTATATTCTCCATCTCAAAAGACCTTTCACAGCAACAGGCAGCCCTAACCAAATTCCAGAAGCTCTTTGACAACAATCCTGCACTGATGGCATTGATAAGTTATCCCGACTTCAAGCTTGTCGATGTGAACAGAGCATTCCTGCAAAAAGTGAAACTATCCAGGCAAGAAGTAGTAGGTAAAACACTTCGTGAACTGGAACTTGCTGACATGGACACAATGTTGCAGATCAAAGGAGAACTGGAAACCACTGGCAGAGTACAGAACAAGGAAATAATCACGGTCATAAATGGAGATGAGATCATTTACGGCCTGTTCTCCGGCGAAGTGATATATGACCTCTCTCAGAAGTTTATCCTGATCGCGATCACTGATATAACCGCTCAAAAGAAGGCCGAGGAAGAGGCTACAGCTGCCAGCAGTGCAAAATCGGAGTTCCTTGCTAATATGAGCCATGAGATGCGGACTCCGCTTAATGGTATCATCGGGTTTTCCGACCTGCTGATGAGAACGGAACTGAGCGGACCCCAAATGCAATACATGCAGGCCGTCTACACATCAGCGACATCACTGCTGGACCTGATAAATGACGTGCTGGACCTGTCCAAAATAGAGGCCGGCAAACTGGAACTAGATCCTGAGAAGGCCGACCTTCTTGAACTATGTGAACAGATAGCGGATATCGTGAAATACAGGGCACATGAGAAAGGACTAGAACTGCTGTTGAACATATCTTCAGACCTGCCTCGCTATATTGTTGCCGATAGGCTAAGACTAAGACAGGTGCTTGTGAACCTTGTAGGCAATGCTGTGAAATTCACTGAAAATGGAGAGATCGAGCTAAAGGTTGAAGCCTCTCCAGTCCCGGACACTAACGATATGAAGTTCATATTTTCGGTAAGGGATACGGGAATAGGTATTGCAAAGGATAAACAGTCCCGGATATTTGGTTCGTTCTCACAGGCGGATGGTTCCATTACCCGAAAATATGGCGGGACCGGGCTTGGGCTGACCATCTCCAACATGCTACTGGAAAAGATGAGCTCGCAGCTTGAACTTGACAGCGAGCCCGGAAAGGGAAGTATATTCCATTTCAATGTCACGTTCCCTGTAGAGAAGGGAGAAGGGATCATTGAAGATAAAATCTTGAATGTCAGTAAGGTCCTGGTTGTTGATGACAACAGCAGCAATCGGTCCATATTGAAGAATATGCTTCTGGAAGCAGGCATTCAGGCCGATACTGTATCCGGCGGCCATGAAGCGCTGGAAATGATAGGCATTCAAAAGAATTATGATCTTATTATCACTGACCATCGCATGCATTCTATGGACGGACTTGAGATGGTCCGCAGAATGCGTGAAGAATTGAATATCCCTCCTGACTGCCATCCGGTCATTCTCCTGCATAATTCATGGGACAGTTCATACGTCGATGAAGAGTGCAAAGCACTTGGTGTGCGATCCAGCATAGGCAAGCCAGTCAGGAGGAGTCAGCTCCTGGGAGCGATCACTATGATCCACTCTGTACAGGAAGAACAAAAGCAACCGGGCAGGACAAGCGAGCAGCATCTGCCAGCAGGACAACTATATCATGATTACACCATTTTGATAGCAGAGGACAATGTAATCAATATGATCCTGGCCTCGACCATTCTCTCAAGGTCTTTACCGCATGCGAATATTATCAAGGCAGGCAACGGAAAAGAAGCGGTCCGGGCATTTGAGGATACAGGACCGAACCTGATATTCATGGATGTACAGATGCCTGAGCTCAGCGGGTATGATGCGGCCAGTGCAATCAGGAAAATAGAGGCCGAAATCGGCGGCCATGTGCCGATCATTGCCCTGACTGCAGGAACAATAAAAGGCGAGAAAGAACGTTGCCTGGATGCAGGCATGGATGACTATACAACCAAGCCTGTTGTAGAAGGCACCATCCAGTCCCTTTTGCATAAGTGGTTGCCTGGGTTCAAATCCTCTGTAAATATCGCAGCCTGTGAAAGAAGAGTAGAAAATGTCCATTTCGACAGGGAAAAATTGCTGGATAATGTGAACGGTGATGAAGACCTGCTGAACAAGCTTACAGCCATGGCATTAAAGTCCTTTTCCCTGCAACTCGAAAAGATAAAAACCTCTTTATTGCAAATGGATATCGAACAAATAAAACTCGATACTCACAAAATAAAGGGATCCGCACTGAATGTTGGTTTCAATATCCTGGCAGAACTTGCAAGGGAAATAGAGGAAGCAATAGAAACCGGTGAGGATGCTATTCCCCAGATACTTGAAGAAGTAGAAAGAGAGATCAGGTTCTTAGAATGTGAGCTGAAAGAGTGCAAATTATAACTTTTTTTGCACTTAATCATACAGATTTAATTAATTTGAATGCCACAACATATATTTTAAATATTGGAACGGGAAGTCCTCTTCCCCGAAGCAAAGCGACAGGTAGAGGATGAAAGTGTTCTATCTGAAGTGTAAACGGTACTGATGCGAACATTTTAATAATTTACGATTAACGGGGTGTAGGGGTAGAGAAAGCCCACTGCTTTAGCTGTGGGATGAATCGTACCCCACCTCTTAAAAAAGCAAACAAAAAAGCAACATTAAAATAATTTGAAAACAATATACTGTTGTTGTTTTTCAGGTGAATGTATGGTACGAAAGAACGGTCAAAATTGTAGAAACCTCAGGTTTCCTATTCATCCAATTCCAGAACAGGAAATAAAGTTGGAAGAAACCATGGAAACCTGCAGAAGACTATGGAACGACCTTCTATCAACAAGAGTTCAACTGTTTGATGTATATGGACTATATCCTGATTCAAGAATGCTTGAAAAGCAGCTCAAATTCTTCGATTATACCAATAATATACATTCTCATGTTAGACTGAATGTGTTCGAAAGGGTACAACAGGCATACTTTAAGTTCCTTGATGATATCAAGAATGGAAGACTTAGAGGACTCAAACCAAGAAAAGGAACTATTGTCAAAAGGGAAGATGTTCCTGCAGGAAACTTTCTTTATTCAGTTTCAGATAATAAAGGTTCAAAGTTCATCAAATATGATGGAATTCTGCCAAAAGGACATCCCAGGTTCAAAGGCAAAGACGATTATCATAGTTTCACGTACAAGCAACATAATAACGGTTGGGTACTGACTGAAGATGGATTGTTCCTGTCAAAGATAACCAACAAAAACAACCTGATAATGATCGATGTTGATCATGATCTGTTAAATGGTCAACTTAAGACGTGCACGATTAAAAAGGAAGGCAACAAATGGTTTGCTTTTATAACGATTGAAATCCCAGAATATCCTGAACCAATTATACCAATAACTATGGTAGGTATCGATCTTGGTCTTGAATCATTAATAGCAACTTCAGATGGTGAACTCATTGAACCACCTGAATTGTTCAGAGAAGCAGAGAATAGGTTGGCGATCGAACAGAAAAAACTTGCAAGAATGAAATATGGCTCCCATAACTACCTTAAACAAAAGAAAAAAGTGAACAGGATTCACAGAAAAGTAGCTAAGGCAAGGAATCATTTTTCACATTGTTTGAGCAAGATGCTTGTTAGTAAGTACGACCTGATAGTATTTGAGGACCTGAAAATTAAAAATCTTGTCCGGAACTCAAGACTAGCCAAGTCTATTCACGATGCAGGATGGTCAAGGATTGTCCAGCATACTGAATACAAGACTGCTGAGAAGGGAAAAACAGTTGAAAAGGTTGATCCTAAGAATACTTCTCAGATATGTTCTGTATGCGGAAAGAAGAAAAAGACCAAACTAACGTTAGCAGATAGGATATTTGATTGTGAGCATTGTAAATCTTCGTTAAACAGAGATATCAACGCTGCGGTCAACATCCTCAGGAAATCTAAAACATACAAGGATACCGTGAGGCTCGCGGGAATTAACGGCTGTGGAGCTGGAACCTCTACAACCAGTTGTATAACTGGAGTGCAAGTTCCGACGATGAATCAGCAATTGCTCAACCTTGTCCAAGGTTGAGACTCCGTAAGGGTTCAGTAGAACCCAACGACTTTAGTCGTTGGAGTAGTCAGCAGCTCGGCCTTGGTCTCTTTTATGGGAGGGGATTTTGTCACTACCCTGAGTGCTTCCAGTGCAACCCTTGGTAATGTCGGACAGGGTCTTGGTCCTGTGAGGCCAATGGAAAGCTTTGACGCCATCCCGACCGGGGTAAGTTGATCCTGACCGCAAACATGTAGATAGGACGGCTTGAGGTCTTCACTGTTGTAGTTTTGCTGATGCCAGCTTTCTGGAAGAAATGAAGAGATGGAAGAATAGTGATTCACCGCCTGTACGGGTGTCTATCCTCTCTGTTACATTATTCCGAGCCCATTATTCACGACGGTTTGAACTACAGATTTTCCTAGAGCCAAAGATATTAACTTTCAAAGACAAATATTATATTCATTCTGCATATAATAATATTATATATAATATGAATATAACTCATTGATTATGAATTCGGACTAAAAGCGAGATTCTGCCTCTCAACTCTGCTTTAATAGTAATGATAATTTAAAAGGTGAAAACTTGAAAAACCAATTTACAGTCTTAAACATATTTGTTATTCCCCTAATTGCTTTTTGCATTTTGAACACGGCAATCTATGCAGTATCTGCAGAAGCACAAATGGCAGCTCTAAATCCGGATTTCATTGAATATATCTCAAATCTGGAAAGTGATCAGAGCAAAATCTCTACTACAGGTTTAAACGAACAATCCTCAATAGAAGTGTATTATCCTCTTGGTGCAATACCTGGCCCCCTTGATCTTAGTCACTTATCCACCCTCCAGAGTTCAACTCCTGGTCTGATTGCTCTTCAGTCCACTTTACCATCAAGTTTTGATCTCAGAGAGCAGAATAACGTTACTTCTGTTAAAGATCAGGGATATGTGGGTGCATGCTGGGCTTTTGCGTCAATAGCTTCCCTTGAATCCAATCAATTAAGATCTACAGGGAGAGAGTGGGACTTTTCTGAGAATCATATGAAGAACTTACTGAATAACTGGGATGGCAGTTCTTACGAAAATCGATTTGATTATGATGATGGCGGAGACGCTGTGATGGTCCTCGCGTATCTAACCAGGGGTGATGGACCTATATTAGAAAGTGAAGACCCTTATATTGATCACTACAACCAGTCTCCCGATGGCCTGGAAAAAGCTATAACGTTTCAAAATGGTTACTATCTTCCTCTTCGAACTGGCCCTCTTGACAACAATATTCTCAAACGGGCCATCTATGATCATGGTGCGGTTTATAGCGGTATGTATTGGTCCTTTAATGCCACTTATTATGGGAGCTCATATACAACATACTACAATCCCGGATCGGGCTTTGATGGTGGCCATGCAATTACTTTGATAGGGTGGGACGACAATTTTCCAAGGTCCAACTTTAACGGATCATCTATTCCCGTGGGGGACGGTGCATTTATCGCCAAGAACAGTTGGAGTTCTGAATGGGGAGTAAATGATGGATACTTCTATATCTCCTACTATGATCAGTATTTTGGGAATATGGAAAATGTTCTTTTCCTGCAGGGGGCTTCTGATACTATCTACAACAATGTCTATCAGTATGATATGCTCGGCCACACCAGGAGTTTCGGCTATGGAGCGCCTTTTGCATGGGCAGCCAATATATTTGAATCTGAATCCGATGAAGTGATAACATCGATCGGATTCTATACAACTGCACCAAATACCGATTATGAGATATCTGTTTACCGGGACCTGGAAAATCCAGCCATATCGCCGTTGAGCAATAAGATCCATTCGAGAACATATGCTGGAACGAAAGAATTCACCGGCTACCATACGATTGAAATTGAGCCCATCATGATACCGGAAAATACAACATTTTCAATCGTTATTAAGTACATACACGACTCATATCTGTTTCCAATACCTCTAGAAAGTGCTATTTCTGGTTTTAGCAGTCGAGCAACCTCAAACGCCGGAGAGAGCTTCGCCAGTGCCGATGGGATAACATGGGAAGACCTAGGAGAGAGTAATGGCAGTATATGCATCAAGGCATTTACCGTAGAACCTACTCTTGATAGAATATGGGAGGAGGGGATGCCCAATCCTTATATTTGGGATTCGACCAGCTTTTCAGGGTTCCATTATGATATCAGAACGGGCACTAACACAGAAAAAATGATAATGACCATTCCCTCTACCGGCAGGATAGTAAACAGTGGAGACATTATTTATCAGACAGTACCTGCGGAGACATACTTCGAATATGATAGCTGGGGCAGGTATGAAGTTATCGGGTTTATGGGTGAAGAATATTTTACAGGCTATACTGAAAACACTTCCAGTTCGATCTCATGGAACGGCCAGGAGGAAATATTCTCATCGGGGATTGTATCAAGAGTACTAATTGATAGGAACGAGTCAGAGCTCATCTATGCTGATTCATCGCTGGTCCTTGGGGATGGGTATGAGCTTACTATCAAACAGATAGATACAGAAGGTAACAAATTGTGGGTTATGTTGTCAAAAGACGGCAATGAAATCGATGATGCGATAATTAATGACAATTCAGACTTCACATATACTGCAGACCTTTGGAGCATAGATGATATTACACTTATCGCGGTCCGTTTTGGCAGCATAAGTAATACAGAAGGTATCCCCGGTGCTTTCATAACAGGTGTATTCCAGATATCCGCAAATGCCCTTGCACTTGAAAACGGTACAAGGTATGGAAAAATGGAAATCACATCTTTAAGTGGAAAACACGTCGAAATGAAAAACTGGGAATTTTTTGAACTTGATCGGGGAGAGACCATCCCAGTTATGGGAACCATCGATTTTGTGGTTGCAGACACCAGTACCCTCATATTTGCGCCAGCGTCCAGTTATCCCGTTTCCGGAAAATACAAGATACGCGGCACTCTTGCTGAGGACGAGAACATGACATGGACTCCCTCAAACTTTGAAGGGTTCTATTATAATGTATATTCAGATAGTATCGACTCTGAGCGGCTGTTAATTCTAGCTGGCCTTACGAAAGAACAGACAATTGTTCCTGCAGGAAGTCTCCTCTATGAGACAAAGATGCAGACATCATATTGTGGAGATGCGATCCAATTCCAAACTCTTGGATTGTTCGGGGAAGAATATGTTCCACTAACAAACATCACTCCCGACAAATTGGCACCACTCCTGATAAATGATGGTAATACCTATATTCTGGAATCAAACCAGTCATTACTATTGGCAAATGGTTATTTTGTCCTTCCATATAAGATCGATACCGAAGAAAGTAAGATATGGCTGAAGCTTTATCAGGATGGAGAGTTCATAGACGATGAAATAATAGACACCAGCGGAACCTGGACATATCGACTGGGTGGCATTCTCGGTGAAGATGATGTAGAGGTACTGAAGATACATGTTGATAGCATCTCATCTGTAACGGACTCTATTAGCATTAAGGGTGTCTGGATGATAGACTGGGAGAATGCATTTGGAATTATGCCAGATGATGAATTTGGGATCCTTGCAGTAGGATCAATTACCAACAACATGATGTTCTTCACTAGTATACAGGATATTGACCTGCGAGATAATACCGGCAGCAAGCAAATTGCAGGCGATCTGCACTTCCAGGTAACAAACGACCCCGGGCAGCTCCGGTATTATCCTTTTGTGATCAGGGATATTGTACCTGATCAAGTCCTGAACAGAACGATCAGTATCCAGGAAATAAGCGGTCTGACACCGCCGATTGCGAGTGCTTTTCCTGTATCCTCGATATGCGAGAACAGCCAATATACCGGCACTGTTACCTGGTCTCCTTCACATTCGCCATTCCAAAGCGAAACCGTTTACACTGCAATCGTTACGCTTACCCAGAAAAAAGGCTTTGTATCAGAAGGAGTGACTGCAGACTTCTTTACAGTTGCCGGTGCAGATGCGGTGAGCAATGCCGTCAATTCCACGATTGTTACTGTAGTATTTCCGGTAACTCTGGTCAATGACCAGACTCCGGTCTCCCCGGGTGGCTCAGGCGGAAGCGGCGAAGGAACAATCAATCAACCCCATGAAAATATAAACGTTGTTGAAGTGAGATCAGAATATGTTATGAGTGGAGCTCCTGTTAAATATCAGCTTGAAAAAGAGGATAACATTCTCAGTGAGATATCCTTCACTGCCCTGCAGAACCTTGCCACATTGAAACTAAAGGTCGAGATCTTGCATGAAAGGTCCCAATTCGTGAATGCAGACCCGGAAGGAAAAGTTTACAAACATATGAACATCTGGTTCGATAGAGCCGGCTTCGCAGAAGGGAAACATTTCAAGGATGCTAAGGTCTCCTTTAAAGTCGAGAAAAAATGGATGGAAGAAAATGACATAGACATGCATTCTATCAGGTTAAACAGATATAACAATGACAAATGGAGCCAGCTGAATACAATAATGGTTGATACGGATATTCTCTACTATTATTTTGTTGCAGATGCTCCCGGATTCTCCCCCTTCTCTATAACAGGAGAAACAACAAAAACCTCTGATAGTAATACAGAAAAGACGATCATCGATGCTTCACTGAAAGGTCCAGACTACATTAAAACAAAGGAAGAGTCTTCCAGCAAAGATAAAAGGATGATGTTATTGTATGGATCTTTTTTTGTGCTTCTAGTAGCCGTAGCAGGCTATGGCCTGTTAGTAAAGAGCAGGAAGAAGAAGTAATCCCTCTTACCTTGCCCGTGGAACGGGCAATGGTGCTTTTTTATAGTCATCACCGGAAAAAGGCAGAGCTGACTTAAAAAGAAGGCTCATAAAAAGCCTTCTACAAAAAATAGATCACCCCTTATCGGGGTTTGTTCTGGAGAGCCTTGGACATGGCCGCGATCTCCCCCATCTCAATGGAGTTGGCTACAACTATCATGTTTCCTTCCCTTGCGATCTCGGCAAGAGTTTGCAGTTCCCTGAGCTTGATGGTTACAGGCACCTCTTCGTACAGGCGGGCAGCTTCCATCATCTTCTGAGCCGCAATGAACTCACCGTCAGCAAGGATGATACGGGCACGCTTCTCACGCTCTGCCTCTGCCTGCTTTGCAATAGCACGCAGCATTGTATCGTCAATGCTGACATCCCTGAGGGTCACGCCTGTTACCTTGATACCCCATGGATCTGTGGAAATGTCAAGTGATTCCTGTATGTTCAGGTTGATCTCATCTCTCTTGGAGAGCACGTCATCCAGGTCGATCTGGCCTATGACATCACGGAGTGTGGTCTGTGAAAGAGTGGAGGTCGCATATTTGTAGTTCTCAACTTCGTTGACAGCCCTTGAAGGGTCGACAACCTTGTAATACACAACTGCATCAACTGCAACTGTAACATTGTCCCTTGTGATAACTGCCTGTTTGGGGACATCTATGGTAACCACACGCAGGTCCACTTTTACCACTGTATCGATGACAGGGATTATGAAGAACAGGCCCGGGCCTTTAATGCCGCTTAACCTTCCCAGACGGAAAATAACAACACGTTCGTATTCATTAACGATCTGTATTGCCTTGGAAATAATAAAGATCGCAGCGATAGCTGCTATAATTACAATTTGGTCTAATGCCATTTTTTGATACTCCCTTGATGAAAATAGAATTATTGATCAGCTCTGTAGAGAGCATATCAAAAACGATATCAAATATCAATATTCAAATGCCACGATTATTCTCAGCATGTGAAATTCCATAATTATCATAAACTATCATAATAGAAGCCGGGGTGATAAATAGACATCGCTGCCGTTCCAACAATATTATTACAAGTGCGTTCATACAAATTTTCCTCTAAAATCCAGAAGAAAAGAGAATTATAAATAAGATGTAACAATATGTCGTAACTGAAATATCTTTATATGGTAAAGGCGATATATACCCAAGAGAGTGTGGGCACATGCACAATAGTAAGAACAGTTATATCCATACATCTGCAAAGATATATGGCTCCACGACCATCGGGGAAAATTGTACGGTCATGGAGAACGTGATCCTGGGATATCCTCAGCAGGACATACTGCTTCAGGTAACTTCACAGGGAAAGCAGATCGAGGACTTTGAGTTCCATGGCTGTGATATCGGTAGCGGCTCTTTCATACGGGCCGGGACGACAATCTTCAGCAATGTAAGGACCGGGAGCAGATTCAGGACAGGCCACAATGCCATGATCCGGGAGAAAACGGTCTTTGGCGATGATGTACTGGTGGGGACCAACGTAATAATCGACGGCAACGTGAGTATCGGGAACAATGTGAGCATCCAGGGGAACGTTTACATTCCAACGCATGTAACCATAGAGGACAACGTCTTCATCGGACCCTGTGCCGTGCTTGCGAACGATAAGTACCCTGTGAGAGGAGAATACCATCCTATAGGCCCTGTTATCAGGAAAGGAGCTTCTATCGGAGCCAACTCGACCCTGGTCCCGGGAATCGAGATCGGAGAGGGAGCAATGGTAGCCGCAGGGGCGCTTGTCACAAAGGATGTGCCTGCATGGAAACTTGCCCTCGGCTGTCCTGCAAAGATAACAGACCTGCCTGAAAGACTGCAAAGCCTGAACAAAATATAACTTAGCGTTAGTTAGTGTTAATTACAAACTTGTAAACCTTTAGTGATACCATGATACTTGTAGCAAAGCCGCAACTTGACGAAGCCGAGATAGAGGCAGTCAGTGACGTACTGCGCTCGGGCATGATAGCCCAGGGACAGCGCGTTGCCGATTTCGAACAGGCCTTCGCAGAATACAACGGTGTCGAACACGCTGTTGCAGTGAACTCGGGGACTGCTGCCCTGCATGCAGCCCTGCTGGCCCATGGCATTGGTAAGGGGGACGAGGTGATCACAAGCCCCTTCAGTTTCATAGCAACTGCAAATGCCGTACTGTTCACCGGTGCAACGCCGGTCTTTGCAGATATCGAACCTGAGACGTTTAACATCGATCCGGACCTCATGGCCGAAAAGATAGGTCCCAGGACAAAGGCCATAATGCCCGTCCACCTGTACGGCCATCCCGCTGAGATGGATGCTATCCGGGAAATAGCGGAAGACAGGCATCTATTGCTCATTGAGGATGCATGTCAGTCCCACGGAGCCACTTTCGGGGGAAAGAAGGTCGGTTCCTTTGGCACAGGAGCTTTCAGCTTTTATCCTACCAAGAACATGACCACCAGCGAAGGCGGCATGCTCACGACCAACAGCAAAGATGTCGCTGAAAAAGCCCGTATGATCCGTGCCCATGGTTCCGCACAGCGCTACCTGCACGAGATGCTTGGATATAACCTGCGCATGACAGATATCTGTGCAGCTATCGGCCTGGTGCAGCTGCAGAAACTGGACAGGTATACAGTACAGCGACAGCAGAATGCAGAAAGCCTGACAAAAGGGTTGCAGGATGTAGAGAACATTACATGCCCGACGGTAAGGAACGGGTGCGGCCATGTCTTCCACCAGTACACTGTGCGTACGACAAGAAGGGACGATCTTGCAGCTTACCTTAACGATAAAGGCATAGGTACAGGCATACACTATCCCATACCCATACACAGGCAGCCCTACTATCAGGACCTGGGTTATACAGACAGCATGCCCATATCTGAAAAGGCCAGCCGGGAAGTCCTCTCACTGCCGGTACATCCGCAGCTTGCAGAGGAGGATATCAATCATATTATAAGCAGTATAAAGGAATGGAGTGGTAAAAGGTGATCAGAGCCGGAGTCATTGGCGCAGGAGCAATGGGAAAGAACCATATCAGGATATACAGCGAGATGCCGGGTGTGGAGCTTGTAGGTATCTCTGACATTGATCAGAACCTTGTGGGCGGGCTTGCAAAAGAGTACTCTACCGAAGCGTTCACGGATTACAAACAGCTGCTGGCAAAAGGACTGGATGCCGTAAGCATCGTTGTGCCAACCCGGATGCATCGTCAGGTAGCTATTGATGCTATTGAGGCAGGTGCGCATGTGCTGGTGGAGAAACCTATCGCAGACAGCGTAGAGAACGCAGAGGCCATCGTCAGCGCCGCAAAGGAACACAAGCGTTTTGTCATGGTCGGCCATATCGAGCGCTTCAATCCGGCAGTCATCAGGCTCAAGGAAATAGTCGATTCAGGGTTGCTGGGAAAGATAGTGTCCATTTCCACAACCAGAGTTGGTCCATATAATCCCAGGATAAGGGATGTGGGAGTCATCCTCGATATAGGGGTGCATGACATTGATGTGATATCCTATCTCTATAACAGGCACGCTAACCAGGTATATGCAGTGGCAGGAGCCGACATCCACTCAATGGAAGACCATGCAACGATACACATGCGTTTTGATAATGAGTTCTCAGGGCTTGTGGAGGTTAACTGGCTCACCCCGCACAAAGTAAGGAAACTTACGGCCGTAGGTGTCAAGGGAGTCGCCTACCTGGACTATGTTGACCAGACCGTGGAGCTCCATGACAGCGGCTGGGTGAGAAGAGCCAAAATAGAACAGAGAGAGCCACTCAGGAACGAGCTTGAACATTTCATGGATTGCATAAAGAATCAGACGCAACCATATCCTGCAGGCGAGGATGGTATGCATGCTCTCCAGGTCGGGCTGTCTGCGATCAGGTCCTATAAAGAGAAGCAACTTATACAGATCTGAAAGCAGGTCTGATGATCATATTATTAATTTAACTGAAAGTACACGTGATACTATGAGCAGTAAACTTGAAAATATTTTAAAGGAAAGAGGCCCTATAAAGAAGATCGGGGTTATAGGTATGGGATATGTGGGTATTCCGGCAGCAGCATTGTTTGCCGATTCGGACATGTTCGACCATGTCCTGGGATTCCAGAGAGCTTCTTCTTCGTCGGGTTATAAAATAGATATGCTAAACCGTGGGGAGAGCCCGCTTAAGGGAGAGGAGCCGGGACTTGAAGATCTTCTGGCAAAGGTTGTCAGGGCAGGCAAATTCGAGTGCACCTCGGATTTCTCAAGGATAGCAGAGCTGGATGCAGTTACGCTTGCGATCCAGACACCATTCGCAGACTCAAAGGCCCTTGAGCCGGACTTCGGAGCCCTGAAGGACGGCATACGCAATGTAGGGAAATACCTGAGACCAGGCATGCTTGTGGTGCTTGAGTCAACCATCACACCGGGAACAACTGACGGCATGGGCCGTGAGATACTGGAGGAAGAATCCGGTCTTGTGGCAGGCGAGGACTTCGCACTTGCCCACGCTCCCGAAAGAGTAATGGTCGGCAGGCTGCTACGCAATATCCAGGAACACGACCGCATTGTAGGCGGTATCGATGCTCCCAGCACACAGAGATCGGTCGAGCTGTATTCCCCGGTCCTGACAAAGGGAAAGGTGATCCCTATGTCCGCAACTGCTGCTGAGGTCACAAAGACTGCAGAGAACACTTTCAGGGATCTCCAGATCGCAGCTGCCAACCAGCTTGCACTTTACTGCGAGGCTATGGGGATCAATGTATACGATGTCAGGGCAGGTATTGACAGCCTCAAGGGTGAGGGCATCACCAGGGCCATACTCTATCCAGGTGCCGGTGTGGGTGGACACTGCCTGACCAAGGATACCTATCACCTTGAGCGCGGTGTAAAGCTTGGCCAGGAGCCGCTTGACTATCCTGCTGATGCTGAGTCTATCTATGTGCTTGCAAGAAGGGTGAATGACTTCATGCCGGTGCACATGTACAACCTTACGGAAGCAGCCCTGGGAAGAGTTAACAGAAAAGTGAAAGGCTCAAAGATAGCGATGCTTGGATGGGCATTCATAAACGACTCGGATGATGCACGCAACCCGCCTTCAGAGCCTTACAGGGACATGGCCGTTGATGCGGGGGCACAGGTCGTCGTACATGACCCTCACGTACTCCAGTATCCCGATGTGGAGATACACAAGGATATAGAGGAAGTTTTAAAGGGAGCGGATGCCGTTGTGGTACTTACCGGCCATAAGGAATACTTCGGTCTTGATCCGGAGAGACTGAAAGCTCTGACAGGCAAGAGCAACCCGGTGATAATAGACGGCAGGAATGTCATCAACCCGGACAGGTTCATTGATGCCGGCTTTGTCTACAAGGGCATAGGCCGCGGTGACAAGAACCAGCATGCAGTAAAAAAAGCAGTTGAGCTAAGCACCTAATCGGTGCTTTCTTTTTTGTGCTTTCTTTTTCTTCTTTCCTGCAGACCCCAGAGTATAAGCGACAGGAGAATTATCTGGGCCAGTAAGAGACCAAGGCCGTTCGCAAACAGGTCGTGTATATTGCCTGTACGCCCCGGCACATATGTCTGGTGGATCTCGTCGCTTATCCCATAAAGGATTCCCACAATAAAGGAAAAAGGAGCAGCATACTTTCTCATGACCGGATTATCCGAGTTCCTGAAGGTCATATGCAGAAAAACACCAAGGCCAAAGTAGAGGAACATGTGGGCAACCTTGTCCTTATGGAGATAGGCGTATTCCACAAGATCTGTGACAAAATAGATACCTGAACCCTCAAGGAAATCCTGGATGGCATACATCAGAGGTATCTTGAATATGTGCGTAGGCACCTGAATGTCAGACCTTGATGACAGGTAGAATATCATTGCAGCATAGGCAATGGTAATTGACAGGAAGATGTACTTCTTGTTGTTCCGGTAGTCAAACCTCAATACCTTGTCAACGATGTTAAGGAAACCCCTTACCAGGAGAAGCACCCAAAGCACTATCCGGGCGACCAGTTTATTCTCTAATAGGCTTGGCATAGGATACTAGATAAACAGGCTTAATGTTGAAATAATTATCCCGCATTTTGCCCTTATTTTCCCCATATTTTATCCTCATTCTACTATTTTTTTGCCCACATCTTTCCGTACTTTACAGGGTCTTATCACCGATATTGCCCGTACTGGCCTATACCTGACCCGGCTTTTGCGCTTCTATAATCTCGAGAAGTCCACTGCGCAGATTCACTTTCGGGGAGTAACCTACTTGTTTCGCCCGGGAGATATCGGAATAGCTGTCTTTGATATCGCCTTGCACCGGGTCCCTGAACTCTATGCCGGTATCTGAGCCAAAGGCATCCACTACCATCCCGGCAAGTTCATCGATTCGTGTACTTATGCCTGTGCCAATGTTGAACACTTTACCTTCGGAACGTTCATCGCCCATGAGCAGGGAGATCATATTGACAACGTCATGGGCAGACACAAAATCCCTTGTCTGTGAGCCGTCTCCAAAGATTATGGGAGGGAGATTCTGGCTTACCCTGCTGATGAATTTGGAGATTACACCGGAATAAGGGTTAGATGGGTCCTGACGCGGGCTGTAGATGTTAAAAGGTCTTATGCAGACAGCCGGAAGACCATAGGCGCGATGGTACATGGTGCAGTACTTTTCACCGCATAACTTGCTTGCACCGTAAGGAGACATGGGATCCTGGGGATGTTCCTCGTCTATTGGGAGATACCGGGGGTTACCGTACACTGCAGCCGAGCTGATGTAAATGAACTTCCTTACATCCCCAAGCCGTGCGCCTTCAAGCAGGTTGAGAGTGCCAAATACATTGTTCTGAGCGTCGAAAACAGGCTCCTGCATGGAGCGCACGACACTTATCTGGGCTGCGGTGTGTATCACCACATCATGATCAGACGCCAGGTTCCGGGCTATAGGGGAAAGGATATCCTCTTTTACAAGACGTACACCTTCAGGGACAACATAACTGCTGCCGGAAGACATATTATCCAATACTGTCACCTGTGAGTTTAAGTGAAGCATGTCCACCAGGTAACTTCCGATCTGCCCCAGACCACCTGTGATCAGAATTTTTTCCATGTAGGTTAATACAGGAAGAATTATAAAATATTAATGTTGAACTGCAAACTAAAAAAAGAGACTAAAAAGAAAGGCTAAAAGAAGAACAGGTTCAAAGAAAGGCCATCTCAGCCGGCCAATACTTCCAGTCTGTTCCTGCTTACCGATTCAGAGCCTGAGGACATCATACAGTGAAGAGTACAATACATCTTCTCACGAACAAAATCCTCATACACATATATCGGACTACCACACGTTGCACATTTCGTTTCCACTAATTTCACATTGACCACCAATTAACTTCGATCCATACAGCCCCAATAGATGCTGTATACCACCAGTGAATAGACAATAACCCATTGTTCTTATTCAACTTGGAGTATGTTACTACCTTCTATATAAAGATATGCACATTGTAAAAAGTTCATCATTATGATGAGAATCATAAAACCCTTCGGCAGAAAGTGTACCCAGGCAGCATAAAAATTATATATGATACATGTATAGGTTGTTCAAATCATTTAACTGAACAGTTAAAAAATAATTTTTCTGAAAAAGAGTGTTGTGTTATGCTGGACATGAGTTCCCCTTCCGTGATCCTTGGCACTGTATTGGCAAGTAGTTTCCTGGTGCCATTCTTTGCCACTTACATATCTATGCCCTATTTCATCACGAAGCTGACCGAAAAAGGGATTCTCGCAAAGGACTACTACAAACTGAAGCTCACCATGGTCCCTGATAGGGGCGGTATAGCCATACTGCTTGTGGCAATGGTGTGCTTCTCCCTGAACACTCTCTTTTTCAAGTTCTCAACGACCAATTATGTTGCTCTTATCGTGGTGGCACTCTTTGGACTTTTCGGGATACTGGACGATATGATAGATATCGGCAGGGTGACAAAGCTACTGCTTATGTACTATTGTTCCTACCCCCTGATACAGTATGCAACGACCACGGCCTTTGTGTTCCCGGCTATCGGCAACTTTGAGACAGGCATCCTCTACCTGCAGTTCGTGGTGCCCACATTCGTCCTTGTAGCTTCCAACCTGGTGAACATGCACTCCGGTTTCAACGGCCTGGCTTCCGGTCTCTCGACCATTGTCCTGATCTCGCTGATCATCAGGTCTGCGCTTATCGGGGATGTCGAGAATATCTTTGCCATTGTGTGCATAGCAGGAGCAACACTGGGATTCTTCCTCTACGACAGATACCCCTCCCGGATATTCTGGGGCAATGTAGGATCCCTGACCATTGGTGCTGCTATCGGCGTGCTCATAGTTATACAGGGCTTTGTAATAAGCGGGTTCATAATGCTGATACCCCATACCGTCAACTTCCTGATGTACGCCTACTGGAGAGCCATGAAGTTTCCCGTTGCAAAATTTGGCAAGACCCGCGAGGACGGCACACTGGAGGTACCTAACCCCCTGACACTCAAATGGGTGCTGCCATATTATTACAATGTCAGTGAGAAACAGGCAACATGGGCAATGTACGCCGTAACAGGACTCTTCTGCCTGCTGGGGATAATGCTTCCGGGAAGGATGTAAGAGAATTTGTAACATTCTGAGCTCGGAAAGAATCTCTTATATCAATGTTAGCGGAACATGCCGCCTGCCGGCGGGAGAGGTGCACTTTTTTTAATTCAGAGGCGGCAATTTTCTCTTAACATGTGAACCATCTTATCTGAAAGTTAATCAAGTGAACTAATATTTCTTACACTAAAAAAGGATTTTACAGGGAAAACTGCAATGCTGAAAGTTGTCTTGATGTGAAATAAAATTATACTCTGTTGAATTTTTTTAATATGTTGGCACACACATAATGTGACCACTCTTCACTGAATGCATCAGGCTTTTTATGCTTCTGATCCCCATCCAGAACAAGACTGCAAAAAGGACATGCTAAACATTCACTTAAGCAAAAAGGGCTTCACAAGGTAGTGCATTTACAAGTATATTTATATAATATATATGTTAAATATATTCATATACAGTGCTTTTTATGCTTGAGGTGCTGTTTTTTGCGGATGTGAAATTATGACAGAAACAAAATACTATAATAACATGACTGTCCTTGACAGTGTCGATAAGGATAACTTCAAGGTAGAGATCCTTCAATACAACTCTCTAACAGGCAGTGATGATCCCTCCCTTGCAAAGAATCTGTATTATGCGCAGAAAGCAGGCATGTCCCTGAAACAAGTTAAGGTCACTTTGAAAGACAGCGGTGTGATAGTTGAGCCAGGAGCGCTCTATTTCCATAAAGGTGCTATAACATGCGATGCAAATATCGGTGGTGTTGGCGGTCTTGCAAAGAAGATGATAAAGAAAAAGCTCACGAATGAAGCATCTTTCAACCCTCTTTATAGGGGAACGGGTGAGGTATTTCTTGAACCCAGTTTCAGTCACTTCCTCATAGTGAATCTTGATAACGGTTCCATCATTGTTGACAAAGGCATATTCTACTGTTCTCAATCAAGCCTGGAGATCGGCGTAGCATCTCAGAAGAACATCACCGCTGGACTGCTAGGCGGAGAAGGCTGGTTCCAGACGAAGATAAGTGGTACCGGAGTCTGCGTTCTGGAAAGCCCTGTTCCTATGGGCGAGATACTTAAATATAACCTTAACAACGAGAGGCTTCAGGTTGACGGCAATTTTGCACTTTTAAGGTCAGATTCCGTAAAATTCAGTGTTGAAAGTTCATCTAAAGGCATTGCAGGCCGGCTTACCTCAGGGGAAGGGCTCCTCCAGACATTTGAAGGGACCGGAGCTGTATGGCTAGCACCCACTCAGCCAATATATCGCTCAATAGCAGCAAGCAGTCTGTCCACTCTGGCTGCAGCACCTTACAACAGGAATAATCCAACATGAAAGATCTTTAGACTCTTTCTTTTTTACACATTACTTCCTTTTTAATAAGGATTTTAAAAGCAGCACAAAATATTATTTAGAGTGGTATACAACATTTAGGAAGACATCTATGTAAAATCTTTAATTGAGGTGCATGTCGTTGGGAGTGGGGGTTGGGGAGTGGTAGAAAAAGGCATGCACCTCGATAATATCACATTAACAGCGTTACCGTATATAACAGTTGGCGCTGTAAAAAATGCACCACATAAATGAATAAAGTGGGAATCCCCACTCTTAATGTGTGGTTGACTCCTCCTCAAGACCTGCTATATCTTTCTGATCACTGAAGAGGTACTCTTTGAGCTCTTTGGCAAAAGCCTCATCGTTCTGCCTTATCCATTCAAGAATCATAGCTGCATGCTCTTTCTCTTCATTTGCATTATGTATGAGTATCTTCTTGAGGTTCTCATCAGTGCAGGCATCTGCTCTCTGATTATACCAGTCAACTGCTTCTAGTTCCTCTTTGAGAGAATCAATTGCCCTTTTGAGATTTAAGGTCTTTTCTGATATCTTGCTTTTGTCTTCATGAAACATGTTATCACAACAGAAGATTATACATCAAGTGAAATAAGTTTTTTGCTCATGTAGAAGCTCTGTAACAAACGGGTTCTTCCTTATTAGAGAAAGTAGTTTCAACAGGAGCCCATATTAAAAATATAAATCCAATTTCCTCCGATGGTATTATGGAAAAAGGCATTTATATTTTTGGCCAGGGTTCACTCCTTGACGAAAAGAATGCCTTCTCTTCCGACCTAAACCACTCTTTTATTGTTATTATTATTGTTTCCAGTATTTTTTTGACAATGTAACTCAAAAGCATAATTAATTATATATGCAAATGCATACTTTTATGCAAATGGTGATGCTCATGAAAAGGTTTACCATATCTATACCAGAAGACCTCAAAAGAGAAATGGATTCTTTACCGGATATCAACTGGCCCCAAGTTGCGAAAGAAAGTATTCAGAAGAAGATTCAAATGCTCGATGAATTCGAATGCTTTGAAAGGAGTTATGAGAAATAATGCCTACTTTAACAATTCCAATAGATGACGATCTCTATGATAAGGTCCAGATCCACTCATGGGTAAAATGGTCTAAAGTTGCACAGGAGGGGATAAGGAAACGAAAGATACTTGAGATCTATATTCGGAATAAGACTGTTTCAAAGGAAGATGCTGATTTTTGTGAGATGAATGATTGGCATCCTGTTGATGAACTGCCAATGAAACAAGAATTGATCGAGAAAATTCAAAAGATAGATAAAAACTCATATGTAACTGTTAACAAAGTATCTGACATATTCAAGTGATCAAGTCGGTGAATTATTTTGAGTTATTCCCTTTTCATCTCATCTGAATGTCAGAAGGAGATCAAGAAGCTGGCAAGGAAGAACATTCAGCTTCAGACAGTACTTGAAAAGAAAATCAAAGACATCCTTGAAAATCCAACTCGATTTAAGCCATTACGTAACGAACTTTCTGGCCATTATAGATTACATATTATGACTAGTTTTGTGCTTATCTTCACTGTGGACATTGAAGAGAAAAATGCCAGTCCAAGGATGGCTGCGATTGGAAGTGCTATGGTCGGGAACTCAGGGATCTCCTGCGGCTCGCATGATATCTCCATCATCTCATAGTCGCATGCAGGTGTAGACCAGCCCCAGCCTTCAGGAAACTTGCACTGAGCATTATCTTGACATGGCCTGTTATCATGATCATAGCGGTATACCTTAAAAAATGTGAGATCCAATTCATCCACATATCCCTTTTCGAATAAATGGCCTATTTGATAAAAGAGTTAATAGCTTTGTAGAAAAACTATTTCCTACTAAGACACACGTAATAGTTATATACCTAAGATCTCACCTTTATTTGTGGGTGTTTCACAAATAATCTCGAATATTATACCAGCTTCACTTTCAACTGGTTCGTATCTGGGATTTGTGGAAATTACATTAACATTGGGGGGAGTTTTTAAATGGACAATGATGGAAGCTTAAAAGTACCTTATATCAAAGGAAACATTGAAAGATGCATGTGCTCGGAATGCCCTGTTCAGGCGGATAGCAAATGTGCACAGGATAAGCTTGAAAGATCAAAAAAGATAATGGCCAATATGTCTGGAGATGATGTCCCAGATCCTAAAGAGGTTCCAGGAGTGTATTGTTCCACAGGAAAGGCAAGATGTTCTGATCTAAAGCCTGACGAAAAATGCATTTGCAATACCTGTGATGTTTGGAAAGAGTATGATCTCAAAAACTCAACGCCATCCATGTATTTCTGTCAGAATGGCCAGGCAAAAGAGTAGTGTTGATCAAAGATTATTTCTTTTTTCTTTCTTTTTTTCTGCAATATTTAGATTGTTAATAGAATAAGCAGGAATTATCTGTTAATTTAATTGGACCCCAAGTTTGGCAGTTTTCATCCTTTACTGAAAAGGAAGCGATGCATGTCGTCTTTTAGGATGACATGGGTCTCATAAACCTATTTACCAATTTCTAACTGCTACAATTGCATTTTTATAATATCGAATATTATATTCTATGATTAATACACTACAATCCCCGGTGCGATCATGACAACTAAAAAATCATGCTTGATTAAATACGCTGCATTGTTAATGCTTTTTGTCTCTATCATAGGAATGGCATCAGCAGTAACTATCACAGTTGGAAGCGAAACAGGAAATACTACTATCAGTGCTGCACTTGCGAATGCGACTGACGGCGCTACTATCCTTGTGACCGATGGAAATTACACAGAAGATGATCTGATCATTGATATGGAAGTAACAATTATTTCTGAGAATGGATCACAATATACAAGCATAATATCTAATTCATCCAGTGATACTCTGATCAACATAACTGCCAATAATGTAACTATTAATGGTTTTTCCATTATAGGTGATGATTATCTCGAAAATGATGGGATCTACTTGAATTCCGTTTCAAATACTAATATTTCAAACAATGAGATATATGAATTCGACGAAGGATTATACACATTTGAATCAAATAACACTCTAATAGAAAACAACATATTTTCCTCTAATTTCCAGAGTATATTCTTTGACTGCTCAACGAACAATACTATGGTCAATAACACAATGCATTCCTCTCTGGGTTTTGGTGTTGATGGTTTCGAATTAGAACATTTCATTCATACCATCGACAATAACACCATCAATAACACTATCAGTAACACCATTAATACTAAAAAGCTCTATTACTGGATAAATGCCTCAGACGCCGAAATACCCTCTGATGCAGGACAGGTATATGTCATCAATTCCACCAATATAACTGTCAAGGACCTTGAGTTGATCGGTACTTATGATGGTGTTGCATTTATAGATACAGATAATTCAAGAATTGAGAATGTTACGGTGATCCTAAGTAGTTATGGTCTCACTCTCATAGGCTCCAATAACAACACTTTGAATGACAATGCCGTCGGGCTTTGCTTATATGATGGTATTTATTTTGTAGAATCGCACAACAATACCTTGACCGATAACATAGCCACTTATACATGTCTGTCTTCAGAGCAAGAGCAATGTTCAGGTATTTTCCTTGGTGGCTCAAATAATAACAGTTTGATCAACAACATTGCAATCGGCAATGTAGAATCAGGCATTCTTCTATGGAACTCAGACAACAATACCTTAAGAGGAAATGATGCAAGTGAAAACTATTTAAGTGGCCTTTATCTACTGGGATCAACCAACAATACCTTGGCAGATAATCTTGTGAATGGCGCATCTGATAGCTTTTTCTTCTCAATGGATACAGGTATGAACACAGCATCTTTTGAAGACGATACTGACAATGAGAATTCCTTCAGCGATCTCTTCTCCGAAACCGTATCTATGGATATTGAACTCTTTGAGAACGCTCTGCAGACCAAGCACGTTGTCAGTAAAAGGAACCCGGTTGTGGATGGTATCAACATAAACAGCGCTTCAATTAATGCTATAAATATAGGATTACTACATGGCTCTGGTATCTTTTTAGATTCCAGTCCAAATAATGTCCTGACAGGGAACCAGGTTCTCTTCAATGAGTACGATTTTGCTACTGTCAATTCTGAAAATGTAGAAGTGAACAAACTGATGCTGATCGAGGACCAAGCAGAGATGTCTTTCACAACTGATGGGTTTTATCTTTACTTGAAAGGCACTGATTCAAATTCTGTGTCACTACAAGGAAAGACAAATGTCAATGGTTATATTGACTTATTCTATTCTACTGGCTCATTTAACATTAGTGATCAGCCACTAGATGCTGAGATCAATATAGTTACCACAAACATGGACCTAAAGTTCTTGTATGACGATTCTGGAATGAGCAGAGCAGGTGAATCTTCAATAGGACTCTACAAGCTAAACGGTACTGAATGGATAAAGATCCCAAATGCTACTCTTAATGCAGTTGACAACTATGTTTTTGGAACACTGAGCTATACTGAAGATGGTTTTTCAATAAATGGAATAGCGTCTTACGAGGCAACATTAGCTCTCTTCAAAGACCCGGAACCTTCTACCAGTCGTTCTGGTAGTTCTGTCATTGCAAGGGAAATAAGCCAGGGTAGATCCACTGATCTGCCGGTAGGTGGCGATGGGGAAATAACAGGTGATACTGTTGTAAAGTCATCCAATGCAGCTACCACGCTTACTCTTTACAAAGGAACAAAAGCAGTAGATGCTTCAGGAAACCCGGTAAACAGGATAATTGTCACAACACCATCTTCCCTGCCTTCAGATACCCCTGCAGAAGTAGTTGAGTCCGGTCTCTACTTCAGGTTCGGTCCATCAGGCACTACATTCAGCCAGGATGTCATGATAACGATGGAATTCGATCCTGAAGACTTTGAGGGAAGAGCTCCAGTTATCTATACCTACACATCTGAAGATGGATGGATAGCCCTTGAGACAACCGTAGACTGGGAGAACGGCAGAGCAACTGCAATGATCAGCCACTTCTCACTCTATGCACTGTTTGGAACAGACGGTGAACCTGAAAAGGAAATCTTACTCGAGCCGGCTTCAGAATCTACTGAATTTACTCCAGTTGAAGAAGAAACTTCTGTTAAAGAATCTGAAGATGAGAACGGATTTGGATTCCTTCCATGGATAATTGGTATTGCAATAATCCTTGGTCTAGGAATTGTATATGTAAACAAACAAAAAGGTAATGAAGGGCTGTAAAGCCCTTTTACTTTTTCTTTTTAGATTTTACCTTTAACAGTTTAGTTTTTATATTAAAGCAGATTAAAGATATAATTATTATTAAAAATAAGTGATTAAAATGAATTCAAATATATCATATACATATTTAGCACTGTTTTTCGCCTTTTTATTGTGTGCTGGAACGGCATCTGCAAATGAAATTTATGTAGGTGAAGGGTTTGGAAACAGTACTATCAGTGCTGCACTTGCTAATGCAACAAATGGCGACACAATCGTCGTAACAGATGGGACGTATGTAGAAAACATAGATGTTGACAAGGAAGTTACCATCATTTCTGAGAGAGGAGCTACTAATGCAACTGTCCAGGCATCTACATCAAGCGACCATATATTCAATATTACTGTCAACAACGTGACGGTCTCTGGTTTTAATATCACGGGTTCAACTTTCTCTAACAACGCCGGTGTTTACCTAAATAATGTCTTAAACTGCAACATTTCAAATAACATTATAGTTGACAATAATTACGGTATTTTTCTTTCCTCTTCGAATAACAATACCATTAGCAACAACCTGGTCACTGAAAACAGCAATAGTGGCATTTCTATTGTTAGCTCAAACAATAATACTTTGAGAAACAACATTGTTAATAACAATCAGGATAGTGGAATTTATATATATTTATCAAATGCTAATAGCTTAATCAACAATACAGTGGGTAATAATTCTGATATTGGGGTTTCGATCCAGTATTCAGAAAACACCATCATGGACAATAATACAATGTCCTTGAACCTTTATAATTTCAGGCTTATTGGAAACGACCTTGGACAGTACATTCACGCGATCAGTGAAACAAATCTAGTCGATGGGAAACCAATTTATTGCTGGATAAACCGTTCAGATGAACAGGTACCATCGGATGCAGGGCAAGTTTGCGTGATTAATTCTACAAACATAACTGTTAAAGACCTTACCATTTCAAAAGAATATTACGGTATCGTCTTTGCATATACAAATAATTCTACAATAGAAAATATTGTCGCCTCTGAAGGCTATATTGGAATTGATTTCTTTAATTCACATAGCAATGTGCTAAACGGCAATAGTATTTATAATAACGCTGATAATGGCATCGAATTTGCTTATTCCAATAACAACACTGTGAGTGATAACACCGTTAATAGCAATGAAGATGGAATCAAATTGGATGATTCACATGGCAACTCACTAATCAACAACGTTGTTTGTGATAACCAGAGAATTGGAATTGATTTTGATTATTCAGATGATAGTCGAATGATCGGTAACACCGTAAACAATAACGCCCACTATGGAATCTATGGAGAGGACACATATAATAGCATCTTGATCAGTAATACTGCAAACGAAAATGGTGCTTTCGGTATTTATATGGACTACTCCCCAAATACGACTTTACTCAACAACATCGCCAACAATAATATTGGTGGATCAATAGAGCGCAAATCTGTAAACATTGATAGCATCTCTATTAACAAAGAATCAAGAGAAGGCATTTCATGCGGAATCTACCTTTACCGTTGTCCAAACAGTTCATCGGTCACAGATACAACAATAGGTAACTTCTACGGAATAGCTATCGAGAGATCTGAAAATACTACAATTGACAAACTTAAATTCACCGACAGGTCTGCAAAAGTATCCTTTGCAGCAGATGCAAATATTATCGCAATTGGTGAAAACGTTACGCACTCCAAAGATCTTTCCGGGAAAGTAAATGTAAATGGATATATCGATGTCACTCGGCTTCCCCTATATTTAGCCAGTGTTCCTCTAGTAGAAGACAATTTTACCTTCAAGATACATTATGATGATTCAGGCATGAGCAGAGGCGGAGAATCTTCGATTGGCTTGTATGAATTAATTAATACGGAGTGGACAGTGCTTCCAGATGCTTCATTGAATACAAATGGGAACTATGTTACAACAACCATTACTCAGCAGTACATAATTCCTCATTCTGTGGAAATAAATGCAGAGGTAGAATATACACCATTTACCCTGGCACTGTTCAAAGATCCGGAACCTTCTGGTAGTTCTGTCATTGCAAGGGAAATAAGCCAGGGTAGATCCACTGATCTGCCGGTAGGTGGCGATGGGGAAATAACAGGTGATACTGTTGTAAAGTCATCCAATGCAGCTACCACGCTTACTCTTTACAAAGGAACAAAAGCAGTAGATGCTTCAGGAAACCCGGTAAACAGGATAATTGTCACAACACCATCTTCCCTGCCTTCAGATACCCCTGCAGAAGTAGTTGAGTCCGGTCTCTACTTCAGGTTCGGTCCATCAGGCACTACATTCAGCCAGGATGTCATGATAACGATGGAATTCGATCCTGAAGACTTTGAGGGAAGAGCTCCAGTTATCTATACCTACACATCTGAAGATGGCTGGATAGCCCTTGAGACAACAGTAGACTGGGAGAATGGCAGAGCAACTGCAATGATCAGCCACTTCTCACTCTACGCACTGTTTGGAACAGATGGTGAAGAGGCACCAGTGATAGCAGCTGAGACTCAAGGGAAGGATACCGATGTTCATGTTGTCCAGGAAGAAGGAACCCCTGTTGAGACGGAAGAAGGATCAGGCATTCTTTTCTGGGTGGTTGGCCTCGTACTTGTCCTGGGGATAGGAGCTGCTATTTTAATGAATAGGAAGAAACATGGAGAGCTTTAAGCTCTCTACATCTTTTTTTGAATTATCCTACTTCAATTTCTCGGAAGGACCTTTTAAAAGACAAAAGTATTCCCTGCCTTTTCGTTTTCAAAGCATCTCTTTGCAGAGAAGAAGACGAACACATTTACCTCATTCTGAGACAACAGGATTTTCTATTTTTGAAGTTGTAGAGGGCAGCATTTCTATACCACCGAAGGACGCTCCAGTTCTTGTAACGTCTCATGCATCTGTTAAAGAGGAGATACCTGCTGAGGATAAAGACAATTTCGGATTTGTCTACTGATACTCAGTATCATTGTCGTGATAGGTATAGGATATGTGGTAATGAAGAAGCAGAAGGATAAGGGGAGCAATAAGCTCCCCCTCTCCTTTTCAACAATGGTTACTGGACCCGTTGTTTGTACTATTAGAAAGTCGAAATCCTCAAAACCTTCTCTATAACGTTTTTGTCAGCAAATAATGTCTTGATCTGCAATTGTGAAAGTAAACGTGCTCCCCTTCCCTTCTTCGCTCGTCACCCAGATATTTCCGTTGTGCATTTCAACAAATTGTTTGGCAAGGGGAAGTCCTAATCCTGTCCCACCGTACGCCCTTTTGTTCGATTCATCTACCTGCATGAATGGAATAAATATATCATTCAGCTTTTCGTCTGGTATTCCAATCCCTGTATCTGAGACAGATATCTGTATCTTATTATCATTCTTTATTGCAGTAACAGAAACTTTACCATTATCTGGCGTGAACTTAATGGCATTACCGAGCAGGTTGTACATAATCTGTTTGAACTTCAGCTTGTCAGCAATAATTTTGTCTGACTGGATTTTATCATCAACTATAATGCTGATATTTTTTCTTTCTATTATAGGAGTCATCATAGTAACAATGTTGTCGATTACTTCCTTTACATAAAATATCTCGCGTTCAAGTTCTCTTTGTTCTGCTTCTATTTTTGACAGGTCGAGAATAGAATTTATGATCTCAAGTAAATGCTCTCCACTTTTATTTATATGATCAATATATCCCATTTCTTTTTCAGTTAGCTTGTCATGAACATTCATGCTAAGAATATCTGAAAAGCCAATTACGGCAGTAAGTGGAGTCCTTAATTCATGGCTCATGTTTGCAATGAACTGTGACTTTGCCCTATTGGCAGATTCGGCCTCAAGTTTAGCATGCAGCAGTTCTTTTTCTGCTCGTTTGCGTTCGGTGATATCTCTGCATACACAGAATATCAGTTTCTGGTCTCCGAACATGGCTGCGTTTGAACTAATTTCAACATCAAAGAGAGTACCGTCCTTGCGACGATGTATAGTCTCTAAATGATCGCCCATCTCACCAACCTTACGGCGCAGATTCTCCAATTCATCATGTGTAAACTGTGCGTCCCAGTCCCATACATGCAAAGAAAGTACCTCTTCCAGCGAATAACCAAGCATCTCAGCATATTTCGGATTTGCTTCGAAAACTTTTCCATCCTTGTCGAGGATAACGATGCCGTCACTGGATTGTTCTATAAGAACACGTCTTCTGACAGCTTCTTCAGCAATTTTTATCTCAGTTTTTTTGCGTTCAGTAATGTCTGTAAGAGAACCTGCCATCCTATAAGCCAAACCTTCTTCATCTCTTAGGGCTTTACCTCTCGCCTGGACCCAAATGTAGTTTCCATTTCTGTGTTTTAAGCGGAATTCTATGTTGAACTCTGGTGCTTCTAATTCAAGATATTCTTCCAGATCATTTATTACCCTTTGTTTATCGTCAGGATGAATGTAATTTTCAATTATTGAATACACGTTTTGAAGCTCATGATCCTCATAACCAATCATCTCTTTACATCGGGAAGACAAATACAGATTGTTATTATGCACATCCCAATCCCATATGCCATCATGTGAACCATCCACCGCCAACCTGAATTGTTCACGGCTTCTTTCCAGTTCCGTTTCTGCATGTTTACGCGATGTGATATCCTCTAGGATAAGAGTAATGCCAATTATGTCCCCTTCAGCATCTTTTAAGGGGCTATAAGTATTAGAATAATAAAACCTATTAAGCGATGAGTCCCCATATTCTTCGACAATTGTGAAGGCTTCACCTGCAAGCACCCTGTCAAAGTTGACTTTTGCTTTTTCTCGGTCTGCAGGGTCCTTGATGTAAGTGAGCATGCTAATCCCAACCTCGATCTTGGCCCCCCATATCTGCTCCATTGTTATACGATGATTTTCGTTGAAGGCTAGATAACGATATTCTCTGTCAAGAGCAAATATGACAATATCTTTTGGACTTTCCATAACTCCATGCAAAAGGCCGTATGCATCTCGGTATTTTCGTTCAGTTTGCTTCAGCATTTCTTCTGCTTTTTTACGATCAGTGATGTCAAGGACGAAACCGTTAATTACGAATGAATCTGTTTTTGGGTCACTGTTCTTTTTCACATTCATTAAAAGCCATCTGCGATTGCCGTCTGCACGTAAAAACTCATATTCAAAATTCTCAACATGGCCTTGAGTTTTAAGGATCTTTATCAACTCTTCACGGCGTTTGGGATCGACATATATCCGCTCCCCCATCTCCTGGAAGTAACTCGAGGCTTCTTCAGGTGTTTGCAGACCTAAAATGTATGCCATTTCTGGGTTTGTATGAAGCACTTTTCTGTCGGAACTCAGACGGAACATTCCTATAGGGACACTGTTTATGAAACTTCGAAGCATCAACTCGTTTCCCTTCAAAGCATCCTGCGTTTTTATACAGAATGACTGGTTTTTTAGAAGGGCTCCCAGTAGCACAGTTCCAATAGGATAGATCAACATTACTGGTAAACTTATATGTCCTAAAACCTCGAAGGCATATGGCCATGGGAGTAGTAACATACAGATAAGCATGACTACGTGAACCAGAATACCAAAAGCGTACAGCTCGAACATACTAAATAACTTATCCTGTTTTTCAGAATGCTGTCTCCATAGCAGTCCTAATATTACAGAAGATATTGTTACAGCGACACCTGCAGTTGCTCCAATACCTCCTTGATAGAGACGATGAGAAACCACTAAAAGTGCTCCAAGGACTGCAGGAATAAAACCAAAGAAGAGGGCGACGATACTAAGCAAAATAGAACGTGTGTCGTAGAATACTCCCGGGGAAAGTTCCCATGGATTTAGCATCAAGGCGATGCCTACCATACCAATGAAAAAACCTGCAATGATATTTTTAAAGTGTGTGTTCATTTCACATTTAAAAAAAAGAACCTCGTAAAGGAAAGCAATAACTAATAGTAGAGCCACATTATTTACGAGAGCTATTAAGACTTCAGTATTCATACTACACCTTCTATCAAAAAGAATCTATAAATTAAAAAGTACGAGAGTAATTGTGACCAAAAATTATAGCAGGCACACTGGTATATGGGATAATATATAATTATCATAGTCATATAAAAACAAATGGATACAAAATCTTAATACTGTAATTCTACAACATCTTTTTGAATAAGTGAAGAAGAGCTGGCCAAAACAAACCCTAAAGTATTAACCTGCTGCCAAAAAAAACTAATCATCCACTTTGTGTTTTCTGTTGTAGACAATACTTTGAGGGTCTAGTCTTTTAAAAGCAACAAATCATTTTCAGCAGGAAATAGGTTTTCTACAGAGCCCAATCATTGTTAACTCATAAGTGTCCTTAGAGTGAGAAACAAGATAATGCTCTTCTAATACATTCATTTGTGGAGGCAGAGGGCAGTGTAGCGAGTTTGCTATAAATTGCAAGTCAAGTTATTATAAGTATTAGAGAAAATTTATTTTTAGTATTGAATTTTTAACTCTAAAATATCAAGAAACTTGTAATTTTACAGAGCTTGTGTTATACTGTCGTGTTTTCTTTGTAGCCTTCCCATTCGCTTTTGCTGGAGCACTAACTTCTCTGTTTACGATCGATGATCATGATACTGTAGATTCTGAAGTAACAGTCGAAATCTTTGCTCCAAATAAGGAGTCTTTTCTTAAGAAATAATATACCATCCTTCTGCTTTCAGTGATGGCAGAAAAGCATTTTACTTACATACAACGTTTTTTATATTAATAAATTGCATATAAAACCTATTCCCAATCATATAGGTGTTTTTATGAAAATAGACAGAAATATAATATTTAGATACTTAGTACTATTGTTTGTACTGGCTTTATACATCAATACGGCGTCCGGTGCCGAAATCCGAGTCGGTGAAAGTGAAACATACTCGACTATTACTGAAGCATATAATAGTGCAAGTTATTATGATGTTATTATTGTCGGAGATGGGATTTACACTGAAAATATTAGCATCCAGAAACCAATTACGATTCGCTCTGAGAATGGTTCTGCCAGCACAATAATTCAACCTGACTCTGACACATCGGTATTTATTATAGCTGCCAACAATGTAACTATTGACGGATTCCATATTAAAAGTGGTACAAGCTCAGTGATTAGCGTTTTAGCACACTCTGTTTCTAACTGCACTATAATAAACAATGAACTATCTCAATACACGAGTGGTATTGTCATCTTGGATTCAAATAACATGACTTTGAACAATAACTCATTTAGTTCTAATTCCGTTTCTATTATTCTGATAGATTCCATAAATTGTACCCTCAGTAATAATACAATGTCATCCGCCTACTATAATTTTGGTATTTTGTCCTCGGACCCGGACAATCTGGAGTATTATTTACATAATATTGATTCCAGCAATCAAGTTGATGGAAAAACATTATATTATCTAGTCAATGAAGCAAATATAGAAGTGCCTTCCGATGCCGGGCAGGTGTACGCTGTAAATTCCAGCAACATTACTGTTAAGGATATTACAGTATCCCATGCTCTAGAGGGCATAGCATTTATAAATACTAGCAATTCAAAAATCGAGAATGTAGACATATCATTTTGTGATGACGGCATTTTACTACTTAATTCTAACTTCAATACTGTCACCAGCATAACAGTCAATGATAGTTACTACGGAATTCACAATCATAACTCCGATAACAATCGTTTGATCAGCAATACAATAAATAACAATGATGACACAGGAGTTCAGCTCTGTTCTTCAAATAACATTACTATGAGCAGCAATACCGTCAGTGGAAATGGCTATCAGGGAATAGGTGCCTATGACTCAACTGGTATTATTCTGTCCGGTAATACGGCTAATGAAAATTATATTGGCCTTGGTCTTTATGACTCAAACAATAACACCCTAAGTAGCAACACTGCAAATAGAAATGCTCGTGCAGGCATTAGAATCAGTGACTCTCGTGATAATCTGCTTATCGGGAATACTGCTGACGATAGCAACAGTGAGTACTCTATAAATGCAATTCAAACCATGGATAGTGAACCCGTCGAGAACTTCTGGTTGACTACATACGGAATTGAAAGAAATTCAAAACGCGATGCTTTACAGGATTTTGTTCTTCTGGATAACTACGCGTCCATTATGGTAAGTGACCCTGTTTCATATGGCATAGAAGTTTTGTTTTGTTACAACACAACGTTATCCGAAAACCATGCAACCGGCAGTGATTATGCATTACGGGTCAGGGAAACGGAAAACATAACTGTCAATAAACTGGTGGTTACCGGTGGTCTTGCCGGGATTTCTTTTGCTGGAAACTTTTATGATATACACCTAAGCGAAAGATACTCAGCTCCTGCATCTCCGTCAGGAAAAACGAATGTAAATGGTTATGTGGACATTGCCTATTTGAATTATGGTATAGCAAGTATGCCCATGTATGTTCCTATGGGTATGGACATCAAATTCTCATATGATGATTCGGGAATGAGCACTGCCGGAGAATCTTCAGTGGCCCTGTATAATCTCAGTGGCAACGGATGGGTTAAGGTTCCGGGCTCTACACTCAATACCCAGCACAACTATGTATCTGCAAGCATCGATGCACCTGAAATTACCATTGGTGGTGGAACAGTACTCGCACCTGCTCCACGTATAGTTACATTGGCACTTTTCAAGGATTCAGAAAGAACCGGCAGCTCAGTTATCGCAAGGGAAAGAAGCCAGGGAACTATAACCGATCTGCCCCGGGGAAGTGATGGAGGACTGAGCAAAGATACTGTTGTTAAATCCTCGGATTCAACCACCACCCTGACACTGTTCACGGGAACAAAGGCCCTTGATCCATTAGGCAACCCTGTGAACAGTATCATAGTAACTACTCCATCTACCCTGCCTTCAGATACTCCAAGAGAGGTTATTGAGTCCGGTCTCTACTTCAGGTTCGGTCCGTCAGGCACTACATTCAGCCAGGATGTCATGATAACGATGGACTTCAATCCCGAAGACTTTGAAGGAAGAGCTCCAGTTATCTATACCTACACATCTGAAGATGGATGGATATCCCTTGAGACAACAGTTGACTGGGAAAACGGCAGAGCAACTGCAATGATCAGCCACTTCTCACTCTATGCACTGTTTGGAGCAGATGGTGAAGAGACACCATTGATAGCAGCTGAGACTCAAGGGAAGGATACCGATGTTCATGTTGTCCAGGAAGAAGGAACCCCTGTTGAGACGGAAGAAGGATCAGGCATTCTTTTCTGGGTGGTTGGCCTCGTACTTGTCCTGGGGATAGGAGCTGCTATTTTAATGAATAGGAAGAAACATGGAGAGCTTTAAGCTCTCTACATCTTTTTTTGAATTATCCTACTTCAATTTCTCGGAAAGACCTTTTAAAAGACAAAGTATTCCCTGCCATTTTGTTTTCAAGGCATCCCTTTGCCGCAAGATTAAACCAGTATTTAACACCGGTGTATTTTTATATCTCTTTATATATTATATTATATATTACTATATTACTCAGATATATGCCAGTAGGTGGCAAAAGGAAATGATTGAATCAAAAGAGGGTAAATCTGTGCATATTTACAAATTGTTAAAAAGTACTTCTTTTATTAAGAATCGATGCAAAATGAGCTCTAGTTTCTATGGCCTTCCCGGTAAACGGAACAGGTGGTCTCAGAGTAGTGGGAAATATAATATTCAGAGAAGTTCTGTTCTTTGTATTTTTACTATTCTGATCAGTATATTTCTTTTGTCGTCCTGCGCATCAGCCATAGGAAGTTATCCGCCGGTGGCCGCATTCACGGCAAATGTGACTTCAGGCACAGTACCTCTTACTGTCTCTTTCACTGATCAGTCCACCTATAGTCCCACACACTGGGCATGGAACTTCGGTGATGGCGGCACTTCAAATGAGCAGCATCCCACGCATACCTATATTTCAGCTGGCACGTATAATGTAACCCTTTATGCAACAAATTTCGAAGGGACTGATATACAAACAAAAAATGGTTATATCACAGCAATCTATGCTCCTGTTGCGAACTTCACAGCTTCCGCAACTTCAGGGACAGCACCGTTCGCGGTCACTTTCACCGACCTTTCCACGAACAGTCCAACTGCATGGGCATGGGATTTCGGTGATGGTGCAACCTCTTCGGCTCAGAACCCAACTCATACTTACACAAGTGCAGGCAACTATGCAGTCAGCCTGAATGTGTCAAACGTGGGCGGCTATAATTTAAGCACGCAGACCGGTTACATCACTGTTGCCTTGAGCAGTTCAGGCAGTTCCGGTTCAGGCACCCGTGCATCCGTAAGCCCGGGTCAGCCGCCTGAAATAGTCAAATCAACTCACACCTCCGTAAAGCACATCATTGGAGGCACCAGCGTTGAGTACGATCTCTCCGGCACAGGGAGTCCTGTATTCGCTGTAAGCTTTGACGCAAAGGACAACGAGGGACTTGTGGTCATGAAAGTGCAGGTACTTTCCAGTACACCGGAAGGCATTTCCACTCCATCGGGTAACTTCGACCAGCTGATGAGCATTGATGTTGGAAGCCAGGGGACTATCTCAAGCCACAACGCTGACAACATCCTTATCCGTTTCAAGGTAAGCCGGGAGTGGATAAGAGAGAACAACATCGATGTGTCCACCATACGTATGACGCGGTATCATGACGGCCAGTGGAATGACCTGCCGACACAAAACGAGAATGAAGATGATGAGTTCCTGTACTTCGTCGCAGAAACTCCGGGATTCTCCATCTTTAGTGTCGCGGGTGATGAAGTAAAGGCAGTTCAACCGGTATCATATGACTTGGCTGATGAAACACCGGAAGAACCTGTAACTGAAGAAGGAAAGAGCACACCCGGATTCACCGGATTGATGGGACTGGTCTTTGTATCTCTTGCTTTCATTGTAAGCAGAAGGTCCAGACTTTAAGGAAAGGGCAGTCATCTGTCCTTTTCAACTTCTTTTTTCATGAACATTTTCAGGCCATCCTGCAAGTTTCTTCGCTTAAGATTTAAAAGCTCTACATGCCTTCTTTTTTTACTTTTTACTCGGGGATTGGAGTTGTTGGACAGCCTGTGAAGTGGAAGGAGTAGTCACTTGAGTGGTAGTTCACACAAATTGAATAAAAGAATGTACCGGATATCAGATCATACTTATCGTTTTCCCAACAGATAAGTTTGGACCAAACAAAAAAAAGATGATGAGGATCAATAATCCTCTAAGGTTTCAGATCAGTCTTTCCTTCTCTGGATAATAAATGCCAGTCCAAGGATGGCTGCGATTGGAAGTGCTATGGTCGGGAACTCAGGGATCTCCTGGCATTGTCCTGGGACAACATCCTCGTACATATTGGTTGAGGTCCACTTTACCCAGTCTGCAGGGAAATAGTTCTGTGGAGAGTTGGAATTTCCTGGCCAGGAAGCTTCTGTGAACACTGCCCAGCAGAAAGATGCACAAGGACCACCGAGATATTCCTTACTGACCCTTATTTCATAACTGTCCTGGTTTGCAGATCCACTGACAGACATGTGGTTTTCATCAGGTACAACCTTTCCGTTGACAGTATCCCATCCAACCTGGACAATACCTTCATCATCGCAAAGGATAACTTTTGCACCGGTGCTCCAGTGGCCATCGATCCCGTCCATCTCGATTACCCATACAATGTCATCTCCATCTTCGTATGTTGACACCATTGTATCGAAATCGGCCTTTACCCATGTGAACTGGTCATCTTCAAAAGTCTCTCCAACTGCACTTGCTGTGCCTATTGTGACGAGAAGTGCTGCAAGCAGCATAACAAATAGTTTTGTGTTCATATCTTACCACCATACTTAATGCGCTATTACCTAATAGGTAAATCAAGTACGATAAATAGGCATATATACTTATTCCATTAATTTTAAATGATGCGTATCATGATAATGATGAAAGATTAGTATCCCACATCAGTAATTAAGGTCAGCTGTTTTCGGATTTCCATAGAAGAGGTTGTCTGATAAAATGAACACTAATTGCTGAATATAATAGCATCGTTTATTAAATTATACTTAAAGAGCCTATTGTATAGCTCATCTATAGTACAAAAAAGTGCCACCGTCCGCTGCGACGGCCGGTGGTTGTATTTGTTCCGTATTCTTTTTACTGCTTACTTAAGCGGTACTCCTGGGACCGTCATTATTAACGGGATTCACCTGAACTGTAACGGTGTCAGAGGACTTCTGTCCACCAGTATCAGTGACCGTCAGAGTAACAGTATAGGTTTTCGCCGCATCGAACGTAGTGGAAACATACATGCCCAAGGCGTCAGCCTGCATGCCGTTGGAGGAGTCAAAGTCCCATGAATATGATACTAGACCTCTATCATCTGTGGAACGATCCCCGCCAAAATAGACCTTTTGTCCTACCGTAGTGACACGATCATAACCAGCATTAGCGATCGGCTTTTCATCAGGGGTAGAGACTACAGGAGCATTTACTGTGACAATCAGGGTATCGGATGATCTCTGCCCGATAATATCAGTAACTGTCAGGGTCACAGTGAACTTTCCAGCTTTACTGAACACTTTGGAAACAGTCTTGCCAGTAACGTCATCCAGGATATCATTGGATGAATCAAAGTCCCAGGAATAGGAAGAGATGCCTTTATCATCGGTGGATGCCCCGCCATTGAAAGTGACAGAGGAGCCAGCAGTGATGGTGATATCAGGGCCTGCATTAGCAACCGGAATCTTATCAGGAATGGAAGTTGCAGGAGCAGATACGGCGACAAGAACGGTGTCAGAGGACTTCTGACCGATTGTGTCAGTGACCGTCAGTGTAACAGTATAGGTTTTCGCCGTACTGAACGTAGTGGAAACATACATACCCACAGCGTCAGCCTGTATGCCGTTGGAGGCATCAAAGTCCCAGGAATAAGATACCAGGTCCCTATCGTCTGTAGAACGATCCCCGCCAAAGTAGACCTTTTTCCCAACCGTAGTGACACGATCATAACCGGCATTAGCAACAGGTGCTTTATCAGAAATAGGAGTTACAGGGGCACTTACAGTGAGTATAAGGGTGTCTGAAGACCTCTGACCAAATGTATCGGTTACTGTTAAGGTCACAGTGAACTTCCCGGCAGTATTGAACACTCGGGAAACAGTCTTACCGGTAGCATCACTCTGGATACCATTGGATGAATCAAAGTCCCAGGAGTAGGAAGAGATGCCTTTATCGTCAGTAGATGCTCCGCCATTGAAAGTGACAGAAGACCCGGCTGCGATGGTGATATCAGGGCCTGCTTTGGCAACCGGAGACTTGTCAATGGCATTTACCGTGAGGATGAGGGTATCAGAGGATCTTTGCCCACTCGTGTCAGTAACTGTTAGTGTTACAATGAACTTCCCGGCAGTATTGAACACCCGGGAGACGGTCTTGGTGGTAGCATCGTTCTGGATACCGTTGGAAGCATCAAAGTCCCAGGAGTAGGAGGAAATACCCTTGTCGTCGGTGGACGCTCCTCCATTGAAAGTGGCGGAGGAGCCAGCTGTGATGGTGATATCAGCACCAGCATTAGCAACCGGAATCTTATCAGGAATGGAAGTTGCAGGAGCAGATACGGCGACAAGAACGGTGTCAGAGGACTTCTGACCGATTGTGTCAGTGACCGTCAGTGTAACAGTATAGGTTTTCGCCGTACTGAACGTAGTGGAAACATACATACCCACAGCGTCAGCCTGTATGCCGTTGGAGGCATCAAAGTCCCAGGAATAAGATACCAGGTCCCTATCGTCTGTAGAACGATCCCCGCCAAAGTAGACCTTTTTCCCAACCGTAGTGACACGATCATAACCGGCATTAGCAACAGGTGCTTTATCAGAAATAGGAGTTACAGGGGCACTTACAGTGAGTATAAGAGTGTCTGAAGACCTCTGACCAAATGTATCAGTTACTGTTAAGGTCACAGTGAACTTCCCGGCAGTATTGAACACACGGGAGACGGTCTTGCCTGTTGCATCTTTCTGGATGCCGTTGGAGGCGTCAAAGTCCCATGAATAGGAGGAAATACCCTTGTCGTCAGTGGATGCTCCGCCATTGAAAGTGACAGAAGACCCGGCTGTGATGGTGATATCAGCACCGGCATTAGCAATAGGTGGCTTGTCTGTAATAGGAGAGGTAATATACGGAGAAGCGGCAATATCTTTCACAGTATAATATTTATTTGTGCTTGTAAGTATCTGAGGGAAACCGGAATTACCAGACAACGCGACATAATATTGATCCGGGACAAGGTAGTCTTTATTCAATACTTTAAGATAATTGTTGTCAAGCAAATCAAGATTCCGGAATTTGCTGTCAGCCGCCCAAAAGGCGAATGCATAGTTAACATTATCGAAGGTGTTGCCCTTGAAAACAGATTCGAATACACCGAATTCATCATCATAGCCCTGGATACCTGCAAGGAAAATAGCTCTTCCATTGATATTCCTGAAAGTGTTATCGAGCACCTGTACATTATGAGAGTTATATATTTCAAGTGACCTTCCGAAATCGTGGAAGTAATTATTTTTTATTACAATGTTATCTGTATTGCCGTTGTGTAAATATACGCCAACATCCTTGACTCCGGTATAGTCAAGTGTATAAAAGAACTCATTGTTCTCAACCAGGACATCGGTTACATTTGTGTGTATATCCAGCAGGTTGTGAGGAGCATTGGAAATGGCAGAATTCTTCACCGTTATATATTGTGACCTTCCCGGATGATTCTGGTTCCATACGTGTATCCCATGACTACCCGTGTTCTTAACAGTAACCGAATCAATGGCCATATAGTCCACGTCGTTCCAGAGTGTAATCCCATCAAGAGAAGTATCCGAAAACTCACACTTTGTTATTTTAAGGTTATTGGATGAGCTTGCCCAGTAACCATATTGGTAATCTCTTACCTTTATACCTTCGATGTTGATCCAGCTGCTGGAATATATCTTAATACCAATACCGGTCTTATCGACACCATCCAGCGTTGGCGTTCCGCTGTAGGCTTTTACGTTTATAGGAGCTGTAGACGTCCCCTGTTTATTAAAGACCAGATGCTGGTCATACCATATGCCGTTCATAAGATAGATCGTATCCCCTGCTACAGCCTTTGAAGCAGCATAACCGGGATTTTCCCAGGCTGCAGATGTTGAAAGGCCGTTGTTGGCATCATTCCCGGAGGGAGAAACATAATAGGTGGCAGCAAGCGCAGGCTGGGATAAGAACAGAAGGAAGCAGACTGCGATGATCGGTAAAATAATGATGTTACGTATTCTTTTACTTTTATTCAAATAAGCACCTCGTTTTTAAATATTATTCCAGTTGACTACCACATAAGTAAGCCAATAACAGGAATATACGCACAAAAATTATGCAGTTAGCAAAAACGATTAATAATATATAAAGTATTCGATTTATTTATAACAGTAAATAATATTAAGAGAAGAGGCTGATAATTATATAATAGCTCAAGTTTGACAGTTTCCACTCCTTAACGAAAAGAATGTCATCTCTTCTGATCTAAACCACTCTTTTACTATTATTAGTTTTAAGTATTTCATGATAATGAAAAATTAAAAGCATAATTAAGTTGAACAGCCGGTGAAGCAGATGGAGTGTTCACTTGAGTGATGGTTCAAGACGGATGTAGCCTGATGCTTGCAATTTTGCAGGCTGTCCCTTACTGATTTGTAGAATACATTCGGATCGATTGTCTGCAGAGCATATCCCACAGTTGTTCATTTCCCCGATGACCCTGTCTGCAGAGTGTTTTTTTAGTAGGCTGCAATGATCTCCTGTACCCATTTAGTCGGTGGTGCGTGGATGGGTGGTCCCAAGAAATATCTGACCGCAGGGTCCACGCCAACAATGCACAGGAGATTAACAACCTTCGACACCTAGCATCCCCGATCATCTCCTGGCCCAGAACTTCCAGTCGTATTCCAACTCTTGGAGCACTTCATCGCCGATATCACTCAGGATCTTCTGGCGCTCTGATCTTGGCAGCGATGCTATTGATTCTGCTAGTGATCCTCTCTCTTGTTTCATCTGTATTGATCTCGACATTGTTCTGGGTCATATTGATCTCAACTCCCCGCTTACCGAACTCAGCAGGACATGTGCGCTCAAGCCACCATGCTGCAGCCTGCCAGGTATGAGGTGCTGCTTTCTGGATAATGGCAACATTCCTGGCAATGGCCTCTGCCCTGGCCTGTTTTATCTGAAGGTAGAAATCATGATACTGCCCTGTTGTTTCTTGTTCCCCGCGCCTCATCCAGTCGTAGTAGGTGACAGAAGTTATCCCTACAGCATCACATGCATGGATAACAGGGACACCGGATTTGAGAAGCTTGATGAGCGGCTCGGACACTTCGGCCATTATTGTGCTGCCTTTCTTTCTTCCCATGTGTATGTCTCCCAATTTCGTTTCAGTTCGCGGTTGCTGGTCAGATTGACATATATTTGAACTATGACATCGACATAGCGAGTATCAAGTTGATGTAACTCAATCACTGTTGTGCTAAAACCACCAAACAGGCCCGGCTCAGGGGCAGCCGGAAGCCTTGCAGGACCTGCTAATACCATCTTATCGGATATGATAAAGATAGGATTGGTCCAGATGCACTGCTTTGGCATACTAATCTGGTTTCCGGGATGGTTCTTCGGGTTGTCCACGAAAGGTCTCAGTTCCGGAATGTTGATTTGTTGTATTCCCATAATATCCTCTTGTTAAAACTGCCAAAATTCTAGCCAAAAACACCTCAAAAAATGCTTATCCATACTCAAGTACCACCCTTGCCGCGTTCGTTGATTCTAGAGAGATTTTCTTATGCACAGGCGTTGAGTTATTGGAAAATTAATCTGTGTTATTGCCAGCCATAATCTTTGATCTGCGAAGGTTTGGCTGTGGGTCCTTCCCAAACCTGTAAGGATATAGTTCACAATTCTCAGATGTACACAGCTCAACTTCCATCGGCGAACCGCATACACATTCAAGGCAGTGTTTTCTAATCGTTTGCAGAATTACTTTTTTGGTGGTCATCTCATTCCCTCTTTTTTGAATGTTCGAAAATATCCATCTTTTTGGTTTGCGTTCGACTTCCTCTGGCATGTGGTCCTTTCCAACCAGCTATCCTCTGTTTCTACCACAGATATCATGGATAGCCTTACCTTCTCTCCACATTTGTAGCAGGTAACCTCATCAACCGGCCTTGTAATGGAAGTCCCCTCATTGCAGTTGATGCAGAGAAGAGATACTGGATTGAAGGTCATTGTGCCCCCCTGCAGTCGAACCTATCACAGTTCTCGCAGTTCAGGTACCTAGGACATCTTTCAAGCAAGGTCTCCATGGGCCAGACATTGAAATCTCTTTCAATGATCTTGGTGACGTGATACTCTGTTTTTCCATGATCGAAATCGTTTTGGCCCCTGAACAGATCGATGAGCTGTTCCTTATCTGCCATGCCAAAACTGTAGAATTCCCGAACAATAGCCACTCGCATCTTATTGCCTTGGTCACCGGACAGATCTTTTTCAAGAGCAGCCAGGATGCATGGCCTTACTCCTTTAATTTTTACATTAACTGGTCTCAAGGACCTGCTTCTGTTCGTTCTTGCCTTTGGGATCTCGATATTCGAAATATCATAGACAGCAATGTCCATGGTTTCACCTTCCCATCCGTGGATATGCGAAAATACCCTGTGTTTTCTGTGCAATGCAAAAGGCAGCTTCACAAGGTTACCATACTGGTTGTCCTTGTTCCATGTCCTCTGTTTTGGGTTCACCTCACCATCAAAACCCGCTTCCTTAGCAATTGCATTGGCGAAGTAGTAAGCTTTCTCGACTGCGACTTCCTCGATAAGCATCCACACATGATATGAATGAGGAGAACCGGAAGACTCAACCAGGCACTTCAATCCAACATTATCTAGAAAGGAAGTGAGCTTCTTCAGATCATGTTCTGCCTTCAACTCCTTCTCAATAACATCTTCTTCACTGTCTTCTGGCTTTCTGTGGGCATCAACATCGAAGCATATCCACTTACAAGTTCCGTCCCTGCTTGTGGAATAAGCACCGATGGTTATCTTGCCTGCAATATGGTTCTCAATGAGCCTGTCGGTTATTGGAATTGATACTCGGAAATACTTGGTCCCATTAACATTCTGTTCTGCAAATGCATCGAACCTGTTTATCAGATGGGATTTGATGAGCTCAAATTTCGAACATTGTAAAACATACCGAACTTTTGTCAGCAAACCGCTTATAATAGAATATATAAGCGGTTTTTGTTCAATTGTTCTTTTCTCTTTTAACTTTACTAGAAATTTTTTAAATGGTTTGTGTGTTTCCGCCGCTTCCAGCATATGTTCGAAATTTGAACATTTTATAATATGAGGAAATGTTATCACACTCCTGTCAAGCACAACCTTCACCTCCCGCTTTTTCCCATTACCGTTGTTTTTTATCTCCACTTTCCTACCAAATCCCCATGTAACAATACTCTCACACTGCTCCAGGGTACAACCCAATGCAAACACAAGGCTTGGAACCACACCGGCTGGGTCCTTGGCCCTGGACCATGCCTGCCACGTATCACAATGGACCGCTTCCTCCCGCAATACCAGTGACTTCTCCTTTGTTTCGCATATCGCATCGAATGCGTTGCTCGGTTTATCGGCCAAACCTACGGCTATCATCACCCGGGCATCAGATGATATGCCCATCATTTCAGGTGCCTTGTAGTAGGTCACATGGTGTGGATGACCGAATGCTTCCAGTTCTTTCTCCATCTCCATAGCCTCCGCTATGCTCAGTGTGATTATTGTGCAGTCGTCATCCCCGTACAGATCCAGTAAGGTGGTTATCCTCTGCAGGATCTCGTGCTTCTTGTTATATCGTGACCTTCCACCAGTAACATGGTACCGCTTTGAATCCGCCAGGATGAGCATTTTCGAGTTGGTGTCCATGGGATCCCCACCCATCCCGAAGGTAATGTCGTGCGGGCAGGTCCTGTCCATGAAGTACTGGTCATAATCATGGCTGCAGATGGTAGCTGATGTGAGCAGTGTACGTCGAGCTTTGTTCTGAATGCTCATGATAAAGGAGCTAAGCATGCTGGTGAACATCCGGTCCACTGCGACCATCCATATCTTGATAGCTCCCCGGTCACGGGTGCCGTGTATCACGACCTGCTCGCTCATGACAATGTTCATTATCCTGTACAGGTCAAGCACATCGAGCATGGACAGCTTGTATTCTTTCCTGGCAATGGTAAGCTTGATGATATCGCTATACACTGCCATAATGAACTTTGCACTGTCCTCGCCCACGTCGCAATAGCAGTTCTTGAGGGTCTTGCTCAGCTTGTGCCGGTAATAGTTGTCATCTGCAGCATTATTGTACGTCTGCATCACAGCATTCTGAACGTCCGCCTCGCCCATCATCATCCCAAAGGCAACGACCACCTTGCGAATATGATCGAAGTGTTCCATGAGTGGGATATACCGGCTTGTGTCCAACCACTTCGTATCCTTGCGAACATCGTTGTAGATGGCTATGCCTGTGGACCTGCCGTACTGTATCTCGTGAACCTCATCAAAAACAGCATTATGGATGCGGGATATGTTCACCAGCACCTGCTCAGCCGTGGTGTTTGGCCTGCTGCTGGAGGCCATCATCAGTGCCACAAGTTTCTGATACGTGAGTGCAATTCCGTCACAGCTCCTGTGCTCATGGAGTATACGAGTGACAGGACAAGAGTAGTAGTTCTCACACTCCGGACAACTGTCTGCAAGGGGCAGGATCGGTAGCTTGTGAAGGTCAGGATACTTCTCACACAGCTCCTGGTTCTTCAGGCAGGCATGATTAGAGGGTATCCGAATAACATTGGATGTGTTCCTGTCAGAATACTTGACGGAATCCTCTATAACGGTCTTATCGGCAATCTTATTAGTCGGGACGACGACTAGAAAACGTTCCTCCCGGTTCAAGGACTCGGCTACCAGCGCTGTTGTACATCCGGCACGGGTGGTCTTATGGACTATGTACAATCCTTCCAGATATGCGTTCAGTAGATTGTATGCTGTTGCGATGCGTCTGTCCTGATTTGTGCGAGGAACGACAAGAGGGGTCTGGAACGGTGATGCCGGGGTGGTACTTGACATCACGTTCTACCCCCTCGCAATCTTTTGCGTTCTATTTGCATCACCGCCTGGGTCGTGTCATGCCCGCACCACCACACCACTGCTGCTGATACTCATATCCGCAATCTTTGTCCGGTGACCTACTGATCTGCTCCTGAAAGCACTGATGCGGATATTGGTGTATGCTGGCTTGCGGTCCACGATCTCGGTCTTCCAGATCTCTTTTGCGCAAAACTGGCTCTTGTCACCAAATGGTC
>NZ_JADQBZ010000010.1 GCF_016278365.1 Methanolobus sp. | reverse complement strand
GTGTCCTGGAACAGTATTGTTGTGACCTGGTGCAGAAGTTAAAGATCGAGCTGGACATGTACTGTCCGGACAGGCAGCATCTGTATTATGTGGAAGCAGGATGTTCTTGAGGAAAAAAGAGAAATATAAAAAAATAGCCCCTTTAAAGGGGCTTATGGATGCTTATAAGGTTTCTCCAAAGTGTGCCGCTACGATCGATAGATCCTGTACGTTCACGATACAGTCCTGATTGACATCCCAGCGCGGGAGATCTTCAGAATAGGTGTTTCCATAGTTCTGTCCCACATGGGTGATGTCAAGGATGTTCACAACGCCGTCCTGATTGACATCCCATCTCGGATGCACGTCAAGGATCGTAACAGTGTGTGTCTGGCTTGCCTGGCTGTTCCCGTCGCTGACAGTGACACCTATTGTGTGTGTGCCTGCGCAGGAGTAGTCAGTGACCCACTGGTAGCTCGCGGAGCTGCTCACCTGGACGCCGTTGATGGTCAGTGAATAACTGAGTGACTCTCCCTCCGGGTCTTCTGCGACCACGCTTATGTCAATTACCTGTCCCTCCTCAAACTCAGAGCCCGATGCCGGCTCGAAGAGAGTGATCACAGGCGCCCGGTTGAGACTTGTCACAGTGATGGCTGCATTGGCGGTGTCATTAAGGTAGCCGTCAGTGACCTCGAATTCCACGCTGTATGTGCCTGCCTGGCCTCTTGCAGGGGTCCAACTGAAGGCACCGGTGGATGTATCGAATGTAGCGCCCTGTGGCATTGATGCACTGGTGTATGTCAGCGTGTCGCCATCCTCGTCCGTTGCGCTCACTGCAAATGTGAGGGCAGACTCTTCCTCCACCGATATTGCAGGAATGGCATTGAACTCTGGCGCCGTATCCACCAGTATAGAAGCATAGGTGATATCATACGGTGCAGGATTGGAATATGCATCGCTTAGCACTACATTGGACAATGTCAGCTCAAGCATCCCGCTGGATGCGCCCGCCACCATATCCACTGTGGCCATGCTGCCAGCTGTTGAAACTGCCCCGGAACCCGTAACTGCAGAGTAAACGTCCCTGACCACACCTGCGGAGTTATCGATTATACCGCTCTGGAAAGTGCTCGTCAGCCCGTCCACCTTGAAGAGCCCCCCATCCCTGACCGATGTCACCGAAGCAAGCGTGCTGTAATGCATGTTTAACTGCGCCCCTGTAACGGGTTGCTTCGGATCGATGTACATATCGAGCGAGAATGTCTCACCCGGCGCCACCACGCTTGCCGATGGCACCACACTGATAGCCGAATACTCGGATCCCGATACCACTACGTTCCAGGTCCTGGTCGCTGTACCAAGGTCCGTGGCTCCTTCAAAGCTCACAGTAAACGATCCGGATGCATCCCAGTTCTGCGTATAGCTCGTTGTGCCACTTGCGACTGCAGCTCCGTTGAAGTACCACTGTGTGCTTGTGAACTGCTCGTCAGTGTCCACGATGAAGTTTGTGGATTCACCGATACTGGAAGTGAAGGAAGTTGCTGAAGGAGTGTAGGAGGTACCTGAACCGGAAGACTCGGGGACCTTAGGTTCTTCAGGAACTTGTAACTTTCCAGTTACAGACCAACTCTGCATCACAGCACCGTTTGTACATGCTCCCTCAAAGTGTATTGTATGAGATCCTTCCAGGATACTCCAGTCATATTCCAGTGAGCCAGAGGATACCTGAACACCATCAACATACCATTCCATAGTAGTCAGCATCTCATCCGTCCACACCCTGAATTTCTTTGAGCTGCCTGGCACGAAGGGATTATCTTCGCTCGGAGCAAAGCCTATAATACTGGGACCACTGGTGCTGTTATCGGGAATGATGGCGGTGATGGTATAGGAAGGGATATGGGGGTCCTCACGATACCAAGTGGAATCTGGGGAGATGCCACTGAGGAATACTGACTGTCCACTCGGGGCATTGGCATTAAGAGTGTAGGTCAGAGACTCTTTTTTCAGATTGCCAGCATCGCTTGTTAACACATAGTCTATCAAAACGATGGAGTTCTTCGGATCATCTGATTCTGGCAAAGCCGTGTGGCCGTTGGAATCTGTGACTGCGGTGCTGAGTGGCAGTGCATTGTACCATCGAGTATGGACGCCACCTGTATATGTTTCATTGTGTGCATGAGTTGATCCATAGTTAGTGACTCCTCCTTGCCCAGGACCCTCTGCATCAGAAATATAGTCCCTATACTCATACAAGTTCTCAGCCGGATACGACGTACTAGAAGAAATTAGGCTTATATCACTGCCACTAATTGAATTGTCTTCACTATCTTCAACGGATATGTCTAAATAATACTTTGTTAAAATTGAAGCTTCGTTATAATCGTATGCCCCACCAAGTCTAACATGTCCCCCTATAGCAAGTTTACCCTCATCATAAAGTGTATTTAATAGTGCCAATGTTGATTTTTCATTTTTATCCCAATAAGTAACATAATATTCATACTTTAACGCCTTCATTGCAATGATATCAACACCGCGCAAATCACTATCACAAATAGTTGTTGCGCTCTGTATCCATTCTCCTCCAATGAATTTCAAACTAACGTCAGTTTTAGGTTGAATAAAAGTAATGTTTTCAATAACAAAGGCGGTTAAATCCATTCTCGGTACAATCCACAGCCCCTTTTCACCATAAGATTGCCTTTTCTTCTGATTGTGGTTCTCATATGCTCCCCTAAGAGTGTAATCACCATAGTCTATTGAACTATGATTGCTAAATACCACGTTCCTGATTGTGACTTCATAAGGAGCATCAAGGAACAGATTCCCAGTATTGTCAATAGTTGAATTTTCAATTATGAAATTTCCTCTGAAATCATATACAGGATTATGCCTATCTGTACCACTAGATGCTACAATATTACGTGTATTATCTGGATCAAACACATTCTGAGATACAGAACTTGCAATGTTCCATATCAAGGGATTGTCTGTTGCTGTTAAAGTTGAATCAGTTATTCTAAGAGTTACTCCAACCTTTGGGTTGATACTCAATGACTGTGAAGAAGTATCGATAATTAATATCTCATTGTCAATTGTGAGTTCACTACCGTCATATAGCGACAGGTTTGTTTTCAGTACGGTCGTGTGGGTACTTGGATCATAAGTAATATACTCGGCATCATCAATGGCATCAGATATTTGTTTTAAAGTTACATTTTTTCCAGATACTATGATGCCGTTTTCATCAGTCGGGTCCAATCTTCCATATGTAATTTCCCCTACTCTCCACCATTTTGGGTATGTCCCATATTCAATAGTTGTTTCTGGATGAATATATTTATTATTATACACTTCTATTGAGTCCATTTGCAATATGCTGTTTGAAGCTAATGTCAATTTTGTAGCATCGGTCACCGCATCTTCGAAATTGGCATGTGCATATGGAAGTAATACGCCGTTCTCATACACACTAAACCAACCGTCGGGCGTTTTAATGATAGTTATATCGCGCCATTCGTCACCTTTCCACCAATGGACACCAGGAGCCTGACCAAGCCATCTTCTTGAAACCGGTATATATCCATGTTCATTCAGAATTGAAAAATAATCATGAAACTCATTTGCTGTCCATTCCATTCTCCAACTGTTGCCATTTGTATCCCATACTTTGAAATAGTTTATGTTTAAGGCACCAGGGTTTCTAATTTTGAACTTAAAAGTACCATCAGTGATATCAAATTTGGTTGATAACATTTTTCCTGTGCTGGTGTCACTTCCAGTGTAATAACCATTAGGGATTAAGTTTTCTGGTCTGTTATAACAGGGAAATGGTCTTCCCCATGGATCAGAAATGTAACCGGTCCTCCATCGATTGTCTCGGTCAATAAAGAAATCGATGAAATCAGGTGCTTCTTCTTCAGAGAGACTTGAGATTAACCACTCCCTAACAAGCTTTGAGTTGTTTTCATAGATTCCTTCGACCCTTATTTCCCAGATTTTAGAAGAGGGTTGATTTTCAATCCCAGCAGGAACTATGAAACTAAATTCATATGAATTTACACCTTGATTTTCTTTATTGACATACCAACTATAAGAAGAGATACTATTCAGATCATCTGCTGTTACTGAAAATGACACTTCTTCGCCCTCTTCTACAATAAAAGCACATGAATCATTATTTGTTTTGGTATTGTGAACAATATCAACATTTCCAGCACATGTTGTTAGAGTCATATATGGCTGATTCGCGGCAGCTCTTGTAGAATTGAATTCATTTTTATATCCATACTGTGTTGTAATATAAAATGAATAATTCCCAGGCTCATCAACAACAGAGCTAACATTAAAACTATACCAAACACCAGCTCCTTTGTTTGAAACTTGATCTATTATATCAGTACCTTCAAGAATAGGCTTACCATTACTAGATGTAATCTCTAACTCTTTCCAATCAGAAGATACCTGATATATTCGGAAATAAGAACCTGCAAAATTTTGCAGATAAAGGTGAACTACAGCTGAATCAGTATGATTTGGGACGAAAAATTTTAAGTATGTACCCTGTTGCCTATTTGCAGCGTTCCATGTTTTAAGATATTCATCATCTCCATGATTTATAGTCGGATTCAAGCTATCTGTATATGCACCTTCGGTAGCAATAATATCAAATTGTTGTCCATCTGCAATAGTAATAAAAAGAAGGAAAAGCAGGAATATATAACAATTTTTTGTCCAGTTCATAATTGATTCTCATCCTTTATTAGTAGAGGCTCTATTGAAAATAAAACTAATACATCGAGATATATCTTGTGAACATGATAGAACATTGTATGAACATGAAATAGGAAAGAGAAGTGCATTAATGAATGTAGAGAACTCTTAAATACATACTCATCTCTTTCAAACAATTTGAAGTAAAAGTAATACAAATGTATTAGTATACTTATAATATTCATACAAGAAGCGAAATACCTAGAATTTAACATTGCGTCATATTTAATGGGAATTAGATAATTTAGTAAAACATAAAAAAATTATTTTTTATACTAGCTTTCATAGAGTAAATAAAGCGCAAAAAATCCATGAAAAAATTAATTGGAAGTTTCAAAATCCTTAAAGCATACTGAGAGACATTTTTATCGTATGCCACATACGTAAATATATAAGATATAAGAGCGCACCCTGAGAATAAATAAGATAATTCTACAATTAATGGATATGAAATAATACCTAACAGTGTAAAAATAACATAGAATAGTCTTTTGTTATTAATACGTCCAAATAAAAGTTGATCTTTTTTTCGATGCTCGGGGTGCTTTTTGTACATTAGAACCCAATATTCAATAAAAGACATTTTCTTTAAGTAATCTTTGAAAGACATACAAAATAATTTGTGTTTGACTAATAAAGAGGGATTAAACATTATTGGTCCAACTTTCTCAACCCTCCACCCCAACTCAATATCTTCCAAATACCTCATAGATACGTCAAAACATCCTGCCTCCAAAAGAACATATTTTTTATAAAATATGTTGGATGTAACATAAGAACCTTCATCTGAAAGAACTGTAACTTTACGGGGAATTTTGAACTTACTTTGACATCTTCCTTCTGTAATAACTGCGCCACTCACACCACATATGTTCTCATTTAAATTAAAGGTTTTAACTGCATCTTCAATCCAGTTGCTTGAAACTACACAATCATCGTCTGTAAAACCTATAATAGAACCAGAAGAAACATTTATACCTGCGTTTCTAACTTTTCCAGGACCTTTCAGGGGACTTTGAACTTTTAGGTATTTTATATTATGATTTGTTCGGTTTATTATTTCTTTAACAACTGCCGCAGTATCATCTTTACTACTATCATCACAAATAATTATTTCATAATTTTTAATGGGAAATGTTTGCTGCAAAAGTGAATCTACTGTTTGTCGAAGAGAAGAAGATCTATTATAAGTTGGAATTACGATGCTTACACGAATGCACATGAAGAGAATAGATCTCTCAAATATATATTAATTGTGGATACAGCAAAGTCCAAGATTGAGGATATCTAATTAGCTTCCAAACCCTCCTATTTTAATTAGATATATCACCTTATTACATCTACAGTTTTAACAATTCTCTTCTAGTCATTATATTGAGCCCATGTCAACATTATAAACCTATATTTTATATGTGTATTGTGGGGATGCTAATTGAATTCAGATAACTCTCTGATGAAAAATGGAAGTTTATTAGACCACGCTTACCACCACAGCCTATTATCTGGAGAAAGAGCTGAGAACTTCAGTTATCAGCTGTATTCTCTTTGTTCTGATAACTGGATGCAGATGGGCAGATATGCCGCAATGTTATGGTTCCTATGCAACTGCATGGAGAAGGCTAAAAAGGTGGTCAGAAAAAGGAGTATGGGATACAAAAATGGAGTCCCTAGGGATTCCGCTTACAATGATGGTAAGTTCTCTATGGACACTGTATGTGTTGATAGTACTTTCATCGAAACAAAAAAAGGAGAGAAGATTGCGCATACAACGGTCACAAGAGAAGGAAAGGCGTAAAGATCCATGCCTGTGTAAGCTGTGAAGGATTCCCTTTAACCCTTCAAATATTCTCTGGAAAAGATTATGATAATCAACATTTCTTTGAAGATATGGAAGATATCAAGATCAAGACTCCTGGAAGGCCTCAACTTCCATAACCTGGTTCAAGAACCAGGTTATAAGAGTTCTTACAGCATCTTCTCTATCGACAAAATAATCTTCTAATAGGTCATATAGATTCATGGTCTTGTACCTTCTTAGTTGTGACAATTATTCTAAGAGGTACAGGACTATTGTATTTTACAGAAAATTAGTTACGCTGCCAACTATGTAATATTTAATAGGAAATAGGTTTTCTACAGAGCTGGATTTTCTTTATTATTTTCACCAGCCTGAGGGGTAAACACATTTTTATAGACATAGAAAGCAATTGGAGCCTATTTAAATCTGAAACGACAACACTAAGACATCGTATTTTGAATTTTTCTTGTAACCTTGGATTGCCGAGTCGAGAATAGTATTCAGCAAGCCAATACCAAGTATTCATTTGCATAACTTTATGTTCTCTCTCAGATTTCATTGACCAGATTCCTCCCTCATGAGCACGATAGATAGCTGGCTCTATTACTTGTAAATACATGCCAGATCCATACTGTCCTAATATAGAAAAAAGAAATGTATCACCATTTTTTACATATTTTGCTTCCGGAGGGTAATTTTGTAGAACATCAAGATTTCTAAAAAATGCAGTCAACGGTAAGATATGAGTTTGACAGGCCATCATTTCATAACTAGTGTATGATCGCTGATCCTGAAGCGATAGTCTTGATTCTTTTCTAAGACCATTCTTATCCAAAATATAGTCACTATGGTAACAACACACAACATTTTGATTTCTTTCAAGACAATCAAACTGAATCTGTAATTTTTTAGAGTCAGTCCAATAATCATCGCCCTCACAGATAGCAATATATTTCCCTTTAGCTCGTGGATAATTAAATGTAGGAGTAACTTTTACACCCTGTGAATACTGGTTCACTTTCTGATAAATCGGCTTGATGATATCAGGATATTTCTGTTCGTAAGTTCTTATAATTTCTGCAGTTTTGTCGGTAGATGCGTCATCGTGTATTAATATCTCATATTTAAAATTTGTTTCTTGCATGAGAAAACCTTCGATAGCATCAGCAATGTAGTTTTCATGATTATAAGTGGCACAACATATGCTTACCATTACTTCTTCGTGTTTACACATTATGCTTTCCTCCTGAGTTTTTCCGTGACAAGTTCCTCTGCGAATTTCAATGCTTCCAGTTTAAGAGTATAGCTTGCTGCAATGTACATAATCCCCGCAAGAGTGCTAAAGAGTACTAATTTAATCAATGCCGGTTGAGTCGATAGTTCTACAGCAAAATATGTCAGAAGTGCAATAACACTGGATAAAAACAGCCCTGGAAAAAAATCTCGGATTTGTTCCCTAGCGGGATAATTAATTAATTTCCCAGAGTAATAACTGTTTGGTAGATAGGATAACACAGATGATATAATCTGTCCTATGAGAATTCCCATCACTCCGAATTGTATACTCATCAATAGAATAACAGTGATGTTTATTTTCTTAATAATCTCTAAGTAAAAAAAAAGATCAGAACGGCCTTTTACTTTAAGGATGTTCAGATTGATTGAATGAAGTGGATACATTAGCCCAGCTATGCACATAAGTTGAAGGTATGGTACAGCAGGTAGCCACTGATCAGTCAGGAATACACTAAATAATGGCTCGGCTAAGGCTGCCACGATTGCCATTACAGGAAAGAGCCCAAAGGTTGTTACTTGTATCACTTTCCTGTATCCCGCTTTCAGCCTGATGTCATCGTCCTGAAGCGTTGCAAGTGCAGGATATGTAACTGTTTGGATGGAGTTCACTAGTTGATAAAGAATTAATTCTTTTACTTTATTAGCAAAGAAGTAGTGACCAGCAATAGTAGTTGTAAACAGTTTTGCTATGACTACTACATAGATGTTACGGAATACGGTATCTAATAAACCCGATAAGAACAGTTTTGAACCAAAGCCAAACATTTCAGACAGCGACCTTCGACTAAAGACGAACGTGGGCCTCCATATGTCCATAGACCACAAGAAAACGGTAATCAGCACGGAAGAGATTATTGTTTGCGCGATCAGGGCCCATACACCAAAACCAGCATATGCCATAATAATCGCACACAAACCAGATATTATGGTTGCAGGAACTGTGGCTTGAAGCTGTGCCTTAAAGTTGAGATTGCGGCTTAGAATGGCACTTTGGACAACTTGAAAGGCATTGATTATAATAACGACACTTATTACTCGGACAAGAAGCACTAGTCGCGGTTCATTATAGAATGCAGCAATAAATGGGGCAGAAATATACAATAGTATATAGGACAAAAACCCCAAGGTCAAGTTGATATAAAATACAGTACTAAAGTCCGAATTTGTAGCATCTTTCTTGCGAATTAGGGCCTGATTAAAACCTAAATCCATAAGGCTGCTAGCAATAGCTAAAAACACAGCTATCATGGCAACTAAGCCATAATCATCTGGTGTCAGAAAACGGGCAAGTAATAGAGTAACTACTATACCAATTCCGCGCTTGCTAAGTTGCTCGCCAAAATTCCAGAAAATTCCGATGGTAGTTTTGTTGGTAAGGGTCATTTTATTTCGTTATTATCCTGCAAAGTGTTGAAAAATCACTTTGTGTTTCCAGATTAGCGATATAATGTATAGAGGTATCTGCTTGCACTTTTGTTAAGCAGTTTTGAACACAGTTTCTGAACTTACTAGTTAATTCTTCCCAAGAAAGAGGGTTAGCAATATTTCCTCTGGGGAATTTGACAGCCAATTCATACTCCTCGCCATTTTTCAGCCTTACTCTAACGACATCTGGCCTTGCATCATCCCCTTCTTCCCAGTCAGGATGAACCTGCATTTTTACGCGGGTAAGCAGATTACTATCTATTACTTGCTTGAACTGTTGTTCTTCAAACTCAAATGGTCCAACTTTATTGAATATGAGCGCAGCTACAATTACATAGTTCATGCTAAAACGCGCTTGTAGACCGTTTTCTGGCTGATGATAAAAAAGTACTTTTAGGGCTCGGGGAGGTACAAAACATTGGATAGAATCAACATCTGCAATATTGAAACTATACATTTTTTGCAAGCACAGAACACCGTCTACAGAACGATGTGTAAGTGCACATGATGCATGTCTTTTTATGTTGATACCCGGATGTGTAATGACAAGAGTTGATTTAAAATCACTAAACCAGTCATGAACGTTATTCTGGGGGCCAAAGTATATGTTAAAGAAGCCCATGTCACTATCTAATGCCTGTTCTGAAGCTGTAAACCCCTCAAGAGCCAAGAGTGCAGAGACAATACCACTACGTGCAGCATTTCCAGCTTGAAGTGGTTTACACATTGTACCGAAATTCTGCACTATTCCAGATGATTGCGAGGCACAAATACCAAAAGCATGAATTATCTGTTTTTCATTGAGATGAAGCAACTTGGCTGCAGTTGCTGTTGCTGCAAATGATCCTATAACTCCTGTAGGATGCCATCCTTTTAGGTGCATCATTGGCATAGCTCTTGAGAACCGTGAAAGTACCTCTACACCAATGCAGTAAGCAACGATCGAATCAATGCCACTAAAAGGTTTTACTTGGGACAATGAAAAAATAACTGGGAAAACGGAGGCACTTGGGTGTCCCTGTGAAAATGCACCCGTGTCATCATAATCAAGTGCATGCATAATAGAGCCGGTAATGAGTGTTGCATCAACGCAGGAAAACATATCATCTCCGCCTGGTACACGAACATCTCCTACACCAAGAAAATTGCGCGCAAAATCTTGCAGTTTCACACCGACATCGGTTTCTCTTCCGGCAAGGGTGACTCCAAGGGAATCCAGCATCACTCTTTTTACTGTTGTTATAGCAGCTTCAGGTATTGAATCAGCTTGTGTATCAATAATAAAGTGAGCCAGATTCTTTGTGGTATCACCCAAATTGAATCTTGTATTCGATATCACTACATTCATACTCCGCATATCGTTTTCTAATTTTATTTTGTATACTTGACATGCTACTCCTGATGGTTTCTGAAAATATTACAATGAAATAATCATGTCACCATAGAATGCACAAAAAAGTCATATTTTCAAAATTTTATTTTCAAGCATATACTTTTTTTTTAATAACGTGACCAGGTTTTGAGATTATTCAAGGAGTTCAACTGTGACCGAGTTATAGGTGTAGCTGTCAAGGTCTTCGTGAAGACAGCACCTTCATGCTCTTCAGGCGGTTTGTATTCTGGGAACTCAGCATCTGGAACAAATGTGTTTACTATCAGCGCCAGATCATCCTGACCCAGCAACATTCTGGGAAATGTATTGCCATTAGTTCGCATATTCATTTCCTGTGCTTTCCATGCCCCATTCCTATCTTTGCGGAACTGAATAGTAACCGGACCAGCGCCTCCCTCTTTCCAAAGTGCTCTGGCATATTTTAGAGCGAGGGTTTCCAATTCCTCATTAATCACTTTGCTAAATCCGATAGTCACTCCAGAATCGTGCATGTTTTGTGAAATGAATACTGGTGATATATCACCATTCGGGTAAACAAATGTATGACAAGAGTAATGGTATATATTGGGAGCGTGGGAGAATAAGGGAACCAGGCGGTTAAATGACTCAAAATATTTATTGTTTGCTCCAGCTTCACCTAAATATTCTTGAAGAATATAGCCTTCATATTCACATGCAATCAATGCGTCCTCCCAATTACGTACAAAAAACACTCCTTTAGAAGCAAAACCACGCACAGGTTTAGCTATTAGCGGATAACTCACTCGATCACAAAACTCTTTTAAGTCATCTAATGAACCAGACTCTCCCAGCATAAAGGTTTCTGCAAAAGGCAAGTTATACTTTTGTGTAAATTTCCAAGTCTGCCATTTGTCTAAAGCAAAGAGTACCGTATTGAGATTTCCATAAGGCATAAGGCCTGGAAGTTCGGGGTGTTCATCCATTAGTTTCCATAAAACCTCTGTATCTTCATCCCGAGCACATAAAATTAAGTCTGGTTCCACATCCTTAATAATAGTTGTAATTGCCGATAAGAACTCTTTATTGGAGGTGTTTGGCACTAAAAAACACTGATCACATCGGAAATTATTTGCACTTATTGCCACACTGTTAGTTCCAAATACAGTTACATATTTTCGACGATTAAATTCTGGATAGTCAAGCACGTCAAGAATGTTTTGCCCAACTAGACTTCCCACGCTTACAATTAGAAGTTTCATTGAATTGTCCCTCTGTGTCGTATTCAAATATAATAATTATAATCAACTACATATCCATGTATAATGACGCTAATATGATATTTACTAGTAATATAATTATACATTTTGATTCCAATAGATGTTTCATTATTTAGAGAATGTGGAAACATCAACACTAATTAGTGCATCCGTTCATAATCCAATTGGCTTTAACAAGAACTTAGAATTGTCGCACTTATAATAGTTTATTATATCTTAGTAGTATTTATCACTAATATTTTAGGTTCGATATCTTTAATCCCAATTGTGCCAGAAGTAGCATGTAATGTATCTATATTAACTTGTTCTCCTCTTAACATATTGACTATTGCTTTTGGGAAATTTGCGCCTGCCATATGAGAAAATGGATATTGTCCACCAAAACGACAGTTCATTTCCAGTACATAATATATCCCATTTACCAAAAAACAGTCCAGGTCTAAGTTTGCAACATGATTTAAAGTGGTTGCAATTTTTTTACCCAGAATACACAATTCTCTGTCATCCACTATAACAGCACTATCTGTTTCTCCTGCCCTCATGGCAATTTTTCGTTTTGGAACACAAGTAAGGAAATTCCCATTCAGATCATTGAGAACATCGATACCATATTCTTCACCAATGAGCTTTTCTTGAATAATAACACTTGATTCTAAATCAACACTTGACTCGTACTTCAAATAGGTACTTGATATGTCCCTTTGTGTTTTTTTATACAAAATATCAAGTTCTAAGAGATTATCTGCCTGGTATATTCCAATCGATCCCATTCCCCACCTGGGTTTAATAATTAAAGGAAAGCAGAGGGTGTTATTATTAGAAGCCTCTAAGCAATCTCTGAGTGAAATAAAACTCTTTGGAGTAGGAACTCCAATTGAAACTAAAAATTGATAGGTCTTCCATTTATCGTTGCAAGTTTGCGTAGTCTCATAATCTGACACAATAACCTGAATACCCAATTCTGCAAATTTGCTTTTTGATTTAGCCAGTATTGGCAAATCAATATCAAACAAAGGAATAATTGCTTTGATTTCATTTTTTAAACAGTAATCAATTAGGTAATTAATATAGTTAGAGTCATAAATTAAAGGAGTGCAAGTGCATTTATCAGCTATTTGCATAGCATATGTCTGATCACTATTCGCAGCATGAACTAATCCGGAACAATTCAATGCATTTTTGAAATAGTGTATAAAATAGGCCCTACGTCCAACTGAAGTTAATAATATATTCATCCTAGTAACACCTTTCAAAAAATCAGATAGCAACTACACCAGAATTGCATTAAAACTTTGAATATTAGAGATGATAAATTCTTTTTAATGTATAAAGATATACTCCTAGTATAAATTCAGTATAAATAATTGTCGTATCATATATAAAAGAAACCGGATGGATGCTCATATATCTTTCTTTTAGGGAAATTAATATTACTAGTACTTAATGTACAAACATTGAATGAGATTCTACTATAGAGTCATTCTTTACCTGACAGATACATCTTTTCTAGTTCCAATATTCTATTACTTCTCTTTTTAATGGGTCTTGCAGGTATACCGACACAAATTGTCCAAGGAGGGAGGGAAGTATTAATTAAACTCATAGATCCAACAGATGTTCCTTCCCCAACAATGCCACCTGGTAAAAGGACACAACTTGCCCCAATAATTGCATGCCTACCAATTTTTACCACTTGTCGGGTACTATTGCGATAGATATCAGGTACTGTAGGGTTAGTCAGGTGCTCCCCTGAATAGTCATCAGATGAACTATAGATGTTTCCATGTGATGCAATAGCAGAGAAACTTTCTATATGGATTTTACACTCACCATGCAATGCAGTAAATCCACCAATATATATATTGTTTTCAAGTTCGATGTTTCCATTCAGGAGACAAAAATCATCAATTCGTATATTGTTTCCAATCGTCATTTTTTCTGGTGAATATATACTTGCTTTCCGACTAATTTTTATATTGGTACCCATTTTATTAAATCCAATGTCTTCCAACTCTATTTCGGTGTAAAAGGAATTCATTTACTAATCCTCCTAAACTTTAATACTGCATTTACCAATATTTCAATAATTTGATATTGGTCTTTTGGATTCAGGTCTGGGTAAAGAGGTAAGCACAGTATCCTGGCCGCAATATCTCTAGAAATGGCTTGGCTTTTTTTTCTTTGTAAATACTCAAGTGTGTCTAATGATGGATAAAAATAGCGTCTCGTGTTGATACCGTTAGCGCTCAGGGTGGCTTTTACGTACATAAGTTCGTTTTCGGTCTTAAAAATAATTGGAAAATAACTATAGTTGTTTGAAATATCAGGATTTCGCTTTTGTAATTCTACAACATCTTTTAATGAAACCTCATAATTGTGCCATAGCTTAAAACGTTGCTCAATAATAGTTTCGAGTTCATCTAATAAACACAAGCCCATAGCAGCCTGAAATTCGTTCATTTTAGCATTTATACCAACTTCTACAATTGAATCTGAATCATCAATACCAAATTTAATCATCAGTCTGGCTTTTTCGTAATCTTCCTTCTTTTTGAAAATGATTGCTCCACCTTCAATAGTATGAAAAAGCTTGGTTGCGTGAAAACTAAGGGTTGTTGCGTCACCATAAGATAAAAGACTTTTACCTCTATACTGAACTCCAAAGGCATGTGCTCCATCGTAGATGGTTTTCAGCCCATGTTCCTGCGCGATGTTCTCGATTTGTTCTACATCACAGGCATTACCAAAGACATGTACCGGTATTATTGCAGTAGTTCTTGATGTAATAGTTTCTTCAATTTTAGATGAATCGATACATAATGTTTCTGGATCGATATCTGCAAAAATGGGTTCTATGTCTTCCCATACCAGAGAACTGGTCGTGGCAACAAAACTAAATGGAGTAGTTATTGCTTGCCCAGTTACTCCAAGAACTTTGTATGCAATCTGTAAAGCTAAAGTCCCATTGGAAACTAATAGAAGCTTTTCAACACCAAGATATTTTTGCAATCTCCCAGTCAGTTCCTGTACCAGAGGACCGTTATTAGTTAACCAAGCAGTATCATATATTTTATCTATATACTGATTTAACTTTGTCCTATTAGGTAAATAGGGTTTGGTTACATTAATCATTTATTTGTCCTTCGTATTTGGTTAAGTACCACTTTACAGTCTTTAGTATCCCACTTTCGAAACTCTCGTTTGCCTTCCACCCAAGGGTATCTTCAATTTTACTTGCATCTATAGCATATCTTCTATCGTGTCCTGCCCGATCTTCTACATACGTAATCTGATCTTTGTAACTGCCATTTTCTTTTGGTTTAAAGGTATCCAATATTTCGCATATCTTAGAAGCGATAAAGTTATTGTCTTTCTCATTTTGGCCACCGATATTGTAAGTCTCACCTGCTTTGCCATTATGATAAACAAGGTCTATTGCCTTACAATGATCAAGCACATACAACCAATCTCTAATATTTTTACCATCACCATAGATTGGAATTGGATTTCCTTTGATAGCATTTTGTATGATAGTTGGTATCAGTTTTTCATCATGCTGTTTTGGCCCATAATTGTTCGAACAGTTCGTGATTACAGTATTCAGACCGTAAGTATGATGGTAGCTTCGAACAATCAAGTCACTTGCAGCTTTGCTGGCACTGTAAGGAGAGTTTGGAGAATAAGGGGTTTTCTCTGTAAAGAGTCCTGTTTCACCTAAGGTTCCATATACCTCATCTGTTGAGATATGGTGAAAACGCGGGGCTGCTGACTGTCGATTATTTGATGTTGATTCGAGGATATTTTTGTCCTTATATACAAAGGGTTTTTTCATCCAACACCTGTAAGCTACATCAATAAGTGTATGTGTTCCATTTATGTTCGTCTTGATAAACACATCCGGTCTCACTATAGAATTATCTACATGTGACTCAGCTGCGAAATGGATGACACCCCCAATCTGATACTGATCAAATATAAACTCAACCAGTTCCCGGTTACAAATATCGCCCTTGATGAATTTATATCTGGGGTCATCCTGCACTTCTCTCAAATTGTGCAAATTGCCGGCATACGTTAATAGATCAAGGTTTATCAAGTTGTATTGGGGGTATTCTTCCAAAATGTATGGAATGAAATTACTCCCAATGAAGCCGGCTCCACCCGTTATTAATATGTTAATCATTTTTTAACAAGTCCTCGAGATATTTCCCATAGTCTGTCTTGTTAAGCGTTTTTGCCACAGATCTAACTTGCTCATCATCTATCCAGCCATTATTATAAGCTATTTCTTCCAAACAGGCAATCTTATATCCTTGCCTATGCTCTATCGTTTGTACAAATTGCCCGGCTGCAATTAAACTGTCATGGGTGCCAGTATCAAGCCATGCAAACCCGCGGACGAGACGTTCAACTTTGAGTTGACCCCGCTTGAGGTACTCTTCATTGACGGAGGTTATTTCTACTTCACCTCTGTGAGAAGGTTTTACCTTTTTTGCAATCTCAACAACGTCATTATCGTAAAAATATAGTCCTGTGATAGCATAATGCGACTTTGGGTTCGTTGGCTTTTCTTCTATGCTGATGACATTTTTGTATTCATCAAACTCCACTACTCCAAATCGTTCAGGATCTTTGACCTGATACCCAAAAATAATCGCTCCTTCTTTAATGCAAGCCGCCTTTTTGAGCATGGGTGAAAAACTAGGGCCATAAAATATATTGTCACCTAAAATCAGACAGACACTATCCTGACCGATGAATTCCTCACCAAGGATGAAAGCCTGAGCTAATCCATCCGGTGATTGCTGAACTTTATAGGAGATATTCAACCCCCACGCAGAGCCATCATTAAAGAGCTTTTGAAAAGAAGGAGTGTCTGCAGGGGTGGAGATAATAAGTATGTCTTTAATGCCTGCCAGCATAAGCACCGACATAGGATAATATATCATTGGCTTGTCATATATTGGTAAAAGTTGTTTACATATTGGAAGTGTGACTGGATACAACCGTGTTCCGTTACCGCCTGCTAAGATTATGCCTTTCATTTTTCTCTCCGTTTTTAGATGTCTATTTACATTATTTACTCTTTAATAATGATGCTTTTGAAAAAATACCCTACATATTTAAATCTTAAGAAGCTTATGGCAAATATGCACTTAGATTTATCGATGAGATTTGTCATATTTTAAGTAGTTGTAACTTGTTATTCCTGTAAACGCAATAAGAATATTTTATTAATATTCCTTTTACCTAACTAATGGCTATATATATTAAAGACGTACTTTAAATTTAAAAATGTTTCTGCCTACATTTTGAATAGTATAATTACACCATTCACAGAAGCATTTCGATATTAATAATATTAAAAAAATACACAGCAGCGCTTTTAATTTAGAAACTTATGCTTATCAATTTATTAAAAACAATTAAGTTAAAATGTTGAAATAATTGATAATCGAATTTATTATATATTATCATTTAATAAGTACACTGGTTTATGAGTACTGCAAGAACTGTAGCCAAAGATACATTCTCTATTGCTTTTAGTAGTATTACTGCAAAAATGATAGCTTTTTTCATATCTGTGTATTTGGCGCGATACTTAGGTGTTGAAGATTTCGGGAAATACACCTTCATTATTACATACCTTCTTTTATTTGGATTCATAGCAAGTTTTGGACTTGACTCGGTCGTTATTAGGAAGATATCAAAGAATCCCCCCGAAAGCAAAAATATTATGAGTAATGCCACTATAATTAGAATTCTTACTTCAATTATTGCAATCGTTATAGCAATAGCTGCTATAAATGCCTTAAAATATCCGGCTGATACAAGATATTACATTCAACTTATAGCTGCAATTTTATTAATACAAGGATTAAGCTATTTATTTGAATCCTTGTTTCAGGCAAATATGAAAATGGAATATGCAGCTATATCATTGGTGATTCCTAAAATAATTTTTGCCACTTCTATTTATTATATAATTAAAAATAATTTAGGGCTTACTGAGATACTTATGGCATACCTTATATCAGAATTAGCGCGAACAATTATATCATTTATTTTCTCAAGAAGAATACTTAGATTTAGATTACAATTTGAAAGAGCTACTTTTAAAGATTTAATAAAAAATTCATTACCTTTTGTTCTTGGATATGGGCTTTTTGTACTCTACAATAGATTTGACATTCTTATGCTATCAACAATGCAAGGGGATATAGAGGTTGGATATTACTCTGCAGCTTATAAATTAACAGAATCGTTACTATTTATACCGGGGGCGTTAGCAGCTACTTTAATGCCCGTTATGACGAAACAGTTTGATCGAAACAAAGAAAAGTTAATCCACACGTATAAACTTGGAATAAGATATGTTATAATATTGGTTATGCCAATAACCCTTGGCGGAGTCATATTGGGGAACGATATTATTTATTTAGTATATGGAGAAGATTTCACAAATTCAATTATAGTATTTAAAGTATTAACTTTTACAATAATATTTAATTCATTAATATATATCCAAACATCTTTATTAGTTGCTTCGAATAACCAACAACTGAATAATATATCAGTTACAGTATGTGCTGTCCTTAATATAATATTAAACTTAATACTTATTCCACACTACAGTTATCTTGGAGCTGGAATTGCAACATTGATATCAGTGGTAGTACTATATTTATTTGGGTTCTACTTTATTCACCAAAGATTCCAGATACAACCTTTAAATAAGGATTTTTTGAAGTACATTGGTGCATCAATGGGCATGGGGATAGTAGTAATCAACATAAACGTAAATATAGTATCTCAAGTGATAATTGGAGCAACAGTATACGTTTTACTGGTGTTACTTTTAAAGGGTTTTACTCGAGAAGATATTACCGCATTAAATGTCCTAAAAAGAAAATAATATATTAGTTCATGATTTACGTTACTAAAAACATACCTAAAGTAAGCTATCATACATTTCCAAGTGTGTTACTACATTTGATTCCAATGAAAAATTGCTCTTAACATGATTTCTTGCAGCTTCTATATCAGTACCTTTTTTGAGGCACTCAACAACTTTAGATGCAAGTAGATTATAATCAGCAGAAACAATATAATTTTTATCGTATAAGACATCCTTTATTGCACCTGAATCAAATGCAACTACAGGAGATTTGCAAGCCATTGCTTCTGCTGCGACAAAACAAAATGCTTCTTCAAATATAGAAGGAATCACAACTACAGAAGAAATACTGTAAATATCAGACAAATCCAGCACTTTGCCCATAAATATTACTCGATCTTTGATATTAAAAGTTTCAATCATAGACTCTAGGTTTTTTTTACAATCTCCATCCCCAATAAATAAAAACTTTGCACTAGGCACTTTTTTTAATATTAAAGGTGCTGCTTTTATAAGATAGTGGGGACCTTTATCCCTTCTCAAGCCTATGCAAGCTATTAAGGGCTCACTTTTAAGAGAGTACGCTTTTCTGATGGCAACAGTATTGTCTTTTGTGCAAAATTTCGCGACATTGACCCCATTGTATATAACAACTAATTTCTTATTATTTATACCATACTCCTGCGCATATTTGCGTTTTACAAATTCAGATACACAAATAATCCGGTCGATTCCTGCATTAAATAGCATAAAATTAGTATAATAGTAAATCCGCCTTATTAACCTTTTAAACGTATTGTTGGATTTTTTGCCACCCATGTGATCAGTATAGACAATTTTAATATCAAAGAAGATATATAAATAATTAACAATTGAATAGATGGGATAAAAGTGGAAATGTACAATATCAGGCTTGATAGTTTTAAATAAAGAGTAAAGAGAGAGAAAATTAAGAATACTAGACGTAAATGGCTTAAATACCTCAATTTTTGCACCATGGTTTAACAAGGCTTCCTCCACGCTGGCTATAGGTCTATCCCTAAAGACAACGATGTGCTGAAAATTATTGGCACTCAGTTTTTCGGTTAAAAGTACTAAAAACTCTTCAAAGGAGCCATATCTTGTAGAAGATATATCACATATGGAAAGTAGACATTTTTTATTATTTGAATTGCTCATTTTATCCGTTCTCAGTAATAATTGCTTTTTGATATAATTTTATGTAATCATTGATTACTTTGTTCCAAGTGTACTTCTTTGAAAATTCATTCTGTTTAATTACAACGTCAGAGTTTACTTCACCTACATAAATAGATTTAATTATATCACATATTCTATCAACATTTGGTTCAAAAGAATTTAAATTATATCCATCTTTTACCGTAAAATCGTATATACCTGCTTTTTGGGAAAAATAGACCGGGCATTGAGCACAAGCAAAAGCCTCTAAATAGGAAAGAGGGAAATTATCAAATGTCGAAGGATAAATAGCTACATCAACTTGCTGTAGATATGTTTTTATCTCATCTCGGTCCAAGTTTCCTAAAAATATAACTTTTTCGCTAATACCAAGATCCTGTGATAATTTATGTAGGTTTCTCCTCTGTGGTCCTTCCCCTGCAAGATACAAAGTCACTTTACTTGTGGGACCTGCTTGGCATGTAAACTGATATAATCCTTGAATTAGTTGATCCACACCTTTCTCGCCAGATAATCGCCCATGATAGAAAATATTACAGGATTCATTCATTTTTGACAAACGCTTAGTATAATCTCCAAACCAATAATCATCGACAGCATTTGGTATAACATTCGCAGAGTCAATTCCATGCTTTAATTTAATCACACTTTCAAGTAAAAAAGAATTAACAATAACATGGTCAGCACTAGCTAATAAATAAGGCATCAATAAATAACTTGGCAAATTCAAAAAATCGATTTTATGGTTATTTTTATATCGAAGGTAAAATTCATTTTGAAAATCTCCATGGTAATTTAAAATAAGAGGATACTTTCGGATGTTTGAATAAAGATGTAATAAAAACTTAGGATTCGGGAAGACTAACGGGCTTACAGGAATATGAATAATACTTCGAGGAAGATTGCAGATATTTTTTTCAGTGTAAATTGTTATATCTTCAAATTTATCTTGTAGTTCTCTCTTGTATTTAGAAGGAGAAAAAATCGATAAATTACTGAAAGGCAAATCATCCTTTTTATGATATAAATGTTCAAAAATGCTTCTTCCTACCAAAGAAGGTGCACCTTTATCCGAAGGATAATAAAAAATTAAGGGCATTTCTATCATTATTATTGCTTCCTATTAATGACATATTCTGCAGGTTGTGACTGCTTAATTATAAGAACTTACTAATATTATTAATTAGTTTTGAATAAAAATTTATTAAATACACCTATAGTATACTCACGTAACAACACCGTGTGGAGAGTTGACTGATTAAACATTTCACTGATTCAACTACCATCATAATCAAAATGCCACATCGCTATTCTTGTACTATCATATATCCGGTTATAATTCTGCGTAACTAAACTTACTACAGGCTTTCTTCCATATTTATCTTGAACAAAATAATCATAAGCTTGTAATTGATTCATAGAACTAGCTGTCTGTCTTATCCATTCGATACGGCCTTCTAGTGTCGTACCCGGTTTTACCGCATATGGGCCTTCAAAGTAGAAATCCTTCTCACGATAAGTATGTTGAATATATTCAATATCACTTTCGTTAACAAAACCATATGCTAAATTCCCTGCACCTATAGTAGGAGTAATTGGATGTCCTTCCGAAACAGCAAAAACTCTAGTGGTTTCAAATGTCATGTCTAACCCACGAGAATTATCCGGGACATAATTTCGACCCCACATACCAGCTGCATAAACTCCTTCTCCCATATACCAATATGCATCTGATTCTCCTGTCCTATTGTGATTATAATAGCTTCCAAAAGCCACAGATAAAAGTATTATTGAGATAAGAGCAAGCGATGCTAATTTTGTATGAGGCATTATGGATGCCATGTTGAAGACGGAGAAACCTGTAAGCAAGATAATAAAAAGTAACAGGATGTAGGCACCATAGATATGAGAATAGACAGCGGGAATAAAGAGAATTAAGATTGAAAGTATAAAAAGCTCTGTTCTAGATTTGTCCTTTTTCAATAATGTATAAATAAATCCTCCCATCGCTAGAAGTAATGCTGGGCCAGCCTGCCTTATAATTGCAATTGAAGAGGTAATTAGCCAACTATATCTTGAACCAGAATCAACTAACGATCGGCTAAAAAAGGGTAAACCAATAAGTAATACCATGAGAAATACCAGTATATATGTGCTATAAGGATTTATCTTTTTAAGATACCCTGTTTTTTCTAATAACAAAATAGTCACATATACCACTATTATGGGGATAAGGAAAAAACCATAATGATGAACTCCAAATAGAAATATAAACAAGAGGGTTAGTAAGACCAATTTTGTTATATGGGAAATTTTGGACATTAGCAAGTAAATAAATAATGGCAACAAAGTAATGAAAAGACCTCTAGTGCTTACTTCCCAAGTTGAAAAAAGCATGACACCGGGGGCAATTGAAAAGAACAGAGCTACACCATATTTAAAAATGAAATGGGTGGATAATCTGCCTGCCAGAACATAGGCGGTAAATATGGAAATAACTCCACTAATTATACAATACAGCAATATCACTATCTCCATCTCTATTCCCATGAGTTGATGCATGCCAGATAAAATGAAAGGTACTGCACTAGCGTATGAAAGCGCATAAAAGCCGAACGCAGAAAGCCAATGGATCCACCATTGAGCATCACCGAAGATAGAGATTGAATTTGCAAGTGAGTGAATAAAGAAAGAGTCGTATCCTTTTTCATGAGGGATACTGGGAATGCGTATAACTAAGTTAAGTAAAACTAATAATGAAAGTAAAGAGAATTTTGCACTTTTACCTGTCAGAAGGAACTTTTTAGCAGACGATAATGTTTTTTGTTCCATATTAATCAAAAAATTCCTTATACTTGTTTCTGTAGTAACATCGGACTTCTCGAATATGAATCTTTTCTTTAATAAAGAACACTCCATAAACAAAACCGTACAAATAAGCAACCCCGATGTAATAAGGGCGTTTTAAACAATATTTTACAGACTTAAACAGGGCATACAAAGGATGATAACCCCTATAATAGTCAGATTTACCACGCGTTTTATAGCCTTTCCAGAAGCCTTCTGTGCTGGTAGTAGGGCGGGCGGTGATGGCTATTATGTCATTGTATTTCATAATCTTCCAGCCGCCCAGGATGGCCAGTACATTTGACACAGAATCTGCAGAGTAACTTTGGGGGAAACCGCCGGATTCTTCGAAGCATTTCTTTCTCCAGACCCGCAGACCGCCTATTGGATTTTGTGAACGTCCGGTCTCGTTGACCAGGGAATCATTCAGGTAATACGCAGCCGTACCGCTACACACACCTATACACGGATTATTGTTCATGCGCTCAAGAATCGACTCGAAAAAGTTGTTCCCCAGAAACATATCAGCATCGATCAGAGAAATAAACTCACATGGGATGTCATTATTCTCACAAAAGTCAATTGCATATTTTATTGCATGATCTACAATCTTAGAGTAATGAAAAGTGAGATCCCTCACTGATTCTACCCCATGAATTATATGAACCCATTCATGTTTCCCCTCAAAATCCTTCAGAATATCCGGGGTTGAGTCCGTACTGCCGTCATCAACAATGACCCATAGATTTGGCTTAATAGTATTATTAAGAACCGATTCGATCAGTCCAGGTAATGACTTCTCTTCGTTTTTACAAGGAGTCACGATAATATAATCATTTTTTCCCATAACCCACCACGATCAAGATCTCTCTTTGATGATGTTTTCCTCAATAGAATCTACAATGAACTTAACTATATCGGTTGCACTGTCGTATAGTCTTTGAGCCTTTACTCGCCATTTATCATTTAGTTCCTTATCCCGGAGGAGCATTTCTGCTTTTGCAATGGCCTCATCTTTGTCTACTATAGTATAGCAAAGATCGTATTTAGTCTCAAGCTCATCCAGATAGCCCCGGCGGGTGTTAGAAACATAGATAGAGGGAACGCCCAGTATTGCAGACTCTGAGGCCATGGTTGCTCCTTCACCGATGTAGAGTTTGGCGAAGTGCAATATATGGTGTAGATGAGCAGGATCTATCTCAAGCTTGTGTTCTTCAATCAGCGGCCATTGATCAGTTTCTGAGAAGATGATGATCCTGCCATGTTCCTTAAGCCGGGAAATAAAATCACGTAGCTCTTCTTCTGATCCAAAACTGAACCCATGGGCCCCTATATCGTGATGCGAAGCAAGAGCAGATAATCTCAGGACTATGTAGTCCCCTTCAAGGCCATATTTTTCAATAACTGTCCTGTCTGGAGTAAAGTGATCCGGGTGCAGGTATGCTAGCTCATAATAGCCTTCAAATCGCACCTGCTTAGGTCCGAGATCCACGTAAAAGCTTGTTGAAGTGTATATCTTATCAGTGAACGGGAAAGTCAGCTTCATGACAAGACCGGCTATTTCAGTATCCGGGAATGCTATATGAGGTCTCCTGAGCAACCTGCTGACATGTGCGGAGTACGGGGAGCCGGGGCTTACAAATATATCCGGCCTGAACTTACTTGCAAACTGATATAAACGGAAGTCGTTGACCACAATTCCAAAAGCCTTTCCTCCGATGTTTGAGTAATAAGGGCATAAGTGATAATCGATCCCAAGGTCCTCAAGCATTCTTCGGGTATTCTCTTTAGCCCTTGCAAAAACCTTGACCTCATGGCCTTTATCTTGAAGTTCTGCAATAACATCCTTGAAAACGTTCACATCTTTGGGATGACCAATATCAAGCAATATTTTCATTCATATTCACATCCCCTATCTTTCTAGCCGGCACACCTGCAACGATCGTGTAAGCCCCTACATCCTTTGTAACAACTGAGCCTGCCCCGACAACAGCCCCTGCTCCAATATAGACATCCGGCATGATGATAACACCTGCACCTATCCATGCATCATCTCCAATGGTCACTTTCCCTCTCCGGACTTTCACATACGGATATATCCATGAATTATTAGGATCAGAAGAGGATAACAATATCACATTAGGTCCAATTGCTGCCCGGTTGCCAATTATCACATTTCCCCGGTCTTCAAGCTTTTCTGCGATTGTCAGCCCTTCCGCAATATAAGCCTGGGTGCCGATATGGTAACCGCACTTTCTATAGAGAAATAAGCGCAAAGCAGCGGACGGTATATTTTTCGCGATCCATTTAAATATCTTTTTTCGGAAACGCCAGAGCAATTGCGATCACACCATGAGTTTTTTATAAACTGAAAAGCCAAAGCCTGCAATACTGCTTCTTGCCCGGGAATGCACCTTCTCATATCTCCCGAAATTGACCATCTCCCCGCCAAACCTTCTCTTGAACTCCCGCACCCCATATGGTTTATCGGGGTGACCGGCTCCACCGAAATCAAAGACCTTGTACTTACCCGCATTTTCCTTGAGGACATGCCAGACGAGAAGCTCATCAACATAGTCGATCTCCGGCTTTGACCCTGCGTACCAGTCGTAGACCATGTCCTTATAGTTCAGCGTGATCCTTGTGCCTACAGGCTCATTGTCCAGCATTGCTATGAAAAAGTCTGCAAAGCCAGCCGGTGCGAGATCTCCGTAGACAGCCTTGAAAAGGGATATGTCTGCAATGGGAACCTTGAACCTTTTGTAAGTGTCGTCCACCAGGTCATAGCAGGCTGTGAGTTCTTCCATGCTGCTGACCTTTCGGACGACCATACCGTTCTTTTCAGCACGGTTTATACCTTTCCTGCGGGACTTGTGAATGTTTTGCCATATATCATCCTTATTCCTGTCAAGGTCTATCAGGAAATCCAGGTGCTGGTCATATTCATACCCAAGGGCAGCAAGCATCCCAGCAGAATCCTGCGTGTCCCACATGTTACGTACCTGGGTGTAAACGACCTTGTTACCAACAAGACGGTTATAGTGCTCCACCAACAGCCTGGCAGCTTCCCGGCCTGGCGGCGAATCAACGAAAAGTGGGCCTCCCTGCAGTATCGAGCGGGATGAGAACGCGGACAGCAAGCCGCCAAACTCTGAAATGATAGTTGTCTGCATGACTGCAAGTATATCTCCGGAGACAGAGTCCACCGCTGCAAGGCATACCGGATTATAATTCCTGGTCTTCCTATAGGCCCCTGTCATTATCGAAGACTGGAAAACATTACCCTGAGGGTGGGAAAGAACGAAATCTTCCCAGCGGGAAACATCAATAGAATCTGTAATCTCGATCATAGCACATCATCCAGTCCTGCTTTTGGCACGTTCGCCTGAGATCTTCCTGTAGTGGATGATCCCCGCTTTACCCACGTTCTTCACGTTCTGCATTACCAGTTCCTTAGTCCACCCGGACATACCGTCGCACCACCTGTTGGGATGGGCGAGGATGCATATCTGTGCGAATTCACGGCTTTTGACCAGCCGGATCACATCATCTGTGGTCCTTACCTTGCAGGCGAGCCTGCTGTTTGAACCGCCTGAGCACTCGTTAAGGACGTCCTTGACACGTATCTTCCTGTCAGCCCATGTCCTGCCGGTGTCTGTGAGGTATAGCACCCGGGAGTAATCCAGAGAAAAGTAGGGTTCTCCAATCAGCCCAAAATCCCTGAAATCGTAATCTTCCCACAGGTCCCTGTTGGACCATGAAGCGAGAGGGTTGCCGTGCATGCAGGCAGTTGTGACCTGCGCATATTTTCGAAGGTCTTCAAGCTCCTGCTTAAAGATCTCCAGGGCCTTTTGCGTATCGCCCTTTGCCTTGTCCATGACCTCGTAATGGAATCCCACTTCGTGACCCATGGAAGCAACCTCCCTGATGGCCTCGGGGATAAAGACATCCTTCATATGCCTGAAGTAGTAAGTGGACCTGATGCCCATACTGTGCTCCAGGCGGGCCATTGCAAGATTGCGCCCGACCTCCCGGTCCACATCGTGGCGCAGGATGACAGACCTCTTTGCAGGTGCCACAAGATGATCATGTACCGGCATTGGAAGGTAATCCACCGAGAGTATGGTCTCCAGAAGCTCTCTGTATTTGGACAATGTGAAATCTCGCACTCTCAGACCTCGGTTTTTTAACTTTAAAGGAACAACGTTACATCAAATGGTTCCGGTTTTATCAGGAATTATTTTTCTTAAATGTATTACATTATACTATGTGAACTACCACCCTATAAATAGAGTGGCTTCTTGCTTCATCTGTTTCTCCAGCGAGAATACATCCACAAGCTCAGACCGCAGTCCCTGCGGCGGTATTGTTTAGCGCGATATTCAGGATATTGATAGCTGCGTTAACATCTCTGTCATGTTTTGTATGGCACGAAGGACATTCCCAGCTTCTATCGTTCAACGTCAGATCAGTGTTTTTATAGCCACAAATACTACACAATTTGGAACTTGGCACAAACCTACCGATTTGTTGAATGGTCTTACCACACCACTCTGCCTTATATTTCAATTTCATTATGAAACTACCCCAGGCAACATCCGAGATTGCCTGTGCTAAGCAGTGGCTTTTGACCATTCCTGAAATGTTCAGATCCTCCAGGACGATAACTTGGTTCTCGTTTACCAACCTGTTGGATAACTTATGATGGAAATCATTTCGCTGGCTGGCTATTTTCTCATGTAGTTTAGCCACAACCAACTTTTGTTTTTTCCTGTTACTTGATCCTTTTTTCTTACGAGACAACGCCCGTTGTTCATGTTGCAATTTCCTGAGGGATTTCTTCAGATATCGAGGATTCTCGATTTTTTCACTAGTCGAAAGAATTGCAAAGTGACTAATACCAACATCAACTCCGATGCTTGGTCCCGAACTAACTTTCTCTGGAATTTCCCGACCATCTTCAACCAGTATGCTTATGAAATACTTGCCAGTTGGTGTTCTGGATACCGTAGCAGTCTTTGTTTCCCCTTCAAATCTGCGATGGAATTTGACCCTGACAGGCTCCTTTAGCTTGGGCAATTTAATCATGCCGTTATCGAGGTCCACTACATAATGCTGTGGAATATGGAACGATTGAACAGGATTGTTCTTTGACTTGAACGCAGGATATTCTGCTTCTTTCCTGAAGAACTTCTGAAAAGCTTTATCCAGGTTGTCAATCGAACCCTGTAAAGATTGGGAATTGACATCCTTCAACCAGTTGTATTGGGCCTTAAGACCAGGAAGCATTTTCTTGAGATCATTCTTATTTACTGATCTATTATCATTCAGATATGTTGTGCTCTTCAGATCCAATGCCCAATTGTATACGAATCGACAAGTACCAAACTGTTTCTCAAAGAGTTCTCTCTGGGAACTATTAGGATATAATCGATATTTGTAGGCTCTTAACATAATCAAAGTATTTTACGTGTCAATAGCATATATATTTAATGTTTAACAATCATTTATGATTCTAGACATCTCTTAGAGAGAAAATGGACATAATTCATCCACCATATAAACACGGTGGTTTTCTTACTCAAACGTGATAAAAAAATGGCCTCACACGATACCAACTTAATAAAAATTTAGTCATTAGACTTATATCCTTTGGAAAGCAATAAACAACACTCATATTAGGCAAGGTCACAATATGCAGGGTGAAAACAAAAACATAGTTCTAATTCTACTTGTGCTTGCACTTTTCACGGGAGCTACCATCGAGCTTAGTGAAGGTTCAACCATCATTGGCATTGTTCTGTTCATAATGGCAGCACTCCTCATTTCAAGGATCAAGCTCACTGGAGAGAATTCAGCTCTCAAGAACTCAAAAACATATCTTTTCGCGGGTCTGTTCATCATGGCGGCGGTCACAGTATTCAACCTTGCCACCAGGAGCAGCATAGGCACCCTGGACTCCATGACATTCCTCATAGGTGCCTCACTTCTTGCAATAGGTACTGCCAGGAAGGACATGAGACAGCTCGGGGAATTCGGCCTGTACATATCTGTCGTTTTCACAGCATTGTACCTTGTATTCTACACATTCTTCGGATTGTTCAATATAGATTTTGTTCATCTGTTCAATCACTACTTCGTACTTATGCCGACGGTGTCCCTGCTGAAGTTCACCGGCATTCCTGTAGAGATAGTTGCCATTGAGACCATCACTCTGTACGGTATCAAGGAAACAATGACCATTATTATCGGCGGGCCCTGCTCCGGACTATACTCCATGTTCCTGCTGATAGGAATAGTAGCTGCTTACTCCCGCATAGAGAGAATCCAGCTTAAAAAGTCACTTATGATACTCCTTTTCGCCGTATGTGTGGCCTATATCGCCAATCTTGTGAGGGTGTTCACCCTGTACGTGGTAGCTTATTATTACGGAATGGAAACAATGATGGTATTCCACACACACCTGGGATGGATACTCTTTGCAGGTACTGCAGGTCTTATTATGTACATCATGAACCGCAAAGATCTGCTCCGTAAATAACTTCGTCAATGAATCTGCGGTCCATCCTAGGGTCGCAGATAAGAAAAACAATACAACCACACGCCCAAGGCGGCACATTTCACCATTTTTAAATTGAAGCTCTGTAGAAAACATGCATCTTAATCACTAAACAGGGAGAATACAGAGAACAAATATTTTACTAATTTACATTCATGAGATTTCTACAAAACCTCAGGCAACACAGGTTCCACTAAAACAAAGGACACGCTCAATAAAAGTTACACAAAAACATTAAGGTAACCGTAATTAACAATCCTCCAAAAAAATAGCAAGGCATAGGCCTCACTCTTCGATAAGTCTCTTTTTGAACAGGTGCCTGGCTATCAGTAGTGCTAATAAAAGCAGGAACGTATAGACAACAGTTGTGCCCATCAATATAGGCAGGTTCCTGGAAAAGCCTTTAAGGATGAAGACAATGGCCACAATGATACCGAAAAGCACCATCATGTAAGAGACAAAACTGAAAAGCAAAGCCTTTTTCCAGTTTTTTATGGATCTGAAGAGATCAGATAGCATCGCAAACATAATATCACCCTTGGCAGTTACATGTATCGCTTATTTTTCCTATCGCACTCAAGCGCCGCTCAAAGTCCGGTTTGATCATGAACATTGAAGAGTAGACATCAAACACGTCATTGACCCGCAGGGGGTTCAGTAAGAACATATGAACATGGCCCGGATTGAAGTCCTCTATGCAATGCAGCCGGATATAATTGTTCATCCTGCACAGGGAGCCTGAAAGATAGCTTACATCTGCCATAACCCTGGCCGCCATCTCATCAGACCTGAAAGTAGAGTTGACACTGAACAGGTGCACCAGCAGGGCAGCAGGAAGGGATACAAGACCCATGCCAAGGAACCTGGCAAAGCGGGGAGCAGCATCTTTCTCCTGGCCAAAGCCGGCAAGCATGGACATCCACATGGCCACAGTGGACAGCGATGCGACAGTCCCTGCAACAAGGGCCACAACCGTGTTCAATGGAACAGATCCGCTTGCTATCTTTGCAGTCTCGCAGGTCAGCACTGCTTTCATCTCATCCTCATCCAGTATATCCAGCGCACCCTCGGAAATGACCACAGAGTAATTCCTGCCGTTTCCCACTGTGAACACGATAGGCACGGCAGATGCAAATGTATAAGCTTCTGGGCACGGAATGGAGAACTCTGATGCAAGGAAGGTCAATGAAGGGTTCAGCTCAGCATTTCTGGCTGGAGGCATCTTCCTGCATTTATACCACTTAAGCAGGAGTTTGGGAGAATATCGATAAACAGATATACTAAGCAACAGCGCCAGTATAAGAGAGGCAGCCGCTATATAGGGACCGCCAAAATAAAAAGCAACAGGAACTATTGCCAGTAAAGGTATACCAAGCAGAACGTACATTCGTTTATATATAATAATACCTCTTTTTATCTTACTTTGGCTGTATAACTATTTGTATAATTAGTTTTATAATTATTTATACGTAGAATAGCAAACCATACTTATATATTTTAGCAAATAATTAGTTTCAGCCAGCAATATAAATGCCATAAATACGAAAACAATTCCGGATGCTATGAAATTATTCAGGATAACGTGAGTCGATGCCAAGCTCTAAAAAATGTCTGTACACACAGGACCTGTTGCTCATGCTGGTCCTATCCCTTCTGTCGATTGTCTTTATTCTGGTATCTCCTTTCAATGAGACGCCGCTTAGGATAGTTTTCGCACTGCTGATCATATTCTTTATACCAGGATACGCTTTCATATCAGCCCTATTCCCCGGCAACCGGGAGATCTCAGGCATCGAGAGATTCACCCTGAGCGTAGGTTTCAGCATAGTGATAATGGTCTTTGACGGGTTCATCATCAGCGTTACCCAATGGAAGTTTAGGCCGGATTCTATAACCATATCACTCTCACTCCTAACTTTTGCATTCGTGCTTCTGGCATACCTTTCACGCAGCCGTCTTCCCCATGAGGAACAGTTCAGTTTCTCATATGGAGCCTTTGTCCAGTCCCTGAAAGAAGAAGAGAACGACCCTGAAGGACAGGAAGGTTCAGAAGAGCCTGAACAGGACACGCTACAATCGAATAACAAGAAATTCAGGGCAAAGACCCGTACAAAGATATCCACTGTAAAGACAGCTCCTGAAAGAAAGCTACCACGCTCTGAGAAGAACATACCGGACAGGATACCCCCTGCAGTGACAAAGGCCCTGATGATCGCAATGGTACTTTCCATCATCCTTGCGGGTGCAATGTTCGTCTATGCAAAGGAAACAAGAGAAAAAGAGACCTTCACTGCACTTTACATACTGGGAGACGGTGGAAAGGCAGAGAACTATCCTTCCACGCTTTCGATGACCCAGCCTACAAGCATCATAGCAGGTATTGAGAACTACGAGCATGAGGACGTTAATTACATACTTCAGGTAAGGCTGGACGGGACTGTACTTGGTCAGAAAGAGATATCCCTGCAGCATAAAGAAAAGTGGGAACAGGAACTTAAGATAAAAACGGCAGCTTACAAACAGGGCAGGCAAAGGCTGGACTTCCTCTTGTATAAGGAGACAGCTACCGGAGGAGCATACCGTTCAGTCCATCTGTGGGTCACACAGGAATTCGGCTCTCAGGTAGTGCCTGAGGACACTGTTGATACAGTGGTTGATACAGTGATAGATTTCATCACCATGGATAATCCCTCCATGGACCTTGACAGCGGATGGGAATTCACAACCACCAATGAGACCGTTGCCAGCGGCTCATACGTGGACGGAGGAGGCATATATTCCGGCAGAGCATATGTCATCAACAGCTCATACCAGGGACTGTTGCCACTCATCAACAGGCACTACATCTCCCAGGAGTTCCAAAGCGACAGGGAGGAGAATGTGCTTCTTTCAGTGTACCTGAAAGACACCTATACAAAAGGCACTGCCGGAAAAGACGAGGCCCAATCCAAGCAGGTACTTCTCAACGGGGCTGTTGTCTGGACAGACGGTATCAACGGCAATGAAGGATGGCAGCGTTTGCAAGTGCCTGTAACATTGGTTGAGGGAACAAACACTCTAGCGTTCACACTGATGCAGAACAGGAACCAGCTGCTTGAGCCAGTCGAAATGATAATTGACGAAATCAGTTTCCAGCCGGCTTCAGAGGTATCCCCATATCTCAGGGAAGACTACACCATTGAGTTCGACCTGCCTGTATCAAAGGTCCTCCCACTTGCAAAATCAATCAGCAACGAAAATTTCATTGTCAGCTGGAACGGGACAGACATTGGTTCGGGAATAGCATATTACAATATAGACTACAGTACAGACGGCACTACCTGGCAGAGATGGCTTAGCGGGACGACAGAGACCACTGCTCAGTTCAGCGGAAAAGCTGCCACTACATATTACTTCAGGTCAATGGCAGTAGACAACGCCCAGAACCGGGAGCCCATGCATCTTCTGCCTGACACCAGCACCACCATAGACGTTGCCAGGCTGGAAGTGACACTGGACATCACTCCAAACCCCACCAGCGAATCCACGAACCTGATAGTCGAGGCGACCAGGCCGCTAAGTGAGGTCACCTGCAACCTGAACTCTCAGAACTTCGGAGTATCGGACACTCTCAAGCTGACCACCAAGGATGGCGGTATCACCTGGACTGGCAAGTACACCCTCAAAGTTAAAGATAATTTCAATGTAGAGGTATTGGGTAAAGACTACTCGAACAACACCGCATATACATTCGGTACCATCTACTCCGATACTTCGCTTGAGAAACTTGTAATAAGAGCTTATCCGGAAAAGACATCATCAGATTTTGAGATAGGGATCACTCCTTCTTTCGCCCTGCAGGATACACCAAAGGTCACTGTACGGGACAGGAACGGCAAGGTCCTTGAAGTGGATTATGAAGAATTGTCAGGTAATGAGTATATTTATACTGTAACAGTAGATGATGATATTGCTGATGGTGTGGGACGGATCACAGCTACGGCAAAGACCAGCAATTCAGAGAGTCTCTATGAGGAAGAGACCTTCATTATTGACAGGGTCAAGCCCACTATACAGAGCAACACCCCTGACAGTGGCGAGACGGTGAACACGGACAGTCCGACTATCAAGGCATCGTACTCCGATGACCGTGCCGGAATAGAGAGGAGCAGAGTAATACTGCGCGTCAATGGCATTGATGTGACGTCCTCCGCGGAAGTGGGTTCAAGCTCCGTCTTATACACAGCCGCCGGGCTTGATAACGGACAGGTAGAGGTGTATCTGAGCGTAACCGACCAGGCAGGTAACAGTAGAGAAAAGACCTGGACATTTGTGGTCAATTCCGCCTGAGCGGGAACAAAGTGTGTTAGCGTGTATGATTGTCATCATCATAATCACATACCAACTCTCCGAAGAGTTTATATAAGAACCAAAGAGACATAGGGACGATATATAATTGATTTATATTTCAAAGGTGGTACAAAAATGAAAAGATTAATTATAGTAGCTCTTATGGCCCTTATCGCCATGATCGGAACTGCTTCAGCATATACTCCGGATGTATGGGATGCTGCAGGCGAGGGTCCCATCGGAGATCTCAAACTCAGCCCTGGAGACACAGTTGTCCTTAGTTACAGGATGCAGAGCATTAGCAGTGTAGAGTACGGAATGGTTTTGAATTACACCCAACAGGTATCAGTGGTCAGCGGAGGCGGATCTGAATCTGACATCGTGATCACAACTCCTGAGAATGTAACAGTTCCTGAAGCAAGTACATATACGGATGTCGGCGCCATCACTATCAGTATAGCTGCTAATGCACCTGCAGGCACTATCTACAGGGTTAGCATCGGTGCAGGCCCGGTCACAATAGAATCTGAGGTCGACTCTGCATCAAGGTATGTTAACACAGAGATCCCTGAGTTCCCAACCATTGCACTCCCGGTAGCAGCGATCCTCGGTCTTGCATTCTTCATGCAGCGCCGCAAGGAAGAGTAAGGAAATAACTTACTCCCCCTTTTTTTCTTTTTAGAAAGCAACTACTTTTGACATTCCTCAGTATTACTTCTTGGACTCATTATATCAGATGAACAATATCATACCACCTAAAATATTTGTCCTACATTCTGTTCCATCAACTTCGAGTGTGCTTAGCCCTTACACAACGAGGGTCAGAAACTTGAATCTCCTCGGGCCCACTTAACTTTTCTAAAGTTTCTGTTATCTTTTCTAACTTCTGTTCTAACACATTTACACGGGATTCTAGTTCAGAACTATTCAGTGATTGTGTAATGGTCTGCATTAATTACGCAATGTTTTCTGTAGAGTTACCCAATGGCTATGTACTCTCTCCGTCGAAGCCGTCGTCATGAGCAAGTTTCACTTGGAAAATAGTTCCCCTCGTTGATCGGTTTGAAAGAAAATAACCAGATGATGTTGATTTCAATAGATTCCCACAAGCCAATAAGGCATTCCTGAGATGTCAAATATAATTGGCCCTAGAGTCCCTAAGATTATTTTCTAAACCACCTTCGATATGGGACTTGAAATTACGAAGGTATCGAACAATAGCATCTGATTGAAATATAGACCCCTTTACCAAAATAAGCTTCGTGTAGAAAAAAAGAGCCCTTACAAAAATAAAGCTCCATCCGATATTAAAATCAGGTTTGGTTAAATAAGAAAACTGACTTAGTAGGTGTTGCGGGTCGTGGGGGAAAATGAACCGCAACGGGAGTGGATCAATTGAGGGATGTTGGGGAACATCTCGGATTCGCAAAGAGAGAGGCGCCTTAAAGCGTGGTGGTTTGTCCGGCGCCTCATCCTCTATTCACAACTAGACCAAAAAGGATTTTTTAGTATAAAATAGTCTCGTTATCGAAAATGTTTTCATACGAGGAATATTTTGATTACAGTCCTGTTATGGGTGTTGAGTCTTTCAGGTAATATTCAAATAGTGCTTTTCCCCACTCAAGTGCATTTGAACTATTGCACCAAATAAAACTAACATTGCTTTTACTGTCTGTTCTTAGTAAGCGCATGATTATGTAATAATCATTTAATCCGAATGACAAAAAACCGACTTTTCCGACATAAGTGTAGAAGTTTGCTCTTTTGTGTTGGATAATTTGGTTTAATTCGCTATTGCCATGGGACTTCAATTTATTATATAAACTGGAGGAGATTATGAAATGAATGTTAACATCATTAGAAACCAGGTCATTAAACAGTTCCATATAATTTGGAAATAGGAATTCCGTCATCACATAAACAGAATGGGATATTTTAGAAGCGTCATGAAATTGGAAATTTTCATTGTATGAGTCACTAAGTTTGGGGGTTAAGATACTGCATCTTTTAAGCATGGATATTGTATCTGCAAGATGTGAAGGAATGAAGTTTAAATCACTAGTCCCCCAGTAATCAATATCAATGTCAAGTGTTTCACTTGTCTCTACAAGAGGTGGTATTCTCTCAGCCACTAGTTTACCAATCTTTGTTAAACCATAGGAGTCATCAAAATGGGATATCAGGTAATGTTCCTCCAATATCCTTATCTGAGGAAGTAAAGATTGTCGTGTTGTATCAAGAGATTTGAGAATATCCTCCATCTGTCTGGGGCCATTCTGTAATAAGAGGAGCACGCCTTTTCTTTTCTCAGAGGCAAATATTACATCAATCAGGGGTTTCTTCAATATGCTCACTCCCTAATTTTCATATGTTGACAATGATATTTAATGTAAGCCGAAACAAGCACAAAACTTTAGGGGTTTAAAATTCTAGTGTCAAAGTTCAGTTATTAGTTTTGAATCTTTCAAGTAGTACTCAAAGAGCTCTTTTCCCCATTGAAGCGCACTTTTACTTGAACAAATGACATCCTTATTATCAGGATTACCGTCTTTTGTTAACAATTGCAGTAGCATGTTATAGTCATTGATTGAAAAAGATAAGAAATCAAAGCTGCCACTGTACATATACAAATTAATGTTTGGACTTTTAATCAATGCCTGCGTGTTATCAAAATGTTCATTAAACAGTTTCCTGAAGAGCTCTTCTGTGATAATTATTGATATGGAAACGTTATTTGCAATTAACTCAGAAAGTATTCTCTCAAAATTAGGAAATGAATATGATGTGACAGTGTATACGGCTTTTGACTTCTTTGCTCCTTCAGTGAACTGCTTATTTTCCTCAAATATTTCATGCAAAGGAATTTCAATAACGGTGCATGCCTTCAGTTCATCCATTCTCTCAAAGAGATGTTGTGGCATAAAATCGAGCTTATGAGTACCCCAATACTCAATATTGACATCAAGAAAATCAACCACATCTAAAAGAGAGATCATGTCCTTCGTTATGAGCTTTCCAAGTGTTGTTAATTGATATATGTCTTTATCGCTGGTTACAAGGTGATGCTCTTCAAGTACTCTTATCTGTGGAAGTAATGCTTGTCTCGTGGTGCCAAGAGATTTAAGAAGATACTCCATTTCCTGAGGTCCATCGTTCAGTAGTAAAAGAGCATTCTTCCTTTTCTCAGACATGAAAAGAACATCAAGCAGTGGCTTCTTCATTGTCTCTACTTCCTGTGAGAACATACGACCTATAGAATAACTACATAGTAATGTTTGTATGGCTAATTCTATTTATAGTATTTTAGGCGAGAATTAGCTGTGTAGATTAAAGGTTTACGAAGCTCAAAAAGAATAAGAAACCGGTACTTAAATTGTAATTACCGATGCAAAATCTTTGCGGCGACGAACTTTATATATGTTAACGCCGTTAACTCCCTATAGAGGTGCGTGTTCTCTTTTACCACCCCCAACACCCACTCCCAACAACGCGCACCTCGGTCAAAACATTTACACCTTTAGAGGTCATGCTGCTGCTACCTATTCTAGATGGTACTTAGCCTCTCTAAAAGTCCTCCATATTAGAGTAGTAATTAAAGTACAATAATCTATAAAGTACTGCCAATTATTGGTAATATTTGTAAATTGTGCTTCGTAGCCTATTATTTAGATAAGTCTTCTACAGAGCTGACCTATAGAAATTCATGTTAATCCCAATTATAATCAAATCTTACTCTAAACAGGAACTTGCGAGGATTAAAGCGTCATCTTAGTTTTATCATATTCAGATGCAACAAAAACCTGCACATCCGAAGGACATTTGCCCCAACTGCATAAACATAGTCCATGACAATAAATTATGTTGTATTTGTCCGCTAACTGATAAGAGCTCAAAAAAAGGCCGTGATAAAATCGAACAATCTTTTACCTTCTATTAGCGTGGAAAAACACAAAAAAGGATATTTCTAAAACTGTGTAAATAAGAGAACCTCATCATTATGATGATGAGCACTTCGAACTCTTTTTGCAAATGTTTATATAGGAATACAGATGAGTACAACTGATTAAGATAAATCTTACTAATGTAAAAGGTGGTACAAAATGAAGAAAATAATATCACTCCTATTCATAGCAATAATTGCTATGGCAGGAACAGCATACGCATATGATGCAAATATATGGAATGCTGCAGGAACTGCAGCTGTTACAAACCCCATTGTCCTCCAGCCAGGACAGACACAGATATTCAGTTACCATGGAGCAAACTTCGCTGCACCTAACCAGGTAATGCCTTATTCATACAATGTACAGGCACTTCCAGGAACTGGAGCAGATCCATCGGATATGACAGTTGTCATTTCAAAGGCAAACTTTGAACCAGGAATTGAAGACCCATACACTGATGTAGGCGTAATTTCAATCAGTCTCAGCGAAGATGCACCTGCAACAGGAAAGTGGAGAGTAACCGTCACTGCAGGAGAAGACACCAACACTCTTGATGTAGGCTCAGCAGCAAGGAACTTCGAGATCCCTGAGTTCCCAACCATTGCGCTCCCGGTAGCAGCGATCCTCGGTCTTGCATTCTTCATGCAGCGCCGCAAGGAAGAGTAAGTAAATAACTTACTCTCATCTTTTTCCTTTCTTTTTTTCTGTTATCTTTTCTCACTACTCAAACCTTATATTCCTGCAACCCCATTCTTTTCTGAAAATACCAGAAGATGATACTATGGAAGAACTGATCACTAAATTATCAAATGCTCACGGCATCTCAGGCAGCGAAGGGAACATCAGAGCAATTCTTGAAGAGGAGCTCAGACCCTATGTAGATGAAATGCGGGTGGACAAAATGGGCAATCTCATCACGGTCAAAAAAGGCGATGGCCCATCAATTATGCTCGCGGCACACATGGACGAGATCGGACTCATGGTCAAGTATATCGACGACCAGGGTTTCCTTAGGTTCGTGAAAATAGGAGGATGGTTCGATCCTACCCTGCACAGCCAGAGGGTCATAGTCCATACAGAGAAAGGTCCCATACCAGGGGTCATCGGTTCAAAGCCTCCGCATGTCATGAAGGACGAGGAAAGGAAGAAACCGGTCAATGCGGATGACATGTTCATTGATGTGGGTGCCAACGACAAGGAAGATGCACTGAATATGGGAATCACTATAGGTACCCCTGTTTCCATGGACCGTGAGGTCAAAAAGCTTGCAAATGGGAAGATAACCGGAAAGGCATTTGATAACAGGGCAGGCTGCGCCATTATTATCGATGTCATGCGCCAGATATCAAAGATGGACATCAAGGCAACCGTCTATGCGGTTGGTACGGTGCAGGAAGAAGTAGGCCTCAAGGGTGCCAGAACATCCGCATTCGGACTCAACCCCGACCTTGCCATAGCTATCGACACGACCATTCCCGGAGATCATCCCGGTATTGATAAGAAGGATTCCGTGCTGGATATCGGCAAAGGAGGAGCTATCACGATCGCCGATGCAGCTGGAAGGGGCTTAATAGCCGCACCGCAAGTGGTCAAATGGCTTATCGAGACCGCAAAGAAGAACGATATCCCATACCAGACTGATGTGGGAGATGGTGGTACAACAGATGCCACCGCCATACACCTCACAAGAGAGGGCATCCCCTCCACCGTGGTCAGTGTTGCAACAAGATACATCCACTCCCCGGTAGAGGTTCTTGATGTTGCCGACCTGAAGCATTGCTCCGACCTCATAGCAAAGGCAATGCTCAGTGTGAATGACTATTTCTGAGCGGACAGGGGTTCATCCCCTTTTCCTTTTTTATTTTTTGCCCATCATAAGTGATTCTTTTCCGAAGCTTTGTTTTAGACACAGATTTACACAAATGAACACGGATTCCTGAAAAACACTTGTTATCAGAATCCTGAAGTAGGAAATCTGTGTAAATCGGCGTTAATCCGTGCTTTATATAAGGCCTGGCTGAAGAATGTCCTCAGATGATTGAATTTGGATCACATGAAGAATCGTGATAGAATAATCGTCATACATATATAGCACTTCAGTATATCCCTCTACGCTGTTATTTGAACAGACAACAAAATGTGAGGGATTATATTATTTAATAATGTTCGGTTTTTAGACACTACTCTCAGAGACGGTGAACAGACACCAGGTGTAGCGCTTACCAGTGAAGATAAGATAGCTATTGCTACAAAACTGGATGAGCTGGGTGTGAATGTGATCGAGGCAGGCTCTGCCATCACATCCGAAGGTGAGCGCGAGTCCATCAGAGCAGTGGCAGCTGAAGGATTGAACGCTGAGATCTGCAGTTATTGCAGGATCATGAAGCAGGATGTGGATTTTGCCCTGGCATGTGACGTGGACTCGATCCACCTGGTGGCGCCCGTATCCGACCTCCATATTCAGGTAAAGTTACGCAAGGACAGGGAAACCGTGAGGCAGATGGCCATTGAGACCACTGAGTATGCCAAAGAGCACGGGCTCATCGTAGAGCTGAGCGGCGAGGATGCTTCAAGGGCAGACATGGATTTCCTTAAGTCCCTTTACATTGATGGGATACAGGCAGGTGCAGACAGGTTATGCTTCTGTGATACTGTAGGACTGCTTGTCCCGGAGCGGACAGAAGCCATATTCCGGGATATCACATCCGCAGTCAGCGCACCTGTAAGTATTCACTGCCACGATGATTTCGGACTCGGTACCGCAAACACCATTGCAGCCCTGCGCGCAGGTGCCAGACAGGCACATGTGACAATCAATGGCATTGGTGAAAGGTCTGGTAACACCTCACTGGAAGAAGTGGTAATGGCCATTGAGTGGCTGTACAAATGTAAGACCGACATTAATACAAAAGAGATCTTCAAGACCTCAAGGCTTGTGAGCAGGCTGACAGGCATACCCGTAGCGCCTAATAAATCCCTCGTCGGAGGGAATGCATTCACCCATGAAGCAGGTATCCATGTACATGGCCTTCTGGCAGACACATCCACCTATGAGCCCATCCGGCCCGAAGTGATAGGCAGGGAGCGCAAGATAGTACTTGGCAAGCATGCTGGCAAAAGCTCGGTCACCCTTGCAGTGAAAGAGATGGGACTGAGTGTTGATGACGTCCAGCTGCAGGAAGTGCTCGACAGGGTAAAGGAGCTTGGGGACCACGGAAAGAGAGTGACCGATGCAGACCTGCAGACCATTACGGAGACAGTGCTCAATATCCAGAGAGAAGCAAAGGTAGTCCTGGAAGAATACACGGTTGTTTCAGGCAACAGGGTAATCCCGACAGCCTCTGTGAGACTGAGGGTGGACGGGAAAGAGGTCATAGTGGCAAGCACTGGCGACGGGCCCGTAGATGCAACCCTTGCCAGCATCAAGAAAGGTATCAAAAGCCTTGGTGATGTGCAGCTTGAGGAGTATCATGTGGATGCTATTACCGGCGGTACCGATGCGCTTGTAGAAGTGCTTGTAAAGCTCTCCAAGGATGGAAAAATGGTGACGTCCAGAGGTGCACGCACAGATATTGTTATGGCATCTGTGGAAGCTGTGCTGAACGGCATCAATCGCCTTATCTGAAAAGGACCGCAAATTTCGCATATTCATTAAAAAATCATATCAGAGGATTCATATGACCGGACCTACCGAAAGAATGACAGGAGCCAGAGCCCTCATTGAGTGCCTGTACAGGGAAGGAGTTGATACCATCTTCGGATACCCCGGAGGAGTTCTGCTCCCTATTTATGATGAACTGTACAGTTCCGATATCCGCCATATACTGGTAAGGCACGAGCAGGCTGCAGCACATGCTGCGGAAGGTTATGCAAGGGCCACCGGAAAGACAGGCGTATGTCTTGCAACCTCCGGGCCAGGGGCAACCAACCTCGTCACAGGCATAGCGAACGCATACATGGACTCCATACCCATGGTAGCACTTACCGGGCAGGTACCCAGTTCAATGATAGGTAATGACGCATTCCAGGAAGCGAACATTACGGGCATAACCATGCCCATCACCAAGCACAATTACCTTGTACAGGATGTTAAGGAACTCCCAAGGATCATCAAAGAGGCATTCCACATAGCATCCACCGGAAGACCCGGGCCGGTCCTTGTCGACCTGCCCAAGGACATTACAACAGATATGATCGACTTCCATTATCCGGACAAGGTGGAACTGAGAGGTTACAACCCTACCTATGAAGGTAACCTTCAACAGATCAAAAAAGCTGCCGTAGAGATCGGGAAGTCAAAGAGCCCGGTAATATATGCAGGCGGAGGAGTCATCAGCGCGGATGCTGCTGCTGAACTAAAACAATTTGCCGAAAAGGCCCAGATCCCCGTGACCACAACCCTCACTGGCATGGGTGGGTTTCCGGGGAATCATCCCCTTTTCATGGGAATGCCAGGCATGCACGGCACAAAGTATGCAAATTACGCGATCCAGGAATCAGACCTGCTAATTGCCGTCGGTGTGAGATTCGATGACAGGGTCACCGGCAAAATAAAATCATTTGCATCAAACGCAAAGATAATCCACATCGATATCGATCCCGCAGAGATATCCAAGAACATAAAGGTTGACATACCAATAGTGGGAGATGCAAAATGGATACTTGCCCACCTTATTAAATACGCAGGGAAAGCGCAGTCAGAGGAATGGATTGAAAAGATTGACGGCTGGAAAAAACAGTATCCTCTCCACTATATGGAACCTGCCGGGGACGAGATCAAACCCCAGTATATCGTCGAGCAGATCAACGCTGTCTGCCCCGATGCTATCATAGTAACAGAGGTTGGCCAGCATCAGATGTGGGCTGCCCAGTATTTTAAATACACCGAGCCCAGGACATTTATATCATCAGGCGGGCTCGGGACCATGGGATATGGGTTCCCTGCCGCTATAGGAGCAAAGGTAGCCAGGCCTGACAAGGTTGTTATTGACGTTTCAGGTGATGGTTCCTTCCAGATGAACTCCCAGGAAATGGCCACCATCGTTCAGAACAATATCCCGGTCATCATAGCCATATTCAATAATGGATTCCTGGGTATGGTCAGGCAGTGGCAGGAGATATTCTACGGTAAGAGGTATTCCTCTACCTGTATAAGGGACAGCGTTGACTTTGTCAAGCTTGCCGAAGCGTACGGTGCTCTGGGAATAAGGGCAACAACACGTGATGAGGTCCGCCCTGCCCTTGAAAAGGCCATCGCATCAGGCAGGCCTACATTGATAGACTTCATAGTCGAGTGCGAGGAGAATGTTTCACCCATGGTCCCGGCTGGCGCTGCTATCAATGAGATACTTGACCTGGAGAGGAAAGAATGAGACATACACTTTCAGTTCTGGTTGAGAACAGGCACGGTGTACTCGCAAGGGTCGCAGGTATGTTCGCAAGAAGAGGATATAACATTGACAGCCTGACTGTCGGGGTCACGGAAGACCCCACAATCTCCCGTATGACAATTGTGGTCAGGGGCGATGACGAGGTCCTCGAGCAGGTCACAAAACAGCTCAACAAGCTCATCGATGTTATCCGTGTCAGCGACCTTAAAGCAGAAGACACCGTTGAAAGAGAGATGGCGCTGTTCAAAGTGAGCTCGGACGTCAACAACAGGTCCGAGATCATGCAGATAGTAGACATATTCCGCGCGAGGATAATAGACGTGGCTCCAAGATCGATGATCGTGGAAGTGACAGGTGACGAAACCAAGATAGAGGCCATCGAGCAGCTCCTGCGCCCCTTCGGGATAAAGGAAATGGTCAGGACCGGCAAGGTAGCCCTGAGGAGAGGAGCGAAAGGTGTTTCAAGCTGAAAGTACAGTTTACAGCCTAATTTTCATTTACTAGATGAAATTCATTTACATAAATATTCACGCAAATATTCACATAAAGAGGTACTAGATAATGGCACAGATGTTCTATGATAATGACGCAGACCTGAATGTACTGAAAGGTAAGAAAATAGCAGTTATGGGTTATGGAAGCCAGGGGCACGCCCAGGCACAGAACCTACATGACTCCGGTCTTGACGTGGTCGTCGGTTTAAGAAAGGGCAGCAAACGCTGGAAACAGGCTGAGGATGATGGCCTTAAGGTCATGACAGTAGCAGATGCTGCAAAGGCTGCGGATATCATACAGATACTTCTGCCCGATGAGACACAATCCCAGGTATACGCCAGCGAGATAGAGCCAGGACTTGAAGCAGGGAACGCTATTGTGTTCTCACACGGATTCAACATCCATTACAACCAGATCGTACCCCAGAGTGATATCGATGTTTACATGGTAGCACCAAAGAGCCCCGGACACCTGGTAAGAAGGACCTACAGGGAAGGTGCAGGAGTACCCGGCCTTATCGCAGTTTACCAGGATGCCACAGGCAATGCAAAGAAACTTGCACTTGCACACGCAAAGGGTGTCGGATGCACACGTGCCGGAGTATACGAGACAAGCTTCCGTGAGGAAACCGAAACCGACCTCTTCGGAGAGCAGGTTGACCTATGTGGCGGCGTTGCTTCACTTATCAAGATGTCATTTGAAGTGCTCACCGAGGCAGGATACCAGCCTGAAATGGCATACTTTGAGACATGCCACGAGCTCAAGCTTATAATCGACCTCATCTATGAGGGAGGGCTCGAGAAGATGTGGTACTCCGTATCCAACACTGCAGAATATGGTGGCATGACAGTCGGACCAAAGGTCATAAACGAACTGTCCAGGGAAGCCATGTATGATGCACTGGAAAGGATCCAGAACGGAGAATTTGCCCGTGAGTTCGTGCTTGAAGGCAGAGCGAACAGACCTGTGCTCACAGCCATGGAAAGAATGGACAGAGAGCACCCTGTGGAAGTCATCGGCAAACAGATCAGAGCAAAGATGCCCTGGCTCAACAGCGGACTTAACGAAAAGTAGGCCTTCAGCCTACATCTTTTTCTATTTTTGATTACAAAGTACTCACCATTAACCGGAGGTTTGCAATGCCAGGAACTATCTATACTATTCTATCAAGACGCAGCATACGGGAATTCACGCAAACGAAGGTCCCAAGGGAAGACATAACCACCATCCTTAACGCAGGACGATGGGCACCTTCGGGACTTAACAATCAGCCATGGAAATTCATAGTCGTCCAGCATAAAGAGACAATGGAAAAGATGGCCGAATGCACTCATTACAGCAAGATCGTAAGCAATGCGCCCCTTCTAATAGCTGTGTATCTTGACCAGAACACAATGTACAACCGGACAAAGGACCTGCAGGCAGTGGGCGCTGCCATACAGAACATGCTGCTTGCCTCCTGCGAGCTGGGACTTGGAGCAGTCTGGCTCGGAGAGATATTGAACAACAAAGAGAAAGTTAACTTGATTCTTAGTTGTCCCGCGTCCATGGAACTTATGGCCGTACTGGCCATAGGGCACCCAAAGATAGAAAACACCAGAGCTTCAAGGAAGGACATACAGGATATATGTTATGAAGAAAAGTATGCAGAAGAGTGGAAGTAAATATATGGAGGCTTGGAGACGAAGACAATGATTGTGGAGAAAGGAGGTAGATTTTTCGCAGACCCAACCAAAGAAGGGGTATGATTGCGATTTATCTTTATTGTGTAGTATGGACAGTCTTCGTCTCCAAGTCTTAGAATGTGTTTCATATATTTAAATTTTTGTTAAATTTGGAGTAATACAAGATTTGTTGATTTAATGATAAATCAAGTTTGCTTGATTAGACCTGTTTTAACTTCCTGGAGGCGCACTGCCGATTTATGCAGAACTCCCTTGCATCCTTGTCTTTTTCTTTTATACCCAGTTTCTTCCAGCCGCACTGCTCACACTCACCTGCCAGTGTCAGTTTGCCCTCCTTGGGAAGGGATTGTGTAAATCCACACTTCTTGGTACAAGCCAGAAAACGAGTCTCCTTCATGGCAAGAATGAACATCGAACCCTCACATTTAGGGCAGGGGCCTATTACATCAGGCGGGAAGCACTCTTTCTCAAGCTCACAAGTAAAACATGGACCTATACCCACAGACCAGTAGTACTTTGTACCCACTTTCAGGACAGCTATGCCGGACTTGCTGCACTGCTTTGACCGGGCTATTACAAGAGCACCCTCCTTAGGTAGCGGATAAGTTTTCCTGCAATCCGGATAACCGCTGCATCCTACAAACCTGCCCTTCTCGGTCTTGACAATGCGCAACAGCCGGTCACATTCCGGGCACTGGCCGATGAAGTTCTTCTTGTCCGCCGCGACCTGCTCATCGGTGATCGTCCCTGCCATTTTCCTGACTATCTGTTCCTTGTTTATAACCAGATGTGAATACATATCCCTGATAAGCACGGAACCTTCTTCAAGCGCAGCCTCAAATCCTTTCTTCCCATCTTCCACATCCTGGATAAGAGCCTCAATACGAGACCGGACGTCAGGCTTCACAAGTATCGGAACCGTGGTATCAAGGGCCTCCATAAGTGTAAACCCTGTATCAAGGATTGAGATGGTCTTGCCCTTTGTTTCAAAATATCCGCGTTTTTTATTGGTTTCGATATGAGAGGGAGCTGTTGCTTTTGTACCGATCTTGTATTTGTCCATGAGGGTCAGCAGCTCGGCCTCTGTAAGCCTTTTGGGAGGGGTTGTCTGTGACTTGGTATTGCTCAGTTTCTTGATCGCTATTTCCTCGTTCACAGCTATATCAGGAAGGAATTTGTCGTTCTTTGTCTCAAAAGGATATGCTGTCATCCAGCCTGCATCCTTCATTACCGAACCCGTGGCATCGAATATCTCCCCTTTGACGCTGATCTCAAGATGCGTCTTTTCAAAGAGGGCAGGCTGCATCAGGTTAGCAAGGAAATGCCGGGATACCAGATCATACACTTTCCAGGCATCCGGCATTCGTACACTCTTCTCGATATCTGTTTTCGTAGCTGCCCGGATAGGATGTATGGGCGGATGGTCATGCCCGTCACGGGTCCCGTTCCTACATGTAATAGGCGGCCGGGAAAGAATGGCCATAGCATATTCCCGGTATTCACCTGAAGCAAAACCCAGGACCTTTAGCTTGAAATCGAAATCATCGGCATACTTATTGGTCTCGGTCCTCGGATAGCTGGTAAAACCAGACAGGTAAAGCTGCTCTGCTATCTCAAGGGCATTTTCCGGGCTTATCCCAAGGAATTTGGAAGCACGCTTGAGGAACTCAGTAGTGTTAAGAGGATAAGGAGGACTTGTAGTGGATTCCTTTACACTTTTCTTTTCAAGGATGCCTGTTTTGGAGCCTTTTATGCGGTTGAATATCTCATCGGCCTTTGCTTTATCCTGGATATGGCCGCTGCGATGGGTACCTGTAAAATCGATTTTTGAATGGCTGAAGGTCCCCTCTATTTTCCAGAAGTCCTTCGACTTGAAATCAAGTATCAGCTTCTCACGCTCGTAAACGAACCCGCATGTAGGTGTCTGGCAGGGACCGATGGATATGATATCCTTGGTACGCGCTCTCTGCTGGACTGCCAGGGTCAGGAACCGGGTGAAGGCTGCACCCATCTTAAGGTCCAGTATCTGACGTGCCTCTGCAGACATCGCAAGATTGAAGTCCGGTTCCACAAGATTGCTAAATGCCTGCCGGATCTCGCTTTCGGACAGAGAGGAAAAGCGCGCCCTTTTCACCGGGGACTTTGATACCTTCTCCGCAAGGGACCTGGCCTCAAAGCCAATATTCTCCCCTTCCCGGTCAAAGTCACATGCAAGTATTATCTCATCGGCGCCTTTTGAAACTAATGCTATGGCTGCTGCATAGGGCTGCTTGGTAACGTTCTTCACAGGAGGGGTATCAAGAAGCACTGCAGGATCGCAGCCTCTCCAGTTATTGAGCTCCGGAGGAAAGTCATATCCCATGATATGACCCGATAACCCCATTATCCTCCATTCCTTTCCGCCTTTTTTGAAGTCGTATACCGGAATACCCTCTATTGATGCCCGGTTGAACCCCCCTTCACTCAGTATACCCGCAATCTGAGCCGCAGCTTTGTTCTTCTCCGTGAATACGACGATGGACATGCATGCCATTATGAGTTGCTATTAGATAAGAGTTAAGCTTGCGGAGTGAAAGTAATATTATCATCGCGCCCTGTTGAAAACTCCTGCCATAAATACAATCAAATATAAAAACTATTACTATTGTTATAAAGATATTATACTTTGATGTTTGTATATGAAATGTGAAGAACTCTTTCGTTTAAGATTCCGTCATCTGCATCACTTCACTCTTGTTTTTCCTCTGAATATGGCTGATTTATTAAAATGGCAGACTGCTCTTAAACCTAATAATGACACAGACATAAGAATGTGAAACGTATATATCTATCTAAACTATACTTGCAGCCGTAAAAAGGCACCAACGCAGGAGTAGTAAGAATGACATTAATGGAAGATGCAAAGAAAGGCATGATCACTCCCGAAATGGAGATAGTCGCCAGGAACGAGGGAATTGAATCCAGGACTGTCTGCTCCTGCATTGCAAAAGGCACGATAACGATTCCCAATAATACTCAAAGGGAGTGCAGGCTGATAGGTATCGGGAAATATCTCAGTACCAAGATCAATGCGAACATAGGCACGTCCAGGGACTACATAAATATAGACGACGAAGTGGAAAAGGCAAGAACAGCACAGAAATACGGGGCTGATGCCCTTATGGATCTCTCTACCGGAGGGGACCTGGACCTTATCAGGAAGAGAATAATGGATGCTGTGGAACTGCCAATAGGATCTGTCCCTATTTACCAGGCAGCAGCCAGCCAGAAGGCCGTAGTTGATATGACCTCAGATGATATGTTCAACGCTGTACGCAAACACGCAAAGGATGGAGTAGACTTTGTTACGGTACACGCAGGTGTTAACCTTGATTCCATGCAGCGCCTCAAGAAAGGAGACAGGATCACCAACATTGTCAGCAGAGGAGGCTCATTTACAGTCGCCTGGATGCTCCACAACGGAGAGGACAACCCGTTCTATTCCGAGTATGATTACCTTCTCGACATCGCCAGTGAATACGATATGGCCGTGAGCCTGGGGGACGGCATGAGGCCCGGCTGCATCCATGATGCCTCAGACAGGCCATCGTTCATGGAATTCATCACCCTCGGAGAACTTGTGAAAAGGACCCGGGAAGCAAACGTGCAGTGCTTTGTGGAAGGCCCCGGACATGTACCAATCGATGAGATAGAGCTGAGCGTCAAAGGAATGAAAAGCCTGTGCGACAATGCCCCGCTCTATCTGCTCGGGCCCCTGGTTACCGATATAGCCCCTGGTTACGATCACATAACAGGTGCTATCGGAGGGACATTTGCCGGCATGTGCGGTACCGACTTTTTGTGCATGACCACACCTGCCGAGCATCTGGCCCTTCCGACCAATGATGATATCAGGGAAGGTACAATCGTGACAAAAATAGCAGCCCACGCCGCAGATCTTGCAAAAGAAGGGCAAAGGGAACGTGCAAGGGCTCTTGATGACAAGATGGCACACGCCCGTAAGAACCTTGATTGGGAAACGCAATTCAGCCTTGCTATCGATGGCGAGCGCGCAAGACATATCCGGGAAAGCAGGATAACCGACAGCGGTGCATGTTCCATGTGTGGTGACCTATGTGCAATGAAAATTGTCAGCAAGGCACTGGAAGAAGAAGAGAACAAAAAGTAGATATTTTCTGCAGTTTCAAAAAAGAGGACGGATCAATAAGATCCGTCAATCCATATCTTACTGTTTCTTGAAACACATGAACCAGTCAAGACAGTATTTGCCATCTTCAGCGGATTCCATTCTTTCCTTTGCTACTCCGCATGAACCGGGTGGCGGGATAATTACATCATCGCCCGGCTGCCAGTTTGCCGGTGTCGCAACACCCTCCGCATCGGACTTTTGCAAGGCTTTAAGCAGCCTCATGACCTCGTCCATATTCCTGCCGTTTGATAGCGGATAATAGAGTATGGCCCTTATCTTGGCCTTTGGGTCGATCATGAAAACGGCCCTTACAGCCTGAGTGTCAGAAGCAGTTGGCTGAAGCATACCGAATTTCTTTGCAATATCCATCTTGAGGTCTGCGATCACAGGGAAAGTGATCTCTACATCTTTCATTCCCTTGTACTCTATCTTCTCCTTGATGGTCCGAAGCCATGCGATATGTGCATAGATGCTATCGATGGAAAGGCCGATAAGCTGGCAGTTGAGAGCGTTGAACTCATTTTCCATGCTTGCGAATGTCATGAATTCTGTAGTGCACACCGGAGTGAAATCTGCAGGATGGCTGAAAAGGACTACCCATTTGCCGTTGTAATCCCTTGGGAAATTTATCTCATCCGCAGTCGTGACTGCTTTGAATGAAGGTGCATCGTCACCTATTAAAGGCATGAAAGTTACCGGGGACTCACCCGCTGTCCTTTCTGCAATACTTTCCTTTACCCTGCGGATGCTCGTATCCACATATTCGGTTATATCTTTGGTTTGCTTGTCGAATTCCTTATCCAGTTCCATCTCTTTGATGTTGCGGGATAGGTTATCCTTCAATTCCCTGAACTGCTCTTCAATATATTTTCGTGTATCCTTTTTCTCACCCATATATATCACCACTTATAAACTGTGGAGTAGAGCCTGCATGACAGAATATGTCCCGACAGCTGAATATCCCCCACAATAAAGAACATCCTATGTTCATCGAATAAGTAATTAACCACGAGATACGCAGCACACTGGAGATATCATATTATTACCTCAATTGGTGAAATACTTTAAAAAAAAAGGAAAACAGGATCTAATCCATAAAAGATCAAGACCTCTGTAAACAAGAGAAAGAATCGTAGTGGGAGATCACTCCAACATTTTCTCATTCTCCTCTGACCATGCAGGCTGGTCTATAGCAAAGTACTCAAGATCTTTCTCCCCGGTATTCACTGTATATTGTTTTGAGTTTGCAGGTACGAGAACGAACTGTCCCTTACTAAGCTCAAATGGCACATCTTCTATGTAGAGCATACCTTCGCCTGCAAGAACATAATGCGCTTCAGGATTCTTCATCATGTGAGCTCCAATGGAACCGCCTGGTTTGATAATGGTATGAGCAATGCTGTAATCCACACCGAGATCCCTGTCAATGACTGCCGGATGGAGGACATTCCCAATAGATACGTTTCCAAAGCGTGTGAAATATTCAATGTCTTCAAGATTATTGGTGTAAACGTGGTCATCTACATAGAAACCGGAGGTCACGGCGTAGGTCTGATCACCGATCGAAGCCCTCTTGACAAAGGTGTGTTTCAGGGCAGGAGAAGTTTCACCGGGTTTTGGCCACTGGTAACTGATCCATCCCTCGCCTTCTTCACTCAGGGCAGTACCTATAAAAAGCTCATCTAAAGCATCACCATTGTAATCTTTAAGACCTATCACGCTCTCGCCTTCACTGCTTACATTTGGAGCATAGGCCACGCGTATTCCTTCAGTTGTCCAGATACTGAGATAAGTACTGTTGTGATACCACTTGCTATCCTTTTCTCTGAATTCATCAAATGCAAGCTCACCTTTTTCATTCATCAGTTCAACGGCTTCGTTCACCAGGGTCATTGTATCCTCTTTGTGAGAAGATAAAACGCTTTGCCCTTCATTAATCTCTTCAACAATGTTCTCATGTTCCAATTCATAAACGGCCGAATCTTCCGCTTGCACACAACCGGCAACTGCCATCACCAGAACAGCCAGGGAAAGAACACAAACTATTTTTTTAAGATTACTCATAATATAACACCTGTCATAAAGATCAAATCAGAAGAATTTACTACCGGTCTTAACAACCGGCATTATAATGTTCAGATAATAGTAATAGTAATGATAATTATTAATATTATATTTAAGTTACTATTATTAGTGATAATTCCCTATAAGATTTAAATTAAAAAGCTGATCATATACCCTGGTATTTACACTAGCTAAAAAAACAGGCAATGAATACCAACATATAAAGGTAAATTTCAAAATATCAGTAGCCAGGCATATTTCCCAAAGAAAGGAATTGAGTAAGCCTGAAAACAGGATTATGAGACAATTGATGATACCGGAGCTCTTAAAGATACTGGAACTGAGCCTGCTGGAACTGCTGGCATTCGTAGGTCCCGTACTACTGCTGGGTCTCCTGCTGGGCAGCATGGAAAAACGTGCAAACATATACTTTAGAAAAAATATAGGAAACAAGGCCCTTCTTCTGACCGCGTGGATAGGAGTGCCAGTGCATGAGGTCGGACACCTGCTCATGTGCTGGCTGTTCAGGCATAAAGTCACAAAAGTGAAACTTCTGGACCTCAAGAGCAAGGATGGCACCCTTGGCTACGTCAGGCATAGCTATAACAGGAAAAGCCTTTACCAGAGTGTGGGAAATTTCTTCATTGGGATAGGGCCCATATTAAGCGCCAATGTATTTCTAATCGTGAGCATGTATCTGCTGCTGCCAGAGATTTTCAGGGAGATTACTGGTCAGATGCTGCTGTTTAGCAGCATGACCGCATTCGGTCCTTCGGGCCTGGAGTACATAGCCGGTTTTCTGTTGAGCATAGTATCAAGCCTGTTCGATCTGTCTAATGCTGGCAACATCAGTTTCTGGATATACATCTTCCTGGCTTTTGGAGTTTCATCCCATATTGCCCTGAGCACTGCCGATCTCAAAGGCGCAGCAAAGGGACTACCTGCTTTATTCCTGCTTATTGTGTTAGCCAATATCCTGGCATATGCACTTGACGTGAACACAGAAGAGGCACTGACCAGAACATTCCTGTATAATATGTATCTCCTGGCGTTTACAGCCTTGTCAGTAATATTCTCAGGCATTAACATGACAGCAGGATATTTCATCAATAGTTATCGAAGCCTGTTCAATTGATTACAATGGCCGGCTCTGTAGAAAAGAGATAAAAGATAACATCAGACAGTTAAATACAATTCATTATTTATATCATCACTGACAAATTCTCATTGGGAATATAGGTTGAGGATAGTGTTGGCTATGAAGAAAGCTTTACTTGACGTGCTATTTGCTTCCGAGAAAAGAAAGAAAGTACTCCTTTTTTTGAAAAGTGGCCATAAGGAAATGGAAGTTATCCTTGAGTATCTTAACACTACAAGGCAAGCACTTCTTCCACAGATACGAACACTGGAAGAATATCACCTGATTCTTCATTATGATGACATTTATGATTTAACGAACATCGGAAAGTTAATTGTTGATGAAATGATCCCTCTATTAAGTACTGTTGAAGTTTTGGATGTAGATGTTGACTATTGGGGGACCCGTAAACTTGATTTCATACCACCACATCTTTTGAAAAGATTGGATGAACTGGGAATATGCAAGAAAATAAATCCAACCATTCAGGAGATGTATGAAATTCATGATGATTTCTACGAGATTTCTAAAAAGTCCACATCCCATTTTGCAATTACTGCCGCATTTCACCCGCATTTTCCCAGATTATTCCAGGAGCTCATTTCAAACAACGTACATATCTATGTAATAATGTCCAGCGAGTTATTCGACAAACTGAGAACTGACAATTATACAGATCTCGCAGAATTGATAAATAACAAATTTGTTCATTTTTTTGTTCATCATGAAAAGATGGACTTCTTATCTTTTATGCATAATGATTATTGCTTGATGATGAGCCCCCTGAGAGAAGATGGGGAGTTTGATAACAAACACATTCGATGCTGCAATCCGGATGCTCTTAAATGGGGAAATGATCTGTTTGAGTATTATCAGAACAGTTCTGTGCCACTGACTATGATCTGAAATCATTTATTTAAATTGTGAGCGAGTATCCTGCAAATATCTCCGCAAACTTCCCAGGATACATCTGCCGGAACCCATCCTTGTGAGCTGTGCAGTGACCTGCCCCGACCAACTGCAGGTCTTTGAGCAGGTCATACTCCCGACTATCATGAAAACCGCCAATAATGCCAGCAACAGTGCCAAAGGATGTCGCAGATCCCAGTATTGCAGAGAGACCGGGATGTGCACATCCTACAATAACATACAGCCCTTTGCCTGAATCAAGTACTAAGGATTGCTCCTTAATGTCGGTTCCGAGTTCTCCTGTCGTGTAGACATCCCTACATATTTCCCGGGGAGCTTGTACCTCATGCACTCTTGGATAAATGGGAATATCCCTCCCTGAAAGAGATTCGGAGGTACCCGAATAACTTTGCCTTGTAGACATCTCTTTCTTCAGATTCTTCGAGAAACTCGTCGGGACATAGATATCAACATCCGAGTTCGCATTCAGGAAAGTCGGCGCACCTCCGATATGGTCCCAGTGCTGATGAGAAAGCACGAGGATATCGACATCCTCCGGAGATAGTGAGAGCGTGCGCATGTTGTCCAGCAATACATGGCCGTCCCATCCGGTATCAAATATGATATTATGTTCGGTAGTTTCGATCAGGCAAGAAAAACCCCAGCCATTTTTCAGACCGTTTCTTGCCTCATTATCGTAAATGACTGTTAGCTTCATCTTCATTCCACAATTACTTGTAATAATACCCATCTGAGAATAAATATAAAAGCCTTACCCAGGGAGATGAAAAATATTGGCACATGGATTCATTCTGAAAATGAAAAGACTATTTGCAGAGTGTTCATACCAAAAAACAGCTTATTTTCCCCAAAAGGGAAGAAATATATAATAATATTGCAAAGCATTTAAGTATTAATTCGCAAATAGGATTTAATAAGAGATATAGAGAAAAAGGAGGAGATTTATTCTGCATTACGGTCTTGGTATTGACACCGGCGGAACTTACACAGACGCGGTCCTTTTGAGGGGGTCCGATGGTGTTGTCGTAGATTCAAAAAAGGCATTTACCACCTATCCGGATCTGCAGGTCGGTATAAGTATGGTTCTGGATTCCCTTGATCAGGACCTGCTCCACAAGGTAAACCTGGTATCCGTTTCTACCACCCTTTCAACTAACTCATTGCTTGAAGGTACGGGAACCCCGGTAGGACTTGTGCTCATAGGCCAGCATCCTGCTGATCTTGAATTTCCTACGCCGGACCTCGTAGTCGTGTCCGGAGGCCATGGTCCGAGTGGCGAGGAAGAAGCAGCCCTGGATATAGAATCTATCAGGATATTTAGCAGCCGGACCAGGGACAGAGTATCAGCATATGCCATATCCGCCTTCTTTGGCACAAGGAACCCTGAACACGAACTTAAGGCCAAATCTATAATTCAGGAGATTACAGGTAAACCGGTCGTTTGTGGCCATGAATTGTGTCAGGAGCTGGGGGCCTATGAAAGAGCAGTGACTGCTGTTCTGAATGCCCAATTGATCCCTATCACCCATCATTTTGTCAGCGCCGTAATGGCAGATATTCGCAACAGGGGCATCAGTGCAAGGATGTTGATGCTCAAATGCGACGGTTCAGTATACAATCTGGAGGATGCGCTTGATAAACCGATCGAGACCATTTTCTCCGGGCCTGCTGCAAGTCTTCTGGGTGCATCCTATCTTGCGAAACTGGATACATGCGCCGCCATAGATGTAGGAGGGACCAGTACGGACATATCTGCAATATATCGTGGCGTGCCTGAGATAAGTGCTTCGGGTTCAGTTATAGGCGGATGGAAAACACGCGTAAAAGCCATGAAGATGGAAACTTCGGCAACTGGCGGTGACAGCCATGTATGGGTCATGGACGGTAAAGTGATGATCGGCCCCAGGCGCGTCATTCCCCTATGTGTTGCTGCTGTCACGTATGCCGGCCTGTTGCAGAAGCTCAACCTCATGAGACTGATCCCACGCAAATCACTGAGTGAGAATTACCAGCCTACGAAGTTCCTGGTCAGGACCGAATACAGCGTCAATGGCCTGAGCAAAGAGGAAGCTGAGATACTGCAGCATATCGGGAATGAGCCGGTAAGTATAAATGAACTTAATGAAGCGCTGCATGCTATGCCTTCAGGCAAGGCAATAGACTCACTTATAAAGAAGAGACTTGTGCAAGCTATCGGTTTTACACCAACGGATGCCCTGCATGTGAGAGGAGAGTATACTGCCTGGAGCACAGATGCTTCTCATGCAGGTGCTGAACTTCTCTGCCGTTATACTGACACAAAGAAATATGAGTTTTCCACATCTGTTAAAGAACACGTTGCAAGGAACATGGCCCATAACCAGATGACATTTCTCTTACCTGAAAGGGCCAGGCCTTTTGTGGACGAGATGCTTAGTGGCCTGTATCCGGCAAAGTTCAGTGTGAAGTTGCCTATTGTATTGCTGGGAGGGCCTGTAGGGGCATATGCTAAGGAAATGGCCGCTTTCCTTGATGGCGAGATAATAGTACCGGACCATGCAGACGTCGGAAATGCAGTTGGAGCTCTTGCAGGTAAAGGTGTCAAAAGAGTGGAAGTACTAATTATGCCGGCGTCCATCGAAAAACCTGCAGAGGATTTCCTTATCTTCTACCCGGGAGGAAGGGAGCAGATCGTAGATTATAGAGAAGCCTTTGATAGGGCAAGAGAGATAGGACTGGAAATGGTGCATGAATATGAAACGCGCTGTGGTGTAAGCAAGGAAGAAACAGAGGTGAAAGTATCTGTAGTAAATATTTCCCCGGAGAACTGGTCCTATCCGCCTCTGGAAACCAGGATCACGATTGTGGGCGTGGGTAATCCCATGATGATCATAAAGGAGTGAAATTGTGAATACTTAACCGGGTGCTAACTTATCCTGACGGATAAGTAATCATCATTGCATAGCCGGTTAAGTATGTTCCTTAGTACTTACGTAATTTCCGCCTGCTATCTCTATAGCTTTCCCGGTCGTTAAGGCGATAGCCACCTTCTTCCTGGCACTTTGCAGGTCTTCCCAGAAAGACCTCCGGGATATCCCCATCTGATATGCAGCATCTTCCTGCGTGAGACCTTCTATATCCACCAGGCGCAGAGCTTCAAGTTCCTCTACTGCGAGGGCAACCACTTCCAGCTCACATAAAGGCACTCCCCTTGGTTTAAAATAGACCACTTCCGGAGTGTGTTCCACACGCCTTGGGCATTTCGGACGTCCTCTTTCCTTCATAGTATTTTTCTCAAAGGTCATCAATCATATATACTTTCTCATGAGTTTGGTTATATCATTGCTTGCGATATACCTCATTAATGAATAAATACATAAATATTATGGATTAACCTTAAATATATTCCCTCATATTAGAACATATTCAGCAAAAAAGATGATTGCTGGCATATAGGCATGTGCCTAAAAAAGTGAGTAAAATGAAGATATGCGTTACCACAAAGGACAAGGGTCCTGAAGCAGGAACTGACCCGCATCTAGGACGATGCATGTATTTTATGTTCATCGATACGGATAGCCTGCAGACTGAATTTGCCGATAATCCGTATGCTACTGCATCCCAAGGTGCAGGTGTTCAGGCCGCGCAGTATATTGCAGGCAGGGGAGCCGATGTACTTATTTGCGGTAATCCAGGCCCAAACTCCATGTCAGTTATGGAAGCTGCGGGCATAAAGATAGTGAAACTCCCTGAAATGAAAGCTATGGAAGCTGTTCAGGCATTCCTTGCAAATAATGATAGTTAAAGGTGAAAATATGAAGATCAGTATACCATCTATGGGTAAAAGCGGCCTGGAAGACCAGGTAGGACAGCATTTCGGGAAAGTTTTAAACTACATTGTCTATGATACGCAGACCGGGGAAACTTCAATACTACCCAACACCAGTGAACACAATGGAGGAGTAGGTTTGCCTCCTGAACTGATGTCCCGGAACGCTGTGAATATAATGCTTTGTGGTGGACTGGGTAGAAAAGCTGTTGCAATGTTCGATGAGTACGGAATAGAAGTATTTGTAGGAGCACAGGGAACTATCCAGGATGCTCTGAATGCGTGGAAAGAAGGAAAGCTGGAAAAAGCAAATCAGGACAATGCCTGCAGTTCACACGACAACCACGATCATCACGACCACGACCACGACCACGACCACCACCATCACCATCACCATCACCATCACTGAACCGATCTGACCCTTCATACTTATTCGTGCAAGTAGCTGAGGCTCCATGAGGATAGCAATAGCAAGTGGGAAAGGCGGAACCGGCAAGACTACTGTCTCCGTGAACCTTGCACTGTCCCTGGAAAACGTCCAGCTCCTTGACTGCGATGTAGAGGAACCAAACTGCAACCTGTTCCTTGGTCACCCACTTCAAAAAGTAGAGGATGTAGGGATACAGGTACCTGCGATTTCTAAAGATAAGTGCACTTCATGCGGCAAATGTGCAGAAGCATGTCGCTTCAATGCCCTTGCCGTATTATTAACAGGTGTCATTCTCTTTCCCAAACTATGCCACGGCTGCGGCGCATGTTCCATTGCATGCACGAAAGGTGCAATCTCCGAAACGATCCAGGTGATTGGTTCCATTGAAAGATCAGCTTCTCATACCCATGGAATAGAACTATATCAGGGAGTATTGAATATCGGTGAACCGATGGCTTCGCCCATTATACGTACCCTGAAAGGTCACATTGATAATAGCAGAACAGTGATCATAGATTCACCCCCGGGTACTTCTTGTCCGGTCATCTCTTCTATAACAGGGGCAGACTACTGCATACTTGTCACAGAACCGACTCCCTTTGGATTGCACGATCTGATGCTTGCTGTAGACCTTGTAAAAGATCTGCAATTACCACATGGAGTGATTATCAACAGGTATGGCACCGGCAATGATGGAGTGGAGGACTACTGTTCTGAGAACAGCATTCCAGTGCTTATGAAGATACCCTACGATATAAGGATAGCTCAATTATACTCTGAGGGTACTCCTTTTGTGCTTCGAATGCCTCACTGGAAAGATAGGTTCCAAGATACATTCAGGCAGCTGCAGGAACTGACAGGCAGGTTTTGAGATGATAAAACAAATAACTGTTATCAGTGGAAAGGGCGGCACAGGTAAAACCACCCTCACAGCAGCTTTTGCTTCTCTTGCAGGTAACGCCATTATAGCAGATTGTGATGTGGATGCAGCGAACCTTCACCTGCTACTGCATCCTGTAATGACCAGCAAGCTGGATTTCTATGGCATGAAAGTTGCTTCGATCGATCAGAATAGATGTTCTGTTTGTGGATTATGCAGAAAAGGATGCAGATTTGGTGCCATCACTGAAAACTTTGTCATCGATGCACATGCCTGCGAAGGCTGTGGAGTTTGTGCGCTTGTCTGTACGCAAGAGGCGATCGTAATGAAGGAACATAAATCAGGGGAGATATACAGGTCCATGACCCGGTTCGGTCCTTTCGTTCATGCACGTTTAGGGATCGGAGAAGAGACCGGAGGTAAATTGGTCTCAATGGTGCGGAAAAACGCGACAGAGATGGCTGCACTGCATAATACCGACCTGATCATTATAGATGGACCCCCGGGAATCGGCTGCTCCGTGATAGCTTCCATCTCCGGCGCAGACCTTGTTTTCATCGTCACTGAACCAAGTGTCTCAGCGATACATGACCTTGAAAGAGTAATTGAGGTCGCTGCCCATTTCAGGATAAAGACGGTTGTATGCATCAATAGATATGACATCAATAAAGAAAAGACAGCATATATTGAAGAATATTGCAGGAAAAAAGATGTCAATGTTGTAGGGAAACTCCCACTAAGCGAGATTCCCACTAAAGCGATGCTGGAAGGTAAAACAGTCATTGAATATAAAGATGATTCTTTTGCAGGAACTGTTCAGGACATCTGGCACAGAGTTCATAGCGGACTGATCTCAGAATAGCCCCTTTATCTTTTTTCGTTAAATTATCCCTCACTGGTCATTTGTTTTTGAAAATGCGATTTACTTGCTTGTTGAGTGTGGATTCGCAGAGCTGGAGCTTTTATCTAAAATTGTGATCATGTAGCTTGCAAGAAAGAAAACGACTTACCTTAAGGTATGAGTGAAAAGCAAGTAAACTGGTGCAGGGAATTGTGTGGAGGAGAGAGCTCGGCCATTGGCAGAGCCCTCCCTTAGTGGATGGGCAAATGGTGGTAGTATGTTGGAGGTAGTATTGGAGGTAGTTTTGATGGAAATAGACCCCATGCCACTAATACCCGAGTATTACTTCACTCCGGTTGAGGCGGTAATAGGAATAACTTATATATATAGATATGCACAAAATATTATTGATAAGTGAGATAATAGCACAAGTGAGTTTGATTTAACCGGATTTATGCATACCTCCGCCAGTAATAACATTAAAGGAGAATGCAGGTCCGCCTGACAGATTGGAATAATGCAAAACCGGAAATGAGATATATAAATATCGCTCATAAGAAGAAAAGGAGAGGGGGTCAGGACTTGGAGTATGGAGCAAAGGACAGGTTATTATGAAAGTATTTCCCGATAAGCCAAACGCTGCACATGCAGGCGAGCATGGGACTGTCGACCCTTTGATCCTGAGTACGGAGAAGGGAAAAAAAGCCGTCAAAATATCTTTTATGGGATTGGCTGTGATTGCAGTTATTCAGGTTGTCATTGTGTATATATCAGGCAGTGCGGCGCTGCTTGCAGATACGTTTCATAACTTTAGCGACGCCGTGACTACCGTACCTTTATGGATAGCCTTTTCTATAGCTAACAGGAAGCCAAACCGAAGGTTCACATACGGATATGGGCGTGCGGAGGATATAGCCGGACTGGCCATAGTCGCCCTGATCCTCTTCAGCGCATTATTTGCTGCATATAACGCCACTACACTCCTGCTTGATCCAGGGAGGACTATAGCCTACGTGGAAGTTGTTGCTCTGGCGGGCATAGTGGGTTTTGCAGGCAATGAAATGATAGCACAGTACAGGATAAAGATTGGAAAGGAGATTGGTAGCGCCGCACTTATGGCAGATGGATATCATGCCCGTAGCGACGGACTGACAAGCCTGGCAGTCCTGCTGGGAGCCATCGGGGTCTGGCTTGGCTATCCGTTTGCAGACCCAATAGCCGCGATCTTCATAACCGTCGCCATATTGAAAGTCTTCTGGGATTCGGGGAAACTGGTCTTTGGAAGGCTAATGGACAGTGTCGATCCGGAAGTAGTTGATGATATATTACATGCCATCGATCACATAGAAACAGTCATGGAGATCACCGATGTAAAGGTCAGATGGATAGGTCACAGGATGCATGCGGAAATAACGATTGCTGTAGATTCCGGTCTTTCTGTAAAAGAAGGTCATGACATAACCAGAGAAGTAAGGGACTCACTGACACGGCATGTGACATATCTTTCCGGCACGACAATTCATGTTGAGCCTGAAGAGGCTTCCGGCAAATGCAGCATACAGGTATGAATGTCGTTCAGAGAAAAGTACCTGAAACGGATAAAAGGAAAGATAATCATTGGGAATATGCCCTTCTCAGGCAAATGTGACGAAGAATTCGATTCACTTTTATAGTAGTATTCACTTTTGAAGGTAAAACAGTACAATTCAAGATAAGATGAGGCGCCTGGAAACCACCACGCTTTAAGGCGCCTCTCTCCTTACGAATCCGAGATGTTCCCCAACATCTCTCAATTAATCCACTCCCGCATTTGCGAGCACCCCACTGCCCGCAACATATACTAGGATCTGTTTTTATATAACCTAAACCTTGGTGAATTATGCATGGCTACTGAATAGGACCAGACATACTATATTCATACAAAGCCATTTATTATAACGCCGTTGGAACTTCAGCACTTCTTTTTTAAGTAACTAAAATAAAGAATAAATGTAGTTAATTATGATAAGTAATTTAAATACTGAATAATGAATCTGAATACTCCCACAAATGAATTATTCCAGACCACAAACGATATGTATAGTAAGAATGTCTTTTAAAAACGTATGGAGTAATCACAGTGCAGGACATGGCATTCTTCCTTGGTTCTTTTCTTTCCCTCTTCGCTATAGTCAGTCCCCTGAGCGGAGTGGTGACCTTTGTCTCACTCACAAATAGCATAACGTTTGATGAAAAGAATACAATTGCAAATAAATCAGTGACACTTGCCTGCATAATCGCCCTCTTTTTTGCAATTACAGGAGGTCTCATCCTGGATTTCTTCGGCATAACCATACACTCACTAAGGGTAGCTGGCGGTGTCCTTCTCTTTGTAGTGGCGTTTGATATGATACTTGGGAAAGTTTCCCGCGAAAGCATAACTGCAAACGAGATAGATAGCTCCATTGACCGCAGCGACATATGGATATTCCCGATAGCTCTGCCTCTTCTTACGGGACCTGGCACTATATCCACGGTGATCGTGTTGATGAGCAGTGCAGCTTCCGTGGTGCAAAGTATCAGTGTGATTATATCCATATTAATTACATTCGCCATCAGCCTTGTACTTTTCAGGTTCTCAAGAAGGATATACAAATTCATGGGATACACCGGGATGCTGGTATTCACAAGACTCATGGGCCTTCTGCTTGCAGCCCTGGCCGTTAATTTTATCGCAACCGGATTATGGGATACATATTTATCATTCAGTACTCCGTAAACATTGCATTTAAATTACAAATGATGAGTAACATTTTTATGGCATCCCTGCATACTTTCTTAGTTAGGGGAGCAGGGTGGCAAAAAAGGAGAACTTTCAGTGCACCTCTATAGGTGACGAGCATACTATCGGATCTAAAGAGTTACTTGAAAGGCTTAATACAAGAGCTGAAGGGCTCTCGTCGGAAGAGGCACTGCGGCGAAAAGAGAGATGTGGCGCTAACGTACTTGAGAAAAAGAAGAAAGAAAGCCTGCTGAGAAAGTACTTCAAACAATACGGGAACTTTTTTGCTATTCTGTTGCTTTTTGGTTCTGCACTATCATTCACTGCTGAATACCTGGACCCGGGACAGGGCAACATATTCATTGCTATCGCCCTGCTCGGAGTTGTCATACTTAACGCAACCTTCACGTTCATACAGGAATACCAGGCCGAAAAGATAATGGAAAGTTTCCAGAATCTCATGCCGCCAACTGCCAGGATACGGCGTGATGGAAACATAGTAGAACTTCCTGCCTCTGAGATAGTAGTAGGCGATATCGTTTACCTGGAAGAGGGTGATAAGGTACCGGCCGATGGCAGGCTTATCCTCCAGAACAGCCTGAAAGTTGACAATTCACCGATAACCGGGGAAGCTGAACCCCAGTTAAGATCCCTTGAATGTACACATGATGACATGCTGGAGTGCAGGAACATGGTATTCTCCAGTACCCTTGTGCAGACAGGCAACGGGGAAGCCGTCATTTTTAGTACGGGTTCTGATACACAGATAGGAAAACTGTCCCTGCTTACAGAAGAGACGACATCACTACAGACTCCCATACGTAAAGAACTGGACCGTTTTGTCAAGATAATATCCTCAATTGCTATCTTTCTGGGAATAGTATTCTTCATACTTGGTTTTTTTATCCAGGATACTTTTCTTGCCAGCCTTATATTTGCCATCGGTATTATCGTTGCTAACGTTCCCGAAGGACTTTTACCTACAGTGACGCTTGCCCTGAGCCTGGCCTCCAAAAGGATGGCTAAAAGGAATGCCCTGATAAAGCAGCTTGAATCAGTAGAGACCCTGGGTTCGACCACGGTCATCTGTACCGACAAGACAGGAACACTTACACAGAACAAAATGGCTGTGAACTCAGTGTATACAGGTTCCGGTTACACGGATGCCAAAAAAGACGAAATACCGCCTGAAATGCTTTTACGTGTTGCTGTTGTGTGCAATAATTCAAGACTGTCGGATGAACAGCCGGGATACAGAGGTGATCCCACTGAAGGCTCACTGCTCGTCTACATAGACAGATTCAAAGATATCCAGAATCTGCAGAGCGAGTATCCCAGATTAGCCGAATATCCTTTCGATTCTAAAATAAAAAGAATGCAGGTTATCTGCAAGACCCCTGAAGGGAATATGGATTCTTATCTAAAAGGTGCCCCTGAGGTGCTCCTCGAAATGTGTAACCGAATAATGGTAGAAGAAAAAGAGAAGGAGCTCACTGAAAAGGATAAAAGGGAACTGGAGAATGAGTACCTGAAAATGGCAAAAAGGGGTGAGAGGGTACTTGCATATGCATTCAGGAAAGCCGGAGAGGTGAGAGAATATCAGGAAAACTTCATTTTTCTGGGATTCTCCGGCGCCCTGGACCCTGCGCGTCCCGAGGCAAAAGATGCGATCAACAGATGTTACCGCGCGGGAATAAAAGTTGTTATGATAACAGGGGACCACCCTGTAACAGCAAGGTCCATAGCCTCGATGGTTGGGCTCACCAATGAGAAAGGTGAGCCGGTAATGATAACAGGTCCGGAACTTGAGTTATTGTCAGCGGAGGAGCTCGGCCACAGACTACAGGCAAGAAGTATAATATTCGCCCGGACATCCCCTTTACAGAAACTAAAGATAGTAAGAGCTTTCCAGTCGGCGGGCGAAATAGTCACAATGACAGGGGACGGTGTTAACGATGCCCCTGCTATCAAGAATGCAAATATGGGAGTTGCCATGGGCAGCGGTACCGATGTTGCGAAAGAGTCTGCAGACATGGTCCTGCTTGATGATAACTTTGCAACTATTGTCAATGCTGTGGAAGAGGGAAGGACAGTCTTTGACAATATCAAAAAGTTCATTGCATATATCCTGACGAGCAATGTCCCCCAAATACTTCCCTTCATAGCTTTTATGTTACTCGCACTACCTCTGCCCATGAACGTGCAGTTGATACTCGCAATAGATCTTGGTACGGACATACTGCCAGCGATCGCACTTGCCGTGGAAAGAGGCGAAGGGGATATCATGAAACGTCCACCCCGCTCAGGCAAAGAGAAACTTCTCACACCTCAGGTGTTACTGACATCCTACGGGCTTAAAGGTCCGATAGAAGCGGCTGCGGGCTTTGTCTGCTACTTTGCAGTGCTGACAGATGGAGGCTGGAGCTGGGGACAACAGCTTGATGTTGCAGACCCCCTTTACCGGCAGGCCATAACGGCTTTTTTTGCCGCAGTGATCATATGTCAGATAGCAAACGTGTTCACATCAAGGACTCGTAGACAGTCGGTTTTCACAAAGGGGATTTTCAGCAACAGGATGGTACTCATTGGTATAGCCAGTGAACTGTTGATACTGGCCTTCATAATCTTCTATCCTTTTGCAAACACGATATTCAATACTGCACCTATTCCACTGGAATATGTACTGCTGGCAGTGCCATTTGCATTGCTACTGTTTGCAGCAGATGAGATAAGGAAATATCTCATAAACCATGGCTCAGCACGAGTCCGTAATTTGCTCGGATGGTAATACTTTTGGAAAACGATTCCAATTCAAACTTTTCAGATATTTTGATATATCATAGTCAATATAAAGAAAATGTGAAAACGGGAGCTGGAAATAATGGAAAGCAGGTTCATAGTCATAGCAGGTGAAGAAGCAGGGCCAAGATCGAATAAGATGGGAGGCATCTGGAATGTTATTGATGCTGAAGCAAGAAACCTTGCACAAATGATAAAGGACGGTGACATAGGGGAAGGAAAAGTACCGAGGATCATAGTTGCAGGACCTTACTACGGGCACAGCGGAGCTGACTGGAACAAGGGATTGAACCGTATCACTGATATGAGTATCTTCAGTGACTATGAGCCCGAAGAAGAACTCCTTTCCGCTCTGGAACAGCTTAATTCCCAGGGCATAGAGACACATGTGGGTTCCGGCAAAGTGAGTGATATTGATATTATTTATGTTATGTTCAAAACAAACGACTTTAATGTTATCAGTTCTGAATACAAGCAAGAGCGCATGTGCCTTTCAAGCAGGGTAAAAGCTGAGGCATATGATCTCATTGGACTGGACTCGCTGCATTATGAAAGCCTGAATAATGGTATGGAATACACACATTATCTCAATCTGTCCTATGCTATATCGGAACTTGTCCGCTTACTTGTAAACGCCGGTAGAAAAGATGACTCGGAATATAGTGATAAGGCAGTCTCAGAATTTGCAGCCTCTCTTTTGCCATCAGTGCAGGTTTCCCTTCACTGCCATGAATTTGGGGTATTCTATGCGGCCGCACGGCTTGAGAAGCTGGGGGCGGGTGTACATACTGTTGCAACGTACCATGCTACGATACCCGGCAGGGTCGCAGGCCACCGCTCGGTCCGAAAAGTGAGAGAAAAGGACAGTTCCTGGGACAGCGGAGTACCCGCCAGTTTCGCAAAACTTGAATCCCTTTCATCACATGCCGATGTAGTTACCGCTGTCGGGGACTCTACACGCAAAGAAGTGAAACTGTTCTACGGCATTGACCCAATAGTAGTACGTAACGGCATAGACCTACCCAGCAGCGACATCCAATGGGCCAAAAAGACCGCTAACCGAAAGAAGATACAGGAATTCCTTTCAGAGAAAATATACAACGTATTTGACAGCAAGGTCATCCCTCCGGACAGGATCGTGCCTATTTTCTCTATCTCCCGTATCGAGGTCGAGAATAAAGGTTATCCGGACCTGCTTGATTCCCTTGTCGTACTGGACAGAATGGTAAAGACCGAGATAGATGCAGGGCAACTTGACGAGAATTACAGAGTGATCTGTTTCATTGTAGCTGCCCATGGACCAAAAACAAATACTCCTGAGAACTTTCCCATTTATCTGCCTGAAGAGGTCCTTATAGGAGAAGAGATAAGACTCCAGCAAATGATAGAATCCAAAGGACTTGATTGCACTCATGTTCCGGATGGAAAAAGGCATGTTGCTGCAGTACTTTATCCCCAGTGGCTCTCTGAGCATGACGGCGGACTTAATATGACCACTGATGAGTTTATGTCTGGCTGCATTGCCGGTATCTTCCCTTCGAAGTATGAACCCTTCCTGCTAACTGGACTGGAAGCCGGGAAAGAGGCGACACCAAGCATAGTTAGCAAAATATGCGGTTTCAGCGACGCCCTCAATACTCTCAAACGACTTGTTATGGGAATGGGAGGGGTGATCGTTGTTGACAACATCAATCTTGCCTATATTGAATCCATAGCTGACTATGCTCTTGCCATGGATTATTTTATAGACACTTACATCGCTGACAAGGTCAAGTACAACCTGCTCTGCCAGGAGGCCAGCCTGCTTGCAAAAGACATGAACTGGAGAGCACCGACCAGGGAATATTATGAACTTCTCACGGGAACAAGGATGGAGTGAACATGTCAGAAGTACATAATCATTATTTCCTTATCATACACTGCATTTATCACCTTCTGAACAGAGCCTGAAATATATTATTTGATGGGAGTAATATTATGAAAACATTAAAAATTGCGATGTTCGCATGGGAAAGCCTTTACTCGGTGAATGTGGGAGGACTTGCCCCTCATGTTTCAGAACTTGCAGAAGCCCTCGCAGAAAGAGGCCATGAAGTACACATATTCACCCGAAATAAAGATATGAACCCCTATGATATTGTCAACGGGGTCCATTATCACAGGGTAGATCATTCGCTCTATGGAGGTATAGTGCAACAGATGGACAGCATGTGTGATGCCATGCACTCTGCTTTCTGGGAAAGTGTGCACAGGTTCGGCAATTTTGACGTTGTGCATGTACATGACTGGCATCCTGTGAATGTGGTCAGCAGGCTAAAAGCTGAAGCAGGTATACCTTTTGTTACTACTTACCATAGCACAGAGTGGGGAAGGAACGGCAACGTTCATGGCAACTGGCAGGAAGCTATTGAGATCAGCCACAGGGAATGGAGAGAAGGATATGAGTCATCGCAGGTCATTTCCACCTCCCGGGCATTGAAAGCTGAGATCCAGCACCTCTACCAGATACCCGACTACAAGATATCGATAATACCCAACGGACTCACTGAGAACAAGATGAGGATGGAGGTCGTTCCGGGAGAAGTGAAGTCCGCTTATGGCATTCACCCTTATGCACCTGTGGTCCTGTTCGTGGGCCGTATGAACTATCAGAAAGGACCGGACCTTCTCGTCAGGGCCATACCGAAAGTCCTTGAGAACAGGTGGGATGTGAGATTCGTCCTCATAGGTGAAGGTGAGATGCGACCAGTATGCGAGGATATTGCACGCAAGCTTGGTGTTTACAGCAGCTGCCACTTTCTGGGCTATGCAAGTGAAAATACGAAAAAGGAGTGGGTGAACTCCTGTAACCTTATGTGCGTTCCAAGCCGTAACGAGCCATTCGGGATAGTGCTGCTGGAAGCATGGGATGCAGGTAAGAATATTGTTGCGACAAATGCAGTAGAGCTTATTGACAACTTCCATAATGGAGTGACAGTATACCAGACACCTGATTCCATTGCATGGGGAATCAATCATGTGCTTGACAATTATGCTGACGGGCAGCTTGGCATGGAAGGAAGGAAACTCCTTAAGGATAAATACAACTGGGACAAGATAGCAGAAAAAACAACCGAGGTCTACCTGAAGGCAATCGAATGAGAAAAATAGCATCAGGAGCGTCGAAAAAAGCAGGTCTTGCTCCGGGAACAATCATCCATGTAGGCGAGGCAAAAACTGGTAATCCCAGGATCACTCTGATCGATTATAATAAGGATACCTTTGAGGAAAAAACCGTAGAGAACATCGAAGACTGCTTCCTCTGTAAGGACACAGAAACCGTATCCTGGATAAATGTCGATGGTGTGCATCAGGTAGAGATCATTGAGAAGGTAGGAGCGCACTTTGGACTGCATCCCCTGGTAATGGAAGACATCGTCCACACAGACCAGCGTCCCAAGATGGAGGACTTCGGGTCCTACATCTATCTGGTACTGAAGATGTTGCAGTTCGACGAGGACACTTCGGACGTGAAAGCTGAACAGGTCAGTATCATTCTGGGTCCGGGATTTGTCATCTCCTTCCAGGAAGCCGAAGGAGATACTTTCGATGCCGTAAGAGAAAGATTAAGGACCTCAAAGGGTCGCATCCGTTCAGTAGGTTCCAGTTACCTTGCTTATGCATTGATGGACTCGATAGTAGACAACTATTTCGTTGTGCTGGAAAAGATAGGAGAATTACTGGAAGTGCTTGAGGATGATATGATAGAGAATCCCACACCTGTGATCCTTCAGGATATCCATGGGATCAAAAAAGAGATAATCTATCTTCGCAGGTCTGTATGGCCTCTTAGAGAAGTCATAAACAGGCTGGATCGCTCCGAGTCTCCGCTTATCGAGAACGTGACAATGGTGTTCATCAAGGACCTGTATGATCACACCATAAGAATAATAGAGACTGCAGAAACTTATCGCGATATTACTTCCGGCATAATGGATGTTTATCTCTCGAGCGTTAGTAATAAGATGAACGAGGTCATGAAAACCCTGACGATAATAGCCACCATTTTCATCCCGCTAACTTTCATAGCAGGTGTCTATGGCATGAACTTCGAGCATATGCCTGAACTGGGCTGGGAATGGGGATATCCGGCAGCCTGGACAATAATGGCGCTGATATCCGTTTCAATGTTAGTGTATTTCCGCAGGAAAAGGTGGCTTTAAACAATAGTTGATCCAAATGTTTGACAAATATACTCCCCCTTTCACTATTAATTACGAAGGCCATGAGATATCGGTGGAAAAAGAGCAAGGGAACCTGATATACAGAAGGACCTGCGCTTATGAGACCACCGAAAAGCTGATCCTTGATGCTGACGGGGATTTCCTGATCAACCCCATCGAGCCTGTGAACCTGCCAAAGCCGATAACATCTTTCCTGCTTATAGATTTCGAACGGCCGATAATGATAGGGCCCGCAAGCAAGCAAAAGATATACCTTACATTCCCTGTGGAAATGGGTATATTCATCAGTAGCAGGAAAGGAGAACACGAACTTATCGATATGTTCACCCTCAACATGTCCAAATACACCCTTTATGGGACCCCGAACCATGGGATAATGTGCAGGTACTGGAAGAGCGAAGTATTCGCATCCTACCCCAATCTGGACATCAGATACGAGGGAGATATCGAACTTGATATCATAAATGACACAAATAACTGGATAGAAGTGAAGAAATCCGTGTTCAATGCCTTTGGCATGAAAATATATTACGGAACTGATCGCACATCAATGAGAGCTTTCATGAGGGTTGTTAGCAGGAACCTGGCTGAAACTGGCTTCATGACATATACTACGACACCTGAATTCAGGAGGTCCATGGAACTATACACTGCCCGTAAGCTGACGCTTAGCAGCATTAAAGGCATTATGGAGCATGGGATATGAACGTTACCGAAATTATCAGCTCCCTGCCAACCATTCCTGGTATCGTGTTCAACACGGTAGGTGCAGTATTTGTACTCATTATTGCCATTGCCATTGGAAAAGGGTTGACGATATACCTGCAGAGATCGCTTAAGGACAAGATCGACAAGGGACATCTTGATATCCTGCTTAAGGTAGGCTATTACGGTATAATAACACTGGCTATTGTAGTGTTCATTCTCCCGCTGACAGGAATAGAACGCTCAGGCATTCTGGTTACAGGAGGAGTGCTGGGTATAGTTATTGGTTTTGCGAGCCAGAGCATTGTGGGAAACCTTATATCGGGTTTTTTCCTGATAGTTGAAAGACCTATAAAGATAGGTGACCAGGTCAGTATTGACAATAATGTCGGATTCGTGGAGGATATCAACATATTCTCCACAATCATAAGGACCTATGAAGGACTATACATGCGGATACCTAATCAGACGGTATTCACAACTAATATAACTAATTACGTTGCTAACATTACAAGGAGATTTGAGTATGTTGTGAGAATCCGCTATAGCGATGATGCGGAAAAAGCTATCCGTATCATTCAGGAGATCATAGATAGCGAACCCTTTGCTCTGATAGATCCTCCCGCCAGCATCTTTGTGAACAACCTTGGTGATAACTCGATCAATATAATAGTAAGGATATGGGCTCCGATCACAGAGTGGTACGAGATGAAAACCAGGCTTCTCCTGGTCATTAAAAAGACACTGGAAGAACATGGGATAGAGATACCCTTCCCGCAGAGGACCGTGTGGTTCGCAGGCGAATTACAGACAAGGAAACTTTCAGGCAATGGAAAAGATCATCTTCCTGAAGAAGAAAGTGATGTTCTGACAGAAGAGATGACAAATAACCTCCCTCAGTTGCAGGAAGGAACAAAGGAATGAGAGAGAAAGCAAATGAAAGCTGTCTGCGTGTGTTTTGAGGTCCATCTTCCATTACCCCTTAGATGGTACTGGCCGCGCGAGGGATATGGAGCTCCGGCTCTTGAAAAGTATTTTGAGATGGAAAAAACATACAATAGTTTCATCAGGTTGAAAGAGGATGTCAGTATCCTGAATAATGCATTAATGGATTCCATGGAAGCCGGAGGCAGGTACACCCTTGATATATCCGGGGTCTTTCTGGAACAATGCAAATGGGAGCCTGCGATACTTGACAGTTTCAGGCAGCTTGTGAATAGAGGGGCAAACCTTGCAGCATCCCCTTACTATCATTCGGTCTGTCCCCTATTCCCAGGTCTTGAAGAGTTTAAGGGGCAGGTCAGTATGCACATGGATTCCCTGAAAGAGCTGTTCGGTATAAAACCTGCTGTGTTCATCAATCCGGAACTGCTTCTTGAACAGAGGACAATTGAGGTCTGCAGGGATTTCAGTTTTAAGTGTTTTATCTCAGAAGGATCTCATAATATAGTGAACGGATGTAGTCCGGCTTATGTGTACAAAAATAGTGTTCCAACCCTGCTGCGTCAAATTGACCTGAGCGAGGATGTTGAGAAAAGGCTCTCGGACAGGAAATGGCCGGGATACCCGCTGATAGCCGAAAAATTCGCTTCATGGATAGCTGCCATGGAAGGGGATGTAATAACGTTATACATCAGGTATGATTCACTTCATATCCACCTGCAGAGAGATGCTGAAATCGTGCAGTTCCTGAAAGACCTGCCGGGAAGCCTGTCAGTACGTGGTATTGAGATGGTGTTCCCGGAAGATGCCGCCAGCAGGTTCAGGCAGGAAGAATTACCTTCCCTGCATTCAAAGAAAACTGCACGTTATGGAATGCATAATCTTTTAGGAAATCATGCTCAGCATCTCTATATGCATGAATTGCAGAGCATCGGGGAGGAACTTGATAAACTTAAAATGCATGATGACCATACTAAGCTGCAGACCATATACCGCTACCTTCAGCAGAGCGACATCTTCCTTGAGATGAATGCTGAAAGCCAGCGTCTGGGATACGAGAAAGCGGTCAATAATTTCTCCATACTTTCTGATATGAAACGTGCTTTGACAGAGGCAGGCAAATGAGATCCGTTTGTTTCTACTTTGAGGTGCACCAGCCATACAGGCTCAAATGGTTCTGGCCTGACAGCAAGTCAGCAGGCTTTGGAAGATATTTCGATGATGATGTCAATAAGGAGATATTCAGGAGGGTTGCAGAAAAATGTTATCTGCCTGCAAATCGCACCATACTGGAACTTATCGATGAGAACGAAGGGAAGCTGAAACTAAGTATGTCTGTCACAGGCACTCTCCTGAGCCAGTGTGAAAGATGGGGAGAAGATGTGCTGGAAACATTCCGGGACCTTGCTGATACCGGGTGCATGGAATTCATCGATGAGACCTATTATCATTCCCTTGCATCACTTTTCGAGTCAGGTGACGAGTTCATTGAACAGGTGACGGAACACCGTGCAGCAATGTCAACTCTGCTGGGTTTTGAACCTAAGGTGTTCAGGAACACAGAACTGCTGTACAACAACAGCATAGCTGCCCTTGCTGAAAAAATGGGATACAAAGCCATACTTACAGAAGGTATTGAGAGGGTTCTTGAAGGCCGCTCGCCAAATCATGTATACAAAGCCAGAGATGGCAACATAGCAGTACTGCTCAGGAACTATAAGTTAAGCGATGATATTGGTTATCGCTTTTCATCGCGCTGGTGGGAAGAGTATCCGCTAACTGCAAATAAATGGGCTGACTGGGTGTCCCGCAGTGCAGGGGAGACGGCCAACATCTTTATGGATTACGAGACATTCGGAGAGCACCAGTGGATGGATACAGGCATATTCGCCTTCCTGAGAGCGCTCCCGGGCGAGGTCATAGACCGTGGAATGCAATTCCTTACTCCTTCGGAGACTGTAAGCAGATACACCCCTGCAGGTGATATCGATGCAGGGGATTTCTCCACCATTTCATGGGCAGATATTGAAAGAGATACCAGCGCCTGGCTTGGCAATGATATGCAACGGCGCTGCTTCGAGGAAGCTAAACTGCTCGGGCCCTATGTGAGAGCCACCGGGGATCCGGAGCTCCTAAAGATATGGAAACACCTGCTAACCTCGGACCACTACTATTACATGAGCACAAAGTGGCTAGGTGATGGTGACATACACTCATATTTCAGTATACACTCCTCACCCTATGAGGCAGGAATCAATTTCATGGCTGCAATGATGGATTTCAAGGAAATGGTATTCCGAAAATTAAAGGAAATCAGGCACTAACAGCAAGAATGTAGCACATCTTGGGGGAGATATAGCTTGATAAGACAACCTAACGTGATACTTGGTAACAGGGAACTGCTTGTTACCATGGGAAAGAAAGCAGAGATTTTCGGATTCTTTTATCCGGGCAGGGACTTTGCCCAGCATGTTGAAGAGTCCCAGGCATGCCTGTATGACCGGAACAGGCTTATCTGGTCCGAGGATCAGGAGTGGCAGGCTACCCAGAGATACATCGAAGATACAAATGTTGTGATCACGCGCCTCAGTCGCACCGACGGGCTAAGCATGGACATCCTGGATCTCACTCATCCCACTCTTCCCATACTGGTCCGTAATTACAGGATAAGTGCTTCTGAAGGTTTCAAGGGTAAATTCTTTTATTACTCGAAGTTCCAGGTTGGGGAGACGCTAAAGAAGAATTCCGCCTTTTACGACCCTGATTCTGGCATACTTGTACATTACAAAAGGAATTATCATCTGGGACTCACCTCAAAGCCCATGTTCGGGGAATGGCAGATAGGCAGGGCACTTGATTCGGATGTATGGACCAATGCCCTGCACGACATGCAGGACGGGCAATTACAGAACAAACGTGAGGAAATAGGCAGGCTCAACAGTGCCCTTGGATGGGAACTGGATATCGGGCCGGGTTCAATTAAAGAAATAACAATTTTTATTGGTGCCGCGCCCACAAGGGAGATGCTTTACAGTAAAATGAAAGCAATAAGCGATGAGACTATGGAAAAGAGGGTGCAGAAGGAGTATGAGGATCAGACCAGCTGGCTGTCCCAAAAAAGAGAGATCACATTGCCACAACTTGAAGATAAGAGCCGAGAGAATCTTATCAACGCTTTCAACCGTTCTTTACTGATCCTGTCCCTTCTCAATGACCCAAAAGAAGGCTCTTTTGTAGCGGCGCCTGAATTTGACCATGATTTTGAACTGAGTGGAGGCTATGGCTACTGCTGGAACAGGGATGCTGCTGAAACTGTGGTTGCGCTTCTCAACGCCGGTTATCCCGACTTCTGCTTACGTTTCTTCAGATGGTGCAGGAAGACCCAGATGTCCGATGGCTCATGGTTCCAGCGCTACTGGCTGGATGGAAGCCTTGGTTCTTCATGGGGGAACTTCAACTTCTCCACCCAGATAGATGAGACAGGATCAACACTCTTTGCAATGGACAAATATTACCAAAGCCTGGAGCCTTCGCTCAGAACCGCTTTCCTGAACGAGATATGGCCAAGTGTTTTACCGGCTGCCGAATATCTTATGAGGAGATCGATCGGCGGCCTTCATGAGCCATGTACCTGCCTCTGGGAATCATATAAAGGCATATTCACCTACACAAACGCTGCCATATACGGAGGCCTTGCCGGGGCTGCTAACATGGCTTCAGGATACGATGAGAAGGAACTCGGGAAAAGATGGCTTGACAGAGCGAATATCATCAAGGAAGCAACTATCCGGGAGTTCTGGCTGCCTGAGGGGTATTTCGCAAGGGGTAGGATTGATGGCAGGCTGGACACTGAGATCGATGCCAGTATCCTGGGAGCGTTCATGCCATTTGGCATGCTTAACGCAGATGATGAAAACGAAAGGGAAATGATCCTTTCCACTATTCGTACAATTCAGAGAAAGCTCGCAGTGCATGTGAACGGCCATGAAGGGATAAAACGTTACGAGACAGATAATTATATTGAAGGCAATCCCTGGGTTGTAACAACACTCTGGGTCTCTAAAGCTTTGCTTGAGATTGCAGGGTCAGCCCGAAGAAAAGGGAATGAACAGGAATACAGGAAAATGCTTGAAGAGGCTCTTGAATATATAGAATGGGCTCTCAGAGGCACAACAAGTACGGGACTGTTACCGGAACAGGTAAACAAACATAGCGGAAAACCTGCCTGGGCCATCCCCCTGAGCTGGAGCTGCGCCCTCATGATCGACAACATACTGATGCTTGATAGTCTGCAATAGTTCACGTTTCACTTCAGACATCCATAATTGAATTGAAGGACTTCCATGGCCACTACCGACAAAGAACCCTGGTTAAAAAAAAGTGCGGACAGAGAGTGGATAATCACCAACGGCCTTGGAGGCTATGCTTCATCCACTGTTACCGGAATGAACACCCGTAAGTATCATGGTCTGCTGGTAGCACCCCTGAACCCTCCTGTTAACAGAAGGGTGTTACTCTCGTCCCTTGACGAAGAGATACAGGTTAATGGGAAAACACATAAGCTTGCAGTTCACCAGTACCCCGGCACTGTATACCCGGAAGGCTACCGCTATCTGCATGATTTTTCTGCAGAGCCTTTTCCAGCATGCCAATATCTTATGGAAAACGTCGCACTCAGAAAAACCATAATGATGGTTTACGGGGAGAATACGACTGTTATCCGCTATGATACCTCAAACCCGCATAGCAAAAGTGCTACCCTCAGGATATTCCCGCTTGTTAATAACAGGAACATACACGGACTGACAAAATCAGGGAATATTGAGTTTGAGCAGCATCCACACAAAACAGGCACTTTAATCAGATCCGGGCAGAGCACATTGGAATTACATTCAGATATGGATTTCATACCGGAGGCCTGGTGGTATTATAACCTCGAATACGAAGAGGAACGGTCAAGAGGTTATCCATATCAAGAGGACAACTTCAATCCCGGGTACTTTGAGGTGGATATTGGAAAAGGGAATTCTTCCTTCTTCGTCTCTGCGTCTACTACAATGAGAGAACATCTTGATATAGAAGGTGTCAACCGGTTATTTGAAAGTGAACTCCAGCGAAGGAACAAGCTCACTCTGAATTTGTGGCAAGAAGGGAATTTTCTCAACAGGCTCGCTACTGCAGGAGATTCTTTCATAGTAAGCCGGCAGTCCACCGGCTCAAGGTCACTAATAGCGGGCTATCACTGGTTCGCAGACTGGGGGAGGGATGCTATGATAGCAATACCCGGCCTGACACTTGTTACCGGAAGGTTTGATGTTGCCAGAGAAATACTCACAACATTCGCATCCAGCTGCAATGAGGGGCTTATACCCAACCTTTTCCCGGATGACCCGTTCCAGCCGCCTGTGTACAATACAGTGGACGCTTCCCTGTGGTTTATTCATGCCCTCTGGAAGTACCTGGACTATACTGGCGACCTGGACTCCGTCAGGACCATGTGGGACACCGTAGAAGACATCATCGGATACTACCACAAAGGCACAAAGTACGACATCCGGATGGATAGGGATGGCCTGATATCCCATGGCGGGCAGCTTACCTGGATGGACGCGAAAGTGGGGGACAGGGAGATCACTCCCCGTAGAGGAAAAGCATGCGAAATAAATGCCCTCTGGTATAATGCCCTGATGCAGGCATCTTTAATGGGAGAGCAGCTTGGTATGGGAACTTCCGGTTTCCATGAGCTTGCTGAACTCACAAAGGAGAACTATAAGGAAAAGTTCTGGAACGAGGACAGAGGCTGTCTCTACGATTACATTCCCGGCCCGGAAAACTCAGGCAGAGCAGGCCAGACTAACCAGAAAGATGCCTCAGTGAGGCCAAATCAGATCCTTGCCGTGTCGCTTCCTTTTACAATGCTTTCTGTGAAGCTTGAAAAGAGTATATTGAATGTTGTCAGAGATGAACTGCTGACACCTTATGGCCTCAGGACACTCTCGCCTTCAGACCCCGGCTATGTAGGTGTCTATCGAGGAAATACGGAAAGCAGGGACGCAAGTTATCATAACGGAACTGTGTGGCCCTGGCTGCTCGGACCATACATAACAGCACATATAAAAGTGAACGGAGACTCCAACAATAGCAGAATGGAAATGATAACTTTACTCGAAGCGTTGAAAGGGCACCTCGGAGAAGCAGGTATTGGAACCATTTCCGAAGTATTCGATGGTGACGCACCTCACACACCGGGCGGATGCATCTCTCAGGCGTGGAGTGTAGGTGAGATCATGCGTGCCTGCGTGGAAGATATCGGTATAAATGATACTGACAGTGACCTGTAAAGTTATATAAACAAGTAACATGAAGTAATTAATATGGATGAGGCATGTTTCAATATAGGAGATGCAGCCGGCCATGTTTACAGGCTGCTTGAGAATGGTGGATCGAACCTGACCAATGTGAAGAAAGTGCTCAAAGAAAGCGGTTTTGATTCACAGACGGTTTTCATGGCCATCGGATGGCTTGCAAGGGAAGAAAAGATCTGCATGCAGAAAAATGGCAACGCCTGGTCAATAAGTCTTAAGTAAAGTTGGGGAGTGCGGCCTGCAGAAAATGTAAACATAATTGTGTTATCAACCCTATAGCTGCACTGATATAGTATGCCTGGAAAAAAGGAGGCTGAAAGTCCTGCCTGATTTCATGCAGAAACTTCCTCCAATTTGAATATTCACACTTACCTTAAAATCTGCCAGACCTGTTAACATAGCTTATAGCAAGATCAGCAATATCTGCCACAGTATCACAAGAACTATTATGGCAATTAAAATCCGAATTATCCAATAAAGCATTTAAATCACTCCCCATTAAAGTTAGGTTATTATGATTTTTAAACTTTCCTGCCACGCAGTAATATTATTTTCACTGATTCCCGTGTTCCACACGACATCTCTCAATATTGTTTTAATCAAGGTCAAGAGCGTTGATCCTTTTCCAGCACATCCGGGTTCACTACATTCTGCGGGCTCCCCTGCAAAAACATCCTGATATTATCTATTGTCACTGATGTGCATTCATCCAGAGACTCTTCTGAAAGGAAAGCTATATGTGGTGTCAGCAACACCTTACCTGATCCAAGAAGAGGGCTATTGGGAGGAAGAGGCTCATCTTCGAATACATCAAGTCCGGCTGCTGCAATATGACCGCTTCGCAGGGCGCTAAGCAGAGCCGCTTCATCTATCACTTCCCCTCTTGCAGTGTTTATTAGGATGGCAGTTGGCTTCATCTTCAACAGTTCTTCAGCCCCTATCATCCTCTCGGTGGAGGGAGTAAGCGGTACATGCAATGTAATTATATCCGATCGTGTAAGCAGTTCATCCATATCCGTGAACCTGACACCCAGCTTTTCCTCTTTCTCAGGGTCAGGATGCGCGGTGTATGCCAGCACTTCCATTTTGAAACCATGTGCTATTTCTATGACCCGCCGGCCGATATTGCCCGTACCTATGACTCCCATGGTTTTGCCCAAAAGCTGATTGCCTTTATATGCTCCGCATATGTAATCCCGCCATTCGAATTCTCCCTCCCTGAGAGAGCGGTCTGCTTCATGCAAACGTCTCAGCAGGTTCAGTGTCTGGGCAAAAACGAATTCTGCAACAGCATCAAAAGCATAGCCGGGTACATTTGAAACCACAACTCCTTGTTTTGTGGCCGCATCCATATCTACGTGATCATATCCTGTCTGCCATACCGCAAGCATCCGAAGGTTCTCAGCAGACTCGAAAGCTTGGGCAGGAAAACCATATCTGCCAATAATTACGATGCTTGCATCCTTTATTCTCTCAATGAACTCTTCATCTGATAAAGGCCATGTGTTGTAGACCTTAAGTTCTCCCAGGCTTTCCAGAACTTTATGATATTCAAGCTGCAGGACTATCGGATCTGCAACGACTATTCCAATAGGTTCCTCCAAAAATAGACCTCCCTTATTTTAAGAACGCAACAGGTATTTTTCAATGCTGCATATGATATATTGCGTCCTGTATCCTCTGGTCATCAGCAACAAGTTTTCCATCTACAAAGTGGACATCCTTTTTATTTATCAGCCACTGCTGAGTTCCCCATGACCCGTCGTCCAATTGACCTGTTATCTGTATGGAATCATTCTCTGTCAGGTGCTCTATCCTGAAGAGAGAGAAACGGTTCTTGGGCATCACCTTGATCCGATAATAATCCTTAGCCCAGTCTCTCAGGTTCCTTGCTCTTTCGTACCGTTGTTCATCATTGTATACATTACCAGCCGCAGAAGAAATGTTCTGTAAGCCCTCTCCATCCATCTCAGCTTCAGCCCCAACTGTACCTGCCAACGAAAAACCGATTGTCCCACTTTGTGCCATTTGATTACTCCCACCCTTACAGGAAGATACTACCTACAGGTATTACAACCCAAACAGACTGACATTCAAAGTAGTTCCAAGGAAAGTGCCAGCTGGCGGATCATTTAAAATGCAGAACGATATACCCATATCTCCCATAGAAGGTTATTTAGTATATTATTTAAACCTACCTTATATTTAAAAAATATATTTATAATATCATTATATATATAGATATTTAAAGTATAAACAGCATGGATATATCCAGACCAGCTACAGACAGTATCACTACCCTGTCAAAAGCAGGAAGTAACGGAAAGATAGAATGGAAGATACAGTACTGCGGTTTGGCCTGGATTCCCTTATAGTGGATTTTACACAAAAGATCCTCCTGTCACTGATGATCGGAATACTCATCGGGCTTGAAAGGGAGCGACAAAGGTCAGACTCAAGGATATTTGCCGGTGTAAGAACTTTCACGCTAACCTGTATCCTTGGCATGCTTTCCGCTTTCCTTATAGATTATGCAGGAACTTCAATCCTGCTTATCACGACGATATTCATAGGAGTTACCTGCATCTTCCTTGCATACAATATCAATAGAGTACATGGAAGCTTAGGCCTTACTACATCGATATCTCTTTTTTGTACTTACCTGCTGGGAGTACTGATCGCAGCAGACCTGTTCATAATCGCAATTGTCACTTCTGTAATCATAACATTCCTGCTCATCGAAAAAAAACCTCTGCATTCCTTAGCGGAGAACCTGTCTGAGAGAGATATAATTGATGCACTCCAGTTCATAGCTATTGCTTTCATCCTGTATCCCGTGGTCCCTGACGAGCCGATATTTGGCATTATAAGCCTAAAATCAACCATGCTTATCATCGTGCTCATATCTTCTATCAGTTTTGTCAGTTATGTGCTTCTCAAGAAAATAGGCGCCCGCGGAGGTATAGCCTACTCAGGATTCCTTGGAGGACTGGCAAGCAGCGGAGCAGCAGTAATCTCCTTATCCAACCTTTCCAGAAAAAGAACCTCCCTGACCGGACATATATGCACAGGTGCACTACTGACAATTGCTTCTATGGTCATAAGGGATATCATTTTTGCTTTTCTTGTGGATACCTCCGGAAAGATGGCACTATTGATGATACCTCCTTTCCTTGTAATGTCCATAGTTACCCTTCTGATTGTTTTGCGCAGACGGCATCCAACAACAGTTAATGAGACAATAGAACTGAGATCTCCTTTTGCCATCGTACCAGCATTACAGTTTGGGATCCTCTTCATGATTATAACGCTTGTTGCAGACATTGCCCAATCTCATGGAGGCTCGGTCGGAATATATGCAACAGCTATCGGCGGGATTGTGAGCAGTTCAGCAGTCACCGTTTCTATGGCATCGCTCGCATTGAATGGTACTATTTCCTATCACCAGGCTGCTCAGGTAGCTGTCAGTGCAGGACTCATAAGTACACTGGCAAAGCCGCTCTATATCAAATTGATAGGAGCTGACCAACTTTATAGAAAAGTTACGATCCACTTTGTCATAATAACAGTTCTTGGTGCAGTTTCTCTCCTTATATGGAGCAGTTTAATGATATTGTAAATCTCTTTTTCCAATAAGCGGGCAGGGAGGAATAGTTCATGAGTAATATTTCTTTGTGTAAAAGAGAACACATGAACATGTAAGCCAATCTAGTGGGCCTGAATTGGAAGCGAATTGCTACAAAAATGCTACTGATACTAGTTTACTTCAGCCTTAAATAAAGTCAGATATGAATATAGGACTTAAAGGATTTTAGATTAAACATGAATGGGGATGGGGTACAGCAATGATAAAATTAGGTTACAAGATAGGTCCGGAACAGTATACGCCTTCCGAGATGCTAAGACAGACGATTGCAGCAGAGGAGAATGGTTTTGATAGCATTGATGTAAGTGACCATTTCCATCCGTGGAGTGAGGAAGGCCAGTCATGTTTTACCTGGACCTGGCTGGGAGCTGCTGCTGCGAGGACTAAAAAGATAGAACTCGGAACAGGCCTTACATGTCCAATCCTGAGGTATAATCCTGCCATTATTGCCCAGGCAGCTGCGACTGTTTCTTCTCTGGCCGGAGGACGGACATACCTGGGAGTGGGAACAGGAGAGGCACTTAATGAATATCCTGTAACATGCGAGTGGCCGGAATACAATGAAAGGCAGGAGATGCTGGCTGAAGCCATAAATCTCATAAGGGAATTATGGAGCGGAGAGAAGGTTAGTTTTGATGGCATACACTATTGTACGCATGAAGCAAAATTGTACACACTTCCTGTCCGGGATATACCGATCTACATTTCCACGATGGTGCCTGAAAGTGCACAATTTGCAGGATATCACGGAGATGGCCTGCTCACAGTTGGTGGCTCCAAGATGAAGACATATAAACAAATTATAGAGAAATTCGGGAACGGAGTAAAGCGTGCAGGTAAGGACCTGACCAATATGCCAAGGGCAGTTGAACTCTTCGTGGCATACGGGGAACACCTTGAAGAGTCAATGGAAAAAATGCATAAATACTGGGCTGGCTCTTTTATTCCGGCACTGTTCACTAATAAGATATATACACCCGAAATGTCCCAGCAGAACGGGGAGGTTGTAGGCTATGACACCCTGAAGCAGAAAGCCTGTATTTCATCAGACCCGGAAGAACAGGCGAGGTACGTGCAGCAATATATAGATACAGGTTTCACGCATGTTTATATCCACTATGCAGGCCCTGATGAGCTCGGGTTTATCAAATCCTATGCTGAAGATGTATTTCCCCTGATCAGGAAGCACACCTGAACACATCCCACTATTTTGTTCAGGCGGCACCTTAAGGAAGAGCACAAGAAAAGTATAAAACTGGATAGAACATGCATTGATAGTGGATATCAGAACTGAAAATCGCCTGTGAAATAGTAAAGAGGAATCTATTATGAAGAATTCGCTGCAGATAGCCAGGATATTTGGCATACCGATCAAGATACATGTATCATTCCTGTTCGTACTGCCATTCTTTGCATGGATATTCGCCCAGCAGCCTGAACCCTATGGATTCGCGGGAATTGAAGGCGATACATTAAGATATGCACTTGCACTTGTTACATCAATACTGCTGTTTGCTTCCGTGCTTGTCCATGAACTATCCCATTCATATCTCTCTTTAAAGTATGGGGCCAATATAAGGGAAATATCACTATACCTGATAGGCGGAGTATCTGCAATAGAAGGTGAAATCAGGGATCCTGCAAAAGAAGCCGCTATGGCGTTTGCCGGACCTTTTTCCAGCCTTATAATAGGTATTTTTCTTCTTGCTGTCAATTACCTCTTCAATCCGGCCGTAAGCTCTACGGAAGGGAGTGCATTATTTTTGGTGATATTCATACTGGGTTACATCAATATAGTTCTTGCAGCTTTCAATCTTATCCCTGCATTCCCGATGGATGGCGGAAGGATACTAAGAGCTTTGCTTGCCACACGCATGGGATTTGTGGAGGCCACCGAAAAAGCAGCGGCCATCGGGAAGATACTTGCTTTCATTATGGCGATCATAGGATTGCTGATAAGTATCTGGCTGGTGTTGATAGCCATATTCATTTACATGGGTGCAACCGGTGAAGAAAGACAGGTAAAGAGCAGGTACAGCCGGTACTGAAGCAGCATCATTCTGTCCAGTACGGCTCACACTTATACTCTTCGTAGAGATCGCAAAGCCATCTTCTGTTATTGGCAAGCGGCCAGTTGGCGCGATCAAAACCTACTGAATCCTCCAGAGTTCTCTTATCAACGTTAAGAACAAAATTATCATCTTCCCCGGGTAAAAAAAGTGATTTCCAGGGTACTGCAAATAATTTTTCCGCGATGCCGAACAGGCCGCTGAATGTCAGAACTGCATATGCGACCCTGCCATATCGCAGGTCTATCATTAGTTCTTTTATTTTGCCAAGGTCCTCACCCTGAGGATTTATCACTTTCTTGCCAATCATCCTGTCTGCGGACAGGATACCCCGCATATTATTAGTTCCCATGATTCACTCCCGCTATATAAGATCGATAAGATACTTTGCCCAGGCGATGGATATGTATCTGAGATATGATGACTGGCGAGAGAGACGGGCGATGTGGCAATGTGTAGTGGATAGTTTGGTATTTAAAGATATAGACCCATGCAGAAACTGCTCCTGAATCTGTTATCAATGATGTTCGCCCTTGATACTACTTCTCCAATCCCTCTCGCAAGAAATAATCTATTTTTTGTAGCATATAAATTAGTAAGAAATGATGTTACATCTATCACATGTCTGTAAAAGAGGGAACTACAAAGAGATAAATAAGATTACTACAAAAGCAACTATATACATTTCATTTATGGGTAGTGGACATATTTATTGTGGGGACTTTATCTGAAAGAACATACTTACTCCGTGTGCCCTCTCTGCAGGGAATTGATAAATGCTGTCATATTTGAAGAAGATGGCAGGATGATCATGGAAAAAACATGTGCATCTCATGGGCATTTCAGGGAGATATACTGGTCAGATGCCGGGATGTACAAGAAATTCGATGAATTTGCCAGTATTGGATCGGGTCTCTTGAACCCGAATATAAATTTCAATTCTGATTGCCCTTTCCAGTGCGGTTTATGCACATCCCATCGTACAGGCACCATCCTGGCAAATATAGATGTTACTAACAGATGCAATATGTCATGTCCGGTCTGTTTTGCAAACGCCAGGACATCAGGAAGAATATATGAGCCAGACATTGAGCAGATACGCAATATGATGATCATGCTGAGAAAGCAGCAGCCTGTGCCTTGCTTTGCCATACAGTTCTCCGGCGGGGAGCCCACAGTACGTAAGGACCTACCTGAGATTGTAAAAATGGCCAAAGACCTTGGTTTCGTGCAGATACAGGTAGCTACAAATGGAATCAAATTTGCCCAGAGCGTTTCTTACGGCGAGAAGATGCTGCAGGCGGGGATGCATACGATATACCTGCAATTCGATGGAGTGACACCGGAACCTTATATCAAAATGAGGGGGTTCAATGCCTTTCCACTTAAACAAAAAGCTATAGAAAACGCACGCGAGGCAGGCATCCGCAGTATCACCCTTGTACCCACGCTCACAAAAGGAGTGAACGACCATCAGGTGGGAGATGTGATCAGATATGCCGTGGATAACAGGGATATTGTTAAGGGAGTGAATTTCCAGCCGATATCATTCACGGGACGTATTCGACAAGAAGAAAGGGAAATGAGCAGGATCACTATTCCGGATCTTGCAAAACTCACTGAGGAGCAGACAGATGGAAAAATACCCCGTGATGCCTGGTACCCCGTACCTTTTGTTGTACCCATATCAAGATTTCTTGCAAAGGCGCAACACAAACCCTTACCTGAGATGACAGTGCATCCCCATTGCGGGGCAGCTACATACCTGTTTGTCGAAAATGGGGACATTATCCCTATTACGGAGTTTGTGGATGTGGAAGGGTTTATGGAGATGATCGATGAGGCTTCCCATGAGCTTAATCACGATAGCAGGAACCTGCTTGTTCTGGCAAAAGTGCTGCGCAGGGTTCCAGGTTTTATAGATAAGGACAAAGAGCCTAAATCAGTTAACGTGACAAAGATGCTGCTTAATGTCCTGAGGGATGGCGGAGAGAGTATGGTAAAACAATTCCACAGGGAGAGCCTTTTCCTTGGGGCCATGCACTTCCAGGACATGTACAACCTGGACCTTGAAAGGATACAGAGATGTGGGATACATTACGCAACACCTGAAGGAAAGGTCATACCTTTCTGCACATATAATACACTGCACCGGGAAAGAGTGGAAGCGAAATTTTCAAGGCCTTACGTACCGGAAGAAGAAACTGAAGAATATAAAACAGAAAATGTTACTTAAATGCAGGCTGCAAGAAAATGATCAAGGAGTGTTAAGATGACTAAAAGGCAAGTTGAAAGCGTTATAATTGAGATTCCGAAAGGAAGCCGAAACAAATATGAATATGATAAAGAAAAAAAGATGATCAAATTTGACAGAATGCTTTTCTCTTCAATGGTCTATCCCTGCGATTATGGTTTTTTTCCCGATACCCTGGCACTTGACGGTGATCCCCTGGATGTTCTGGTATTGACATGGGAACCTACGTTTCCGGGGTGCCTGATAGATGTACACCCTATTGCATTGTTTGATATGGAAGATGATATGGGAAGAGATGAAAAGATACTATGTGTTCCGGAAAGCGACCCACTCTGGAACCATATCGAGTCTATCGAACAGGTCCCACCTCACCTGTTAAAGGAGATACCGCACTTTTTTGAGACATATAAACATTTGGAGCACAAACACGTGAAGATCATTGGCTGGGATGGCCTGGAAACAGCTGAGAGAGTAATCCAGGAAGCTAAATCCCGATATATCCGGCAGAAAAAGTGAATGACGCCTTTTACAGTGGAGGGATAGGTTTTCGAGAGAGAAGCTACAAAATTTGATACCTCTAAGACTTATACATTTCCAATTAGCAAAATAAAGAGAATAGGCTGTATTCTCTTTCTGGAATAAACTTATTAAACATAAGAACGAAGGATTATTGAGGTTAGGGGTCTATTATGAAGAAATATATAAATTTATCTTTACTAGTAAGTGTACTGGTTTTAATGGCAATTGTCATGTCAGTGCCTGCCACAGCTCAAAATAACACTACGGGAAACCGTATATGGTCTGCAGATGAGAGCCTGTCCCTGGAATATACCTGGACACCCCAGAGTTATTCCGGATTTTACTTTGACCTTGATACAGGCGAAGGATCGGAGACACTGACAGTGAATCTGCAGAGTGAAACCAGCAGGACTATACCGGCAGGAGCGCTGGAATACTCCACTACGCCAATAAATACTGATTTTGACCGCGGTGCATGGGGTTCCTATCAGGTCATCGGGTTCATGGCAGAACGATACTTTGCAGGCTATACCAATAATACGCAATTCACAGATGACGATATAAGCCTCATGTCAAATGGGCAGCTCACAAGGGTTCTTATAGATGAGGATGAAAGGAGATCTGTTTTTGCAGGCTCGTCAATTGTTCTTAATGAAGGTTATAGACTCACCATTGAAGAAGTGGACCTTAATGGTGACAGTGTCTTAGTGAATCTGGCAAGGGACGGCCAGGTCGTTGATACCGCTATCGTTTCCGGGAACAACGATTATGTTTATGATACTGAGCTCGGCTCGGAGGATGATGTTCCCCTGATAGCGGTTCATTTCAGTAATATATTCAGAGGAACAGAAACCAATGCTGTTTTCATAGAAGGGATTTTCCAGGTATCAGAGAATTATGTGGAGATAGAGACCGGAGATAACTTTGGCAGGATGGAGGTCCAGTCTTTCAGTGAAAATGAGATCACAATGGAGAATTCCAATTCAATATCACTCTCAAGGGGAAACACTATGAACATCATGGGCAGGTTGCAATTCGTTGTGGCGGACGATGACACATTAAGATTTGGCCCGGTAGTGGACACAACCCAGCCCGGAACTTATGAGCTCAGAGGAACTGTCGCCGAGGGAGAGGGATACGTATGGACTCCACTCAACTTTGAAGGCTTCTACTATAACATTGATGAAGGTGTAGGCACGGAGTCTCTGGAGATCACAAGCCTTAGTGGCAGGACCATTGGTTCAGGAGACCTTGTATATAGGAGCGTCCCGCAGCAAGTGAGCTTTGAATATGCGCCATGGGGAAGTTTCAATGTCATTGGCTTCCTTGCTGAGAAGTACTTTGCAGGTTATGTGGACAATAGATTCACAGATGATGAAAGCCTGTTATCTGGCAGCCAGCTTTCCAAAGTCCTTGTAGACAGTGACAGTCAGGCCTCTCTATTTACGGGTTCTTCGCTCATACTTGAAGAAGGATACACACTCGTAATAGAGGAGGTTGATCTTGATGGTTCAAGAGTGCTTGTGAGACTGGAAAAGGACGGAAGCGAAGTTGATACCGGCATAATATCTTCAGGAGGCGACTATGTGTATGAAGCAGATGTTGGCGACACTGATGATATACCGATAATAATCGTGCATTTCAGGGAAATATTCAGAGGTACTGAATCAAATGCCGTATTTGTCGAGGGTATATTCCAGATATCCGAGAATGTTATAGAGATCGACTCCGGTGAAACTTTCGGAAGGATGGAAGTCTCAAGTATCTCTTCTGATGAGATCGTCATGGCAAGCGACCGTTCCATCACGCTTTCAAGTGACAGCAGTATATCCGTTATGGATAACATCAGGTTCATGGTCGCAGATTCCAATGTTGTGAGGTTCTATCCTTATGTAGAGGTCACAACAGCAGCTGATGGTGATCCTCTTGAGATCAACATGCCAAGGGCAATCGCACAGAACAGGTCGGTAAACATAGAGGTCACTTCAAGAGGAGCAGCAGTAGAGGATGCTATAGTGATGTTCGGAAACACAGAAGTAGGCAATACATCTGCCAACGGAACTATTTCATTCACTCCGGGAGAAGTGGGTACATTCACTGTTACAGCAGATAGACAAGGATTTGCCACGGGAAGCACTGAAGTCGAGGTAATATCCCCTGATAATGTCAGCAGAAGGGTTGCTATTGGGGTATCGCCTTCAGAAGTGACATTAGGAGACAACATTAATATCTCAGTGACAACACTGATAGATGGCAGGCCTGTAGGAGATGTAGAAGTGTTTTATGATGACAGGCTGGTTGGAACCACCGGTACTGAAGGTATGGTCAACCATACAGTAATGGATGCTGGCGTCCACAGGATAAGCACTTCCTCGGATCAGTACCTTGAAGCTGAATTAAATATTGAGGTTCAGGGTCCTGAGGCCAGATACTCTTACTCGAACCTTGCCATCGAACCACTTCTTGCAGAAACAGGTGACGATGTTACTATTTCTGCCACTGTAAGGAATATCGGCACAGAAACAGGGGAAGAGGATGTGCAGCTCCTCATTAACGGGAACGTTGAGGCAACTGAGCAGGTTATCCTGGACCCTGATCAGGAAAAGACTCTGAATTTCACAGTGAGCATGGAAGAAGCAGGTACCTATAACGTAACTATAGGCAACCTGAATGGCACCTTTGAAGTGGAAGAGAGCCAGGGAATACCTGCAGCTGGTATAGTGATATCATTGTTGATAGTGATTGCTGTAGCACTGTGGGTATCCAGAAAGCGCATATAAACAGATGCCATTCAATGCCTGCTTTTTCGGCAGGCACTTGATTTTTTTAAATTTTTTTTATTTCTATATTCAGTTCAGCACTGCATGTTCAGTACACTAATAAGTGCATCATTGTATTCTTTAGTACTCCAGAATGGTTTCCATGCGCAAAGGAATTTATCGCACAGGTCTTTAGCAAATATGTCAAAACATTCCTCATCCATACCTGCTGTAATACCATCAAGCAACCGATATATCTTCTCAAAATCCTCTGTGTCCGCTACTGCACTATGTACCACAGCCAGCTTACTGGCCTCATAGGTGCGGTTCATGTATCTTTCCGAAAGATAGGCCAACGATTCGTCCAGGATATTGCAGAGGCTGAATGTCATGTTCTGCATTGCAAGAGCGTCTTTGACCATATCGAGTTCATCGATGTCTTCAATATAGGACACTGTTGATTCGACAGACTCATCACAGATCGTTTTTTTGAACATTTTCTCCGGTGAAGGTTTTATTTCGAGAGGTAATTTATTCATTAGGAACTCCTGCACCTTTTCAGCTTTCAGCTCCTTTCCTGTGAAAAGGCATGAGATGACAGAATGGATATTTTTCAGAAATATGTATTCCAGCTCGTCTTCATTCCAGTATGTACTTTGCAAGATAGGCCAGTTTTCAATCACGCTGTTGAAACATGATTTGTGAGTCAACGACTCCCGACTGAAGTCGGGAGCTTGCACTTCAAGTTCTCAGCTTCCTG